>NZ_CP132939.1:4800000-6616843 GCF_051013345.1 Tunturiibacter gelidiferens
CGGAGCTCAGGCTTGCGGGTTGGCGCTGCTGGATCTTTCGACGGGGGAGTTTCGGGCCACGGAGTTTCCTGGAGCCGGTGGATGGGCGGCGCTTGTCGATGAGCTGGGGCGTGTGAGGCCGGTTGAGTTGCTGTACGGGTCTGGGTTGCTGGGTGGGGTGAATCTGGCTGGAGAGAGCGAGACGGCAGCGGGATTGGATGCGATTCGGACGAAGACGGCGGTGGAGGAGTGGGTGTTTACGGCAGAGTATGCGGTGCCGCTGGTGAGGAATCACTTCAAGGTGCATTCGCTGGATGGGATGGGGTTGGGAGGACATGAGGCGGCGACGGTGGCGGCTGGGGCCCTGCTGCACTATATGCGGGCGACCAAGCAGGGCGCGTTGGAGCATGTGGATGGGCTGCGGTTTTATGAGCGGTCGACTTGTTTGGAGCTGGATGCGGTGAGCGTGCGGAATCTGGAACTGGTAGAGCCGCTGTTTTCGGGCGAGTCGGCGCAGACTACGCTGTTTTATACGATGGACGCTTGTTGTACGCCGATGGGAAAGCGGCTGCTGCGGGCTTCGTTGTTAAGGCCGGCGAGTGGGTTGGGGGAGATTGAGGCGCGGCTGGAGGCGGTAGGTGAGGCGGCGGCAGATTTGCGTGGGCGCGAGGAGCTGCGGCGGTCGATGGACGGCGTGCTGGATCTGGAGAGGCTGCTGGGGCGGGTGGCGCTGGATTCGGCTGGACCGCGAGAGGTGATGGCGCTGGCGAAGACGCTTGGATGTTTGCCGGGAGTGGTTGCGGCGGTGAAGGCGTTTGATGCGGCCCGGTGGGGGAGTTGGGAGAGAGCGTCGATCCGCTGGAGGATCTGCACGAGATGATCGTGCGGACGATTGCAGAGGAACCGCCGGTGTCGATTGGAGATGGTGGGGCGATTCGGGTCGGGGTGGATGCGGAGCTGGATGAGTTGCGGGAACTGAGCAGGAGCGGGCGCCAGGCGCTGGCGGCGATTGAAGAACGGGAGCGCGAGAGAACCGGGATCGGGTCGCTGAAGGTGCGGTTTAACAATGTGTTTGGCTACTACCTTGAGGTGACGAAGGCTAATGCGAAGGCGGTACCGGCGGATTATGAGCGGAAGCAGACGCTGGTGAATGCGGAGCGATTTACGACGCCGGAGTTAAAGGAGTATGAGACAAAGATTTTGACCGCGCAGGAGCGGAGCGGAGAGATCGAGAGAAAGATCTTTGCGGAGTTGCGGCGGCAGTTGCTGGAGTCCGCGGGGCGGATGCGGGAGACGGCGAGGAAGATTGCGGAGATTGATCTGCTGGGGTGTTTCGCTCATCTTGCAGCGCTGCGAGGGTGGGTGAGGCCGCAGGTCGAGGTGTCGGGTGTGCTGGAGTTTGTGCAGGCACGACATCCGGTGGTGGAGAGGCGGATGGAGGAGTCGGGTGGGGGGCGGTTTGTGCCGAACTCGGTGCATCTGGATGCGGATGCGGGGCCGGCGGTGCTGCTGATTACAGGGCCGAATATGGGAGGAAAGAGTACGTATCTGCGCATGGCTGCGCTGCTGGTGGTGATGGCGCAGATGGGGAGCTTTGTTCCGGCGGAGGGGATGCGGCTGGGGTTGGTGGATCGGATCTATACGCGGATTGGAGCGAGCGACAATGTGGCGCGTGGTCGGTCAACATTCATGGTCGAGATGACGGAGACGGCGGCGATTTTGAATACGGCGACGAACCGCTCGCTGGTGCTGCTGGATGAGATGGGGCGCGGGACGGCTACCTATGATGGTTTGAGTTTGGCCTGGGCTACGGTAGAGCATCTGCATGATCGGATTGGAGCAAGGACTCTGTTTGCGACGCACTATCATGAGCTGACGCTGCTTGCGGATCGGCTGGCGAGGTTGACGAATCTGCGCGTGACGGTGAAGGAGACTGCGGGGGGATTGTGTTTTTGCATACGGTGGAGGCTGGGCCTGCTAGTAAGAGCTATGGGATCGAGGTTGCGAGGCTGGCGGGTTTGCCGGCGGGTGTGATTGCGCGTGCACGCGAGGTGCTGAAGGTGCATGAGCGTGCAGAGTCGCAGCAGGTCAGGGAGGCTTCGCCGACACAGTCGGTGCAGATGCAGATGACGATGTTTACGCCGCTGTCGCAGAGGATCGTGGATCGGCTGGCGGAGGCAGATGTGGATGGGCTGACTCCACGTGAGGCGTTGAACCTGCTGGCGGAGTTACAGAGGGAGTTGAAGGGGAGTGCTTAGTTGTGGCAGTTCGTGTTGTATCTGGATTCTGAGGAGGGCTGATTGACGAAGGCGTTGGTGGTGGCTGGAGTGATGAGTGGGACCTCCGCGGATGGGGTGGACGTTGCGATCTGCAGGATTTCGCCTGCGTCGGTGGCTGGTGGGACGCCTCGGATCAAGCTGCTGGGTCATTTGGGTATGGCGTATCCGAAGAACTTGCGGGCGGCGGTGCTCTCTGCTATGGACGCCGATGCGATTTCGGTGGCAGAGCTTGCGCGGCTGAACTGGCGATTGGGTGAGATGTATGCGGAGGCCGTGGCGAAGGCGCAGGAGAAGTTTGGAGTGAAGGTGAATCTGGTGGGTTGTCATGGCCAGACGGTGTACCACCAGGGGGCTTCGGAGAGGTATCTAGGGAAGGCTACGAGAGCTACTTGGCAGATGGGAGAAGCAGCGGTGATCACGGAGCAGCTGAGGATTCCCGTGGTGAGCGACTTCAGGCCGGCCGATCTGGCTGCGGGAGGACAGGGGGCTCCGCTGGTGCCGATGCTGGACTACTGCATGTTCCGCTCTGCAAAGGTCAGTCGGGTTTTGCTGAACCTTGGCGGGATTGCGAACCTTACGGCTATTCCCGCTGAGGCGGGAGTGGATAGGCTGATGGCGTTCGATACAGGTCCTGGAAATATGGTGATCGATGCCTGTATGAAGAGACTGTATGAGCGGGACTTTGACCGTGGAGGTGCGGTGGCTCGGACAGGGCACGTGTTGCAGGAGGTGGTGGAGGCGATTCTGAAGGAACCATACTTCTCTTCTCTGCCGCCAAAGTCCTGCGGGCGAGAGCAGTTTGGGGAGACGTTTGTGTCGCGGTTTATTGCGATGTGTCGCAAAGCTGGTGGGAGTGAGGATCGAGATGAAGACGTGGTGGCTACGGCAACTGCGTTGACGACTGCGTCGGTTTTGAAGGCTTATCAGAAGTTTGTGTGGGGACACGTGGGACAAGCTGCGCCGTTGTCGCCAGTGGAGTTTGTGATTGCAGGTGGTGGGACGAAGAATGCTTTGTTGATAAAGATGTTGACCGAAGAGCTTCGACCGATGGGAGTGAAGGTGCGGTTGATGGAGGAGTTGGGGATTCCGGCGCAGGCTAAGGAGGCTGTGGCGTTTGCACTGTTGGCCTGGTTGAGCAGGAACGGACTGCCAGGGAATATCCCGGCGGCTACTGGAGCGCAGAGGGCTGCGGTATTGGGTAAGGTGACGCATGGATAGTAAGACAAAAGGCGTGAGTTCAGGCGATAACAATGATCTCTGAGCGACGTGGGGCTGCGCTTCGAGGGCGATCTATTTTTTGTGCGGTGCAGTCGATTGTTGACAGGCGAGCGAAGGTTCGGCGTTGGGAAGGCTGGCTGACGTTCCTTGTCGTGTGTCTTTTTATCACTGGATGCAGGGCGCGGGTGGAAGAGCCGGGTTCGGTGGTAATGATTCTTGAGAGTAGTCCGAATAATTTGGACTTGCGGGTGGGGGCGGATGCGCAGTCGGAGCGAGTAGGTGGGCTGATCTTCGATGCGCTGGTGAAGAAGGATGAACACTATGAATTGAAGCCGTGGCTGGCGAATAGCTGGGAGCAGACGGACCCTTTGACGTGGGTGTTTCATCTGCGCGATGGCGTGCGGTTTCATGATGGGAGGCCGCTTGAGGCGGAGGATGTTGCTTACACGATTCGAAGCTTGATCGACGGCTCGGTTGTAACGGCAAAGGGTGGTGGTTTTGCTGCAGTAGATAGTGTTGAAGTGAAGGATCGTCTGACGGTTGTGGTGCATATGAAGAGGCCGGACGCGGGATTGCTGTTCAATGTGAGCGATGGTTTGTTTGGTGTGGTGCCGCGTGGGAGCGGGAAGGATTTTGGGCTTCATCCTGTGGGGTCGGGGGCGTTCCGGTTTGTGAGCGCGGTACAGGATAAAGAGGTGATCGTTGAACGCAACGGTGACTATTGGGCGGGAGTGCCGGTGACGTCCGATGGCGCGCGAAGAATTGAAAGGGTGCGGTTTGAAGTGGTGCCGGATGCCATTACGAGTGCACTGGAGTTGAAGAAGGGATCGGCGGATTTGGCCAGCAACGTGGTGACGCTGGATATGGTCCATGCGCTGGAGAGTTCGCCGAACCTGAAGGTGGAGTCAGGGATTGGGTCCCCGGTGGTTTATGTGACGTTCAATGTTACAGATCCTTTATTGAAGGATAAGCGGGTGCGACAGGCGATCGCTTGTGCGATGGATCGTCAGGCGATTGTGGATGCGATCTGGCGAGGGCAGGCTAGGCTGGCTGAGACTTTGCTGCCGACCGGACATTGGGCAGCGGCGGCGGATGCGGATTTGGCGCAGTATCCGCATGATGTGGCGCGGGCGCAGATGCTGTTGGAGGAGGCTGGCTTCCCTGCTGGCAAAGATGGTGTGCGACTGCGGTTGACGATAAAGACGAGTACGGATGAGACGACTCGGCTGATGGCGACCGTGTTGCAACAGCAGTTGCGGGCGGCGGGAATTCGGCTCGAGATAAGGTCGGCGGAGTTTGGGACGTTTTATGCGGATGTGACGAAGGGGGCGTTTCAGATGTATGCGCTGCGATGGATCGGGAGCAATGAAGATCCGGATATCTTTCGGTATGCGTATGCATCGAGCAGCTTTCCGCCGAAGGGTGGGAATCGGGGGCGGTACTCGAACGCGCGGGTCGACGCTTTGCTGACCGAGGCTGCCGCAAGCTCGGATCGGACGGCGAGAAGAGCGGATTATATTGAGGTGCAGAAGATTCTTGCGCAGGAGCTGCCGGGGATACCGCTGTGGTATCCGAACAATGAGGTGATTCACACGCGGCGGGTTGGGGGAGTTGTGCCGCGAGGGACCGGGAGCTTTGATTTTTTACGGGAGGGGTGGGTTCGGTAGCGCTGCGGCGTGCGGTGGTTGCCCCAGGGATTCACTAATTCTGCCCGATGCGTTTCGCGGAAACCAATGCTTCGGGATGAGGGACCAGCTCTTGTATGAGTGTCCAGCTGGCGGCGCCACGCTGAAGCACACGTTCTGTTGCGAACGCCCAATGCGAGCGAAGTGCGTGCGACTATCGTCAGCCAGGTAGAACGCGCCATACAGCAGATCTAACGTCTCTGAGATTCGCGATGTAGAACGCTGGCGAATGTCGGGAAATTTCCGTCGATTGTAGTCGCGCAGTCGAAGTCTCCAACTCGGTTTTATCCAGCGTAAGTTCTCCGCTCGCGAGCAGGAATCTGCAAAGTCCGCAACGCTCGGCTCATCTCCCCAATTTCATTGGGACGGTTGAGATTTGCTATCGGCAGGTCAAGCATTCCCTCCCCAACGTCAAGAATGTAAGCCCGGAACGAAAAGACAACCCCTAACCACTTCAATCTGCATATCGAGATGTCTTCGACGGCTCCGGTAATGCCGTCGATCCACCGGCGCCTTCCAAGAGGTGGACCGCCTGGACGGCCAGAGCTCGAAGGCTGAATTGCCAGGACTAGATGTCAACTCTGGCTGTGATTAGGTCTTCGACGCGGACCGGAAGATCGCGTACTCGGACTCCAGTCGCATGGTAGACAGCTGCCGTGATGGCCGGAGCGATTCCGGCGAGACCGATCTCGCCGATGCCACGGGCACCGTACTCTCCGATCATGGGGTCTGGGATGTCGAGAAAGGTCACGTCGATCTCCGGATGGTCGGCAGAGGTGGGAACGACGTAGTCGGCGAAGTTGTCATTGATGGGGTGGCCATTGCGGGGATCGTAGGTGGTGGACTCGAGCAGGCCCATACCGATACCCATCACGACGGCTCCTGCCATCTGGTTCCGTGCGGTCTTGGCGTTGATGATGCGGCCAGCATCGACGACACTGACCACGCGGCTGACGCGGAGGTGGCATATGCCTGGATCCCACTCTACCTCTACGAACTGCGCTCCGAAGGAGTGACTGGAGAAGTTCTTGCCGTCGGTGTCGGAGCCGTAGCCTCCGGTCTTCCCTTCTCCGTTGGCGCTGGCGAGATTGGCTAGCTTGAGAATCTCTTGAAAGGGGACGCCCGAGTCAGGTGTCTGGTCTTTGAGGTGAACGCGACCTGAGGACATGGCAAGGTCGGTGGGCTGCTTGCCCAGGAAGGGTGAGCCCTTGGCAGAGCCCGCGGTGGTGAGGACGACTTTGATGGCGTTGACGGCGGCTTCGGCGACGGAGGGAATGATGGTGGCGGTGGCGGTTGAACCTCCAGAGGTAGGTCCGGGTGGAAGGGAGCTGCTGCCGAGGACGGATTGTATGCGGCTGACGGGGATACCGGTCTTGTCGCTGACGATCTGAGCGATGACGGTGTAGGTGCCGGTGCCGGGGTCCTGACTGCCAGAGCTCACGCGGGCTGAGCCGTCGACGTTGAGGCTGACGGAGGCTTCTGAGACACCGCGACCGGCAGACCATGAAGCGGCGGCGACGCCCCATCCAAGGATCAGATCGCCTTTGCGCATGGAGCCTACGGCTGGAGTGCGCTTGTCCCAACCGAACTTTTTGGAGCCCACTTCGAGACACTCTTTGAGGTGTCGAGAAGAAAAGGGTTTGTTCTTCTCTTCGTCGGTGAGTGTGTCGAGCGAGAGGCGGAGTTGGACGGGATCTTTTGGAGCTTGATGGCGAGCTCGTCCATGGCTGACTCGAGGGCGAAGAGGCCGGGTACGGCTCCGGGTCCGCGCATGGGTGTGGGAGTGCCGACGTTGCGGCGGACGAGGGCGGAGGATACTTGCAGATTGGCGGTGCTGTAGAGGAAGGGTGTGGCTTCGCCGCAGTTTTCGCGGATGTCGTCGTTGATGGAGGTGTGGTTACGATAGTCCTGGCTGAGTGAGAGAAGCTTGCCGTCAGGAGTCGCGCCGAGACGCATGCGCTGTTGCGTGCGTGGACGATGGCCTACGTTGGCAAACATCATCTTGCGTGAGAGCGTGAGCTTGACGGGTCGGTTGAGTCGCCGGGCGGCGACTGCTGCGAGTGCAGAGTGAGGCCATGGGAAGAGTTTGCCGCCGAAGCCAGAGCCGATAAAGCGGGAGATCACCTCGACGTTCTCTTTGGGGACACCGAGTACCTGGCTCATGACGTTGAGGTGGTTCATTACGCCCTGGGAGCTTTCGTAGAGGGTGAACTTTTTGCCGTCGAAGACCGCGACGGTGGCATGCATCTCCATCGGGTTGTGGGTCTCGGCAGGTGTGGTGTAGGTGTAGTCGATTTTTACTGGCGCTGAGGCGAAGACGGTTTCGGGGTCACCGCGATGGCTCAGTATTCTTGGTCCTCCGGGTGCGCCGATGGTGGGCATGGGGTCGCTGAGATCGGTGGCGACGCTGAATTTATCCGGTGTGTAAGCGATCTTGACGGCGGCTGCGGCTGCCTGCGCCTGCGCGAAGGTTTCGGCTATGGCGAGTGCGACGTATTGGCCCCAGTAGTAGACGGTGTCATCTTCAAACGGCGGTCGCTGCTCGCTGTTGCGTCCGCCGGAGGCGTTGCGATAGACGTGATCGAAGTTGCTATGGTGAAGAATCGTGAGGACGCCGGGCATCTTCTCGGCGGATGAGGTGTCGATGCTGCGTATCTTGCCGGAGGCGATGGTAGCCCCGACAGGGACGGCGTAGACCATTCCGGGGAAGTTGTAATCTGAGGCGTAGCGGGCTGAGCCGGTGGTCTTGAGTGGGCCGTCGACGCGCGAGAGCGAAGCGCCGATCACTGCAGTGGGCTCAGCAGTGGAGGCCTGGATGTGGCCATTGGGGCCGGCCTTGTCGGCTTGGATAAACTCTAGGAATTCACTGAATAGCATTGAGATACTCCTGCGGTTGTTCGAACGGCTATTACCTACGCTGACTTGGTGGACATGGCGAGGGCTCGGACGATGCAGCGACGCGTTAGCTCTACCTTGAATGCATTCTCGCTGGCGGGCTTGGCGTCTCTCAAAGCGGCCTCTGCTGCTTTTACGAACGTGGAGCGGTCCGGGGATTGGCCTTCGAGCGCCTTCTCAGCTTCTATGGAACGCCAGGGTTTTGTACCTACGCCCCCAGTGCGACGCGGATGTGTTGTATCTTTCCGCCCGAGACCTGCATGACAATGGCGGCGGATGCGAGTGCGAACTCGTAGGCTGCGCGGTCGCGAAGCTTGAGGTAGGTGAAGTTAGCGCCAGCTATCGGCGGAGGCAGCGTGACACTGGTGATGATCTCGCCAGGCTCTAAAACATTCTCACGGTTGGGAGTGGAGCCAGGAACCAGGTAGAAGTCATGGATAGGAATGCTGCGCTTGCCGTGGGGGCCCTGGATCTGGATCGTGGCTTCGAGCGCGGTAAGCGCAACATTCTGGTCGGAGGGGTTCGTTGCAATGCAGTCCTTGCTGGTGCCGAGGATTGCAAGCATCCGGTTGTGGCCACCGATGGCTGAACACCCGGTGCCGGGCTCTCGCTTATTGCAGGCGTGGGCTGTGTCGCGGAAGTAAACGCAACGTGTACGTTGAAGAAGATTGCCGCCGGTGGTGGCCATGTTACGCAACTGCGGTGAAGCGCCGGATAAGAGGGCCTGCGAGAGAACCGGGTAGTCACGAAGGACTATGGGATGATGAGCGACATCGGAGTTACGGGCCAGGGCCCCGATGATCAGGCCGCCGTCGGGGCTGGGCTCGACACGATCAAGAGGAAGAATATTAATGTCGACGATCTCATGTGGACGCTCGATGTTGAGCTTCATGAGATCGACCAGCGTAGTGCCCCCGGCGATGAAGCGGATCTGAGCGCCCTGCTGGGCTGTCGCGGACTTGGCGGCAGCCTGTATAGCTTGATCGACGGTGGTTGGTTGCGTGAAGGTGAAGCTATCCATGTTTCGACTCCAGATGGTTTCTTGCTGCGAGGCTTAGGAGCTGCTATGGCGGACCTGTTGGACGGCCGCGACGATGTTCGAGTAGGCGCCGCAACGACAGATGTTGCCGTACATCGCCTGCTTGACGTCCGCATCTGTGGGTCCGACGTTCTCTTTGAGCACCGCGACGGCGGACATGATCTGGCCTGAGGTGCAGTAGCCGCACTGGTAGCCGTCGTGCTCGATAAAAGCAACCTGCATGGGGTGGAGATGATCGGGCTGACCGATACCTTCGATCGTTGTGATCTCATCGTTCCTATGCATAACGGCGAAGGAGAGGCAGGCGTTGACGCGGCGACCATTAACGTGGACCGTGCATGCTCCGCATTGACCGTGATCACAGCCTTTCTTCGTACCGGACAGCTCAAGGTTCTCGCGGAGGCAGTCGAGCAGAGTAGTACGCGGGTCAAGTTGAAGAGAGTGGGACTGTCCGTTGACCCTTAGATTGAGGGCTACTCTACCCTCAGTTAGGGCTTCTTCTGTCGCGCCTGGTGGAGGGGCTTGCGAGGCCGACGTTGATGCGAGTGCCGGAGGCGCGGCGGCAACAAGACCGGCGGCTCCGAGGTGTGAGAGGAAGGAACGGCGACTGAGGCGGTTGTTCGGGGTGGCCTCAGAGGGCGGAGCTACGGCATCCGAATCGGGATAAGACTCCGAATCGACTGCTGAAGGAACCTCAATTTTCGGGTCGGTTGGATGTTTTGCCATGGAGCCTCTGAGAGATCGAGAGTGAGATACGAGAACTGATCCTTTTCTAATGGACGGTTCATCCGGGCATCAAGTTGCAAGGTCGTGTTTTCTGAACGACTGGTAGACTGTCATTTAGTCGGTGCCCCCGTTCGAGGGTGTGACGAATAGGGTCCACAGCTTCATAAAGAGCAGATCCGCATCCCACTTTGTCGAGTTTCGAGTGGAAAAAGGCGTAGCCCCAGCCTCCAGCTCCAGCCAATTTTAGATGGGCGTCGTTTCGGCAGCCAGATTTGGTGCAAAACGTGGCCGCACCGACCTTATGAATAACTCTTGGATCATCCTCATGATCGACACGTTGCGGCTGAACGGAAGGCTTTTATGGACGAAGTCGGCCCATGAAGGGTAAGGCACAAAAACAGGTACAGACACACTCCGAAGAGCGCGACCACGCTTGGACTATTCCACTCCATAGGTCATGATCGCGAGCCTCGAACATCGGATCACGTGAGCCGCCACGTTGTCCGATGCGATCGAAGAGAGTCGGTCACCCCGCTTGAGAGGCATGAGAATGAAAGGACTGTCTACCTCACGGCTTCGAGCATCGATGAGCTCATCTGGTTTGCCATAACGGAGCGACCACTCAAGTTGGACACCATCATGTCGAAGTTGCAACGCTAAGCTTTCACATTGATGTTCAAGATCCTGGGCTGTCTTCGATTTCATGAACCGACGGCGCGTCGGGTCCTCCACGTGCAGAAGCTCAATCTTTGCGCCGAACAGCTTCGTAATCGCAATTGCCATCCGTAGTTGAACGCGGTCGCATGGAAGCGAGATAGGAACGAGGATCGGGCCCTTATCGCTTACAGACGAGAGTGAGGAGCTGACGCTTGGACCATACGTCAGTACAGGACAAGGGATAGCCCGAAGAAGGTATTCCGCTGTCGATCCTAGGGTCCGGCGGTCCCGGGGACCATAACCGTAAGCGCCGAGCAACAGAAGATCGGCATTCTCCTCACAGCAGATGTTGAACAAGGTGTCTCCGACAATTCCGACACGGACAATTTCCCGGCTCCGTATGCTCATTCCGGCAAGGCGGCTTGTAACGGTCTTGAGATCGGCGTGGTTCTGTGCATTCTCTTCGTGAGTTGTCTCTGTAAGCGCAAGGACACGTACGACCAAAACCTCTGAATGGAATCTCTGTGCTAAGAAAATCGCATCGCTGAGCGCTCTTTCGGATGCCTGCGAAGCGTCGTACGCAACCACTAGTCTTCTCAGACCAAACTCGATATTTTGCTGCCTCAAGCCTTGAATTTGCTCGGAAATCGACCGCGTAGGCATAAGTTTCCTCTGTTTGCCAATAGCGCGAGGAGACCTATCCTCGCTGTTCCATCTCAATGTATTCCCCTCCCCAGATGGCGCTGTGACGCTCGTCACTCTTGGAAAGTGGTGAATTAGCGTAGAAGCCGCTGAAAATAGGATGACTAGAAGCTGATTCAAAGAATGGCAAATTGCATTATTTAGAAGTAGCGAAACAGCTCAGGCCCGTGTCATGCCCAAAGGTAGCCGTCGGATGTATTTTTGTTCTTGAATGAGTCTGAGGCTGGCGGTCCTTTATCAACGCTGTTATTGATTCTCTTCACCCCTATCGACCCCGACAGACGATCGATCGGCTCCGTCCACCAGCCGCTTCGACGACCTCGGTAACAGGGGATCGATGAAGTCATACCTCGTCCGAATCGCCTCAACCAGGTTTGGCAGGATCTCGGGAGCGTTCTCCGTTCGGTAGGCATGCTCGAGGATTTGCACGGTTTTAGCCAGAGGGTGGTCACCGAACACATCGGCGATCCATCGTGAAAAGTCTCCTCTCTGCAAATAGCCATTCAATTCAGAACGCGGCAGCTTCTCAAGTACTGAGACGAATTCGCGCAGTGTGCGGGCTCGTTCTCCGGAAGGAGACTTCCCTCGCCAAAAGACAAATTGATCTTTTTCGGAAACAGGAATATCGATGTACTTCGCCAAATGGCGAACATGCGGGGTGAGACGGGGAGCGAGATGGAGTCTGATTATGCAGCCCCCTGTTTCTGTGGTCAGCGGTAGTACAGCCGCTTCACCGACAGCCAGATTTCCCAACAACTCGATCCATGCTCCTTCGCTCAGCTCATCATGGCAGAGCCCAGGGAGTTTTCGGAGAGCGACTATCTCGCTGGGATCTGATTCGCGCGTTACGACAATTGCCTCGGCGCTTGACAGAATAGCGGGATGGAGCCACGAGGCCCGATAACTAACTAGTACGTAGGCCCCCAACTCCAGATCCAGCAAATCCGAAGCGTCCTGACTGTGCAAAAAATAGTGTGCCTCATCGACGATGATTCTATGAGGCAATCCGGTCTGCGTTCTAAGGGTCGCCATTGCCCATAGAAGATTCCGTACGTAGTCCACTTGATGATTATGCGAAGTATGCGAAAGATCGATCACTACGCTAACGTCAGCGTGCCGCAAAGCTCTCATTAGCTCACGAGGGCGAGGCAGTGGATCAGCTCCTCCGTACACAACCACACCTGGGAGAGCCTCTAGCGACGTATAGTCTCCTTCCGGATCAACAATAAGTAAGGAGTCGCCGTAGAGAATCAATTGCTCGCAAAGGAGACCTGTTGCCCATGACTTTCCAGATTTCGTGTCCCCGGCCACCAACATCGTGCGGCCACGGACTTCCAGCGTAAATGGGCGACCGGAATCGGTATATCCCAACGCGAGCCGTCTATGCGTTCGCAGCGAGGGCGGAATCCGCTGGCTGTTAGTGAGCATTTTGAGATACTCAGCCACGGCCCTTGGTCCTGACCCCGAAAGAACATGATCGTTCTCGGCGTCCCCGATGGCGACGGCATTGTGGAGTGAGAAGCGAAGTATCTTCGAGACTTCCTGCAGCCCCGTTGCTTTACTGATTGCCTGGGGCATGATTAGTCTGCCGCTTCTTTCAAAGCGGGGCTCCCCATTCAACTGCTACACCGAGTTCGCACGATTTGTAAGCTTGCCCTTCGCCTCTTCGGAACATGCTTCCGAAGTAAACGGAGACATCAACATGCATAAGCTGCTGTTTCCTACTGCCCAGAGATTCCGATCATCACGCGAGGCGAAAGGCTCAATCCGATTATCCCAGTAGACCGGCATATAAAGTTTCGCAAGATCTCATCAACGGTTCTACGCAGGTTGAAAAGCAATCTCTGTGATTTTGGTCACAGCATTATCAGTCGGCATGGCTGAAACTTCACTCGTTACGCTTTGGGCGAACTCTCTTGCCTGACTGGCGTTTGGCGACTTGAATGTTAGCGACCGAAGACGCGCCGCTAAAGCTAAATAAGACCTAATCGGTGTAGATGTTCCAATTCTGGGTATCGAGGTGGCACATGACCGTAGTCGACGATCAAATTGGACTTACTTTAGCCAGGATTGTCTTGGCGACAGACTTTTCGCCTGCTTCCAATAGAGCGACAGGTTACGCAAGGGATTTGGCCCGGCGGTTTTCTTCGAGCCTGACACTTGCCCACGTCATCGATCTGTCGGTTTCCACTCGTTCTGAGGAAGCTCTAGTCGGGACACCACTCGACGAGATGCGTCACGCCAGTACTGAAAATCAGGAACGCCTTCTGAACGATATGACATCCGCAGGGATCCGGACTACGGCGCATACTTTGGAGGCTCATAATCCGTCTGCTGCGCTTGTCGGGCTCGCGAAAGAACTACAAGCCGATCTCATTGTTGCAGGTACGCGGGCCCGTCATGGCCTGAGCAAAGCGATTCTAGGATCATGTGCCGAAGGAATCATCAGGCATGCGAACTGCCCGGTTTTGACCGTAGGCCCAAAAGCGAAGATAGCCTCTGGCAAAGGACTGTCCTTTCGCACGATCGTGTTTGCGACCAATTTCAGTTCCCATGCCCCCATGGAGGCGGGTGTAGCACTGAGCTTCGCCCAAGACAGCGTTGCAAAGATCTTTCTCTGTCATGTCATGGATTTCTCAATCAAAGGTATGTCCGACTCTCTGGGTCAGAAGCTGAAGTTTGAAGCTGCTCTGGAAAGGCTTGGACCGCGGTTCAGGTACGACTGCTACAATCCCGTTTGCGTGGTGGAGGACGGAGCAGTGGCACCGCAAATTCTCGACCTTGCCAATAAAGTCAAAGCCGATCTCATCGTCCTTGGAGCAAGACCCAGTTCCTCCTGGTATCCCCATTTGGTGGAAGGCACAGTAGGGCAAGTCTTGATGACAGCGAACTGTCCGGTGATGACCATCTGCGCCGGATAGCGCACGGCTGTAGCGATTGAGAAGGAAATTTCTGCTAGTGATTTGCGGCCACAGGCAGACCCCTGCCGTGACAGAGAGGATTTTCGGCAAAACTAACGCAGTGGGTTATGGCCAGCGCCTTATTGAAGCATAATATGCGAATACGGTAATATTCGAGCATGCAAGATTCACTTCGTCGATTTAAAGCTGACATCTTCCAAGCGCTCGCCCACCCAACTCGCATTGCCATTCTTGAGTTTTTGAGCAGTGGCGAATTGTCTGCCGGCGTCCTCATCGACAAGTTGGGGATGGAGCAAGCCAATGTCTCCCAACACCTGGCGGTGCTGCGTGCCAAACAATTGGTCACCAATCGTAAGTCCGGAAACCAGGTCTTCTACTCGGTTCGCGATCCCATCATTATCGAAGTCTTAACCCTGATGCGTACCTACTTCCATTCCCATCTCAAGGAGTCATTGGGGATGCTGGACGAGATGGAAAAGCCGCTGGAAACAGCCCTATGACGCTTGCTCAACGGTGGCTCCCCCGCTCTGTAGAATGTCTGCGCAGCTACACCGTCAAGCAATTCACACAGGATCTCATCGCTGGATTGACCGTTGGCCTGGTCGCGCTGCCGTTAGCCATGGCCTTCGCAATCGCATCCGGCGTTCCACCGCAGGCCGGTCTTTACACAGCCGTCGTTGCTGGTTTCCTTATCTCTGCGCTCGGTGGGTCTCGCACGCAGATCGGGGGGCCTACTGGTGCTTTCGTTGTCATTGTCGCCGGCATCGTCGTGAAGTTCGGTTTGGGTGGTCTGGCACTGGTCGGAATCATGGCTGGCATCCTGCTGCTGATCATGGGTTTCACCGGCTTGGGAACGGCAGTCAAGTACATTCCTCGGCCAGTGACCATCGGGTTCACCAATGGAATTGCACTTCTGATCGCATCGACTCAGATCAAGGACTTTCTCGGGCTTACTACCCCTTCAGTCCCCAGTGAGTTCCTGGCGCGGATTAAGATGCTTGTGCACTGCGTAGGGACGACGCGATGGCAGACCGTAGCGGTCGCCGTGGCCTCGCTCGCCATCATCCTGCTATGGCCGCGACTAACGAAGCGAGTGCCTGGCTCGATCATTGCGCTTCTGTTGTCAACGGCTGCGGTCGCCGGTTTTCATTTGCCAATAGAGACGATTGGAAGCAAGTTCGGCGGCATTCCTCAAGGCTTTCCTCATTTTGCTCTGCCTAACTTCCAGGCTGCGCATATTCTGCCCTTGCTCCCTTCTGCCTTCACGGTTGCCTTACTTGCGGCGGTCGAGAGCTTGCTGTCAGCGGTCGTAGCTGACGGAATGAGTGGAGACCATCACAACTCAAATATGGAGTTGGTCGCCCAAGGCGTCGCAAATATAGCTTCTCCTTTGTTCGGTGGAATACCTGCTACGGGGGCGATCGCCCGTACTGCAACCAATATCCGCTCTGGAGCGCTCACACCGGTGGCGGGAATGGTTCACGCGCTCACGCTCCTTGCCATCCTTCTGGTCGCGGCGCCGTTGGCTCGCTTTGTGCCGTTGTCGACTCTTGCGGCAGTGCTGTTCGTCGTCGCCTACAACATGGGGGAGTGGCGGGAGATTGGAACGATCCTTCGTCTTTCGAAGACTGACGTCGTCGTTTGGATCACGACGTTTTCTCTGACCGTTCTGGCTGACCTGACTGTTGCCGTCGGAGTCGGCATGGCTCTTGCGGCGCTCCTCTATATCTACCGTATTTCAGAAACAACGACCGTCGCGCCTGTCACCCGCGAGTACCTTGAGGATGGTCAGGCACACATTTTGCAGGACAAAGATATTCCCTCGAATGTGACGATTCTCCGCATTCATGGCCCTTTTCTCTTCGGCACAACGGAAAAGCTCGCCGAGGCTACCAAGGATCTGACACATTTGGGGGATGTAGTGATCCTGCGCCTTCGCAACATGACTGCACTCGACGCGACAGGCATCCATGCGATTGAGCAATTCTCCGATCGGCTGCACAAGGTGGGTAAAACTCTTCTGCTCTGTGGAGGTCGAGATCAGCCGTCGGACCTCATTTCCCGCTCGGACTTCCTGAAGCACGTTGGCGCTCAGAACGTGTTGCCTCATGTCCAGGCCGCCCTTGAGCGCGCCCGGCAGATTCAAGGAGATTTCGAGGGTATCGGCCGGGAGTTGGCTCGTGAACTGGAGCACCGGCCACTCTAACGGCTTGCTTTATCAAATGCTGATGTACTCGGGAGGTGCAGTGCAGTCCTCGCCCAAGCTGTTGGCCCTTATCGCAAATGCATTTGGAGTATCAAGCCCATCTGATTTGGCAGCGTAAATTCGCAGCAGCAAATTTGGATCACGATAGGCTGGAGAGAATCGCATGGCGAAAGAGATCGAGCGCAAGTTTCTAGTCAGAGACAATACCTGGCGCGGCCAGGGCGGCGGTAAACGCTATCGCCAAGGATATCTCTGCATGGTCAAAGAGCGTACGGTTCGGGTGCGTACGACAGGGGATAAGGGGTTCATCACTATCAAGGGAATGAGTGTCGGCGCAACCCGGTCCGAGTATGAGTATGAAATCCCGCTTGCCGACGCAATTGAGATGCTTGATCGGCTTTGCGAGCGGCCGCTGATTGAAAAGACCCGGTATCGCGTCTCGAACGAAGGCCTCGTGTGGGAAATCGACGAGTTCGAGGGCGACAACCGGGGACTGATCATAGCGGAAGTTGAACTCAAGGAGGAGAGTCAATCAATTACGCTTCCGGGCTGGGTCGGTCAAGAAGTGACGGGCGATTCCCGATACTTCAATGCAAATCTCGCTGCGAACCCATTCTCCAAGTGGGAATGAACCAATTGTGCAGTGTTGGCCCCACGCATCGGGCACTTGTTTGTATGGATAAGTCGTTGGGCTGAGGAGCACTTGGTGTACAAGGGCTGAACTCAGCAGAAGCGGCTGATTCAGAGACATCCAAGGAGGCTCCTCGTGACCAGTATGAACTTCATCGGGTTGGACATCCACAAGAAGACGATCCCATCCCGGAGTGATTAAAAGCCAGTTGACCCGGTACCCCTTTCGCCACGTGCTGTGTCCATCGTCACACTCAACTGGGATCCCTTGATGCGACGAAACGTCCTGGGTTCTATGATCCGGAGCGGCGCCTTCAGGAGAGACGGCCCCGAACTCCTAACACCGCGCAATTGATTTCTCGGATGACGTGCGACTGGGTTGACGATGGGTCATGGTCGGCGAGAGCCCGCTCCTTGAGTCCAACAACAACCAAGCTGGCGCGCTCCGTGTGGGCTACTGATGTAATGATTTCGGCTGGAGAACCGAACTCGAGAATTACTTTGGCTTTACAGTAGCGCTCTACGTGAGCTGGAAGAAGGGATTGAAGTTCCCGTTTCATGCGATTGTCAATGACTTCGAGCTCAACGCCCGGCGGCCTAGATTTTCCCAATCACTACGTGAAGAAAAGTGAGTTTTGCATGGAAACGTTCCGCCAGCCCAGCCGCATATTGTGCACCCCGCAATCGGTTGTTCTGAGGTCGGTAGCGAATAGGATCGAGCGGAACGGATTTTGTTGCACGTTACACTTTGGCACGACTATCAAGACCGGGCACGTTGCTTGATGCAGCACGGCTTCCGCAACTGACCCCAAAGCCAAACGTTCAACCCCGCCAGGACCGTGAGATCCAACTACGATGAGGTCTGCCTTGACTTCGCGGGCGGCCTGTTTGATGAGCTCCTCTGGATCGGCGTAAACAACTACAGTGTCCGGATTCAGCTGGCGCAGCCCGGGTTCCTCCATGACGAGCCGAGTCATCCGCTCTTGTCGGCATCGCGGTTCACGTTAATTATTTCCTGCGGCATGGGTCAACGGCCCTAGTTTGGTCAAAATGGACAATGGCATTGAATTGTCACCCTCAAGCTGTATCGCTCCAAGTTCAAATACGTACTTCACGGCTACCATGCTCTTGGCGTCGCGGAACTAAAAGTGGAAAGGCAGGATGTCTATGCCGTCCCAATCGAACGTGCCATGACGCTGGTCGGCTTCGCGACATTTCTCGATCCACCTAAGGAAGGGTTCTTTCCGTTCTTCAGGCGTTGAAACAGAATGGGATCTCAATGTCGACCTCCAGCCAAACCGAAAACGCCTTTGCACACTGCAACAAGGTGATCGACCGACCTAGCATGCGGAAAGATGTTCCAAAACATCTGGCTGAACCACAGTGAGTAGGACACCCTTGATTGTGATCAAATTGTCGCGCCGGAAGCGGACTAAAGTACGGGTAACTGTTTCGCGTGAGGTCGAGGTCATGGAAGCCATCTCTTCGTGAGTTAACGGCAAGGCGACTCCCTTTGCGCTCTGGGAGTGTGACTTCCCTGCGGTCCAATCGAGCAGGAGACGAGCTACCCGTCCCGCTGGAGAGGCGGGAAGCGCAATCCGGCGAACGTCATTGAATCCATTGCAGCATTCCAGGGCAAGAGCTCTTGCTGCGCCGACACTTGCTTCACCATATTTCGCCAGCATCTCCAGAAAAGGACGCCGGTTGATGACTTTGACCTGGCAAGGCTCCAGAGCTTCGACTGTCACCTCGTGAACTCCTTCAGACAAAATTGCGCTCAAACCCAGCACATATCCGGCATCGGCAATTCGGAAAATCATCGTCCGGCCCTCACTCGATGTCGTCGAGAGCTTTACGCGGCCGGAGCAAAGGACATACACGGCGTCGCATCGATCCCCTTGACGAAAGAACGTTGCGCCTCGTGGGCATTCGGCCGAGATGGATACAGATTCCATAAACGCCATCGCGTCTTCGCCGAGATGGCAGAATGCGTGCTGGCTTCGTTGAGGGCACTTCAGGCAACTTTTCATGGCTAATCTCCGGTCTTGGATACCGTCCCCTATTGCATCCCGACTGCCAAACCGAGAAAATGGACGAACGCCATTGTTTCAATGACTTAGCAAACTATTTTGTGACGGATAGAAGGCGTTGCTGCGCCAAGAAACCCGACCTCTGCGCCATATGGCGCAGCTATGAGCGAGACCTGTAACATAGGCTCACCCACTCGAGGCAGCGGCTCATGGCAGAACTCGTACAGCTTGTTGTGATCGACGACAATGCTCGCAGTCTAGAACTGCTTTCAGCGGCGCTTAGTCGCGAGGGGATCCACGTCCACACCGCCAGCGACCCAGAAGCGGGATTGACCCTCATTCAAGATCTTCGCCCCCGGCTGGTGATCACCGACTTGGTCATGCCTCGCCTTAACGGATTACAGGTGTTGGAGCGGGCCATGAAGATCGACCCCGCCATTGATGTCATCCTGATGACAGCCCATTACACGACAGAGACAGCAGTTGAGGCCATACGAAAAGGAGCCGCCGACTATCTGGAAAAGCCTGTCAAGCTGGCGCTTCTTCGGCAACGCGTAAGCAGCCTACTGGATGCGGCCCAGCAGCGGCAGCGAGCAGTTAAAGCCGATGCCTATGGCTCCGACGCTGTGCGGTTTGAAGGCCTGATTGCACGCAGCCCACAGATGTGGGAGGTTTTTGCGAGGCTTCAAAGAATTGCACCCCACTACCGCTCCGTTCTCATCAACGGCCCAACCGGCTCTGGAAAAGATCTGCTGGCGCAGGCCTTGCACCGCCTCAGCGGCGTCAAGGGGAAATATGTCGTTTTGAATTGTTCCGCTGTCGTGGAAACTCTCTTTGAGAGCGAGGTGTTTGGACATGTTCGCGGCGCGTTTACGGGAGCGGATCGCGACAAAGCCGGGCTCTTTGAGCTTGCCGATGAAGGCACGCTTTTCCTTGACGAAATCGGCGACATGCCCCTATCGACCCAAGCCAAACTGCTACGCGCTGTGCAGAACCAGGAGATCACCCGCGTGGGTTCTCTGGCTGGCCGCAAAGTGAATGTACGTATTATTGCGGCCACCCATAAGAACCTGCCACAGGCCATCCGGGATAAGCTTTTCCGTGAGGACCTGTATTACCGTCTCTCGATGGTTGAGATCGCCGCGCCTAGCCTGGGGGAAAGAAAAGAAGACCTGCCACTCCTTGTCAGGCATTTCGTGCAACGCTTTTCTGAAGAATATGGCAAGACGATCGACGGTGTAGTGCCTCGCGCCATGCTTCTGTTGGAGCGCTATTCCTGGCCTGGAAATGTGCGGGAGCTGGAACATGCGATCGGCCACGCCTGCATGATGACAACTGGCAATCGGATCGACGTGCAGGACTTGCCGGAGCGGCTCTTAGAAGGCTCTGATCTGGGTGGGATTCATCGAAATGGAGTCTCCGACACATCGACCACACGTCTGGCAGCGAGGATGGCGGATTCAGACGACGGTCTTTCCGAACTCGCTGCTCAAGAACGGGAACTTGTCATCCGTGCCCTTGCCGTGTCACATGGAAATCAGTCCCGGGCGGCTCGTCGCTTAGGGATAGGTCGGGATGCGCTCCGCTACAAGATGAAAAAGCATGGTCTCGACCATCAACCGATACCGCTGACTTAAATGGCTGATTCCGATTCAGTAGCAAAGAAGCTACCACTTCCCGCAGTCTTGCAGGTCCGATCGGCTTGACAAAGCATGCGTCAAAGCCGGAATCCATAATTCGGTCCTGTTCACTGAAGGACGCGCTTGCTGTCAGGGCCATGATTGGCACCGCGTGAAGAATCGGATCTTTGCGCAACTCCTCCAACACGCCAAAGCCATCCCGTTTTGGCATGTGAATATCAAGAATTACCAGATGGGGGCTGGATTCAGAAGCCGTCAGAAGGGCTTCCTCCCCATCCGCGGCTTCAACCACGACATAGTTAGCATGTTCGAGGATGGCGCGGAGCAGTTCACGATTGCTCTGTTTATCGTCAGCAATCAAGATGACTTGCCCAGACCTGGGAACTTCACAATCTTGCATGATAGCCACACTTTGTACTTTCAGCTTCAAAGTGTCGCATAGAAGATGCAATCTCTTTGGTGATTTCCATCACACAGTGGGAACAGTAAAATGGAAACGGCTTCCGCAACCTGGGGCACTCTCAATCCAAATTGAGCCGCCATGCATTTCAATCAAACGCTTGCAAATCGCTAACCCTAAGCCGGTTCCCTCCCTAACACCGCTCGTGGCATACCCTACCTGATAAAACTTTTCAAAGATCTGCTCGATTTGGTCAGCCGCAATGCCAATTCCCGAATCAGCGACTGTGACACGCACAAATTGGCCATCCTCTTCTGTTTCCAGGGTGATATTGCCGCCCTCCGGCGTGAATTTTACTGCGTTGCTCAACAGGTTATAGAACACCTCCTTCAGGCGCATCGGGTCGACCGCAATCAATCCTACGAATGTGCTGCGGCTCTCCAATGTAAGGGACTTCATGGCTGCGCGAGGACGGATCGCATTAACGGCATCGGAGATTGCATCCGCAAGAGAGATATGTTCGATCCGGAGTGACATGGCACCCGCCTCGATCTTGCTTAAATCCAGCACGTCGTTGATCAAACCCAGAAGGTGCTCCGAGTCCTCCTGGATATGTTGAAGAAAGCGCTTTTGTCTGTCGTTCAACGATCCGTCACCGTCTTCGCCCAGCAATTCCGCAAAGCCGATGATAGTGTGAAGCGGAGTTCTAAGCTCATGACTCATGCTTGCCAGGAACTCGCTCTTCAATTGATTGAGCCGTTCGGCCTCTTTTTGCCGAGCTTCCAACTCCGCCATGTAATTTTCCTGGAGAGAACGCATCTCCTTCTCTGATTGTCTGCGTTCACTGACGTCACGAACGACTGCCGTGACGTTAATGCCACCTTCCTCGCGAGATGGGCTAAGACTGATCTCTACTGGAATCTCCAGGCCATCTTTTCGCAAAGCGGATAGTTCCATGCCGCGGCCCATCGGTCGCAACTGCGGCGACCTCGCAAAAGAGGCCCTGTGTTCCATATGGCGGCTCCGAACCATCGCCGGAACGAGAATGTCGACGTTGTTTCCGAGTAGTTCCTTACGTGTATAGCCAAACATGAGTTCTGCAGTGTGATTGGCCACAAGGATTCTTCCGTTGGGATCGACCTGAAGAATCGCATCCGGAGCATGCTCAATCAACTCGCGAAACTTGCCTTCCGCAAGGACCATCGCTCTCGTCTGCTCTTGCTGTTCGAGCGCAACCTTGCGTTCCGTGATATCGAAGCTGGTTTCCAGTATTTCCCAGCCTGCAATTCCCTGCTGCTTCTTCCACTGGCTTAGCATTGTTCGGCGTGTACCCTGGCGGGTCCGATTTGAGAGTTCCCCCTCCCAATGTCCTTCTGTCTCCAATACATTTCGAACAGATACCTCTGGTTCAAGAAACTCTGTATGGAGGAGTTCTCGGCTGATCTTTCCCACGGCCTCGGCCGCATTCCACCCATAGACATGCTCTGCACCTTTATTCCAATAAAGGATGCGGTCATCCAGCGTGCGAACCAGAATCGGCTCATACACTTGATCCAACAGGCGGGCCTGTAGAGCAAGCGTTTCGTCGGCGGCCTTTCGAGTTGAAATATCGCGAGAGATTTTCGATATGCCAACTACTTTGCCTTCGGCGTCGAGAATTCCCGACAATGTCAGCGACACGAAAATCTGCCGGCCGTCTTTGTGACGTCTTATCGTCTCGTAGTGGTCGACCCGTTCTCCACGATGGATCGCTTCAATGAGGCGCGGCATATCCTCTTCATTTCCCGGCCATGCTAATAAAGAGATGTGTTTGCCAAGCACCTCAGAAGCATCGTAACCGAAGATTCTTTCAGCACTTTTGTTCCAACTAGTCACTATTCCGTCGATGGATTCGCCGATAATGGCATCGTCAGAATGTTCAACAATTGAGGCGAGCCGCTGCTGCGCATCCCCTTGATTAAGAGGATCTTCTGGGGAGACCGATAAGTCGACTCGCGGAACTTTTCGCTGAACGGATGGCATTTTCACGATTGGAACGTCGTAGCTTTGCATTTTACGGCTGCGTAGTTCCTACAAACAAATCTCAGCCAGAAATGACGAGGACTTCTGGTGGATCAGGGATTTGTCCGTCAGCGGAAATACCTGCTGTGATGAGAAGAGGTTTGGGTCCACGCCCCTGCGCAGCATACGTTGGTGTTTGCGGTGGATGGTAGGCGATGGCTTTGACAATGAGCGTTTTCTGCTTGCACGGTTCTGCACGATCACCTCGCGTTTTCGATCCCCGCCATCCCTAGCATTCATCCTTCAACCTCGATTGCCTTGGACGCCGGTGATTCTGACTCTTTGCGACCAGGCTTCGGATTACTCCGACCTCAGGTGGGTAGGGTCTCTACGCCAAAGCGTGCCTATGGTCACGCCTCTATCCGCAACCTACAGGATTCTCTAATCGCTCCGAATGAGCTTCATCTGTTCCTTGACGTTACTGTCTCCGTTTCGTGCTTCTCGTAACCGTGATCACCGCACTGTGCCTCTGACGCCTGATAGCCACTGCCAGGCTTCTGAGAATCTCCGATTCCCTAAATGTGTGTGACCGCGGACACATACATAACTGGAAGAAGAGGTTCACGATCATAACCGGAGGTTCTTATGTCCTTTATGCCCACTCGATTGACTGCAGACCAATCGCGCGAGCTCTGCGCCTGCGTTGGCCCCTGCAGCGGCTACAACACCTGCAGCAATTGCCCGCCGCTGATCGTACTCGCCGTCCTGTCCTGCTCTCAGGCTGCCAGCCCTGCTATCACCTCCGCAAAAGAGGTGCTGCAGTGAGCTCCACTGAGATACCACTCCCAGAGTTACTCGCCGCCTCTCCCCTGCCTCTCATCCACGCCGCAGGGGTGCGTTACCGCGGTTGCGGTTCATTCAGGACGATGTCCTAATCTCGGTTGCGAACATTGCAGACCGCTAAGACAGTCTGGGACTCAATCAGAGTCCCAGACATTTTGAACGAGGTGCTTGCCAAGGTTGCCAGAACAGCTTTCAACGCGCGTCGGATGCTGGAGGGTGAAGCGACTTCTACGGGATGAGGACGACTTTGCCAGTCGTCTTGCGTGCCTCAAATAGTTGATGAACTTTCACTGCCTCACTCAAAGGATACTTCGTGGTTTCGAGCTTGAGCCTGCCCTCCGCGACGGCTTTGAAGAGCGCCGAGAGCGCCTGCGGCACAAGCTGAAGACTGCCTTCGAGATTGAAGCCGCGCAGTGTAATGTTTTTCTCTACCATGGCGAAGATGGATTCAACGGGAAGCGGATGATGCGCGCTCGAGCGAACACCAAAGATGATCCACTGAGCAAACTGACCGAGCAGCGGGAAGGCCTCCGTCGCAAGATCACCGATCGAGTCCAGGTAGACCTGAATTCCTTTCTCTCCGATCTTGTCTTTGATCGTGGCGGCCCAACCGGCTTCTTCGTAGTCTGCAACGTGATCGGCTCCAAGATTCTTCACCAGCTCGAACTTTGACCTTGAGGTAAGCCCGATGACCTTTGCGCCCCTTGCTTTCGCCAGCTGAACTGCGATGTTCCCAAGACCTCCGCCAGCTGCGGCGATCAGCACGGCATCACCCTCTTTGACCCTGGCTTCGTCAAGAAGGATGTAGGCCGTGAGACCCTGCACAAGCAGCGCGACAGCGAGTGCATGATTGAAACCGGTAGGGAGCGGGATTGCCGTCGCAGCGGGGATCATCGCATGTGTCGCATAACCGCCACCTGCCAACGTGATCGCGGCAACTGAATCGCCCTCCTTAAAGCCCTCAACACTCTTACCAACGTCTGTCACCACGCCTGCAATCTCAAATCCCAATGCGAATGGCGCCTTCGGGACCTGTGGGTAGAAGCCGGACCGAGCCATGATGTCTGCATAGTTGAGGCCTGCAGCCTTCACGTCAACCAACAACATGCCTTCGCCTGGCGTGGGAGTTTCTGTTTCGACTACAGTGAGCACTTCTGGCCCACCAAATTGAGGGGCTTCAATGAACTTCATTGCTGTCTTCTCCAATCATGAGTTGTTATGGATGCCAGACATCGTTGGGAGAGATATGATTGTGTGTTAGTGCCACACATACATATAAGGACAAAAATAATCAACAACCTTTCCAGGGAATGTTGAACTTCCCCAAACGGGCTACTTCTTCGGCGATGTCGGCGATGGTTACCGACGATAACTGCTGTTCAAGCGCTCTTGTCGCCCGATCTAAGGAAGGGAGCATAGCAGCTTGAATGTTCTTCCCGACGACGCAGGACTCATTTGGGCCCTGCCGATGAAAAGCAAAAATCTCCCCATCTTCGACCGCACGGTAGACGTCCAACAGACGAATCTTCTTGGCAGCCTTGGCCAGCAACGCTCCGCCGCCAGTGCCCAGCTGAGATGTCGTCAGGCCTGCCTCTTGCAGCCGAGACAGTAGCGAGCGAATAAACGTAGCGTTCGTGTTGACACTGAAGGCCAGATCCTCCGAGCGCATAGGCTTCCCGTCAGTCACCGCAAGCGATGCCAGCACGTGAATAGCGAGAACGAACCGAGTGCTCGAAGGCAAGTGCCACCTCAGAAATGTGTACCTGATAATCATACACACAGTGTAAGATGTCCCGATTCGCAGCCGGTTGCAAAGAAATTTACCTCATGAGTGCTGGATGCAATTAAATCCGCCACCAGTACAACGATATGCCGCCACTGAATCGATTGCAGAGCGAGGGTGTCACAAGCATCATCCGCGCGGGAGGCGTGCGCGGGAGATTCGTTCGAAACATACTCTAACTCCGTTTTCAAGGAACTACGACTCGACGTTCTGAGAGTAGGTCGGTGGATTGTTTCCGGATAGGCGACGACACGGCCGGAACTCGTCGATAGGTGCGTTGGTCTATTGCCGCTAATCTAGGTTGGTACCAGCGCGGTGTAGACAGCAAGTCTGGCAGATCGGCTCAGGCACATTCCTAGGCTTGAAGCGCGATACGACTCGTGTGATTAAGAGTTGAACCTATTGGCTTTTGCTGCTGACGACAATATCGGCTAGTATGCCCTGCGCCGACGTTCATTTCCAATAGCCTAGATCGCTATGAAGCGTGCGCGAACAGTCGGTGCTGTGATCAGCATCACAGCGTCCCCCGAGCCCATTCGCTTCTAATAGTTTTCATGAGAATACCAATTACGGAAGATATTCGAAGGAGGTCCAGGTGCCGGCGATCGATCAAATAGCGGAGGTTGGATTCGACAGGATCTTACTCGCAACGGACTTTTCTCCCACTGCCGATATACCCGCTGCTTACGCAGTAGCCTTGGCTCGTCGATTCTCATCCACTCTGGAACTGACGAACGTGATTGATCTTTCACCCGCCGTTCCCTCTGTCGACGTCCTCATAGGGCCTGCGCTCGATGCCCTTAGACAGACGGGCGAGGAAAACCTGCAGCGGATGGCCGATGGGATCTCCGGAGTCAAGGTCACGAAGAAGGTCATTCAAGGATTCTTGCCTGCGTCACTCGTTCTCGAGGCAGCTGTAGAGTCGAAGTCGGAATTGGTTGTCCTAGGAACTTCTTCTAAACAAGGCTTGAAGAAGCTGATTCTGGGATCGACCGCAGAAGAGATCATCCGAAACGCTGTCTGCCCCGTCCTGACTGTGGGGCCCCATGTCGCGAGGCCTGCCGACGTACCTCTCGCATTCCAGAGCATTATTTATGCCACTGACCTTTCGCCCCAAGCGGCAAAGGCGGCAAACTATGCACTCTTCTTTGCGGAAGACAGTGGTGCCCATCTCTATCTGTGTCAGGTCATCGACGATAAGGACCCGTCGACTCCAAGTATCCTCAAAGCGTCCTCGGACTCTCTCAACAAGCTCATTCCCGAGTCCGCCTACGATTGGTGCCGACCCGAATGTGTTACGGAACAAGGAAGCGCTGCGGAGACGATTCTGAAGCTTGCAACGCGAGTCGACGCCGATCTTATTGTACTGGGCGTCCGAAGATCCTCGTTCTGGCTGACATATGTTGACACGGGCCTCACTCCCGCCATTCTCTCCAAAGCTAGATGCCCTGTTCTGACTGTTTGCTGACAGCAAGACTTGGACGCCATGTCATAAACAGCAATCAGCGCACACCAGCTTGACCGCAACTCCAATGCACACCTGCAGCGCTACCACAAGAGTTGACTAGTCGAGTCTATAGGTCATCACCGGGACCTGGGCGCTCCGGATGACATTGGCTGCGACATTGTCGGAGGTAGTCGAGGAAAGAAATCCTCGAGTCTCCAGCGGCATCATGATTAAGGAGCTATGTAATTCCTGGCTCCGGGAGAGGATGGCTGCAGCGGGGTTACCAAAGAGCAGCGATCCCGCCACCGATACACCCTCCTGTCGAAGAAATGTGGCAATGTGCTCGCAGGTATATTGCATATCCTGAAAAGCATGTGGCATGGAAAGTGCCTGATTCATGTCAACCACATGCAAAATCTCCAGTTTTGCCTTGAAAAGTTTTGACACACTGACGGCAAAGATCAGATGACGCGGATCACACGGTAGCTCAATGGGAACAAGGATGGACAAAGGTTCTTTATTCTGAAATAACGACCTGGTCATTTCCGGCCCGTCGGTCAAGATGGGGCACGGTACTGAACGCAGTAACAGCTCCGCTGTCCGGCCAAGAGTTTTGCGATCCTTTGGACCGTCCCCATAGGCGCCAAGCAGGAGCAGATCGGCACCTTCTTCCTGCGCAATTTCAGCAAGCATCTTTGCCGCGTCGCCGAATCGAATGATTTTTCTGCATTGGTGACCAGCTAATGCCACACGCCTCAATCGGTTTTCCATTTCAGCAACAGTCCGATCGTCCCGCTCATCGGAGCTTCGGAACTTGAAATCGTTTGCTTCGCGGGGCTCGATATGAGCAATCACGATTTCTGCATTAAATCGATCCGCGAGAGCCATCGCGTCGACCAGCGCATGATCGGCTGTCTCGGAAAAATCATGGCCTACTACGATTTTTCTCAATCCAGCTAAATATCTATTCTCAGCAAATATTTGCGGCAGCACTTGAGTCATGTTTATTCTCCCAGCGGAAAAGAATCTTGCGGGAACGGTATCCAACGACGCTGGAGTGCCGAACCAACATGAAGATCATAAGTTCAATCTGGGGGATTGCTGTGATCAGCGTCACCTGAGCATCGACACTGCCCTACCCCTTTCAATTAAGCCGGTGGCGTCCTAGCAGTCGGCCAACTATAGCTAATTTAGCAACTTACAGTGCATAGGCAAAGTCGGAGCGCGGTAGTCCTCTCCTATTGTGGGCAAAGCGGATAGGCAGATTCCTCAACGTCGGCACTCCTAATGTTGGAGGTTCCCCAGGCCTGTGACCATCGTCACGGAACTTTCGGAATAAGTCACGTAGCGTGATCCACAGCACGATGCAATTCTCACCTAGGAAGAACTAACATGTCTACCACATCCACCTCACCAAACACATTGCATTGTTGGAGGAAGAGATGATCACACTGGTTCCAAAACAACTTGCATTTGAACGGATCCTTGTCCCGACCGACTTCTCCGATGTCTCTCAGCGCGCGCTGGATTATGCTAAGAGCGTCGCACAAAAATGCGGCTCCCAGATTCTGCTTGCCCATGTGGATCAGCCCATCAATCCTATTACTCCTCCCGAACGCGAATGGATCGACCGAAACGCGAGCAGTCAACAGGTCGAACAGGAGCTTGAACAGCAAGGGGCGGAGCTGCGCTCCGAAGGATTCAAGGCGCGGACGATTTCTGTCCCCGGAGCAGTGCAGGATGCGGTTCTCTCGACAGCTAGCCGTGAAGGAGCCGACTTGATCGTGCTTGGGACTCACTCGAGCGCCGGCGTCGAGCGTTTACTCTCCGGCTCCGATGCAGAAGAAATCTTCCGAAACGCAACCTGTCCGGTTCTGGTCATTGGGCCAGTGGCACTACCTCCGAGCGGGTTCACCTGGCCTCCGAAGCATGTAGTTTGTGCCAGCGACCTCGATCCAAACACTGCTTCGGTGGCAGCCTATTCCTATATGTTGGCTCGTGAATACAAAGCAACGTTCACTCTGTTGCATGTTGAGGATCCTACGAACAGAAGAAGTGATCTGCAGGAGTTCGAAAAAGCTTATGCCCGAGCACTTCCCGATCAGCCAAGTCCAAATATCGTCCTGAGGACCGCTAGTCCGGGGGACTTCAACTTCGCAATCATTGATTTCTTAACAGTTAGGAATGTGGATTTGCTCATGATGGGCGCTCATACCGCCTCCTCCGCGGCGACACACTTCCTACGTGGAATCGTGCCACAGGTTGTGGCGGATGCACCGTGTCCGGTCATGGTTTTGCATAAGTAGATGCGGGGCGGCGCATTGGACTCGCAGTCGAATGCGCCACCTGTCCGCGCCCGGGACATGCGATTGACCCTCCAATTCTGCAAGGTTTGTGCGAGTAGGCCGCGCTCACACGCACCATTAACAGCGAGGGGTTTGTACGCACCCGGTCAGAGATGAAATGGAATGCGCTTCTCCAAATCTGATCGGACGCCCCACCCTGACTTGCAACCGTTAGACAGTCTTCTGTGACGGAATAACGTCATCGGTGACGAACATCACATACGACTTCACCCGTACAAAAGAATATGAGTGTGTGTTCGGCATCCTCAAGCTCGCATACAAGCTGCTGGTGAACGACAAAGCAAAGTTCGTCACCTTGCTGGTTGGCATTAGTTTTTCGGTCATCCTGATGATCATGATGTTGTCGATGTTTGCGGGTGTGCTGAACCGAGCGTCGTCCACAGTCATCAATATTGGCGCGAAGATCTGGGTAATGGATCCGGCAGTCAATACGGTAGCCAACACAATCGGCCTTCCTGACTATACTTTGGACGCGCCGTGCGCAGCATGCGCGGAGTGAAATATGCAGTTCCGCTTTTCTTCGGAGGCGCACTGGTAAAGCTTGAAAACGGGACCTATCAGCCAGTGAGGTGCCACATGCGCAGGAGAAAGATGATGAAGCTCGGCAGATTCGATCGCGTAGTTAGCCAAACGGTCTTGGTCTCTTTCATTGTTCCGTGTTTATTTACGGCAGGCTGTAGCATCGGCCCAAAGTATCGGCGTCGCACAATCCAAACGGCCCCGGCATACAAAGAACTGGACACCTCCTCCTGGAGAACCGCCGAACCGAAAGACAACATCGCCGTGGGAAGTGGCCTCGATCCATTTCTTAAGGTCCTCACCGCACAGGTAGACCTTCTGGTGTATCAACAGACGCACGTTGCTTTCCAGACCCAACAGATGGTCGCCAGCGTCCAACTCATCAAAGCGATCGGCGGAGGTTGGGACGCATCCCAACTCCCGTCGTCTAAGCAGACGGCTCGTGGCAGTTCCAAGGTGCAACCCAATGGAAAATGATGGTCGATATTAGAGGCCTGAGAAGTTCTTGGCGGCGTGCTCCAAAAGCACACCGTTGCAGTTGAACATTCTCATTTGGGAGGCTAGTACGAACTGTACCTCAGGATGGATCGGGCGCTTTCCCCATCACAGCTTCGCATCAATTTAGTTCGGCTTTATTTTTGATTGCGGTCTTTTGCGTTGAGACAAACTGGAAGGAATGCATTTGTGAGACATTTCAGGTTCAGCCAGACCGCATTCCGTCACGGCAGAAGCCACTGTGACAAAACAGCGGATACAGATGGAATCAAATGTGCCGTCAGGATTTGCTCGGTGTAGATAGGGAGATAACTGAGCTGCCATTCGATATCCTCTGCCGGCAAGACCTCTTATAACTCACGACCTTTTGAAGTTGTTGCGCGCCTACAACTGGCAACTTTTCACCACGCTGACTCCCATGGCCACAATACGATCGCCGCGAACACAAAAATCTTTACGCTGAATTGTACGATGGCAACGAGTAACGCCAGCGCGTTACGAAACAACAAGGACATTTTGCTGGATCGATTAGCGCCCATCGATCCAGCGGTGAGTGACGCAGAAGAAAGGCCTGGCGCGACTTGGCTGTTCGGGAACGGAAGCGTACTAATGTGTGTTCCCATATCTATACCCCCTCTGCAACCACGGGCTGTAAGTGCGCAGTCTTCAGCAGGTCACGTTCAGCAAAAAGCATCCGCGCGGACAGAGCAAAAAGATTGAAGCCAAATATCCCGAGGTAACCGTAGATCAGCCATGCAAGTTCTCGCGGACTAAGGTCTCCGCCGAACGACACAAGAGCGATCGAAGAAACCGCCGCAACCATCGCCGATGCATAGCACCACTTTGACCCATGGTGTACCGAGGTTCCTCTTGCTACGATAAACTCCGTAACCGCTAAACCGGCCGCCTGAATCGCAGCAAGATACAGAAACCAACGAAGATCGACGTGGTCGTAGACAACGGCGAACAGTAGAATTCCGATCGCAGCTCCGCAAACCCCCTGCACTCTCAGAACAAATCTGCCAGGTTTTTTTGCGGGAATCATGAAACTGGTTGTGAAGGTGATTGCGCTATCGATCACTCCATAGACAGCCAGACAAAGGATGGAAATTACAATCGCGAACGGCAGGAGGAGGATCGTGGACGCCATCTCCGGAATGAACAAGACTCCAGTGCTTATTACGATCGCAATGAAGCCCCGCATCATTGTGGCTGCCCAATACTCGGAATAGGCTTTCATGAATTTCTCCTGAGTTCATCGAACTCGTCCGCACTTTCCGTTACTTCCCTGATTGAAGCGATGTCTGTGAGTCTCTGATTGCACCTTCATGATCCCTTAGCCGCCTTTTTAATGATGTGACGCCCATCACAGACGTAGGTGGACCGGATCACTTTCAATGGAATGGGGGCAAGCTATTGTTTGCTGAGATCGAGCTCAGCAAGCGGGCTCGCATGAAATCACCGAGGTGTTCCATGCCACTCATCGAAGAACGAGTCTCTGTTTCTGTAAAAAGATTATGCTGGCAGCGGACTTCTCCCCTGCTCGGACAAGGCTGCTTTCTATGCGAGAGCGTTGGCTCGGCGCTTCTCGTCCACCGTCGAGATCGCACATGTGTTTGATCCATCCGTCGTCACGACATACCCGGAGGCAATCATCGGTTTGCCGGTCAAAGAAAAACGGCAAACCAGTCACGAGAATCTGGAGCATCTTCGAGATGACTTTGCTGCTTCCGGGATCGATACGAAAACGGTGGCCCCTGAAGGACATCGGCCCTATGCAGCCCTGCTCAAAGTGGCCAAGGAGCACGAAGTCGACCTGATCGTGGCGGGAACGCAGTCCAAGTCCCCATTTGAGCGACTTGTCCTCGGCTCGACAGCAGAACAACTTATTCGCAATGCCGAATGCCCTGTCCTTACCGTGGGACCCAAGGCTAAACCTGTTGGCGATGTTCCGCTAGCTTTTCAGACAATTGTCTACGCGACCGACTTCTCCGCTGAAGCCACAAAAGCGGCGATCTACGCACTTTCCTTCGCGCAGGACAGTGGTGCACATATCTATTTCTGTTATGTGCGGACCCTTCAAAACGGCTTGTCCACTACGGCAGACTGGCTGGACAGTGCATTTCAAAAAGAGATGAAGAAAATGGTCCCTGAGTGTTGCTACGACTGGTGCAGCCCCGAATTTGTGGTTGAACATGGTGAGGCCGCCAGGGCCATCCTCGACCTCGCTGTAAGGGTCAATGCAGATCTCATCGTACTGGGCGCGCATAGTGCATCTTTCTGGTTGACGAACATTAATCCAGGATTGACTCCGAATCTGTTGGCGCAGGCTACTTGCCCCGTCATGACGGTGTGCTAAACCATGTCTTCTCTTTCGACAACTCGACCAGGACGAGAGTGCGGCACCTGTGAGCTTCGCACCTTGCGAATGTTCTGCAATCTGGACACTATGGCCCTCGCCGGCTTCGAATCGATTGGCGTGCAAGCTACTCTTCCGAGGGGTGCGAAGGTGTTTCAGGAGGATGAACCGAGCAACGGAGTATTTGTCATCTGTACCGGTCAAGTCAAACTTTCCTGCACATCAAAGGAAGGAAGGACCTTAATCCTCAAGATTGCGATGCCCGGAGACGTCCTCGGACTGGGAGCGGTTATCTCCGGGTCGCGCTACGAGGTGACAGCAGAAACGATCGAGCCGACAGAGATCAAAAGTATTCGCCGGGACGACTTCCTTTCGTTTATCCAAAAGCACGGGGAAGCAAGTCTGCATGCTGCCAAAGCGCTTTCGGGGGAGTATAAGGCGGCGTTCTTCGACGCCCGTCGCCTTGCGCTCTCCGGTTCGGCGGCAGGCCGGCTCGCGAGTGTCTTACTCGACTGGGGAAAGGCAGCGTCGTGCGGCAAGCCCGAGATGCGATTCACCATGGCGCTCACGCATGAGGAATTAGCCAACCTGGTAGGCAGCTCCCGAGAGACTGTTACGCGCATGTTAGGCCGTTTCAAGAGAGAGAAGCTCATCCAGATGCGAGGCACCTCCCTCTTGATCCTCTCTCCGCATCGACTTGAAGAACTCTCCGCCTAATATCCTACTTCTCCCTTCCACCCCTCCGGTTGCGGCTCACGCCGACCAGGTGATCACCGTCACAGCTTTGTTTCTGGGCAACATCATAAAGTTGCTGCAGAGGTGAAAGCATGATCAATCGATGTGTCAATCCTGATTGCGATATTGAGCTCAAAATCTTTAATTCGGGAAATCTCTATGCACTCGAGAGACGATCTGCGGACACTGAATTTTTCTGGCTCTGCCCGGCCTGTACCTCCGTGGTCGCGTTGCGGCTAGATCCCCAGGGGTCTGTGGCGGTGAAACCACGATCCGAAAAGGAATACCGTCAGCCTCCTCACCCAGACAATCGCTTGCGGCTCATTCCTCGATTTGCAGAACGTAGACCGTGGGTTGACGGAAGCCGTGCCCGAGGTTTCACGCTCCCCAGAGAACTTCAGAGAAAGCCGCCTTCCCCGTCGTCCGAAGCGGCATGATCCACCAGAGATACATTTCAGAAAGAGGCTGAACCCATGCCAACATCAATGACCGGCTCCGCATTGTCGTTCAGTAAAGTCCTACTGGCCACCGACTTTTCTCCCGCATCGCAAGCAGCATTTCAGGTCGCCCTCCGTGTTTGTACCGAACTCAGAGCGAGCCTCTCGATTCTGCACGTCCTTGAGGACCCCTACGTTCCCTCTTCCGGGCCTGGAGGACAGTTTTTCGAATTAGACAGTATCTCCCAAGCGGATAGGCGTTCTCTTGATAGCCTTCGCGAGGCCGCTCAACTTGCCGGTGTACCCTGTGAAGCCAACATGGTGAATGGCACTGCGTCTCTGGCGATCCTGGAAGCAATCTCCACACAGAATGCCGATCTTGTCGTTCTGGGGACGAGTGCCCTTCATGGCTTTGAACGACTCGTTTTTGGATCAACCGCCGAAGCGATTCTCCGCGAGGCGCCCTGTCCAGTACTGACGGTGGGCCCTCAGGTCTCACAGTCAGCGATGACTAGTCACAGTGAGGGACCGATTGTCTTCGCTACTGACTTCCACCGCACGACGACCCATGCCATTCGCTACGCTAAACCGTTCTGCGTCGCGTCGAAATCGCCATTGCACTGCCTTCATGTCCTTCCACGAGCTCTCGAATCCAATTCCCCCAATCAGATTGTTCCGATGATCATGACCGAGGCCTTGCACCACGTCGCCACGGAGAGCGGCACCACCATCAGATCTCCCATCTGTGCCGTTACGTACGGTAGTGAAATCTCAAACGCCGTCGTAGAGTATGCCAAGCAGCACAAGGCGAAGCTGATCGTTCTCGGTGTGCGTCGAGCCTCCATGCTCGCTTCGCACGTTCAAGCTCACATTACCTACCGCATTATCACCGAAGCGCCCTGCCCGGTCCTGACCATCTGCTTTGCGTCGGAACAGGAATCGACCCAGACAGCCGCTTGATTGCGAGGAATGATGAACACACTATCTGACAGAACCACCAATGGGAGCGCACTCGTTTACTGGTTGGCGGCGGGATCGCCTGGCTCGCAGCGGTGGCTTTCCTCGTTCGTGACAGAGATCTTCTCTGTCAAAACATAACGATCCGTTGCCTACCAGAGGGTTGCGGCGAACACGTATTCCTGTAGCAGGCTACCTCGTTCATCAAGAGTGACGATCGTCACATTGCATCATCGGCATTTGCACTAGTGTAGGGGGCGCAGTTCTGCGAAAGGAATTGAGCATGAATATGTTTGAGGGGCGTCTTGAGCTCGGTTCTAACTCGGTATTGCTCGCGACAGACTTGTTGCCATCCTCTGAGACGGCAACGGCATACGCTGTCCGCTTTGCGCGAAGATATAACGCCAAGATCAATGCCGTGCAGGTTTTCGACTATGCCTGGGCAGGAAGCCCCAAAACCGGCGGATTGCCAATCGGACTCGCCGCTATACATTCTGCCGCAGAGGGAGGCACTCGAAGATCTGCGGGGCGACTTGTGTAAGGAGAATGTGCGCTGTGAAGTCAGTCTGATTGATGGCAACCCGGCAAGCGAAATCCTCGCCACCATTGCGACAAGGAATATCGATCTCGCCATTCTCGGGACGCACGCCAGAGAGGGATGGGAGCGCCTGGCGTGGGGCTCCGTTGCCGAACAGGTTTTGCGAAAAGCCTGCTGCCCGGTTCTAACCATCGGCCCAAGAGTGCCGGCGCCGTTGAAGCGCGAACTGCCGTTTCGAAATGTAGTGTATGCAACGGATTTTAGCGATCAGTCGGTGAAGGCGATGCCGTATGCGATTGCGCTGACAGACGATTGCAGCGCGTGCCTGCACCTGCTCCATATCCTGCCTTCTTCAATGAAAGAGCACTCCAGTCGCGGGCCGACCATCGAGAGGTTCAAGGAGTTCACGAAAGACCTGAGTTCCGCCCAGGCAAGAACTTTTGATAACTCACAATATGAAGTGAGATATGGTAACGACGTTGCCAAGACGATCCTGATGCAGGCCGACGCCGACGGTGCCGATTTGATTGTCCTTGGAGTGAATAGGGCCTCTCATCTGGCGTCCCATTTGCCCGACATTACCTCTCACATCATCGCCGAGGCGAAATGCCCGGTCCTGACCATCAGTTCATGAACCAGGAAGCCATAGCGAATTGACTTCGTAGCGAAGCCTAGATATCTGGCGCCAAGAAATCTATTGATCAATACCCTTGTCGTTGGTCGCGTAGTCATAATGCAATATGACAATGGGAACGCGGATTGACGGTGAATTTTGAGTCTCTCCACAGGCTGCCCCCGTATCTCGTCGATATCGTCGGGGGGGCAGAGAAGTATTTATGAGACGAGCCAGCCTGCATGTAGTTCCTCCGTCACGGGGGTTCCATCTTCTCTCCGTTCAGAGGCGGACTGCAATGGAATGGGAATCAAGGTCCAATTTCAAATTTCACGGTCGAGTGACCTGATCATGGTGGTCGGAGATGGGCTTTCCGGCGTCCATGTCATGAAGAGCTAGAAAGGCCTTGAATAGAATTCGCGGATCATGGTTTCCTTTGTAGACAGATGGCAGCTTCCGGCTCAGTCCGAGCAATGGCAGGAACTATTAGAAGCGGTAGTTTATAACGCTGGCAAGTTTCTCTCTTGAATCATGGACTCACAATGAAGCGGAAGGAATGTTGGGCCGCCCGTCGCGTAGCTTCTGGAATTCCCGTTTCGGCCCAAGCCTAAAATGGTTTGCCACGGAATAGATAGACCAACTCGATTACCAAAATAATGACGACCGTGAGTTCCAAAAAGAATGCCCGGCTCTGATTAAACTGGTCCACCATGAAGCGATACAACTCCTCGGCAGTACTCACCTTGCGGGTCACAAGCTCTTTGTAGTCTGGAACACCCACCTTCAGCGCGGCAAGTTTATACAGTCGCGCCGAAAACATGTCACTCAAAAATTTGATGGCATTGTCGGCGTGCTCCGTCAGTTCCATCACATCCAATAACACGGTATGCAACCGGGTCGCCGAGCGTGCCAGTCTCCATCGCATGAAGAAACCAGTTCCTCCGTCCAGCAGTGTATAAACACGTTCCAGCTCTTCGGTCAGCAGGTCGTCGTAATGGCGGAACTCGAGCAGTTGGGAGTTCGCATATTCGAGCAACTGAATGGCTGTCTCTGCGCCGGAGGTGCTGTCGTAGACAAACGCAGCGTTCCACCCAATGACTGCGAGGTCGTTCGCGTAATAGGAGATTCGCGATTGGAGGACTTCGTGGCACTCGCTTTCGGCCAATTTTCCGGTGTCTCCGCGAACCACCTGCGCGATGCGTGCGCCATGCTGTTGAATCAAATCTGCGGCGGAGGGCAAGGGATCGATTTCCCGGATATGAAAGATCAAGTAGTCCTCGCTCAACCACTGTTTGTATGGCTTGATCAGGGCAGGAGCGGCACGTTCCAATCTTCCGCGGACGATCTCTGTAGCCTGTGCCGCGAAGTCAATATCCCATACCCACCGGCTCGCCAAGCTGGTCAATTTTTCCCAGTCTCCCACAAACGGGAGCTCAAAGATAACGCTGAGTACGCCGTAGTCGAAATACTTGATCTCGCCCTGGAGTCGTTCGCCGCTTTCGAGCATCAGTGTGCCCAGCGGTTCGACGATTGGCGGCCTCTCATAGCGGACGTACCCCAGTGCAGGTTGTTTCAGGCTTGGCGGCTCGATCGTTCGTGCCCGGATGAGCTCGCGCAGCTGATCCAAACGGATTGTCTCGCATACATCGAACTGCAACAACACCAAGACTGCCCCGCGAAGCGTTCCTTCGGCGGATTGGATGGAGGGATCCGGCACAGTGAGTCCATCTTACGACTAGCCACACGCCCGCCTTCCGTCCCGTGAGTTTGAAACAGGTAGCTCCACTCCCTGACCTCGACATGAGGAACGCCGGCCATGTGTCCTGGTGGATCGACGATCACAGATCGTTCAAGATGCAGCGTATGGCGTCATTGACGGTATATGCTCGCGGCAGAGATTCCAGAACCGAGACGTGATACGAGTAGAGTCAACATGAAAAACTTTCCCATCTCAAAGAGGCTACAACTGCATGCGCTCTGGCTGAGCAGTTCAGAATCGGAAGGAATGCGTTTGGATCTCTCGGGCGAGGACATGCGTGGTGCATTGCTTAGTCCCCCAAGGAGAATCCCGCTTGAACGGACTCGCCGTCATCTTCGGCAACGACGGACTGCGGTGGTTTCTTCGCGAGCGTCTTCGGACCGAACGTAAGATCGTCATCTTCCAGATGCCGGGGTACGAAGGCGGGCTGCGTCGCGGGCAGATCGTTGTACGCAAAGTTGAAACGGGCAACGTAGTTGCCCAGCTTCAGGAAGGCGTGTTTGTCGGCCAAGCCCGAGATCTCTACCTGCCGATCCAAGGTGAAGTTCTTTCCAGCGTGGGAACCATCGAAATTCGTCTCCTTCAGCCGCTCGATCTCGACTTTGCCGAGGGCGTTCGACCCCCACTCGGCAGCCTTGGGTCGCGTGGTCTTGAGGAATATCTTGGTGGCCGGCTGCGACAGCATGACCTCGGCCATGTGACCGTGGATGACTTCCAGCTGGGCCTTTCCCTGGAAGCCGAGTACCAAGGGATTTTTCGATTTGCAATTCTCTGTGATGGCGGTGTGGGGCTGAGGAAGACTTGCAGGCTCGCCAGTTCATCCAGCACGAACCAAACCGGGTGCTGGTTTTCCTTCGGCCCATTTAGGAAACGCAACACAAGCAGATCGATCCAGAGGCTATGCATAAAGAGCCCTCCAGTGCGGCATATTTCATGCCCCACACTTTTACTCACCGTACCCTACATTGTTCCCGACAGAAAAGTGGGGCTGTACGCGCACCAGCTCGCACCTCCTCACACACTATTTCCTTATAAAGGATTGAAAACTAATAACCTCCCCGTGTTTTGGGAGGTTCGGGGAAGTGCGAGAAACTCCAACCAGTGCAGATGCTGGTTGCCCCCCAGGGATTCGAACCCCGATTGATCGGTTCAGAGCCGACTGTTCTACCATTGAACTAGGGGGCAAAATGCTGAGCGGGATGCGCTCTCGCGTCGCGAACAGGGTATTCGCTGACTGCCTTGTATGAGTTTACGAGGTGAGGAAGATAAGGTCAACGGCTGACGGGACAGGAGACAGATCTATCGCCCATATTGAAACGGAAGCGCAGCCTTCTGAACAGACGGCCCTCCGTCCGAACTCGCAGGCTTGCTTTCCGACTTCCCTGAGTGCCGGAACTACTCGAAGGCGACACATAACCAGCCTTCCGGTACCTTTCTGTGATGAATAAGGTGGTGCGGAACCTCTTCTAAGACACCGAACATAGTGACGAGCTGAAAGCAGGAACGGGATTTAGGCATTGTGGTGAGGGTTAGAATTGCTGGAATGACAACGACTCTTGATGCTGTTGCTGCCGATTTTCTCGATGTCTCCTGCCGGAGGCTCGACATGATGAGGGAGTGCCTTGAAGCTTGTCTGCGAAGGCTGACTTACGATCAGGTGTGGCAGCGGCACGGGGTGCATGAAAATGCTGTTGGAAATCTTGTGCTGCACCTTTGCGGGAATGCGCGGCAGTGGGTGATGCATGGGGTGGGTGGGTCGGCCGATGTGAGGGTTCGGGATGCGGAGTTCAGCGCAGAGGGCGGGATGAGTGGGGCGGATTTGGTTGCGTTGTTTGAATCGACACTCGCCGAAGCGAAGGCTGTGATTGCGGCGGTGCCGGCGGAGCGGCTGGTGCACAGGATTACTCCTCAGGGCCGCGATGTGAGCGTGTTGGAGGCGATCTACCAGGTGGTCGGGCATGTGCAGCAGCATGTGGGGCAAATCATTTTGCTGACCAAACAGATGACCGCTGAGGATCTCGATCTTACGATTCCTCGTCCTCGATAGCGGTGCGGGTACCCCTCCCTTCCTAGCTACTTTGCGCAAAGTCATTTATTTTGATCAGCTCGTCGATCCGGTGGTGACTTCTCGTGTTTTATGTAACTAATGAAACCTATTTTATTAAGTTACATCCTATTTGTAGCTACGGGACGGATGTTTCAGCGGCTACAGGGATTTGGATGGCTTTGGGAGGCACAATGGATCGTCGAAGCTTTATCGCGGCAGGTGGAAGTCTTCTTGCTCTGGCCAGAACTGGTCACGCCGACCCTTCACCAGGTTCGTCCGGAGAGGGCCCCCATGGCGGGAAGGGTTATGTCTAAAGGTGCAGAGGTGCCGCTGACTACTCTTCGTCGCGTTGAGGCCGATGGGGTGATTGTGTTTTATCGTGAGGCCGGTCCGGCGGATGGGCCGGTGGTTTTGCTGTTGCACGGCTTCCCTACTTCTTCGTTTCAATATCGCGAGTTGATTCCGCGGTTGGCTGATAGGTACAGGGTGACTGCGCCGGATCTTACCGGGTTTGGATTTACCGAGGTGCCAGATACGCGGCAGTACAAGTACAGCTTCGATGCGCTGGCGAAAACGATGCTGCCTTTACCGATGCGCTGCATTTGAAGCGGTATGCGTTGTATGTGTTCGACTACGGTGCACCGACGGGATTCCGAATGGCGATGGCGAGGCCGGAGCGGGTGACAGCGATTGTCTCGCAAAATGGGAATGCTTATGAAGATGGGCTGGGGCGATGCCTGGGGGCCTATTCGCAAGTATTGGAGTGATCCTTCGGCGGCGAATCGCGAGGAGGTGCGGAGGGCTGCGGTGAGCTTCGAGGGGATCAAGTTTCAATATTTGCACGGGGTAAAGCATCCGGAGGCTGTGGGTCCGGAGAGTTACTGGCTGGATTACGCACTGGTGAACCGGCCGGGGAACACGGATATTCAGCTGGACCTGTTTCTGGACTATGCGAATAACGTGAAGCTTTATCCGAAGTTTCAAGAGTACTTCAGGACGTCGAAGCCGCCGTTGCTGGCGATCTGGGGGAAGAACGATCCGTTCTTCATTCCTCCAGGGGCTGAGGCTTATAAGCGGGATAATCCAAATGCTACGGTGCAGTTTCTCGACACGGGGCACTCTGCGCTGGAGACGCATGTGGAGGAGGTTGCGTTGGCAGTGAGGGAACTGCTGGGAAGAGTGTCGGGTAGTGGTTTTGCAGGTGTCTCTGCGTGACTGCCGGTCAGGGCGAAGTGGCCGCCGACGAGATAGCGGTCCCCACCTCCCTTGCGCGACAGATCACCATTCCTCAGCGCCGTGAGAAAGGGTTCATAGAAACCCCATAGCTCATCGGAAACAAAATCGCTGTATCTTCAGCGTGAGGGAGCCGGACGATGAATGCTCTTATCTCCGTGAATGTCGGTCTGCCACGCGACGTGGAGTGGCAAGGCAAGGTGGTCTGCACTGCCGTCTGGAAGCGATCAGCGGCAGGCAGGGTGATGGCGCGTCATCTTAATCTCGATGGCGATGGGCAGGGCGATCTTGCTGGACACGGCGGAGAGCACCGCGCCGTCATGGTGTATCAACTTGACTCTTATCGCTACTGGGAGACGTACCTTCAGCGGCACGACTTTGAGTACGGACAGTTCGGCGAGAACCTGACGGTAGAGGGGCTGCCCGATGAGGAGGTCTGTATTGGCGATCGGTATCGGATCGGTGGAGCGCTGTTCGAAGTGACGCAGCCTCGGGTTACCTGCTATCGCGTCGGCATCAGGATGAATAACCCGCAGATGCCTGCGCTATTGGTCTCGCATGAGCGACCGGGCTTCTATTTCCGTGTGATTGAGGAAGGAGAGATCGGCGCGGGAGATGAGATCGTGAAGGTCGCCGACGGAGCGGAACGCGTCACCGTCGCTGAGATCGATGCGCTGCTTTATCTGCCTGGCCATCCGCGCGATCAACTGGAACGTGCTCTTCGCGTCCCGGCCCTCAGTGCAGGTTGGAAGGCGTCGTTGAAAGCTCTGCTAGGGACGGACAAGAAGGGCGGCAATGCCGGCCTCGCTCCTTCGTCCGCGCCACCGCCGGCGTGGAGCGGGTTTCGGTCATTGCGAGTGGCGGCAGTGCGAAGAGAGAGCGTTGACGTGCTCTCCTTTGTTCTCGAGTCGGAGGATCAGAGCCCATTGCCGGCGCCTTCTGCAGGTCAGTTTCTGGTGTTCAAGCTCGAATTGGATAAGAATTCAGCTCCCATCGTGCGCAGTTATTCGATGTCTGGTCCGCAAGATACGGGGACCTATCGCGTCAGCGTGAAGCGTGCTGGTGGTGCAGGCAGCCGCTACTTTCATGAACGTGTTCAGGTTGGCGACCTACTTCAGGTCAGCGCACCGAGAGGCAGCTTTACACTTGCTCCGAACGACAGGCCCGTCGTGCTGCTGAGCGCGGGTATCGGGGCGACGCCGGTGCTGTCCATGCTTCACTCGCTTGCGGCCACAGAAGCAAATTCCAACCGGGAGATCTGGTGGTGTTACGGAGGCCGCAACGGCAGAGAACATCCATTTGCCCTGGAAGCGCTGGAGCTTTTGAAGGCTCTTCCGCAGAGTCACTCGTTGGTTGCCTATAGCAAGCCGGAGGATGGAGATCGGCTTGGGAAGGACTACGACGTTCGCGGGCGTCTGACTCTCTCATCCTTGGAAGAGCGCAACGTACCGAAGACAGCGGACTTCTATCTGTGCGGGCCTGTCAGTTTTCTTGCCGATCTGACTACGGCGTTGAAGGGGTGGGGTATCGCTGATTCCTGCATTCATTCAGAGACGTTTGGTACGGAATCTTCGATAACACCGGGAATCGCAAGTACTACATTATTGCCGCCGCATCAACCCGCCGGAGCAGTTGGCGGCGGGCCGAAAATCTTCTTCACACGCAGCGGTCTTACAGTTCGTTGGAACGAGCGGTATGGGAGTCTTCTTGAATTCGCTGAAGCTTGCGATGTTCCTGTCAGATGGGCTTGTCGGACGGGTGTCTGCCATGTGTGCGAGTCCGGGTTGATCGGCGGCAAAGTCAACTATGCGCCGGAGCCGCTTGATCGGCCCTCCGAAGGAGACATTTTGATCTGTTGCTCGACACCGTTGTCAGAGCTTGAATTGGATCTCTGATCGTGTTTGAAAATAGCCGCCTGGGTTATTCGACGGGGAGTTTGGCGCTGTAGCCGTCGCGGGCGATGACGGAGTATTTTTGCGGCTTGCCCTTTTCGTCCTGCATGCGCAAGGGGTGGCCTTCGTTGTCGACGAGGAGGACTTTGACCTTGCGGTAGGTGCCGTCGCTCTTGTTGTTGGTGGGACGGTAGGTGAGGATGTACTCGTTGCGGATGGATTGGTTGATCTGGGCGAAGATGTCGGGGAGCTCGCCCTGGAAGATGGGGGCGAAGCTGAGGCCGCCGGTCATGGAGGCGAAGGTCCTCATCTGATTCTGGGCCTGGAGGTAGTCGAGTTCGCGTGGTCCTCCGCCGGAGCGGAGCTCGTTGAGCATGGCTCCGGTGCCGATGGTGAAGATGGTGACGTTGGGCGTGTTCTTTACTTTGGCGAGGATCTTGTCGAGGGTGAGTTTGGAGAAGGTGTCGCGGCCGGAGCCGATGAGGATGATGTATTTGCGGCCTTCGATGCGGCTGGTGCGGTCGAGGGTCTCGTAGAGGGCGTCGAACATGTCCGTGTCGGAGAAGCCGGGGATGATGAGGGACTGAAGAGACTGGGCGATGAGGTCCTTGTTGTTGGTGAAGTCGGTAAGGATGTGGGTGCGGAGGTCGTAGGTGATGACGGCGACGTAGTCGTCGGGGCGGAGGGAGCGGAAGAAGCTGTAGGAGGCGTTCCTCATGTCGTTGATCAGGTAGTAGCTGTTGGCGGCGAACTCGAGCAGCATGACGGCAGTGATGGGGGTCTGGATGGTGCGGACGCTGGTGATGGTCTGGGGGACGCCGTCTTCGAGGATGAGGAAGTTGTTGGCCTTGAGGCCGGGGACGAACTGGTGGGTCTTGTCGAGGATGACGCTGGCGTCGATGTTGACGATGGGGACGTCGACGCGGAGGGAAAAGGTCTCGTTGTCGGGATTCTTGACCTTGGGCGCGACGGGCGCGACGGGAGGTGGTGGCTCGTCGGCTTCCTTCTTTTTCTTCAAGATGATGGCGCCGTTGTCTGTGTCGGGACCGGCGTCGTCGGGGGTGGGCTTGGTCTGCTGGGGTGAGTTTTGCGCGGGTGCTTCCTGCGCGTGGGCAGGGGAAGGGTGAGAAGTATGGAGCAGGAGAGAAGGAGAAGGATGCGAGCCCTGAGATGCGGAAGGATAGTCATCATCTGAAACTTTACTCCGAATGTTGGACGGCTTTTCATTGGGATGGTGAGTTAGGGGTTCGGCCCGGGTGGCTGGTCGATGAGCTTGTGGTTCATGATGCTGGCTGGACTGTCTCCCGGATGGAGGCCCAGCCTGTGGGGCTTGCAGGATGAACGATGTAGACAACCATGGAACGTCCTTTGACGACGGCGGGTGCGCCGCCTGCCTTGGGGGTGCTCTTAATGGTGAAGAGGCTCATCTCTGCGGCGGTTCCATCGTGGAAAAGTGTGGTTTCGGGCGTGTTTTCGATAAACTCCAGCTTGACGGCCTGGAAGGTGCCGAGGAGATTTGCTCGGAGGGCATCGATTCCGACGATGTAGTTTTGGTAGGAGAGAGCCTTGATGACCTCGGGGTGGTGGTATGCGAGGATTTCGTCGACATCGCCCTTTGCGAATGCGGATCGAATCGCGGCGCCGGTCTTGCGGAGAGACTCTTTTTGGTCGGGAGAGCCCTGGAGTTGACTGGCGGGCGGCTTCGATTGACCGTTTCCGATGGAAAGAAACATGGAAGGGGCGGTACAACAGGCGGCGGTGAGCAGCTGTCTCCGGTTCATAGTGCCTCAATATTCGCATAGAGCACGGCGGCCATTGATGAGAGTGTTCTAGTAGTCTGTAGACGTGATGCATGCGGTAAAGACTCGGTTGTGGATAGCTGGCCTGGCAGTAGGCGGGATGTTGGGAAGTTCTGTGCTGGCGGGTGGGGCCTGGGCCGAGGGGCAGGCGGTGAGTGGGGCGGGGGGATGGACTGCGGTGGCGGCGCCTTCGACTGCTCCGGTGGTGACGAAGTTTTTTCCTCTGGCTGAGGTGAAGCGGGGGATGCGCGGGGTGGCTTATACGGTGTTCGAAGGGGTGAACCCGGAGCCGATGCAGGTGGAGATTCTTGGACTCTTGAAGGATGCGCTGGGGCCTGGGCAGGACATGATTCTGGCAAGGCTGCATGGGGAAAAGCCGGAGTATACGGGCGTGGTTGCGGGGATGAGCGGGAGCCCGGTGTACATCGATGGGCGGCTGGTGGGGGCGCTGAGTTACAGGATTGGGCAGTTCAGCAAGGAGCCGATTGCGGGGATCACGCCGATCGAGTCGATGCTGCAGGTGCGGGATGAAGATGGCGCCGCGGGGATGAAGCTGGCCGGAGTGAAGCTGCCTGGGGTGAGCAGGGAGTTTGAGGGGCAGCCGGAGATGCGGGCGATGGAGACTCCGCTGGTGATGGGCGGGTTCAGCCAGGAGACGGTGGAGCGATTTGGGGATCGTTTCCGGGCGATGGGCTTGACGCCGGTGGTAGGGCTGGGTGGGGCGGACTCTGCTGCGGTGCAGCCGGAACCGCTGGTGCCGGGGAGTGCGGTGAGCGCGGTGCTGGTGCGGGGGGATCTCTCCATGGCGGGGACCTGTACGGTGACGTATGTGGACCCGACGAGGCTTCTGGCGTGCGGGCATCCGATTACGCAGTACGGGCCGGTGGATATGCCGATGACCAAGGCAACGGTGCTGGCTTCGCTGGCGTCGCCGCTGAATGCGTTCAAGATTATCAATACGACGGAGACGGTGGGGGCGTTTACAGAGGATCGCGCGTCGGCGATCATGGGGCGGTTTGGGGTGGAGGCGCGGATGATTCCGGTGGTGGTGGAGGTGGTGCCTCCTCCGATGGACAAAGGGGTGCTGGCGAAGACGAAGACACTGCACTTCGAGGTGCTGGATAACCGGCAATTGACGCCGTCGGCGATGCTGGTGTCGGTGTACCAGAGTCTGCAGACGAACAACACAGCGGCCGAGGAGTTGAGTTACAGGTTGTCGGGCGAGATTGATGTGAAGGGGATGCCGCCGGTGCGGATGCAGGGGTTGATGGCGCAGAACGAACTCAATCCGGCGACGATCAATGCGGCTCTTCTGGTGAACGACCGGTTCAGCAAGGTGTATGGGAATGCGCTGGATCAGCCGGTGGTGACGGGCGTGAAGCTGAAGGTGGAGGCGATCCCGGCGCGGATGTCGGCGGTGATGGAGTCGGCTCGTTTGAGCAGGACAGAGGCGCGTGCGGGAGATGAGATTGAGGTGGAGGCGGTTGTGCATCCGTACCAGGCTGAGGCTCGGATGGTGCGGGTGATGGTGCGAATTCCGGATAATGTGAGCGCGGGACCGATGCGTGTTGTGGTGAGCGATGGCGGGACCGTAGACAGGCTCACGACGAAGACCGGAGCAGAGCGGTCGGTGGGGCTGGCCGATACTGTGGCAACTCTGAACCGGATGCATGAGAACGACCGGGTGTATGTGACGCTGCTGAATCATGCGACGCAGGCGGTGCTGGAGGGTGAGGCTCTGCCGGGGGTGCCGCTGTCGATGGCGAATGTTTTCGAGCCGTTAAAAGATGCGCAGAAGATGCAACTAACGGGGGAGAGTGTGCTGGCTGCGGGGTCGGTGGAGGCGGGGTATGCTGTGAATGGCTACCAGGTATTGAACCTGTTGGTGAGGTAGCACGGTGAGGATGAGGGCAGGCCAATAAGCGGTGAGGCAGGTCTTGTTACACGGTGGTTGCGACAAGTGCGATTAGCGTGTCGATGATTTTTTTGCTCGGGGTGGTGTTGTAGCATCAGAGGGTAGGCGCGGCGGATATGTTCTGCGCTAAAAAGGGAAAGACTTCGAATGAGTGAAATACATGGTCTCGCTGTGCATGCGGCCGGCGCACACTTACTAGCTTACAAATACGATCCGGGCGAGTTGCGGGGGAATGATGTCGAGATCAAGATCTCGCACTGTGGCGTTTGCCATAGCGATGTTCACCTCATCGACAATGACTGGGGAATTAGCAAGTATCCATTTATTCCGGGCCATGAGATTGTGGGCACCATTGTGGCGGTGGGCTCGGCGGTGAAGGACCGCACGATGGGCGAGCGGGTGGGAGTTGGCTGGCAGGCGGATAGCTGCGGGATCTGCGAGTGGTGCCGGCAGGGGAAGGAGCAGCTGTGCGCGAAGGCGCAACCGACTTGCGTGGGACGTAATGGCGGATTTGCCGACAAGGTTCGTCTGAACTCACGGTTCGTGGTGCCGATGCCGGCAGCTCTTGAGAGTGAATCGGCAGCCCCGTTGATGTGTGGGGGATTACGGTGTATGCGCCGATGCGCCATCATGGAGTGCGGCCTTCGTCGCGAGTGGGAGTGATTGGAATTGGCGGTCTGGGACATCTGGGCCTGCAGTTTGCGAAGGCGTTTGGCGCCGAGGTGACGGCGTTCTCGACCTCGAAGGATAAAGAGGCCGAGGCGAAGCAGCTGGGGGCGCATCACTTCGTGAATACGCGCGATACCGGCGCCCTGAAGAAGGTTGCGGGGTCTTTTGATCTTCTGCTTTCGACGGTAAGCGCGGATCAGGATTGGCAGGCTTATGTGAATGCGCTGCGACCCAACGGCACACTCTGCATGGTTGGGGCGCCCCCTTCTCCCATGCCGATTCAGGGGGCATCGCTCATTACGAGCCAGAAGGTTGTTGCCGGAAGTAACATCGGAAGTCCGCAGGAGATAAGCGAGATGCTGGACGTTGCGGCTCGTCACGGGGTTAAGGCTGTTACGGAGCGGTTTGCGATGGCGAAGGCAAACGACGCGGTGACCAGAGTGAAGAAGAATCAGGTGCGGTATCGCGCTGTGCTGACGAACTAGACGCTGCTGTCAGATGTCTGCTCATGGCTTGTAAGCTTGATAATCCTGGCTTGTAATATACGCAGCGATCAGTTGCCTCCACTCTTCATGGTCGAGGTCCAGTGCCCGGTTTGATCCTGGATTTTTTGACGCGCCTGGTCTTTCCACCAGGCTTCCAAACCGGCCATTTCCAGCATGCTGCGAGCATAGTCGGCATCGAACTCCAGATACATGCAGCTATTGATGGCCGGTATCGAGCCCTCCTGGTTGACTCGTTCTTCAACGATCCACGGGTCTCCTGCCTCAAGTGTGCCGGGTTCGAGTACGCGCAGATAAAAGCCTGTGCGATTTTCTCGAATGGTCAGCTTCACCCAGTCGGGTCGCCCGATTCGACGGGCCAGATTGGCGCAAGGGACGCGCGGGCCGCTGACCTGGACGAGCGTGGTTCCCAGACGCACCTTATCGCCTACACAAACCTGCTCTTCTCGAACATTGTTCAAGGTCAGGTTCTCGCCGAAACACCCTGCTTGGAGGTTCATGTTGTATCGGGCGTTCCAGAAGGAGTAGTGATCGGTCAAATGCGCGCAGACCGCTGCGCCGGGACCTCCATGATAGGGCTGGGTAACCCTGTCACCGGCGAGTCCGTGAAGGAAGACCTGTACCGGACCATCGACGCGATCACGAAAGATCGACGAGGTCCAGGTCCCGCGCTCGTCGGTGATCGCTTTGGGCTGTCCGGTAAAGACTGCTTGTACGATGGCAGGTTTGATCATGTCCTCGATTTTAGGCATGCCCTACTGAATAGGTCGACCTCTCAAGTTCGGAGGGGGCGCAGATACTTTAGACTCAGGATCAGAATGATGCGACGAGTGTTGGTTACGGGATTGGTGGTGGGGTCTTCCCTGCTGTCTGGGTGGGCGAGCGCGCAGGGCACGAAGCTGTGGAGCGTGGAACGCTACGACGAGATGGAAAAGGCAATGCGGAAGGGGTGGCAATCCGCAGCGATGGACGGCTGGAGGCGGGGCCGGCCAGTTCCTTAGTGTATGAGAGTGGGAAGAGCTATGCGTGGTCGCTGGCGAGCGATGCCTCGGGGAACGGCTACGTGGGTCTGGGTGGGACCGCGGCGGGGTCAGCGTTGGTGATGAAGGTAACGCATGAGGGGAATGGCACGCAGATCTTTGCCGGGAAAGAGCTGGCGGTGCAGGCGCTTCGTGTGGCGGCGGACGGAAGTGTGCTTGCTGCGACTTCGCCGGATGGGAAGGTGTATCGAATTCCTGCGGGTGGTGGCGCGGCGGCGGTGGTCTTCGATCCTGCGATGACGGAGGAGAAGCCGAAGTATCTTTGGGACCTGGCAGTGGGAAAGGGCGGCGAGGTGTATGTGGCTGCGGGGGCTCCAGCGGTGGTGTACCGGGTACCTGCGGGTGGCGGCAAGGCGGAGGTGTTGTTCAAGACGGCGGATCAGCACATTCGGTGTCTGCTGCTGGCGCCGGATGGGACGTTGTGGGCTGGGTCGGATGGGTCGGGTGTGGTGTATCGGTTCGCGACGGGGACGGTGGGGGCGAAGCCGTTTGCGGCGTACGCTGCGGGACGGCGAGAGATTACGGCGCTGGCGATGGATGCGGCGGGAGATGTGTATGCGGCGGGGGTGGGGACGAAGGGACACTCGACGCTGCCGCCGTTGCCGGTGACGGGTGGCGCGGGGGTGACGATTACGTTTGTGCAGCCGGGGTCTTCGACGGCGGCGGGGTCGAATACGCTGGTGCCGGATGGGTCCGAGATCTACAGGATTGCGGTGGATGGGGCTCCGCAGAAGCTGCTGACGCTGAAGGATGATGTGGTGTATGCGCTGGCGGTTCGGAACGGAAGTCTGCTGGCGGCGACGGGAAATCGCGGGCGCGTGTACAGGATTGATGCGGGGAAGATAAGTGCGGGACGCCTGGATGCGAACGACAGTGGGCGCTTCAGCGATGTTGCGCACCTAGAGGCGTCGCAGGGGATGGCGTTTGCCGCAGTGAAGGATGGTCTGCTGATCGCGACGAGTAATAGCGGGAAGGTGTTTCGGCTGGGAGATGAGGTTGCCTCGGCGGCAACCTATACGAGCGATGTGTTCGATGCGCAGAGCTTTTCGCAGTGGGGGCGCGCGGAGGTAAGGGCTGGGTCGGCGACGGGGTTCGATCTGTTTGTGCGCAGCGGAAATGTGGAGAGCCCGGTGATGGGGTGGAGTGAGTGGGCTCGCGTTGGTAGGGATGGGAGCTTCGCGGTGCCTGCGGGAAGATTTGTGCAGTGGAAGGCTGTGCTGCGCGGAGGTGGATCGGTCGATGCGGTGGGGCTGAACTATCTGCAGCGGAATCTCGCTCCGGTGGTGGATGAGGTTGTGGTGCTGCCGGGGGCGCGGGTGACTCCGGTGACTCCGGTTGCGGCCAATGCTACGGTGCAGGTGGCCTTTCCTGCTGCTGCGGGGGCCGCGCCTGCGGTAAGTTTTTCTACGGATTCGAACGCTGCTCCGCTGATGGCGCAGAAGGATAAGGCCGCGGTGACGGTGCGGTGGATGGCGCATGACGACAATGGCGATGATCTGATGTTCGCGGTCTGGTATCGCGGGGTGGGTGAGGCGAACTGGCGGTTGCTGAAGGACAAGATCTCGGAGAGGGTCTATAGCTTCGATTCGGCGCTTCTGCCCGATGGGAGCTATGAGGTGAAGGTGGTGGCGAGCGATGCGCCGGTGCATACGGATGCGGAGGCGCTGACGGGAGAGCGGGCGAGCGAGGTGTTTGTGGTCGATACGACGCCGCCTGTGCCGGGGGTGTTGACGGCGACGAAACAGACTTTGTTCGAGCAAAGCGGTCCGAACAAGACTGCTTCGACTTTCATTCATGCGACATTGGAAGCTCGGGATGCTACTTCGCCGATCGCGCATGCGGAGTATTCGATTGACGCGGGGCCGTGGCAGTATCTGGAGCCTGTGGGGAAGGTTTCGGATTCGCTGGCGGAACGGTATGACTTTACTGTGGCGGTGCCTGCGGCTTCCGCTCCGGTGAGCGACGCGAAGGAGCATGTGCTGGCGGTGAGGGTGTATGACCGGTATGAGAATGTCGTGGCGGTGAAGGCGGTGGTGCGGTAATGGCGCTGCGGGACTGGTTCCCGAAGTACAGACAGGATGTGGTGCTGCTGGCGGTGGATCTGGTGGGGACGTTTGTGTTTGCGGTGGAAGGGGCGCTGGCGGGGATTCGTGGCGAACTGGATCTGCTGGGGCTGCTGGTGTTGTCGTTTGTGACGGCACTGGGTGGTGGGACGGTGAGGGATCTGCTGATTGGGGCGGTGCCTCCGAATAGTATTCGCGACTGGAGGTATGGAGCTACGGCGTTTGCGGGTGGCGGTGCGGTGTTTTGTTTTTATCAGTCGTTTCAGCATGTGCCGCAGCAGTTGTTGATTACGCTGGATGCGGCGGGGCTGGCGTTGTTTGCGATGGCAGGCGCGGGGAAGGCGCTGGAGTTTGGGATCAATCCAATGATCGCGGTGTTGATGGGTGTGCTTACTGGCGTGGGCGGTGGCACGATTCGGGATGTGCTGATGACGCGGGTGCCGGGGATTTTGAATACGGATATTTATGCGTCAGCTGCGCTGGCGGGAGCGGCGGTGATGGTGATTGGGCTGGCGCTGAAGGTGCCTCGAACGATCGCGATGACGGTGGGTGGAGTTTTTGTTTTGTGTTGCGGATGGTGGCGGTGGCGCGGCATTGGAATCTGCCGAAGGTGATGGCGCAGTGAGGCTGCTTGTCCTGACGGATGGGCCGCCTGCGCGGCGGGCGGTCACTTCGTGACTTTTATACCTTGTTGAGGCGGGTGAAAGACGAGGCGCCGAGCGTTACTCGGCGCTGATGGCGGCTGAATAGTAAGCTGGAATTCGATGCGATTTGAATTTTTTATTGCGGCGCGTTATCTGCGGGCGAAGCGCCGGCAGGCAGTGGTGGGGGTGATCACGGCTATCTCTGTGATCGGCGTAGCGGCGGGCGTGGCTTCGCTGATTATTGCGCTGGCGATTACGAATGGGATGCGACGGGATCTGCAGGAGCGGCTGGTGGGGTCGACCTCGCATGTGGACCTGATGCGAGTTGCGGGGGATGGGATTCGCGACTGGCGGCCGTTGCTGGCACGACTTCGCGGCGTGCCGCATGTGGTTGCCGCTGCTCCGGGATTGTATGGGCAGGTGCTGATCTCGAAGGGGGCCAGAAGTGGTGGCGGGTTGGTGAAAGGTGTCATTCCTGCGGATGAGAAGACGGTGGGGGACTTGCTGCAGAGCGTGGTGCAGGGTTCGGCTTCGGCGGTGGAGCCGGTTGCTGCGGCGGCTACTCCTTGCGGGAGCGGAACGAGTGCGCGGAACGATTGCGGAGGGGGTGTCGCGCGGGAGATTCCGCCGATTGTGATTGGACAGGATATGGCGGAGTCGCTGGGGGCGAAGGTGGGGGATGGGGTGTTGGTGACGAGTCCTCAGGGTGAGTTGACGCCGCTGGGGCTGGTACCGAAGTATGAGCGGTTTCAGGTGGCGGGGATCTTCAAGTCGGGGTTTTATCAGTATGACTCGAGCTATGCGTTTCTGCGGTTGGTGGATGCGCAGAGACTGTTCAGTGAGCCGGATCTGATCTCGGTGATCAGCTTCAAGGTGGATGATCTTTATCATGCCGATGGCGTGGGTCGGGCGATTGAAGATGCAGCGGGCAAGGGGTTTCAGACGACCAACTGGATGGAGCAGAATCGTGAGTTGTTTCGCGCGTTGAAACTGGAGCAGGTGGTGACGTTTATCGTGCTGGCGCTGATTGTTTGTGTGGCTGCGCTGAATATTCTGATCGCTCTTACGATGATGGTGATGGAGAAGACGCGCGATATTGCGGTGCTGATGAGCTTTGGGGTGAGGGCGGATCAGGTGCGGCGGATCTTCCTGATGCAGGGATTGCTGATCTCGGTGATTGGGACCGTGCTTGGGTTGATACTTGGATATGGATTGAGCTGGCTGGGTGGGCACTACCGATTCATTCGGTTGGATGCAGCGGTCTATTCGATTGATTATCTGCCGTTCGCGCCGCGGGTTGTGGATGCAGTGATTGTGGCGGCTGTGAGCCTTGGGGTGAGCTTGATTGCTACGATCTATCCCAGTGGAAGCGCAGCGAAGGTGCTGCCAGCGGAGGCTTTGAGATATGAGTGATCCAAGACTGAAGTATAGGCAGTTGGCGCCGGATGGGTTAGCGAAGATGACGGCGCTGGAGCATTACCTGAATACGGAGACGGGGCTTGAGGCTTCGTTGATTGGGTTGGTGCGGCTGAAGGCTTCGTTGATGAACGGGTGTGAGTACTGCGTTCGTGTGCACACTGCAGAGTTGAAGAGGGCCAATGAGACCGCGGAGCGGATTGCGGGAGTTGGCGATTGGCGCGGGTCGGAGGGTTACACGAAACGGGAGCGCACCGCGTTGGCGTGGGCGGAGGCAGTGACGAATATTCAGGAAGGGCATGCGCCCGATGCGGTGTATGAAGAGGTGCGAGCGCACTTCGGCGAGGTGGAGACGGTGAATCTGACATTGGTGATTACAACAATCAACGCGTGGAACAGGATTGCGATCTCGCTGGGAGCTTTTCCTGGTCATGTTGGCGGCGGGGAGACGAGTGTCGGATAAGCGTCAATGGAGAGGTACGTGGCGGAGTCGAAAAATGCGGGGGTTCTCTCCACTACGGCGGCAAAAAAGCGCCGCCTCCGGTCGAGATGACGCTTCTTTGTAGAGATGTATGAGGTGAAGGGTTGAACGATCCGTTGGATGGCGATGTGCGATTTGAGAATGAGGGGACTCTGGAGCCGTTGCCGGTGGTGCGGGAGCGGACGGTGGTGATGCGGGCGGTTGGGCTGACGAAGATCTATGCAGCAGTTGCTTCGAGTGGTGGGTCTTCGAGTAAAAGTTCGGCGAGTAGTGGGTCGGTGCGACCGGCGCTGGAGTTGTTTCGCGGGCTGGATCTGAGGGTACATGCGGGCGAGATGATCGCGATTGTGGGCGAGAGTGGCGCGGGCAAGAGTTCCCTGCTGCATCTTTTAGCCGCGCTGGATACGCCGACCGCGGGCGAGGTTTGGTGCGGTGATAGCCGGTTGAGCTCGTTTACGCCGAAGCAGGCGGCGGAGTATCGCAATCGGGAGGTGGGGTACGTCTGGCAGTTTCACTACCTGTTGCCTGAGTTTTCTGCGGTGGAGAATGCTGCGATGCCGCTGCTGTCTCGCGGGATGAGGCGTGCGGAGGCGCTGGAGAAGGCGCGGTTCTGGTTGGCGGAGGTGGGGTTGGGAGACCGGGCAGAGCATCGTTCGGGGGAGTTGAGCGGAGGAGAGCAACAGAGGGTGAGCCTGGCGCGGGCACTGGTGACGGAGCCGAGGCTGCTGCTGGCGGATGAGCCGACGGGGGATCTGGATGGGAAGACAGCGGATGCGGTATTCAGCTTGATTCAGCGGCTGCATGAGGCGCATGGGCTGACGAGTGTGCTGGTGACGCATAATCTGGAGTTTGCCGAGCGATGCGATCGGGTGCTGAAGCTGCGAGATGGGCGTTTGGTGGACGGGCGACCGGGGAAGACCTAGATCGAACGGAATGGGATCGCGGGATTGAACGTTCCGCCGAGTTCGGGCGTTCACATCTGAAATGGCTTACTCGTATTTTTTACTTCAACGGTTTTGATTTGGGAAGCAAACTCCGAGTGGGACAAAGAGCACTCAGCTAATAATGTCCCATCTTCCTTTCCTTCAGTGAGTTGGCAAGACTGATCCTTACCCGGTCCCGAAATCATCTAATCGGCAGAAGAAATCGATGTTTTTCAAAGTGCACCTAATTTGGTGCTGGTTTTGCACAGGTTGCGTCTAAAAGAATGCTAAGTTATGCATAACTTTCGAGGTATTTCGAATATTTTGCGGGGACGACTACACTAGGAAGTAGTGGGATGGATGCTTCGCAGGTTGAAGTAGCCTGATTTGTCTCTGGGAGCGAGCGGCACGGAGACGGTTCTGGGACCAACGGCGCTATGCGGCCTTCGGGCTAAGTGGTGGCCGGCTTGAAGGGGATATATGTTCGAACGCTATACGGAGAAGGCGCGACGGGTGATCTTTTTCGCCCGCTATGAGGCCAGCCAGTTTGGGTCGCCTTACATCGAGACTGAGCACCTGCTTCTTGGTTTGTTGCGTGAGGACAAGGCATTGACGAACCGCTTCTTGCGGTCGCACGCGTCGGTGGAGTCGATACGCAAGCAGATTGAAGGGCATACGACGATACGCGAGAAGGTCTCGACTTCTGTCGATCTGCCGCTCTCGAATGAGTGCAAGCGGGTGCTGGCGTATGCGGCGGAGGAGGCGGAGCGGCTTTCGCACAAACATATTGGAACCGAGCATCTGCTGCTGGGACTGCTGCGCGAGGAGAAGTGCTTTGCGGCAGAGATTCTGCAGGAGCGTGGGTTGCGGTTGCCGGCGATTCGTGAAGAGCTGCAGCGAACGACGCAGGAGAAGACTCCTTCGTCTGGCAGCGGAAAAGGACAGCGCGGTGAGCAGAGCATGCTCGCGGAGTTTTCGCGTGACCTGACGCAGTCGGCGATGGATCAACAGCTGGATCCGCTGGTCGGCAGAGACAGCGAGGTGGATCGGGTGATCCAGATCCTGTGCCGTCGCACGAAGAATAATCCTGTGCTGATTGGTGAGCCGGGTGTGGGTAAGACGGCCATCGTGGAAGGGCTGGCGCAGAAGATTGCCGATGGCGAGGTGCCTAGCTTTCTTGCGGACAAGCGGGTGCTGGCGCTGGATCTTTCGTTGATCGTTGCGGGAACGAAGTATCGCGGACAGTTTGAAGAGCGGCTGAAGACGATCATGAAGGAACTGATGGAGAATCAGAACTCGATCGTGTTCATCGATGAACTGCATACGCTGGTTGGGGCTGGGTCGGCGGAGGGGTCCTTGGATGCTGCGAATATCCTGAAGCCTGCTCTGTCTCGCGGCGAGATTCAGTGCATTGGCGCGACAACTCCTGCAGAGTACCGGAAGTCGATTGAGAAGGACCGCTCGCTCGAGCGCAGATTCCAGGCGGTGAAGGTGCCTCCGCCGAACGAGGAAGACGCGATCAAGATCATCATGGGGATCAAGGAGAAGTACGAGAAGTTCCATGCGGTGAGCTACACCGACGACGCGATTACGTTCTCGGTGTCGCACTCGAGCAGGTATATTCCTGATCGGTTCCTGCCGGATAAGGCGATCGATCTGATCGACGAGGCGGGCGCGCGGGTGAAGCTGCGGCAGACCTCTATGCCTGAAGAACTAACTGAGGTACAGAAACGGATCAAGTTCATCGTGCACCGGATGGAAAACGCGATTGCGAATCATGAGTTCGAGAAGGCTCGGTTCTACTCGGATGAAGAGCGCAAGGAGCGGGAGAATCTGCGGGCGCTACGGGACAAGTATCACCTGGATGACTCTTCGGCGGGGATTGTGACGCGTGGAGATATCGAGGATGTGGTGAGCCGCTGGACGGGCGTGCCGATTACGTCGCTGAAGGAAGAGGAGACCCAGCGGTTGCTGCGGGTGGAGGAAGAACTGCATAAGCGCGTGATCTCGCAGGACAAGGCGATCTCAGCGCTGGCGCGGGCGATTCGACGGTCTCGCGCTGGATTGAAGAATCCAGCTCGACCGATTGGAAGCTTCCTGTTCCTTGGACCTACGGGCGTCGGTAAGACGGAGATGGCGCGGACGCTCGCTCAGTTCCTGTTCGGCAGCGAGAAGGCGCTGATTCGCTTCGATATGTCGGAGTTCATGGAGAAGCACTCTGTGAGCAAGTTGATCGGTTCGCCTCCGGGATATGTCGGGTATGAAGAGGGCGGCCAGCTGACGGAACGTGTGAAGCGGAATCCGTACTGCGTGGTGCTGCTCGATGAGATCGAGAAGGCGCATCCGGATGTGTTCAATCTGCTGCTGCAGGTGTTTGAAGACGGGCAGCTGACGGATGGGCTGGGCAACACGGTCGACTACAAGAACTGCATCGTTATCATGACGTCGAATATTGGAGCGAAGCATCTGCAGAAGCGGCAGGGGCTGGGCTTCCAGAGCGAGAAGGAAGACATGGTGCTGGACAAGATGGAGGAGCTAGTGCGGGGCGAGGTGAAGCGGACCTTCAACCCGGAGTTCCTGAATCGTCTGGACGAGATCATTATCTTCACGTCGCTGTCGGATGCGGACCTGATGCAGATTCTGGAGCTGCTGGTGCAACAGTTGAATGTGAACCTGGTGCATAAGGCGATCACTATCTCTGTGGCCGATGATGCAAAGAAGTGGATCATCGAGAAGACTGCTTCGGATCGCAGTTATGGGGCGCGGCCTCTGCGTCGCGCACTGCAGCGGTTCGTCGAGGATCCTCTGTCGGAAGCGCTGATCGGCGGTGGGATTGTTGAGCGGCCGGCGTTCCTTGAGGTCTATATGGAGAACAACAAGCTGTACTACCGTCCGATCTCAGCTGATGGCGAAGAGAAGATGGCTGGGCTTGAACTGACCACTGTTTAGGGTTGGCAGACGGACTGATGAACGCCCCGGCTACTTTGCTGGGGCGTTTTATGTTGTGGAGCATGCCAAGGCCGACGAACCGACAAAGCAACAATGTAAACGTCGGGGTTCTTCGCAGACCACAGACGCTAATTCCGATGGGGATCGATCCGTTGCGAAGACTGTTGGTCCGCTAACGCGAAACATCCCGGAGGGTTCCGGGATGTTCGGGTTCCAGGAGAAGGCAGATTGAGACGATGAAGAATTAAACGAGAGATTGTGCCGATTTCACAGCACTGTTGACGACGTCGCCCGCCTTGTCGACGGCGTAATCTACCTGCCCCTTGGTGCGCTTGATGGCCTTTTGCGTCTCGTCGCTGAGCCGTTCGGCCTGAGCTTTGAGGTAGTTGCCTGCGTCCTCTAGATAGTCGCCTGCATCCTCCGCTCTCTTGCGGAGCTGCTTGCGAGTTTTGACTCCGGTTTGTGGAGCGTAGAGGAGAGCGATTGCGGCTCCTGCGCTAACGCCGATGCCGAAGGCAAACCAGTAGTTCTTTGCACTCATTCGAAGTACCTCGTGCGAGATTTTGATTCTCTTGAAGGTAAGATTCGAGCGGATAGCAATTGGTTGGTTGTTTTTTCATATTGTGAAGGTTTTGAGGCAGTTACAGGGAATCTTTCAAGGTAATGGCGAGGCGGCTCCCTGACTTGGCAAGCTGTGCGAAGAGCAGTAGGTGCAGGCTAAAGTGAGGAAGGGGTAGACGATGAAAGACGTTTTGATCGCGCTTGTTTTTCTTGCAATGATCGTGGGGCCAGCGTTTTTTGCCTTGGATGTATTCGGTGAAAAGAACCAGCTCTAGACGGTGAGTCCAGCCAGTTCCCTTGCCCGCAGGAAGACACGGGTGAACATGATGCGGTTCAGGCGGCCGGTGTTGGTGTTGCGCAAGGATGGGTGATAGGTGGCGAGCAGATGCAGACCGTTAGGGAGAAGATATTCGGCTCCGTGAGAGAAACGATAGTCTGACTTGCGGGTGATGACACCAGTTTGCAGAAGAAACGCCATGTAACCGTCAAAGGCTATCTTTCCGAGACAGACGACGACGCGCACGCGGGGTAAGGCTCGAATCTCCTGGGCGAGGTGGGTGCCGCAGTTGCGAATCTCCTGGGGAGTGGCTTGTCGCCGGGCGGGGCGCAGCGAACGACGGAGGCAATCCAGGCGTGACGAAGCTTGAGGCCGTCATCACGGGTGACGGCGCGGGGTTTGCTGGCGAGGCCGAGCTCATGAAGGACGGGATACATGAAGTCGCCGGAGCCGTCGCCGGTGAAGGGACGACCGGTGCGGTTGGCTCCGTGGGCGCCTGGGGCGAGGCCCAGGATGAGGATGCGGGCGCGGGGATCTCCGAAGCCGGGAACGGGGCGGGACCAGTAGGTCTGGTCAAGGTAAGCCCGGCGTTTGGTCTCGCCGATGCCGCGGCAGTAGTCGCGAAGTCGAGGGCAACGTTCGCAGGTGATGATGGTCTCGCGAATCTGCTGCAGGAGCGGAGACGTACTTTGTGTGTTGGCAGGTGTCACTCTTTCTCATCATAGTTGGTGGGAGACGGGCGGGGAGATCGGTGCGTCAAACAACTAAGTAGAATGATGTTCGTATGTCACGACGGGAATAGGCGGGAAGTTGGAAGATCCGAGACTGAGCAGGATGTATTGGGCACTCCTGAAGGAGTGGGCCGCTAAGCGTCGCAGGAGCATATGGCATGTGGCGGTGATGCGCTCCGGCATGCTCACTGTGCTGATTCTGATATTGCTGCTGGGGGTTGGCATTTGGATGGCGGACCCACAGATTGGGACAGTTTGCGCTACTGAAGAAGCAGCTGCGGGCTAAGCCAAAGCAGGATGTTGTGTTTCGCCCGGGTGGTCAGGATGTGATCAAACTGCAGCGGACCCAGATGGTGGGTGGAAATGGGCCCGAGTTTCTGTCGGCGACTTTGCTGCCGGGACGCGGCATGAACATGTTGCAGATTTCGGCTTATCTTCCAAAGATGGGAGAGGTGAATCTGCTTGCTTCGCCACCTGTGGAGAGTGCGGCGGAGCAGTTGAACGGCACTGGGGCGGATGCTGCGGGAACGAAGAGCCTTGCGATGGGTGCGGCGATTGAAGCTCCCTGGGCTGGCCGGATCTATGGGACGCGAACACCGGATGGAGGACTGACCGCGGTATGGCGCGGAGTTCATTTGAACCTGCCGACGGGGGTGAAGGACAGCTACGGGCTCGACGGCGCGGCGGCGGCTGGAGGCTTGATGTTGAAAGAGCCTTCCGCTTCCGTGACCACGAACATCATGCCGGATGGAGGGGAGGCCAGGGCGACGTTTCAGCCGGGGGATTTCGACGGCCACTGGCTGTCGAAGACGGAGATCACAACGAATGTCGTGTTGAGCGGCAGGGTGATCGAGATGAGGATCGTCGCTCATAATATCGGCGACACTGCGGAACCGATCGGGATCGGCTGGCATCCACGGTTTGCGATTTTGAGCGGACATCGCGGACAGATGTTGCTGCGCCTGCCGGAAGGCCTTCGCGCGGAGGTAAAAGATCGTCGCAGCGGCGAGTTGAGTGGCAGACTTCTGCCGGTTACACGGACCGAGTATGACTTTACCGGGAGAGAGGAGCGCAGTTGGGTGCGCTGCACTTGGACGACAGCTTTGTGCAGTTGAAGCGGGGCATGATGGCAGACGGGCCAGTCGCTGAGCTGCGCGATCCGGAGAGCGGGTATGGACTGCGAATCACTGCAACGTCGCCTACCATCAAGGCTTTGCGGGTGTATGCCCCGTTAGATGGATCCTATATTTCGATCGAACCACAGTTCAACTACGACGATCCCTTCGGACATGAGTGGGCTAAGGTTGAGGATATCGGGATGGTAGTGCTGCAGCCGAACCAATCCACACAATGGAGGGTGCGGCTGGAGATATTTTCTCTGGACCCGGCCCCGCCGGAACGTTTTTAGTGGTGCTCTTGTAGGGTTTGAAGTTTCGGAACGGGGTTTGCGGGGACGCGGGCCGGCGCGAACGGCAATGCGTGGTTTGACCCCCTCGTACCGGGACTCGTACAGTAGATAAGAGGCGTGGATCGCGCTCGTCAGGGTATCAGCGACGGCGCGGCATACACAGGCGCACTTTGGAAGGCATGGATTTGACCCCGACTGAGATGACAGAGACCAATGAGACTGCAGAGCTGCAGCCAGAAGTAGCGACTACGCATGATCACGAGCATCACGACCATGTTCATGACCACGAACACACGCATCAGCCTGCACCTGCGCTGAATCCGGAGCTGACAAGGGAGATCGACGTTGAGGTTGGCGCGGATGAGGTGTCGAAGAGCTTCAAGACCGTGGTGAAGCGGTACCAGAAGCTGGCGAGGATTCCCGGCTTCCGCGCAGGGAAGGTGCCGGAGACGCTGGTGCGCTCGAAGTTTGCAAAGGAGGTTCGGCAAGAGGTTCTGGAGAGCCTGGTGTCGGCGCGCTTCCGCAAGGCGATCGACGAGCAGAAGCTGCGTCCGGTGTCGGAGCCACAGTTGCTGGACCTGCAACTTTATGACGGCCAGCCATTGAAGTTCAAGGCTGCATTCGAGGTTGCGCCGGAGATCGACATTGCGGGCTATGACAGTGTCTCGGTAACGAAGCCTGAGGCTGCGCTGACCGATGAGGAGTACGACGCGGAGTTGGCACGCGTGCTGGACAGCCATGCGACGGTTGAGCCGGTGGAAGAGGATCGGCCCTTGGCGGATGGCGACTGGGCAGAGATTCAGTTCCGCGGCGAGGTGAAAGACCTGGCGCAGACGGTGACCGAGGATGGAGTGCAAAGCGTCTCGAACAGCGAGCCGATTACGGGCGAGGATGTGCTGATCGAGATTGGCGGGAAGAATACGCTTGCTGCCTTCAACGAGGCGCTGCGTGGTGCCAAGCCTGGGCAGGAGCTGAAGTTCGAAGTGGACTATCCGGCAGACTTTGGCGAGCGGCGGCTCGCGGGACAGACGGTCAGCTATGACGTGACCGTGAAGGGCATCAAGCACAAGAGCATCCCGGAGCGCGATGCGGAGTTTGCCAAGCAACTGGGCAACTACGAGAGCTGGGAGGAGTTTGAGACCAAGCTTCGCGAGCATGCTTCAGATCGCAAGAAGAACGCGCTCGAGAATACGGCAAAGGACAAGATGCTCGGCGAGTTCGTTGAGAAGTTCCAGTTCCCTGTTCCTGAAGCGTTCGTGCAGCAACAGATCGAGGCTCGGCTGGATCGCGGGTTGCGTGCGCTGGCGCAACAGGGCATGAAGGTTGAGGATATGCGCAAGCTGGACTTCGTTCAGTTGCGTGCCTCGCAACGCGACCTGGCGGTGAACGAGGTGAAGGTTTCGATGATCCTCGATCGCATCGCCGAGGTGGAGGGTGTCACGTTGAGCGAGGAGGATCTGGAGCGCGAACTGCTGCTGCTCTCGATTCAGTCGCGTGAGCCGCTGGAGACGCTTCGTGACAGGCTGTCGAATGATGGCGGGCTGGACCGGATTCGCGAGCAGATGCGGCGCGAGAAGACTGGAAGCGTGCTCTACGAGAAGCTGGCTTCGTAGAGTGAAGTTGTCGGATTGCTAACGGACAGAAAGAAAGAGAGTGTTATGGGACTAGTACCGATGGTGATCGAGCAGACGAGCCGGGGCGAACGCGCCTACGACATTTACAGCCGTCTGCTGCGGGACAACATCATTTTTCTGGGCACGCCGATCGATGACAATATCGCCAATGTGATCATTGCGCAGATGCTGTTTCTAAGCGGCGAGGACCCGGAGAAGGACATTCAGCTTTACATCAACTCGCCGGGCGGATCGATCACGGCCGGTCTGGCGATCTACGACACGATGCAGTACATCAAGAACGATGTGGTGACCTTCTGCATCGGGCAGGCTGCCAGCATGGGTGCGTTTCTTTTGATGGCGGGCAAGAAGGGCAAGCGGTTTGCCTTGCCGAACTCGCGGATTCTGATCCACCAGCCGTCGATGGGCGGATTGAGCGGACAGGCAACCGATATCGACATCCACGCGCGGGAGATTCTGCGTATTCGCGAGATCACCAACAAGCTGATGAGCGCCAGCACGGGCCAGACGCTGGAGCGGATCGAACGGGATGTGGAGCGCGACTTCATCATGACGGCCGCGCAGTCGAAGGAGTACGGGATCATCGACGACATCATCGATCGGCCCCGAACCTAGTTACCGAGGTACTGTTGCGAGAGCCCGAGCCACTGGTTCGGGCTCTTGCGTATATGACTATTTCGGGGTACTGCCGTGCTCCCCGGAACAAGCTTTGTAACTTGAATCGGGTGTAAACTTACAGTAAGACTTTGTTGCGCGTACGACTCAGGAGAAGTCGCATCTATGAAAACTTCACGGGGCTCAGACGAATCTCTTCGTTGTTCTTTCTGCCACAAATCGCAGGACGCCGTTGCCAAGCTGATCTCATCGCCTTCGGACTATCCGCGGGCATACATATGCGATGAGTGCGTGGCGGTTTGCAACTCGATCCTGGAAGACGATCGCACCGAGACGCAGCCAGGCGCTGCGCCGGCTCACCTGCCTAAGCCGCAGGAAGTAAAAGCTTTTCTGGATGAGTACGTCATTGGGCAGGATCAGACGAAAAAGAAGCTCGCGGTGGCCGTTTACAACCACTACAAGCGGATTCAGATGAACAAGACCCGCGGCAACGATGTGGAGCTTGCGAAGTCGAATATTCTGCTGGTAGGGCCGACGGGTTCGGGCAAGACGCTGCTGGCGCAGACGATGGCGAAGATGCTGGATGTGCCGTTTGCGATTGTGGACGCGACGACGCTGACCGAGGCCGGGTATGTAGGCGAAGACGTTGAGAACATCATCCTGAAGCTTCTACAGGCTGCGGATGGAGACGTGCAGCGGGCGCAGAGCGGAATCATCTACATCGACGAGATCGACAAGATTGGACGCAAGGACGAGAACCCCTCGATTACGCGCGACGTTTCGGGTGAAGGTGTTCAGCAGGCGCTATTGAAGTTGCTCGAGGGTACGGTCGCCAACGTGCCACCCCAGGGTGGACGGAAGCATCCACACCAGGAGTTCACTGCTGTTGACACGACAAACATCCTCTTCATCTGCGGCGGGGCATTCGTCGGGCTTGAGAAGGTGATCGGGCGACGAATTGGCAAGAAGGCGCTTGGGTTCAAGGCGATTGCTGATCCGGATGCAAAAGACGGCGATGTAACGCCGATTCGGGCACAGCGTGACGCTGAGTTGCTTCGTCAGGCGGAGCCGCAGGACCTGCTGAAGTACGGGTTGATTCCGGAGTTTGTTGGCCGGCTGCCAGTGCTGGGGATCCTCGACGAACTGGATGAGGCAGCCCTGGTAGAGATTCTGACCAAGCCGCGCAACGCGATTTTGAAACAGTACACGAAGCTCTTCGACTTCGAAGGGGTGAAGGTGATCTTCACCGACGAGGCTGCACGGGAGATCGCTCGCGAGGCTTTGCAACGGAAGGTTGGAGCACGTGGCCTGCGGATGATTCTGGAAGAGCTGATGCTGGATCTGATGTACTACGTTCCCGGCAACAAGAAGGTCAAGGAGCTTTCCATCACGGCGGAGATGGTGAAGAAACACAGTCTGACGCTGCCGATGCTGCTGGAAAAGGCAGGTTAGTCGAAGTACCGGTCTGGTGCACAGATTGTTTGAGAGGAAAAGGGATTACATGGATGTTCAGTGGGTCGCAACGACGTCGATTGTCGTTGCGATTGCTGCTTAAACGGACGAATATCTTTCAATTCCCTGTCGGTTGTATTTGTGGAATACCTTTATGAGGTCCAAGGAATTACAATCACCTGAAGCCGCGACGCCGTTGCATCATTTCCGGCGTTTTAACGTCTAATTGGAGAGAGATGACAAATCAACCAAAAAAAGCGCTAAGCGGCGATGTTCGCAAGCTTCCGATGATGCCCATTCGTGACATGGTCATCTTTCCTCATATGATGACGCCCTTCGTCGTTGGACGTGAGTCCAGCGTTCGGGCTTTGGAAGAAGCTCTTTCGGGTGATCGCAAGATTTTTCTCGCTACTCAGCACGATGCTTCCGTGGATGAGCCGAACGCCGACGACATCTATGAGACCGGCACAATCGGCAACATCGTCCAGAGCGTGAAGATGCCGGACGGAAATATTAAAGTGTTGGTTGAAGGTGTGGAACGGGCACACGCCACCGAGATTAATGACGTCGACGGTTTTTTTGTCGCGACTGTACGCACGGGCCAGACCCATCTGGAGACGACGCCGCAGGTGGAGCAGCTGATGCAGAGGGTTCACTCTCTGTTTGAGCAGTATGTGAAGCTGCAGCAGTCGTTGAACTACGAGACGATGGCGGCGAGTGTGCGTGCGGATGAGCCTGCCAAACTGGCGGACACGATTGCAGCAAACTTGCAACTCTCGATCGAAGAGAAGCAGCAACTGCTTGAGGTCTTCGATCCGGAGAACAGGCTGACCAAGGTTGCGGACGTTCTGGATGTGGCGATCGAGAAGCTGAATATGGATCGGACAATTCAGTCGCGTGTGAAGCGGCAGATGGAGAAGGCTCAGAAGGAGTACTACCTCAACGAGAAGATCAAGGCGATTCAGAAAGAGCTCGGTCGCGGAGAGAAGTCCGAGTTCGATGAGCTGAAGAAGAAGATTGAAGCCGCTGGGATGCCGAAGGACGTGCTCGAGAAGTCGCTGCAGGAGCTGAAGAAGCTTGAGGCGATGCCCCCGATGTCGGCTGAGTCAACTGTGTCGCGGAACTACCTGGACTGGCTGCTTGCGGTGCCGTGGAAGAAGCGGTCGAAGGAGATTCGCTCGATCGAGCATGCGGAACAGATTTTGAACGAAGATCACTATGGTCTGGAGAAGATCAAGGAGCGGATCCTTGAGTTCCTTGCGGTTCGGCAGCTGGTGAAGAATCCGAAGGGATCGATTCTCTGCTTTGTTGGGCCTCCGGGTGTGGGCAAGACTTCGCTGGGAATGTCGATTGCTAAGGCTACGGGTCGTAAGTTCGTAAGGATGTCGCTGGGCGGGGTTCGGGACGAGGCGGAGATTCGTGGGCATAGGCGGACCTACATTGGAGCGCTGCCGGGGCAGATCATTCAATCGATGAAGAAGGCCGGGACCAAGAATCCTGTGTTCATGTTGGATGAGATCGACAAGATGGCTTCGGACTTTCGCGGAGATCCGGCGAGCGCCCTGCTTGAGGTTCTGGATCCGGAGCAGAATACTTCGTTTCAGGATCACTACCTAGATGTTGAGTACGATCTGTCGCAGGTTCTGTTTGTCGCCACAGCGAATGTGCTTCACACGATTCCCGGGCCGCTGCAGGACCGCATGGAGATTCTGCGGCTGCATGGTTACACCGAGATCGAAAAGCTGGAGATCGCCAAGCAGTACCTGGTGAAGAAGCAGCGAGAGGGCACGGGCCTGACGGAAGAGCAGATCGTCTTCGAGGACGATGCTTTGAAGCAGATCATTCGCGGCTATACTCGCGAGGCTGGCGTCCGGAACCTGGAACGCGAGATCGGCAATGTCTGCCGCAAGGTTGCGCGGCGGGTAGTGAAGAACGGCGCGGAGCACAAGGAGACGATCACCGGGCAGAACATTGGGGATATTCTTGGCGTGGCGAAGTTCCGCGACTCACAGGTGCACGAGAAGAGTGAGGTTGGCCTTGTGACAGGCCTCGCGTGGACCGAGATGGGCGGAACGATTCTGCAGACCGAAGTGCAGGTGCTGGACGGCAAGGGCAAGATGACGGCGACTGGGCAACTGGGCGATGTGATGCAGGAGTCGGCCCAGGCTGCGCTGACTTATATTCGTTCGCGCTCACACCATCTTGGGTTGGCGAAGGACTTTTATAAGAACGTCGATATTCATGTTCATGTGCCGGAGGGAGCGATTCCCAAGGATGGTCCATCGGCTGGCATCACGTTGGCCACCGGGCTAGCGAGTGCGCTTACGAAGATCAAGGTGCGGCGCGATATTGCCATGACCGGTGAGATCACCCTGCGGGGCAAGGTGCTCCCTATTGGCGGCCTGAAGGAGAAACTGCTGGCGGCGCATCGCGCAGGGATCTTCGAGGCGATTCTGCCTGAGGAGAACCGTAAGGATATGGCGGATCTACCGGATCTGCTGAAGACCAGCATGAAGCTGCACTTTGTCGAGGAGATGGACCAAGTGCTGAAGCTAGCTCTCGAGGGCAATCTGCCCGAGTTACAGGAGGAGACTCCAGACGCGTTGGTAAGCGTAATACCGGCCGCTGCGATCGAAATTCCCCTGCCTGTGGCACATCAGTAGAGAACTAAACTCATCAAGCAAAAGAGGCCGGACCCGAAATAGGTTCGGCCTCATTATTTGCGGCGTTCGCAGGCTCTCAGACCGCGCGTCTGCCGCTGACGAAGTTCATGATGATTGAGATCAAAGCGAAGATCAGCAATAGATGAATTAAAAAGCTGCTGACATGAAGCACGAAAAAACCCCCAGCCAAAGCAGCACGAGTACTACGGCAAGAATGAGGAACATGGGTTAGCCTACTTTCTCAGAACAGAGTTGCGCGTCATGCGCGAACGTTTACAGGTCATAAGAGCTGAAATGCTCCCTATTCGTTGCTCCGATGAAAAGATATTGCTCAGGTAGGAGGTGTGGGGGCGTTGGGAGGGATCAGGAGCGGCGGAGGTGCGCCGCTTCCTTAGCTAGATAAATGACATCTGCTTGACACAGAGGATCGGCGTACGTTCGATCTGATCTTGCGGTTTGCATCAAATGATGGTGCGAGGGGCTCTGCTTGGCATTTGGAGGTTTTGCGATGCGTCGTTCTTTCCCGAAGATCGCGGTCGCTTGTTGCGGCTTGCTTGTTTGTGTGGGTTTGACGTCGTGTGGCGGAAAATCTACGCCTGCGTCTGTATCGACGCCAGCGATTGCAGCAGACTTCTCTCTGGCTTCTACGCCAACGACAATCACGCTAGTTCCGGGTGGACCGGGCCAGCAGGTGAGCGTAAGTGCGGCCGCGGCCAATGGCTTTGCAGGGATGGTGACGGTTGCTATTTCGGGACTGCCCGGCGGCGTATCCGCACAACCATCCACCCTGTCGGTGACTCCGGGAACTGCACAAAGCATAACTGTTACCGCGTCGGCGGGGGCCGTTGCTGGAAGCGCCACGTTGACCCTCTCTGGAACTTCGGGATCGCTAACGCATAGCGCTACAGTCGCGGCAACCGTCTCTGCACCGCGTCCGGATTTCACATTGACGCTAGCACCTGCTTCATTGACGGTCGTTGGCGGCTCGGCTGGTTTGCCGGTGAGTATTACCGCTGCTGCGGTTAACTCGTTTACAGGTGCCGTGGCGGTTGCGATCACTGGTCTCCCTACGGGTGTGACTGCAAATCCGGCGACTCTGAGCCTGGCTCCGGGGACGGCGCAAAGCGTGGTGCTTACGGCAGCGCCTACTACAGCTGCGGCCTCGACGACAGTTACATTCGCGGGGACGTCGGGCAGCCTTACCCATCCGACGACGCTTGCCTTGACCATCCAAGCCATGGCGATGACCAACGCACCGGACGTGACGACCTTCCACGATGACGCTGCGCGAGATGGACTGAATGCGCAGGAGACGATCCTGACGCAGAGTAACGTGAACTCGACGCAGTTCGGCAAGATCGGCTTCGATGCTGTCGATGGCAAAGTGGACGCACAGCCTCTTTTCCTTGCGAATGTATTTATCGGAGGGCAGTTGCACAACGTGCTGTATGTGGCGACCGAACACGGCAGCGTCTACGCGTTCGATGCAGATAGCGGAACGCAGATGTGGAAGACGTCGATCCTCGGCAATGGGGAGACGACGAGCGACGATCAAGGATGTTCGCAGATCACGCCGGAGATCGGCATCACCTCGACTCCTGTGATCGACCGCAAACAGGGGACCAATGGAACCCTTTTCACCGTCGGCATGAGTAAAGATGCGAATGGGGGATACCACCAGAGGCTGCATGCGCTGGACCTTACGACGGGCGTGGATACGGGAGCTTCGACGGAGATTGCCGCGACGTATCCGGGAAAGGGAGACAATAGTCACAACGGCAGTGTGGTCTTCGACCCTGCGAAGTATGCGGAACGCGCAGCTCTGCTCCTTGTAAACGGCAACATCTACACGGCCTGGACGTCCCACTGCGACTCAGGACCGTATACCGGGTGGGTGATTGGTTACAGCGAATCGACGCTGGCACAGACGCAAGTGTTGGACCTATCGCCGAACGGCCACGAGGGCTCGATCTGGATGAGCGGCGACGGTTTGGCTGCGGACAGCAGCGGGTTCATCTATCTGCTGCAAGCAAATGGAACCTTCGATACGAACCTGGACTCGAACGGATTTCCTGCATTGGGAGACTACGGCAACGCGATGGTGAAGCTTTCAACCAATGGGAAGCTGGCGGTGGCAGACTACTTCGAGACCTATAACGGTGTCGCGGAGTCGACTCAAGATCTGGATCTTGGTTCAGGCGGCGAGGTGCTTCTGCCGGATCAGACGGACGCCAGTGGACACGTGCATCATTTGATTGTCGGCGCAGGCAAGGATAAGAACATCTATCTTGCGGACAGAGACAATCTGGGCAAGTTCAACCCGGCCAACAATCCAATGGACAGCAACATCTATCAGGAGATTCCCGACGCTATGGCGGGCCTGGTCTATTCCACTCCCGCGTACTTCAACGGAACGCTGTATTACTCGTCAGACGGGGACACGTTGAAGGCGTTTCCATTGACGAATGCGGTGGTGGCCACTAGCCCGTCGAGCGTGACGGCTGTGAGGTTTCCGCATCCGGGGCCAACGCCGTCCATCTCCGCCAACGGAACACAGAACGGAATCGTGTGGGCACTGGAGTCGGGCCTGAGTACGGCGGGCGTGCTGCATGCGTATGACCCAGCGAATCTGGCGCATGAGTTGTATAACAGCGGCCAGGCGCCCAATGGGCGGGATAGCTTCGGAAACGGCAACAAATTTATTACGCCGATGATCGTCAACGGTAAGGTGTACGTTGGGACGCAAAATGGGGTTGCGATCTTTGGACGGCTACCAACGCAGTGATGCATGATTTGGATGCATCGGGAGTGAGACTGACTTCATCTGATAGTCGGCAAGAAGACGCGTCATGCGGCACAACCTTCTGTTGGTGAAGAGTAACCCAGTGCAACTATCGACTGCGACCGCACTTTGGTCGCAGTCGGTCCGCCCCGAATTTCCCTCGTGCAGAAAATTTCAGAATCTGGTTCAAATGGAGACGCACTATGACAGCAGTCGCCGCTTCCTCCCTCGCAGTATCTCCAGTTCACTACAAAACCGTACGCGTCAACGATCAGGACGTGTTCTATCGAGAGGCCGGATCGGAGTCCTCTCCAACAATCCTCCTGTTACATGGGTTTCCGACTTCCTCGAATATGTTTCGCAATCTGATTCCACGGTTGGCGCCTTCCTTTCATGTAATTGCTCCTGATTATCCAGGGTTCGGATTAAGCAGCATGCCTGATCATAAGAGCTTCTCGTACACGTTTGAGAACTTGACCAATATCGTCGAAGGGTTTGTCACAACGCTTGGCCTCAGCAAATATTCGATGTACGTGATGGACTACGGCGCGCCGATAGGGTATCGTCTCGCGCTGCGACAGCCGGATCGAGTGCAGGCACTGATTGTGCAGAATGGGAACGCGTACGACGAGGGGTTGCTGAAGTTCTGGGATCCGATCAAGTCTTACTGGGCTGCTCCAACACCGGAGAATCGGAAGGCACTGCTCTTCCTCGTCGATCAAAAGTCAACGCAATGGCAGTATGAAAACGGGGTTGCCGACAAGACACTGCTGGACCCGACGACCTGGGTTTTGGATCAAGTCGGATTGGATCGTCCGGGCAATAGCGATATCCAGATGGACCTTTTTCTTTCGTATGGGACCAACGTGCCTCTCTATTCTGAGTTTCAAGCGTTCTTCCGGAAGTACCAACCGCCGACCCTCATCGTATGGGGCAAGAACGACTTCATCTTTCCGGCAGAAGGCGCCGCTCCTTACAGCCGCGATCTGAAGAATCTTGAGACCCACCTGCTGGACACTGGGCACTTCGCGCTGGAGACGCATGGAGCCGAGATGGCAGGTCGAATCGAGGAGTTTCTGAAGAAGCAAAAGCTGTAGTGTTGGCGGAAGCGCTGAGACGTGCCGGACGAGTACTCTGTCTAAGACCGACTGGATTCGCCTATATGTTTTGAGGTTCAGGAGTACGAACTAACGGAATTTGTGAAGCCTCCCATAGTGCGAACTGTGAGGGGCTTCCGTTTTGTCTCGGTTGAGGTTCGGTCGTATTAGGCGCAGCCGCCAGCGATGGAGGGGATGAGCATGATCTCGTCCCCGTCCTGGAAGGCGTAGGCTTCGCCTCCGAGGAAGCGGATGTCCTCGTCGTTGACATAGATGTTGATGAAGCGGCGGAGCTTTCCTTCTTCGTCCTTGATCTGGGTGGAGAGCGCGGGAAAGGTCTGGTCGATGTCAGCGATGAGGCCTGGGAGATTGGAGGCCGCGGAGTTGAAGTGCTTGCGGCCGTCGGTGTGGCGGACAAAGGCAGTGGGGAGGGTAACTTTGATGGACATTAGAGGGCTCCTGCGGTGGCCAGTTCTGGCTCTGTGATTCCGTCGAGTTCGCGGAGGTAGGCGTCGAAGTCTGCCAGGCGCGGTCGGATGGCGCGGGCGTTAAGATGCAAGTAGCTGTGGGCGAGTGCGTCGGTGGTTTTGAGGCCGTTGCCGGTGATGCAGGTGACCGTTGTCTCGTTTGCCGAGATGCGGCCATCGGCGTAAAGGCGCGCGGTGACCGCAGTGGTGACGCCGCCAGCGGTCTCGGTGAAGATGCCTTCGGTCTCGGCGAGTTCCTGAATGCCGGAGACTATTTCGACGTCGGAGACATGCTCTGCCCACCCGCCGGTGCTGCGGATCATCTTGGCGGCGGCGTGGCCGTCGGCGGGGTTGCCGATGGCGAGCGAGCGGGCGATGGTGTTGGGGCGCTGCGGCTCGATGAAGTCAGTTCCCTCTTTGACGGCGACGGAGATGGGTGAGCAGCCGGAGGCCTGGGCTCCAAAGAAGCGGACGGGCTTTTCTTCGACGAGACCGAGGTAGATGAGTTCGTTGAAGGCCTTGCGGATTTTGCGGATGAGCGAGCCACCGGCCATGGGGACGACGACGTTGTCGGGGAGACGCCACCCCAGTTGTTCGGCGATCTCATAGCCTACCGTCTTCGAACCCTCGGCATAGTAGGGGCGAAGGTTTACGTTGACCAGGCCCCAGGCGTACTCGTCGGCGATCTGAGTGCACAGGCGGTTGACGTGGTCGTAATTGCCTTCGATGCGGATGAGGCGCGCACCGTAGACCAAGGTGTTGAGGATCTTGGCGGGTTCGAGGTCGGCGGGGACGAGGATGGTGGCCTTGAGGCCGAGTCGTGCGGCCTGCGCAGCGACGGAGTTGGCGAGGTTGCCGGTAGAGGAGCAACCGACGATCTCGAAGCCGAACTTTTGTGCATTGGCTAGCGCGACGGAGACGACACGATCCTTGAAGCTGAGAGTCGGGAAGCAGACGGCGTCGTTCTTGATGTAGAGATTGGAGCCACCAATGCGCTTGCCGAGATTCTTGGCGCGAACGAGTGGGGTGAAGCCTACGGGGAGATCGGGCTCGAAGCCTTCGGGGATGGGGAGGAGAGCGGCGTAACGCCAGATGTTGGCCGGGCCGGCTGCGATGTTTTCTTTGGTGAATATCCCTCGAACAGCCTCGAGGTCATAGGCAATTTCAAGGGGGCGAGGCAATCGGGGCAGGCAGAGAGGGGCTGGTTGCCGAATCTCTTGCCGCACTCGTTGCACTTCAGCTCGTACCGGCTACAGGAATAGTTCATCGTGCTCTTTCCGAGAGGAAAGGGTGAACTTCTTGCGCTTACTCTCTTTTTAGGGATCGCCGGATAGGCTGGGAAGGTGAAATGCGGGTGCAAACCTGGAATTCGGGCTTGCGTGCTCCGAATCTCATGTTCCCTGCGACCTAAAAGGCTCCCAGGAGAGAGTTGACACCGGTACGTCTTTGTTCTGTCCGGTTGTCGTGGCGTCAAAGGGCTCGTCCCTCAACCACTCTGCATGAAATTCAAATCTGCCGAAGCAGACTGGAATGTATTGGTTGTATCACAGGCTGGTTAGGGCCGCAACTTGTGGAGATTTTTTTGACGCGGAAGTTGTATCGACGGGATGCGGGTGGGTGAGTGTACTGGGCAGGTGGTGAGTGCACAAATCTGGTTGAGGAGAGGTCGCCGATGAAGAGAGAGATCGAGTTTGCCGGAAGCTTTGCGATGAGCGTGTTGTTGCTGGCTGGTTCCCTCGCGGTGGCGCAGAGTGCTACGACGGCGAAGGCGAAGAAGCCTAGTGCGGCGACAACGACTGCAGCGGCGGCGGGTGCAGCGACTCAGGGGCGGTCCCGGCTGCGAATGCGCAGGCTACTCCAGCCGCCAGTGGCCAGGCGAGCGGCGCCACGGCCACGACTGCAACAACGACGACGAAGCCCAAGACCATGGTCAGCGGAGATAAGCGGACGATTCCGGTTCCCCAGATTTAGTTTGAAGCGTTGTCGGACGGCGGCGGGACAATTTCGTTGACTCCCTTTGCGAAGGCGGCGGGGTCGAACTCGGTGCGAACGATCTCGTCGGGGCAGTCGGTGAGAATGGCGACGCGCCAGTTGCAGACGAAGGCGACGAGCTGCTGACGTCTGGCGGTCTTGATCTCGGAGCACATGTGTTCGGCGCGAGGGATCCCCTCCTCGCCCTCCACGTCGATCAAGACGAGATCATAGTGGCGCGACCAAAACATAGATAGGCCTTCGGTATGGTCGAGGGTGGAATCAACATGAAACCCTGAGAGGCGGAGGACCTGGTCGCGGAGTGGCCGGATGGTTTCGCGGATGCAGATATGCAGGATGGACCGAGTGCTGCTGATGGGGGTTTCCATTGGTTCTTTAACAACTTTCACCGAGACCGTACGCCCAATCTTTCGAATCCTCGAAGCAACGCTGACGGGTGGTGATGAGGGACTTTCCAGACCGACCGCGTTAGAAAAGGGTCCCCTTTATCTTACCGGAGGTTTGGCCGATTCCAGGGATGAACCGGGGCGTTGTGTCGCCCACAAACAGAAACATTAGTGACCTTACTGACGGGGTAGAACGAACCCGCTACGCAGCTCCTTCGAGCTCGATAGATTTTCTTATTCGGGATCGTAGTTCAGGTTCTGGCCTAGCCATCGTTCGACCTCAGCCATGCTCATTCCCCTGCGCTCGTGATAGTCGGCGACCTGATCGCGGTCGATCTTTCCCAGACTGAAATAACGCGACTCCGGGTGCGCGAAGTAGAGTCCGCTCACGCTTGAGCCGGGCCACATGGCGAACGACTCCGTGATCAACATGCCGGTGTTTGCCTGCACATCGAGCAGACGCCAGAGCGTGCCTTTTTCGGTGTGATCCGGGCAGGCCGGATAACCCGCAGCAGGCCTGATACCGCGATACTTCTCCTGGATTAGATCAGCAGGAGTGAGGCCCTCCTCGAGCCCGTAGCCCCACTCATCCCGCACGCGCTTGTGCAGGCACTCGGCGAAGGCTTCGGCGAGGCGATCCGCCACGGCCTCCGCCATGATGGCGTTGTAATCGTCGTTGTCGGCCCGGAAGCGCTCGCAGAGCTCCTTGAGGCCAATGCCGCTGGTCACTGCGAACGCGCCGATGTGATCAGCCAGCCCCGTCTCTCTGGGTGCGATGAAGTCAGAGAGTGATCGACACGGTTCGCTGCCTTCCTTGTTTGCCTGCTGGCGGAGGAAGTGAAAGCGCTCGAGCTCTGTTTTGCGCGTGTCGTCCGAGTACAACGCCACGTCGTCACCCACCGCGCTTGCGGGAAAGAAGCCGTAGACGCCGCGCGCGGTGATCAGGTTCTTCTCGATGATGCGATCCAGCAGGGTGTTGGCGTCGGCAAAGATCTGGCGGGCCTGCTCTCCCTGTTGCTCGTGCTCGAGGATGCGAGGGTAGACACCCTTCAGACCCCATGCATGGAAGAGCGGCGACCAGTCGATGTACTCACGCAGCGTGGCTAACGGAAAGTTGTCCAGCACTCGAACGCCAGTGAACGCGGGTGTGGGCAGATCTTCGGAATGCCACTCGATCGGAGTTCGTCTTGCCCGAGCGGCCTCGAGGGAGATTACGGTCTGGCGTGGCGCGGCGTGAGCGGTGCGGAGCGCCTCGTACTCGGCGCGATGCTGGACCACGAAAGCAGGTTTGCCTTCGTCGCTGAGAAGGCTGGTCGTCACGGGCACGGCACGGCTGGCGTCCAGTATGTGGACCACAGGCTCGCTGTAGTGCGGAGCAATCTTGATGGCGGTGTGTCTGCGGCTCGTGGTTGCGCCGCCGATGAGCAGAGGCAGTTTGAAACCCTGGCGCTCCATCTCGCGGGCCACATGCACCATCTCGTCGAGGGAGGGTGTGATCAGGCCACTGAGGCCGATCAGATCCACCTTTTCGGCTTTGGCGCGCTCGAGAATTTTTTCGGAGGAGACCATCACCCCCATGTCGATGACCTCGTAGTTATTGCAGGCGAGGACAACGCCGACGATGTTCTTACCGATGTCGTGAACGTCGCCTTTGACGGTCGCGAGAAGGATCTTGCCCTGTGCTTTGACGACCTGGCCAGAGGCGGCCATCTCAGCTTTCTCGGCCTCCATGAAGGGCGTCAGATGCGCGACGGCCTTCTTCATGACGCGGGCCGATTTGACCACCTGGGGCAGGAACATCTTTCCGGCTCCGAAGAGATCGCCTACCACGCCCATGCCATCCATCAGCGGCCCTTCGATGACCAGGAGAGGCCGACCCAGCTTGACGCGGGCTTCTTCGGCATCAAGCTCGATGTACGTGTCGATGCCCTTGACCAGAGCGTGGGAGAGGCGTTCCTCGACCGTGCCGCTGCGCCATTCTTCGGCCTTCTTTTCGCTCACTACCGAACCAACGTGCTTCAGCGATTCGCCGTGTTCGACCAGACGCTCCGTCGCGTCCGGGCGGCGGTTGAGTAGAACATCTTCGACTAAAACTTTCAGCTCGGGGTCAATCTCCTCGTACACCTCGAGAATCCCGGCGTTCACGATTCCCATATCCATGCCGGCGGCGATGGCGTGATAGAGAAATGCGGAGTGCATGGCCTCACGCACCTTGTTGTTGCCTCGGAAACTGAACGAAATGTTCGAGACGCCGCCGCTCACCTTCGCGTGCGGCAGGTTGGCCTTGATCCACCGCGTGGCGTTGATGAAGTCGACGGCGTAGTTGTTGTGCTCCTCCATGCCGGTGGCGACGGTGAGGATGTTTGGGTCGAAGATGATGTCTTCCGGCGGGAACCCAACCTCGTTGACGAGGATCCGATGCGCGCGTTCGCAGATGCGAATCTTCTCCTCATACGTTGCGGCCTGCCCCTGCTCATCGAAGGCCATCACGACGACCGCTGCTCCGTACTTCAGCACGGTCGCGGCGTTCTGGCGAAACTTTTCTTCGCCCTCTTTGAGGGAGATCGAATTTACGATGCCCTTGCCCTGAAGGCATTTGAGTCCGGCTTCGATGACCTCCCATTTTGAAGAGTCGATCATGAATGGAACTTTGGCGACTTCGGGTTCGCTCGCCAGCAACTGCAAGTAGCGGGTCATGGCGGCTACGCCGTCGATCATGCCTTCGTCCATGCAGATGTCGAGGACGTTGGCGCCGTTCTCGACCTGCTGCCGAGCTATGCTGACCGCTTCTTCGTACTTGCCCTCTTTGACGAGCTTGGCGAACTTCGGCGAACCGGCGACGTTGGTGCGTTCGCCGATCATAATGAAGACGCCGAGCTGCTGAGTGAACGGCTGTGATCCTGACAGACGAAGCGGCTTGGGGTTCGTGGACTCGGCTGCGCTCACACTCACGCGGCACGCTCGATCTGACGAGTCCATTGTCGCGGTGGCTGGCCTTCGAGTGCTTTGGCGATCGCTGCGATGTGCTCGGGCGTGTTGCCGCAGCAGCCGCCGGCGATGTTGATCAGGCCTGCTCGCGCAAAGTCACCTAGATAACGAGCCATATCCTGTGGCCCGAGATCGAACCCGGTCTCCGAGAGAGGATTCGGCAGGCCTGCATTGGGGTAGCACGAGATCGCGACGTCCGCTTTCGTTGCAAGTTCGTCCAGGAAGGGATACATCAGATCGGGACCAAGAGAACAGTTGAGCCCGACTGACAGCGGTTTCACGTGCTGTACCGCGTTCCAGAAAGCCTCTGTGGTCTGCGCGGAGATTAGCGTCTCGCCGCCCCGCCCGACCGCCGCAGAGATCATTACCGGCAGCTCCTTGTGGTTCGCGGTAAGGCCATCTTGATCGAAGACCTCGCGGATAGCGACGAGTGCCGCCTTCGCGTTCAGGGAGTCGAATATTGTCTCGACCAGGAGCAGATCGGAGCCGCCGGCGATGAGCGCACGCACCTGCTGCATATAAGCAGTCTTCACCTGATCGAACGTGACAACACGAAAGCCCGCATCGTCGGCATCCGGTGAGTTGGATAGAGAGACGGTGAGCGGTCCAATCGCACCCGCCACGAAGCGTTGACGTCCGGTCTCGTTTGCGACACGGTCGGCCCATTCCCGGCACTGCCGCGCCGACTGCTCGTTGATCTCCCAGGCCAGGTCGCCAAGCATCGGATCGTCGATGATCTTCTGGTAGAACTCCGGATCTTTTCGGCCGCCGTGCTCCCGCGGATCATCCACAAAGAATTCGCTCTGGGTGATGCTGGTGGCGCCGAAGGTGTTGGTCTCGATGATGTCAGCACCGGCTTCCAAAACCGACGATGAATGTCGCAGATCATCTTCGGCTGCGTGAGCGAGAAGAGGTCGCCGTTGTTGAGCAGATCCTTATTTGAGTTCTTGAATCTCTCGCCACGGATGTCAGCTTCCTTCATTCCGTAGGTGCGAATCGTCGTACCCATCGCGCCGTCGATAATGGCAATTCGACTCTCAAAGATCTTTTCAAGAGGATGTTGGCTCGCTGTAATCATTTCTATCTGATGTCCTTCACTCGTTGCGCGGTGCACTGTCGCGCCCCGTCGTAGTGCGGAGAGCCGCCGAAGCTCACCGTTTAGTTTCACACATCAACGTGAATCTTTTTAGGCGAGAATCTCTGCCTGGTCTTTCTGGGACCGCACTGCATCGGGAAGTGCGGGAGTGGGAATCAGCAGGTCTTCCTTGCGCATGACGAGGGTTGTGGCGTTGAGGCTGGCGAGCTCGAAGCCGTGACCGTGGGTAATGGCGTCGGTGGGGCAGGCTTCGACACAGTAGCCGCAGAAGATGCAGCGGTTGTAGTCGATATTGTAGACCTTGGCGTAACGTTCGGCGGAGGAGATGCGAGTCTCTTCAGTGTTCTCGGCGGCCTCGATATAGATGCAGTTCGACGGACACGCCGCGGCGCAGAGGAAGCAGGCTACACATTTCTCGAGACCGTTCTCGTCGCGCTGCAACTGGTGCTTGCCACGGAAGCGCTCCTCAAACTTCGCTCCGCGCATGGGACCTTTGCCGTCGGGATAGTTCTCGACTTCGGTCGGCTGGAAGACCTGCTTCAGCGTAATGCTCATTCCTTTGGCAATGGCTGCGGCGTCGCGGACGATAGACATATCTTGAGTATACGACGGGGGCGCGGTAGGCTGAAAGCCATGAAAAGAGCCGCTGTTTCCCTCACGTTCCTGCTTGGCCTGTGTTTCGCCGGAATGAACGTGGCGGATGCACGCTGTCAGACTGTTCCGATGGGGGTGATGGCGGAGCATCAGCACCCTCCTGCGCAGCCTTCGACAAGCCTGGTGTTAACTGTGGACGGCAAGACCACGACGCTGTCTGTGGCGGACCTGTCGGCAATGCCGCAGACGACGATCACGGTCCACAACGAACATACGAAGACGGATGAAACCTACTCCGGCGTGTTGCTGGGGGTTGTGCTGGCGAAGTATGGCTTCCCCATCGACAAGACGACCCACCAGAAGATGTTGCGGAGCTACCTCGTCGCTGAGGGGATGGATAAGTATTGGGTGCTTTATTCGGTTACCGAGGTTGAAGGATCAGAGCACAACGGCTCTGTGATCGTTGCGACCAGCATGGGAGGCAAACCTTTGGGTGAGGACGGGCAATTCAAGCTTGTCGATAGCGAAGACAAGAAGCCGCAGCGCTGGGTGCGGAATCTGAGTGCAATTACAGTGAAGAGTGTGGAGTAACGGATCGCTTTCGTGCTGCGCTTGGCAGGTTCTTAGGTGGCATCAAAATGTTCCAGGTTTCACACTCCTCTTTCACACTGGCGCGTATTCTTGGTGGGAGTTTTCTGACCGCTGGAGGTCGTGATGCGAAGAAAAACACCTCGTCAGATTCCGCACTATGCCACCAAGAGCTTCGACGCAAACGCCCAGCCACTGCAACCGGCCACCGCTGCCAGTGACCAGCCGATCTTTTCGCAACCTAAGCCTTCCCCCGACCCTGTCGGTTTCAAAGATCCGGTCACCGACCAGAAATATCAAGGAATTGCCAACCTTGAGCCCGTGCCCCAACCCGCCGGAGGTGCAGTCGAGCCCATCGTTACTCTGGAGCAGGTCTACGGGCAGGCAGGCGCTGGAGTCATCAAGGCGATTGAACAGGCGAAGCAGATTGTCTTTCACTCGGTTGGCGACACTGGCAGCGTGACAGGACCGGCGACCCAGTCGCTGGTTGCCGACAAGATGGTCTCCGACTTCAGCGAAGCGAACGCGGCCGCCGTCCTTCTTCTTCCACTTGGGCGACGTTGTCTATTACTTCGGCGAAGCTACCTACTACTACGACCAGTTCTTCGAGCCTTACCGCGACTATCCCGCACCGATCTTTGCGATCGCCGGAAACCATGACGGGGTGGTATACCCGAAGGACCCGGCGCCTACGCTGGACGCCTATCTGCGCAACTTCTGCTCAGCTAACGCGGTTCAATCGACGGACTCCGGCAACCTGTTGCGCACCACGATGATCCAGCCCGGCGTGTACTTCACGCTGGAGGCTCCATTCGTTCGCATCCTCGGCCTCTACAGCAACGTGTTGGAGGATCCCGGTGTTATTTCCGGCGAGAACGGGAACAATACTGTGCTCGACAATCGACAGATTGCATTTCTAACGGCTGCGCTAAAGCGGGTCAAGAGCGATAAATTTGCCGGCGCAGTGATCATCGCGGTGCATCATCCTCCGTTCACTGGAGGCGTGGAACATGGAGGTAGTCCGCTGATGCTGGCGGATATTGACGTAGCCTGCACCGCGGCGGGAGTGTGGCCGCATGCGGTCTTCTCCGGTCATGCGCATAACTACCAGCGGTACACGCGCACCGTCAACAAACTCCAGATACCGTTTATCGTGGCGGGTTGCGGGGGACACAATCCGCTTTCCGCGATGCGGGACACCTTCCGAACGCCTTTCAAAATCGATAACACTTTGACGCTGGAGAGCTACGATGCGACCGACTTCGGATATCTTCGTGTGATCGTGAATGCGACGACGATGACCGTGGAGTTTCATCCCCAGAGCGACGGGGGCACGACCAAGACGCCCAATGATCAGGTGACGATTGCACTTGCAACACACACGGTAAGTAAGCTAAGTCGCCCGCCGGGAAAGTTGTCTGGTTTTACTCGATGCCTAGCCTCTTCCAGATGGCATCGACTCTCGTCTTTACGTCGGCGTCCATTGTGAGCATCGGGGGCCACGGGCGAGTAAAGCCCTCGGCGGCCCATTTGCGTGTGGCATCGATGCCCATCTTGCTGCCGAAGTTGGGCAGGCGGCTGGCGTGATCGAGCGAGTCGACGGGCCCCAGAGTGAACTGGATGTCTCGTTCGGGATCGATGTTGTTGGCGGTGCGGAGGGTGACCTCGGCGAGGTCCTGAACGTCGCAGTCTTCGTCGACGACAATGATGCATTTGGTGAACATCGCCTGGCCCATGGCCCAGATGCCGTTCATGATCTTTCTCGCGTGACCGGCGTACGATTTCTTGATCGAGACAATCATGAGGTTGTGGAAGACGCCTTCGGCGGGAAGATTAACGTCGACGATCTCCGGCAGGGTGAGTTGCATGAGCGGGAGGAAGATGCGTTCGACGGCCTTGCCCATCCAGGCGTCTTCCATGGGTGGCTTGCCCACGATGGTAGCCGCGTAGATTGATCTTTGCGGTGGGTGATGCAGGTGATGTGGAAGACGGGGTACTCGTCCTGCATGGTGTAGAAGCCGGTGTGGTCGCCGAAGGGGCCTTCGGTGCGGAGTTCGCCCAGCTCAACGTAGCCTTCGAGGATGTACTCGGCGTTGGCTGGGACTTCGAGGTCTACGGTCTCGGCTTTGACTAATTCGAGCGGCTTTTGACGGAGGAAGCCGGAGATGAGGTACTCCTCGACGTCGGGTGGGGCGGGTACGATGGCGCTGAAGGTGGTGGCGGGGTCGGTGCCGATGGCTACGGCGACCTCCATGCGGTCTTCGCGAATCCTGGTGACGGTCTTGGTGGTGAGGGTATCGAGGAGGATGCGGCTGAGGTTCCACCGGCGGTGATCGCCATCAGGTCGACACGGGCGGCAGAGTCGGGGAGGCCTCGCGGAGGCGCTCGCGCATGTGTTCGGCGGCGACTTTCTGGCGCTGCCAGTGCATGCCGGTGGTCTTGCCGTCGTAAACCTGCATGCGGTACATGCCTACGTTGCGTTTGCCGGATTTGGGGTCGCGCGTAATGACGCAGGGGAGGGTGATGAAGGGGCCGCCGTCCTGCGGCCACGTCTTCAGGATCGGTAGTTCAAGAAGATTGACGTCTTCGCCGCGATGGATGACCTGTTTGCATGGGGCGTCTTTGGCGGAGACGACCTTGGGGAAGAAGCTGCCGACTTCGGCCAGCGTTGGCAGGAGCTTGAGCTTGTCCATGAAGCTGGTTGGCGTCTGCGGCTTGATGAGGGTGCGGATGCGGTCGGCGATGGCGTCGAGCGAGTCGGTCTCGAGTGCAAGCCTCATCCGGCGTTCGCTGCCGAACTGATTCATCAGGACGCGAGCGCCTGGGTAGCCTTTCACGTTTTCAAAGAGGAGGGCGGGCCCACCGGCCTTCGATGTGCCTCGACCAAGTTTGGCGGTGCGGTCGGCAATCTCGGCCATCTCGAGATCGGGAGAGACCTCGAAGGTGATGCGCTTTAGTTCTCCGGCTTTCTCAAGCTGCTTAATCCATTCGCGTAGATCGTTGTAGGCCAATTCCCTCTCCTGCCGCAGTCGATTGCGGCTGCTGCTCTATGGTAACGGGTTCGACTGTGCGACGTGCGTCCGACGAGTCGTCCCAGTGAAGCTTTCCGAAGAATTTTCTCGTCGCCTCGCAACGGGATCGAATCATGCGAGTATCGCGTCCGGGTTTGTTCGGGAACATAAGTGATTTGGAGGTGTCTAACGTAGTACGGCCGTATTCCTCGCTGGATGCGCACCTCAGATCCGAACGTTGGAGGGTGCTTCTATGTTTGAGGAAAGTCTTGTGGAGTCGCGTATTGGGGTGGTCTCTTCGAGCAAACGGTGGACGACTGCGCTGTCGATCAGCTTGCAGTTTGCCGTTGCTGGCTTTGTGATCGCTTTACCCTTGCTGCACCCGGAGGCGCTGCCGTTTCGTATCGAAGCGCCGAAGATGCTACTACCGTTGTTGCCGAAGCCGCCTGCGCCACCGTTACGGGTGCAGCGAATCAGAGAGGCCGCTTCGAGTTTTGCATCGCCCGCTCCATCTCAGCCGACGATCATTTCGGCGTTGCTACCGGGCAGAGGTGCTACCCCAGCCGAAGAGCCTTCGCTGCTTTCTCTGAGCAGCGGCATGGGGATGCGCGATGGGTTGCCCGTTGGGCTTGGCGTCGGAGTGGATGGGCCGCATCCGCGTGTGTCCGCGGGTTGGGGGAAAACTTGCATAAGACGATCAGTGTCTCATCGGGAGTGTCGCAGGGATTATTGATCGCGCCGATTCGGCCGGCGTATCCGGCGATTGCCAGAGCTGCTCATGTAGAGGGAACGGTCGTCGTAGAGGCGGTTATCTCGCGAAGCGGAACCATAGATAATCTGCACGTACTCAGTGGCCCGGTAATGCTGCAAAACGCAGCGATGGATGCGATACGAGCGGCGCGATACCGGCCTTATCGGTTGAACGGAGAGGCTGTCGACGTTCAAACCACAATCACTGTTAATTTTCGAATGGGTGCTTGAGATGCGACGATTTCGAACGCCGAAGAGCGCAAACTACATAGAAGGTACGGCTGTATTTGCGTTCGCTGGATGGATCTCCTGTACAACATCAGCACTCGGCGACTCGGAGACGTAATCGACCAGCGGGAAACCGGCTTCTTTCCAGCCATCGAAGCCGCCGCGGAGAGGACGGACTCGATAGACACCCATCTTGTGCAGTTGCAAAGCGAGCTTGGCGCTGGTCTCTTCGCTGGGACAGGTGCAGTAGAGGATGACATCGCGGTCGCGGGGAATGATCTCGCTGTGAGCTTTGAGTTCATTCGGGCCAATGCGGAGTGCGCCGGGAAGAACGCGTGGATCGGGAAGATAGTCGAGCGGATGGCGCAGGTCTACGATGAACGGCGGGACGTGACCGCTGGCTTCGGCTGCGTCGAGCATCGCCTTCAACTCGGTTGGCTCGAGGCGCAGCTCTCGGACCTGCTGGAGAAACTTGCGTTGCTTCCACACGCGGTGAGCCAGAAACCCGAGGACCATCAGGACGAAGATGAAGAAGGCAAAGTGACCGAGCCAGTGAAGGAAGGGAGCGCTCTTCTTGGCAACATCGCCGAAGAATCGGCCGGCGAGGATGAAGGTTTCTCCCCAGATGAGAGAGCCAGCGAGATCCCACATCAGGAACTTCGGGTAGGGCATCCCGGTCTGGCCAGCGATGGGCGCGGCTACAGTGCTGAGGCCGGGGACAAACTTCGCGAAGAGCAGAGTGACCGGACCGCGGCGGGTGAAGTAACCCTCAGTCTTACTAACGCAGGTGGAGGCTTCAAACGACAGGCGGCAGAGCAGTTTCAGGACGCTGTTGCCAAAGCGTCGACCAAGCGCGAACCAGATGGTGTCGGCTATGAGGCAGGCAAACAGGACCGCGATAACGATATAGAGATGGCTGACGGTGTGTGTCGCACTGAGGGTTCCTGCGGTGAGCAGGACCGGAATGCTTGGAATGGGAATTCCGACCTGCTCGACCAATACCCAAAGGAAGACGATCAGGTAGGCGTAATGGACGAAGAATGCGAGTGCGATCGGCATAAAAGTGTACTTATTACAGATGATTTGAGCTGGCGGTTGGATGCGAGCCCAACTGACTTTAACATACACAGCCCGGACGCTTTGCGCGACCGGGCTGTTTGATCGAAGCACAAAAGCCAGGATTCGAACTTCCGCCCGGCTACTTCTCCACTATTTTTCAAGGACCAAGGGCATCTCGACCAGATGCTGGCCGATGAACCAGGACTGCAGTTCGTTGGGACGGAGGATATCGCTGATGACCAGATCGTTCGTGCCCTGGTCGCCCGCCTTGTCGGCTAGATCCGAGATATCGAGGCAACTCTTAATGATGACCTTGTGGGCCTCGAGGAGGCGGGAGATCTGTACCGGAACCTCTTCCCTGCCGCGCGGGGGTCTTTGAATGCGGGTGATCTCCGCAACGTCGCCACCCATGGCGATGGTAACTCCGCCAAGAAGCTGGATTCGCTCGGCGATGGTGTCGACCATCTCGATCTGCTCATCGAAGTGTTTGTCGAAGAGAAGATGAAGCTGGTAGAAGGTCGGACCGGTCACCTGCCAGTGGTGCTTCTTGTACATGTCGCGCAAGACAATGGAGTCGGCGAGTAGCTGGTTGAGCTGGGCGACCATGTCGGCCCGGACCTTTGCGCTCAATGGGTGAGGCATATCCTCGACCACGGAACCGTACTTCTGGATCTCCTTTGCGTGTGCGTGCCAGTGCGGCGCTACGTTCGCGTCGCTCGAACTTGCTTTCTTAATTGCAACTGCCATCATCCACCTCGTAAAAATTGGCTTTCAGTTGTCAGATGCCGCAGAGAACGAGTCGGTTTCCCTCGATTATTTGACCTCTACCTCAGGCGTCACCGACATGCCTGGACGCAGAGCATAGTCGCCGTTCTCCTGTTGCAGATTCGTGAAATCGACACGAACGGGAATTCGCTGGACGACCTTGACGTAGTTTCCCGTAGCGTTTTCAGGGGGAAACAGGGAGAGCCTCGATCCAGTAGCGCCGCCGATTTGAGTCACTTTGCCGTGGAACTTGCGGCCGCCGAGGGCATCCACTTTGAGAGTGACTGCCTGTCCGGGCTTCATCTTGGAGAGCTGCGTCTCCTTGAAGTTTGCCGTCACCCATAGGTTAGTCAGCGGAATGATGGTCAGGACATCTTGGCCGATGCTGAGATTGGCACCCACCTGAACGTTCTTTTTGTTGACGATACCTGTGGTGGGAGCGGTGATGTGGGTATAGCCGAGGTTAAGGACGGCCTGATCGACCTTGGCCTGCGCCTGCTTGACGTCGGCAAGAGCGGAATTTGCCTTTGCCTGCTGGACGCGTACCTGGTCGGGACCGGTCTTGACCGATTGCGCCGCCTGAAAACGCGACTGGGCGAGCTTCTGGATCGCCTGACTGACCGCAGCCTGCTCGCCAATGACCGTGGCTTCGGCCTCCAGCACCGATGCCTGGTTCGCGGCATCGGTAGCGACGGCAGCATCATACTGCTGCTTGGAGATGACGTCCTTCTCGACCAGCGGAGTGTAGCGTTCCACGTCGAGATGGGATTTGACCGCCGTGGCCTTGGCTGCAACGACGCGAGCCTCTGCCGCCTGAGCTTGCTTGCGGGCCTGCTCCACTGCGGCGGAACTTCCAGTGACATCGGAGCCGGTGGTGCTGACGCTGGTATTTACATTGACGCCAACGATTGGCACGTTCACCGTGGCCTGAAGTGCGGAGGCCTGTGCGCTGGCGAGATTGGCCTGAGCCTGCTCGAGCGCTACCTGATAATCCCGGGGTCGATCTCGGCAATAGGATCGCCTACTTTGATCTGTTGATTGTCTTCAACGTAAACCTTGATGACCTGACCAGTTACTCGGGAGCTCACCTGGTAGAGATCGCCGTCCACCTGAGCATCATCGGTGTCCTCGCTGAAGGTCGAGCGCCAGTAAAAGATTCCCGCCCCAATGACAAGCAGAATAATCACCGCAATGACAATAAACTTGCGGCCGGATTTTTCTCCGGAGCATCGTCCTCTTCCTGTTTGTGCGAATCGACTGGAGGCTGTCTTTCACCAGCGTTTTGCTTAATTTGCACGGTGCCGCTGATCTGCGCGGTCTGGCCGTCCTGCTGCTGATCTGATTGGTCTGGCAAGTTTACTTTCCTCCGAGATAATCTTTGTAGTTGGACTGCGCAACGCCGAGGGCACGGGCCAAGGCAAGCTTGGCGACGTTGTGCTGGTAGAGCGCGCTAATGTATTGATCGTTCGCCTGTTCTGTCTGCGATTGCGCCTGCGAGACGGGGAGGTTGTCTGAGACGCCGGCATGAAAACGCTGCTGCGCCTCGCTGAGAGCCTCGTTGGCTAGATCCACATTCGAGTGAGTGGACTCGACCAGCTTTGCCGCCGACTGAATATCAAGCAGGCTGTCGTGCACATCCTGATTGACCTGCTGGACTTGGTCCGAGAGCTTCGCGCGAGCCTGTTCGTACTGGGCGTCGGCGACCTGCTCCTGTCCCCTGGTTTTGGCGATCTGAAGGATAGGTGCGCTTACCTGGCCGGTCGCGGTGAAGGTTCCATGCGAGTGGCCGGGTGTTGTGCCTATGTCGCCGTAGTCCCCTGAGAAGCTGGCGACGGGAATCTGGTAGGCCCAGGCTGAGGTCTTTTCATCGCTGGCAGACTTAACCTGTTCGGCGTAAGCCTTCAGATCTTTCCGTGTCTTGAGCGCCTGCTGAAACGCGGCCTGCGGGTCGACGTTGTCGAGAACCTGGAAGGGAACGAGGTCGGTCAGCCGGAAGACCTGTTCAAGGGGCAGCCCGATAGTCCGTGCCAGGGCAAGCTTGTCCTTTTCGAGATTATTCTTCGCCGAGATCAGCGACTGCTCTTCGTTCTGGTAATCAACCTGGGCGCGCAGCACGTCGAGCTTGGGGCTGGTTCCGGCATCGTGTGCTGCGACGGCTTGATCGAGCGAGACCTTTGACGTGGCCAACTCCGCAGTGACCGCTTCGATACGGGCGGTGTCTGCGATACAAAGCAGATAGGCGTTGCCGACAGTCAGAGCTACCAGGTCGCGGGCATCCTCAGCGGTGAGACGCGCACCCTGGAAGTTATGCTTCGCTGCAAGGTAGTTCTTGAGAGCTGAGACGTTGACCAGATTCTGTGTCAGGTAGGCGCGGAAGTCGACCACCTGGAATGGCCCGATGATGGGCACGAGACCAGGGAACTTAATTCCGAAGGCGGCGAGGTTAATCTGCTCCACCTCGATGCTTGCTGATGCCGTAACGGTGGGAAGAAGCGGCTGCAGCTCCTCGAGACGTTGACCTGCAGCGTTCTTGACCGACGAGGTCTGCAGAATAAGGCCAAGATTTTGGCGCAGACCGCGCTGAATGGCATCGTCGAGCGAGAGATCCAGAACCCCTTCGGTGGCCTTGCCAGTCACCACGCTACCCTTGAAGGAGTCCTGTGTCGGCTGGGCGCCGTTCTGGCCGGATGCGGTGTAGAGATTTTGCTGGGCGTTCGCTATGGCAGAGCTGTTTGTGGCTGTGCTGGGCCCGCTGGCTGGGGTTTGCGTCGTCTGCCTGCCTGGCCCTTGCGCCTGCGACAGACCGCAGGCCAGAAATAAGCAGAACCCGAGAGAAAGCATTGACGCCTGAGCAGCGCCCGCTGTTTTGCTTTTGCTCATACGGTTGATCGTAACCTGCATCTTGATTAGATTCACGGACTAGTTTATGGCAACACCGTCATAACGGTAGGAGCTTATTGGCTTTGTCACAAACTTACTTGTATGAGTTTCTGATGCAGTCGGTCGTTCAAAATCTTCAAAAGATGCTTTCGGTACACTCTCATCAACTTTGTTTCAGGATTTCAGCTTGCGGGCAGAAATTTCTGTTGCTTTTTTGCTCCAATTGGTGACAGAGAGCGGAGTTGTGATGGACCAGGCTTATAACCAATATCGGCGGATTTATCCGGCGTTGTGTGAGATTGCGAGGAGTTAGGAATGGCTGCTGAGATTGGCGTTGCGGTGGTTGGGTTCGGATTGGCGGGGCAGGTGTTTCATGCGCCGTTTGTGAGCGCCGTGCCTGGGCTGAAGCTGGAGGCAATCGTCCAGCGCAAGGGCGATGAGGCGGGAAAGGCTTATCCTTCGACGCGGATTCTGCGGTCGGTTGAGGAGGCGTTGAGCGATCCCGCGGTGCAGCTTGTGGTGGTCGGGACTCCAAATGAGACTCACTACGACCTTGCGAAGCAGGCTCTGCTGGCGGGAAAGCATGTGGTCGTCGATAAGCCGTTTGCTGCGACCAGTGACCAGGCTTTGGAGTTGAAGGAGCTTGGGTTGAAACAGCGGTTAGTTCTGGCTCCCTTTCATAATCGGCGCTGGGATGGGGATTTTTGACGGTGAAGAAGATCTTGAAGGACGAGGCGGTGGGGCGTCTGGTGACCTACGAATCGCACTTCGACCGCTTCCGGCCGGTGCCTCGCGAGAACACCTGGAAGGAGGGAGCGAGCGGCTCGAACGGACTTCTGTTCGACCTTGCTCCTCACCTGGTGGACCAGGTACTGACTCTGTTTGGCGTGCCGGAGGGGATCACGGCGAGCGTTCGGATGGACCGGGACTCGACCGATATCGAAGATGCGTTCGACATCACGCTGGAGTATCCGAAGATGCGGGCGCACTGCCGGTCGAGCATGCTGGCTTGCGACGCTGCGCCGAGGTTCCTGCTGCATGGAACTCGGGGCAGCTTCAAGAAGTTTGGCCTGGACCCGCAGGAGCCTGCGCTGCTCGGTGGAGCGAAGCTGCCCCGCATGGGCGAGGGCGAGTGGCTGGCTGATGCCGATCAGCACTGGGGTACTTTGACCGTCGCTCCCGATCCAAACGATCCTGGCACGCTGAGCCGCACCAAAGTGAAGACCGAGCTGGGGGACTACCGCTTCTTCTATGCCAACGTTCGCGACGCGATCAACGGAACGGCTGAGTTGGCGGTAATGCCCGAAGACGGCTACCGGACGATCAAGCTGCTTGAGATGGCGAGGAAGAGCTCGTTGGAGGGTCGTACCTTACCGATTGTCTTTTGAGGGGTACCCCCTCGGGGGATCTGTCTTGTAACTCCTTTTGTTTGTTTAGTTTACAAAAAGAGGTTTTCGCAAAATCGTCATTACAAAAGAGTTATAGGCAAATTTTTCTAAACAAACGGGTTACGGGCTGATTGGTCCTTTCCAAAGAGAAGCCCCGGTTTGTGGCCGGGGCTTTTTGTGCTCTGTATCAAGTATAGCGGCTGGTGCATATCTAATACGCCACGCGAATGTGCTGGATTGGCGCGGGGTTTGGCGGTATAGGGGCTTGACAGGATTTTGTAGTTCGAGCTGGACCCGGTGGGTAAGGGGAACGAGAGAGAATGGTTCGCGCTTTGCACGAATGCACACATCTCAAGTTCGAGATATGGGGCACACAGCCAAAGGACAACCGCAGATTCCCTTCGGGGATGACAACAAGAGAACAGGCAACAGCAACGACAAAAGCAACAACAACCGCAAATGCAACCGCAATGGCAACTGCGACGGCAAATGCAAATGCAACGTCAACGGCGATCGCCATGGCGAGGTGCAGCGGCAAATACCGAGCAACGTGCGCGGCAGACGAAATGCAGTGGCGGATTTCCTCCACTTTGCTGCGGAATTGTAGAGTAGAGGTATGGAGAATGAACAGGTTGTGAAGTCGCAGGGGCTGCCGCAGGGTTTTGTGTGGGGCGCGGTGAAGGCGGGGATCAAAGCGAGTGGCAACGCGGATGTAGCTGTTGCGGTTGCAGCCAAAGGGGCGAACGGCGCGGCGATGTTCACGAAGAACCAGGTTGTGGCGGCGCCGGTGACGGTTGGGCGGCGGCATATCGCCTCCACTGGTGGGCGTGTGAGCGTGGTGCTGGTGAATGCGGGGAATGCGAACTGCGCGACCGGACAGCCTGGAGTTGATGCCTGTGTGCAGACGTGTGTCGCGGCGGCGGAGACGTTTCACTGCATCTTCGATGAGATCTTTCCTTCTTCGACCGGGATCATCGGCGTGCCATTTCCTGCGGAGAAGGTGGTAACCGCGCTGCCTGAGTTGGAGCGGGTGATGGGTGCGACGCCGGAGCACGCGGACTCGTTTGCCCGGGCCATTATGACGACCGATACGAAGATGAAGGTGGCGCGCGCTTCGATCGATGTCGATGGCGTTGAGGTGCGGATCTTTGGCGTGGCCAAGGGCGCGGGGATGATTCATCCGCAGCTCGGGGCACCGGTGGGACCGGCGCATGCGACGATGCTGGTTTATTTGTTCAGCGATATTGCGGCAGAGAGCGAACCGTTGCGTAGGCTGTTGGAGCCTGCGGTGGAGCGGAGCTTCAATTCGATCTCAATTGATGGCGATACTTCGACCAACGATACGGTGCTGCTGCTGGCCAGTGGGGCGAGTGGGGTGAAGCTGGATGCCCGCACGCAGGAGCCGTTTGCCAATGCGCTGAAGCTGGTGTGTGGGTCGCTGGCGTACCAGATTGTGGATGATGGCGAGGGCGTGGAACATGTTGTCACGCTGCATATTACCGGGGCACGGACGGAGGCTGAGGCGAAGCAGGTGGCGAAGGCCATTGCTCACTCTCCGTTGTGCAAAACGGCGTGGTCGAGCGCAGATCCTAACTGGGGGCGGCTGCTGGCTGCGGCTGGATACAGTGGCGTGGTGTTCGACCCTTCGCTGGTGAATATCACGATTGGAAGCCAGCCAGTGTTTGAGCTTGGGGTGCGGTCGGCTGCGTTCCAGGAGAGCGCTGCGCATACGGAGATGCAGGCTCGGGACTACACGATCACGATCGACCTGGGGCTGGGGGAGGCGGAGTGCAGGTTTCTGACTTGTGACCTGACGGAAGAGTATGTGCGGATTAATGCGGATTATTCGACTTAGAGGCGGGTGTCCTGCCGGACGGGCGCCCTACGCGGGCAGCGGTCACTTCGTGACTTGTGGACCGCTTTGCGTGGCGCTCCCGTTGGTCGCGAACTATGATCATTCCGACCAACGGGAGGACCGGGCGAAGCAGTAAAAGGCGTGCGAACGCCCGCCCTCCGCGCAGGAGGCCCGTCCGGCAGGACTTCGTTTTACGTTTTAGCGTAAGCCTTATATCGTTATAAGCGTGGGAGCACAGAAAGACTTATGACAACGAAACTGGAAGAAGCCGCCAAGCAGGACTTTACCGCAGAGGTCTCCGAGTGGATCGAGGCGTTTGATGACGTCGTGGCCGGGGACTGGGAGCAGGGATCCGAGCTGCTTGAGGCTCTCCGTAAGCGTGCGCATGAGGCGGGAGTGCCGACGCCGAGCGAGCTGACCACGCCGTATCGCAACACGATTCCGAAGCATGACGAGATTCCGTATCCGGGCGACAGAGCGCTGGAGCGGCGCGTCGAGAGCCTGATTCGCTGGAACGCGATGGCGATGGTGCATGGCCAGAACAAGAAAGACGCCGGAATCGGTGGGCATATCTCGACGTACTCGTCGCTGGCGACGCTGCTTGAGGTTGGCTTCAATCACTTCTTCCATGCGAAGTACACGAGCGGTGGGCAGGAGCAGCCGGGAGATTTTGTTTACTTCCAGGGGCATGCTTCGCCGGGAGTGTACGCGCGCGCCTACCTTGAAGGACGATTCGACGATGAACGGCTGAAGAACTTTCGCCATGAGCTGAGAGAGACCCCGGGGCTGAGCTCGTATCCGCATCCGTGGCTGATGCCGAACTTCTGGAACTTTCCAACGGTGTCGATGGGGATTGGGCCGCTGAATGCGATCTACCAGGCGCGGTTCATGCGGTATCTGGAGAATCGCAAGCTGATTGAAACGACTGACCGCAAGGTGTGGGCGTTTGTGGGCGATGGCGAAACCGATGAGGTCGATAGCCTGGGTGCGATCTCGGTGGCTTCGCGAGAGAAGCTGGATAACCTGATCTTCGTGGTGAACTGCAACCTGCAGCGGCTGGATGGGCCGGTGCGTGGAAACAAGCGGATCATCGATGAGCTGGAAGGTGTGTTCCGCGGGGCTGGGTGGAATGTGATCAAGGTGATCTGGGGCTCGGACTGGGATGCGCTGTTTGAGCGCGACCATACGGGGCTGCTTCTGCGCAGGATGGAAGAGTGCGTGGATGGGGACTTCCAAAGGTTCAAGGCGAAGGATGGGGCTTATCTGCGCAAGGAGTTCTTTGGCAAGTATCCGGAGTTGCTGGAGCTGGTGAAGGATATGACCGATGACCAGCTTGCGGCGCTCCATCGCGGAGGGCATGACAGGACGAAGATCTATAACGCGTACAAGCGGGCGGTCGAGCACAAGGGCGGTCCCACGGTGATTCTGGCGAAGACCGTGAAGGGCTATGGACTGGGCTCGGCGCAGGCGCGGAATGCGACGCACTCGGAGAAGAAGCTGGCCGATGATGGGCTGGCCGCGTTTGTGAAGCGATTTGAGATTCCGATTCCGGAGGAGGCGGCGAAGTCGGGTACGCCGTATCGGCCGGCGCAGGACTCTCCTGAGATTGCTTATATGCAGGAGCGGCGCAGGGAGCTTGGTGGGTATCTGCCGACACGCGAGGTGCCGAAGAGCGACTTCAAGGCTCCGGGGCTGGAGTACTTTGGCGAGTGGACGGCGGGCTCGAACATGCGCGCTGTTTCGACGACGATGGGCTTCGTGAGCATCCTGCGGCACCTGATGAAGGACCCGGCGATTGGGAAGCTGATTGTGCCGATTGTGCCGGACGAGGGCCGGACGTTTGGGCTGGAGTCGGCGATTCGGCAGGTGGGAATCTACGCTCCTGAGGGGCAGAAGTATGAGCCGCACGATGCGGATATGCTGCTCTACTACCGCGAGAATAAAGATGGTCAGATTCTCGAGGAAGGGATTACGGAGGCGGGGTCGATGGCCTCGTTTACTGCGGCGGGCACGGCGTATGTGAACTACAAGGTGCCGGCGATTCCCTTCTATATGTACTACTCGATGTTTGGATTTCAGCGCATCGGGGATATGGTGTGGGCGTTTGCGGACTCGCGCGGCAAGGGATTTTTGATGGGCGGAACCGCTGGGCGGACGACGATGCTTGGCGAAGGGCTTCAGCACCAGGATGGGCACAGCATCGTACTGGCCAGTACTGTGCCGACTTGCGTTACCTATGATCCGGCGTTTGTTTATGAGCTGGCGGTGGTGATTCAGGATGGCATTCGCCGTATGTATGAGAAGGGCGAGGACTGCTTCTACTACATCACGATGTACAACGAGGATTACGCGATGCCGGCGATGCCGGAGGGTTCGGCTGAGGGCATACTGCGCGGGATGTACAAGCTGAAGCCGGCTGCTGGTGAGGGGGCTGTGCAGTTGTTTGGCAGCGGGCCGATCCTGAACGAAGTGCTGCGGGCGCAGGAGATTCTTGCCTCGAAGTACAACGTGCATGCCGATGTTTGGAGCGTCACAAGCTATACGGAGTTGCGGCGGGATGCGCTGGCGGTGGAGCGTTGGAATCGGCTGCATCCGGCAGAGAAGGAGAAGGTGCCGTATGTGCTGCAGGCGCTTGGAAGCTCAGCTGGTCCGATTATTGCTACCAGCGACTACATGAAGTCGGTGCCGGATCTGCTGTCGCCGTGGCTGCCTTCGCGGTTGGTGACGCTGGGCACGGATGGGTTCGGACGGAGCGATAACCGCGAGCATCTGCGGAGGCATTTTGAAGTGAGTGCTGAGGCGATCGTTGGGGCTACTCTGTCGAAGCTGGCTCGCGAGGGCAAGTTCAAACCGAAGGCGGCGCAGAAGGCGTTGGTTGAGCTTGGTCTGGATGTCGAGGCGGCTGATCCAGCGCGTGCCTGACATTTTTGAAGGGCTTTGATTGTGATGAGGGTTCCTAGTGGGAACCCTCTCGTTTTGTAACTTGAACTGTTACGGAGGGTTGGTTGAGCGACGCGGGGCTGTATGAGAATCCACTGGTGCCGAATAAGAAGCTGCTGCAGATGTATGGGGTGATGGCCGACGCGAGAGCTCTGGACGAGCACATTGCCGGATTGCAGAAGGGTGTGAAGGGGCGACGCAGGCTAGGGTCCACCAGAGGGGAGGAGGCCTGCCGGGTCAGCATTGCTCTTGATTTGTTGCCGGGGGATCTGGTGAGCGACTCCCAGCCGAGCGTTGTGATGGATCTGATCGCGGGGGCGCAGTCGAAGGCGCAGATCGATTCCCTGCTGAGGCGGGTCGCGGAGTTTCATGAGGGAAAGATCGACGGTGCGAAGCTGGCGAGGGAAGGTGCGCTGGTGCGGGTGCTGCCGTGGGTGGAAGATGCGGGCGATCGACTGCGAATGGCGATGGGTGCGGCGCTCTCGTTCAAGACGCTGAGACGGGGAGCGTGGTGGTCGCTTATGCTGGCCACTCGGACTTGGACAAGAAGGAGTGGCGGGAGATCATCGAGGCTGCTGCGAAGTTGGAGTTGCCGATGATCTTTGTGGTGTTGCCGGATAGCGGAAAAGAAAAAGACGGGGTGACTCAACTGAGCGCGAAGGTTCGCGGGTGGGGGTTGCCGGGAATGCCGGTCGATGCACACGATGCAGTAGCTCTGTACCGGGTGACGCAGGAGTCCCTGGGGAGAATCCGAGGGGGCGGGGGTCCGGTTCTGATTGAATGCAAAGGATATCGGGTGCAGGGAGTGGGTGGAGATTCCAGGCAGGATCCTCTGGAGCAGATGAAGAGTTTTTGCTGGGGCGCAAGATTTGTACGAAGGCCTGGCTGGAGAGGGCTGGAGAGCGTCTGAGCAAGCGTATTTCATCCACTGAACAACGAGCTGAACAATGAGCTGACCAATGAGCTTCCCGTCATCGGTTGGTAACTCCGGGCCGGACGCTGGGGGCGGTTACACTGGTAGCGGCGTTTCAAAGCCCCGGATTGAGGTGTGAGTGCGGACCAAAGCTTTTCTTTGTTTTGCGGCGCTGAGTTTATGGGCCGCATCGACAGCGATCGCGCAGACGCCAACGACCACTGCCGCTCCACCACCTGCCTCTGAATCTTCTCCGACGCCAATTCCAAACGGGACGACGCCTGGCAATTCAGCTTATTCGCCCCAGCAACCGTCGCCAACGTCCACGCCGGCTGCCCCTGCGCAGACGCCCTCCGCCACTCCTCCGCAAAACCCAGGGATAGGCCCTCCTGCGCCGACCGCCCAGCCGGTGGTCCTCCCGGAACAGACGACTCCGAAGAAACCGTTTATTGGTTATGCCGGTTACGCTCCCGACGACGTGAAGCCGCCGCCGGACCCCTGGGATCGACTTACATTCCGATCGATAGCTGGGTATATCCGGCGTTAACGCGGCTTTACTCCATGGGTTTCGTCAACACGATGTTTCTCAGCATGCGGCCGTATACGCGGCGAAGCGTTTTGCACATGCTTCAGGATTCGCGGGGCGACATCGTCAACAGCGACAACGAAGAGGCTCAGTCGATTCTCTCGAAGCTGTTGTATGAGGTGAGCGCGGAGGATCCCGATGGCGGCCTGATCGAGCGCGGCGTGGTCTACGGGCTGGACTCGTCGTATACGCGCCTGCTGGGGATCAGCGGACCGATTCTGCGCGACAGCTACCACATTGGCCAGACGATCAACAACGACTTCGGACGACCCTACCAGAGCGGCTTCAACAGCATTGTAGGAGCTTCCGGACTCGGAGAGTGGGGACCGTTTTCGATGTATATCCGCGGCGAGTATCAGCACGCACCCTCGGCCGATGGATACTCTCTCGATCTGGCGCAGCTTCTGACTGCGGTCGACCTGATCTATCCTTATCCAGGGCCTCAGACCACGATCCCCCTCGGTCCTATTCCCGACCAGAACCCATTTCGGTTGGTCGAGGCGTATGCGTCGGTGCATCTGTTCGGCCATGAGATCTCCGGTGGCAAGAGCGACGCGTGGCTGGGACCGGCGGCGGGCAGTTCCATGGCCTGGTCCAACAATGCGGAGAATATCTACTCGTTCCGCATCAACCGGGTTGAGCCGCTGTACATTCCCTTTGTGTCAAAGGTCATGGGGCCGCTTCGTTACGACTTCTTCTACGGCGACCTGAAGGGACATAATGTTCCGCGAGACCCCTGGGTGCATGCGGAGATGTTTTCTTTCCGTCCGACCGAGAACTTCGAGTTTGGATTTTCGCGGACGATCATCTTCGGCGGAGCGGGACACGCTCCGGTAACGCTGCACCTGTTTCTCAAGGGATTCTTCGATCCGAGCGATACAACTGCGGCGGAGAAGGCAGGTCGAGACGACCCTGGAGCCAGGTTTAGCGATTTCAGCGCCTCCTACCGGCTTCCCTTTCTGCGCAAGTACGTGACGTTTGTCGTCGATGCCATTTCGCATGACGATGTAACTCCGATCAGCGCTCCTCGCCGTGCGTCTTACAGAACGGGACTGTATCTCTCGCAGATTCCGGGAGCCAGAAAGTTGGACTTCAGAGTGGAGGCCGCATCGACCGACCCAGATGTCGGGCCGGCTCACGATGGACAGTTTGCGTATTGGGAGACGATTCAGAAGCAGGGCTACACGAATAACGGATTCATCATGGGGGACTGGATTGGGCGCGAAGCCAAGGGCGGACAGGCGTGGCTGACCTATCACATCTCGGGCAACGAGTGGGTTCAGCTGGAGTATCTGAACAAGAAGACACCTTCGAACTTTATTCCCGGCGGGACCACGCAAAACCAGTTCAGGGCGAGCGTTGTGAAGCGACTGGGAAAAGACGTCGAGCTGAACGCATGGTTTCAGTATGAGGGCTGGAAGGCGCCGGTCTACAAACCGGGGCTTCAGCAAAATACTTCGACTGCAGTGCAGCTGACCTGGTATCCGAGGTTACGCACGTATCCCTCCCTTCCCTAGCGCTCTGAATCTAAGGTTCACGACAGACCACTGAGTCCAGATCTTGCAGGGGCGATAGAGAAAGACAACGGCGTGAAAAGTGTGGGTGAAAAGGGACGAGTGGTTCGGGCAGGGCTTGCAGATATCGAATTCGACAAGGCTGAAGCGGCTTTCGCGAGAGAGATGGCTGAGGTTGGCCAGGTTTCCGGTGCTGAGGTTGTCGACGCCGACGACGATGTCTCCTTCGGACAGAAGAGCGTCACACAGATGAGATCCGAGAAACCCCGCGGCTCCTGTGACGAGAGTGTTTCGAGACATTAAGCAGTACCTTTCATCTTATTGAACATCTGCCGGCCTGAGATTTACAGGGTAGAGGGCAGAGAGAACCTGCCTTAGCGACAACAGTTCTGCTGGATCAGCCATCAGTTGATGGTGTTACGGCTCATGGTCGAGGATATCCAAGTTTGGACGGTTACGGAGCGTTGCCGGAGAAGGTAACACTTTTGGACCATAAGAAGCCTGGAGCTCATCTAATACTCCTTCCGGCAGGGCTGCTCGGGTAGACTAAAGGGAATGGGTTCTACAAATACGCAGCCGCCGCATGTGAGTGTTCCGGAGACGAACCAGGCAGGGTTCAGTACAACGGTTACAGATACTACGCTCTCAGAAGCTCTGATTGTGCTGCGGAAACGTAAGCTGGTCCTGATTATTGCGGTCTTGCTGGGGCTGGCGTACGGAATCTATAAGGCGGAGTCCCAGCCTAAACTCTTTGAATCGTATGGACGAATTCAGGTGCGGTCGGGCTCGTCGAACGAATACCGTGTCAGCACGGTGCAGGAGTACGGGGAGGAGATTCCAACTCCAAGCTGCTGAGCGAGATTGAGATTCTAAAGAGCGATTCGCTGATGTTGACCGTGTGTCGAGAGATGGACCTGGCCAACAACGCGGATTTTCTGGAAGAGAAGACCCGTCCCGAGCCGCGGGCGAGTCTGGATGACGGCGAAACCAGGCAGGACACGGTTCATCGCATCCAGAGCAATCTGCACATCACCATCGTTCCGAAGACCGATATTATCCGCATCAGCTACAGCAGCTATAGTGCGAAGCTGTCGGCCGATATTGTCAACAAGGTTATCTCGGATTACGTCCAGCGAAGCTATCAGACCCGATACGAATCCTCGCAGCGCGCCTCTGTGTGGCTCTCTGGAACTCTCGAAGGCCTGAAGCAGGAGGTTGAGGCGTCGCAGGAACAGATGATGGACATGCAGCGTCGTCTGGGCATCCTTGGATTTGACCCGACCCACAATCAGATCAGCACGTCCCTCGACGACCTCGCCCGGGCGGCAGGTACTGCGAAACTGGCCCGCATCATCGCCGAGGCACGCTACCGCGTTGTAAGCGGAATGGATCCGAATACGCTTGAAGGAACCATCGAGCTGACTCCAGGAACGGCGCCAGCAGAGCTCAATCAACTGCGTGGACAGCTCGCCGGAGCCCGAGCGAATTATGCCACGCTGGAGGCGACCCTTGGACCGAATCATCCTCAATCCAAGGCGCTGAAGGCTCAGATCGATGAGTTCGTCAAAGAGATCGATGAGGAACAGAATCGCCTGATCGTGCAGGCAAAGCAGAATTACGTGGTCGCGAAGGCGAATGAAGACCAGACGACAGCGGCGCTCGAGACTCAGAAGACCGACGCCTACAAGTTGCGGGACCAGCTGGTGGAGTACACCCTGCGCCAACGGGAGTACGAAGCCAACCGAACCCTATATGACAGCCTGCAGCAGCGTCTGAGAACTGCAAGTGTGCAATCGGGGCTGGAGTCTCTGGAGGTCGATGTTGTGGATCAGGCGTTGCCTCCGGCGGAGCCTGTCCTGCGTCCACAATCGACCGTGATCATAACGGCTTTGGTCTTTGCGATACTGGCGGGCATTGTGGTCGCCTTCCTGATGGAGAGCCTGGATACTGGATTGCGAAGCATCGCGGAGATCGAAAGCATTACGGAGTTGCCATCGCTTGCTATCATTCCACGAGCGCGCAGATCATCGGTCGATCAGGCCGCAACGCTAAGCACGGCGCAACGCAATGTCGGAATCCTGACGCAGCCGAAGTCGCAGTTTGCGGAAGCGTTCCGTTCGCTGCGTACGTCCCTGCTGCTCTCTAAGACCGGGCATCCACCAAAGTACATTGTGCTGACAAGCGCAACGCCCTCGGAAGGAAAGACGACGGCCGCGAGCAATCTCGCTGCGATCCTGGCACAACGGGACACCCGGGTCCTGCTGATCGATGGAGATCTTCGACGACCTAACGTTCATCACCGGTTCGGGTTGAACGGAAAGATCGGTCTGACTACGGTACTGACCGGAGCAACCAAGCTGGAGGAGACGGTACAGAGAGTGCCCGAGATTCCAAATCTGGACATCCTGCCGAGTGGACCGGTTCCGCCATTCCCGACCGAGATGCTGAGTTCGGCGGCGATGGAGACCATCCTCAAGCGCTGTGGAGAGATCTACGACTACATCGTGATCGATTCGCCGCCGATCCTGTCGGTTACCGACGGCGTGATTCTGGCGCGCCAGGCGGATGCTGTCGTGCTGGTGGTGCGTCATGGCAAATCGAGCAAGCATGTGGTGCGCCGGGCCAGAGATCTTCTGCTGCGTTCGGGGGCGGCCATTACCGGAATCGTGCTGAATGCGGTCGACATGAATTCACCGGAGTACTACGGGTACTACGGCTATTCGGGTTACTCCTACTCAAGTGTGGACTCCGACAGCTGGGAGTCGCAGACGGCCTCCACAAGGGACCACACCAACGCAGGGGAGACGAAGCGATGAGACAGAACAAGGAAGGTCTCCGGACTGAGGCCGAGAAGTGTGTGGATCAAGTCGACTGGCGCAGAGCCTGGCTTGCTTCCGCTATTTTTCTTCTGATGGCTCTTTGCGGCGGCGTCGCGGAGGCACAATTCAGCGGACCAGCGCTTGGAATCACGTCAGAGGTGAATCCCCCCATCACGATCACAACCGATCCTGCAATCTTGTTTCCGGGACCCCGAGATGTCTTTTTGGGAGTTGGGGACGTGTTCTCAATACGGATCTTCGGGAACGGGGACTACACTCCAGCAGTTCGCATCGGCCTCGACGGGACCGTTCAACTGCCCCTCATTGGGAGTGTGCTGGTGAACGACCTTACCGTTCATCAGGCCCAGGACCTGATCGCGCAGAAACTGAAGGATGCCGGCATGTTTCGCGATCCTCAGGTGGCGATTCAGATCACAGACTCTCCGAATCAAATCGTCACTGTCCTGGGAGAGTTGCACGGGATTGTGCCGGTGATTGGCGAACGACGATTGTTTGATGTGCTGGCCGCGGTGGGCAGCGGCGCAGGCGGCGGAGGCGCCGCGGGGAATGGGGTGGGGCAACGACGGTTGTCGTCGGTGGGGGCGGCCTGCCCGCGACGGCAAGCCATATCATCACGATCAATCGTTATGGCGCAACAGAACCCATCGTCATCGACCTCGGCACCGATCCCGCGAAGAGTGCGCTCATCAATATACCGATCTATCCGCGCGACACGATTATCATTCCACGGGTTGGAGTGGTCTATCTGCTAGGAGCCTTCAAGACTCAGGGCGCAATCCCGCTCCAACAGAACTCTCCTATCACCTTGATGAAGGTAGCTGCGTTGGCAGGGGGCCGGGTTACGAAGGCAGATTCAATGACCTCAGGATTATTCGAACCACGGGTACTACCCGACAGATGGTCAAAGTCGACATCTCGAAGGTGATCAACGGGAAGGTTCCCGATCCTGTGCTCCAGGCCGAAGACATCGTGTTCCTGCCTAGCAATCCGATGAAGGCGGCGATCAAGAACGGCGGTATCTCTACACTGTTGGGTATTGCTTCGATTCTAATTCTCGCTATTCAACAGTAGTGATAGTCGCCTCGGGCCAGGCTTTGCATGAGAACCAAAAAGATATGGTCGTACCCTCGTCGGACGTTGACAAAGGCTTGAAGAAGAAGGTAAGGCTGGCCTACCTGGTGAGTCATCCTATCCAGTATCAGGCTCCGTTGTTGCGCCGCATCGCGCAGGAGCCGGACATCGACCTGACCGTCTTCTTCGGCTCGGACTTTTCGCTTCGCAGCTACCAGGATGAAGGCTTCGGCGTCGATGTGAAGTGGGACGTGCCGCTGTTGGAGGGATACCGTCATAAATTCCTGCCGGTGATTCGTGACGATGGCACGCAGACGGTGACGACTCCCCTGAACTACGGCATCTTCAGCGAGCTTCGCGGCCGCAAGGGAGAGCCCGGCTACGATCTGCTGTGGACGCATGGCTACAACATGGTGAATGCATTGCACGGAATGCTGGCCGCGAAGGCGCTGGGAATCCCCGTGCTGGTCCGCGCCGACATGTGGCTGCGAGACCGTGCGCGGAGTGGCCCGAAGCTTCTTCTGAAGACGCTGTTCTTTCAGTTCCTGAAACACATGGTGGATGGAGTTCTGCCGGTCGGCACGCTGAACGCAGAGTATTGGCGGCACTATCTGGGCGATGATGTCCCGTTTTTTCTGATGCCTTACGCGGTGGACAACGAGTACTTCCAGCGACGAAGCCTGGAAGCGGCTGCGACACGCGACGAGTTGCGACGAGAGCTCGGCCTTGAGGCCGGAAGACCAGTCATCCTTTTCGCTTCAAAGCTGCAGCAACGCAAATATTGCTCCGATCTGATGGACGCGTATGCGAATTTGATCAACGACGACACAGGCCAGCCGCACCCCTATCTGTTGATCGTTGGCGATGGCGAGGAACGAGCCGCGCTCGAAGAGAAGGCCAGGTCGAGCGGGTTGACGGACATTCGATTCTGCGGGTTTCGCAATCAGTCTGAGCTGCCGAGGTTCTTCGATCTTGCGAGCGTATTTGTCTTACCTGCTCGCCACGAGCCCTGGGGATTAGTGGTGAACGAGGTGATGAACGCGGGTCGTGCCGTGATTCTGTCCGACGATATTGGGTGCCAGCCCGATCTGGTGACAGATGGCGTAGAGGGATATGTGTTTCCCGTGCGGGATGTGAAGGCGCTCGCCGAAGCGCTGCGACGTGTGCTGGCGACGCCCGAGGCCGCGGCGCAGATGGGCCAGCGCGCACTCGACAGAATCAACGCCTGGAGCTTTGAAGAGGACATTCAGGCGCTGCGCCAGGCCATCGCGCAACTAACACGAAAGATCATCGCGTAGGACGGATCGCCTCTCCATGAGATCTCCTTATCAAAGCCGAGACGGCAAAGCGAAGAAGGTGAAGGTTGCCTACCTGGTGAGCCACCCGATCCAGTATCAGGCACCTTTGCTGCGGCGAATCGCGCAGGAGACTGACATCGAGCTGACCGTCTTCTTTGCATCGAACTTCTCCGTGCAGGAGTACGTCGACAAAGGATTTGGCGTGGACGTGAAGTGGGATGTGCCCCTGCTCGACGGCTATCGTTATGAATTTCTTCCGGCGATATGGGATAAGAGAAGAACCGGGCCGACGAGCCAGTTGAACTACGGCATCTTCAGCCGTCTGCGAGGAAGCAAAGGGAGAGACGGCTTCGACGTGCTTTGGGTGCATGGCTACTCGACGCTGAACACCCTGCAGGGAATGCTGATGGCAAAGGCGCTGGGGATTCCGGTGCTGCTTCGTGCGGAGTCGCGCCTGGGAAGAAAGCAGGACGGTGTTCTAAAGCAGGTAGCAAAGCGCCTTTTCTTTAGCGGATTGAAGCAGCTTGTCGACGGAGTGTTGCCGATTGGGAGTTTGAATGCTGCGTACTGGCGTCACACGCTCGGCGAGGATCTCCCGCAGTTCCTGATGCCGTATGCGGTGGACAACGAATACTTTCAGAGCCGCAGCCGCGAGGCCGGTCTTCGACAAGGGGATCTGTTGCGAGAGCTTGGCCTTGATGCGTCCCGGCCCGTCATTCTATTTGCTTCGAAGCTGCAGAAACGGAAGCGGTGCGAAGATCTGGTCAGGGCTTATCTCAGTCTTTGTTCTGAAGTGGAGAATAGCCCGATTCCCTACCTCCTAATCGTAGGCGACGGCGAGGAGCGGGCGGCGCTGGAGAGGCTCGTTTCGCAGAGTGGAGTCAGTGGAGTTCGCTTTTGCGGCTTTCGCAATCAATCCGAGCTGCCAGGTTTTTTCAATCTGGCGTCGGTCTTTGTCTTGCCCTCGCAGGATGAGCCATGGGGATTGATCGTGAACGAGGTGATGAACTCGGGACGTGCCATGATCCTATCCGATGACGTGGGCTGCCAACCCGATCTGGTGACCGATGGGGTCGAAGGGTGTGTGTTCCCCGTCGGCGATGTAGACGCGCTGACGGAGGCGCTGCGAAGAGTCCTCGAGCGGCCAGAGACAGCAGTGACCATGGGACGACATGGACGGAAGAGAATCTCTGGGTGGAGTTACGAGGAGGACATAGCGGGGCTTCGACGAGCAATCGCGGCCGTGACAAGGAGGCTGTCGACGTGATTACAACTTAAGTGCGCGCGGCTTGTAAGGACAAGCTCTGCTGCTATGCTTAAAAGTTGATAGTCGAAGAATTATGCGGATTTTGCACATCATTGGGACACTGAACCCTGAGGCTGGCGGCCCCACAGAGTCGGTACGCGTGCTACTGAGCTACGGACCCATCGGCTACACCGGCGAGGTCGTCACGCTCGACGACCCCTCGGCACCGTACCTTGACGATGTCGGATTTCCGGTTCATGCGCTTGGTCCTACCAACACGACCTATGGGTTCAACTCCAGGCTGCTCCCCTGGTTGAGAGATAATCGTCATCGTTTCGATGGCGTGGTGGTGAATGGACTTTGGCAGTACTGCGGCTATGCGGCTTGGCGAACGCTGGCAGGCAATACCCCTATGTCGTGTTTACTCACGGCATGCTGGACCCATACTTCAAGCATGCCTTTCCGTTGAAGCACATCAAGAAGTGGCTGTACTGGATTCCGGCAGAGTACTGGATCCTGCGCGGTGCGTATCGGGTGCTCTTCACTTCGAAGGCCGAGAAGCGGCTTGCGGAGCAGAGCTTCTGGCTGCATCGATGGAATGCCTATGTGGTGCCGTATGGTGCGAGCGGCCCGACCGGCGATCCGGAGTTGCAGAAGCGCGCTTTTTCGCGAAGTGCCCTGAGGCGAAAGGCAAGAGATACTTGGTGTTCCTGGGTCGCATTCATCGCAAGAAGGGCTGCGATATGCTGATCGACGCGTTCGCCAAGGTTGCAGCCGACGACCCTGATCTTTATCTGGTGATGGCGGGGCCTGACCAGCAGCAGTGGAGCGCGAAGCTGAAGGCGACGGCAGCGAACCTGGGGATTAAGGATCGCGTCTTCTGGCCTGGAATGGTTACAGGCGATGCCAAGTGGGGGGCGTTTTACGGGTCCGAGGCCTTCATCCTGCCTTCGCACCAGGAAAACTTCGGCATTGCAGTGGCCGAAGCGCTGGCCTGCGGCAAAGCAGTTTTGCTGGCCGACAAGGTAAATATTGCGGAGGAGATTGCGGAGGACGGCGCGGGTCTGATGGAGTTGGATACGCCGGATGGGACGCTGAAACTGCTGAAGGGGTGGATCGGCATGACGGTTGCGGAGCGACAGCGTATGTGCGAGTTGGCGTACCAGTGTTTTCATCGCCGTTACGATATGCGCGAGAACGCGAAGGCGATCATTCGGTTATTTGGAACAGCTACTGTCCTTACCCCTACCGCAGTTGAATCGGAGTAGCCGGGAGCGCCGATGCCTAAGCAGATTCATTACAACGCGGCAGACCATATCTCAGCGGAGACGGCCGCGGACCCCTACCTGCGACCCGCGTTTTCAGTGCAGGATCGGCTGAGGCGACTGAATTGGAACCTTTGCTGGGCCGTTTTTTATAGAACGTCACCAAGACCGTTACATTCCTGGAGAGCGTTTCTGCTTCGTCTCTTTGGAGCGAAGATGGGGCCGAACTGTCACTTCTATCCGCGCTCCAAGGTATGGGCTCCGTGGAATCTGATCTGCGCCGAGCAGGTAACGGCCGGAGATGGCGTCGAGATCTACAACCCGGCACCTGTGACGCTTGGGTCGCACGCTATCTTGTCCCAGGAAGCGTACCTGTGCGGGGCGACCCACGACTACGACGATCCGGCCTTCCCATTGATCGCGTATGCAATGAATATCGGGCCTTATGCGTGGGTCTGTGCGCGGGCCTCTGTCGCGCCCGGAGTCAATATGGCCGAGGGCGCGGTGCTTGGTCTGGGGTCGGTTGCCACGCGAAGTCTGGACGCCTGGACCGTGTACGCTGGAGTACCCGCAGTCAAAGTGAAGGAGCGCCGTCAGTTCCCTGTCCCCCTCATCCAACCGGATTTGAGGTAGTTCCTGCTATTTGGAGCAGAGAAAAGCAGGACCGAAGTCCTGCTGTTTCGTCGTTCGTCCGGAGCTTCCTGGAATCTATCCGCGCAGTTTTGCGAGAAGATCGGTCGGATGAACAGGCTTGGCGAGGATTTCGAACTCGTGACCTTGCGCACGAGATTTTTCGAGCAGATCCGCAGTAGCGGCCTGACCTGAGAAGAGAAGGATCTTGCACTTCGGTAGTTTGCTGCGGGTAATGATGGCCGCTTCGATCCCGGTCATGCCGGTCATGATGACGTCGCTGATGAGCATGTCAGGCTGGAAGCTCTCGAGCAGCTCGACGGCCTTCTCGCCGCTGAATACGGCACGCGCCTCAAAGCCTGCCTGATTGAGGATTATCGCCAGAGTATTCGCAATCACCTGCTCGTCGTCAGCGACCAGCACCTTGGGCTTGGGTGTTGCGGTAGAGACTAAATCTGCCATGCTAAGTTTCCCCAAAAGTAGAAGGTTCAAAGTTCAGTTTTAAATGTGACGTACGCAGGCGGCCGATTTATATTTCGCCCACCTAGTAATGATACGCTGAGCGCAGAGGTGGTTGACGAACAATCCACCACAAATTCAAGCACCGCCTCCAGTACCATCAAATTTCCTATGCAGCCAGCCATCATTCGTGCCGAACGTGTTGAAAAATACTATGCGCAACCGAGCGAGAACCGCATCCAGGTCATCTCGCCGACCGACCTCTCGATCACGGCCGGAGAGATCGTTGCGCTACTAGGGCCATCCGGCTCTGGGAAGTCGACCCTGCTGCGAATGTTGACCGGTCTGTCCGCGCCCTCTGCTGGCGAAGTTTACTGGCACGAAAAACCAATTGCAACCGCCGAGGTCAATGTTTCAATTGTGTTTCAAAGCTTCGCCCTCTTCCCCTGGCTCACCGTACTCGAAAATGTCGAAGCACCGCTGAAGGCACACGGTATGGAGGCTTCAGAGCGTCGCAAGCGCAGTCTGAAGATCCTCGACACGGTTGGTCTGGACGGCTTTCAGGCCGCCTATCCAAAAGAGCTCTCCGGTGGCATGCGGCAGCGGGTTGGCTTCGCGCGCGCCCTGGTCGTCGAGCCGGAGGTCCTGTTCATGGACGAGCCTTTCTCTGCCCTGGATGTGCTGACGGCGGAGAACCTGCGCAGTGAGCTGCTCGAACTGTGGCAGAACAAGACTATCCCGACGCAATCGATCTTCATCGTCACCCATAACATCGAAGAGGCCGTTCAGCTCGCTGATCGCATCATCGTGCTCGGGCGAAATCCTGGCCATGTGCGTACCGACTTCCGCGTCTCGATCCCCCACCCACGAGACCGCAAGGCGACCTCCTTCACGCAGCTGGTCGACTACATCTACAAGGTGCTGACGCAGCCCGATGCACAGCCGCCAGCGCTACCGCAGACTTCCACAGGAAAGAAGGTGCGCGATCAGAGGCAGATGCACTACCAGATGCTGCCACACGCGCGACCCGGCGGAATCGCAGGTTTGCTCGAGCTCGTACTCGACCACAACGGCAAGGACGACATCTATCGCCTCGCGGACGATCTCGCCTTCCAGATCGACGACCTGCTGCCAATCGTCGACGCGGCGCAGCTATTAGGTTTCCTGACGGTTACAGAAGGCGACGCCGCGATCACGCCCACCGGGGCGGAGTACGCAAACTCCGAGATCCTGCGACAGAAGGAGCTCTTTCGCAACGCTGCCGTCGGGAACGTTCTCCTCCTCCGTCAGATCGTGCGCGCCATCGAGTCCAAGAGCGACCGCAGCGTGCCCGAGGAGTTTTTCCACGACATGCTCGACGAGCAGTTCAGCGAAGACGAGACCCTTCGTCAGCTTGAGACCGCCATCAACTGGGGTCGCTACGCCGAACTCTTCGACTTCGATGCCTCCCGCCGCCGCTTCATTCAATCTGAAAAACTGCATCAGGACGCGGACACAAGCTCCACCGCGGAGATCGATGCATGATGAAGTTTCCGGATAGCTTCAGCAACATCCCAGGACGGGAGACGCTGGCGCGCTCGCAGGTGTTGCAGCGGAGCTGGCCGGTTGTGCTGGACCTCTGCGTCGCCGGCATCGGACTGGCGTGTTTTTATGGCGTCGTCGTGATCGCACGCTACTGGTTCGGACATCCTGAGCCGGAGATCGTCATCTCGCAGAGCCCGCATGCGCTGCCCCAGTATGCGTTCTATTCGGTCGTAAGAATCGGGCTTGCCTATTTGCTGAGCCTCATCTTCGCCATCGGCTACGGCTACATCGCGGCGTACAGCAAGCGCGTAGAGCCGTTGATGATTGCAGGCCTCGACATCCTGCAGTCGATTCCTGTTCTCAGTTTTCTGCCCGGCGTCATGTTGGCGATGGTTGCGCTCTTTCCTACACGGCAGATCGGTGTGGAGATGGGTGCGATTGTACTGATCTTCACCGGCCAGGTCTGGAACATGGCGTTCAGCTTTTACTCTTCGATCAAGAGCATTCCGCGCGAGCTGACTGAAGCCGCAAGCATCTACAAGTTTTCGCGCCTGCAGAAGCTGATTCAACTCGAGCTTCCGTACGCAGCGATCGGGCTGGTCTGGAACTCGATGGTGTCGGTTGCGGGCGGATGGTTCTTCCTGATGGCGTGCGAGATGTTCGTGCTCGGAACGCGCGACTTCAGGCTGCCTGGGCTGGGATCGTATCTACAGACCGCAGCCGGCACGGGAAACTACGCAGCCATCACATGGGGTCTGCTGACGATGATTGCGATCATCGTCGCGACCGATCAGCTCGTCTGGCGGCCTGTCATCGCATGGAGCGACAAGTTCAAATTCGAACAGGTAGAGAGTGGATCGCGGGTGCGCTCACCGCTGCTGCATCTTCTGCAGCACTCTCGTGGTCTTCGAAGCCTGCGGCATCACACTGTAGTTCCTCTGGAGGAGGGGCTGTATCGACGACTCGCAGACCAACGCGTCGTCGGGGCAGCGGCGAAGACCGCGAAGTCTGAAGGCCTGGTAGCGAAAAACGGCATTGTGTCTGCCGTCTTGCGCGGGCTTGTCATCGTAATCGCGGCGGTTGCGGTTCTCTATGCAGCCTGGCAGGCGTTGACGCTTCTGCGGCAGGTACAAGGGGGCGAGTTTGTTGGGATTCTGAAGGGTGCGATGGCTACCTTCCTGAGAGTGAATGTGGCGCTCATCCTCGCAGCCGCATGGACTATTCCGGCAGGCGTTGCGATTGGCTTTCATCCACGGCTGGCACGCATCGCGCAGCCTGTAGCGCAGATCGCAGCCTCCGTGCCTGCCACCGCGCTCTTCCCTGTTCTGCTGCTTGCACTGGTGCGGGTTGGTGGCGGAATGGGTATCGGCTCCATCGCGCTGATGCTGCTCGGAACGCAATGGTACATCCTGTTCAATGTGATCGCAGGAGCGATGGCGATCCCCTCCGACCTGAAAGAGGTCGCGACGCTCTTTCACTTCACCACTATCCAGAAGTGGAAGACGGTCATTCTGCCGGGGATCTTCCCCTTCCTGATCACGGGCCTGGTCACGGCGTCCGGTGGCGCGTGGAACGCCAGCATCATCGCAGAGTACTTCCGGCTGAAGAACCAGACGCTGCAGACGGTGGGGCTTGGAGCGGTGATCAGTGCAGCGACAGACAGCGGAAAGTTTCAGATTCTGCTTCTCGCCACCATCGTGATGGCGCTCATGGTGGTCACGATCAACCGGCTGGTATGGCGACCGCTCTACCGGCTGGCAGAGACACGCTACAAACTAGGCGGCTAGCTGACAATCCCCCGAATTTAATCTTCCGACCAACGGGAGGACCAGCGCCCTTCACTTCACCCTGAAAGGTATACACGTCACGAAGTGACCGCGCCACGCGTAGTGGGCCCGTCCGGCAGGACATCTAGCCCCTTGGCAGAGCAGGCGGCGGAGGCGGCGCTTTGCGAAAAGCAAAGATGATTGCCAGCAGCGGAGGCGCCAGCAGCACTCCCCAGAACGGGATGAGGATGCCCAGCACAATCGGGCCGAGGAAGGCAGCCCACCAGGGAACCTTGGTGGTGCGGTGCAGAACGTAAGGTCCAATGACGAGACCCTCAAGTATGACGATCAGCCCATAGAGGCCGAGCACGAGACCCAGGCGCCACTCGTCATGGCCGCTGAAGGCAACCGCCAGCACCGGCCCGATAAGCGCAATCATGCCGCCGAAGGTTGGGACGATCTGGAGGATACCCCCAAGGATCGCCCAGAACGGCGCGAACGGAACGCGGATCAGTTCAAGACCGATGAGCCACAAAACCCCAACGATCAGGGCGTCGAGCGTAGCGGCACGCCACCAGTTGAGCAGCGCTCCACCGGCCGTCTTGAGATGTGTCCTCGTATTGGTGTTTCGGATGTCCATACCAACCTGACCGTCCTCACGCGCATCTGACCTGCTGAAGCAGAACTATAACTCAAGCCACTTTCATTCGATGCGGACATCGCCGATGCGATGGAGACGCTCGCGCGAACAGGAAGGATTGGAGCAGGATCAAGATGGCTGTCATGATGCAGGCGTTTTACTGGGATGCCCCCAAGCACGATAAAAAAGAGCACGAGTGGTGGAACTTCGTCGCTGAAAAAGTGGAAGACCTCGCCAGGGCCGGCTTCAGTGCCCTTTGGCTGCCCCCCGTCTCGAAGGCTTCCGATCACACCTCCATGGGCTACGATCCCTACGACTACTTCGACCTCGGCGACTTCGATCAGAAGGGCGGTACCAAAACCTACTACGGCAACCGAGCAGAGTTAGAAGCGCTGATTGCGAAGGCACACGCAAACGGAATCGGGCTGTATGCGGACATGGTGCTCAACCACAACTCCGGCGCTGACGAGGAAGAGGTCAATCCGCTGGATGGTCAGAAGCGCTGGACGAAGTTCAATCCGAAGAGCGGCAAGTTTCCTCGCGACTGGAACTGCTTTCATCCCAGCCGCTACGAGCAGGTCATGATGGAAGGCGAGAACTTCGCGGGATTTCCCCACCTCTGCCATCGCAACCCCGTCGTCTACACGGCGATGTTTGAGTACGCGCGCTTTCTCATCGAAGAGCTTGGATTCGACGGCTTCCGCTTTGACTTTGTAAAGGGATTCGGCGCCTGGATCATCGGGCTGCTGGCGAAGTACCGCTACGTAAAAGATGGCAATGAGTTCACACCTTACGTTGTTGGTGAGATGTGGTCGGGCGGCGAAGATATCGAACAGTGGCTGGACAAAGTAAACAAGCTCACGGACACGCAGATTGCCGCATTCGATTTCCCTCTTCGCTACAAACTGAAGGATGTCTGCGACAAGCCAAGCTACGACCTGCGAAATCTGACCGACGGCGGCGCTGTGGTGATGAAGCGGCCTCTGCACGCGGCCACATTTGTCGACAATCATGACATGGGCGACAACGTGATCGTCAACGACAAGATGATGGCTTACTCCTTCATCATGGTGCACGAGGGGTATCCCAGTATCTTCTGGTACGACTACTACAACAATGGTCTGGCACGTCCGCTGACTCCGAACGGAATCGACGCGCTGATCATCGCGCACCACAAATTCGCAGGTGGCGACTCGCAGATTCTCCACGCCGACCCCGACCTCTACATCATGCAGCGTGTCGGTTACAAAGACGACATGGTCGATCAGCCGGGACTGATCTATGTGCTGAACAATCTTGGCGACAAGTGGTCTGGCACCTCGGTCAAAACAAAGTGGCCCAACCAGAAGTTTGCCCCGATCGCCTGGGACGGCCACGACACCGCACACCCGGACGAACGGACCACCGACGCAGACGGCAACTCCGAGTTCCCTGCTCCGCCTCGTGGCTTTGCTATCTACGCCCCCGTCTAGGGGTGTCCTGCCGGACGGGCGCCCTGCGCGGGCAGCGGTCACTTCGTGACTGGTATACCGTTTCCGGCAGGACGAACAGCCTAAGGAGAGTCTGCACAAGTTCTGCATCGCTTGCCTGATTGATTAATCTGATAGCTGCGAGGAGATTGCGATGAAGCAGCAGAGTCTGTCGAGTCAGGGTGTGTTTGAGAAGTACGGGCGGAAGAGTCGGCGGGAGTTGTTTCTGGACGAGATGGAGCAGGTGGTTCCATGGTCTGCGCTGGAAGCCCTGGTACGACCGCACTATGCGAAGGCGGGCAAGGGAGGGCAGCCGGTAGGGTTGGCGATCATGCTGCGGACTTACTTTGTGCAGCAGTGGTTCAATCTGTCGGACCCTGGGGTGGAAGAGGCGTTGTACGAGTCTGCGGCGCTGCGGCGGTTCGTTGGCGTGGACCTTGGGATTGCGCCTGCGCCGGATGAGACGACCATCCTGCGGTTCCGTCATCTGCTGGAGAGGCACGAGCTGGGCGGGTTGATGCTGGATGCGGTGAACGTGCATCTGGATGCCAGGGGCATCCGGATCGCGACGGGCACGATTGTCGATGCGACCATCCTGCATGCGCCTTCGTCGACCCAGAACGCGAGTGGCGAGCGCGACCCGGCGATGCACCAGACCAGGAAGGGCAACCAGTGGTACTTCGGCCTGAAGGCGCATATCGGCGTGGACGCGAGGGAGGGCATCGTCCACTCTGTGGCGACGAGCGCAGCCAGCGTGGCGGACTGCCACATGTTACCGGAACTGCTGCACGGCCAAGAGCGTAAGGTGTGGGGCGACGGCGGCTATCAGGGCCAGACCGACGCCATCCAAGAGGCCGCTCCGAAGGCACAGGACATGACCTGCAAGCGGACGAAGTTCAAAAACTATGTCGACGAGTTACAGAAAAAGAAGAACCGGAGTAAGTCGAGGGTGCGGGCCAAGGTAGAACATCCGTTCCGGATCCTGAAGCGCATCTTCGGCTTCGACAAAGTGAGATACAGAGGCATCGCGAAGAACCATCACCGCCTGTGCGCGAACTTCGCGCTGGTGAACCTGTACCTGCACCGCAAACGTCTGGCAGTCCTTGGGCAGTAGTGCGCCTGGAAGCCCCGGAAAACGGGCGGATGCGCGTTCCAATTAGCCCTCCAACAGCATCAAACCAACCAAAACCCGCGCATCTTCCATGCCCACTCCCTGACCCCAGAAAGTCAGACGCCTACGCAGAGGTTCCCTAAGTCCTCCCGTTGGTCGGCACGAGTTCCAACCGGCGACCAACGGGAGCGACACGCGAAGCGGTATGCAAGTCACGAAGTGACCGCCGCCCGCGCAGGGCGCCCGTCCGGCAGGACGAATGTGCGAATGCTATCCTTAAAGCATGAAATTTGGCGTTCTCGTCTTCCCCGGGTCCAACTGCGACCACGACACACACCATGTAGTCGACTCGATCGCGCACCAACCCGTGACCTACCTCTGGCACGCCTCCGAGGACCTTCAAGGCTGCGACGCGATCCTCGTTCCCGGCGGATTTGCCTACGGCGACTACCTCAGAACAGGCGCCATTGCACGTTTCGCTCCAGTCATGCAATCAGTGAAGAAGTTTGCTCAGGGCGGCGGGCTGGTGATGGGAATCTGCAACGGCTTTCAGATTCTGTGCGAAGCAGGTCTCCTTCCCGGCGCGCTGATGCGTAACGCCAGCCAGCACTACATCTGCAAGCAGACGTTCCTACGCACCGAAACAAACCATTCTCCCTTCACGCACGGCCTCTCCCGCGGAAAAGTACTGCAGATGCCGATCGGGCACATGGAAGGCAATTACTTCTGCGATTCGGACACGCTGCAAACGCTCAAGAAGGAAGATCGCATTGCCTTTCGCTACGCGACCCGTGAGGGCATGGTGACGGCTGCAGCGAATCCGAACGGGTCGCTGGAAAATATCGCCGGCGTGCTCAGTGAGGGGCGAAATGTGCTCGGGTTGATGCCCCATCCAGATCGATCGAGCGAGATACTGCTGGGATCTGAAGATGGGTTGCTGCTGTTTCAGGCGATGGCAGAGTCGTTGGCTTCGGCCCGGTAGGGCTGCGAATCGAACAGACGCGGTGGTAACCTGATCACGCGATGATTGACATTCACCATCACCTTCTGTGGGGCATGGACGATGGTGCTTCGAACCTCGAGACCTCGGTCGCCATGGCGAAGATGGCTGCGGCAGATGGGATCACGCATATCGTGTGTTCCCCGCATTCGAACGGGCAGTATTTCTACGACCCTCCTGTAATCGACGCGAAGATTGCCGAGTTGCAAGGGCTCCTGGATCGTGACGCAGTCGGCGTGAAGTTGGGCCGGGGATGCGACTTCCACATGTCGTATGAAAATATCCAGGAAGCCAAATTGGACCCGACGAAGTTCAGCATCAACGGGCTTGGTTATTTGCTGGTCGAGGTTCCGGACTATGGGCTGCCCCGTGGGCTTACGGAGATCTTCTATCAACTGCAGCTTACCGGGCTTACGCCGATTCTGACCCATCCGGAGAGGAACCCTACCCTGCAGAACGATCACGATCGAATCGCGGAGTGGCTACAACGCGGTGTGCTGGTGCAGGTGACGGCTGCGTCTGTATTGGGACGGATGGGTAAACACGCTGAACGGATGGCACATGAGCTGCTCGAAAATCGATGGGTAAATTTCTTAGCGACCGATGCGCACAATACGACATCGCGCTCGCCGAAGATGCGGGAGGCGTTCGAACTGGTGGCGAAGAAGTATGGCCCGGACTATGCGCACCTGCTGTGTGTGTCCAACCCGCTGGCCGTGTTTTTGGGAAAGCCGATGCCGCCGCAGTTGGAACCGCTGAATCTCTACGACGAACTGCAGGAGAAGAGCTGGTGGCGGAGACTGCTGGGACGGTAGATTCGCTTTGGAAGAAGGTCCTGCCGGACGGGCCCACTGCGCGTGGGGCGGGCGTTCGCACGCCCTTTTAGAGCTTCGCCTGGTCCTCCCGAGGGTCGGAATGATCATAATCGCGACCATCGGGAGCGCCGGGCGAAGCGGTATACGCGTCACGAAGTGACCGCCCCACGCGCAGTGGGCCCGTCCGGCAGGACCTATCTTTACAGTCCGAGGCCGCCGTCGACGGCGAGGAGTTGGCCGGTGATGAAGTGGGGAGCGGTGGCGAAGAAGATGGCCGCGGCCGCAACGTCTTCGGCGGCGCCGTTGCGCTGCATGGGAGTCTTGCGGGCGAAGTGCTCATACGCCTCATCGACCTCGCCCTGGACAATCATGCCGGGTGCGATGCAGTTGACGCTGATCTCAGGGGCCCAGGCCTTTGCCATGGTCTTGGAGAGCATATGCAGGGCTGCCTTGGACGTGCAGTAGTGGCCATGAGTCGCCCAGGGATGCAGGCCTCCGAGCGAGCCGATGTTGAGGATGCGTCCTTTGACGGCGCGAAGGTGCGGGTGCGCTGCCTTGGCCATAAGGAATGGAGCGCGGGTGTTGGTCGTGAACATCGCGTCCCATTGGTCGACCGAGATGTCTTCGAGGGCTTCGGAGGCGAAGATACCCGCGTTATTGACGAGAAGATCTATGCGTCCCAGATCGTTGACGACTGCGGCCACGGTCTGCTCGATATCTTCGGGATTGCGGAGATCGCAGCGGATGGCAAGAGCGTCAACGTCGTGCTCCGCCAGAGCACGCACGGTCTCCTCTGCCTCAATTTGAGAGGCGAGATAGGTGATAGCCACATCCGCGCCGCGTTCAGCGAGCGCCAAAGCAATGGAACGACCGATGCGTTTAGCTGCTCCAGTTACGAGCACACTCTTCCCTGTTAGCGGCCTGTCCATAAACTCCTTGTTGCTACTTCCGTTATAGCTGGGGTGTCGAGTTGGGAGGGGCAGGCTGCTGTGGAGTTGCAGGCTGAGTACTCGGCGCAGGTTTCGTGGTTGGCCTTACAGGCTCCTGGACGCCGGGCTTCCTGGTTGCGGCTTTCCCATCGTTGTTCTCGTAGGAAGATACCTGCTCCCTGGGATGAATCATGGCGACGGAGATCTCTTTGCTGGGCTCTTTCACTTCGTACTCTTCGGCAAAGGTTGCGAAGCCCTGCGCGATGACCTGCACGCGAACTGTGCTGCCTGTTGGGATAACGTCGATGATGGCCTTGCCATCGGGATCGGTCTTGACCTCGAGGTTCCCTCGTCTTTGCCGTCCATCGACGGGTTAAAGATAACGGCGGCATTCATGATGGGCTTGCCGTTGAACTTTTTTACGACGGTCACTTCGATGTGGGAGGTGGCGGGAGGGGACTTGTACTTGCGGCCTCGTTTTACCGGGGAGGCCTGATCCTGAGCCTTGACGGGAAGGCTGGATGCGAAAGCAAAGAGGAGAACGAGAAACGATAGCGACAAGACGGTGTGGCGTGACGGCATGGCCACATTCTACGACTTTTGAGGTGCGATTGGTGGATTTGGGGGTGCCGCCCGCAGCCCGCAGATGCTTGCGCGAGTTTCACTCACATTTCACGCAGCCGGGTTGACAACTGCAAGCGAGCTGACTATCGTTAGCAATCGGAAGGCTCGAGTGCTAATGGTTCGCGGGTTTGCTGTGAGCCGGGCCTTTTGGGCCTATTCCACTCTTTTATTTGCAGCTCGTCTGTCGGTAGATGGCCGGGGCTGCGCTCTACAACGCGAACGGGTTGCCGTTCGCCAAAAATCGCACCAAGGAGATGTAAGCAATGGCGACAACATCATTTACACCGCTGCATGACCGGATTCTGGTTCGGCGCATTGAAGAGGGCGAAAGCATTCGTGGCGGGATCATTATCCCGGATTCAGCAAAAGAAAAGCCACAGCAGGGCGAGGTGATCTCCGTCGGCAAGGGCAAGTCGAACGACGAAGGTAAGGTGTTCCCGCTGGATGTGAAGGCCGGCGACAGCATTCTGTTTGGCAAGTACTCAGGTACCGAGATCAAGATCGACGGCGAAGAGCTGCTGATCATGCGTGAAGAAGAAGTACTCGGAATCCTCAAGAAGTAGGCACTTCGTGACGTATAACGTGGCTTTGCCGCCTAATCGGCGCTTCGGGCGCCTCACATAAACACTTTCACCAGCATTTCCGCTGGCAACAGGAGTAAGACAATGGCAAAACAGATTCTGCATGGAGAAGATTCACGTCAGGCTATCCTGCGTGGTGTCAATATTTTGGCCGACGCAGTGAAGGTGACGCTTGGACCGAAGGGTCGCAATGTCGTTATCGAGAAGAAGTTTGGTTCGCCGACGATCACCAAGGACGGCGTGACCGTGGCGAAGGAGATTGAGCTTTCGAACTCGCTCGAGAACATGGGCGCGCAGATGGTTCGCGAAGTGGCTTCGAAGACCTCAGACGTTGCCGGCGACGGTACCACCACTGCTACCGTTCTCGCCCAGGCGATCTATCGCGAGGGTGTGAAGACAGTTGCTGCCGGCGCAAACCCGATGGCGTTGAAGCGCGGTATCGATAAGGCTGTTGAGGCCATCATCGGCAAGCGCGATGAGAATGGCGTCTCGGTTGGTGGTGCGTTGTCGACGTTCTCGAAGCCGGTTTCGGGCGACATGATCGCCCAGGTCGGAACGATTTCGGCCAACTCGGACTCGCAGATCGGCACGATCATCGCCGAAGCGATGAAGAAGGTTGGCAAGGATGGCGTGATCACGGTTGAAGAGTCTCGCACCATGGAGACGCAGCTCGATGTCGTCGAGGGAATGCAGTTCGATCGCGGTTATCTTTCGCCTTACTTCGTGACGGATGCGGAGCGGATGGAAGTTGCTCTTGAGAACCCCTACATCCTGATCTACGAGAAGAAGATCTCGTCGATGAAGGACCTGCTTCCCTTGCTCGAACAGATCGCCCGCACCGCCAAGCCCCTCGTCATCATTGCTGAGGATGTGGACGGTGAGGCGCTTGCAACTCTGGTCGTCAACAAGCTGCGCGGGACGTTGAATGTCGCGGCTGTGAAGGCTCCTGGCTTCGGCGATCGTCGTAAGGCGATGCTGCAGGATATCGCGATTCTGACCGGCGGCAAGGCGATCACGGAAGACCTCGGCATCAAGCTCGAGGGCGTCAAGATCGATGACCTCGGCACTGCGAAGCGCGTGACGATCGACAAAGACAACACCACCATCGTCGATGGCGGCGGTAAGGATGGCGATGTCGAAGGCCGCGTGAAGGAGATTCGCGCACAGATCGACAAGACCACCTCCGACTACGACCGTGAGAAGCTGCAGGAGCGCCTGGCCAAGCTGGTTGGCGGCGTTGCAGTGATCAAGGTTGGTGCGGCAACCGAGACCGAGATGAAGGAAAAGAAGGCTCGTGTTGAAGATGCGATGCATGCGACGCGCGCGGCTGTTGAGGAAGGGATCGTCCCGGGCGGCGGTGTGGCGTTTGTTCGCTGCGCCTCTGCGGTTGAGGAAGTGATCAAGAAGCTCGAAGGCGATGAGAAGATCGGCGCCACGATCATTCGTCGCGCGATTGAAGAGCCTTTGCGCATGATCGTTTCGAACGCTGGCGAAGAGGGCGCGGTTGTAATCGGCAAGATCCACGAGTCGAAGGAGCACAACTACGGCTACAACGCCGCGACGGGCGCCTACGAGGACCTGGTGAAGGCTGGCGTTATCGATCCTACGAAGGTGACGCGTACTGCTCTGCAGAATGCGGCTTCGATCGCTGGGTTGATGCTGACCACCGAGGCGATGATCGCTGATATCCCGGAGAAGAAGGAAGCTGCGGGCGGCGGACATCAGCATGGCGGCGGCGGTATGGACGGCATGTACTAAGAGGTTGTTTCAAGAAAAAAGTGGAGCCCCGGTGAGAGCCGGGGCTTTGCTGTTTTTGCTGGAATTTTAAAGGGTGTTTTGGGAAAAGCGGTGTTTTGGATGATGGTTTTTGGTGGTGAAGATGTGGTGTTTTGCGTGGTGAACGTGGTGTTTTGGATGGCTGTTTTATGGAGCTGAAAGATGCGCCACCACAACTCAACTTTTTCTGTGGAAATTCGATTTTTCTTATGTTCGCCGGTGGATCGTCTCGTTGGCCCGTTGTCGGCTTCTTCGGGTTTCGGGTGGAAACGAAGATTTGACCTTTGAATGACCGGGGAATGACAAGGCCGAAGCTGACTGGGTGATAAGGTTCCTCTTCAGGTCTCTGGATCCTGGAGGGAATGTAGCGCTTTATGTCGACGAAGATGCCAGTTAGAGCGCTGCTGCGGAGAAAGCTGCCGCCTGACGTGTATGGCGGCCTTCGCACAGTGAAGGGGTCTCCGGTTCGCGCGTTTCAGTGGGCGATGGATCAGTGCGGGTTTGTCGTGGCGAGGAAGAGCGACTACTATTCGCCGCTGCCTTCGCGGCGAAGACTGCAGTCGACGCGGGAACGGTGGGACAGACCTAGTGCCCTGCTGGGTGTTGAGTACGATCTGGCGGGGATGAAGGGTACGCTGGCCGAGCTGCTCGCTTTGTACCAGAAGGAGTTCCTCGAGCTGATGCCTTATGAAGAGGCTTTGCAGCTTGGGTTTGGCCCTGGCTTCCCGCGGCTGGATGCGATGGTTTTGTATGCGATGCTGCGTTTGAAAAAGCCTAAGCGGTATGTCGAGGTTGGGTCTGGGTTGTCGACCTACTACGCAAGTCTCGCGGCTGAGCGAAATGCGCGGGAGGGCAGCCCGATGAGGATCACGTGTGTTGAACCCTATCCGTTCGAGGCTTTGTGGGAGATACCTGAAGTTCGAGTGGTGCAACAGGAGGTGCAGGATGTGGGAACTGAACTGTTCACGTCGCTGGGCAGGAATGATGTGCTCTTCATCGACTCAAGCCACATCGTGAGGCTGGATGGAGATGTGCCGTTTTTGTTTCTCGAAGTGCTGCCTGCGATGGCTCCTGGAACGGTGATTCACGTTCACGACATTCCATTTCCGTATCATGGGCCCTATCCGGCGGAGTATTGGATCTATGAGAGTGTGTGGCCGATGTGGTGGAACGAGTCGATGCTGCTGCATGCGCTGCTGTGTGGAAACGGCCAGTTTGCAGTGACGCTGTCGGCTCCGCTGATTCGCCATCATGACGAGGAGTTTCTGCGCAGGGTGGTGTCGGACTATCGTGGAGTCGACGAGGAGCCTAATACGTTTTCGTCGATTTGGATCGAGAAGATCTGAAGCTGTCTGAATCTTGCTTGAGGGATCTTCGAAGATGTCCTGGTTGGGAGTTGCGGCTGCGGGTGGAGTGCGCGAACTCGCACTCCACCCGCAGCCGGGTTGGGTTTCAGGTTGTGCTTACTGGTCGTTGCCTTCGGTCAGTTCGCTCTTGAAGGGTTTGAGGTAGCCGAAGAGGCCACCGGTCCCCCCATTGGGGCCAGCGGTGAAGTAGAGTTCAGCGCCAGGGGCGCCGGCTGCGTCGTAGTTTCCGGGGGCGACACTGTTCGCGGGGCTGAGGGACCAGAGACCGTTGATGGCGAGTACCGTGCCGACGGAGTTCCTAATCTGCCCCTCGAACTGACCGCTTACCAGGTCATAGATTGCGATGGTTCCGCTGTTTTCGGTTGTGCCCCCGCCGGCAAACTGCCCGATGAGCAGCTTATGGCTGGAGAGGCCGAAATCCTGCGGCGCGAGGGCGACGCCCCAGGGAGCGTTGAGCCAATCCCCGTGCTGGAGGCGCAGGAGTAAGAAGCCGGTGGAGCTGTAGATATCAACATAGCCGAGGCCGGGTCCGTCGGTCTCACGGGGCTGACCTGGGGTAGCAGAGCGTAGGTGACGACGACATCGTTGCCTACGGTCTGGACATTGAAAGGATTGTAGTTGGGGGAAGCTCGGAGTCGGTAAAGGCGGGTGCCGCGCCCTTCTCACGGGGAAGGCTTACGGGGTTGAAGGTGTTGTCATAGACGTCGACGCGCCCCTTCGAGGAGTTTGCAGCGTACAGGAAGTGCTTGCCGCCTACGAAGGCACTGGTGAGTCCGGTGTAGACCGAGCCGTCAGTGGTCTTAACCGCAATGACTGCGTGAGTGGAAGGAGGCGTAGCGCCGGCAGCGACACCGACCGCGGGATTCCAGGCGGAGATTGTTCCGTCGATCGTGGCGAAGATGAAGACAGCGGGTTTGCCGAAGATGAGAAAGTCCGATGCGGCTCCGTTGAAGATCATGCCGGTGGGCGTGCCGGTGGGAAAGACGGTGCTACTGGGGTCAGACTTGGGGATGGTGACGACCAGAGACTGTTTGGCGCCGGCGCCGTTGTAGAGGGTGCTGAGTCCGGAGCCGTTGTCGGAGACCCACCAGGGGCTGCTGGTGCTGCGGGCGAGTCCCCAGGGGTTGATGAGGGTGGAGTCGGTGACGGGCGCGATACCAGCGGTGTTGGAGACCAGATTGACTTGTGAGTAGTTTTGACCGAAGGCTGCTGTCGCAAGCGATAAGGCCAAAGAGGTGCGTATGGCAATGGAAACAAAGTTTTTCATCTGACTTCTCCTGATGCGGTGAGTCCCTGCGATTGGTTATGTCCCGAAGCGACGCGCGCTCCGGCAGACACGGATCGGGCTGCAAGCGGGGAGATCTGCAGAAGGTTGATCCTTACTGGGAGTAACCCGCCAGCGTTGCGGATATTCCCGATTCGAAGGTAGAGTCCGCAGAGAGACGCGATGTCAAGAAGACGTCAAGAAATTGTCATCTCTTGTCACAATTTAGTAATCGAGTTTGGTTGCATAAAAGTGTGTTGCAGGGAGGAGAATTTTTTCTGAGTGGAGGCCAAACGCAAACGGCGGCTTCCCCTGTGGGGTTGCCGCCGATGCGAATCCGAGGAGGTGAGGCTTTAGTTGGAGACGATGGTTCCCGGTCGGACCTGGTTGGGGGCGCGGAGTTTGGTCTTCGGTAGATCGGTTGAGGTCTTGAGGCTGACGAGTTTTTGTTCTCGTCAACGGGGAAGGTGGCGACGTAGGTTCGGGCGATGGAATCCTGAAACTGCTTGAGGTAGGGGGCCATGGAGACGGGGTTTTGGCCGGTGCTTTGGTAGAGGGAGAGGCCGCCGGTTCCCTCGGCGAGTTGGGAGAGGTAGTTCTGGCCGCTGAAGCTGCCGCGGCCACCAGCGAAGCCGGCGTCGCTGAAGTAGATGGAGTAGACAGGGACGCCAGCGCGCTGGGCATCGGTGACGGATGCGTCGACGTAGGGGCTGTTCTGGTTGAGCGGACTGGTGCTGCCGTTGTAGGGATCTACGCCGTTGGTGATCATGAGGACGAAGCGTGGCTTATGGACGGGGCCTGTGCGCTGGACGGGGCTGACCTGGTTCTCGGCGAGGCCGGGCCAGTTCTTGACGAACTCGGAGAGGCAGAAGTATGGGCTGGCACTGGAGCCGGGGATGCCACTGGGAATGCGGAGGCCCTGAGCTGCGGCGGCGAGGTTGGAGGTAAAGCCTGCGGCGCCTGCGCCGGGGAAGACCGTGCCGTTCTGCATGTAACCGACGAAGACTTCAGTTCCTGCGGGAAGGCCGGTGATAAAGGTGCGGAGGTTGTTCAGTTCACGGCCGACGCTGGTGCGTAAGCCGTCGTCGATGAGGAGAGCGACCTGCGCTCCGCCGGGCGGTATGGGTGCGAGATTGGCGAGTGGGGTGGTGCGGTTGTCGATCTTGATGGTGAGATCTTTTGCGGTGGGGCTGACGGGAGTCTTGGAGTCGAAGGCGACGAGGGCCTGCGTGGAGGCGGGGCCTTCCTGAGCGTGGGCTGCGGTCGTCGTAGTTGCTGCCAGGAGAGTAAGTGCAAGGAGATATCGAGTCATTTTTGTTTCCCTTCATTGGGTTAGACGGTGCAGAGAGGCTCTGCGATGCGAAGAGCGCAAGAACATACAAGGTAGAAACACGAGGCAGACATGTTGGTTGCGTTTTCCGGGCGAGGTCCTGCCGGACGGGCCCACTTCGCGTGGGGCGGTCACTTCGTGACTTGTGTACCTTTTCTCGGTGAGTGAAGGGCGCTGGGCCTCGCGTTGCTCGGCGACGATGGTTCCGACCAACGGGAGGATCTATGCTGATAACTTACCGAGACCGGTATACGCGTCACGAAGTGACCGCTGCCCGCGCAGGGCGCCCGTCCGGCAGGAGATATCTTTCGCTTCAGTTGCCGCCGATGCGGATTTTCATTCCGGCGCGGATGGTGAACGGCAGGCCGGGATAGCCGATGGGGCCGATGTGTTGCTGGCTAAGAAGATTGTCGAGCTGGGTGAAGGCGGTGACGTGGCGGGTTGCGTTGAAGAGGAGGTTGAGGTCGAGCTTGGCGTAGCCGAAGTCGAGGTCCTGGTTGGGGAGCAGGAGCGTGTTGCCGCCGTTGCGGTCGTTGTGGAGCTGGAAGGTGGAGTCGTCGCTGCGGCTGGCGAGAGCGCCTTTGATGGCAGCGGAGAATCTGCTGGCGGTGTATTGCACGGCGAAGAAGCCGGTGCTGGGTGGGCGGTTGAAGGGCCGGTTGCCGACGATGGGAGAGAGCGCTCCGATGGGGATGCCGGGGAGGTTGGGATTGAAGGCGGGAGAGACGTTGTCGGAGGTGAAGGACTGCTCGACGAGTGAGGCGAGATAGGTGTAACCGCCACGGAGGAAGAGGTGCGTGAGGGGCTGGTATTGGAGCTCGAGCTCGAGGCCTTGAGTGCGGTAGGCGAGAGAGTTCAGCGAGGCGTTGGGGACTTGCAGGGCGAGGATGGCGGGGATGGCGAAGTACTGTTCGAGGCCGTTGGGGGCGAGGTGCTCGAGCTGATGGCTGAACTGATTGTGGAAGTAGCCCGCTTTGAGGATCAGCTTCTGGTTGAGGATGTTCTGGTCGACGCCGAGGTCGAAGGTGCGGGAGCGTTGGGCGGAAATGGGGCTGATGTTGTAGGTTGCGATTGCGGATTGGTTGCCGGTCTGGTCGAGGAGCGTGGAGAGGCTGGTGAACTGATCTTCGAGGGTGGGCTCCTGTACGCCGGTGGCGGCGCTGGCGCGGAGGCTGGTGCCGTGGAAGACGCGATGGCCGGGGCGCACGGGTACGTAGGTGAGGCCGAGGCGCGGTGTTCCGGCGGTGCCGTAGAGGTGGTTGCGCTCGATGGCTCCGCCGAGGGAGTAGAAGAGGCGGTGGCGGATGTCGCCCTGGAGCTGAAGGGTGTAGAGGAAGTTGGTGCGCTGGGCCTTCTGGTTGAAGCCGGTGGTGGGGTTGTAGAGGCGGCCGCGCTCGTCTTCGTAGTGGAAGCTGAAGAGGGCGGCGATGCGGTAGGGGAAGGTGTAGTCGGTCTGGTAGTAGAGCTCGTCGCGGTTGTGGACGTTGTCGAGAGTGGGCGAGAGGAAGGCTGCTTGTCCGGTTGCGGTGTAGCCGTTGGCTCCGCGGAGGGTGACGAGGTTGCCGTAGGTGATGGGTGGTACGACGATGCCGTTGATGGTGATGGGCAAGGACTGATCGAACTGCTGCTCTTGTTCGCGATGGCGGCTGATGCCGTAGCGGGCGAGGTTGTGCCAGTTCCCTGCCAGGGTGTTTTCGATGGTGAGGCCGGAGACGAGATTCTGATCGGACTGCTTGCCGGAGGCGGAGATGCCGTAGATGTCGTGGGCCTGGGGGAGGCCGGCGGCGGAGTCGGCGTTGCGCAGGGTGAAGCGGGCGGTGGTGTTGGAGAAGATGCTGTAGCCGATGTTGGCGGTGCTGGTGGTGAGGTGATACTCGTCGCGCGGGAGCGCGTTGGAGGTGTTGAAGCGGCTGAAGGCGGCCTGGTAGTCGAGCTTGTTGAAGGTGCCGGAGAGGATGGCTTCGTTACGGTAGGTGTGGAAGTTTCCGGCGTCGCCGGTGTAGTCGAGCGTGGGGTGGAGGAAGTTGCTGCGAGTTGTGGCGAGGCTGACCGCGGAGGCTTCGGCGCCGGTTCCGTAGAGAGCACTGTTGGCTCCGCGATAGAGTTCGGGGCCGGCGAGGGTGGTGGTGGCAATGGTGCTGAAGTCGAAGTCGCCGCCGATGTTGGTGGCGGGGACGCCGTCGAGGAGGATCTTGTTGGCGTCGGGACTACCGCCGCGGATGTAGAGATCGATCTGGCCGCCGGCCTGGCCGGTCTGGATGGCGTTGGTGCCGGGAGCCTGGCGGAGGTCGTTGAGGAGATTGATCTGGGTTTCGAGGTCTTGCTTCGGGATGAGCGTGATGGCGGCGGGGATCTGTTGGATTGGTGTGGAGATGCCGGTGGCTGTGACGGCAAGTTGTGGAGTCACAGTGGAGTATTCGAGGACGATGGTGCGGGTGATGATCGCGGTTCGGCCGCCGTAGAAGGCGTCCCCGATGCTGGGGGTGAAGGGCGAGGCGGAGGTGAGGAGGACGAAGCGGCCGGGGAGTCCGCTGCGGATTTCGTAGGTGCCGTCCATGAGCGTAAAGGTGAAGGCGACGACGCGGCGGCCCTGAATGAGCTGGATGCGGGCGTTGCCGAGAGGGACTCCGAGTGGAGTGGTGACGGTGCCTCGAACGATGACGGCGTGGGCGGGAAAGGTGAGGAGGAAGGCGGCGACGATGGCGAGGATGCTGATCGCGCTACGGGGCGCCGGGGTGTGCATAGGTTCGATTGTAAGTGGCAGCGGGTCCTGCCGAACGGGCCCGCTGCGCGCGGGGCGGTCACTTCGTGACGTGTATGCCGGTCTCGGTGGGTTAGGTGCCTGGGTTCTCCCGTTGGTCGAAGCTGATACCGCGGCGTCTGAGTGAAGACGGTTAGGGAATGAGGAGGAGTTTGCCGGTGGTTCGGCGGGACTCCAGGTCGCGGTGGGCCTGGGCGGCGTCGGCCAGGGGGTAGACGTGCTCGATGCGTAGCCTTAGAGAGCCGTTGGCGACGGCGTCGAAGACGTCTTTGGCGCGATGTTCGAGGTCAGCGCGGGTGGCGATGTAGTCCTTGAGGGTGGGGCGGGTGATGAAGAGGGAGCCCATGACGGAAAGACGGATGAGGTCGAAGGATGGGACGGCTCCGCTGGACCCGCCGAAGAGGACCATGTAGCCGCGGGGGCGGAGACATTGGAGAGATTGCTCGAAGGTAGTTTTGCCAACGGAGTCGTAGACCACGGGCAGGCCTTTGTTGCCGGTCAGGGATTTGACCTTCGCGGCGAAGTCTTCTTTGGTGTAGAAGATGATCTCGTCGGCCCCGGCTGCACGGGCGAGGGTGGCTTTTTCTTCGGTGGAGACGGTGGTGAAGACGCGGGCACCGAGCGCCTTGGCCATCTGGATGAAGAGGAGGCCGGTGCCGCCCGCTCCGGCGTGGATGAGGATCTCGTCGCCGGGTTGGACGGTATAGGCGGAGTGGAGGAGATAGTGGGCGGTCATGCCCTGGAGGATCGCGGCAGCGGCTTGTTGGGCGGTGACGCCTTCGGGGATGGCCACGAGGCGGGCGGCGGGAGCCACGGCGAACTGGGCGTAGGTGCCGGGGATGAGACACCAGGCTACACGGTCTCCGGGTTTGAAGGAGGTGACGTCGGGGGCGACGGAGACGATGGTGCCGGCGGCTTCCTGGCCGAGGATGTAGGGAAGTTTGGCGGGGTAGCGGCCTTCGCGGAAGTAGGTGTCGATGAAGTTGACGCCGGAGGCTTCGATGCGGATGAGGGCTTCGCCGGGGCCGGGGGTTGGCGTGGGGAGGTCGGTGAGGGTGAGGACGTCGGCGGAGCCGGTGGTGTGGATCTGGATGGCTTGCATGGCGTCAGAGTACAACAGTCAATGATGGATGGTGAATGCGACGTCAAACATTTTGGAGGCGCACCGGATTATGGACCGCAAGCCCAGCTTGAATCATCTAAACTTGAGATATCAGATTCGAGCGGCTCAGGCTAGCTCGCGCCGACTGTTGTAACTGTGGAAGGAATTCCGAGTCGAACCTTTGAAGAGGATGTGAAGAAGATTATGTCCAGCCGTCAGTCTTTGCCTATTGCGATCTACTATGAGCAGCCGAACTGGTTCAAGCCGCTGTTTGCGGAGCTTGATCGGCGCGGTGCGAACTACGTGAAGCTGAATGCGGTAGAGCATAGCTATGGGCCCGAGGATCATCCGGAGGAGAAGTATGCTCTGGTGCTGAACAAGATGAGTCCTTCGGCGTGGAACCGCGGGCATGGGGATCAGATCTTTTACACGCTTGGGTATCTCGAGCATCTGGAGAGCAGAGGCGTTCGCGTGGTCAATGGCGTGAAGGCATATCGGAGCGAGTTGTCGAAGGCTGCGCAACTTTCGATGCTGGAGGCGTTGGGGCTTGGCTATCCGAAAGCTCGGGTGATTCATCGTGCGTCGCAGGCGAGTGCTGCGGCGGAGGGGTTGCGCTTCCCTGTTGTGGTGAAGCCGAATATTGGCGGCAGTGGAAGCGGTGTAGTGAAGTTCCACACGAAGGAGCATCTGGCGGAGGCTTCGGCGATGGAAGGCGGATTGACGCTGGGGATGGATTCGACCGGGCTGGTGCAGGAGTTTGTGCCGGCACGCGGATCGTTCATCGTTCGCGTTGAGGTGTTGAACGGCAAGTATTTGTACGCGATCAAGATACATATTACCGGCGAGACGTTTGATCTTTGCCCGGCGGATATCTGCAAGACGCGGTTGGGAGTTGAGCTGGACCGCGCGGCCTGCCCGGTTGATGCGCCGAAGAATGGATTGACGGTCGAACGCTTCGATGCGCCGCCTGAGGTAATTGAAGAGGTGGAGAAGCTGCTGGCGGCTGCAGGCATTGAGCTGGGTGGCGTGGAGTTTATGGTGGACGACCGCGACGGAGTGAGGATGTACTACGACATCAATGCGCTCTCGAACTTTGTGGCCGATGGACAGAAGGTTGTAGGCTTCGATCCTTTTGTGAAGCTGGCGGATTGGCTGGAGGATGAGGCTCGGATTGTGAATGAGCGGCGGGGCGTGGCAGAGATGGCGGGGGCGCGCTGATGCGATACGGCTTCTGGTTGCCGGTGTTCGGGGGTTGGCTACGCAACGTCGATGACGAGAAGATGGCGGCGAGCTGGGAGTATGTGCGGGACCTGGCGAAGAAGGCAGAGACGATCGGGTACGATCTGACTCTGATTGCGGAGCTGAATCTGAATGACATCAAGGGTGTGGATGCTCCTTCGCTCGATGCGTGGTCGACGACAGCGGGGCTGGCGGCGGTGACGGAGAGGCTGGAGCTGATGGTTGCGGTGCGGCCTACGTTTCATAATCCGGCGCTGCTGGCCAAGCAGGCAGCTACAGTCGATCAGATGTCGCATGGGCGGTTGACGCTGAATGTGGTTTCGAGCTGGTGGAAGGATGAGGCGACGAAGTATGGCGTTCACTTCGATGAGCATGACGATCGCTATGCGCGGACCTCGGAGTGGCTCGACGTGGTGGATGGGTGCTGGAAGACTCAGGGGTTTTCTTACAAAGGCAAGTACTATGACGTGCGGGAGAATGTGCTTTCGCCGAAGCCGGTGAGCAAGCCTCGGCCTACGCTGTATGCGGGGGCGAGTCGGAGACGGCGAAGAATTTGATTGCGGCGAAGTGTGATGCATACCTGATGCATGGCGATGCTCCGGAGGCCGTGGGGAAGAAGATTGCCGATATGCGCGAGCGGCGGGAGAAGCTTGGGCTGGGGCCGATGACGTTTGGCGTTGCGGGGTATGCGGTGGTGCGGGACTCGGAGGCCGAGGCGCAGCGCGAGGTGGAGCGGATTACCGATGTGAAGCAGTCGGCGCGCGGCTATGCGAACTATGAGCAGTGGGTGACGGGGTCGAATTTGCAGACGGAGATATCGTTGAAGGATTACTCGGTGTCGAATCGCGGATTGCGCTGCGGGTTTGTGGGGACGCCGGAGCAGGTGGCGGAGCGGATGGAGGAGTTTGCCGCGGTGGGGGTGGACCTGGTTCTGTTGCAGTCTAGTCCGCAGGCTGAGGAGATGGAGCGGTTTGGGTCTCAGGTGATCCGCGGTAAGGCAGAGGCGACGGCTTAAATTTTTCTTTGAAATCGGCTACGGCGTTCGTCTTGCTACGGACGCTTTTTTGGTGGCGGAGACGATGTACCGAAAAGGTTAATTCTCCGCAAGGCCGATGGGTGGCAGCCCGTTGTGAGGAGAGTTATGCTTTGCCATGCTGCTTCGTTCCCTGTTGCTGACTTTCGTCTTTGTCTGCGGTCTGTTTGCGCAGGATGACCCTGAGTGGACGACTCCGCATGCGCCTTTCCGCGTGGTTGGCAACGTTTATTACGTGGGGAGCAAGGACCTGGCGTCGTATCTGATTACTACGCCGCAGGGACACATTTTGCTTAACAGCAATTTGGAGAGCAGCGTTCCACAGATAAAGAAGAGTGTCGAAGCGCTGGGATTCAAGTTCAGCGATGTGAAGATTTTGCTGATCAGCCATGCTCATCGCGATCACTGCGCCGGGAGCAAGCTGCTGAAGCAGTCGACCGGCGCGAAGTACATGGTGATGGACCGGGATGCGGCGGTGGTGGAGTCGGGCGGGAAGGCTGACTTTCAATATGGCAAGTCGTCAAGTAACTGGTACCCCGCGACGAAGGTTGACCGTGTGCTGCATGACGCCGATGAGGTTCGATTGGGAGCTGTCGTGCTGGTTGCACATCTGACGCCCGGGCACACGAAGGGGTGTACGACCTGGACGATGAAGGCGAGTGAGGGCGGAAAGGTTTATAACGTCGTGATCGTGGGCAGCCCGAATGTAAATCCGGGATACAGGCTGGTGAAGAGCACTGTCTATCCGACGATGGCGCAGGACTATGAATTGACGTTTCGGACGTTGAAGTCGCTGCCCTGCGATGTGTTTCTGGGGGCTCATGGGAGCTACTTTGGGATGGAGGAGAAGTTCTCGCGAAGGAAGGCTGGAGGCGTCAACCCATTTGTCGATCCCGAGGGCTACAAGTCCTATGTCGTGGAACGGGAGCAGGCGTTTCGGAAGGATTTGGCGACACAGTCGGGGGGCGGGTCCTGAGATGATATGCGTCCGACAGGTGATATACGGGGCTTAGGTCTGAGCATAGAATTAATCAAAGATTGCTTTAGTTTGATTGCGTGAAGAGCAGATCGATGGGACAGGTTGAGGGCCAGAAGTGACTGAATGGATGCAGGGTCGAAGAGTGGCCGCAAGATGGGGTGGTGTACTCCTCGCCGAAATTCCAGTACTGATTGCTGGTTGTCACTCGGGGCATCAGAGTGGTGTTGTTCTGGCAGGTCTCGCCAGCGTGACGCAGCCGAAGACCACGTCCCTGGGGCCCAATCATTTAGCGGCCGAGGGTACGGCAACAATCAGGGCAACGTGTGGGCAGCAATCCTTTGAAAATGCACGCAACGGCTTGATTGTGAGCCAGACTGGATTGCATGAAGACGTCTTTGCGCTCCGGAGCGGCACGTCGTACGCCTCGATCGTCTTCAACCTGGACGATGCACTTCTCCTTGAGGATGTGCTGCGGAATGAGTTGAAGGAAAACCAACAGCCGATCGAACAATGGAAGTGTGTTCAGCAGTTTGAGGGGTACCTGGAGACGCTGACCGATCCGATGGTCGAGCAGGACAAACTCGCCAAGGAACTGGACGCTACGGCGTTCAAGGACTCGACCAGGGAGGCGCAGGAACAGCTGAGAAGAGAGAAAGAGAATGAGGCGCTGGCCCCGAAGAACTAATCCAGGGCGCGCCGATTGGGCTACTGAATGAGACTCTCTTCGGAGCGCAGGCGGAGAATGCGGTCTACCGCATAGGGTGCACGGTGGGCAGCGGTGTGGAAGTGCCTTACCTGAAGCTCTCCGAGCAGACCGATGCCCATCATCTGGATTCCGGCGAGGATGAGCACGCCGGCGATGACGAAGAGCGGGCCATGGAGGCTCATCACGTGCTGTCCAGTGACGATTTTCAGGATGAGAAGCCACGCAGACATGCCGAAGCCGGCCACCATTCCGAATGCTCCGATGGTGCCGAAGAAGTGAAGCGGGCGCGTCATGTAGCGGAGCAGGAAGCGGATGGTGAGGAGGTCGAAGAAGACGCGGAAGGTGCGGGAGATGCCGTAGTGGCTCTCACCAAACTCGCGGGCCGGGTTGGAGATGGGAATCTCGCAGATGCTTGCGCCATACCAGGAGGCGAGGGCGGGAATGAAACGGTGCATCTCGCCGTAGAGGGGGATGTTCTGGATGACCTCGCGACGGTAGGCCTTGAAGGTGGTGCCGAAGTCGTGGATGTCGACTCCGCTGAGCGCGGCCATGAGCCAGTTCGCGGCGCGAGAGGGATGCGGCGGAGGATGAAGTTGTCTCCACGCTGGGAGCGCCAGCCGCTGACGACGTCGTAGCCTTCTTCAAGCTTGGCCAGAAAGCTGGGAATCTCTTCCGGGTCGTGCTGAAGGTCGCCGTCCATGGCGAGGATGAAGTCGCCCTGGGCGTGGTCGAAGCCCGCGGCGAGAGCGGAGGTCTGACCGAAGTTGCGGCGGAGTTTGATGACCAGGACACGGCTGTCAACGGCCGCGATCTCTTCGAGCAGCCGGTAGGTGCGGTCGCGTGAGCCATCGTCGACGAAGACCAGCTCGAAGGTGTCGTTGACGTGCTCCATCACAGCCTTCAGGCGGTCATAGAGTGTAGTGACATTCTCTTCCTCGTTATGGAAGGGGACGACGATTGAATATTTTGGCACTTTACTATGATACTCCCGGGGTTATGTACTTTGGATGACGACCGGAGAACAAAAGATCTGAATCCGCCAGTTTTTTTCCGGCAGGCAGACTGTCGGGTTTCGAAATCAAACAAGCTTCGTCCAGGTTCTAGAACCTGAAATTCAGGACGACATCCATACTTTGAGGCTTGCCGAGGTAATAACCTGCTGCGAATGCCGCCTGTTGAACAGCTGCGGTGGCGGCATCGGCCAATACGGAGTCGCCGAGTTCTACCCGGATCTCGCCCACTTTGCCGTCCTCGAGGATATCGACGATCAAACGCACCTGCCCGTGACTGTGGTGGCAGGCCTTCCCTGCCCCGCAGTCCGGAGCCGGCATGCCGATCAGCCTGGGCGGTACGACCGAGGGCATGCTCTGAGCCTCCAGCGCAACGGACACTGGTGCGAGAAATAGCGGCAAGAGGGCCCAGGCTGTACGCATAGCCTCATCCTCTCACGAGTTGGTGGAGAGACAACGGCATTTTTTGGCGACGCCAACTGGTTCGCGCTAGACGATGATCACTCGTACCTGCTTTCGCTGAAAGGCCTGGACCAGCTCGGGGTCGACGCTGTCGTCCGTGATGATGGTATGCAGATCGCTTGTGGCGCAGACTTTGACCGAGGTGAAGATGCCGAGTTTGCTTGCATCTGCGACGGCAATGACCTGCCGGGCATGCTTGACCATCTCTCCGAGAACCAGCGCTTCGTCGGATTCGATGACAGTGAGTCCGTGGTCGGGGTGAATTCCGCATGCCCCCATGAAGACTTTGTCGAAGAAGAGCCGCTGTAGAGAGTCGAAGGCCGTTGCGCCGACCATTGAGAATGCGCCGGGCCAGCGGATGGATCCGCCTGTGAGTGTCACGCGCGCGTTCGGAAGACTGGAAAACTCCATCCCGATATTGACCGCGTTGGTGACGATGTGGATGCCCTCGCGATGCCGGAGGCTGCGGGCTACCTGGGTGGTGGTGGTGCCGGGCGAGAGCGCGATGGTGTCGCCCTCGTTGACCATCTCCGCCGCGGCGATGGCGATGCGGCGTTTCTCGTTGGAGAAACGCTCTTCGCGCAGGGGAAAGGCGGCATCGAACCGGAAAGGCTCGTAGGTCATCTTTCCGGCCAGTTCGACGCTGCCGTGGGTGCGGTTTACGAGACCGCGCTGGGCGAGTTTGATCAGGTCCCGCCGAACGCTGGCCGGCGAGGCGTCAATCGTAACTGCCAGATCTTCAACGCAGCTCTGGCCTTTCTGTAGCAGGAGATGGAGTATTTGGTTCGCGCGATCCTGGGTCTTCTGGGCCATGTCTCGTCCATTCTAACCACGCATAAATCTGCAACCGGCTAACTTTCCGACAGATTGGCGGTTCCTTTTTGAGTATATGGACTCGTTTTCTTCAGAATTCTGAAAAGTAATGTTGACAAATGTTTACATAGATTTCTATGCTCTACCAACAATTTGATTTTTTCATAACCGCAACCAGCGGGTATCCGGCATATTCGGCCGGGACGCTGCGCGGATCCCTCCCATGTCAAAGGCACCCTGGAGTCGTTCAAATGATTAAAGAAGCGCAGAAGGTGAAGTTTCTCAAACGTATCTCGGGGCTTGTGGTTGCCATGACAGCTCTGTTCTGTACACAGGCTCTGCTCGCGCAGACCGTCACCGGAACCATCACCGGCGTAGTTACGGACCCGAGTGGCGCGCTCGTCGCCGGGGCGAGCGTCCTCGCGCATAACACGGATACGGGCGTGGACTCGAGTGTGACAACAAACTCGTCCGGGCTTTATCGAATTCAGTTTCTGCCCATCGGCCGCTACGAGGTGACTGTGGATGCGAAAGGATTCGATAAAGAGACGATCCCCGCATTTCAGCTCGAGGTACTGCAAACCACCACGTTCAACGTGAAGCTTTCGATCGGATCCTCTGCGGAGGTCGTGAACGTATCCGAAGCGGCGCCGATTTTGAATACCAGTGACGCCACTTTGAGCGGCACTTTCTCGACCAATACGATTCAGAACTTTCCTCTGAACGGGCTCGACTTCTCGGCGCTTACGCTCTATGTCCCTGGAGCTGTCAGCACGGTGGGAACCTCCGGCACGAACAGCATCGAGCGCAGCACCTCTTACACCGACTCTGTCAACCTGAACGGCAACCGGGCGCAGGCGAACAACTATACGCTCGACGGAATCGATCTGAATGAGACGTTCAACAACCTGATCGCATACAGCCCGGCCCCTGAGGCTCTGCAGGAGATCAAGGTACTGACGGCTAACTCCCCGGCGGACTATGGAAATGTCAACGGTGCCGGTGTGGTCAGCATTCTCAAGAGCGGGACCAATAACTTCCACGGGTCGGTGTATGGATACGTGCAGGACTACAAGCTCAATGCCAACTCGTGGACGAACAAGCACGCGGATCCTATCGTCCACATCAATCCTTTCTCCCAATCTCAGTTCGGGGGGACGTTTGGCGGTCCAATCAAACGCGACAAACTATTCTTCTTCGTCGACTATCTTGGTTCACGCTTCCACCAGGGAGGAACTGGCCAGGCGAGCGTGTTTACCCAGGCCATGCGTAACGGAGACTTCTCAGCGCTTTCCCCTGTCGGAGGCACCAACAACATTCAACTGTACGATCCGTTGAACGGCTTCGCCCCTATGTCGGCAATAAAGGCGTTCCGATCAACAACCCGGTTGCGAAGTATCTCTTCGCTCATCCAGAACTGTACCCATTGCCGAATGCGACCCCATCGAAGGGAAGCATTCTAAACAACAATCTGCAAGGTCCGCAGCGCACCTTCCGAGCCAACAACCAGGGAGATATCAAGATCGAGTACACCCCGAACGCGGCGGATAAATTCAGTGCGTTTTACGCGAAATCGGATGCCTACGATGGCGCTACGTCGGTTCTGCCTGTCTCGTTTCCAAACGGAAGCACATTCCCATCGCAGATTGGCGGGCTCACCTGGGTTCACATCTTCTCTGCGTCGATAGTTAACTCCGCGCGCATCGGCTATACACGCATCAATTGGAATCAGGGGCTGCCGGTCGATCAAACGGGAGTCTTCGGTAAGAATGGCGACGCCGTTGTCGGAATCACCTTTCCGAATCAGGCCTATGAAGGTTTTACGTCCCAGGGCATCAGCGGTGGCTTGAGCAGCATCGGTAACAGCGCGCAGAACAACGGCAGTCTGACGGACAACACGTTCAGCTATATCGATAACCTGACATGGCAGCGCGGCAAGAGTACGTACAGCATGGGCGTCCAGGCGCTTCGCTACCAGAACAACTATCCGACCAGCAATAACAACGGCTTCCTTGGATCGCTGAATTACTCAGGCGCTTTTACAAGCAACCCTTCCCTGTCTAACGCGGGTGGGTTCGGCGGTGCGGACTTCGTGCTTGACAGAGTGAACTCAGCAGCCGCCACGCTTACAAGCGTCAATGTAGGACAGCGGCAATGGCGCGTAGCAGGATTCTTCAGCGATGACTACAAGGCGACGCCACGGCTGACCTTGAACGCTGGCCTGCGTTACGAATACGACCAGCCCTGGATCGAATCCAACAATAAGACAGGCAACATCGATATCGCTACGGGTCAGGTGATCTATGCCAGCAAGATTCCCGTCGGTGCGCCTGTTGGCTCTGGCCTGTGCAGCAATCGTGCGTGCTACGACGCCAACTACCGCCAGTTCACGCCACGTCTCGGCTTCGCTTATCAGGCGACGGATCGCTTTGTGATTCGTGGTGGTTATGGCGCTACCAGCTTCTTTGAAGGTAACTCCTCCAACCAGCGCCTGACCTCGATGACTCCCTTCATTCAAGCCGTCAACGTCAACGTCGTGACGCCGACGCCTGGCAGTGCGGGAGCTCCGCGAACGGCAGAGCAGGGATTCAGCGGCAGTACTATCACAGGGACCGGAACCTTCAATGTGTATCCGCAGAATATTCAGCCGGCTTACGTACAGGAGTTCAACCTCACCACCGAGTATGCGGTAACACGCTCCCTGTCGCTGCAGGTCGGCTACGTCGGAGAAATAGGCCAGCATATCGAAGACTACGGCAACCTCAATCAGTGGCGGGTCAATGGTGATCCCACCTCAGCGCCTTACTTCAACAATCAGTTCATCGGTGTCAATGCGATCGATCCGTCGGTCAGCATCGGCTCCGGCAATCTGTTGATCACAGAGTCGCGTGCAGCGTCGAACTACCAGGCCCTCCAGACTATTCTTCGTCAACGCACCAGTCATGGGCTGGAGTTCACCGTGAACTACACCTATGGAAAGGCTCTGACGAACAGTGCGGGCAACTACGCCGTGAATACCTCGGGCGCTTCCAACTTCGGTCAAGGTGCTTTCCAGAACTACTACGACAGCGCTGCAGACTGGGGTCCCGCTGCCTACGATGTACGACACAACTTCAGTGGCACGGGCGTCTATTCCCTGCCCTTCGGCCATGGCAAGCAGTATCTTTCCGGGGTCAACCGGGTGTTGGACGAGGCGATTGGCGGCTGGAAGGTTTCGACCGCGGCCGTCGTCTACAGTGGATTTCCCGAGACCATCAACGGGCCTGGGAACAACTCCAACAGCTTCGGAAATGCGCGTCCGAACCAGTACCGTGCGCTGAAGATCGTAAATCGCAGCATCGATAACTGGTACGGCACCGATCCTTCCGCTATTCCCTGCACCACTCCTGGTGTTGACAACGGCTTGTGCGCCTTCGGAGCACCTGCCCCCAACACCTTCGGCAACGCGAGGAATGGCAATACCCGCGGGCCTCGTTATCTGAACGTTGATATGTCGGCCTTCAAGGACTTCGCCATCGTCCGTGAGCAGACCCTGGGCTTCCGGTTCGATGCCTTCAACGCCTTCAACATTGCCAGCTATGGCAACCCTGACACCAATATTGGCGATACCAACTTCGGCAATATTTCAGGCCAGGGAACGGCTAATGGAATCCAGCAGGCCGTTCGTTCCACCGAGCGCCGGCTGCAGTTCTCCGCGAACTATCGGTTTTAGAGCGGGTTTACACGGCCCTCGATCATCGACCAACCGTAACATCAGCATCACAGGGGCAGGGCTTCGGCTCTGCCCTTGCCACTGTGGATGGTCTTCCAAGATGCCGACGATGTTTCGACAATCGTGTTGCATCGGCAGGTTGAAAGCGAACAGAGGGTTGCCGCACATACTATGGCAACATCGTCTCGATCAGAGATATAAATCCTGTCTTCGTTGCTGCTATTTTCGAAGTTACAGAAGAAGAGGAACACGCTTGGCGTTTTATCTTGGACTGGATGTAGGCGGCACAAAGACGGAGTATGTCCTGGCAGATGACGCCCGTGAACTCGCGCGAGTCCGCGGGGGCACCATCAAACGCATGCGTACGGACGCGAACACTGCGACGCAGAATCTCGACAGGGCGCTTGCTGAGCTGGCCGCATTGACCGGCGTGTCGATGAAGTCCATCACACGTAGCTGTGTTGGTGCGGCTGGCATCACGGTTGCGCTGGTCACCGACTGGATACGCGAAGCCTTCGCCGAGCGCGTTGGCGGCTCGCTTATCCTTGTCGGGGATGTAGAGATCGCGCTCGATGCGGCTTTCTTCGGCGGACCCGGCGTGCTGGTGATGGCCGGGACGGGGTCGAACGTCGCCGGGCGCACCGTTGGCGGTGATCTGACTACGGCCGGCGGGTGGGGGCCTGCATTGGCCGATCAGGGTTCAGGAAGCAGAATAGGCCATCAGGCGCTGCGTGATACTTTTTCGCTATCGACGAAGATCGCACGACCACTCTGCTTCCAGCGATTCTTGAGTTGTGGCAACTCTCCGATCTCGACTCGCTTATCGGTTACGCCAACCAGATCCCTGCCCCCGACTTTACACGCCTCGCTCCTCTGGTAGTGAGGTGCGCCGCGGAGGAGACGCGGTGGCGCAGAACGTTCTTCAGCGCGAAGCAGAAGAGCTGGCCCACCTTGCGCATCTCGTCGTCGAGCGGCTGCGACGTGACGCATCCGACAGCCGTCCGGACTGGATCCCCGACCTTGCGTTCACCGGCAGCATTCTTGAACATGTCGCGCCGATTCGTGAAGGAATCGTTCGGGCTCTGCGGCGAGAGCACCCCTCCTGAAGGTGCTGCCGGGCACCGTCGATCCCATACTCGGCGCGCTTTGGCGGGCGCGGATCGGACAGCCACCAATCGTAGGTTGAAGGGACAAGGAGATCGTCTGGCGTCGAATACCGTCCTTTCACCTCAGATATTCTCAAAATAATGATCATTTGGGGCTTGAATTTTCATTTATTGAACTTTTACTGTATATAGGTAAGGATCACTTCGTGGAATCCATCACTGCGTCGTTCGTCAGGTTGACTATTTTCGAGGATTGGAAAGCTCTTGTGGTTTGTGTGATTTGATGCGCAAGATTACCTTTGAACTCTGTGCAGAGACTCTTCAGGCCTGCCTCGCCGCGCGCGAAGGGGGCGCCGACCGCATTGAACTTTGCACCGCCCTCAGCGAAGGCGGTCTAACCCCGAGTCACGCTCTTACGCACGCAGCGGTTCTTCGCAGTGGTCTCCCTGTTCATGTCCTGTTGCGGCCTCGAAGTGGCGACTTCCATTACACGGACGATGAGTTCGCCGTCATGCGCGAGGACCTGCTTCACGCGCGCGGTCTCGGAGCCAGCGGCTTTGTGCTCGGCATACTTCGCACGGACGGCACGGTAGACTCCGAACGCACCCGCGAGCTAGTGGAGTTGGCGGCTCCCCTCGAGATTACCTTTCATCGCGCCTTCGATTACACCACTTCGCTGGAGCAGGCACTGGAAGACGTGATTGGCGCTGGTTGCAGGCGTGTTCTGACCTCCGGGGTGAACCTGATGTGCTGTCGGGAGCGAACAAACTGACGCAGCTGGTAAAACTCGCTGGCGGAAGAGTTGATATCGCCGTCGGCGGAGGTCTGCGCATCAAGGACGCAAGGGCCCTGGTTCGCGCGACCGGCGCGAGCCATTTTCACGGTTCTCTGCGGCGGAGCGAAGCCAGCAAGATGCAACACGAGCGTCGCTGGGTGCTGGAGGATGCAGATTCACTCGACGGTACCTCGCGTTTCGTTGTGGACGCAGCCGATGTGCTCGCCATGATCGAGAACCTGCGAAGTTCGTAACCTCCCGACACATTTAATATGTATCAAAGCGGGTTACAAATCGCTACGGGTTTTAATCCGGCATGCCCTTGGTTTTGCAGACCGGGCAGCTGCGACGATGCTCCCTAAGGACCTCTGCCGCCGCAGCCTGTTCACGCTCCGCTGTCTGAAGTCTTGCTCTGCGCACGATAAGCGGTGATGCGTTGGGAGAGGAACTCTCTAGATCACTCTCTGCCGCTAAACGCGTTTTCGTGGCTTCTTCGTACTGGCGTTCGATTCTGTAGCATTCAGGGTTTGACATACGGTAAGTCTGCAGCATGAACGGCAATGCGGATGAATTTATTGAACCTCTGGAGGAGACTATCTTTAGCGTCCGAGGTGTGCACTGTGAGGCTTCTTACACACAAGAGCCATACTCTTCCACAGATAGGGGAATCGTCCAGCGCCCTTGAATCGCACAGATTCAAATCCTGTATCCGATATAGCCTTGCTGAGCGTCTTCGCCGACCAGAATTTGATGTGTCCGTGATCCCACAGGACGGTATAGTGTTTGTCCATCTGTCCCGTGAGCGCGATTGCCAGATTCTTCAGGTAGCCGTGGTATGGAGTGGTAATCACCATGGCTCCGCCCGGCCTAAGCACATCGTACGCTGTACGCAGAAACGCCTTCGGATTATAGAGATGTTCAATGACTTCAGTGCTGATGATCAGATCGACAAGACCCACCTGATTTAAAAGGTCTGCAGCAGATGTCTCCGAGTTGCCAAGGATGAAATCAATGTCAGGGTAGTTGCTCCTCGCAACCTCGATACCAGTCGGCGAGAAGTCGGTTCCGTAGAGGATCCAGCCGCGGTCGCGATACAGGGAAAGAAAGCTTCCGTTTCCACAACCCATATCCAGAACGGCACTGCCGGCGGGAATATCTTTCACCAGGCTGTCTACTATCGGTTTGAGATAGGAATGGCTGACTTCATGATTGGCCGCCTTGTATTCATAGCTTATTCCAACTTGTTCTGCTGTCCTCATGCGAGCCTCGCGTTGTGGTGATACTGTCTTCGAATAACTTTGCATGTGCCTGGGTGCAGGCCCAAGTGTATCCAGCGGTGATGGTCATTCTGGATTTTCTCCTCTCCCTTCCACAAATGACACATTGCCGTATTCCCTTGACTTCTTTGCCAAGTACCCAACACCAAAGCTTGATGATGAACACCGATATCACTTCTGATTGCCTCTGTGTCGGACTATAACAGACCCCACCCCGCACAATTCAAAAGCCTCCCAGACTGTTCGGGAGGCTTCGTTCTCATTTCTTTTGTTGCACTCATGTGGAATCAAATATTGTGAGGATCTACTAACTTATTTGGAATGATGGTGGGCAGTGAGGGACTCGAACCCCCGACATCCTGCTTGTAAGGCAGGCGCTCTAACCAACTGAGCTAACCGCCCGTTGAAGTTCTTTAGAACCTAACACAGTGTATGGGAGCCGCGGCCTGGATGCAACGTGGAGTTGTCTGACACCCCCGATTTCACTTCGAGTGTAAACTATATTTGAATACCCCCTGGGGGTATATGCATCTACTAATGCGGAGGGGAAATGTCCATGCAGGAAGTGCTCGGTTTGCCGATTGAAGGAATGCACTGCGGAGCGTGTGTTCGCAGGGTCACGGATGCTCTCGGAAAGCTCGACGGGGTTGAGGTGAATTCGGTAGAGGTCGGGTCGGCCAGAATGACGTTCGATCCGGAACGGGCAACAGTGGAAAAGATCGTCGGTGCGGTCAACAGGATCGGCTTCACGGTACGCAGTGAGAAGTAACTCTGGGAGAAACCATGTCCGATAGTATGAAGATCACTGACAGAACTGATGCCAACGCTGCAACAGCCTTAGCGTCAGCCTCGGTGGAGCATGTCACGATTCCCGTCTCCGGGATGACCTGCGCGGCGTGTCAGTCCTTTCTTCAGCGGGAACTCGCCAACCAGGCTGGGGTGCAGGATGCGACGGTCAACCTGATGCTGCACAACGCGACGGTGACGTTCGATCCAGGTGCTACTTCGACCTCGGCACTGGTAGATGCGATTCGCAGCACGGGCTACGGCGCGGAGCTTCCGTTGGAACACCAGTCCGCCCTTGAAGAACAGGAGGATCACGACGAGGCGCAGTTGAGAGAGTATCGGCAGCTGCGATTGAAGGCCTTAGTCAGCCTGATCGCCGGTGGCGTAGCCATGCTCTTGTCGATGCCTCTGATGACGATCAACAGCGCGGTCCGGATGGAGCGAATGAAAGATCCGCTGATGAGCTGGAACATCCGGGTGCTTGATCCGCTGTTGCGCAGCGCAGTTCCCTGGATGTATGAGATTAGTGCAAATGCGATTCGGTGGCTCCTTTTTGCGCTTGCAACGCTCATTCTGAGCTGGGCAGGGCGACGGTTTTACACCAAGGGTTGGTCTGCTCTCTTACACAAGACGGCGGACATGAACACACTGGTGGCACTTGGCACCGGCGCGGCCTATCTCTACTCGGCTGCCAGCACCATCGCGCCTGGATTTTTTGTAGCGCGCGGCATCGCTCCGGATGTTTATTTTGAAGCCGTAACTCTCATCATCGGATTGGTTCTGGTTGGGAATACGCTCGAGAGCAGGGCGAAGGGGCAGACGGCCAGCGCTCTGCGAAAGCTTGTGCAACTTCAACCGAAGACTGCGACTGTTCTGCGGAATGGCATCGAGAGCAGCGTCCCGCTGGAGTTGATTCAGAGCGGCGATATTGTTTTGGTACGACCCGGCGAGCGAATACCTACCGATGGCGAAGTGATCGCGGGCAAAAGCAGCGTGGACGAGTCGATGCTCACAGGCGAGTCGTTGCCCATTGAAAAGACCGCTCTGGACAGGGTAATGGGGGGAACGCTAAACCAGCGTGGATCGCTCCAGTACCGGGCAACCGCTCTGGGAGCAGGCAGCACGTTGGCGCAGATAGTGCGGCTTCTGCGTGAAGCTCAAGGGTCTCGTGCTCCGATTCAACAAATCGCGGATCGCATCAGCGCCGTGTTTGTGCCTACGGTGCTGGCGATTGCAATCGTTACCTTCGCAGCGTGGCGGATCTTCGCCCCGCACTCCGGTGTGATGCAGGCGTTTGCGGCCGCCGTCACCGTGCTGGTGATTGCCTGCCCTTGCGCGATGGGTCTGGCTGTTCCGACGGCCGTGATGGTTGCAACGGGACGGGGAGCCAACTATGGAATTCTCATCAAGGGTGGAGAGGCTCTTCAGCGATTAGAGAAGATCGATACCATCGTGTTGGACAAAACGGGAACAATCACCGCGGGCCGGCCAACAGTTACTGATTTTGTGCTCGCCACAAGCGATAGCCACGCAGCAGGAATACAGAGCGCGAATCTTTCAGAGGATCATGTCCTTCGCGTTACAGCCGCACTGGAACGCGGTAGTGAACATCCTCTCGCTGAGGCTGTCGTTCGATATGCCACAGAGCGAGGTTTGAATCTGCCTCAAGCGCAGGAGTTTGAATCGTTTTCCGGACTTGGCGTCGTGGGAGTCGTCGATGGCGAAGCCGTACTGATCGGCAACGCTGCCCTGATGAAAATGCACGATGTCGCCGTTGAGCAACTGAACGCAAGCGCAGAACGGATGTCGGAAGAAGGTAAGACTCCGCTATGGATTGCGATCGAGGGCAAACTGGCTGCCGTTCTCGCTGTCGCAGACACGATCAAACCCAGCTCCATCGCAGCTGTTCGCCGGATGCGGGACGAAGGGCTCCGCGTCGTCATGCTGACAGGCGACAAGGAACGTACGGCTCGTGCGATTGCACAGCGGGTCGGCATCGATGAGGTAATTGCGGGCGTGCTCCCTACGGGCAAGGTGGAGGCAATCAGGCGGCTACAGGCGGAACAGCGTGCGGTCGCTATGGTCGGAGACGGAGTCAACGATGCTCCTGCGCTCGCACAGGCGGAAGTGGGACTTACGATGGCCAGCGGGGCAGACATTGCGATGGAAGCTGGAGATGTAACGCTGATGCGGAGCGACCTCACCGGCGTCGCGGCGGCTGTAACCCTCTCGCAGTGCACGATGCGAGTGATTCGGCAAAATCTGTTTTGGGCCTTCGTCTATAACGTGATTGGAATTCCAGTTGCCGCTGGTGTACTTTACCCAGCGTTTGGTTTATTGCTAAGCCCGGTGATAGCCAGTGCTGCGATGGCGCTCAGTTCTTTCAGTGTTGTCACTAACAGCCTTCGATTGCGGGGGCTGAAGCTGGATTAAGGAAAAACATGGCTACGAAAAAACGACTCATCAACATAAGGACGCGATGGTGGATTCCTGTGCTTGCGAGGTGGGCGCATCGGAACGCAAGGCAACTGGAGTCGATCCTGAGATCAAGGCCTCCAACCTACGTCGGTTGCGGCGTCTCGAAGGGCAGATCCGCGGCCTGCAGCGCATGGTCGAGGCCGATCGCTACTGCGCCGACATTCTTACTCAGGTCTCTTCCGTACAGGAGGCTCTTCGTTCCGTGGCTCGGGCCTTGATGCGGAATCACCTCTCTCACTGTGCGACTCAGGCAATTCGCAACGGATCGGCGGACGAGAGGCAGACCATGTACGATGAGCTGCTCGAGCTTATCTATAAAAATGCCCGCTAACGGAAGAATGGGAGGACACCCAAGTGTCACTTGATCTGATAGACTTACATCTGTCGTCGGGTTGACGTGCGGGTCTCCTTAGGGGATCGTACCGAACTGAAAAGACAGCGAATCAGGATTTTGGCGGTGGTTCGAATCAGCCTGTTCTGAGTGAGATATAATCGCTAACGAAGACGAATTTGGGGACGTAGCTCAGTTGGTTAGAGCGCTGCCCTGTCACGGCAGAGGTCGCGGGTTCGAGCCCCGTCGTCCCCGCCATAAGCTACTAAGAATGAAGAGCTTATGGCGGACCTCATGTGACAAGTAAACCCGCTACGGTACGCAACGGTACTAAACCTCTTTACCGTCTTCTTTTCCAGCCATTAACATCTCCGCCTGCCTCCCACTCGCTATGCGTTTATCCGCAGAGACAGCCTGTGTGTAGAGGTCCATAGTGATTCGTGAATTCGCATGTCTCAAAAGCTCTTGAGCCACCTTTACATCTACTCCCAAAGTGCGGAGGTTCGTGGCCAGACTATGCCTAAATGAATGCCATCCAATCGTCTTGCCCTGCACGCCTGCACGTGTAAGAGCAGGGCGGATGATCTTCCTCAAGACCATATCTGGAGTAAGCGGCTTGTCGCCATTCAGCCGTTCAGATGGAAAGATAAAATCCGCTTCCCCGCTGTATGCCGTGACCAGTCTCCAATTCAAAAGCATGTCATAAACGAGCTTATGAAGCGGTACCGGCTTGCCGCTTGCTACAGTTTTGACATTCCCAAATCTGCCTCGCACACATGAGCGGGTGATGGCAACTTCCATCTTCTGGAAATCAACATCACTCCATCTGAGCGCGAACAATTCGGAACGTCGCAAGCCAGTTGTTCCGGCAAGCATCACCATGACTTGCTCACGCAATGAAAGCTCAAGCAATAGCGCCTGGAACTCTGATGGCGTGAGTACATCCGGCTCCCGCAGCCGTTTAGCCGAACATCTGACCTTGCTGATTGGATTGAAAGTGAACCATTCGTGCCTGATTCCATGACTGAAGATCGCAGACATGATGTTCCGAATCTTCGATTGAGAGGCAGGCGCAAGGGGCAGAGATTCAAGCCACTGCTCAACAGCAACGGTCCTCACTTCTGAGATTTTGAAAGCTGCCCACTTCGGCGTCACATAGTTTTTGATGTAAACCGTGTGAGCGTCAACAGTGGCAAATGCTTTCCTCTCTAGAGTCAGTTCATATTGTTTGTAGTGGGCTATGAGGTCATTGACCGTTTCCGGTGAACGTACCCCTGAGTTGATTTTGGCGCGAATTGACAGACGACTTTCTCTGCATTGCGGCGGTGCGGAAGTTCCCGAACCGTCCCGATGCGGATGTTGCGATGAACCCGCTTCCCTTCCCGGTCCTCATAAAACCGGAAAAACCAGCTGTCATCGGTCGTCTTGTTCTTCACGAGCATTAGGCTTCCTTGTTGAAAACGAGTGCTCTCGATCATTGGATAAATCCTCCGCTCGGAGCATCGGTGGCTGAGATGAGTTTAACCTTGATTCGCGTCGAATCAAGCTGCATTTTGGCCACCCTGACGACGCGCAAGCATCCACTGCTCAAGATCGGTCTGAAGGAATCGCCACACCCTCCTCTTCCCTTCCCCGATGGGAATGGCAGGTAGATAGCCCTCACGGGCCCAACGGACCAAGGTGCGGGTATTGAGCCCACCGAGATAAACCGCTGCAGCCTGTGCTGTCAGGAAGCGTTCGTTAGGGGCAGCGCTAGCCTGGATTGAAATCACATTGCTGGGTTTGGTCTTCACCTTCCGACCATGAACATCTCTAGGCTCCATATAGCGGCTGAGTGGATAAATTCCCACTTCGATGAAGCGTCTGCCCAGCTTCTCCCTCATCCTGTTATCAATTGAGGCAACGGCCGCTCTCTGCTTCTCAGGGAATGTTTGTATGTATTCGTCTAGAGCTTTGTCGGCAGATCCACGTGGGAGTGTGCTGACCACCACCTGCAATGATTCGTAGTACAGGGTGAAGTACGCCAGTTCTCCTGTGGAAAGGCATCGTCTTGCCGAGATTTCTACATCAGCGAGGAAATCTGAAGTCTCTGGACCGACAACAGATGCTAGGTCTCGCCAGGTTCCAAAACTGTTCACATGCAGATCCCCGACAGCGAGAACCTGGGGTGCGTTGCACAGTTCGGAACAGATTGACGACCATTGTTGGACCCACCGATAGAAACTTCCCCGCAAAAAAGGAAAGGGTTCTTCTTCATCTGCCGATGCTTTGAAAGAAGATCTGACGGAATCACAGTGGTACATCTGCGCATCCACTCTTCGTAGCTGACGGTTGCCTCTTTTGCGCTCACCCCACGGCGCTTAGATGAGCCGTCAATGGCCGACTTTCCTAGGTAATCCTTGCTCTTAATTTCCCGCCTGGCATTGTGAATAGAAATTTGAATCACCGACTGGGACGCGTTTCGTCTTAACTAAGTTGTTTGCGGCTGAAAGTTCAGAGGTCATTCCGGCCAACAGGGTTGAACGTTGGTTAGATGGATGGTCTATCGGCAAGGGACAAAGGGGAACGGGGTTTTCTGGTCCAGACCTGAATTCCGAACACTCCCTCTCGGTGCTCACGGGGCAACCCGATAGCATCTCTCGGCATACCAATCTAGTGAGGAAATGACACGATGAACCGCCAGAAAATCGAAGAAGACTCTCACACCTCCTCTGGAACGGATGATACTGCCGGGCTACGAAAGGGGAAGACGCCGATGAAGGTAACTGAGCGGAGGAAGTGATGGACATGATGCTGCGATTCTTGATCGGCGGAATAGTAGTGAGCGTGTTTGCAATCTTAGGCGACGTGGTAAAGCCGGAGTCGCGGGGGCGTGTTCGCTGCGGCCCCCACGATTGCGCTGGCTACGTTGGTGCTGACAATGCACAAACATGGGAGCGCGTATGTGGCGACCGAGGCAAGGTCGATGGTAGCTGGCGCCATCGCATTTTTCGCGTATGCATGTGTGGTGAGCTTCGTGCTTATGCGCTGGCGCCCGAAGGCACTGACCACAGCGATTGCTCTTTTGCCATTATGGTTTGCGACGGCCGCCGCGCTTTGGGCGGTCTGGCTGCGGAGATAGGTGATGCGCCTAAAGTTGAGGTTCGATTCACTCAAGGAGACTAAGCCAACGGAGTATGTGTCGCGGTTCGTCTTCGGCGGCGTGGTGACCGTTCTTGCAGGTTTTGTGGCGGATCACTGTGGGCCGGTCTTGGGTGGGCTGTTCCTTGCGTTCCCAGGAATCTTTCCGGCCGGTGTGAGCCTCGTAGAGAAGCATAAGACGCAACGCGAGAAAACCGAAGGGAAGCTCGGAATATGGTCTGCACGTGGGCAAGCGAGTGTTGAGGCAGCAGGGGCTTCCGTCGGAACGCTTGGTCTAATGGGATTTGCGGTGGTGCTATGGCAAGGGCTGCCAACGCACAACTTCCTGCCTATAGTGTTTACCGCGACAGGGACGTGGATTGCGGTGTCGTCGCTCTTCTGGTGGACGCGAGAGAGGATGTAGATTTCGCATTCAGTGCGACATGAACGCTTGCGCCCGGGATCTGATACCTCTTGCACTTCAAAAGAAGGCATCAATCCTAGGACGTCTTTGAATTGGAGCGTCTTCAGATGACTTTTCAAGTTTTATCTTTATTTCTTTTAGCTCTCCCCATTGCTTCTATCGCCTGGACGATTACGCACGAGGAGGTCGTTCGTGAATTTCGTGATGTTTGCCTAGGGAAAAGCACAACGTGCCGCAGGATCTATGAACGCAAGTTCTTTTATCTATTTACGTGCGAGTACTGCCTGAGCCACTACGTCGCAGCCGTGTTTCTGCTCATTACCCGGTTCAAGCTTCTTTATCCGGATTGGCGGGGGTATCTGATTGCCGGCTTCTCGCTTGTATGGGTGGCAAATGTCTATATGAGCCTATTTGCGAGAATTCGCCTTGAAGTAAAAAGAGAACGCGTCCAGATCAAGCAACAAGAGAAAGGTGTTGAATGAGGAAAGTCGTTTCTAACTAAGAAACCCGTGCGGAGTAGCTCTAAACTGCGGCTCAAGGGCTAGAAGTGGGCTAGGCTCTTCCATTCTGAAGAGGCCTCCCTCATATAGCGGTACCTCCTCGCGAACGAAAGCAGAGTAGTAGCTTGCAATCGAATGTCAGAATAGATAGTTTCCAGCGATGTCAGCGCTCCAACCTGACGCGCCCGTCCATGTCAGGGCGTTACGCCTCTGCTAGCTAAGTGCAAACTTGGACCGCTTTCGCTCCGGCAAGCTATTCCCTTCTGCCGATTAATCTTGTGATTCGGGGTCCCCTAAACTGGCGTTTTTCCGCCAGTTGCGCCATAGATCTCACCGGTGATGTAACTTGCATCATCAGAGGCTAGAAAGACGAAAACGGCCGCCTGTTCGACGGGTTGAGCGGGGCGTTTTAAGAGGGTGCTTTCACCAAAAGAGCGGACCTCTTCCACCGGCATAGTTGCAGGGATCAGCGGGGTCCATACAGGGCCTGGAGCGACGCCATTTACGCGGATGCCGTGCTTAATACAAAGCTTTGAAAAGCTCTTGGTGAGACTGACGAGAGCTGCCTTGGTCGATGCGTAGGGGGCAAGTTCGTCCTTCGGTACGAAAGCTTCGATGGAGCAACTGTTCAGAATCACGCCGCCGGGCTTCATCACGGGAAGGGCAGCTTGTGTGAGAAAAAAGGTTCCATAAACATTAGTGCGGTAGGTTCTATCGAACTCCTCTTCGGGAATGTCTGCCAGCTCCTTGTAGGTCCGCTGGAAGGCGGCGTTGTTGACAAGGATATCGAGCCGGCCAAATTCTTCAATCGTTCGCTTGACCAGCTCTTGGCAGAAGGACTTCTGGCGAATGTCGCCAGGCACGGCTACGACCTTGCGACCTGTAGCTTCGACAAGCCTGATCGTCTCTTGAGCATCCTTCTGCTCGTCAGCATCTCCGTCTAGAAAAGTAAAAAGAATATCTGCTCCCTCTTTGGCAAAACAGAGAGCGACGGCTCGTCCAATACCGCTATCTCCTCCAGTAATGAGAGCCGAGCGGCCGACGAAACGATCATGCCCCTTATAAGTGGATTCACCGTAATCAGCCTGAGGATCGAGCTTGCTAGAGCTGCCGGACCCGGTTTGCTTCCCCTGGGGGAAAGGCGGCTTGGCAAAGCGTTCGCGTGGATCGCGGGGTTCAACGAGAGACGTAATCATGGGTGTGATTCTCCTGCTTCGGTTTGCTCGACCTGCTCTGCTCGACAGGAATAGCCAGAATTCACTAGTCATCCCGCATTCAGAGAGACAATGCCCAATGTTCAACATGAGTAGGAGCGAGCGCTTTCATGCCTCTTCCAGTCAGAGATTCTTTCAGCCATACGGGTTGCCCGCGTCTCAATAGACTGCCGCTTGAACGTATCTTTGGAGGGACGTCCCGAGACACCGATACGGCATCTCAACGAACAAGGCACGACACATCATTCACGTTGAGGTTATTCCATGTATCACCATGTCAAGAAGCTTATGTACACCGTAAATATTGGCGAACCAGACGTGAGGTTCGGAAACATGCTGCTGGAGCAATTCGGCGGTGCGAACGGCGAACTCGCCGCAGCGATGCAGTACACGATTCAAGGGTGGAACTGTGGAGACGATATTGGAAGGCGCGACCTGCTGATGGATATCGGAACGGAAGAACTGAGCCATCTCGAAGTTGTCGGTGCTCTGATTCGCATGCATCTCAAACCGCTTAAAACCAATCGCGAGGCAGCCGAGGCCGATCCCCTAGTAACGATTGCTGGGGGCGGAGGGTTGAACTTGTTCGATTCGATGGGGAACGCCTAGACCTCGACATACTTGAAGATCACCGGTGAGTTGGATGTCGATCTCCGCAGCAATATCGCGGCAGAGGCTCGCGCAAAGATTGTGTACGAAAGACTCATTGACCATACCCAAGACCCAGGAACGATCGACACGCTTCAGTTCCTAATGACGCGCGAGATCACCCACATGAAAGCATTTCAGGCAGCCTTGGACAGCTTGGAGAAGTCTCCGTTCTCAGTAGGCCTGCTAAAGCCAACGGCCGGCATTGTGGACGAGTATTTCAACGGATCGACGGGCGACGGCAGTGAGGGAGACCCGGATATGCGTGGACCCTGGACATCCTCTTTTGGTTTGCATTCGGTCGAATCTGAGATGAATGGCGGTAAGGGCCTGTCGGTCGGGGACATCGATGGCAAGATCGATGGCGAAGATCGTGGAAAACAGGACGATGCGCACAAAGCAACTACTTCAGCCGCAGATGAAGCGATTGGCCTCAATGCTTCGGCCAAGAAGGCAACCGGCACGGCTAAGAGGGGAGCAAAGAGACAAGCGAGCTGATGAATCGTCAGTGAAGAAACAGGGGCAGCGGCTGCCCCTGTTTCGGTTTCACCTTGAACAGGATTGATAATCGCATGTGAGCGCTAACAAAAACTCGCACCACTCCGCTGATAGTACGGGTTTCGGAAGCTCTAAAGCAACGACGTTACCGCACAACTTCTCCCTAGGCGGCGTTTTTGCTAGCCCATGGATCGATGACTATTTTGGTAACGTTCTCCTTTTTATCCCGCCATATTTTGTACATTTCCGGAGCCTCATCCAGCGTGATGCGATGGGAGATGATGTAACTGGGATCGATTTGCCCCTTCTCAATTCGCTCCAACAGCGGTTTCATATAGTTGTGCATGTTCGTCTGACCCATCTTCATGGTGATGCCTTTACCAAATGCAGCGCCAAAAGGAACTTTGTCCAAGAGTCCCCCATAGCCGGGAATGGACAAGGTCCCGCCTTTGCGGACGGCCTGAATCGCCTGACGGAGCACGCTCGGCCGGTCCGTTTCCATTATCAAGGCGGTTTTAACCTTGTCGTAGAAGCCCTGCAATTCGGAGGAGTGGGCTTCCAACCCAACCGCATCAATACACGCATCTGGTCCGACGCCACCGGTTAGGTCTTTGATCGCAGTTAGCACGCTCACGTCTTCTTCTGAGTAGTCGACTACGATCGCGCCCAAACTCCTCGCTAGTTCGAGTCTCTCTGGCAGCCTGTCAATGGCAATTACCCTGGCGGCGCCAAGCATGAACGCACTTGCGATGGCGAACTGACCTACTGGACCACACCCCCAAACTGCTACGGTGTCACCTGGGTGAATCTGGGCATTCTCGGCGGCCACATATCCAGTTGGGAAGATATCTGAAAGAAAGAGAACCTTCTCATCGGGCAGGTCGCTCTCAATCTTCAACGGACCAACGTTCGCGAAAGGTACACGGGCATATAGTGCCTGGCCGCCGGCGTAGCCACCCATCATATGCGAATAGCCGAAAAGCCCAGCGCCTGAATATCCGTACGCTGCCTCCATCAGATGAGCGTTGGGATTGGTGTTGTCGCAGGCGGACCAGAGCTTTTTCTTACAAAATAAGCAACTGCCGCATGCAATCGTAAATGGGCACCACTACTCGGTCGCCGCGACGAAGATTGGCAACGTCTTTGCCGACCTCTTCGACGATGCCCACGAATTCATGTCCATGGACGTCGCCGGCTTCCATCGTGGGGATAAAGCCATCGTACAAATGCAGATCAGACCCGCAGATAGCCGTCTTGTGATTTTGATAATCGCATCATGTGGGTTTAACAACGTGGGATCAGCCACCGTCAAGGTCTCGACCTTGCTCGTTCCCATCCAACAAACTGCTTTCATGACTGCTCCTTTCTTATGACCCGACTCGACGCGAACGAATGCACCCTTCTTCCGCCGCGCTAGTTCACTCCGGGTGGTGTCGTGATCTTCTCGCCGTAGGTAGATTCCTTCATTTTGCCGACGGTTCCGCGGTCCCCATGTGGCTGCCCCTGGACACCGGGCATCTCGCCTGTCTCGGAGAGAGCCTTGAAGTGCGGGAGATTCTCAACTACGGCTTGTTTAGGATTTCGACCGACCAGAGTCTCCCAGGCGCTCGTGATTTTGCCCATGCGAAACTCCTGCAATACCGTAACTTCGTGCCTCGACCGCCGGGAGCTTCCTCAAAGATCACTTCACCAGCGTTGTCCGAGTCGCCACCGATGGACCGCCATGTGATGCGCTTTCCAGGATCGTCGGCCATTACTTCAGAGTCCCATTCGATGGTCTTGCCATCGGATTCCATGATTCAGTGTGAGGTCATGGGTCCGGTCGAAACGACTATCGTGATCTGTTCTTGCCATAGCGGGGCACTTTCGACATTGCGCCAGATCGCATATAGTTCCTGCGCATCCGCCTGAATAAGTGCTGTTGTTCTAACCCAAATCTTTCCGTCCTTATCCTCGGGTGGCGGGAGGTATCGTCCGTCGACGATCATTCCTGCAGAGCCGGAATTGGGAACAGCTTCCGCATTCGGTCGTTCACTTAGTATGACTGTCATGAATTCCTCCAGATTGCTTCGCGAAAACTCAGTAATTGCCTCAGCACTCTGGATAGACGCGCAAAGTAGAGATTGCGTGGTATGAGCTGGTGGCCCGCAGTCAACTAAGATCACAGCACACATTGCAAAACGAAAAGTGCCTGCGCTTTGCGGAGGGATTTGGTGAAACTGCTACGATCATCGGCCAGTCCAGCAGACGATGTCATTCCGCCGACATTCAGGAGGCAAGAGCAAGCACACACCCGAGCCAAATCAAAGTCGATTCAATGAGATAAAGACAACTTCCGCATACCAGAACAGTATCCTACTGTTATGGATGTCCGAGTGATCATCATGTCCCACCCAGATGGTAGCGCTCAGGTCTCCTTCTCGGCGTCGAAGACAAGACGCAGTTGGATAAAGAAATACAGATACAAACAGATTTGCCTGAATGAACTGATCTCTATTGGCCTTCTAACTCACTCGGAAAGGGCTGAGGAACACGCAAGCAATTTGGCCAACAAAAACCGCATGTTCGTGGTGGACACACAAATTTGACCGGAGGTGTTAAGGGTAGGCGGGTTTGTTGAGCAGAAGAAAGTAATTGTTAACTAGACAGATCCCCTTGTATTCCATTTTTTGATTTCTACGAGGGGCTCTTTTGCGCGCTCCACGAAACAAATAGACGCCCTTCGATTCTGTAACATGCCTAGCTATTCGGTAAACCTACCGCAGCTATGCGACACTGAAGACCGCCCGGAGTGCACCTCCCGAGTTATTGTTTGCACGAAAGGTTCTATGGACTTTAGGTCGGAAGATCGGTCACGGGGAAGCACGCTCGGTTATCCTCGGCCTCAACTGCAACGCTCTGAGTGGATCACGCTCGACGGGATGTGGGATTTCGCCATCGATGGGCGTGGCGCCCTGCTCCATCCCGATCAAGTGCAATGGGACAGAAAAATCCTGGTCCCCTTCGCTCCCGAAACCGCCCTGAGCGGCATCGGGGACATGAGCTTTTTCAGTGCCACGTGGTATCGGCGGCACGTTACGATCCCCGAGCTGAAGCCCGGCCAACGGCTTATTCTGCACTTCGGCGCGGTGGACTACTCGGCCAAAGTGTGGGTTAACGGCGTAGAGGTCTGCCTTCACGAAGGGGGATATACGCCGTTCTCGGTCGAAATAACCAGTGTTCTTAGAACTGAGGACACGCAGGAGATTATCGTACGGGCGGAAGACGATCCTGCAGACCTGGAGAAGCCCCGCGGCAAACAGGATTGGAAGCTCGAGCCACATTCAATATGGTATCCGCGCACCACCGGTATATGGCAAACCGTGTGGATGGAAGTGGTTCCGCAGGTCCACATCGAATCGGTTCGATGGACTTCGAGCCTTGAGCGCTGGGAGATCGGGCTCGGCGTTCATGTGAAGGGCACCTTACCCGCGGGATCTTCCCTGGCGGTGCGGATGCAGACCGGTGACCAGATGCTTGTGCAGGACACATATGCCTTTGTTGGCGGCAGCTTAGGGGAGGGCTCTGTTTCCGGAGCGGAATTGTACCGCAGTATTTCGCTTTCCGATCCCGGTATCGACGACTTCCGCAACGACCTTTTGTGGAGCCCGAATAAGCCCACCATCATCGATGTTGAAATGATATTGCTCGATGCGGCCGGAGCCACGCTGGACGCCGTGAATAGCTACACCGCGTTGCGGGCGATCACGATCCAGGGAGATCGATTTATCTTGAACGGGCGGCCCTTGCCGCTTCATCTGGTGCTCGATCAGGGGTACTGGGAAGGCAGCGGGCAAACGGCTCCCAACGACGATGCGTTCGTCCGAGACATCCTACTGGTGAAAGCGCTAGGCTTCAACGGCGTCCGCAAACACCAAAAAATCGAGGACCCCGTTTTCTATATTGGGCCGACCATCTTGGCCTACTGGTGTGGGAGGAGATGCCTAGTGCCTACCGCTACACCAAACGTTCAGTGGAACGGCTAACCCGTGAATGGATCGAGGTGTTGAAGCGCGACTGGAACCATCCCTGCGTCGTATCTTGGGTTCCGTTCAACGAGAGTTGGGGTGTTCCCGATCTCCCCGACAGTCCGGCGCAGAGGCACTACGTTCAAGCGTTATATCACCTCACAAAAACGCTCGACCCTACGCGGCCGGTCATCGGCAATGATGGATGGGAAAGCGTGGCGACTGACATGATCGGCATCCACGACTACGATGATCAACCCGCTCGCATGTCCAAGCGGTATGGGATTGATGAAGTCGAGGCACGTCTCTTCCAGTTTGAAAGGCCCGGCGGACGGATGCTTCGGCTCGGAGGTGGAGTTGATCGCCAACCCATCGTCTTGACGGAGTTTGGTGGTATTGCTCTGCGGGATGACGATGGACGCACTTGGGGTTACAGCGTCTGTCGAACTCCCGAGGAACTTCTGGAACGATACACAGCACTTATGGAGGCGGTGCGCCCGTTGCCATCCTTAGCTGGCTTCTGTTACACGCAGTTTACCGATACCTTTCAGGAAGCGAACGGGCTGCTTTATGCCAATCGCACACCTAAGATTCCACTGGATAAAGCTGCGCTCGCAACCACCGGCTCGACGCCGGACGAGAAAGACCCGTCGGTGCTCCTCTGGCGGAACCGCCTCATGGAACTCCAGAAGTAGCCTGGAAGGGGCGGACTTCGTACGGTCAGGTGGCCGCCTGTGTCGTGGAAGTGGCGCTGCCGAGCATCCTCGCCGGAATCTGCAGGCTCAAATCCGTAGATTCATCATCCGCGATATTGCGATACATATGCAGCGCCTGTGCAACTACCTGGTCCATGTTGAAGTAGCGATAATTTGCGAGGCGGCCGCAAAAGTACACCCCTTCTGTCGCTGAAGCTAAGTCGCGATAACGTTCGTACAGGGCTGCATTTTCCGGTCGTGGAATTGGATAATAGGGCTCTCCTCCGTCGGTTGGGTATTCATACACAATGCTGGTCTTTTCGTGCTTCTGGCCGGTGAGGTGTTTGAATTCAGTGATTCGGGTGTAGTCGTGATCGTTCGGGTAGTTCACCACCGTTGTCGGCTGAAACTGCTCCCTGTCATGTGTCTGGTGCTCGAACCGAAGCGAGCGATAGGGCAGTGGGCCGAAACGGTAGTCGAAGAACTCGTCGATCGGCCCGCTGTAAACGACTTTGGCGGAGGGATAACTGTTCATCACCTCGCGATAGTCAGTGGAGAGCAGCACGTTGATGTTCGGGTGGCCCAGCATGCGCTCGAACAGGCAGGTGAAGCCTTCCAACGGCATCGCTTGAAAGCTATCGGAGAAGTAACGGTCATCGCGATCGAAACGCACGGGGATCCGGCCCGCGACGCAACTGTCCAGCTCAGAAGGATCGAGTCCCCACTGTTTTCTCGTGTAGTTTCGAAAGAACTTCTCATAGAGCTCACGGCCCACACGCGAAACTACGATGTCTTCGGAGGTGCGGATCTGCGTCCGCGATTCAACACGATCCGCAAGAAACTTCTCCATGCCAGCGGAATCGAGATTCAAATCATACAAGCGATTAATGGTGTCCAGATTAATGGGAATGGGCAAGAGTTTGCCGTCCACGTGCGCAAGAACACGGTGCTCGTAGGGCCGCCATTCCGTGAAGCACGAAAGGTAATCGACAACTTTTTGCGAAGATGTGTGAAAGATGTGTGGACCGTAGCGGTGAACGAGAACACCGTCCTCATTGTAGAAGTCGTAGGTGTTGCCCCCGATGTGTGGGCGCTTGTCGATGACCAAAACTCGCTTTCCAAGTTGCGACGCCAGTCTCTCTGCTACGACTGCCCCTGAAAACCCCGCACCGACCACCAGGTAGTCGAAGGGCTCGTCGGATGCACTCGAGAGTTTACGGCTCAAGTGCACCTTGGGCGTGGACGGAACATCCTTGCTTTTTTACGATTTCGGACTGCGTCAATTTCGGCGCGCATTGTAGCCCATGTGAGATCCCAGGAAGACTGGGCAAGCGTTCGTTCGACCCGCTGGGTCCATTCCGCGTCATGGTCTGCGAAAATTGCTCGATCAAGCGCGGTTGCAAATTCCGAAGCAGTGCCTGCAATCTCAACTAGGCCCGGGATCCCGTAGCCCGTGACGACATCCTTGATGGGCGTCGATACTACGCGCTTACCGGCGGCAAGATATTCGGGCGTCTTGGTGGGCGAGATGAACCGCGTCGAATCGTTCATCGCGAACGGCAAGATAGCCGCGTCCCAGCCAGCCAGGTAGCGCGGCAGTTCCGCATAGGACTTACTGCCGAGATAGTGAATGTTCAACGCTGTGGGGAGGTGTGCTGGGTCGATCTTGACGACTGGGCCGAGAAAAAGAAGTGTACGCTCGGGCGCAAACGAGCGACTTCTGCAACAAGTGCCGAGTCAAAGCGCTCGTCCAACACACCGAAGAACCCAACACGCGGATGGGGGATGCGCGCTTGATCGGACGGGTCCGGCTGGACCGTTCGCGCCTGTGCGAAGTGCGATACGTCGATCGAGCTTGGAAAGGCGTGCACGTTTGGGTGCTTCGAGCGCTTCGCCTCATAGATGGATTGGCCACCCGTGAAAATGACATCCGCGACCCGGAAGAGCTCGTTTTCTCGCTGGTTAAGCTCTCGAGGCGCGCTAAGGAATGCGGAGAGTTCGTCCATGCAGTCGTAAACCGTAACGCGCGGATGCAAGTGCGCTGTAAAGCTGAGCGCCATTGGCGTGTAAAACCAGCTATCGAAACAATCAAGACGGCGGTCGGATAGAAAGCGATTGAGTAGCCGTCGTTGACCCTCGATGGAATCCTCTCCGCGGTTAAAGTGCGGCCTTATGACAGTCACGGCCCGCGTCTCTTCGACCTGAAGGAACTCGAGCGAACCGCCGGCACGTCCCCGCGATTCTGGATCGGCTGCGTTATGAAACCACGGCTCCTCCCAGAAGTAAACATCCCGGGATTGCGCCGCTCGTGTCAGCAAATGCTGCGGACGTTGAGTGACAAAGTGCCAACGTAAGTGAGAAAACACCAGTAGCGCGGGTCTTGGGCGAAGTGGTCTGTCGACGGGTGAGGTTCTTCCATTGTTCCGATGAAAGAGTTTTTCTGAATAGACATGCGGATGGCCCCTGTCTACTGTGATGCGCTATCCGGCAAAATCGTCACCGCGCTGCGAAGGAGGGCGCTGGATGACGCGCTCATGCCTTACAACCAACGCGGCCCCGGTATTTCGCATCGGATGCGATAGGTTCGTACCTGAGATGCGTCTGGAAGTCCAGCGTCTCAGGTGCCAGGAGAGAGGTCTTGTCAACAGGGCAATCCGCTCTTGAATTGTGGGGTGGCGTGGAATGCACTATCAATCGCGTCGGTGACGCGTACTACGATCAACTCGCCTCATCAGGGCATCGAGAGCACGCGAGAGAAGACTTGGACCTCTTCGCCAGTCTAGGTTTGAGAACGTTGCGGACTGCCCTTCATTGGGAATGCTCCGAGAAACAAAGCTGGAATGCGAGCCACCGCGTGTTACGAACGATGGGTCGACTGGGACTGCATCCCATTGTGGGCTTGCTTCACCACGGCAGCGGGCCGCCGTCAACAAACCTTTTAGATCCTGAATTCCCACAAAAGTTCGCCGCCTTTGGCCTGCAGGTGGCGCAACAGTACCCATGGGTTGTCGATTACACGCCGATCAATGAGCCGCAGACGACTGGTCGCTTCGCTTGCCTGTACGGACATTGGTTCCCGCACCATCGTGCGATGCGCAGCTATATTCGTGCGCTTTTCCATCAGATGAAAGCAATCGTGCTCGCCATGGAAGCGATCCGTTCTGTCCAGCCGGGCGCGCGGCTGATACATACCGAAGACGGCGGCGCCTTCTTTTCGACGCTCGCTCTAGAATCGTTTCGCATCGAGCGGGAGCATCGCCGGTGGCTTGGGCTCGATCTGCTTTGCGGCCGCGTCACCGTGCACCATCCGCTTTTCGATTTTCTGGTTTGCCATGGGTTGCAGAAGCAAGAAATTCTCTGGTTCGCTGAGCGACCATGTCCGCCCTCGATCATCGGCCTCAACTACTACGTGACGAGTGATCGTTTTCTAGACGACCGCTTATCGCTCTATCCGGACCATCTGCGCGGTGGCGACTCCGGAGATGAACCGCTAGTGGACGTTGAGGCCGTTCGTGTTCGTCCTCAAGGTATTGCCGGGGCGAAGCAAGTGCTTACCGACGCGTGGAAACGATACAGGTTACCGGTCGCGATCACCGAAGCTCATCTTGGCTGCGTTCCAGAGGAGCAGGCGCGATGGCTCGCTGAGACATGGGAGCAGGCGGAAGACGCCCGCGCGGAGGGTGTCGACGTGCGAGCGGTGACCGCCTGGGGGCTGCTGGGCCTTTACGACTGGTGCCACTTGTGCACGCAAGACGCCGGCGCGTACGAAGCTGGTGTGTTTGACATTTCGAGCGGCAGACCGGTTAGAACCACTCTTACGCAAGTTGTGCAGCAGCTTGCGGGTGGAATGTCGCCGCAGCACCCGGCACTCGGGTCGCCAGGTTGGTGGCGCCAGGACTCACGGTTTACGATTCCGCCATCGATGGATTCCTTTTGATCTCGGCAATATTGTTTCCGGAAAAGGTCCACACTCAGCAGGAGACCGGCCCATTCAACTCAAGCGACGAGCGATAAAGGTGGGCACTCGCTTCCACTGCTGAACGTGAATGTTGCGCGTCGCACTCAATCACCTGGTAAATGGAGCGATCCAAACCTAGTTAAATCCTCGAAACGTCCATCGGCCGATCTGCCCGCAGTCGGTGTGGAAAGAGACGTGAGCATACCATCTGCTCTGCGGTTTTCCGCATCTTTCTGTCTACCGGCGGACCGCCGCAAAAGGAGAAATCAAAGATGAATGATTATCGTGTTAGTGCCGGTGAGGCTCAGGAAGATCAGTTTACAGCGGCTATTGAGAAGTGTACTTCGCAGATTCCATCTAGTGCGTACCTCGGTGCTGCCCTCGCGTCTATGGCAGTTTCAGTGGGCTTCAAAATCGCCAAGAAGGATCATATGGCCCTTTTCGTAGGTCAGTGGGCTGCGCCTTTCCTCATATTAGGCATTTACAACAAACTCGTGAAGTTGCATGGATCTGACGCCAGTACATCGACTGCCGCATCGTCCATTGGCGACTAGACGTCAATGGGAATCGGTGCCCATATTGCGGGCACCGATTCCCTTTCAAAATTTGGATCCGACCTCGAATGGTGCATCGAGTCAACGCGGGGATCTTTTATTTTTACTGCATCGGGTGGTTCCCGTTGGTTCGTTCTTCAATCAGCAGAGCTAACTATGCAACCAATAAGGGAGTTGCTTGTATCACTTATCAGGCAAAGTTTGGCTACCTGGGCTGACTGCTATCTACTCGTCAAAAATGATAATCCTGGAATCCCTGCCTGTGAGCCGAGTCTGCATCGAACGGTTTAGCAGAAGAAATTGGAGAGGCCAATGGAATATGCAGGAAATGTAAATTTACCGGTCGAGAGCCAGCGCGATAATCACCGTGTACGGAGCAACGAAGCGAATTCTTCTGGAGTCTCATGGTCCGCTGTCTTGGCGGGCAGTTTTGTCACGGCCGCTCTCTCGCTGATTCTGCTGGCATTAGGGACTGGCTTTGGCTTTGCATCGGTTTCCGTTTGGTCCGGCGTAGGAGCCTCGGCGTCGACTATTGGGACAGCAGCCCTCCTTTGGTTCATACTCATCCAGATCATTAGTGCGTCGATGGGCGGTTACTTTTAGCTGGCCGCTTGAGAACGAAATGGGCTGGTATCCATACAGATGAAGTTTACTTTCGAGATACGGCCCACGGCCTTTTAGCGTGGTCGGTGGCACTGGGTAGTAACTGCAGCTTTCCTCGCCTCAGCCGCCACTTCCCTGATGGGCTCCGCTCCAGATAGAAGCAGCGCTGCTGCGGCACCTCAAAATCAGATAGCGAAGCCAGTCCCAACGCGTACTTCATCGATTCCCTTTTTCGTACAGACAGTTCGAAGCCTGAAGTCGAAAACACTTCACTCACTCGAGAAGCTGCGGTCATCTTCGCGACTTCCCTCAAACAGGGCGATCTCTCCGCGGCTGACAAGACCTATCTCGATCAGTTGGTCTTGTCTAGAACAGGCGTGAGCCAGAGCGAAGCCGATAAGAGGGTCAGCGACGCGTTTTTGAATGCCAAATCGTCAGCGGAGGCTACCCGGAAAGCGATTGCACACTCTCTGCTTTGGACATTCATCGCTCTGCTGATCGGCGCGTTCTGCGCCAGCTTCTCCGGAACCATCGGGGGCAGGCAACGGGATCGCGTCGTCCTCGTCTAATTTGAGCGTGAGGGAACGAGCTGTCATCAAAGCTGCACGGCAGGTACTAATGAATTTATAAGGAGTTTCCTATGCGTTCTATTCTGCTTCTACTTCTGGGCGTGCCCATTCCAATCGTCATCTTGATCGCGCTATTCAGTCACTGATCTCTTTTCGAGTGACTCAGCAAGGCCGCAAACTTTTAGTTGCTGGAACGATAAGGAGAACAAACATGGCATTGAAAGACGTTTTGCTCGATGAACTCCGCGACATGTACAGCGCGGAAAATCAACTGGTAAAAGCCTTACCGAAATTAGCCAAGGGCGCGAAGAGCCCGAAGCTAAAACAGCTCTTCACCGCACACCTGCAGGAGACGAAGGGTCAGGTGGAACGGCTCAAGAAAGTATTTGCCGAGCTCGGAGAAAAGCCGACCGGCCAGCACTGTAATGGGATGGAGGGCGTCATCGAAGAGGGTAAGGATGCCCTTGAAAAAGACAAAGAGGGGGCATCGTTCGACTCTGGCCTCATCGGAGCCGCTCTGCGCACGGAACATTATGAGATTGCGGGCTACGAGACCTGTATTTCCATGGCAACAACACTCGCAATGCCCAATGTCGCTAAACTTCTCAGTTCGAACTTGAAAGAGGAGTTGGCCGCGGCGGCCAAGATCACGGCAGCTGGGACCCCTATTATGAGGCAGAGCGCCCAAGAGCCCGAAGTGCCGAAGAAACCGAAGACGGGAAAAGAGAAATACTCCGCTCAAAAGAGCAAAGAAGATGAGGCGAAAACCGCTCCAGATCTATAGACGCACAGCCTGCCTGACCGCAGAAAGGCTTTGATTCAGTAGGCTTTTCTTGTGTGTGCGACCTTCACAGCCAAATTTGTACAACCGGCTTCGGCCTCTGCCGAATAGCAGGTAAATGATCACAACCGCAAGAACGAGGTTAAGGCCACCACCGCCGTATTAACCTATACGGGGGCCCATATAGTAGCCGCCGCCGGCCAAATAATAACAACAGAACGATCAAGATAATGATTAGGCATGCGCGAAAGTCTAGCGCGTGAGGCAACAGGGATGTTTGGTTGGATCTTTGCCTTGAATTGACGGAGCGGGCCCCGTCATGCCTGAACCATCATTACAAATGTTGTGGGTTCATGGCGTCATTGTTTGCCAGGAAGGTAATGTGCATACAGCCCTAACGAAGTCTCATCAGCAAGACTATTACCGAGACGATTGCGAGAAGCCCTAGAGAGCCCGGCCAAACAAACCAGCCTCGGCCGCTTGAATACTCTGCCACCAGACATCCTGAGAGCCCTAAAGTTGCAAGCAACCCGGCAAATAGAGTAGCCGACTTCGTAAGGTACGGACAAAACTGGGGAAGAACTTTTTGTAGATTTCGCACTTCGAACTCCACACTCTCCGAAAGGAACGCTAGACCACGTTCTTGACTTCCGAAACCAGCGATCCCACCGGATTGGTGACCGTTTTACTTGCTATCGCCATCATGGATTCCCCACGCCTGTACATCAGATAGGCAGCCACGAATCCGGAAACAACGGTTGCGTACACGATTATTTTGCTCAATGGACTATGCGCTTCAACCTGTTCCTCTGCGGCCATATGTCCCCTTGAGACGATCCCTAACTAGATATGATGCAAGATTGGCAGAAATCATTGCTCCAATTTCTAGTTACGACCGATTCGGTATTCGGCAGCTTACCGCTCACATCCGTCCGCCGCTATCCGGCGGGAGCTTTCCGGTAGAAAGCGGCAAATTGTTCCTCGTTGACGGGAATCTGTAACGAGCCGCCTTCGTCAAGGCCATCGATTTCGTCTTCAATAGCCGAAGTCTCCACTGATGCTTGATGTAGCTGTTCTTACCTCTACGGACACGTGAATGCGCGGCAACTCGCCCTCACCCGTCTCAATGAAATCGGTGCGAGTTATCGTTGGATCGGAGTTGAAGGAGATAACCGCCGACGAATGTTCCATGGGGCATTGGTTGCGTGTCACCGATTCATGACGCATCCCCATCATATCGCCGCAGGGTGCGGTTATTGGCAAGGCTGGACTCTATTTCATACGGCGTACGGCAGATGAAGATTTCCTAATAGCCCGTTCACCGATGCGAAGAATGCAGTACATATGACGAGGGGCGACACACCTACTAAACGGCCAGCTCACCTTCGAACCGTGTCACTTACGTAAATTCGAAGATTCACCGCCATGCCAACTATGCGATGATTTGGTTCTCCTGTTTTCGTTTTGATGTGATCTGTGCCATGTTCATTTCCCTCGTTTCAAGAACCTGTCGGATAGAATCTGGACGCAACTGTTTCAGAGAAGCCAATGCTTCAAACGGTAAATGCGATAAATGGAGCCCACCGAACATCTACATAACGAGCACGCCCGGTTATGCGTAGAGCGCAAAGGGAACGGCTGATGTGGTCTCTCTATGCGTGGGTTGGCGACTCCTTATCGTGCGAGCGAATTGAGAGCAGGATCGAACTGCTCGATTCAAAGATCACTAACTGTTTACAGAAGCTAACTGAATTGGAACGGCAATCTTAGACGCCCTGCACAGAGGACTTCCTCCTTCCCAACAGTCACCTCCAGCTGCTGCAACGAGTCATGCGATATTACGTAATCGGACCCATTCGACCGAGCACGATTTCTAGCAGCCTATTCTCCAATTCCTACCTCTTTAGTCCTATCAGTCATGGTGCATCACGTTCTCATATCTTTCCGGCAATAGTCGGGTCATGACCTCAGGCCTCTGAGGCGATTGCAATTGCTCTAAGATGATCGCGCTGGTTGTTTTCACTTTGTGTTTAAAGAAGAGATCGTGGTCGTGGATGAGCGCTATATGAACCTTGTTGTATACATAGACATGACCTTCCTCCGCCGCATTGTAATGTTCTTTCGCAGCCGCAAAATCGGCCGGAATTCTGCCAGATGGGGGATTGCGCATCTGGGACGTTTCAAGTATCCATCGCTTTGTTAGTACTGTTTTCTCTAGCGCATCCATCGCGGGCCTTCGGAGCGAATCCTAATCTCGAAACAGTGCTGAATGCCTCGCGCCAGCGTGTTGAGACAATGGACTACCGCGTGACCGGACGAATCACACGGGTGGCAGCCGATGGCACACGCACGAATTACAAGTTTGTCGCCAAGGCTCACTGGTTTCCCGACGGTCTGCGACTGATGTGCGAAATTTCCGGGCCTGCTTCGGCGAAGACGAGCCTTCTTCTGCATATGACAGTGAGCGGGCACGTGACTGTCGAGGCACTACTTGCTGGCGAGAAGGTCGCGAGGGTGGTGCCTTTCGAACATTGGAACGACCCACTCGTGGGAACAGACTTCACCTATGAAGACATGGTAGAGAACCAGCTGTTTTGGAAAAATCAGGAACTTCTGCCGGCCGAGAAGCACGGCGCACGCGATTGCTTCGTCCTTAAGAGCACCTCCGGTCCTCAGGACCGGACCTACTACGGTTCAATGACGTCGTGGATCGACCGCACTATCTTCTACCCCGTGCATGTCGTGAAGACGCTTCGCGGGACCGGACAGCAGAAGGAGTTCACCTACTTCGGCCTGCGGAAGGTCGGCGGCGTGTGGTCTGCAACGCAAGTGGAGGCAAAACTGCAGGGCACGCCTGGTTCCTCGACGATGGTCATAGAGGGGGAACAGGAAAGGCGAATCTCAAAAGCAAGGACTTCGATCTTGGTCAGTCCAGCGCTCCGGCTCCGGCAGCCAATTAACAAGGGCGGGCGCTAACAAAACCAGGTCAGCGAGTGAAATGTTGCGCCCTTAGGGAGAAGCTCCTTTTCAGTAACAACCGGGGCCCCATGTAAGCCCAGCGGCCACCAGTTCCAGTCGCCCGCCAGCTGCAACAGTGCAGGTCCCACCACCATCCGCACCACAGTAGCGTCTATCAACACCGCCACCGCAAGCGTAAACCCCAGCATCTGCACCACCAGAAAGCTCCCTATGGTGAAGGCGGTGAAGACGGCAATCATAATGGCCGCGGCGCTCGTGATCAGCCCGGCCGTCCGCGCCAACCCCTCGACCACGGCTGCCTTCTCCGACAAGCCGCGGCGCCGCTCTTCGAGCACGCGTGCAACCAGAAACACCTCATAGTCCATGCTCAATCCGAAGACGATGGCAAACGAGAGAATCGGCACGATCGGAAACACCGTGCCGGTCGGTCCATGCAGCCCAAATAGTCTGCTGCCGTGGCCCTCTTGGAAGACAAGAACCAACATACCGAACGATGCGCCCACCGAGAGCAGATTCAGCAGAATCGCTTTGACCGCCGCGAACAAAGAACGCAACCCGATCAGCAGGGCCAGCAGACTCCCCAGCACCACGCCAAGCACCACCTTCGGCAGACGCACTTTCACAACGGAGTCATAGTCCGCATCGAGCCCGGGAACGCCGCCAACCCGCAACACTGCAGCCGGCACACCCGCGATCGCCGCCACATCAGAAGAACGGACCTCGCGCACCCACCGTATCTGTTCAGAGGGCGAAAGATCGGCCTTCGGCAGTAGCTCAAGCAATGTAGCGTGGCCATCGCTGCGCAGAAAACTCTTGCGGATCGCCTCCGGCACTTGCTCGACACCAGCCGCGGTATCAGCCATTCCCGAGAGCGTCGGAAGCGACAAAACCTCCTGCGCCCTGGGATCGTTCTGGAAATGCGTCGTCAATCGGCTAATGGCAAGCCACCCATCTGGTGACATCGGCTGAGTCTGCGGCGGCAACTCCACGATCACACGCAGCGATTGCACGATACCCGACCGCCCCATGCGTTGCAGCGCATGCAGCGCCTGTACCGACTCGGCCGCCTCCGGGAGAGAGTCATGGTCCGGAAGCCCGGTAGCGATTCTGCGCGCTTGGAATGCAAGCATCAACAACGGAATCCCAGCGACAAGTAGAGCCGTCCACGGCCGTCGCGTTACCATGTTGCCCCACCGCACCCACCGCTCATCCGCCGCGTTAATATCCTTCGGCGTTTTGGGATGTCTGGAGGGAGACATACTTTGGCTGAATTTATGCGATGCCCCACCAGGCCAAGCACCCACGGAAGCACAAACGTACACAGCATCACACTAAAAACCGTCACCAGTAAGCCGGCTATCCCAATCGAGCGCAACTCGCTGATCGGTACCGCGAGAAGCGCTGAAAATCCAATCGCAACCGTAGTGGCCGAGATAGCCAACGTGCATCCCGCCTGCCATGCGGCAACATCGGCGGCGCAGCCGGGATCATATCCGTCGCACAATGCCTCGCGAAACCGACTAACCATTAGCAACGCATAATCTACACCCAAACCCAGACCAAGCATCGTCGCCAAATTCTGAACCAAGATCGACAGGTGCCAATGAGTCGCCAGCAGCCCAGCCGCACCCAGTGCCATCGAGATAGAGAGAAGACCAACACCCAGAGGCAATAACGCCGCCACGATGCTGCCGAAGGCCAATAACAGTAGCAGCAGAGTCACTGGCATCGCACGTTCCTCGGCATGCTTCACGTCATCTGCACTCACCTTGCGCAGATCGAAATTCAGAGGCGTCTCACCCGTAATTTGGAGCTTCAGATCGGGGTACTGCGACCGAAGCTGAGCTTCCATCCAATGTGCCTTCGCCCTCAGCTTGGGCACCAGTGCTTCTACAGGTTCACCGTGAGAGTCCAACCCCACAAGAATCAAGGCGCCGTTGTTTCCTGTAAATAGAGGGTCTGGCCAATCCACACTCGAGACGGCACCCGCCACTCCGGCCACACTACGCAATGAGGTAGTTAAGAAATCCATGGCATCCGCACTCTTTGCGGAATCGGGATCGGGGAGACCGCTAATCACCAGAACCAAGCGGTCGGCATATGGAGACTGGAAACGCTGCGCAAGTTCCAGGTCAACCTTTTGGGATTCTGCGCCCTCGATGTGAACCGTCGTCTCTAGCCGCCGCTCAACTTTGAAAGAAAAAGGCAGGAGAGCAAGCGCCATGGCAAACCCCACCATCGCCAGCCAGAATCGGCGACGAGCGGCACCCCGGCCAATTCTCATGCTTGGAACTCCCATGGAAGAACTACACAGTTCCCAAGTCGTGCGCGAGCAAAAAGGCGACTCGGTGATCGAGCAAATCCTATGATACCTGGGACGTTAATCATCTTTCCAGTGCTCGTACGAAAATCCGACGCACTGATCACTATCGGAATCCGGCGAAGGTTTGGCCGTGCTTCGTACCACATGGTCGTTCAACCCACCATCGGAGACACGGGAATTGAGCACTGAGGTTGGGTACCGCCAATTAGGGCTCTGTTGCATTAACCATGGCTTGGAAGGCCCATTAGACCGACGCGGTACGATGAGTCATGTTCAAGCGCCGCCGTTTTCCTGTTGAGATCATTCTGGTTTGTGTTCGCTGGTACTGCAAGTACGGCATCAGCTATCGGGATCTTGTGGAGATGATGCAGGAGCGCGGCGTGGAAGTCGATCCACCAACGATCATGCGCTGGGTGCATCGTTATGCACCCGAGCTGGAGAAGCGAGTGCGCTGGTATCAAGGCTATCCAGCCGCCTCCTGGCGCGTGGACGAGACGTACGTGAAGGTTGGTGGCCGCTGGAAGTACCTGTTTCGGGCCGTTGACAAGCATGGCCGCTTGATCGATTTCATGTTGGCAGATCGCCGCAATACAAGTGCTGCCCATCGTTTTCTGGGAAAAGCGCTGACGACCATGCGCCACTGGCCGCCGTCCTCAATTACCACCGACCAACTCGGCTCCTACCCTAAGGCGATCCACCGGCTGCAACGGGAGGGCAAGCTGTCGGCGAGCACAAAACACCGGACATGCAAGTACCTGAACAACATTATCGAAGCCGATCATGGAGCACTCAAACGAGTCATCCGGCCTACCCGAGGCTTTCAGACAATGAAGACGGCGTCCGCTACGATCAAGGGCTTCGAGGTAATGCGGATGATCCGCCGCGGTCATTGCCTTATGTGCAAGCCGCACGTGAAAGACGAGGTGCGTTTTGTGAACAAGCTGTTCGATATCTTCGAAATAGCCGCTTGATCGAACGGCCAATTACCACACTGCACCCAACATGGTTAATGCAACAGAGCCGGCGCGAGTCCCAGCGTGATCAAGCAGGCAGGCGGATGGCTTGTCGAGAAATTCGCGCGGGTAAAACTGGGCCACACTGGCTCGACAAATTTCGAGATGTTCGAGTCGCTGGAACTCCTTGCTCTCGGTATACATGGGAAACTAATTCTGTGGAAAGTGCTCCATGCGGCCTCCGGGCTCGATTCTCGACTACGTCAGTTTGACTTCGAAGAGCTGGTCAGCCGCGCCCAGCAGCAGTATGACAAAGTGGAAAATCATCGGCTGAATCTTGCGGAAACAGTCCTTTCGTCGCCAGCTGAGAATGAATCACACTAAAAGAACAGCAAAAGCTTTAAGCGTCGTCCGACAACATGCTCGTTGTGAAAATAACCGCTTCTTCCGAGTGACGGGCAACCCGCACTTGCCACATTGGCTGATCGGGCGCGTAACGGAAGGGTTGCCGACGACTCGGATATAACTCTGCCTTGTGGATACTTGGGCGTTTACCGGGACCGACTAAAGCGTGGCGCGGATTAGCGTGTGAATTTCGCAACGCGGCATTCCATCGAAATTCACTCACCGCTTAATACCGGCCCAACGAGAATAGGCTTTTCCTGTTCGATTGACTGCAAGCGTGTTGACCAACCAGCTAGCCATTGTTTGCGTGTGTGGTCATCGACGCGGACTGGGCCGTAATAGATCCGGAGAGGTACGTCCCTAAGTCTTACGGGTGACCAGACCCTTGCTCTGGAGCTTCTCTACCAGTCGTGTGACTGTGCTAGGGTCCAGCAGCATAATCTTAGCCGCCTCGAGAGGCCGCACGCCAGGTTTTCGATTCACGGTCATGAGCAGGAAACCAAGTTAAGGGGCTAATCCCGTGCGGGCGAAGGCGTCTTCGCCCAGCCGGGATATGTTTCTGGCCAGGGCATTCGCCGCGTAATAGAGGCAACGGCAGTAGGGATGGACCTGTTCGCTCATGATTCCACCTTATTCAAACATGCTTGTACATGCAATGAACCGGGGGATAATTTGGTACAGGTCGCTCACGAGTCACAGGGACTCGCCCCAACGATATTAGGGAACTGCATGCTTCGCTTACTCGTAACCCTCCTCCTGCTCAGCAGCTTCAATTCTGCACAAGAGAGTCATTCGGCAGCATCGGCGACCGAGCCGAAGGCTGCGTTCGACCTTCCAGTGTGGTCGACTACTCTGACGCAGCCCAACAGGTATATCTCGGCACACGGGATTCGAGGCTTCGCGGGTGGGTACTCTGAAGATGGTCTGGAATTCTGGAGTTTCCCCTTACAGCTCGTATCCGGATATCACCTGAGCTTCGTGCTGCCCAAAGCTCCTCCTATTTCTGCGATCACTATGCTCACGTCAGTCGAGATCGATCCCCTTGGTGTGACCCGTATCTACACTGCACCAGACTTCCGCGTACGGGAACGTATTGCGACGCATGCGAACGACCCAGGTGTTCTCGTCCGTTTTACCGTGGAAGGCCGCAGTGATCTTCATATTCAAGTTCACTTTCAGCCGTCGCTCAATTTGATGTGGCCAGCTGGCATCGGCGGGCAGGAAACCTCGTGGGATCAGGATGCGCGAGGCTTCCTTTTGAGCGAACCCACGCAGCAGTTCCGAGCACTCATTTCGTCACCCGAGGCAACAGAGCACAGTGAAATAAACAATGATCGCCGCGGTAGCGATTTCAATCGTTCCACCACTCTCACACTCGAACCGAAACCTTGTGCTGGCGGCCAATGCGCGACGCTGGTGTTTGCGGGACAAAGTGAAAAGGAGGATGAGGTGCATGCGACAGCAGCTTCTTTGCTGCGTGTGTCCGAGGATTCTGCGATTGACGACGGGAAGCGCTTTAGCTCGTCGGAGATCGTAAAGGTCACTACGCCTGATGCGGAGGCGAATCGTGCGATCCAGTGGGCGCAGATAGCCCTGGAGCAGGCCTGGACGTGCAATGCGCGTCTCGGCTGCGCTGTGGTCGCCGGCTATGGGCCTTCGCACAGTTCGCGCCGTCCACAGTACGCCTGGCCCTTCGCTGGAGATGGTCTGTTGGCAGCGGAGGCGCTGTTGCATGAGGGTAACTACAAGCGGGCCGCTGACGAACTCGACTTTCTCTACCGGTATCAAAAGCCGGAAGACGGCATGATGTGGCACGAGATCTCTCAAAGTGCAGGCTTTATAAACTGGGCGAAGGACTATCCTTACATGTATGTTCACGTCGACATAACCTTCGATTTTCTGACGGAGCTTGCCGAATACGACCGGATCAGCGGGGATCAAGCTTTCCTCTCCCGGCATTGGCCCGCAACCTTGAAAGCGTATCAATACTGTCTCTCCACGCTGGATAAAAGCGACGGCCTGCCGCGTGTACCGGCGGGCAAGATGAGCGGTAACGAGCAGGATCGCCTCACAGACGAACTGACACTCTCCGCATCCTGGGTGAGTGCAGCCCATGCCATGTCTGAACTTGCTGCGTCAATGCACGATGAGGCACTGAGTCGGCAGGCGGAGTCTGCGAGTCTCCGCGCCCGGGAGAGCATCCGATCGCGATACTGGGATTCCACTGCGCGGCGCTGGGTTAGCGGCTTTACCCGCTCCGGGACGGCGACGGGGAGGACGTCCGCAGCGGATCTGGCGGCTATTGCTTCCGGCGCTTCGACACCGGAACAGACATCAGCAACTCTGGACCTGCTTGCGACCCCACCTTATTTGACTCCGTGGGGATTACGCAGTAAGCCAACCACGGCTCCGGATTACGATCCGACCGGATATGCGAAAGGGAGTGTGTGGGCCTTCAGTACGGCTGGGGCGGCCGAGATGATGTGGCGGGCTCATCGGCCCGACACTGCAAACACTTTGTGGCAGAGTCTCGTGCCTTGGGAGTCAGTCGATTCACTTGGTCACATGCATGAAGTGATGTCCGGCAGTTTTTTACGCCGCAGCGCGAATCTGTGCCGGAACAGACCTGGTCCTCATCAGCATTTCTTTCCGCAGCGATTCACGGCATGCTGGGGCTGGAATCCGAAGGACGGAAGAACGTGCTGCACTTCGAGCCGCAGGTCCCTACCTCTTGGCATTTATTGCATGTCGAACATGTCCGCGTCGGCAACAGCGTTGTTGATTTTAGCTGGCATTCAGAGAACGGACACTTCACTTTGGATTTACGTAATGCAGGCCCCATGTTTCATCTCAGCTGGACACAGTCCAGAACAGGCAAGGATGGGATTGCTCCTGCCTCGCTTGAGCGCGATATTCCGACAGGCAACACGCACTTGAGCATCCCCTGAGATGGACATAACCAGATGGTGAGCAGCAACTTCAAAACGATGTCCGGGAACCATTTTGAGCACTTTTACACCAGGCGGTTGGGGGACGACTCCCGGCGTAGCTTGGAGGGCTGTGGCGTTCATGCTGTCTGATTCAGCGCTCAGGCCGTTGCTCTGCGCTTCTTAGGATGGCTCTGGTGCAAATATTGAGGTATGCACGTTAAGGCGACTGGAGAGACAGTGGTTTATGCAGCAAGGACTGCATTCCAGATCGCAGGCGCAGTTTGATCTTTGAGACGTAGGCGATGCAGGGCAAATTGACCTTTGCGAATACGGTGGAGTAGTTCGACACCGGCAATTGTGATGGCGGCGTAGTCGAAGTTCTTGAAGCCGAGCATGGGCCTGGTTCGGGACTTGATACCCCGATGATCCGGTTCGATCAGATTGTTCAGGTATTTCGACGATCGCAGTGGGGTGCGCTTCCATGCCTCGTCTTCGTTTGGAATTTCACGCACTGCTCGATGCGAAGCGGCATAGCCATCAAGCGTGATGCTGACAGGTGCGCGCAGCTGCGTGCGAAGCCACGAGCGACCGCTCTTGCGTGCATAGCCATTCCAGCGCTTCTCGAACTCCGGAACATATCTCTGTACCCAGCGCATGATCGTGGTATGCGCAATATCCAACCCGCGTTCGGCCATCATCTCGACTAGATCACGGAGGCTGAGTTTGTAGCGTAGATACCAGTGCACGCACAGGACGATGATCTCGCGATCAAAATGTCGCCCCGCAAACAGCTCCTTCATCCCCTTCAGCTCGCCCATCTATCGGTCCTCATTGCCTCAATCCACTACTCTAATCGGTTCCAGAATGCTGTTTGCACCAGAGCCCCGCCGACTATCCAAGGACTATGAACTGGGCATACCTCGGCAGAAACCATCATCCATATCGCTTTCGCTCACCAACTGCTCCGACGTATATCTTAGTTTCTGGACAGGTTCTTAGAAATTCTCCAGCAACCACGCATTGCTGTTATGGGCGAGGTAAGGCATCGCTACGTATCGACCATCCGGTGAAGGTACAGCCCACGACATGCTCACGCCCTTCGGCTCCCATAAGACATCGGCACGACCGTGAAAATCGACATGAAGTAAGACCCCGCTGGGCTGCAAGCTGGAGGTGAAGAAGCCCTTTCCGTCAGAGGTCCAATCCAGGCTTTACAGATTGTTCCAGTGCTGCACCGTAACCTTCTGATCGGCACCGGTTGCAAGGGAAAGGATATGGATATCCGCGGTTGCCTTTTCCGTGATGGCGATTCTGCCCCCATCCGGGGAAAGAGCCCATCCATAGTCCCGCTCCGGCTCAACTTCAAATCGCGCGACCTCATGGCCACGTCCAAGCACCGGATCGAAGCTGAAGAATGCCAGGTGAGTTCTATCCGCAAGCGTCGCCATCACGCATCCGATGGCTGGAAACTGAGCACAACGAGGAGTATCGAAGATCGCATCCGACAGGATCTTTTCGGTAGGACCGCCCGCGGCCGGCACCCTCAGCAGATCCACTCTATTTCCGGGTTCGTAAGCTTTAGGAAATGCAGCGTATATCAGCCATTTGCCATCTGGACTCACGCGCGGGAAAATGTATCCCAGGCCTTCGGAATCAATGCCAGTCTGAATTAGAGTCGCCGGCCCTTCATTGAGAGGCTGCCGATAAAATCCCCACGTGCGGTCCCGATTCGAGACAAAAATGATGCTCTTGCTATCCGGAGACCAGGCAGAAGGAAACTCCTCGGCCGCAGTGAGCGTGAGATGCTTTGGCGGCGTGATGCTTGTAGCCCCCGATGCAAGGCCAGCTACGTAAACGCTGTACTCATTGGACTGTTTCAGGAAGACCAGCCGCTTGCTGTCTGACGTTGACGAGGTGGCATTCATGCAGTAACCGACGCTGTGCGTCAGTTGGGTCGGCTGTAACGAAAATTTTCCGGTCTTCAGATCCATCCGCGTAACCCAGTAATTGCAGGTGTCGCCGCTCACGTCCGGATCTCCCAGCACATATAGGATGCGCCCATCCCCCAGCCAGTGAAGGCTCCGCAGTCTGCCATCGGAGAGCAGGGTCGTCACCGGTCGATCCTTTAGGTCCCGGGTCTCCATTGTTACCTTGAGGCCAGGTCCGCTCCAATCATTCCGTATGTAGAGCAGCCGTTTACCGTCTGGAGACCACACAACGCTCCAGTAGCTGCTGCGATTGCCCGCATCGGATAGCTTCCGCGGCGTCTCGCCGTGGGGGCCCATCAACCATAGCTCCCGCCTCCATACCCTAGTGAAGGCCACAGTAGAACCATCAGGAGAAACGGACATTACGAGGGCATCGTCGAGAACTTTGCGAAGTGTTTCCCCAACGACAGATATCTGCCAGGTAATCGGAGGGAGATCCTTGTTCAGTATCGATACCGCTAAGAATCGTGTACTGTCTGGGAGCCACCGGATGCGCCAGAAGATCTGCGTATCACGAAATTCTGCCGGCTGTGCGATATCGTGCGTCTCGCCCGTCTGCAGCAGCCGGAGATGGATTCCAAAACTGTCGCTGAACGCAAGATACTTCCCGTCCCCGGAGATCGCAGCGTCGAACACAGGATTGTCATTGGAATTGATCGTCAGCTGCTGTTCCTTGGTTTCAGCGTGCCGGTAGGGCCGGAATTTTATCCACAACCTAGAACCGACGGTGGCGCAGACCACAAGCAATGCTGCCACGGCGATGCCTATTCTTAGTGGAGAAAGAATTGGTGTGCGGATCAGTGACGGAGATTGAGCCGATGGGCGTGAAGCAGTGGAGACTTGGGAAGGCGATGTTGCGGAAGGTTCAGATTTGATCGCAGTCAGAATCTTGTTCAAATCAGCCATCATCTCGGCCGCGGTTTGATAACGCACCTCGCGATCCTTCTGGAGGGCTCTATCGATAGTGGTCTCGAGTGCGCCGGGAATTTCTGGTGCCAGGCGTCGCACGGGAGTCGGCGAGTGATGAAGGATGGCATCCTCGACCATTGCCGCAGTATCTCCCGTGAATGCCCGCTGACCGGAGGTTATTTCATACAACACGAGGCCAAATGAAAACAGGTCGGTTCGGGCGTCCAGATCCTCTCCACGCACCTGCTCAGGAGACATATAGCCTTCGGTTCCCAGGGCGGCGCCGGTGCGGGTGAGGTGGAGATCCCGAAACTTATTGGCATCCGTTTGTGGAGTTATATTTGGGGGAACACCACGGACTTCCGGAGCTGCCGGCCGGTCCGGCTCCAACAACTTGACAATCCCAAAATCCAAAAGCTTGGCTACGCCACGTTTGGTGAGGAAGATATTCGACGGCTTGACGTCACGATGAACAATGTTCTTTTCATGGGCTGCTTTCAGGCCCTCTGCTATTTGGACCGCCAACGCGAGCAGCTTTGTCAACTCTTGCGGTTCATGGCCGGCATTCGCGGAAATTGTTTCCCGCAGGGTATCGCCCTCGAGAAACTCCATGACAATGAAGGGTTGGCCTTGGTACTCGTCAACCTCATATATGGTGCAGATATTCGGATGATTCAAGGATGAGGCGGCGCGCGCTTCGCGTTCGAAGCGGGCAAGCGCTTGCTGGTCACCGCTGAGCTCCTCGGGCAAAAATTTCAATGCCACTAGCCGGGCGAGTTTAATGTCCTCGGCCTTATAGACGACACCCATTCCTCCACCGCCGATAAATTCAAGAACGCGGCAGTGCGAGACCTTTCTGCCGATGAGACTGGGGGAAGAGGATGCGGCAGATGCAGCCGGCGTTTCCACCGTGTCGGAACAGTTGCGGTTGTCACTCCATTCCACTAACCGCATCCACCGATAACCACGCCGCGCCAGAGTTTCGATGTAGCTAGGATCGCTGGCGCTGTCGCCAAGCGCCTGTCGCAATCGGTTCATCGCGGCACTGATGCTGTGCTCGAACTCGACGACAGTGTCGTTGGGCCAAAGCCTTTTGCGTATCTCTTCCCGGCTCTCCACGTCACCCGGACGCTCGAGCAGCATGGTCAGAATCTGGAATGACTGCTCAGGAAGACGGATGCTCTGGCCCCCGGCCTTGCTGAGCTCACCGGTGCGAATATCCAGGACAAAGTCGTCAAATTTCGAGAAAGAACGGCCTCTTGCCCCTAACTGCATGCTGCACCTCGATGGATTGTTACCAGAACCGGCTGGTATCGAAAGAAAGTACACTGCTCTGGCCACAGCCGAAAAGAGGTGATCCCAAGCCAATCATTCTAAACAGGATCTCTGAGTGATCTAGAAGTGATCTGAGAGTGACACGGATTGCATGGCTGCTGGATGCCCGGATGGCCCAGAGTATCTAACCTGATGAGGCAACGCTTCACACCAGCTATCGAATGGAGGACACCATGCGGCGCACACCATCAGTAGTCTGTCTCACACTCGGTTTTTTCTTGGCAACACTCGCACCCCAATGGATCTTTGCTCAATGTCACGACCCACAACACCATCCCCGCTACAGGCTCGTCGATCTGGGCACCCTTGGAGGTCCCGTCAGCACCTTCTCCGAGTTCAACAACAATTTGAACAAGTTCAGAGTCCTGGCTACGAACTGTGCCGACACCGCTGAACTCGATCCAAATTCCGCCAATGGGAATCCTCTATTTGGAGGTGACCCTTACATTCAGCACGCCTTCCGTACGCGCGCCGACCGCCTTATAGATCTGGGCGCGCTTCCCGGAGGTACAAACAGTTGCGGTCAGGGAATCAATTTTTTGGGTCGGTCGCAGGCTTCTCCACGAATGGAGCCGTCGATCCGCTCACCGGAGTGCCGGAGATTGAAGCCGTCCTCTGGCGTAACAGCGAAATCATCGATCTCGGCACGCTTGGCGGAAACAACAGTTACGCCGCTGCTATCAATGACCGCGGCCAGGTCACCGGAAATGCCTACAACTCAATCCTTGATCCGTTTTCCAGTCTGCTGTTCTTCATCGGCGCCACGCAGGTCCACGCTTTCCTTTGGGAAGACGGCGCCATGCAGGATCTGGGAACTCTCGGAGGTCCCGACAGCATCGCCTTCTATATTAACGAACGCGGCGAAGTCGCAGGTGATTCCTTAACCAATTCCACAACCAATGCGACGACAGGAATTCCTACCGTCGATCCGTTTCTCTGGAGCCGTGGACGCATGCAAGACCTCGGCACGCTGGGAGGCACGATCGGAATTCCGAATGCCCTGAACAGCCGTGGTCAGGTCGTCGGCTTCTCCAACCTGGCAGGAGACCACGCTGGTCATCCCTTTTTGTGGGACCGGGGCATACTCAACGACCTCGGCACGCTGGGCGGAACTAACGGCGCAGCCAACGGGTTGAACGACGATGGGGTCGTCGTAGGGCTTGCCCAGGTCTCGGGAGACGCTTACTCCGACGCTTTCCTATGGGAGAACGGCAAAATGCATGACCTCGGCAACTTCGGCTGCAGCAGCCAGGCCTTCGCCATCAACTCCCGGCGGCAGGTAGTCGGCACGTCCTTTCTGGCGGATTGCCAAACTATCCTTCCCGTGCTCTGGCAGGACGGCAGGATGTACGACCTGAACGACCTCATTCCGCAGGGCTCAAATTTCGAAATGTTGGCAGCCAGCTACATCAACGAGGAGGGTGTGATCGCAGGTATTGGCAACCCGGCGGCATGCAACTATCCGGACGGTTGTCTCGATGCCTTTCTCCTGTACCCCTGCGATCCTTACTCAATCAAGTGTGTAAATCAGCTGCAAGATACAGCGACGTCAATCGTTCCTCGGCCTTCTCCACACTCTGGTGGGCCTTCTGCTGACAAGAGGCCCCAGTCAAATCTTGTCCGGAAACACGACAACCGCCGGACTTGGCGAAACAGGCTCGCACGGTGGCCCTCCATCGTTGACTACTGACCCATGGATAACAACTTCCGGACATATCAAGGATTCGCGCAAATTTTCGACAGGAGATCTAACGCATGTAACTCACGAATGAGTTCCTCCCGGAGATCCAGATATTGCAGAGGTAGGCATCCGGTCAAGCAGAAGCTTCGGGAACTCGATGAGCTGAAACAAGCTCAGGCTCGGCGAGGTGAACATCGCTTCGCTTGGAGCGTTGGCTGGCCTCGGTGGAAAGCAGACGGCGACTCCGGCGACGAGCATACGCGATTTGAACCCGCTTTTTCATGCGAACCTTACTATTGTGTGCCCAACCCCTCGTAATCCCGGCGAGTCTACGTCGATTGATCCGAGACGACTCAAGAATGGGCCAAGGTTTCAGCTCCGCCCACGCAGTTTCGCAAAGTGCGCAAAGTATTGCTCGCCCTCTTTCGTCAATCGCATCGTCTTCATCCCTGGCTCGCAGCGCGCCCTGCGGTCTGCGCCAGTTCGTTGGCAAATTCGCGCGTAATAAGTTGCATCCTGAGTACCATCACATTGTTGTGACGTTGGATCAATCCGGTTTGAACGCTCGAACGCGCGATGGCTACTACGCACAGCCATAGCAGTGGATACTACTTGGAGTTGGTTACGCCAGAAAGCCTGTTGTACTTCACGAGCGACTCACAAAATGGTGGTCTGGAAATCCAATAATACGTACGACGCACTCACAAGTGATGGTGTAGCTCCAGATTGCGGAAAAAAGGCGAAGTGCGTTATAAGTGATACTACTGATAATAAACAAGTTACGTCCGATAGTGCAGCTTATGTACAGTGGAATGCGAACTAGCGAAGGCAGCAAAATCGGACGGCTAGGAAGGTCTACTCTTGCGCTTCTTGAAGCGGACAGCGCTCTCGATCAGAATGAGCACAAGGCCGGCGGGTAGGGTTACAGCGCTCCATACGCTTCCTGACCCCATGTGTCTTGATATAAACCAGACCACTCCCAGCCACACGAGGATCGCGACCGCGAAGCTGCCATCATCCACGAAGAGACCAAGGATCTCCCGACAGATTGTTCTAAGCCACTTCATTCGAAGTCTCCTTCCGCATCCCCGAAGACGTGGGCAAACTGCTTTCAGTGCGGCACAACCTGACGGTGGCAAGTGCAGCGGCAAGGTAACCGACAGCCAAAGCGAGAATGGACCAGTCCTCTCCGGGCCAGTACAGCCCTATTCCCTCTACCACCCAGAACGTTCCGAACGCGGAGAGTAGAACGCCAACCACAAACTTCAGCTTGTTCTCTGGAACATTTGAGAGGCCGATGAAGTGCGAAGCCAAGCCCACCAACCAGAAAGAGAGCAGCGAGAGCTCCGACGCTTGCGGGAACCAGGAGGCCCGCCCCGCCGGCGCCAATCGCGATCACGATGAAGACGACCTCAGTCCCTTCGAGCATGATGATCTGAAAGGCTGCCGCGAATGCGACACGATCCCAACCCGAACACCGCCGAGCTTTTGCATGGCGGCGATATTCTTCGCGAAAGCAGCCTGCTCGTCATGAAGAGGAATCTGGCCTGCGGACCGAAGAATGGCCTTACGAAGCCAGCGGAGTCCGAAGAGCAGAAGCAGCGCACCGACCACGAGTTGAAGCGTGTGAAGGGGAATCCGCGTCAGTGTATTCCCGAGGGCGGCAATGAGGGCGAGCAGGACCGCTACGGCCGCAGCGCTTCCGCTCAAAGCTCCACTCCAGCTTCTGACACTTCCAACCGCCAGGACAACCGTCAGCGCCTCGACACATTCCACCAGACATGCCAGAAAACTGGCGACGAACGATGGACCCGAGTGCGCCCAATGAATATTCATCATGCTCTCCTGACCTCCCTTCTTTGATGCTGGGGAGGAACATCCTCATTCAGAACTTCGCGATGAGAGTTACTCCACCGACAAGCAGACAAGCGCCTAAAATTCTCCAGATATTCGCCGGATGCGTTTCCAGACGAATCCCAGGTAGCGGGTGATCGGGATCAGGAAATTCGCCGGATATGCGACCAGGCTGAGCGAAGAGAACTCTCCCGCAACTGCGACGAGCATTCCGAGTGCAATCAACCAGCGCGGAAGGAGATGGTAAAAATAGCTCGTGACGGACACCCCTGCGGCCAGCAAGCCGAAGCCGACCGCGTAGGCGGCTCCGCCGAACAGAAAGCTGAGAAAGAAGATGGCGCGAACCATCGATACAGACGCGGCAACGTCGGGCAAAGACAATACCCAGCCGAATAGGCCGGAGAGGATCAACACGTTGGAGGCCGTCAATCCGCCGAAGAGCGCTATGTTCGTACCGGCAGCCCGAACTCCCAAAAAACTAAACCGGCTAACCATGGTGACGGCAAAGATCCCAAGAGGCACGGCGGAGGCAAATAAAAGAAGCTGCTCATGCGGACCGCGCTGGGGCTCTGTTCAAAAAAGCGCGGACAACCTCAGCCGCTGCATAGGGCATTCAGTTGGCATCGATCTGGGCAAGACCACCTTCGCACTTAGCGCATTTGGTATCGTTGCCGCTATTGGCAACGGCGCTGCATTCCGCAAGGGCGAGACTTCGATGCATGGCTGGGAATCGTGCAAGCCTGAACCAGAAGTAGCAGTGCGGCTCGTATGACTGTCAGTCCGGATTCCGCCTGACTCACATGGCAAGTGGCTGACGGTAGAGTTCTTGCTATACAATCCGATGCGATCGGGGCGGGAAGGGCGCAGTCTGCGAATGCCCTCCGCCGTGGAGGGACTTTTGTCAGCTCCCGACGTAGTCTGGAAAGACGGCAAGTTCGGCCAAACATCGCGGCGCGACGCCTGGTGGCTTTCTCCGGCGGCAATTCTCCTGGGTTTCGGCGCGTTTCTCGTCTATGCCAACTGGGCGGCGTTTCAGAACAGCCATTACACCTATGGTCCGTATATCTCACCGTTTTATTCACCAGAGCTTTTCGGCAGCTCCCCACACGCCTTGTTTGGGCCGAAACCGGGATGGTATCCGAACTTTCTACCCTTTTCTCCGGCGCTGTTCATTCTCTGGATTCCAGGCCTGTTCCGTGTGACCTGCTACTACTACCGCGGGGCGTATTACAAATCGTTCTGGGCCGATCCTCCGGCATGTGCGGTGAGTGAGCCCCGGAAAAGTTATTTGGGGGAGAGAACCTTTCCGCTCATTATGCAGAATTTTCATCGCTACTTTCTGAGGCTCTCGTACATTATCTGGGGCTTTCTGGTCTACGACGCGTTGAGGTCTTTCTTTTTTCCTGAGGGATTTGGGATCGGGATTGGGAGCCTCGTTTTGGTCGTGAATGTCGTGCTCCTGGCTGGATACGTATTCGGGTGTCATGCATTCCGACACCTGATCGGCGGAACATTTGACCAGATCTCGGACCACCCCGTTCGGCACAAGATCTACAACTTCGTGAGCCTACTGAATGCGGGGCATAAGAAGTGGGCATGGGCGAGCCTTCTTTGGGTTGCTTTTTCCGATATCTACATCCGTCTCTGTTCGATGGGCATCTGGCATGACTGGAGAATTCTCTAGATGCCGGAATTCCAGCGGTTCTCCTACGACGTACTCGTGATCGGAGCTGGCGGAGCAGGCCTGCGCGCCGCCATCGAAGCTGGAGCCGCGGGTGCGAAGGTGGGCGTGGTCTGCAAATCGCTACTCGGCAAAGCGCATACCGTAATGGCCGAAGGAGGCATCGCGGCAGCACTGGCCAATGTCGACGATCGCGATAACTGGCAGGTTCATTTCGCCGATACGATGCGCGGCGGTCAATACCTGAACAACTGGCGCATGGCCGAACTCCACGCCAAAGAAGCTCCCGAATGCGTCTGCGAACTCGAGGCATGGGGCGCGCTCTTCGATCGCACGACGGACGGCAAGATTCTTCAACGAAACTTCGGCGGACACCGATACCCTCGGCTAGCCCACGTCGGCGACCGCACCGGCTTGGAGATGATACGCACACTCCAGGACCACGGCATCCATACTGGGATGGAAGTCCACATGGAGTGCACGGTACTCAGCCTGCTGCTCGACGGAAATCGCATTGCAGGAGCTTGCGGATACGACCGCGAGAAGGGCCGCTTCCAGTTGTGGGCGGCGAGGGCAGTGGTGATGGCCACCGGCGGAATCGGGCGTGCCTTCAAGGTGTCCAGCAACAGTTGGGAATATACAGGCGACGGCCTTGCGTTGGCGTATCGTGCCGGAGCCGAACTCCAGGACATGGAATTCGTTCAGTTTCACCCCACCGGCATGGTCTGGCCGATCAGCGTGAGCGGCATTCTCGTAACCGAAGGTGTCCGCGGCGAAGGCGGCGTCTTGCGCAACAGCGAAGGCCGCCGATTCATGTTCGACGACATCCCTGACCTGTATAAGGAGCAGACTGCGGACTCTGAAGAAGAAGGCTGGCGGTATACGCAAGGCGATAAGAATGCGCGCCGTCCGCCTGAGCTGCTCACCAGGGATCATGTTGCGCGGTGCATCAATCGGGAAGTCAAGGCGGGCCGGGGCTCGCCGCACGGCGGTGTCTTCCTCGATATTTCCTGGATCAAGGAGCGGATGCCGAAGTCAGAGGAGCATATCAAACGCAAGCTCCCCAGCATGTATCACCAATTCAAGCAGCTTGCCGATCTTGACATCACGAAAGAGCCGATGGAAGTCGGTCCAACGACTCACTACATGATGGGCGGAATTCGCGTCGATGGCGATTCGCAGATGTCCAATGTGCCCGGGCTTTTCGCCGCAGGGGAGGCGGCAGCAGGATTGCATGGCGCGAATCGGCTGGGCGGAAATTCCCTGTCTGATCTCGTTGTATTCGGAAGGCGTGCGGGACGCTTTGCCGCAGAATTCGCCAAAGCCAACGGCCCTGTAACGATAGACGAGGAGGAGCTTCAGGCCACCGCAACAGCGGCCCTCGCTCCCTTTGACCGTGGCCCTGCCGGCGAGAACCCATACCAGATTCAATACGATCTGCAGGAAACCATGCAGGACCTCGTCGGGATCGTGCGAGTCGAGAGTGAAATGCAACAGGCGCTCGACGCGATCGGGCAATTACGCGCGCGGGCAGAGCGAACAGGCATAGCAGGCAATCGCGAGTACAACAACGGCTGGCACACGACGATCGATATCGGAAACATGATGATCGTGTCTGAAGCAATTACCCGTGCTGCGCTGCTGCGAAAGAAAGTCGCGGCGCGCAGTTCCGCGAAGACTTCCCCAACAAGGACTCGGAGTGGGGAAAGTACAACATCGTCATCAGTCGCAGCGCAAACGATGAGATGCAAGTTGAGAAGCGCGCCCTTACGCCAATGCCCGATGGGTTGAAGAAAGTGATTGAAGAGATGAAGTAGCGGGAGACGAAAGAGATGGCCACACCAGCGACATTTCGCATCTGGCGCGGAGACCCCGCGGGCGGCGCGTTCCAGGATTACACAACACCCGTGGAGGAGGGCATGGTCGTTCTGGATGCGGTGCACCGCATCCAGGCGCAGCAAGCACCCGACATGGCGGTGAGATGGAACTGCAAGGCTGGAAAATGTGGATCGTGCTCTGCCGAAATCAACGGCATGCCCAGCCTCATGTGTATGACCCGGCTAAGTGCCATCGACCTGAATATGCCGGTCATCGTGGAGCCAATGCACGCGTTTCCGGTCATACGCGATCTGGTCACAGATGTTTCGTGGAATTTTGAGGCCAAGAAGACGATCAAGCAATTCAAGCCCCGCCCACCCGACGCGGCCGATGGAACATGGCGCATCCTGCAGGCTGACGTCGAGCGCGTGCAGGAGTTTCGCAAGTGCATCGAGTGTTTTCTCTGCCAGGATGTGTGCCACGTTCTGCGGGAACACCACAAGCACGACGAATTTATCGGTCCGCGTCTGCTCGTCTATGCTGCCGCACTTGAAATGCATCCGCTTGACACCGAAGATCGGATCACCGATTTGAGGCACAAGCACAACATCGGTTACTGCAACATCACGACTTGTTGCCGGCAGGTCTGCCCCGAGTCCATCACGATTACCGAGAACGCGATTATCCCTCTCAAGGAGCGCGTTGTGGACCGTTACTTCGATCCCCTCAAGCGGCTGTTCCGAATCCTCTAACTAAAAACTCATTCTCCCAATACCGGGAAGATTTGCTATCTCGGCCCGGCGTCCTGGACATCAAACGGAACCAACTCCTGTTCCAATTCTCCCCATTCATAGGCTGGATTTTGAAGCAGCCGCACGCAGCGATTCCAGCGAAGGATGGCATCGTCGTTCCCTGCCGGGCGGATTTTCTCAGCCTCTGCAAAATGGTGCAGAGCATGGTCGAAAAGCGCCACCAGGGAGCGAGGCAGTTGCCCGGCGTTGAGCTGGGCTTTTGCGCGTCGCTCGTGCAGAATCCCAGTGTAGTAGAGGCGCTCGTACGGATCCTTGAGTTGCCGGAAGATCTCTTCGGTTTCCCGGTAACGATCAGACCCAAGACCGGTGAACTGATCTGTAAGGGCGAGACCAAGTAAACGCAATGCGTGCTGATGCTGCGGTTCGATGGTCAGGATATCGCGACAGATCGACTCTGCCTCTTCCGGTTCGTTGAGCGAGCGATAGAGTTCAGCCTTCGAGTTGGCCACAGCAATCCCAGCTGTCGAAATGCGCTTGACCTTATATTCCATGGCTCTTTCCCTCCATGCTTAGTTTCTCTGGCGCCGTGAATGTTGCGAACGGAGCCCTCTTTTTCCCGTCCGGCAATTCCACCAGCGGCCAGATTGACGGTCAGCTGCGCCTGGATCCAATCCCCGCATCAAACGCAACCACGCTGAGCACCAACGGAAGACGATGGTCGGCTGCCGCTTCGTTTACTGCTTATCGTCCTGAAAACCCTCAACGTCGCGCCCGCGAATGAGCCCTTGGCAGTGATCAGCATCCCTAATTGTTCCAATATCCTCTGCGAAGAATTGATTCAGATCTTCCGCCATCTCAAGGACACGGATTTTCAACGGGGTCATCCCGAATGCCTTCTTGTCCACGACATTATGCTTCTTTCCCTAAGCGTAGTCCAGACCTGATTAGAGCCTCGCTGACGGCCTATGCAGTTCCACATCTCGGTGATCAGCCCTGGTAAAGCCGTAGTGTTCGCTGATTTCCAGTGTGGGACTCTCCACTGACCCTCGGCGATCAGTTGATAAGAACAGAATTTCTGACAAGATCAATTCGTAATTGCGAAACTGCCTTCGGTTCTGCAATTTATGGGCTTCGCCAAGGATTAGTACTGATATGCCGCTTCTGGGAAATGATCACCTGTGCGTGCGAGAGGTCGAGTCCGCAAAACGGTATACCGTATGAAAACGCCGCGATCCAATCAGCGTAGCGCGGGGCGCGAACGGAACAACGTTCGATGACGACGCATCAGCAGCACCAGGGCGCGTCGAAGATACACGGCAAGTATTGGCATCGCGATCGCAGCCACCAGGCCCCACACAACCAGTGCATGCCATTCCCATATCCAGATGTCGCGAATCAATCTCCAAGGGTGATGGCTCAGATGCTCGATCTGCTGTCGAGTCAGGGGAAGGCGATTAGTGTGAAAAAGATGTACCCCCAATTGAATGAACGGGACAAACAGGAGCAAGTGAATGGGCGTCATCGCATGTGCACCGATCTGGGATGCGATCTGATTCAGGCCGAAGGCCCATGCAAGCATAACCACCAGGACCGTGGTGATTCCCACCGAAGGGTTGATCCCTATGACTATTCCCAATGCCAAACTCCACGCCAGACGCCGGGGTGTCACACCGCCGCGTAGCAGACGTAGCAGGGGACGCAGTATCTTGCAGCGGAAGAACTCGCGTATCGACTCGGGTACAAGCACAGTGTGGTGGGACGCCTCCCAGCGGCTCTTTGGTTGTGAACCGGCCTCTTTATATATCCGGTTAGATCGTCGGATCGTCAGCATCAGCGACCGCACTTTGCGGATGGGTGAGGTGCAGGGCGTGCGATGGTTGCTGGCGTGTGCCCCTAAACACCACTACCGCACCCAACGCGAGTTGCACACGGTGCTGAGAGTCCACAGGTTCGAACTAATCGTGGGTTCCCACGTCCGCATCGGTGTTGAGTTACTGACGAGAATCGCGTTTCTCAGGAGCGCTTATATGCGCGTTCGCACTGAGTTCCTTTCCGCACCGGGCTTGCGATATAAACCGATGACGTGGTCGCGATTCGGGGAATCAGCGTCTTCAAGGAAAAACTGATGTTGACAGCTGTGACCTGCCCATAGAAAGCCGGCTTGTCGTCAGTTACTGTTCCTTAAACCTTAAAGGGAATAAGCCAAGTCACACAGGCTTGGCGCGGATCGGAATCTTGCCGTTTCCCTGGGAACGCGGACCGCGCTTCACCGAGAACTTAGCGTTATCCAGGCGATCTGCCATGGGAGGAAAGGCAGGTGTAGGCCCCGTCCAGAGCAGGTCATCAACAGTCGCGAAGAGGGGAAGATCAGTTCGAAGCGTAGCAAGGTCGCGGAAGAGAAAGGCCAGATCGCTTACTGTTGAAGACTTCTGAGAGACTTTTCAGATTGGAGATGTTCACCTGCCAATCCAATGCGTTGGGTGGGATGGCTTCTAATCTGCCAAAACGCGATAGGACCGCTGAAGCAGACTTCGCACCCCATCCTGGCAGCCCAGGATAGCCGTCTGCTGCGTCACCAACCAAAGCGAGATAGTCCGGGATGGAGCTTGGTTTGACTCCGAACTTCTGTACGACTCCCTGTTCATCCCGCTCGATACGCCTGCGACGGTCAAGTTGCACCACTCGCGTTCCCTGAACGCACTGTGCGAGATCTTTATCCGGGGTACTAATGACAACATGCTTAACTCGAGGGTCCTTTCCAGCGAGAAAAGCGGCCGACGCCAGCGCGTCGTCTGCCTCATACTCTTCCATCGCCCACACTACCACTCCGAGTGCGTTGAGTGTTTCTTCCAGCAACGGGAACTGTGCTAGCAGCTGGGGGTCCACGCCCTGTCCGGTCTTATATCCAGGCCACATTCGGTTCCGGAAGGATTCAATCACATGGTCTGTCGCCACCCCGATGTACGTCCTACCGGCCCGCATCATGCTCAAGAGTGAGCCAAGGACGCCGCGCACGGCAGCCACCTCGCGGCCTTCGCTGTCTTTAGCCGATGGCAGAGCATAAAAATGCCTGAAGAGCTCATAGGTTCCATCAATCAGGTCCACTTCCATAACACCCAGAGTATCCCGAAGTAAACAATTCCGACCGCATAGTTCGATGTGTGCATTGATTGATCTGGCAACAGCCTTGCCGGCGCCGGGGTGCAAGTGGAGGTGAAAGGGAGACGTCTTTAGTTCGCTTTTGGAGTTGCAACAATCGCCCTGTTTTTCAGTTCCTTTCCGTTGATCCGCGCGCAAGCCGCCAATTTAAAAGCTGATCGCAGTTGAAGATTTTGAGTGATTCCCCTGAGAAAAAGCTATACCCTGTACCTGAGATATTGACAGACCGATGTAAGGTTGAGTTTCTCAAAAATTACTTTAGTAAGTTACTAAACTGTACTTACATTTTCATTGTGCGGCCGCGAATCTAGAGAATAGACTTGCGTGAAATTTCTGGCCTGGGAGCACGTGCTAGTTATGTCAACTCAAACCATTTCAAACGATCTTCTTCAAGAGTGCTGGATTACGACCGACAGTGGTCGACTGAGCAGTGGATTCGATCGAGAACACTTCGAGATCACGCATTCCCTCGCGGAACATCCTCTGCTGCAGATCCCCCAACTCATGGAACTCGCGGATCGCACGAAAAAGACAGACCAGGAGGCATCTACTACGATGCGGGGAATATCCGGGTCGACCAGCGTTGGGATCAGATGCCTGCAAAACAGTTCTCGGTCGTCGAGACGATGGAACGTATCGAGACCTGTGGGGCGTGGCTCTTATTCAAGGACGTTCAGAAGGACTTCAAATACAAGATATTTCTGGGCAGCGGATGGGAAAAGATCAAATCGAAAATTGATCAAGATCTGAAGTCTCGAATTCTCCGCGAAGACGCGCTCATCTTCGTCACCTCCCCGAAACGCATCGCAACCTACCACATCGATCGAGAGTGCAGTTTCCTGCTCCAGATCAAGGGAACGAAGACGATTCACATCTTCGACCGTGCGGATCGAGAGGTTCTCCCTGAAGAGGAGATCGAGCGTTTTTGGACGGTTGATAACAATGCGCCTGTCTACAAACCACAATTTCAGGGCCGCGCTACTTCTTATAAGTTGCGACCAGGAAACGGTGTGCATATTCCAGTAAATTGTCCTCACTGGGTCGAAAACGACGACAACGTCTCTGTTTCGCTCAACGTCAACGTTCAGTTCAAAGACACTCTTCGAGCCAATACCTATCGCGCGAACCATGCTCTTCGAACACTTGGCCTGACTCCGCGTCCTCCCGGCCAATCTCCCACGGTGGATTACCTTAAATCTCACTCCATGGTTGCTGTAGTCGCCGCGAAGGCTGCCCTGCATAAGTTATCTTCCTTGAGAAAGTCTTCGTAAGAGCGTCCGAGCAACTTAGAGCAGGCGTGGATTCTCATGGCCTGAAATACTTGGTTTTGCACTAAATGCATTCCCCAATTTCAATAAAGATCGTTCCTGACCTTCAACCTGCCATCATCATGGTTGGCTTCAACCGACTGGCAGCACTTGGGTTCGATTAGGAGTTATCCGAGCTGCTTCATCATGCCGCCGGATGAGTGCACTCGACAGTCTATGCGACTATTTGAAGTCATTTTGATTGCAATCCTGCTTGTTGCCGCCGTGGCGCAGTTGACGAAATCGGTCGCTCACTGGTCGAGGCCTCTTGCAGTCTTTGGAGTGCTCGTCGCTACCTGGCATGTAATTCACGAGGGAACACACTGGCAAATGTTTCCTGTCCTTGCAGGACTCATCCTACTCGTGGCCTGGCAACTGATACCGGCATCTCGTCGAGCTTCACGCTATCCAGCGATGAGAAGCCCCGTAGCCATCACCGTCGCACTGCTTTCCATCACGACGTTCGGACTGCTTCTGATCGTGCCCATGTTTACTCTCCCGAAACCAACTGGAACCTACCCGGTCGGAACACGGATCATCTATCTAAAGGACTCGAGTCGCATGGATGACAGGGCGGAGAAGCCCGGAACATCCAGAGAACTCGTGGTGCAACTGTGGTACCCGGCCGATGCTTCGAACAATCATCTGGCCGCCTATCAGACGACGTCCGAGACAATTCTCGCCACCTCTTATCGAAGCGTCCTTTGGACCAACTCAAGAGAGGATGCCCCCGTGGCGGCACAGGGCGGTCCGTTTCCGTACTGCTGTTTAACCATGCCTGGGCAGGTAGACGCACGCAGGATACTTTCCTTACAGAGGACCTTGCCAGCCATGGGTATGTAGTCGCGTCGATCGACCACACCTACAACTCCAGTCGGGTTGCGTTGCCGGGGAATCGTATCGTCGAAGATAGCAACGGTGGCGACGCGCTGGATACCAATCTGCATTCAACCACTGAAATTATTGATACCTGGAATAAGGAGCTCACTAAATGGGTGGCCGACGAGATCTTTGTTCTGAACACGCTGCAGAACGAGAATCTGGATCAAAAGAGCCCCTGGTATGGTCGACTCGATACGCAGCGAGCCGGGGCTTTGGGTCATTCCTTCGGCGGTGCAGCCGCAATACAGTTGTGCTCCGTGGATGCCCGAATCCAATCCGCTGTGAATATGGATGGCTGGACGTTCGGAGATCTTCGGCAGCGCGCGGATAACCAGCCGACGATGTTTCTCTACGGAGTAGGCAACGGCGCCCCGCCACCAGATCCAGCAACACTGGGAACTGCCGCACGGGCCGAGGCGGAACTAGACGCTACCGACCGCGACGAGGTCGATACAAGTCTAAGGCAGTTTGGCGGGTATAAGGTGTCCATCAGCAACACCTCACATATGGACTTTACGGATCATCCTCTCGTTAGCCCGCTGCGCAAATGGACAGAACCCAGCCATATTTCACCGGAACGTATAGAAACTATCGTTCGCGCCTACATACTCGCCTTCTTCGATCAGACCATTCGAGGAAAAAAACGGATCTCCTCGAATCTGGAATTTCTAGCCCGTTTCACGAAGTGAAGATCGAGCACTGGAGTCCAGAATCCAAAGCAACATCAGTCGAGACGACGCTAAAGGCCGCCCCTCTTTCGATAGAGCACCATCCTGGCGGACCGGAACACCCTACCCCGTCGGCTCATCAAATTGACTGAGGCACCCATGGATCGACTTCGCTAACACGTCAATTCCCGGAACGGACAAAACCTGCCAGTGATCCCCGGGAATCTCATGGATTTCGACTCCGCCTTTGAAGATCGGCGACCAGCCGTTGTCAGAAGGGATGCTGCTATCCGCCTGATTCGCAGCTCGAAATAGAGTCAACTTTCGTGATACTGGTTTCACTTTATAATTTCGCGCAGCAACGGAGTTGATCTCGTGGGTATTCTTGAGGAAAGCTGGCAAGGTAGAGAACATTCGGGCGGCGATTGTAATCGTGTAGCGAACCCTGCGTTCTCCGAGATCTTTGAGAAAAAATCCCACCATCCTTTGGCGCTTCCATGACCTGTGTGGCTGCGAAAAAATCCAGCGAGACCGCCGCGTTGACTACGCCCATTGCTAGACGATAGTTCGGCCGGCCATCCTTCGATGTAATCTCTCGCTCTCGTGTCCAGCATTCCCAATAGGCCAATCGTCTCGCCCGCAGCAAGTAGTTGATGGGCCATCTCAAGGACCACAATTCCACCGAAGGAATAACCGAGCAGGTGATATGGTCCCTGTGGCTGAACTCGTCGAATCTCTTTCAGATAATGAGCGGCCATATCCTCGATGCAGAGGAGCGCTGGCTGATCGAGCTCAAGCGCCTGGGCCTGCACCCCGTAAACTGGCTGATCCGCACCGATTCTTGTCGTAAGGCCATAGAAGTTGACTACGTTTCCTCCCGCACCATGAACGATGTACAGAGGCCGTTTCGTGCCGACAGGTTGAATCGGCACCAGCGACGTCACCGTGTTAGGCGCGTAGCGTCTGCGGACCAGCTCTGCAACCATCTTGATCGTCGGAGCAGAGATCAGACTGGCAAGGCCAAAACCCATGGAATACAGGCTGTTCATCCGCGTGACAAGGCGAAGGATCGAGAGCGAACTCACTCCGAGAGAAAAGACGTTCGTATCAGCTGAGATCTCCTCGACGTCCAGCATCGAGCGCCAAAGCTCGAGCAGTTGAATCTCGATCGGATCGCTGATAGTCGCGACCTGTTCGTCCAACTTCTCCATGATCTCTGCGCCACCATCAAATTGCTTCTCATGGAGTGGCCGCACGTTTCTGCGAGATACAAGTTGGTTCTGGTTATCGGGCAGTTTGGCAGGAAGAAAATCGTCCGCCGGAGCCATCTTCTCCAACTGGATCGAGGACTCCCGCACGACAGATTCCAGCAGTGCAATGAAACTGGTCAGATACCGTTGGATCGTACCTGGACGATAGTAGTTGGGATTATATTCAAGCTGCAGCCGCGGCCCTTCTTCCGGCCGGTCGACGATGGCGAACATCCACTCGAAGACGGCGCCAGGACTCATTGATCGCAAGGGCGTGATCTCAAGTCCGGCAACTCGCTGAATGACCATGAACGACTTCTGATACAGAAAGAAGATAGGAATCTCAAATGAAGTATTGTTGTGCGAGAAATGTGAGTCGTAGATCAGTTCCTCAAACGGAAGCTCCTGATTTTCGTATGCACCAAGCGTCCAGTCCTGCACCTTCGTAAGCAGAGATCGAAAGGTCTCCTGCGGTTCGACCCCCACGCGGAGTACCTGAATATTCATAAAGAGCCCGATCAGCTCTTCCGTGTCTTCGTTCCGGTTTGCGCACGGAGATCCAATGACAATATCCCGCTGCCCGGTTACCCGGTGCAACAGAGCGCAGAAGATACTGAACAGCAGGATATTCAGAGTTACATTTTGATTTTTGCAAAACTCGTGAGCTAAGGCAGTAAGCTCGGGTGAGATAAGAAGTGTCTCGATGTCTCCCGACTCAGAGTCCGTACGAACGTCTCGCCTGCCCTCCGGAGTCGCATCGTGCGGGAGTTCAAGTCGGCCAAAGTTTGTTCCGAGAGTCTTGCGCCAGAAATTCAGTGAAGTCTCTGCTGCTTCACTCTTTCGCCACTCCTCCTGCCAGACGGCAAAGTCTGCAAACTGAATCGGCAAATCCGGCAGAACAGGCTTCTTCTCTTCCATCAGAGCTTCATAGAAGACCGCAATATCGCGCAGGAGAATACCAAGAGAGATGCCATCACAGATAATGTGGTGCATCGTGACCAGCAGCAGATGATGCTGCGGACCAAACTTCAGCAGCTTGAGAGCGAGAAGCGGCCCATTGAACAAATCCATGCGGTAGGCCGCGTGTTCACGGATCAGTCTGCCTGCCTCGGGTGAGTTTGCTGCGTCGGGCACGTCCTGCAAATCCTTGACCGGCAGTGCAACACTGTAGGGTCCCCCGATGATCTGCGAAAGTCTTCCATCCACCATCGCAAAGGTCGTTCGCAACATCTCATGTCGTCGCACCGCCAGGGTGAAAGCCATCGCCAGCAAATCCACATTCAATTCGCCGCGGCACTGCCACATCAGCGGCATGTTCAGCGCAGGATTTCCGGGATGCATCTGATCCAGTGACCAGAAGCGAACCTGTCCCTGTGTGGCAGGCATGACGTACACTTCGTCCGCCGACTGCGCTGTCGAGCTTACGACAGGCGTTTCCTCAGGAGTATTCGTTGTGACCCCCGTCGCAGACTGGGAATGTTGCTTCATCCGCGCGTCCCGCTTTCACCGCGATAGGCCTTTCGTGGAGCTACAGCAATTCGCGGTGCTACTTTGATCGTGTTGGATTTCGTCTCCGCTTGCTCCCCCAACCCATCGGATAAGGCCAGAATAGTCCGATGCTTGAATATCTGCGCTGCGGTGACGTTCAAACCTTCCTTCTGAGAGCGTGCGGCGATTCGGAAGATGAGCAAAGAGTCCGCTCCAAGTTCAAAGATACTATCTGTGATGCTAACGCGATCGAGCATGAGCACCTCAGCCCAAATCTCTGCAAGCTTCATCTGATCCGCCGTCACAGGGGCAGTGAACGGCCGCTGCGCGGAATGAAGACCTGCCTTGAGAAAACTCTCCGCATCCGGCAAACCTTTGCGGTCTATCTTTCCGTTTGGGGATCGCGGAAGCTGCGGCAACGGCAGAATCACCGCAGGAATCATGTATTCAGGCAGTGCGCCGGTCAACATCGCAAGCAGATCCGCCGTTAGCGCCGTGGCATGTTCTGCGGAGTTGCCGGCGTCGACATAGGCCACCAGCCGAGTGATCGCCGCTCCCCGCTCTTGCTTGTGTGCGCAACCACCACAGCCTCGCGCACCGCGGGGTGCCTGTTCAGAGCCGCCTCAATCTCTCCCAATTCAATTCGATAGCCGCGAATTTTAACTTGGAAGTCGGTGCGACCGAGCAACTCAACTTGTCCTTGTCCTCGGGATTGACATGCCAACGACCAAGATCTCCAGTCTTATAAATGCGCCCCTCCGCAAATGGATTATGCAGGAACCGTTCGGCAGTCAGGTCGGGACGCTTCCAATATCCACGTGCCAGTCCCATTCCTCCGATGTAGAGCTCCCCCACAACTCCAACAGGCACCGGATGCAGTCGATGATCGAGCAGATAAAACTGAGTGTTCGCAATCGGAGGCCCGATCAGCAACGGTCCTGTTCCAGCGGTCACTCGCGTAGCGGACGACCATATCGTTGTTTCAGTCGGCCCGTAGACGTTCCAAACCTGCTCACTTCTCTCCACCAGTTGATCCGCCAGGTCCCGCGGCAGCGCTTCACCACCGCACAGTACCTTCAGCGGCAACTCTCGGCTCCATCCCGCATCGATCAGCATTCTCCACGTGCCGGGAGTGGCCTGCAGCACGGTCGCTTTACTACGCTGCAGCAGTTGCAACAACAAGTAGCCGTCCGCGACCTCCTCTTCGTTCGCGATCACCAACCTCGCTCCCGTCAACAACGGCAACAACAGTTCCAGCCCCGCGATATCGAAGGCAAGCGTCGTCACGGCCACCAGAACATCCGATTGGCTCAGGCCGGGCTCACGCTCCATGGAACGCAACAAGTTCATCAGCGCGTTATGTTCAATGGCTACGCCCTTCGGTCGGCCGGTTGTGCCAGAGGTATAGATGACATACGCCAACGAATCCGACGCAACGGCCATATTAAGCGGTGAGTCATCCTCCTCCGCTATCCTGGTATCCAATACCAATACCTTCGCCGCCGTTCTGAATCCGGGTTGTGCAGAAGTGAACGAGTCGTCCACCAGCAAGAACGCCGCGCCTGCGTCCTCAAGCACCATCTCCAATCGTTCCTTTGGATGCCGCGGATCCAGCGGCACATAGGCCCCCGGCCTTCAGCACTCCGAGTAGAGCTCCCAGCATCTCGACTGACCGCGGAACGCAGAGTCCCACCAGATCGCCCGCCTTCAGCCCCTCCCGCTGCAGCCTGTGCGCCACACGATTCGCATAGTGATCCAGTTCTCTTCCCGTCCATCTCTTCGAGCCGCACTCAACGACGACCTCATCCGCCTTTTCCCGAGATCGTGTCTCGGCCCACCGATGGATCGGTATAAACCCTCGCTCGAACTCTACCTCGGTCCGGTTCCACCCCTCTACGATCTCCAAACGGTCTTTCTGATCCAGCAGCTCCAGCTCATCCACCCGCACCGCCGCATCCCTTACGACGCTGCTCAGCAGATTGGCATACTGGCGCATCCAACGGCGAACCGTCTCTCCGTCAAAGAGGTCCGTATTGAAGTCGCAATCGAATTTGAGATCGTCTTCGGTTTCGATCACATTCAGGAACATATCCGTATTCACAAACTGCTTCGGGTTTGCTTTGATATCCGCCGACAGACCGTCAAAGCCGATGCGGGTCCCGATCTTTTCAAGATTGAACTGCACCTCGATCAAGGGAAGGCGTCCCGCATCTCTCGGAATCGAAAGCTTGTGAAGCAGGCTGCCGTAAGTAAACTCCTGATGATCGAACGCATCGAAGAGCACGTTGCGAGTTGCGGCGAGATGGCTCTTTACCGTCTCCCCTCTGTCAACTGGCTCAACATCGGCAAAAAGTGGACACAATGTCCAACGAGACTCGCGTTTTGAAAGAGAGCCTGCCCAGCCGTGGAGATTCCGACCACTACCTCCGGTTGACGGGTCAAACGATGCAGCAAAAGTTGAAAGCCCGAGAGCAGCGTGACATAGAGCGTACAACCCAACCGCGCGCTCGCACCCTTCAGATCCGTATACAGTGCGGACCCGAGACTACCCTTCAAGGTCGCACCGGAGTAAGTCTTATTCACCGGACGAGGTCTGTCGGTTGGCAGATCAAGCACCGGCGCAAGGCCGGAGAACTTATTCACCCAATAAGCTTCATTGTCCGCAAACTCACCCGACTTCTGCCGGGTCTGCTCCTGGACGGCATAGCTACTGAACGGAAGCAGAGGAAGCAGCTTTTCGCTTGCGCTCTCCTTTGCGCTATAAAACCTGCTCAGCTCTTCGAGGAGTTGATTCACGGACCATCCATCGAGAACAATATGATGTCCGGTAAAGAGCAGCACCGTCTCATCCGCCGACATCTTGAAGATCGTCGCGCGCGCAAGCGGCCCCTCTGTCAGCGAGAACGGCGTCTTCCCTTCCCTCTCAATGGCCTTCTGCAGCGTCTGCTCTCGATCCGCGGCTGCTACCGAAGAAAGGTCCGTCTGCTCAACAACTCCATGAAAGGTCGGAGCGATCAATATCAATTCGCCATCTTCACTGATTGTGCTGCGCAGGGCATCGTGTCGAGCAAAGACCAACTCGAGTGCCTGCTTCAGCGCGGCTTCGTCGACATTGCCGCGCAGTCGGAGCGTCACCGATTCGTTGAACGCACAGTTCATCTCATCGCCCAGCGCGGCCGCAAAGTAGATCTCGCGCTGCGCCTCAGTGATCGGAACCTGGGCAGGAGAATCCTTGAGAGCCGCAGGATGCATCGCAGACACTGGCGCGACAATCGCATGACTCCGATGCTCTCCATGGCTGGGAAGCGCATTGCTGGACTGCATCTCTTCGACCGTCTCCCGGAACACGGCTTCAACCTTTTGCAAATCTTCTTCCGAATGCGCTGTCGTGAGGAAGCAGGGATATCCCTCCTGAATATGAACTCCTTTCTCCCGCATCGCATAGTACAGAAGACTGCCAAGCCGGGCATCGCCGTGGAAGGTAAAGTAAAACCACGATGCGAAGTGATTGATCCGGCTCGGAACACCGCGCTCAACAAAGAAGTTATCCAGCCGCGTCGCCATCTCAGCGGTCTTTCGATTCAGGTCAAGCTGAAGCTGCGGCCCAGCGGCCTTCAAGTGGTTGAGTACCGCGCGAGCTGCTGCAAGAGCCTGTGGATGTCGAACGAAGGTCCCGGCGAAGAAGGTCACGCCAACCTCAGGGATCGAAGCATCGCCATACTGCCACGCTCCGCCGTCGAGCGCATCCATGAACTGTGCCTTGCCCGAGAGAACACCGATCGGGTATCCACCGCCAATCACCTTGCCGTAAGTTGCCAGATCCGCGCGAACTCCGAACGCCTGCTGCACACCACCCGGAGCAAGCCTGAAGCCAGTAACAACCTCGTCAATGATGAGAGCAATCTCGGCCTGTTCCGTTATCTGTCGAACCGTCTTGATGAAAGCAATGGGTTGAAGGCCAGGGTTGCGCGTCTGCACTGGCTCAATCAAAACAGCCGCAATCTCACTCGCATTCTTGCGGATGTACTCAAGCGAAGCGTCCGCACCATACTCCAGCACAACCACATTTCCTGTATTCGCAAGTGGAATTCCTGGCGCCAGCGGCACCGTTCCCCGTGGTGTGTTGCGAACAAGAACTTCATCGAACGTTCCGTGATAATCGCCAGCAAAGTAAATAATGCGATCTCGTCCGGTAACAGTGCGAGCCACGCGAATGGCCGCCATCACCGCTTCGGACCCAGTATTGCAGAACGTTACTCGATCGTTCCCCGTCAGCTCGCAGATCTGCGCGGCAACCTCGCCTGCCAGCGGAGACTGTGGCCCGATGGCAACACCTTCTTCGATCTGCTTATGGACAGCGTCCAGCACAAACTGCGGAGAGTGCCCGAACATGATTGCGCCGTAACCATTCACGATGTCGATATATTCGTTACCATCGACGTCCCAGACCCTCGAACCCTTGGCGCGTTCGGTCACAAGCGGATACACCATCTCCTTCCACTGCGGACGGAATCCGGCGACCGCACGAGGATCCGCAAGATGAGGCCGCGCCTTGTCGGTCAAGCGCTTGGACCCGGGCGTCTTCTTCACATACTTGGCAATCAGCTCGTCGAGATACTGCTGCTGATCGCGGTCAAGATCCTGTTGAACCCGCGGCTGCAGCGGCCTGTAAGATCCGTGCTTTACCTCAGCCGTGTCGCCTGTCGATGCGGGAGCCGCTGACGAGGATGCACCAGTTGTCACACCAGAAGTGGCAGGCGGCATAGCTGCTGACGCCGTCGGTGTGACAGCCAAAGCAGGCAACCCCGTGGTAGCGCGCAACGCTGCCATCTGCTGCTCAAACACCTTCGACATCATCGCCATCTGCTCGCTAAAGAGCCGCTCCGCTGCAGATCCAGCAGGGGACGAGGAGGCCGGACTCGAGAAGCTCGCGACCGGTGTGGAAACGCTGGAAGAAGTGGCTGCCGTCGACACTGGAGCCGCTTGAACCTGCGCTGCTGCAGAAAACGCATCCGGCGGAAGCACGCTGTCCAGATAGCCGGCAAGGCTCGCAATCGTCGAATATTGCTCCATGATCTGGCGGAAGGTCAGCTTCACGCCAAACTTCTTCTGAATTCCCTGCGTAGCCTGGGTAAGAAACAGCGAGTCGAGACCAAGCTCCAGAAACTGATGATCGACCTGATCCGGGGTGACTTCAATCCCGCTCAGCTGAGTAAAGACTTCTGCAACAATTGGCTGCAGACGCAGTTTGCGCTCTTGCATTGGTACCTCTTTTAACGGTTCGATCGCGGCGGAAGCACCCTCCCTCCGCGTGGTGTATCCAGCATCTCTGTTGCAGGAACAGCTGGGAGTTCCTTACTCGTCGAGCCAGCGGTAAACGGCGGCGGCTCTACCCAGTACAGCTTGCGTTCAAACGGATAGGTTGGCAGAGACATCCGTCCCCGCTTCTCCTCGGCGTACACCTTCGTCCAGTCCGGCGTGGCCCCCGCCGTCCACAGCTGCCCAAGCGCCTCCTGGAGCGACCCCGCCTCCACGGGGGACTGTTCATCTCGCTGCGAAAGCGACGAGACAATAACGGCCGCACTACTATTCGGCTGTTGACGTGCGAGTGTCGTCAGCGTATTTCCCGGCCCAACCTCGAGCAATATCTGCGGAGTGGACATCAGCGTCTTCAGCGCATCTGCGAAACGAACCGGATTACGAACCTGGTCCGCCCAGAAGCGCGGGCTCGTCGCCTGTTCTGGCTCGATCCATGTCCCCGTGAAACTCGAAACATACGGGCGAACCGGACGGTGCAGAGTGACCTTGGCAACCTCCGCCTCGAATCCAGCCAGCATCGGATCCATCATCGACGAGTGAAACGCATGCGAAGTACGCAGCCTGCGGAAGAGCGCTCCATCCGACGTCAGCTTCTTCTCCAACCGCTCCACGGCCTCAAGCGGACCCGCCAGCACACTCAACTTCGGAGCGTTCAACGCAGCAATCGAAATGTCGGCGGCAAGATACGGCTGAAGCTCCGACTCGCTAAGCCGCACGCCTACCATCGCTCCGCGCGGCATCTCCTGCATCATCCGTCCGCGAATGCTAACCAACCGCAAAGCATCTTCGCGGCTCATAACTCCCGCAAGAACAGCAGCCACATACTCCCCAATGCTGTGGCCCGCGCAGGCTCGTGGCTCGATTCCCCACGACTGCCAAAGCTTAGCCATCGCAAACTCCGTCACGAAGATCCCCGTCTGCGCGAACTGAGTCTGTTGAATTCTCTCCGCAGCCTCCGGCGCAGCGACATCAATCGGGAACAGAACGTCACGCAGATCGAGGCCGAGCAAAGGCCGCAGAATCTCCGAGCACTCATCCACTTCGCGACGGTACAGCAGTTCGCTCTTATATAACGAGCTGCCCATGCCTGCAAACTGCGACCCCTGTCCCGGAAACAGGAAGACAACCTCAAGCCGTTTCGCAGGAACTACGCGCTGCGCCTGCGCACTGGCAGACGAAAGTTTCGCGATCGCGTCTTCAACTCCCGCGCATACAAACGCAGCACGGTGATCAAACGCCTTTCTTCCGACCGCCAGCGTGTAAGCCTCGTCTTCGAGAGGAACTTCAGGGTGCTCTTTGACATACCGGGCAAGATTGCCGATAGCAACCTGCAGCGCAGACTGCGATCTCGCCGAGACACAGAGCAACTGCGCCGAGCGCAAAGAAGGTGTCAACGACTGGAAGGCAGGCGCTTCCTCCAACACAACATGCGCATTCACACCGCCAACGCCAAAGGCGCTCACACCCGCTCGTCGCGGTCCATCGGATCGCCACGGGCTCAGTTCGCGATTCACGTAGAAGGGCGAACCTTCAAAGGCTATGTTCGGATTGGCACTTTCGAAGTTGGCCAAAGGAGGCAGCGTCCCTTTGTTCAGAGAGAGCGCCGTCTTAATAACCCCCGCCACACCCGCGGCCGCATCGAGATGCCCAACGTTTGCCTTCGCGGTGCCGATCGCGCAGTAGCCCGCAGCGTCGGTGCTCAAACGAAACGCCTTCGTCAGAGCCGCGACCTCGATCGGATCGCCCAGCGGCGTCGCCGTTCCGTGTGCCTCAATATAAGTAATAGTGCGCGCATCGACCCCGGCCATCGCTTGCGCAGCTGCAATCACGCCCGACTGGCCGTCCACGCCGGGAGCCATGTATCCAGCCTTCATGGACCCGTCGTTGTTCACTCCAAACCCGCGAATCACAGCGGTAATGTGGTCGCGGTCCGCAATGGCATCCTCCAGCCGCTTCAGCAAAACCACGCCCGCGCCGTGGCTGAACACCGTGCCGGTCGCGGCAGCGTCGAACGGCCTGCAGAAACCGTCCTTCGATCCAATGCTTCCTTCCGAGTACAAATGTCCGCGCCTCTGCGGAAACGTCACCGAAACGCCCCGGCCAACGCCATGTCGCACTGGTAGTTCAGCAGGCTCTGACTCGCCTGAGCAACCGCAACCAGAGAAGTCGCACAAGCCGACGCCACGCTGATGCACGGCCCACGCAGATTCAACTTATAGGCAACGCGAGTCGTCAGAAAGTCTTTATCGTTTCCCATAAACGACCGGAACTCGCCAACCTGATAGCTTCCCGTCACCTCATCGATAAACGCTCGATCGCGGCACAAGTTCGCCAACAGGTAGGTATTGAGGCTGCACCCACCAAAGAGTCCGATCTGCCCCGCATACGTCGATTGGTCGTAACCTGCATCTTCCAACGCATTCCAGCATGTCTCTAGAAAGATCCGATGTTGCGGATCCATGCTTTCGGCATCGCGAGGTGATACTCCAAAGAACTCAGCATCGAACATTCCGGGATCATCGAGCACTCCCCGCGCGGCAACATAATCCGAGCCGTTCTCGAGCCCTGCGCTGTTTCTCGCCTCCAGTTCGGACGGAGAAAAATGTGAGATCGTGACCTTCCCGGCGGCGATATTCTCCCAGAACGCCTCCACATCCGGCGCTCCCGGGAACCGTCCCGACATGCCGATGATTGCGACGCAGTCCAGCATCTGCTCGTCGCCCGCATTCGCGTCAGTCCTACTCGTCTCTTGATTGAATCGTTCGCTCATGACGCCACACCCTTCGTCGCCCGAGCCCGCGCGAACGCACCTCTGGCCTTCAGTGCCTGCTGCTGGATTGCATCTTTCTCCGAAGCTGCCGATCCATTCGTCGAGAGACGCTTCGCCAACGACCGCACTGTCGGGCACTCGAACATCAACGTAATCGGAATCAGCCGCTCGAACTGCGCCTGCATTCGCAGGTGAGCGCTAATCAGCAGCAGAGACGTCCCCCCGAATCGAAAAAATTGTCGTCCAGCCCAATTCCCCGGAGATCGAGTACATCGGTAAACACTCGCGACACCTGCTCCTCTGTTTCAGACAGCGACTGTGACGCCGAATCCGCCGTCGCGACACTACCAGACCCCATCGAAGGAGCAGGCAAGGCGGCAACATCCAGCTTGCCGTTCACAGTGAGTGGAAGTTCTTTCAAAGCGGTATACGAAGAAGGCCTCATCTGCGCAGGCATCTTCGAAACAAAAAACTCGCCAAGTATCCTGGCGGTCAATTCAACGCCTGGAGCCGCAACAAAATAGGCTGCTAACCGCTGTCTTCCTGTCTTATCCGTATGCGCCACTACGCACGATTGCTTCACCCCGGAACCTCGGCCAGCGCCGCTTCAACTTCTCCCAGTTCGATGCGAAAGCCGTTGATCTTCACCTGGCTATCATTCCGGCCGAGATACACAATCTCGCCATCAGGGCGAATCCGTGCAAGATCGCCGGTTCGATAAAGCCGAGAACCAGCCACCGCCCCAAAGGAATCAGCAATAAAGCGTTCAGCGTTCAGCTGCGGACGATTCAGATAGCCGCGCGTGACTCCGCCCCCTCCGACATAAAGCTCACCCACCTCGCCCTCTGTCACGGGCTTCTTCGCTTCATCGAGCAGATAAAGCTGCATATCGGGTATCGGCGTCCCAATCAGACTCTCTTGCACCGACTCCGACTCTGCCGCCGTGATAGGGCGGTACGTCACGTGGACCGTAGTCTCCGTAATCCCGTACATGTTCACCAGCCGCGGAGCAGTATCTCCATGACGCTGAAACCACGGAGCCAGCTTGCGGTACTGTAAAGCCTCCCCGCCGAAGATGACCACACGCAGTGACAGCGGAAGAACCTCACTGTCCTGCTCCACCTGGATCAACATGAAAAATGCTGATGGGGTCTGATTGAGCACCGTCACCCGCTCCATCGAAAGAAGCTCGTAGAAATCCCTTGGCGAGCGGCTCACGGCGAAGGGTACGATCACCAGTTTCCCGCCCGTCAATAGCGGTCCCCATATCTCCCACACCGAAAAGTCGAACGCCAAGGAGTGAAACATCGTCCACACATCGTTCGCTCCGAAGTGAAACCACGCGTCAGTCTGCTCCAGAAGGCGAAGCACATTCCTGTGCGTCACCATCACACCCTTCGGTTTCCCGGTCGAACCCGAGGTGTACATCAGATACGCCAAATCTTCTCCCGTGGAGGCAGATAGCGGAGCATCCGGCCTCGGAGAGTCCGACAGGATTGCCGGACGATCCATCTCCACGACCGCCACGGACAAGGCAGTTAACTCGTCAGATATCCCCGAAGGAAGAGAGGCGGTCGTTAGAATCGCCACCGGCCTGGCATCCTCCAACATCTCCAGGACCCGGGCCTTCGGATACCCAAAGTCAATCGGAAGATACGCGCCCCCGGCCTTCAGTATCCCGAGTATCGCCACCAACATCTCGGGCGAGCGGTCAAGATAGATGGCAACGAAAGAGTCCGTTCGAACCCCAAGCTCCCGTAACACCTGGGCGAGACGATTCGCCTTGGTATTCAGCAGACCGTAGGTCCAGCGAACCTCTCCGCAGACGACCGCAATCTGGTCTGATTTTGCCGCAGCCACCCGCTCAAAGACACTCACGATCGTGTCGAGAGCCCTCCCGTTCCATCCGTTCATCTCCGGAGTCTTGGGAGTCTGGGGAAGACCCATCAGTCGCTCGCCCTCAGTGGCCGGATTCTTAACATGCCCTTCTTTCTCCATCGAGCCCCACGCAGATCAGAAACGCAGCAGAAACGAAATTGACTCAGAGTGCCCTACCGGCATTGGCTAATCGATCGCAAATTCGCTGACATCGCTTGAGACGTAAAAGATGCAACTGGTGCGAAAGGTACTGCCAGAAGCTCTTGAAGTCAACCCGTTTATGTTGCCTAATTGTACGCATAATTCGAAAAACCGATTAAGACTATCGTGCTCGAAAATACCTGAAAGTTGTATGTTTCCCAATATTTCACCATCTCCCAGGCGCATCGGAACTAAAGTACCCAAGGCACTGGTTATGATGGCAACACGCTTGCATCGCGCCCGTTGTCTCTTATGTCGAGTGATTGGAAACAGGTCGATACCCTCCCGCCACTGCAGGCCGGAGAAGTACAACTCTGGCGGATCGATCTGGCTGGCGCCGCGGGACTGCATGACCGTTTCGCCCCGCTTCTCACTCCGCCCGAACAACTCCATGCAAACCGTCGCCGGACTGGACGGGTTCATGAACATTTTTCCGTTGGACGGGCATGTCTGAGAATCCTCCTCGGAGACGCTACGGGGCTCGATCCCCTCTCTCTACCGATCACAACCGGAGTTCACGGAAAACCTGAGCTCTCGCAGCTCAAGGCATCCAGCATTGCCTTCAACATAGCTCATTCCAAAGACACAATCCTCATCGCACTGACCCGTAGCGGCCCCGTCGGAGTCGATGTCGAGTACTTCGACCGGTCGACCGACATCATGGAGGTCGCCCACCATAACTTCACGGAGAAAGAAAGCCGTTCCCTGGCCGCAATCGCCGACCCACAGGCTCGCATCAAGACCTTCTATCGCTACTGGACCCGCAAGGAAGCAGTTCTCAAAGCAGACGGCCGGGGCCTTATCGCCTCCCTGGGATCCTTCGATATATCGTTCGAATCAGTCAACATGCACCCAGTTCGCATCGCCGAATCAACGGACAATCCAGGGAAGTTGTTCTTCGTCAGCGATTTATCCCTGGGGATCGAGGCAGCCGGAGCAATCGCACTCGAGTCACCCGACTGTCCAGTCAGGCAGCTGATCTTCCCTCTAAGCCGCCCGTGGTGACCCGTCCCGACTCCGGTACAAAGATACGCATAGCCTTCTCCCGATCATCCGACAAGCGTGCTGATACGTCTATCACTTGAGGAACAGATGCCCCTTCAGACAAACTCCCGTATTGTTACGCCCCCGCACCCGCTGCGCTCGCTCCAGAGAGCAGAAAAACCTGGCTCGTCACCGCCACCAGCCTTGCGTTTATCGTTCTGCAGAGCGCCTGCACGGCTGTCATCGCCCTCAGCGGGGTCCGAGTCGCCATCGGCCTCAGCGCCCTCGCGTCGGCCACCTTCGGCATCCACCCGCCTCCTACCGGCTTCCACCGCGACGCTATCCGAATCCCCATGATGATCGTCGCAACCCTCGGCTCCCTCATCAACCTCTATGTCCTCTGGCGGATTCGCTCCCTGCGCTCTCGCCCCTCCTCGCAGTGGCGCACCCAGCCCGCCACCCCCAGCCAGCTGCGCTCAGAGCGCTTTCAGGTCGCGCTCGCCATCATCACCCTGCTCCTGGTAGCCGCCGAGGGTATCGCCCACGCCATCTTCCACCGCGCCGCGTAGAACCCTTAGCCGTCACCCTCTTCCTCAGTCCCGCGAGGTTTATACGAGAACCCCTTCATCTCCGCCTCCAGCCTCGCATGGAGCCGCTCGCTAAAGCCCAGCGGCAGCTCAAACACACGCTCGTCTGCCGTCAAAATCAGAATATTGCGCGTCGAATCCAGAATCGCCGAACAAATCTCGCAGTGCTCCAGATGCTTCTGCACCTCTTCCAGCACCCCAGCATCCAGCGTCCCGTCCAGATAGCCGGAGATATGCTCCCACACATGCTTGCACTCTAAAACCATGGGAACCACCTCCGCTTCGGCATTACCTGTTTCAACTGCGGAGCCAGCCGCTTCTGCAGCATCAGCCTTGCGCGATGCAGCCGCACCTTGGCCGCCGCAACACTAATACCAAGCGCCTCCGCCGACTGGTTGACGCTCAAATCCTCCATATCGCGCAGCACAAACACCTCGCGATAGATCAACGGCAGATCGGTAATTGCATCCTGTAGCAATAGTCGAACCTCCTGCCGCTCCAACGCCTCGGAAGGAATCTCCCGCCAATCCCGCAGCAACGCCGGCGACACATGCCCGCCTTCATTCAGCTCATCCAGCGACTCCGTCTTCGCGGTCTTCTTACGCCGCAGCCGGCTCCGAGCCTCGTTCAGCGTAATGCTGATCAGCCATGTGCTGAACTTCGCCTCGCCGCGAAACTTCTCAAGGTTGCGGAACGCCTTGAGAAACGCCTCCTGCGCCGCATCCTCTGCATCCGCCTCGTTCTGCAACATCGACAACGCCATGCTGTAGACGCTGCGTTCATACGGCTGGATCAGATCATGAAACTCGTGCGTATTGCCCGCAACGATGGAGGCGATCATTTGAGCTTCATTCCTGTTCTCGGAGATTGCGGTCATTGCTTCTCGATCCATCCTCGATAACGCTTCTTCAACAACGCATCCACGGAGAACAACCCGGCACCGAACACCAGAACCATCGCCGCCGCGAACAGGAAGGTGTATGGATCAGCGTTATAGAACTTGCCCGGATCCGAGAACACCGCAAAGAGCGCCTCTCGATCGGCAGTCCAGTATGCCACCAACATATTCACCGTAAGCATCAATCCGATAAGCCGCGAGCCGAGCCCCACAATCAGCACCAGTCCACCAACGAACTCCAAGCCCGAGACGAAGTGAGCACTCACCGCAGGAAGCGGAATATTCAGGCTCGTAAAGTAGTCAGTGATCTTATCCAGATGATGCAACTTCCCCCATCCGCTCTGGACAAGCTGCCACCCCCAGTAGAGACGCACCACCAGGAGAAATGGGGATTGGAGATAAGAAGCCAATGCTGCAAACTTTGCATACACCTCAAGCAGTTTTTTCATCACAACCCTCTTCTCTCCACTCCAGCGAGCGTGAACCAATCTGAGCAATCTTACGCACGCCCCAGATAAATGCAGGCTCGGCCAGGAACCTGTTAGGACCTGCACGTACTTAGAACCACGACGATGAAATTGGTTACAGGGTCCGCGTGAACTTGAAGAGAGATCGCATCGAACAACCATACTTCTCTTCGCACGTCTTAAATCAGCCGTCGGTTAGAAACGCTCGAGTTCAAGACATCCGACCCGTGGTTTTGTCACGTGCTCGTGACTCACCCTCCTGAAGAAACTGCGCCCTGACGGTCGATCAAAAAGTTTGAGGAAGAAGCGTCTCTAAGCCGGCAGAAGGTCCGGGATAGACCAGAACCACCTCCCCGGCCGTCACAAATCTATCGCCGTTCGTCACAAAACCATGCACCTGCTTTTGGCGATAGGCTGAACTCTGGCGCCTTATGTCCAACCTCTGGCGTCTCGCCAGTCAGCAATGGCGAAGGGCCAATCATCAACAGCCCTAAAGCCAATACCAGGAATTTCCTGACGATAATCCTTCAACCCCAACTAGCGTGCCATAACTCCGGCCACCCCCGGCCCGGGTTTTATCCAACGTGTCCCGGTTGGAGTACACCGCGCCAAAAGGTTACAGAGAGTGATAGGCTTCCGATGTTCCACTGTCGCTGTAACCTTTGTGCCTTGACGTAGTCGAATGAGCGGCAAGGGAAAAACTGGCGAACTATCCTTGTCGCGAATGCAATCCGAAGTAGGGAGTTTCGCCGTTAACTCATTGCTACGATCTGCGTAGCCATCATCCACGTCCGGCACGTTCTTTCGCGTGCGGCTCAACCAGGAAAGGCTCATCTCAATGAAGAATTCAGCACAATCTCTCGCTCTGGCCGCTGCGTTTGCAGGTCTGTTGGGCGGTACCGCTGTCCGCATGAACGCCCAGACCGCGCCGGCCAACAACACCCCCACCACCACCGTGCACGCCGGCGTTCTCATCGCCCAGGACAAGCCGGATCTTCCGAAGCACTCCTGTAAGGGCAAGAACGACTGTAAGGGTCAGGGCGGCGGCAAGCACCCCGGAAAGAACGATTGCAAAGGTAAGGGCGGATGCGCCACCGACGGCTCCAAGCCCTCGCTCGCCTAAGCATTACCCCTGTCTGGAGGCCTGGTTATCTCTTCAAGCCTCCAGACCTCTTCACCATCTATTAACAAAAGGGGAGACATGCCGGCCAATCGCTTCAACGGATTCAGCGACTACGGCGTAGGGATCGGCCTTCGCGTCCCACACTACGACCACATCTTCGCCGAAAAGCCCGTCGTTGACTGGTTCGAAATCATCTCCGAGAACTACATGGTCGACGGTGGCCGCGCGCTCAAAGTCCTCGACCAGATCCTCGAGCGTTACCGCGTCGTCCAGCACGGCGTCTCCATGTACTTCGGCTCTGCCCAGCCAGCCGACCGCGAGCATCTCAAGCGCCTCAAGACCCTCACCCGTCGTACCAAAACCCCTGGCTCTCCGATCACCTCTGCTGGGGCAGCGTAGACGGGCGTTACACCCACGACCTCCTCCCCATGCCGTACACCTTCGAGGCTGTGAGGGCGACAGCCGCACGCATTCGCGAGGTTCAGGACTTCCTCGAAATCCCCATCGCCGTCGAAAACGTCAGCAGCTACGCCGAGTTTCATGAGTCCCAGATGACCGAGTGGGAGTTCCTGAATGAAGTCGTCGAAGCCGCCGACTGCGGCATCCTGCTCGACGTCAACAACATCTACGTCTCCTCGCAGAACCACAACTTCAACCCCTTCGACTACGTCAACAGCGTTCCCGCAGAGCGTGTCGCGCAGATCCACATCGCCGGCCATTCGAAGTTCGAGAAGTACATCCTCGACACCCACGATCACCCCGTGCTCGATCCCGTATGGCGTCTCTATGCAAGAGCCATCGAGCGCGTCGGCCCCACTGCAACCCTCCTCGAATGGGACGACAACATTCCGTCCTTCGACGAGGTTCACTCCGAAGCGCTGAAGGCTACGCAATATCTCACGCCACCAGAATCTCCCATTCCCTCGGAGAGAACAGCAGAAGCAGACCTCAGAGAGGTCGTGCACCAGTGAACCTGCTCGAACTCCAACGCCGCATGGCCGAAGATGTAATGCGTCCCCTAACGCCCGACCTTCAGATGCAGCCGGCAACCTCCGATGGCAGATCGACGCAGGACCTCGCAAGCACCTACATCAAACCCAACGACCGCCTCTCCTCCTTCGACCGTCTCGAAATCTACAACCGTCAATACTGGTTCCGCGTCATAGGAGCTGTCTCGGAGGACTTCCCCGCCGTCGGCGCCGTCCTCGGAGCAAAGAAGTTCGACAGCATGATCCTCGCCTATCTCCGCGAGAATCCATCCACCTCCTTCACCCTTCGCAACCTCGGCTCGAAGCTACCGAAGTGGCTCGAGTCGCACCCCGAATTCTCTCCGCGCCGCCATAATCTCCTCCTCGACGTCGCCCGGCTCGAATGGGCCTACGTGGAGGCCTTCGACGGAGCCGACCTCCCGCCCCTCACCGCCACCGACTTCGGCGACCTCGGCGGCGCTTCCCCGCTCTTTCTTCAGCCCCATCTCCAACTGCTGGACCTCCGCTACCCCGTCGACGAACTCGTCCTGGCCGTCCACCGCCAGACCGCACCCAGCGACATCATGAGCAACGCCGTCACCGAGCGCAAGCAAGCCCGGCGAACCCGTCTCCCCGCCATGCGCCGCTCCCGGATTCATCTGGCCGTCCACCGCTACGAAAACTCGGTCTACTATCGGCGAATCGACCTCGAAGCCTTCCGCCTCCTCTCCGCTCTCAAGAGCGGAACCTTACTCGGTAAGGCGCTCGAAATCGCCTTCAGCGAAAGCACCCTCTCCCCGAAGACCAGGCCGCAAAGATTCAGGAGTACTTCGCCCACGCCTCCGAACTAGGCTGGTTCTGCAACCGACACGAAAGCTGACTCTCGCCCCAACCCAGAATTTCCTCCGAAATCTCGCGCGTTCTTCGTGCTGACACCTCGAGCGCGTATCATACCGACGCCGAATTCCGTGCCGGTGACGTGCGCCGGTTGCGACTCGTGAGGAAGCCTGTCATCCTTATTCCAAACTGTTGACGAGGCATCCATTTCGTCGCATCTGGCTTCCGACGATACAGGCCAATCTTTGTGGCCGTCGTTTTCTCGAAACAACACAAAACCGGTCCATTAGGATTGGAGCGCGACTAAGGCCTTCTGCACGAGGAACCCTGCATGGAATTTCACATCTCCCGCGATCTCCGAGAAAAACTGGACCTGGACGATCTGCTCTTCAACTTCACCGGCAACATCGTCTTCGGCAACGTTGCCGCAAGCAGAAAGCTGGCAAAACAGCTTCAGTATCTGCGCACCCAACAGACTGATTCAACTCGAGTCGTAAATGCCGGGGCCCTCTTCGCCATGGGCCTGATCGACGAACTCAATCACGCGATGATCGCGCGTTACCGCAAGGAGATTGATCCCGCTGTCTTCGCCGAGGCCGTCCGCTGGTTCACCGGTCACGCCATCCCCGCCGAAATCGAACGCCTCCTCCTCACATTCACCACTCAATTTCCCAACGTAGCTGTCTATCGCGGCGAGCTCACCCCTGCCCAATGGCTAAACGGCACCACTGACGGCCTGCCCAACCGCGAAGCAGCCCTCGAAGAACTCCTCCTCCTCTGGCTCGCCAACATCAACCCCGCCTTCACCCCTTCCGCGAACTCTTCGAGGACACTCCCCTCAAACAGCAGACGATCTACCAAACCGTTACCGCGGCCTTTCCCGACTACTTCACCACCCGCCCGCCCATCTCCCCCGAAGTCGGGAGCCTCCTCGACGCCCTCCGCGCCCCCTTGCTCGCCTCGCCCGACTCTCTCACCGGTCAACTCGACTACATCCGCGAGCACTGGCCAAAATATCTCGGCGAAGACCTCCGCCGTGTCCTCCTCGCCATCGACGTCCTCCGCGAAGAAGACCTCGCCATCTGGATGCGCTTCCATCCCCCGGCCCCGACCAATACCGTCACGGAGCCCCCGGCCGAGGCGGCGAAGGCTTCGTCGGCGACGAGTACATCGGCTTCGAAGACGAGTACATCACCGGCCCCGACGGCACCCGGCAACGCCGCTACGGCCACGACTACCAGGCGCCCCTCAACGAGTACGAAGCCTTCAGCGCCGACCAGGCATGGATGCCCACCGTCGTCCTCATGGCCAAGAGCACCTACGTCTGGCTCGAGCAGCTCTCAAAAATACCTCCGCCACATCCATCGCCTGGACCAGATCCCCGACGAAGAGCTGCGCCTCCTCGCCGACCGCGGCATCACCGGCCTCTGGCTCATCGGCCTATGGGAGCGCAGCGTCGCCTCCCAAACCATCAAGCGCCTCCGCGGACACACCGACGCCGTCGCCTCCGCCTACTCCCTCAAGGAGTACCAGATCGCCGAAGACCTCGGCGGAAACCACGCCTACGAAAACCTCCGCGACCGCGCCGCCCGAACCGGCATCCGTCTCGCCAGCGACATGGTCCCAAACCACATGGGCATCGACTCCAACTGGGTCATCGAGAATCCCGACTGGTTCCTCTACCGTTGGGAGAGCCCCTTCCCCGTCTATCGCTTCGAAGGCCCCGACCTCTCCACCGACAGCCGCGTCGAGATCAAAATCGAAGACCACTACTACGACCAGTCCGACGCCGCCGTCGTCTTCCGCCTCCGCCACCACCGCGACGGCGCCACCCGCTACATGTACCACGGCAACGACGGCACCACCTTCGCCTGGAACGACACCGCACAGCTCGACTACTCCAAAGCAGCCGTCCGCGAGCACGTCATCCAGGTCATCCTCCACGTCGCCCGCCTCTTCCCCATCATCCGCTTCGACGCCGCCATGGTCCTCGCCAAACGCCACGTCCAGCGCCTCTGGTTCCCTCTTCCCGGCGCGGGCGGTTCCATTCCCTCACGCGCCGAAAACGCGATGACCCAGGAACAGTTCGACTCCCTGATGCCTCACGAGTTCTGGCGCGAGGTCGTCGACCGCGTCGCCGCCGAAGTTCCCGGCACCCTGCTCCTCGCCGAAGCTTTCTGGCTCCTCGAAGGCTACTTCGTCCGCACTCTCGGTATGCATCGCGTCTACAACAGCGCCTTCATGAACATGTTGCGCGACGAAGAGAACGCCAAATACCGCTCCTACCTCAAAAAGACCATCGAGTTCGACCCCGACATTCTCAAACGCTACGTCAGCTTCATGAGCAACCCCGACGAGCGCACCGCCATCGACCAGTTCGGCTCCGGCGACAAATACTTCGGCGTCTGCACTCTGCTCGCCACACTCCCCGGCCTGCCCATGTTCGGCCACGGCCAGATCGAAGGCTACACCGAGCGCTACGGCATGGAGTTCAAGCAAGCGAAGATGGAAGAGTGGCCCAACGAGCACCTCGTAGCCCGCCATCAGCATGAGATCGCGCCTCTGCTCAAAAACCGCCACCTCTTCGCAGAAAGCACCAACTTCGTCCTCTACGACTTCTGGACCGAGTTCGGCAACGTCGACGAGAACGTCTTCGCCTACTCGAACCGCTCCCACGGCCAGCGCGCCATCATCCTCTACAACAACAGCTACGGCAGCACTTATGGCACCATCCACTTCTCCGCCGCCTCGGTCGACAAAGCCACCGGCCGCCTTCGCCAGAGAAGTCTCTCCGAAGGCCTCGATCTTCCCTACAACTACTTCACCTTCTTCGCCTATCGCGACACCGCCCACGGTCTCGAATATCTCTGCCGCAGCACCGATCTCCACCACACCGGCCTCTCCATCGATCTCCGCGGCTACCAGTACGCGGTCCTGATCAACTGGCGCGAGCTTCACGCCACCGTCGAGCAGCCCTGGGATCAGCTCTACGACGCACTCAACGGCGCCGGCGTCTACAGCGTCGAAGAAGCTCTCTCAAAACTTCGCCTGCGCCCGCTGCATGAAGCCTTCCGCCAGGCTCTCAACGAGAATCACATTCGCGCATTCGCAACCGTTGCCTCGGAGCTTGCAGCCAACGAGACCGTATCGATCGCGACGAAGCCCGCTGTACCGAAAGCGGGCGAGAGACCATTCACAGATTATAAGGAGAAAGCTCAACAGCAACTCCTTAACGCCAAATCACCCACAGAAAAAATCAACGGTGCCTCTGCCACACACCGCGAACAGCTTGCCTTTGACCCCCGACTGCAGCCATTTGTGAAATGCAGTCAGCGCTTCTTTGAAAAGGTGCTCCAGAATCTACCCGCCGAGACCGAAGATCCCACCCAACTCGCCTCTGCAGCCGAGGTCAAACCCTCCCTCGCAACCGAACCCCTCCACCCGCGACCTACAAAGGCATCTGCGAGACCTTGACGAAAGCGGCCGTCCATCTCATCTCAATCTCCAAAGACTTCACCTCTACCCTGCCGCCAGCCGTGGCCAACTTTCTACCCGATAACAAAGCAGCCCATCAGACCGAACAAATCTGGGCGCCTATTCTGGCTTGGATCACTCTGAGCAGTCTTCCGCATAAAGACCAGGCGGATCTCTTCGACAAGCTCCAGTTACGCTCTGCTTTATCGGAGACATTCAGCGCCATCGGCATGGAAGGGGAAAACACCTGGCGTGCTGCTGCTCGCGTAAGAATCCTGTTGTCTAAATCCGACACATCTCCAGCCGCAGTCAAGACCGAAGAATTCTGGTCCGATTCAGATGTTCGATGGCTCACCAGCGTCAACGAGTCCTCTGGCAATACTTACTTCAACAAAGAAGGATTTGAAGAGCTGCTAGGTTGGCTCCAACTCCCCGCGCTGATAAAAACCGTACAACAGTCCCCTGTCCATTTCGACTCGCTCACGAAGCTCGAAGCCGCTGCGATGGACTCCTGCGTCTCGGCGCAGAAAGCTGGTTACAATCTAAACCGCTATCTCAGTCCCGAACCACCCTCAACGAGCGGAGAGATAGAAGCCGGCACCCCTGCCCTAACTCCGGCCCACACTCCCGAAGTGGAATCAGATCCCAAGACGAAATCATCCGCTAAAAAGAAGGCTGCCCCTAAGAAACGTCCCGAACCCACCACCCCCAAAACCTAATCCGACGGGGTAGTCCCATCGCTGAACAGCTTCAGAGCCCGTCCTCCAACGATGATTTTTTCTCAACCTCCGCATGGGTAAACGGGCGTTCGATGTTCTCGGTGTCGATCACCTGACACCATGGTTTCCCTGAAGGCGATGAGGGCAGCACATACTCGACGCCATCCTGCGCCGCGTTCACAACCAGAAAAAACTGTCGTCGATAACCGGGCTGCCGTCCTCATCGGTCACCTGCAGCGTCTGTCCATTCAGGAGCACGGCCACGGAGCGGTTCCACTCAGTATTCCAAACCTCGTCAGGGACCTGGTTGCCGTCGGTGTTAAACCATGCGACATCCTTGATGATCAGATCCTCGCCCTTCCTGCGAATCTCGCGATCCTGAAAAATTTCCTCCGATGCAGATTTGGATGATTCAAACGGAAGTGGATCAGTTGACTCGTAAAGTCGCGCACCCGCTTGCGACGTTCATCCAGATCCCAATCGTGCCACGTCAGCTCATTGTCCTGGCAATAGCAGTTGTTATTACCCCTCTGCGATCTCGCTATCTCGTCGCCTCCGCTCAGCATCGGCACGCCCTGCGAGAGCATCAACGTAGCCAACAAATTTCGTGTCTGCCTCTCCCGCAACAGGTTGATCCCTTCATCGTCCGTCGGACCTTCCGCTCCCATGTTCCACGAGTCGTTGCTGTCCGAGCCATCCTTGTTGTCTTCCCCATTGGCTTCGTTATGCTTCTGGCTGTAGCTCACCAGATCGCATAGGGTGAATCCATCGTGCGCCGTGATGAAATTGATGCTCGCGTACGGCTTCCGACCGTCGTACTGATAGAGATCGCTCGATCCGGTAAGACGGTTGCCAAGATCCGAGAGCTGTCCTCCGTCACCCTTCCAAAACCGGCGCACAGTATCGCGATACTTCCCATTCCACTCCGCCCATAGAACAGGAAACTGCCCCACCTGATAGCCTCCTTCGCCTACATCCCAGGGCTCCGCAATCAGCTTTACGTCCGCAAGCGTGGGGTCCTGGTGAATCGTGTCGAAGAAGGACGAGAGCCGGCTGACGTCGTGGAGTTCACGCGCAAGGGTAGCCGCAAGATCAAAGCGAAAACCATCGACATGCATCTCCGTAACCCAGTAGCGCAACGAATCCATCAGCAACTTCAACACCTGCGGATTCCGCACGTTGAAGGTGTTACCCGTACCCGTGTAGTCCACGTAGTAACGAGGATTCTCTTCATTCACTCTGTAATAGGTCGTGTTACAGACTCCTTCCAGCAAAGAGTCGGGCCAAATTGATTGCCTTCGCAGGTGTGGTTGTAAACCACATCAAGAATCACCTCGATCCCGGCCGCGTGAAGCGCCTTCACCATGTGTTTGAACTCGTTCACCTGGCCACCAGTATCCCCGCACGAGCTGTAACGAGCCATCGGAGCAAAATACCCAAGCGTGTTGTATCCCCAGTAGTCCACCAATCCCCTATCCACCAACGGCCCCTCATCGATAAAGTGATGAATCGGCAACAACTCCACCGCCGTCACTCCAAGCTGCTTCAGGTAGTCGATGCCGGGCTCGCACGCTAGCCCCGCGTAGGTCCCGCGAAGCTTCTTTGGAACCCTGGGATTTCGAATGCTGAAGCCCTTCACATGCATCTCGTAGATCACCGAGTCAGCAAGTGGAGTCTCCGGCCGGCAGTCATCTCCCCAATCGAACTTGCTGTCAACCACAACACACTTTGGAACCCCGTCCGCGCTGTCCTGCGTGTCCATCTTCAGATCGTCTCCAGAGGCAACGTCATGCGCAAAGATGGGCTTCTTCCAATCCACCTGCCCCGAGAGCGCCTCAGCATACGGATCCACCAGAAGCTTATTTGGGTTGAAGCGATGACCACGTTCCGGCTCCCACGGCCCATCGATCCGGTACCCATAAAGCTGCCCGGCTTTGATATTACGAACAAGACCATGCCAAACGTAAGCAGTCCGTTCCCGCAGAGTCACGCAATCGGTCTGCTTGCCTGCAGCATCGAAGAAGCAGAGATCAACTCTTGTAGCGCCTTCGGAAAAAATGGCGAAATTTGTGCCTTTGCTCGATACCGTCGCACCAAGCGGATACGGTCGACCAGGAAGAAGTGTACGTTTCATAACCCTTTCGATGCGGCCAGCGATCCGCAGTTACGAAGAATATGCTCTAATTCGAATTCACTTTTAGCTCGCTTCCAAATCTCCAAAGATTACCCGCACTTTCGAAAATCAACGACCGTCGCGACAAAACGGCTCTGCTTTTTCAGTGCATCGAGCCGCCCGCCAGCACGCTCGAAGCAGAACCGCACTTAGAGACTCTTACCACTCGAAGCTGGAAATCAACTCACTCCCCAGCCCCCTTCCGATACCAACGCGATCCAACCTGACCTACAATAAAGCCAATGGACCTTGCCGCCAAATCCGCGAAGCTCCACGCAACTCTGCAGCAACTCGGCAGCGTCCTGGTCGCCTACTCCGGCGGCACCGACTCCGCTTACCTCGCCTACGCCGCCCACCAGGCCCTCGGCGACAAAATGCAGGCCGTCATCGCCGACTCCCCTTCCTCCCGCGCGCCGAACTCGCCGCCGCCCTCGCCTTCGTCGCCGATCACAACATCCCCATCCAAATTCTCCGTACCAACGAACTCGAAAACCTCGACTACCAGCGCAACGACGCCCACCGCTGCTTCCACTGCAAAGACGAGCTCTTCCAGCAAATGGAAGAAGCCCGAGCCGCCCGTAACTTCGCCCACATCGCCTACGGCATGAACCTCGACGACCGCGCCGACTTCCGTCCCGGCCAGCAAGCCGCCGCCCAGCATCACGCCGTCGCCCCTCTCGTCACCGCCGGTCTCACCAAACAAGAGATCCGCACCCTCGCCCAGCAATCCGGCCTCACCCTATGGGACAAGCCCGCTAGCGCCTGCCTCTCCTCGCGCATCGAGTACGGCCGCCCCGTCACCCGCGAAAATCTCTCCCAGGTCGAGCAAGCCGAAGAAGCCCTCCACGCCCTCGGCTTCCCTCAGGTCCGCGTCCGCCACCACGGCGACCTCGCCCGCATCGAAATCGCCCGCGCCGATCTCCCCCGCGCCCTCTCCCTCCCCAAGCTCGAAGCCATCACCGCCGCCATCAAGCCCCTCGGCTTCCTCTACGTCACCCTCGACACCGAAGGCTACCGCTCCGGCTCCATGAACGACACCCTCCTCGCCTCCTCCTCCATCCTTCCCGCCCGATAAACGCCGAACCACGAACATGAAACAATAAACCCCATGCGTATCGCTTACCTAGACTGCTTCGCCGGCATCAGCGGCGACATGTTCCTCGGAGCCCTCCTCGACGCCGGAGTCAATCCCAACATCCTCCACGAAGCCGTCTCCGCGCTAAACCTCAACGCAACCCTCAAGATCGAAAAAGTAGACCGCAGCGGTATCTTCTCCACCAAGGTCCACGTCTACGAAGGCACAAACCTCGCCGAAGCCAACACCGTCGAGCCAACCCATCCCCACCAAAACGAAGAAGCAGACCAAACCCACCAGCAGACCCACACCCATCAACACCACCCCAAAACCCAGCACCAGCACAAAACCGGCCATCCCCACACACACGACCACGAACACACCCACGGCCGCTCCCTCACCGTCATCCGCGATCTCATCACCGCCGCATCCCTCCCCTCCGCCGTCAAACAAACCGCCATCCACGCCTTCGAACTCCTCGGCGCCTCCGAAGCAAAGATCCACAACGTCCCCGTCGAGAAGATTCACTTCCACGAAGTCGGCGCAGTCGACGCCATCGTCGACATCGTCGCCTCCTCCGCCGGCCTCCATGCCCTCGCAACCGACAAGTGGTTCTCCTCCCCCATCAACGTAGGTGGCGGCATGGTCGACTGTGCCCACGGCCGCTTCCCCGTCCCCGCCCCCGCCACCGCCGACCTTCTTCGCGGCCTCCCCACCTACTCCGCGCTCATCGAAAAAGAGCTCGTCACCCCCACCGGAGCCGCACTCCTCCGCGCCCTCGCGCCCACCTTCGGTCCCCAGCCCGCCATGCGAGTCGAGCACATCGGCTACGGCGCCGGCACCCGCAACCCGAAGGACTTTCCCAACGTCCTCCGCCTAAGCATCGGCGAAGCCGACAACTCCGCCCAAACCATCCCAGCCCCAAAGCACTCCCTCAACAAACACCACACCCACGACTCACAAACCGTCACTGTCCTCGAAACCGCCCTCGACGATCTCTCCCCTCAGATCCTCGCCTACGTCTCCGAGACCGCGTTGGCGATGGGCGCACTCGACGTCATGCTCACTCCGGTCGTGATGAAAAAGGCCGCCCCGGCACCCTTCTCACCGTCCTCTGCAACCCCTCCGACAGCCCCGCCCTTCAGCAATTAATCCTTCGCGAAACCAGCACTCTCGGCCTCCGCATCCGTCAGGACAGCCGCGTCTGCGTCGACCGTCATCACGCCCACGTCACCACCCCTACGGCGAAATCCGTGTAAAGATCGGGACCCTCGACGGACACGAGTGCAACATCGCTCCCGAGTTTGAAGACTGCCGTGCTGCCGCCACAAAACACAACGTGCCATTGAAGCTGGTTCAACAATCTGCCATCGCAGCGTACCTCAAATAGCCTCCACTTCAGCCCTCTGCCCCGGGAACCTGCATCAAATCGGATGACAACCTTTTCAGCACAGGAGTACACCCATGGAGCGTAGAGACTTTCTCAAGACAGCAACCGCAGCCAGCATGAGCGCAGCGATCCCGCTCAACGCACAAGCCCCAAAGTCAAGCACTCAACCCGTCAAACGTCCCGAATCCCCCGACATGATCTATCGCGAGCTCGGCACCACTGGCGAGCGCGTCTCCGCCATCGGCATGGGCGGCTATCACCTCGGCAAACAGAAGGACCCAGCCGAAAGCATTCAGCTCCTCCACGCCGGCATCGACCGCGGCATCACCTTCCTCGACAACTGCTGGGACTACAACGACGGCATCTCCGAGGTCCGCATGGGTCAGGGCCTCCGCAACGGCTACCGCCAAAAAGTCTTTCTCATGACCAAAATGGACGGTCGCACCGCCGACGAATACAACAAGCAACTCGAACAATCCCTCGGCCGCCTCCAAACCGACATGATCGACCTCGTCCAATTTCACGAGATCATCCGCATGGAAGACCCCGACCGCATCTTCGCCCCCGGCGGAGCCATCGAAGCCGCCGTCGCCGCCCGCAGCGCAGGAAAGATCCGCTACATCGGCTTCACCGGACACAAAGATCCCGTCGTCCATCTCCGCATGCTCGAGACCGCGCAGAAACACAACTTCCACTTCGACACCGTCCAGATGCCCATCAACGTCATGGATGCGCACTTCCGCTCCTTCGAAAAAGAGGTCATGCCCGTCGCGCTCAAACAAGGCATCGGCATCCTCGCCATGAAGACCTTCGGCGATCCCTACATTCTCAAAAGCAACACCGTCCAACCCATCGAAGCTCTCCACTACGGCCTCACGCAACCTGTCTCGGTCATCATCACCGGCATCGACAACACCCAGACTCTCGATCAAGCCTTCGAAGCCACACGCACCTTCAAACCCCTCGACCAGACGCAGATCAATTCCCTTCTAGCACGCACCGCCACCGCCGCCAGCGAAGGCAAATTCGAACTCTTCAAAACCACCAACCACTACGACGGCACCGCCCAAAATCCAAAGTGGCTGGGATGATGTGGCTAGGATGGTGTGAGAGAGTACAAATCCAGTCGGACGCGCCTTCAAGTAAACCCGACCACAAAGGTCAATCGAACCCCGTCACCCCGGCCACAAAGGTCAATCGAACCCGTCACCCGGCCACAAAAAACGTCATCTCGACCGAAGCGGTTCACGGTCCTATCGTGAACCGCGCAGTGGAGAGACCCCGTATTTTGTCCTTGCCTTCGCGCTCAACACAGCACCAGGCAGATCTTGAAACTTATAGTTTTCGCGAAGCGAACCGCAGCTTTACCCACAACACGAAAGTCCAAGCAACATCCATGAACAAAGCCACCCTCCTCGAACTCCTCGCCGCCGTCCAATCCGGAACCATCACCCCCACCGCCGCCACCCAGCGCCTCGCCGACATGCCCTACGAGGACATCGGCCACGCCCGCATCGACCACCACCGCACCCTCCGCATCGGTCTCCCCGAGGTCATCTACGCCCAGGGAAAATCTCCCCAGCAAACCACGGACATCTTCACCCGCATGGCCGCCGCCGGCACCGACGTCCTCGCCACCCGCGCCGACGAAGCCACCGCCGCCATGGTTCTGGCTTCCTTCCCCAAAGCCATCCACCACCCCTCGGCCCGTGCCATCACCCTCAAACAATCGCCACTGGAAGACCCAAACGGCCACATCGCCATCCTCAGCGCCGGCACCAGTGACCAGCCCACCGCAGAAGAAGCCGCAGTTACCGCCGAACTCTTCAACGCAAAGGTCAGCCGCCTCTACGACGTAGGCGTAGCCGGCCTCCACCGCCTCCTCTCAGTCCGTGAGCAACTCACCAAGGCAGACGCCGTTATCGTCTGCGCCGGCATGGAAGGCGCACTCCCCTCCGTCGTGGGCGGCCTGGTCGGTGTCCCGGTCATCGCAGTCCCCACCTCGGTCGGCTATGGAGCCAGCTTTGACGGCGCCGCAGCCCTTTTGGGAATGCTCAATTCCTGCTCCCCGAACGTTACCGTAGTAAATATAGACAATGGCTTCGGCGCAGCCTACACTGCCGTATTAATCGCACGTGCGTCCGTCCGTCGTAGCTGAACGAACGGGCATTGATAGCAAATTCGTTATCAAATGCGTGACGAAAGGCGGCCCCACATGCTTCCCCATGACGACAAACCCTGGGCAAAGACCCTTGCACGCACCGTCATCTGCGTAACGATTGTTGCACTGGTCTGCCTGTCGCTCTTTCTCGAGAGCCGCAACATGTTTCACATCCCGGAGATGGTCGGCGTCTTCCTGCTCTTCCTCACCATCGTTCCACCCAACCTCGCCGTGCTGTACCCCTGGATACTTCCCACCCACCACGAATCCAACAACAACCGCCCCACCAAATCCACTGTTCGATAGACCCCTCGTCGACCAGCATCTAAGATCGTCTACCTGGCCCTCAGATCGTCGACCAGCCCCTCAGATCATCTACCTGCCCCTCAGATCATCTACCAGCATCTGATCAGCGGCCTCTTCGGTTTGCTGTCCTCTCGCTTGTCACTTTGCTTGCCGTCCAATTGCTTGCCACTTTGACGTCGTTCGCTCGTTTGTCATTGCCATTGTTTGTTTCTTCATTGTCATTGCGAAGCTGAGGAACCCGCTGTTGCGGTTGTCGTTGTAGTTGTAGTTGTCGTTGCTGTTGCTTGTCCTTTTGTTGTCATTCCGCAGCGAAGCGGAGGAATCTGCGGTTGTCCTCCCAGCTGTCGAAGTCAGCTTCCCCCTCGAACAAGCCACCGCAAACCTGTCAAGCCCCAAAACCCACTAAACCGCGCAACGTCAACAACATACCGTTGGCGTATTAGTTATGGCGAAACCGCTATACTGAGTACTAAGCATAAAGAACCAGCCGAACGTGGGGTTCTTTGCCTGTGAAATCGAGGAAAAGCTGGTAAGTCATTTGTTTAGACATTTTTGCGGATAAACGCTTTGTAATGAATATTTTGCAAGAGGCCAATTTTGCAAAGCGTAGCAAACAAATGACTTACGCGAAGGACCCCCGGGGGCCTGGACAGTGCAGCTATTGGTTCACGCCGCTGGCGAGGAAGCCACCATCCACCACAAGAATTTCCCCGGTAACAAACGCCGAAGCATCACTCGCTAGAAAGATTGCCGCTCCAACAAGCTCAGAGGTCTTGCCGAAGCGGCCCATAGGAGTCCGCATCAACAATTCTTTCCCCCGCTCGCTCTCGTCCAGCAGCTTCTGGTTCAACGCCGTCCGAAAGACGCCGGGAGCGATCGCATTCACGGTCACGCCCTGCGCGCTCCACTCCACCGCCAGGGACTTGGTCAACGCTCCAACGGCAGCCTTGCTGGCCGCATACGCCGTGACCTCTTTGAGGCTGACGAATGTGTTCAGCGAAGCGATGTTCAGGATGCGTCCGTAGCCGCGCTCCAGCATATGTTTGCCGAAGATCTGGCAGGCTCGCAGCGTTCCGGTCACGTTCGTATCCATTATCCCGTCCCAGGTCTCCTCCGTGACGGTCAGCGTCGGCTCCCGCTTGATCTTCCCGGCGCAGTTGATCAGGATGTCGACCTTTCCGAATGCCTTCACCGTCCCATCCAGCAGCGCCTGCAGACTCACCCGGTCCGCAACGTCCGAGGTCAGACGCAGAGACCTCCTCCCCGTCGCCTCGATGGCCTTCGCCGCCTCATCCACCTGCTCCAGCCGCCGCGAACTCGCCACCACATCCGCACCCGCCTCCGCCAGCCCAACGGCCATTGCCAACCCGATACCCGAGGTACCCCCCACCACCACAGCCGACTTCCCGCTCAAATCAAATAACGGATGCCCCATCGAAAACGTCCTCTTCCTTCTTCAACATCTTCTCAAAACTCAGTTCTCTCTTGACGAAATCTGAGCCAGAATCTGACTCACAATCTCTTCCGGCGCTCGATCGTTCACGATCCGAACAGCATCGTTCGGCATCTCGAGCGTAGCAAGCTGACTGTCCAAAAGCCCAGGACTCATGAACTCATGCTTCCGCTCAGTCAACCGGGCCGCAAGCATCTCTTTCGAGGCCTCCAGCACAACGAAGCTCACCGCCCCCTTCGGCATTCCCGCCTGCAACGTCTCCCGATACCGCGCCTTCAACGCAGAGCAAGCCATCACACCGCTCTTCCCCTCTGCAAACCAGTCCCGCAGCAGCCGATTCAGCACCTCGAGCCACGGTTGACGATCCCGATCGTCGAGCGGCTGTCCCGCAGCCATCTTCTCCTTGTTCGCCAGAGGGTGATAATCATCGCCATCCGCAAACACAGCTCCCGCGCGTTCAGCCAGCAGCGTCCCTATGGTAGTCTTGCCCGATCCGCTCACACCCATCAACACAACAATCATCCAGCAACATCCTCTCAACCGACTTACACGAACAGCAATCTGCCTGCAACCTAGCTCTGTAGCCGCCCCCGATAGGCCCAGAGCCCAAGACCCGGATTGGAGATGTAGAAGATCTCCTCACCATCCACTGTGTTCCAACCGTCTTCCAGCGTGGCAGGATTGTACTTCGACGTCATCTCGGCCAGGTCGCCATACTCGAAGTGGACGCCCTCGATCTCCTCGCGGGTCAACCGGCCCGGGCAGTAGCGGATGGTAAAGCGACCTTCGCTAGACCCATGGATGAGGTGGGCGGCTGCGCTGAGATTTCCGGCCAGATGCGGATCTTCTTTTACGGCTTCAAGGGTCCGGGGAGTTCCGCAGTAGCCGTACCTGCGGATCAGGGCGTCGATGGCAGAGTCTTCGCCAAATTCGTGGACACCCGGGGCGAGGACGATCAGTTCAGCGTTATCCGCAAGAGCCATGCGTGTGCGGTAGATGCTTTTGTTTCCGAGCCAGGTGCTTTTGAACTCGTGAGGGTCGAGGAAGACAACTGCCTTTTTGATTTGACGGTCCATTATCTTGAAATTGACCTTTAGGCTAAGAGCTGCGGCGAGTTCGAAGCACTCTGCATCATCTCCAATGTAGAGGCCGCGAATGACTAGCTTTCCGTCTGCGTTTTTCGCTACTACCGTCTGCACATAGACGATCGGCAATTCACGGGCGAAGTGTTCGCTGGCGTAGTTCAGCACGCGCCGAACAGGGGTGTCGGCGCGTCCCATCATGCGCTCCATGCCGTAGACAGCACCGAGAAAGTGGCTGCGATGGATTCCTATGGAGCCGCCAGTGCCTACTAAGATGTTTTTGTTGTAGTTCGCCATACCGACAACTTCATGAGGAACGACCTGGCCTATGGAAAGGATGAGACCGTGTCCACCGTCGCGCAGTAGTTTGTTTACTTGCGCGGGCCAGCAGTAGTCGAGCTTTCCTTCGCTTACTTCGAACATGAATTCGCCGGGAACTTCTCCTAGAGTAACGATGTCGTTGCGCCAATCGTGCACGCGAAAGAGAGTTCGCGGAGTTGCTCCGTACATGGTGGCGATCTCTTGATCCGTCATTGGTTTGTGGGTGCCGAGGGCGGGGAGGATGTCGGTGAGTTTGTCTCCGTAGTACTGCCATGCGAATTCCGTCAGGATGCCGCTCTGAGAGTGCATTCGCGTGAAATCAGGCGGGATTGCGAGGACTTTCTTACGCTCGCCTAGTTTGTCCAAGGCCTGGAACAGGTTTGTTTGCACTTCTTGGGGCGACATCTCCGTTGTCGCGCTGCCAGCGGCGAAAAATAGGCTCATGGGCTTTGATCTTACTCCCGGTACTGGTGCGAATTCGTTGCGTCGGGGTGGTGACGGAAACAGAAAAAATCTGGTTGCGTAAAAAACATTTGGACGGTCTGGGCAGCTACTTTTTGCTGCTTTTGCTGAGTTTTTTGAAGGGGTGGGTGGAAAAACGGTGAGTTTGTGGTGGTTTTTGATGGTGAGAACGTGGTGGAATGCGCGGCTAACGTGGAGAAAAAACAGCGTTGAATTGGGCTGCGAAAGATAAGCCACGCTTTTGAACTATTTTTTCATTCAGAGGCCAGGGCAAACCGGATTTGTGAGCGCGTTGTCCATCCTCCTCTTTCTCCAGGTGAGTTGTCAGATCTTGTAGGCCTTCCTGACCAGATTTACGGTGAGGTCGTGGATGACTTCGAAGGCTTCGTCTTCGTCGAGGCGGTGTTCGACTACGAGGCGGCCCAGAAATGCGCAGTCGATGCGGCGGGCTACGTCGTGGCGAGAGGGGATGGAGAGGAGAGCGCGGGTGTCGTCGTTGAAGCCGACGGTGTTGTAGAAGCCGGCGGTTTCGGTGGCCTGTTCACGGAAGCGCATCATGCCCTCGGCGGAGTCGTGGAACCACCAGGGAGGACCGAGCTTCAGCGCGGGGTAGTGTCCGGCTAGAGGAGCCAGTTCGCGGGAGAAGGTGGACTCGTCGAGGGTGAAGAGGATAAAGGTCAGCCGCTGATCGTTTCCGTATCGGTTGAGCAGGGGCTGAAGGGCGCGGACGTACTCGGTCTGGGAGGGGATGTCGGCGCCCTTGTCGCGACCGAATCTCTCGTAGAGCTGGCGGTTGTGGTTGCGGACCGAGCCGGGATGGAGTTGCATGGTGAGGCCGTCTTCGACGCTCATGCCGGCCATTTCGGTGAGCATCTGGCCGCGGAAGTACTCCTGCTCCTGAGCAACGGAGCGGCCGGAGATAATTCGACCAAAGAGAGAAGCGGCGGTATCGGGGTCCAGATCGGCGGTGAAGGCGGTGGGGTGGCCGTGATCCGTGGCGGTTGCGCCCATGGACTTGAAGAAGGCGCGGCGGTTGCGTAGCGCGTTGAGATAGCCCTGCCAGGTAGTGGTGTTTTCTCCAGTGATTTCACCAAGCTTCTGGATGTTGGCGAGGAAGCCGGTGTAGTCGGCGTCGATCACAGGATCCGGACGAAAGGTTGGCAGGATGCGGCCCTTCCAGCCCGACTCCTTGATGGCCCTGTGGTATTCGAGATTGTCGAGGGGGTGTCTGTTGTGGAGAGGACCTCGATATTGAACCGCTCGTAGAGCGCTCGCGGGCGGAACTCAGGTGTTTCAAGTTTCTCAGCGATGATTTCGTAGTATTCGTCCGCATTGTCCGGGCTAAGACGTTTGGTCAGGCCAAACTGATTTTCAAACGAGTAGTCGAGCCACAGACGAGTGGGAGTACCACGAAAGAGATAGTAGTTTTTGGCGAAGATGCGCCAGACTTCTTTCGGGTCGACCGGAGCGGCGGTGCCGTCGAGGGGAGGGATGCCGAGGGACTCCAGCGAGATTCCCTGCGAGTACAGCATGCGAAAGATGTAGTGGTCAGGCTGAATGAAGAGGGCCGTGGGATTGGCGAAGGGCTCGTTCTCGGCGAACCAGCGCGGGTCGGTGTGACCGTGCGGGGAGATAATTGGCAGGTCGCGAACTGTTTCATACAATCTCGCGGCGACTGATCGCGCCTCACTGTCCGCAGGGAAAAGCCGGTTTGGATCGAGAATCATCCTTCATCACCTCTTCAGAAGCTCCAGGCATCCGAAGATACCGGCACATTGAAGCGTACCAAAGATTTAGCCGTAGCTCGAACAAAAGGTAGGAATCGGTCGCCTGTAACCTTTTTGATTGCTCCCGTCGCATAGTAGAAGCCTGGGGTCTCCCTTATGTTTGATTCGGATGTCAGCCGCGACGATGGTTCCAGGAAGATGACAAGACGAGTGTTTGTGGCCGGCGGCGCTGCGGTTGCGGCCTCTTATGCTGTGCTTGTGATGCGGAGGTCTCCCGGAGTCGAGGCCAGCGTGGCGGTCCATGGGACACCGGGTGAGGTCACGATCGTCGACTTTGGCAATGACGGGAAGAACCTTGGGAAGCAGACGGTTGCAAAGATTGTGAAGACCGACGGAGAGTGGCTTCGACAGTTGGGCAAGAACTCGTTCGAGATCGCGCGGGAGGCGGATACCGAGATGCCCTACTCGGGCGTCAGCCTGAACGAGCATGGCAAAGGTGTTTTTCGTTGCATCGGCTGTGATACGGCGTTGTTCGACTCGAAGACGAAGTTCGAATCCGGCACGGGCTGGCCAAGCTTCTGGGCGCCGATTGCAAAGGAAAATCTTGCCGAGGTCGCAGATCGTTCTCTGGGGATAGAGCGCACCGAGGTCAAGTGCGTGCGGTGCGAGGGACATCTAGGGCATGTCTTTGACGACGGCCCGGCGCCGACGGGACTGCGGTATTGCATGAACTCGGCTTCAATGAAGTTTATGAAGGCTTAGACTGGCGGTCGATCCTATCGCACGCCGGAGCGTTCTTCGGGCTGATAGGGACGACAACCGATCGTAGAGACAAGGTAGGATACGGGGATCTCTCCAATACGCAACAGACGATGGGGCTGTGTGTTGCTCCGGTCGAGATGACGTTGAGCTTTGGCGATTGTGGTGGTGATTGCGACTGCGACTGCAATGACGTCGTCGACTGCTACTTCAACGACAACGACAATTGCAACTGCAACTGCAACGACAAAGGCGAAATACGGGGGTCTCTCCACTGCGTCGCGCGAGTAAGACTGCGCGACTTCGGTCGAGATGACGAGCCGTGAGGGATTGACAAAGTCACAAGAACTATCGAGTCACACGGACTGATTCGTTGCAAGGTCTATTTCCGGACGACCGCATTTAGAGATAAAAAGGCACCCCGAGGGGTGCCTTTTTTCGTGGATCGGCAGCCGTTACGGGATGTAGTAACGGAGGCCGGTGAAGACCATGTTGTTGTTGGCCTTGGGAGCGCCGTAGGTTGCGGTGGAAGAACCGAAGGTACCGCTGGTCAAACCGGCCCAGCCGACCCTTTGGAGGTAGCTGTACTGCACGGTGTACTGCAGACGGCCGTACTTGGGGCTGCTGTAGAAGCGGTAGACGAACTCTCCGGTGAGTTGGGAGACCGCACGGGTTGCGCCCAGGCAGCTTGCAGGTGTACCCGGGTTGTAGGGGGCGGCACCGGCGAGTCCGTTGCCAGTAGAGGTAGGCAGTGTTTCGATGCCGCAACCTGCATTGGAGCTGCTGATGGGAGCGTAACCGACGAGCTTGCCGGCATCTGCACCCACGGTGCTTAGGTACGTGGTGCGCTGCGCGTACTCACTACCATAGTAAAGGTCCAGATCGAGCTTCTTCTGCGGGTGAAGTTCGAGCGATCCCAGGAATTGGTAGTTCTTGATGGGAGCCAGAGTTCCGTCGGGATGCACGGTGACATCAGGCAAGGTAGAGGTACCATAGCGGCCTACTCCGGTGCCGCCAAGGAAGTGAAGGCCGAAGTCCGCATAGTGAGTGATGGGCGTGCGGGCGTTGGCGAAGAAGCCGCCGCCAACCTTGGTGTTGTTATTGCCACCCACAGCAGATGGGACGGTGAGGGTTTGGTTGGGGTAGTAGCGGTCGCGGAACCAGCGAGCCAAGCCACCGGCCTCAAAGTGGCCATACTTCGAGTCATAGGCGAACTTTACGATGACGTCGGGCGCGACGTTGTTGGAGTAGTTGGCAGTGAGGTTGTAGAGACCGCCGCCTGCGCCTGCGTTGCCGATGAAGAAGTTCGCATTGGCGTTGGTTGCGGAGTAGATGATCTCAGCCTGTTCGACGGCGACTGCGGCGGTAAGTCCACCGATCTTCTGCTGGAACCTTACGCCGGGCTGACGCTCCCAGCTGAAGCCGACATGGTACTGAGAGTCGACGGTCGCGGGCAGAATCTCGGTGCGGTTATCCGTTCCTTTTTTGGTTTCGGTGACGAGCGACCACATTTGACCGCCGGTGAGGGTGAAGCCCTTGTTGGTGGCCACCTGGCCCCAGATCTGGCGCTGGCGCAAGGTGTAGCTGTTGCTCTGATTCTCGTTGCTGGTGGCGCCGGCCGAGAGGAAGTCAGCCTCTACGTAGCCTGACAGCTTGAAGGGGCCGGGGTTTCCGACGAAGAGTGCTCCGATGCGGCTTTGACGACCAGAGAAGTTGAACTCACTGGTGTGGGCCTGGGCTGCCCCGGGGTACGGGGTAGCGTTGAAAGGGGTGTTGACGTCGGAGTTGAGCGAACGCTGACGGTAGACACTTTCAATCGCGAAGAAGGCAACCGGAGTTATTTCGACTCCCTTGTAGTGAATTGCCAGAGGCGACTCGATGGCGTCCGTCATCTGCTTCTTCGTGTCGCTGATGGTCTGAGCGAGGCCGACGTTGGTGGTCTTGAGGTCGGTCACGGTGCTGTTGAGGCTGGAGACGGCTTCGGTGTTGGTCGAGAGACTGGAGCTGAGGCTGTCAGCCTTGGCTGAAGCGCTAGCGGCGGACGCCTCGGCATTCTGAGCGGCCTGCTGAGCGGTCGCGAGCTTCGCGTCCTTGTCGGCATTCTGCTGTTTGAGAGCATCGATCTGGGCCTGCTGGCTCAGCATCTGCTCGCGCAGCTCGCGGATCTGACGTGCCAACGGGCTTTCGACGGGCGCCTTCTTGTGAACCGGCGCCTTGCTGGTCGTCTTTTTCGTTGCCGTGCTGGTTTGCGCCTGGAGAGATATTGAACTGATAACCAATATCGCCGCCATAGTCGCTCGTAGTTGCTTCGTCATGGAACCTCGCAAAAGTATGAAAAGGCATAAGGACAACAAGAAAGGCGCGGGGCATTTCAGCCCACTCCAAGTTCTTCCTTTGCTCTTTGACTTATGCTCACAAACTCGTGTGAACAGAGGAATAATTTGTGCGGTATTCACGGATAAAATACGTTTCTCTGTGGATATTCCATGAACTTCGGTGATTTTTTGGTTCCGGTCGAACTAGACAGGTAACCACGAGGGTGGCAGATCTGATTTACCGTTATCTTCATGCACTTTTCCCGTCTTGGCGCTCTACTGGTGGGCTTTGGCCTCTTTGCTTCTGCGGCTTCGGCACAGTCTTCTATTAAGTTGATTCCGATGCCGCGCGAGATTCGTGCGACTGGCGATGAGGCGCTGATTCATGGCGTGGGCATTTCTTGCATGGCTCCTTGTGCTGTGGAAGACCGTTTCGCCGCGGACGATCTGACGGCGTCGCTTGTGGCTCGGGGTGTTGTGGGTTCGCCGGGCGGGGTTGCGATCGAACTGGCGCGGGCGAGTGTTCACCCGGAGGTGAAGTTTACCGATGAGATGAGGGCTGAGGGGTATGTGATCACGAAGATCGGGAAGACGCTGACGGTGATTGGGGATTCGGCGGCGGGGGTGTTTTATGGGGCGCAGACGGTTAAGCAACTGATCGAGGGAAATGGCGCGGGCGCGGTGCTGCATGAGGCCAATGTGAGGGACTGGCCGGCGATGAAGTATCGTGGGCTGGACGACGATTTGTCGCGGGGGCCGGTGACGACTCTGGAGTTTCAGAAGCACCTGATTCGGACACTGGCGGCTTATAAGGTGAATTTGTATTCTCCGTATTTTGAACATACGCAGCAGTATGCTTCGAATCCGCTGATGGCTCCGCCGGGCGGGAGTGTTTCGGCTGAGGAGGCTCGACAGTTGGTGGAGTATGCGCGGCTGTATCACATTGATGTGGTGCCGGAGCAGGAGGCGTTTGGTCATCTGCATCACAATCTGGCGTGGGAGCAGTATCAGCCGCTGGCGGAGACTCCCCATGGCGCGGTGTTGGCTCCGGGGCAACCGGGGTCGATTGCGCTGATCAAACAGATGTTTACTGAACTGGCGGCGCTTTATCCGGGTCCGTTTTTGCATATTGGTGCGGATGAGACGGTGGATCTGGGACTGGGGCAGACTCAGGCGGAGGTGGATGCTCGGGGCTTGGGCCGGTTTATCTGGATTTTCTGCAGCGGATAGTGACGGAGTTGAAGCCGCTGAATCGCAGGTTCCTGTTTTGGGGGGATATCGCGCAGGATTCGCCTGATCTGTTGAAGGATTTGCCGCAGTCGTTCAAGGATTCCACGATTGCCATTGCTTGGGTATATACCCCCGAACCTCACGGATATGACCGATTTTTGACGCCGTTTACGAATGCGGGGATGGAGACGTGGGTGGCTCCGAGCGTTAACAACTTCCGGAAGGTTTATCCGAACAATAACTATGCGCTGGCGAATATTCAACGCTTTACGGCCGATGGGCAACGGCTTGGCAGTACTGGACAGCTGAACACGATATGGAATGATGACGGGGAAGGACTCTTCAATCAGGATTGGTATGGGATTCTGTTTGGCGCGGCGGCGGCATGGCAGAAGGGGGAGTCTTCTATTCCTGATTTTCAGGATGCTTATGGACAGGTGTTTCATGGTGACTCGACTGGGTACCTGAACGAAGCGCAGAAGGAGATGATGCTGGCGCACTCCGTGTTGAAAGACGAGGTGAAGCAGGGGGATGGGACGAACAGCATCTTCTGGCTGGACCCTATGTCGAAGGATGGGCTAAGGATTGGGGCGCAAGTGCTTCCGTATGCGCATGAGCTGCGGCTTCATGCGGAGCGAGCGCTGACCTTGATTGCACAGGCTAGGGCTGCTGCGCCTGCGCCGCCCGCAGTTTCGACGGTGCCCAAGGCTTACGATCCTGCAGACTCCTATCCGAGTGCGGCTACGACGCTTCGCGAGACTGCAGCTATCGATGCGCTTGAACTGGGAGCTCGTCGAATGGATCTGATCGGGCTGAAGTTTCAGCTGTCGGAGGAGATTGCGCAGGGTTATCAACGGGCCTACGCGATGCAGAACACGACGGACAAGAAGCAGCGCATGAGCGTGAGTCGTGAACTGTCGGATATCAACGGGGTGAATGGTCGAATTCAGGATTTCATAGACGCCTATTCCCTGCTGCGTGATCTGTACGAGCAGGCGTGGTATCGCTCAAACCGTGCGTACGCACTGCGGCCAGTGCTGGAGCACTACGACTACACGGTGGGTATCTGGGAGAGTCGCAGCGACAGACTTCGGAGTGCGCAACGTCAGTGGTCGGATACTCACAACGTTGCCGCCGGCTGCGGATTTGGGCATACCACCGCCGGCTCCTGCTCCAGCTCTGACTACCAAGTGACTCTTTTGGGGAGACGGGTGTGGCGCTGAAGTCAGAAGATCTGGCAATCTAGAAGATCATGCTTTTGACGACTTCTATCGGCCCTTCACTCGGAATAGATTTTGGCACTACGAACAGCTCCATCGCGTTTACCCACGGCGATAGCGAAGTTGAGTTGATCTCCTTCCCTGCCGGAACGGCGACGACGGAGTCATTCCGCTCGGTGCTGTACCTGGAGCAACAGAGGCATGCGAGTCGCACCCAGATCAAAGGATTCACCGGGCCGCAGGCGATCGAGCACTATCTTCGTGCCGAGCATAAGGGTCGGCTGATTCAGTCTCTCAAGTCCTATCTGACGAGCCGTACGCTGACTGGCACTGAAGTGTTTGGCCGGCGTTACACCATTGAAGACCTGATCGCTCGCATCCTTACCGATCTGAGATTGTCTGCCGAGCGGCAGTTGGGCAGGCCAGTGCGCCATGCGACGGTAGGGCGACCGGTGCGATTCGTTGGAGCTGAGAACGCAGAAGACGATGATTTTGCCGTGCAGCGTCTCAGGCAGGCGTTCGTTCATGCTGGTTTTGAGTCGGTCGAGTTTGAGATGGAGCCGATTGCGGCGGCTTACGCGTATGAGTCCACGCTGGATCACGATGAGCTGATTCTGATCGGAGACTTCGGCGGCGGTACAAGCGACTTCTCGCTGCTGCATGTTGGTCCCGGCGTTCGTGCGCGAGGTCGAACGGCGAAGGATCTTTTGGGTAACAGCGGATTGGGACTCGCGGGGGATAGTTTCGATGCGCGCATTGTTCGCAAGCTTGTGTCTCCAGCGTTGGGCTCAGACAGCTTCGAACGTTCCTACGCTCAGGCCCGAGACCGTCCGGCGAGCATTATCCCGGCGGCTCCGGCGTGGATTTATGCCAACCTGGAACGCTGGCACTATCTCTCGTTTCTGAAGACACGAAATGTTGCGGAGATTCTGAAGAGCGCACGTGCCCGGGCGCAGGAGCCGGAGAAGATTGAAGCGCTCATCAATTTGATCGAAGAGGATCTTGGATACCAGCTTCATCAGGCTGTCCAGCGTTTGAAGGTTGATCTGTCGCATCACGAGTCTGCGGAGTTTCGTTTTCGCGACGGGAGCATGGATCTTGTCGCGACGGTTGAGCGCACGGAGTTTGAAGGCTGGATCGCGGAAGACCTGCAGTCGATTGAGCGATGCGTCGATACTCTGCTGGCTACAAGCAACATTCCTGCAGGAGAGGTTGATCGGGTGTTTCTCACTGGAGGAACCAGCTTTGTGCCTGCGGTTCGTCGCATCTTCGAATCTCGATTCACTGCATCGCGCGTGCGCACGGGCAATGAATTTACCTCGGTTGCGCGAGGGCTCGCGCTGCGAGCTGAAGAGGTTCGTCTCACACGGAAGTAGCGATGGCTAGGGACGCTTTGGGGGAGTTAAGAAGCTGCGTTACCTGCTTCCCTTGCCCGCCAGAGTGCACCCTCCAGAGAACCGACGGCGCCTTCCATGACTTTGACACCGGGCGAGGATGTTTTGAGAGCGGCTACCATCGCGGAGCGAACGAGTGAGATGTGCTCGAGGATGCTTCAAGGCGCCAAGGGCCACCTGCTCCCCAAGCTCCACGCCTGCACGCTCGAGGACTGCGGTACCATCGCCAGAAACAGAGCCATAGCCTGAAATGATATGTCAGGTTCCAGGCAGCCGACGTCTCCGGGTGCAACCCCGTGCGAAACACTTATGGAAGAGGGATGCTGCGTGCATGCGCGCCGTCGCTATACACTTGCACGAATGCATGCTGCCGCACTTCCAACGCGCCTCCATCCCTTCGATCTTGGTCTGATTGTCGTCTACCTGATTGGTATTACGCTGTTTGGGCTTCGCTTTCGGAGTGGTAAAGATCCGAATGCGAGATCGCTGCGGAGCTATTTTCTGGCTGATCAGACGATCCCATGGTGGGCGATTGCACTGTCGATTGTCTCTGCAGAGACGAGCACGCTGACGATCATCAGCATTCCCGGGGTGGCGTTTGCGGGGGACTTCGGATTTCTGCAGATTGTGATCGGGTACATGTTGGGACGCGTGGTGGTGGCGTTGATCTTTTTGCCCAAATATTTCGAGGGCCGAATGCTAACCGCATATCAGCTGATCGATCAACGCTTCGGGCATACGCTGCACAAGGTGACGGCGGGATTATTTCTGTTGACTCGGGCTGCGGCGGAGGGAGTGCGGGTTTTTGCGGTGAGCATCGTGGTGGGGATCGCGATTGGGACGCGGGATGTATTGTCGATCGGGATTATCTCGGCACTTACACTGCTCTATACGTTTGAGGGCGGAATGGCGGCGGTGATCTGGACCGATGTGGTGCAGATGGCAATCTACATTGGCGGAACGATGGTTGCGATTTTTACGCTGGGGACGCATGTGCCCGGGGGATGGTCGCAGATTCACGACGTCGCAGCGGCGGCAGGCAAGTTTCGGCTCTTTCACTTCGCGCTGAACCTGACGCAGAGCTATACGTTTTGGGCGGGAGTGTTGGGGGGACGTTCCTGACCATGGCGTCGCATGGTACGGACCAGCTGATGGTGCAACGGATGCTGGCGGCGCGGAGTTTGCGGGAGTCGCGGCTGGCACTGCTGGGTAGCGGTGCCGTCATTTTTTTGCAGTTCACACTTTTTCTGCTGATCGGTGTGGGGTTGTATGTCTTCTACGGATTGCATCCAGCGGTGTTCGCGTCGGCAGATCGAATCTTCCCGACGTTCATTGTGCGGGAGATGCCGATTGGGATTGCGGGGCTGTTGGTGGCAGCGATTCTTGCGGCGGCAATGTCAAATTTGAGTGCTGCGTTGAACTCGCTCTCATCGACTACGGTGGTGGATTTCTATATGCATTGGCGGCCGGAGGCGGACGACCGCGAACGGATGATGATCTCGCGTGCGAGCACTGTGGTCTGGGCTCTGGTGCTGTTTGGAGTGGCGATGTATAGCGTGTTCGCCGGTGGAAAGGGTCACGTTGTGGAGGTGGGGTTGTCAATTGCTTCGGTGGCCTATGGGGCTTTGCTGGGTGTGTTTTTGCTGGGCTCACTCACTCGCTACGCCACGCAGACGGGAGCGATTCTGGGGATGATCTGCGGGTTTGGGTTGAATCTTTTGCTTTGGCTTTCTCCGGGTGTGATCAAAGTTGGACCGGTCACGATTCCGCATATCGCGTTTACCTGGTATGTGCTGATTGGGTCGATTGTTACCTTTGCGATTGGGTCCGTTGGTAGCTTGGTGTTTCGGGGTGATGGCAGTTCGCAGAAGTCGCAACGATCCACTGCTAAGGTGGCTGGGATTGTGATCGCGCTCTCACTTCCCTTTCTGCTTCCATCGCGAGGGGCTGCGGAAGAAGCACAAGTGGAGGCGAAGAAGGGCTACGACTTCAGCGCGGTTTCGACGCTTGTAGAGGATGCGATCAGCGCGAAGAAGATGCCGGGTGCGGTGGTGCTCGTCAACCACGATGGAAGAACTGTGTTCGAAAAGGCGTATGGAAATCGAGCGCTTGAGCCTGCGATCGAGCCGATGACGGAAGATACGGTCTTCGATATGGCTTCGCTGACGAAGTGTCTGGTGACGGCTACGGCGGTGATGCAGCTCTATGAGGCGCATAAGCTTCAGTTTGATGATTCGGTGGCGAAGTATCTGCCGGAGTTCGCGGTGAATGGGAAGCAGGCGGTCACAATTCGCGAGTTGCTGACGCACTACTCGGGTCTGCCGGAGGACGTCGACCTGAAGGATGCCTGGGGGCTGGCTACTCCGGATAAAGCGGAGGGGATTCGGCGGGCGATGAATGCGACGCTCGAGACTGTGCCGGGAACGCACTTCAAGTATTCGGACATTAACTTCATCACGTTAGGGGCGCTGGTGGAGAAGATCAGTGGGCAGTCGCTCGAGGAGTATGCGCAGGAGCATATCTTTGGACCGCTTGGGATGACGCATACGAGATATCTGCCGTTCGATCAGGCCTGCGGATCGTTTGAGGCGGTGGGATCAGCGATTGTTGGTAAGTCGAATTTTACGAGGAGCACCCAGCCGAACGGGCAGGTAACAGTGGCTCTATCCGACTACCCCTGCCCATCTCCGAAGTGGATTCCGTTCACACTAGATCCTCAGATCGCTCCTACAGCTTATGACGATCAGGGTACGGCGGCTACGAATCCTGACTTTGGCAATATGTTGCGCGGGACGGTACATGATCCGACGACTCGGCGGATGGGTGGAGTTGCGGGGCATGCTGGAGTGTTTTCTACGGCGGCGGATGTTTCGTTGTTTGCCCAGGCTCTGTTGGATAGGCTCGCGGGGAGGGCGAGCGACTTTCCGTTGAGTGAGACTACTTTGACGCTGATGACACAGCCGGAGCAGCCGTCGACCGCGGTGACGGGCGCGACGATCTTTACTTCAGACGGAAAGACGACGACGGGCGTGGCTGCTCGGGGATTTGGCTGGGACGTCAACTCGGGGTTTTCGCGGCCGCGCGGTGAGGTCTTTCCGATTGGGAGCTTCGGGCATACGGGATTCACCGGGACATCGCTGTGGATGGATCCGGAGAGTGACAGCTTCGTTATTATTTTGTCGAATGCGATTCATCCGCGTGGTGCGCCACCCATCTCGGTGTTGCGTGGGCAAGTGGCTTCTGCCGCGGCTAGGGCGCTGCGAGTTGGAGGGGAACATCCGAACATCATTGCTGGCTCTCAGACGCTCACCGGAGTTGATGTGCTGGAGGCTACTCACTTCGATGTTTTGGCTCAGGCTGCGAGACGCCATGGAAATCACTTGAGGCTGGGATTGCTGACGAACCAGACGGGGCTTGATCGGGAAGGAAGGCGGACGATCGACCTCCTGCAGCATAGTCTGCCGGAGGTGGAACTGAAGACGTTGTTCTCTCCGGAGCATGGCCTTCTGGGGACCAAAGATACTGTCAAGATCGGCAATGATGTGGATCCCGCGACAAAACTTCCGATACTAAGTCTTTATGGCGCGAAGCCTGAGCAACGCCGTCCCAGCCTCGAGTCTCTGAAGAATCTTGATGCTGTAGTGATTGATCTTCAGGACGTGGGGTTCGATTCTACACGTATGAGGCGCTGGTTGGGTACTTTCTGGAGGCGGCGGCGCAGGCGCATATTGAGATTATTCTGCTTGATCGTCCAAACCCAAACGGCGGTGTAGCGGTACAGGGGCCGGTGTCTGATGCCGGGGCGGAGTCCTATAACAACTACATGCCGATGCCCGTTCGTAATGGCATGACTCTCGGAGAGCTGGCGCTCTACTTCAACAGCGAACGACGAATCGCCGGCCCAACCTCTCCAAACATTCTGGTCCCCATTCATGCGCAGCTCATTGTTGTGCCGATGCAGAACTGGTCTCGGGCACAGTATTTTGATGAGACCGGGCTGAAGTGGGCGAATCCAAGCCCGAATCTACGCACTCCTACGGCGGCTACACTCTATCCCGCGGTGGGGCTGGCTGAGATGACGAACATCTCTGTTGGCCGCGGAACGGACAGGCCGTATGAGCATATTGGCGCACCATACATCAATGCGCCAGAACTGGCAGCTTACCTGACCGCGCGAAGGATTCCGGGTGTGAGTTTCACACCAACTAACTTTGCGGTTGCGGAGGATTCCAATCACTATCCCTCTCACGGGAAGATGATCCCCGGGATTGCTTTTACCGTGACTGATCGAGTTGCTTTCGACTCACCGGAGATGGGGATCGAACTGATCAGCGCGTTGCACCATCTCTATCCAGAGTTTCAGCTGGCAAAGGCTGCGTACCTGGTGACGAACGTGGATACGATGCAGGCGCTGACCAACATGGACAATCCACGGAAGATCGCAGCCGGATGGGCGACGGACCTGGCTGCTTTTGAGCGCCATCGCCAAAGCTACTTGCTTTATAAGTAATCCGACTGTGACAGGAATTGTGTACCATGCGCGCAACCGGAAGTCACAATATTCATTGGTCTCTTCGCTTTATTTACGTCACAATAGTAGAACGGTCGTAGATCGAGGGACCCCCGATGCCCCGCATCAATTTTCAACAGCAACTGGTAGCTCTCAAAGACAAGCTTCTTGCCATGGCCGCGCTCTCGCAGCAGGCTCTCTCATTGTCGTTAGAGGCTTATCTGACCGGGGATCTGAGCCTTTGCGAGCATGTGAAGGAGATCGAAGCGGCGATCAACGCGGCGGAGCGTGACGTGGATGAGATGGCGTACGACCTGCTGGCTAAAGAGCAGCCAATGGCGATCGATCTTCGCTTCATTCTGTCAGTGATTAAGATCAACGGCGACCTGGAACGCATCGGGGACCAGGCGACCAACATCGCTTCTCGTACGCAGTACCTACATGATTCGCCTAAGATCTCTCTGCCGATCGATATTCCGGACATGGGCGAGAAGGTTGGGGTGATGATCCGCCGGGCAATTCAATCGCTGCTGGAGGCGGACGCTAAGCTGGCAGAGTCCGTGCTGGCAATGGACGATGAGATCGACGATATGAACCGTGACGTTCAGAATGAGTTGATCGAGGTAATGCAACAGCATCCGGTGGTCAGCGGGCAGGCTTTGAATGCGATCATCATCTCGCGTAACCTGGAGCGCGCAGCGGACCACGCCACCAACATTGCCGAGGATGTGATCTTCTGGGTTCGTGGCTCGGATGTTCGACACAAGCTCTCACTCGCGGAAGCAGACTAACTTCCGAGTTTGGCTGGAATATGCGGCCTCGTAGAGGATCTCAGGATGGGACGCGGTGGCGTGCTTGACGTGTGGTTCTATGACAACTAACCTTAGACGTATGGTGAATTTGACCTCGCACCTATCCATCGCTTGTCGGGCATGTTGTCGCGACCTTGTGCGCCGTCGCCTTTGCCTAAGTGGTGGACTTACCGGATAAGTCTCCCTTTTTCTTAGCAAAGCCACCAGCGCCCACTTATACAGTGGGCTTTCTTGTTTCTGCCCCACACAAAAAGGATTCTTATCATGAGCACCGCCGGTATACCCGCCGTCAAAGAGACCAAAGCACAAAAGTCCGAACGCCTGAAGCTGGCGAAAAATCCGTGGGAGGCGTGGGAGGAGGTCCGCCAGTTCGCCAAAGAGGGCCGAGAATCGGTGCTTCCGGAGTGGGCGAACCTCTACTTCAAGTGGTGGGGGATTTATACACAGGGCGATGGGGTGGGAGCCACTGGAGGTATCGGCGGCGAGGGTAAGGCCACCGAATACTTCATGATGCGTATCGGGCTGCCGAACGGTATTCTGACCAGCGCTCAGTTGCGTGTCATTGCAGACCTTACGAAGAAGTACGGACGAGATCTGGCGGATATTACGACGCGCCAAAATATACAACTGCACTGGCTGACCATTGAGTCATTACCTGAGGTCGTTGATGCGCTTACTACGGTCGGGCTTAGTCCAAAGGGTGCGTGTGGTGATGTAGTTCGCAACGTGACCGGTTGCCCACTCGCCGGAATCGATGGGCACGAACTTATCGACGCTTCACCGCTGGCTGTGGAGATTGCACACAAGCTCACGGCTAATCCTGAGTTCTACAACCTGCCGCGCAAGTTCAAGATCTCTGTCACTGGCTGCCCGCTGTGGTGCTCGTACCCGGAGATCAATGACGTTGCACTGACTGCAATCAAGCGTACGGTCGACGGCAAGGAAGAGATTGGATATACGTTGCGGGTGGGGGAGGCCTGTCGACAGAACCTCATCTTGCGGTTCGTATTCCGGCATTTATCCGGCAGGATCAGGCGTACGAGGCTGTGCATGCCACGGCTGAGATCTTTCGAGAGCAGCAGGAGCTTCGTGAAAACCGCACTCGGGCTCGCATCAAATATCTTTTTATGCGGCATGGCTGGACTGCGGAGTCTTTCCTGGACGCCCTGGAGGCCAAGCTGGGTTACAAATTGGATCCCAGTCCTGCCGACGAAGACGTGATTCCTGACGATGTCTATCGCGATCACATTGGCATCGCGCCACAGCGTCAGGCTGGTTTGTCGTCGGTGGGAGCCAGTGTGTTGCGTGGTCGCATCTCGGGTGAGCAACTACATCAACTGGCGGAATTGGCCGAGCAGTATGGCAGCGGAGAGCTTCGCACAACGATCATGCAAAACATCCTCATCGTCAATGTGCCGAACGAAAAGGCGGCGGCTCTGGTACTGGCATTGAACGGGATGGAACTGCACGTGGATGTTTCAGCGTTCTGGCGGGGGGCGATAGCCTGCACCGGCACCGAATTTTGCAAGCTGGCGATCGCGGAGACGAAGGGCTTTTCAAAGTGGCTGGTAAGTGAGATGGAAGAGCGCCTTCCGGGCTTCGACCAACAGATCAAGCTCCACGTGACCGGTTGCACCAACAGCTGCGGACAGCACTGGATCGCGGATATTGGCCTTGAGGGCAAGAAGATAAAAAAGGACGGGAGATCGGTAGACGCATTCTATTTTTGCGTTGGAGGAGCGGTGGGCAGGTTTGCCGGACCGCTCGACCGCTGGGCTATCGCGCGGCGGCGGAAGATGTTCCGGATGCTATCGAGCGGTTGTTGCGTGGATATCTTGAGGCTCGTCGGCCGGAAGAAGATCTGCGAGCGTACTTCGCTCGCACCGATGACGATAGCCTTCGCGCTCAACTTGCGGGTACGATTGTCGATCCAGTGGAACGTGACGCTCCGCCAGTCGGTGCCGGCCGTCACGCGCCGGGAGAGTAGCCTAGTTCCATGGATCTTTTTCCTATCTTTCTGAAGATTGCTGCCCGGCCATGCATCGTGATTGGGGCCGGGAATCTTGCTGAAGCGAAGATCGACTCCCTGCTGGCCGCGCATGCCAAGGTTACAGTGATTGCGCCGGAAGCTCGTCCTCGCGTCGTCGAAATGGCGGTTGCGGGCGAGATCGAATGGGTGCGCCGAGGTTATATCGCAGGCGACCTATCGGGACAGTTCCTGGTGGTTGCTGCGACTGATAATCCTGTGGTGAATCGGGCTGTGTTCGAGGAAGCGATCGAGAACGACATCCTCTGCAACGCAGTGGACGATCCGCCGTTCTGCGATTTTTATTTTCCTTCTGTGGTGCGGCGTGGCGATCTACAAATCGCTATTTCGACCGCGGGAGCGAGTCCTGCACTGGCCCAGAGGCTGCGCAAAGAGATCAATGCGCAACTACCGCTCGACGTCGGGGATTGGCTGACCAACCTCGGTAATCTGCGGCGCGAGGTGACACAGATGGAGCCGCTAAATGAAGAGCGGAAGCTGCTTCTTCACCAACTCGCACAGCGTGAGGTGTGCGGTTATGAGGCCTGCCCGTCTCGTCTGCTTGCGCGCGAACATGCTTTGAAGAATCCATTACCTGAGAAGAAATCGTGAACGCTGCTGCCCAGCCTGGAACCGTCTATTTAGCAGGTGCAGGACCAGGTGATCCGAACCTGCTTACACTTCGGGTGCTTCGGCTGCTTGAAACCGCAGACCTGATCCTGCCCGATGATCTGGTCTCTGCTGAGATCTTGTCGCTGGCCCATGCCGGGGCTGAGGTTATACCGGTCGGGAAGCGATGTGGGCAGCCCCGTATTACACAAGCCGAGATTCACATTCTTATGCTGGAGGCGGCACAGGCCGGCAGGTCCGTGCTGCGGCTCAAGTCCGGCGATCCGCTGATTTTTGGGCGGGCGGGTGAGGAGATCGGTGCGCTGCGTGGGGCGAAGATTCCGTTCGAGATCGTCCCCGGTATTACGACCGCGTTTGCTGCGGCTGCAAGGCTAAGAACGCCGTTAACCGATCGCAGCGCAGCTTCGAAGCTGATACTTGCTACAGCGCATCACGCAGCGGAAAAGTTGGAGCTCACGCCGAAGTGGGCCGGGGCCCTCCCAGAGGACGCTACTCTGGTGATCTATATGCCGGGCCGCAAATTCCGCGCGTTGGCCGAGGATCTTATCTCCTCCGGCATCGCCGGCGATACGCCGTGTGTCGCAATCAGTAAGGCGACCACCCTCGATGAGCATGTCTACAGTACGACTCTTGCCCGACTCGACGACGGGGCTGTTGGTCCTGCTCCGGTGATCCTGCTGATCGGCAATGCCATTCAGGTGTCGGAGCAGGTAACAGGCAGCTAAGAGACTAGGCTTTGAATCTGCGACGAATCGCACCAGCTGCGCCGACCACTCCGGTTAGCACGAGGACATAGCTGGAAGGCTCTGGAACAACCGGGATTGTTGGAGGAGGTGTAGTCGGAGTGCCGGGTGTGCCGGGTGTACCTGGGGTTCCGGGTGTACCAGGGGTTCCTGGAGTGCCTGGTGTACCTGGTGTTCCTGGACTACCCGGGGTACCTGGAGGGACCGTCACACCTTTTCCGGGAGTGCCGGGACCGACTCCGCCGCCGCCGCCGAAGCCTGGAAAGTAGACGGGTGGGCCGCCCTGCGATGGAGTCTCCGGGGAGACGCCTTCATAGGAAGGAGGTGGCGGGACGTCATTGGCGGCAACCATCTCGCCCAGACCAGTTGGCAGCAGATCTATACCGTCGTTGGAACGGAGTTCGGAGTGGAAAGGAGCGGGTGTGTCCTCTGCCACGAGAGGCTCATCGCCGCCGCCGTCGGGTAGAACGCCGCACGCAAGGTTGATTCGGTGGAGCGTCTGCGGGCGGGTCATGCGCGGACCCCTTGCGACAGCAGGAACGAGCTTCGGCTTCGGCTGAACCTGAATCTTGCGCTGAGCGTACAGCTGGGCGCGGCGCTTTGCAGCGGCGATTCGCTGGAGCTGACGGGAGTGCGCCAGTTCGTGGCGATAGGCGACAAACCACCGCTCGCAGTCGGTGGATGCGCTTACGCACGATGCAGATGCACTTACAAAGATCACCAGAAGCAGAAGATAAGCAAAGCGACGCATAATTCACCCTAGGGAAGTTCTCGTCTGTAGTGAAGACCTGACGAATGTTGATGTAGAAGCAATCTCTGGGCCAAAGCAGATGGCTCCTTCCAACCTGCTAGATATTGCAATATTCAAGTAAAACCTTTGCACAGTTGGGAATATATTACCCTGCCCTAGCGAATTGTTTTCTCTTTTCTCTCTTTTGTTTACCAAATAGGGAATCTCATCAAAACTGACTTCACTTTATTCATAGATCGAGTCAAGCGTAGTCACGTTGGACTGCCAGTTGACCGCGACCGCTTGGAAAGAGAACGGTCCGTCGTGGTTCCGCAACTATTTGCACGCCGGGCCCCAAATTACACCCGAGCACAACATTTTCCCGAGTTTTGCGTTCTTATAGATCAGGATGCCGGCCTCTTCGAAAAACCGGATCCTGCAAAGCCACTGACGCCAGACGGCGTACTGGGCTTCGCTCAGGAGATCTGAAATGCGCTTCCTTCGTTATCTCGCTTTGCTCGCTATTCTGGTCATTCCGGCAGCGGCCTACTCCCACGCCCAAGTCTCAGTTGGGGTCGGCATTGGCGGCCCCGTTTATGGAGGCTACGGCTATGCCGCGCCGGTATGTTCGTACGGATACTACGGCTACTACCCCTATGCCTGCGCTCCTTACGGCTACTATGGCCCCTCGTGGTTTAGCGGCGGACTCTTCATCGGCGCCGGCCCATGGTATCGCGGTGGATACTACGGCTACCGGGGCGGATGGGGATATGGTTATCGCGGCGGATACGGTTACGGCTATCGTGGCGGCGTTGGATACCGCGGGGGCTACGGATACCGTGGCGGTTACGGTGGTGGATATCACGGTGGTGGCGGCTATGGCGGCGGCTATCGCGGCGCCTCTGGAGGCGGAGGCTTCCACGGCGGTGGAGGAGGAGGCTTCCATGGTGGTGGTGGCGGCGGAGGCTTCCACGGCGGCGGTGGCGGTGGCGGATTCCACGGTGGCGGCGGCGGTCACGGTGGTGGCGGACACCGGTAACGGTTGGTCAGTTGATTCATAAAACAGCGGCTGTGGGCTATATGCCCGCAGCCGCTTTTCTTTGAGAGATGAGAGACCACGCCTGGTCTTCCGGTCTCTGCTTGTCAATTATTCCACAACGATCTCAGGCCAGCCTGCTTTCGGCCTGTTTTGTGGCTTCGTAGATCTGATCGAAGGACTCGACGGCGTAGAGTACGGGCTGCATCTCGCTGGTCTGGAACTCCTGGTTGAGTACGGCGTCGAGGTTGAAGTCTTTGACCTCGCATCCTCCGGCGAGGACCCGGGTGCACTCACCGTGGGAGGAGATGAGGCCGCTGCCGTAGACCTTGATCTCGCCGTCCTGGCGGATGAGGCCGAACTCTACGGTGAACCAGAAGAGGCGGCCCATGCGCTCGAGTGCCACCGGATCGGTAAGGCGGGCGCAGATCTTTCCATAGCTTTCGAGGAAGTCGGCGAAGACGGGGTGGGCGTGCATGGGGACGTGGCCGAAGACGTCGTGAAAGATGTCCGGCTCGGGCGTGTACTCCATGGAGTCGCGGGAGCGGAGCCAGGTGGTGGTGGGGAACATGCGGGCCGCCAGCATCTCGAAGAAGGCGTCGGCGGGTAGGAAGCCGCTGACCGGGGTGGACTGCCAGCCGGTGCGCGGCTGTAGGAGGGCGCTGACCTCGGAGAGGTTCGGGAGTTGATCTTCGCGGAGCCCGATCTGTTGGAAGCCGTCTAGATATTCCTTGCAGGCGTGCTGGCGAAGCTGGGGCATGCGGCGGCTTACTAGTTCGCTCCAGATGGCGTGCTGCTCGGGGGTGTACTCCGCCCAGGTCTGTTCGATGAGGTATGGTGCGGCCACATGCAGCTTGCCTTGGGCCAGATTCAGGGTTGAGGTTGCGATTCCCATGGGTTGTGTTGTCGGCTCCTTATGCCAGCAGAAGGATACATCTTTCTGACGTCGATTGTGTTGCTTTGGATACCGGGTTATCCCCCCTGGGGGTACTTTATGCGCAACGTACTTAGATTAAACGACTTACAGGAATAAGTGCTTGCAAAGTATTGATTGTAAACGGGTTAATACTAAAGTCTTTTAATTCAGATAGTTAAGTATTTTTGGGCAGAGGAAAACCCCGACGTGTGCCGGGGTCTTTTCTTCTGATTTGAGTATAGCTGGTGGAGGGGAACTCATGCGCAAATCGGATCCTCTTGTTTATCAGCGAGTTAATGGACTTCGAGGCTTGACAGGTTTTGGGAGTTTGACTTGCGCCGGGTGATTGGCCGACGGAGTGGCTCGGCCGATCTCGTGGCTCTCAAAAGCGCAAATTGATCCGATGGGCTTCTGCCGATGCTCCGTATCCGCACTGCGGCGAAATCCCCGAGCCAGCCCCACTGTTCCACGCGGGATCGTGAAGGCGACGAAGATTCTGGTCAAAGAGTGTAACGTCCTCGAACGCTAAGGTCCGATCCGGAGGGTAGTCCTCACAGCGGATCACATAATAAGCTTCGAGCACGCCGCCGAACGCCCAGTTGAAGACCTGCCCGTCACTGGGAGTGTCGGCCAGGACGGTGCTCTGGCCGGTTGAAAGGTCAACGGAGAGCACATTCCAGGTGGCGCAACTCAAGGTGCCGGTCCCGCAGGTGTTGGTCATGGACCCATAGATCCTGTCACCCGTCTGGACGTTCACCGCCGGACTGGAGACTACGATGCCGCTCAGGCAGCAGTTCCAACTGGCGATCGTCCACTGCCCGCCATACAAACCGAGGACGGGCTGAAGAATGCTCGTCTGCTGGTCGTTGATATCTTCCAGTCCGGGGAAGAAGAAGAGAACCTGACCATCCTCGGCAAGCGGATGAGGGGGCACGGTCCACCTCGCGACAAGAGCCGCGTAGGAACGGGATGGGGAGCCAGTGGTGACGTTCGAGTTCTCTACCCAGCCGTTCACTTCGGGAGATTCTGCCGCGCTGGTCTTGCTGGTCTGTGGGGCATTCGGGCTCACAGTCCTCCCCGCCGGAGTGAAGTGAGGGTAGGCGCAGGAGGGAGTGCTGGCTTCAATGGAGCCGTCAGCATGTTGAAGGCGGTGGTTGGGTAACAGGTGTTCGCCCGGCTTGAGGACTTCAACGCACGAGAGTGGAAGTAACCGAACGGAGTAATCACAAAGCCGGCCGGTACGTTCGCGGGTCGGGAGGTCCCTGCCAGAGGAAGCTGCGGGGTGGCAGTCTCGTTGCCCTGAGCGGCGGACGAGACGCTAAGCACTGCGATGATGATCGGCAATGCCAGGAAGATCTGGACGTGTTTGACTAACCTGCCTGAAGGGAAGCTCATGGGGTCTCCTTAAGGTGCACCTAAGCTCAGCGCGGGGAATGAATTTTTAGAGGGGTGTTGGGCCGTCAGCCCGTACTCGCCGACCGGGTACAGGAAGTCGAAATTCTATTCCAAGGCAATAAAATTGAACAGTCTTTTTACAAATGCGACTTCGGCAGCGATCCTACAGGTGTAGTCTGCTCATAAATCAGCCAGGCTGGACACCGTCAGGAGCGCACAGGAAAAGTCAGCTTCGTGGGTAAGCTCACGCGGCACGCTGAGTTGGCTGACTTAGCGGTGAACGACGAAGTTTTGAGTGGAGCTACTGGCGTTGGTATTGATTTACATCTTGGCGCGGAGAGGCTGCGAGGGCTCGGTGTGCGGTGCCATCTGGCCTTCGGCGTCGCCCAGGTACTTCTTGAGCAGCTCATGGTGGAGACAGTAGAGAGCTAGCTCCAGACGATCGGAGACGCCTAGCTTGTCGTAGACCTTGCGGAGGTAGTTCTTGATGACCTGCTCGGTGGTGCCGATCTGGTAGGCGATCTCTTTGTTGCGCATGCCGCGGGTGATGCAGCTGATGATGGCGAGTTCTTTTTGGAGAGCTTGGGCTGGACCTTTGGGTCAGTGAGGCTGGTGGCCTGGGAGCGGTAGGCTTCGATGACCCAGCTGATGGACTGATTGTCGATCCAGGTCTCGCCCTCGGCGATCTTGCGGACGCACTTGACGAGGAGATCGGGGGAGATGGAGCGGGGCACGACTCCGCGAACGCCGCGGCGGTAGAGCTCGACGGTGTTGGACTCGTCGGCCTCGGTGACCTGAACGATGAGCTTGGCTTCGGGGGCCTGACGGACGAGTTCGGGGATGGCGTCGATGGTGCCGGAGATGAGCTGGCCCTCGAGCAGAACGACGTCGGTGGGGTAGCGCTGAAGAGCGGCGTAGAGGTTCTGGAGCGTTTCCACCTGTGCGACGACGCGGATATCGTCTTCGAGCGCAAAGACCTTCTTCATTCCCACGCGGTAGATGGCCTGCGAGTCTGCGAGGATGACACGAATTCCCGCAGTAGGAGCGGACTCCTCTTCTGGAAGGTCTTCGTTGCTTCGGATTGGGTCAAAATTAACTACTGTCATAGATCAAGCCTTTAAAGAATATTCGTCGATCACAGCGGCGGCTTTTTTCGTTCCATTCTGCAAATAGTGGCGTACGACACGACCAATGCAATGGATGGTGACATCATTTGCGGCGCCCATCACTGCAGCGGGCATTGCGATCGTGAACTCAATTCTGCTATCCACCCGCGGCAACTGATCACTTACAAAAAGCAGACCGTTGGCCGAGATGTTCTCGGTCATTGCGTCCAGTTCGCCGTCCTCGGTCTGCACCCGTATAGGAAGTCTCATAGGGAAACGTACTGCGGTGCGAACTGGATTTTCCCCATTTGGCATCTGCCACTGAGCCACTCGACCTCCTCCGGACCTGAATTGCAGATAGGACATAAACGCGCAAACCCGCCAATGCTGACACTGTGGAGTTTACCGCAGCTTTTCCAAAGCGGCAGCATTTTTATGAAAGGAAGGTTACCCCAATGGGCACAGCGCGGCGGAGCCTCCTACCCAAAGCTGGTTGCGATTGTGGTCGACGCCCATCATCAGACCGCGTCCGAGCCGGACGAGGGCGATGGCTGGCTGGAGGTCTCCGCCGTCGGGCCAGAGGTACATGATGCGGATCTCGGCCTGGGTAGGGCCGTGGGGGTGTGGATGACGGGCTCGAAGGAGACGCGTTGCTGGAGGAGGTGAAGATGACGGTCGGCGGGTGCGATGGCGCTGAGATCGTCGTCGGTGGGGGAGAACTGGATTCCCTTCCCTGCGAAGGAGTAGAGAGGTTTGAGGAGGAGTTTTCTCGGTCTTCGGGGAGGCCTGAGAGAGATGGGCGGGCGTACCAGTCGTCGAGGAAGACGGCTTTGGGGACGGCCGGGTGGTCGAGGTACGGGAGTGAGAATTTGCTGATGCGGAAGTACCAGTTGGGATGGCCGGCCCACTCGACATCGAGAGCGTCGCGGTAGTCGAAGGGGAGTTTGATGTTCTTGCGCTCGAGCTCGTCGACGATGGCGCGGTTGTAGATGCGGTGGATGGGGATCTCGCGGCCGTTGCGATGGTAGAAGAGACGATTGCCGCGTTTGATGAGTGTGGTGATGTCGACGGTGGCGATGCCGAGCTTGTCCTCGTAGATGTGGAAGTCCGGGAGAGTCTTTTGATGGTCGGGGTCGATCTCCAGGAGGATCACGTTTTCGGGGGCGTGGTTGTTGAGGATGACTTTGCTGAGCAGTTGCCAGTAGGTTTGCTCGTTGAGGCCGCCTAAATGCCAGCTAAAGGCGGGTTCGAGGTTGTAGGTTTCGATGTACTGGCGACAGAGGATATCTTGATAGCCGAAGATGGAGGGAAGGCCTGAAGTTCGACGAGCTTCGGACTGAGGGTGCCGTCGGAGTTGCGAACGAGGCCGAAGTCTACGGTCATGAAGTTGGGCTGGGGTCCGCGTTGGGCATGCGGTATTGCGGGGGACGCATTGCTCGGAGGCCTGCAGGTATGCGGGGTTGTCGAGAAGCTGGTGTGTAAGGTGGGCACCGGTTTGGGAGAGCTCTTCCATGAGGGAGTTTGGGAAGAAGCAGGGCGTTTCGGCGACGCGGAAGTCTACGCTGGTTCGTGTGCGGCGGTTGAGGTGGGCGAGGAGGTCATCGTATTTGGACGAGGTGAACTGCGCGTTGAAGCGGTCGCGATAGGGCTGCAGCATGGGAGCTAGTGTAGCCGCTGTTCTGATTGCGAAGCGCAGGAATTGAGGGTTTGGCTCAGTTGGGTCGGGGATTTCAGTTGGGCGTTGCCGTGTGCCTGGAGTCGATGCGGAAGATGCAGCTTGCCCAGACGATCAGCAGGGGGAAGAACTCGAGGGTGTAGCGGGGTTCGGAGTTGTCGAGGGTGAGCAGCAGGGCACAGCGCAGAACGAAGAAGGCTGCCATCGCACAGGCGAGTGCGTGGTAGGTCCCTGGCCTCTTCCGCCAGAGCCAGAGGCCGATGCCGCCGAGAAGAAAGTAGGCGAGGTTTAGCGCTGCGGAGGCGTAGGCGAGGAGGGTTTTGCCGCGGTATTCATGCCAGTTCCACCAGTCGAGGCCGATCTGCATCATCTCGGGGCGCGGACGGAAGAGCATGTTCGCAAGACGGGCGACGGGAAGGGCGATGTAGTAACGGAGGGGGTGGGTGTGAGTGCGCTGCTCGGCGAGGGCCTCGAAGCGTTGATCGAAGGCGGGGTCGCGTTGTTTTTCTGGTTGTAGTCGGATAAGAGAGCGGCGGTTCGTTCGTATTGGTCTTCGGAGTCGAAGGCCCGCGTGGGGAGTTCGTCGATGCGGAGCTCCGTGCTGTCGTAGTTCCAGTAGAACTGCTCGGTGGAGGCGAAGTCGATGGCCCAGGAGCGATACCAATGCTGAAAGCCGGTTGGGACGCTTTCGCCGGGATCGGTGGCGTTGCGTGGCGCCAGCGGTTGGATGACGTGGAAGGTGCGCCAGTTTCTGATGGCCCAGGGCGCCAGCGGGAGCACGACGCAGATTGCGGAGAGTGCGATGGGGCGGAGGTTTGGGAGGGAGAGACGGCGGCCGGTTTTTTGCCAGACGATCCAGATCATCGCCGGGACGACTGTGGCGGGAAGGAGGCCCTGCTCGGGACGCAGTAGAACGGAGTACGCCATGGCGACGGTAATCGCAAGGAGCCAGCGGTTGAACGCTGCGCCCGCGCTTTGCCAGCGCTCGAGGCTGTACCAGATGAGGGCAATGGTGAAGAGGGTGAGGGTTTCAGTGAGAGGGGCTGCTGCGTAGATCGCGGTGAAGGGACATAGGACAGCGAGCCACAATGCGGCTTTGGCGGAACGGTGTCCGAAGAGTCTGCCTGAGAGAGCGGAGATCAGGAGGCAGGTGCAGAGATCGATCGCGCACTGAAGGTACATGATGGCGACGTAGCGGTCGAAGCCAAAGAGACGAAAGCAGACGGCGAGAAAGAGCGGGTAGCCAGGGAGACGGATGAGGGTCGGCTTGGGGATGTCCTGCCCCAGGGTGAATCCATAGATGCCGTGTTGGAGCCAATTTTTGGCGATGCTTCCATAGATGAGGGTGTCGCCTTCGACGCGGCCTGCATGCAGCACATACCAAAGGCGCAAGGTGAGCCCTGCTGCAAGCGGAGCGCAGCCCATAGAACTGTCTTCAGCTTTCCCTGGATCATGTCTTTTGCATCATACTGCTGCGGGGAGGTTCTCGCTGGATGCGTTGACTCGAGGGTTTGGCCTGCATACGATGGGACACAGCCGCATGCGCAGAGTCGCCAGTACTACTCAATGAATAGACAAGTCTTCTACGATCCACAACGCAAGCGCTGGAAGCGGCTGCGCCGAATTTTTGACGTACTTGCCCTGCTGGGACTGGTGCTGGGGACTGTCTTCGTCATTGGCTTAATGAGGATGAAGCCGCTGCCGGAGCTGTTTCTGCGGGCGCAGAAGCGAAACTACCGGGCACTGGCGAACCAGACGACCCCGCCGTTGAAGCCGGGCCAGAAGCTGCATCGATCTGCCCACCGAAAGACCGATGTGAAACCGGGTGACGTTCCGTTGAACTCGGGCGAAGGTCTGCGCGCGGCGTACTACGTGGAGGATGATCCGGCGAGCTATTCTTCGCTGAAGCAACATATTGCCCAGGTCGACTTGCTGTTCCCTGAGTGGCTGCATGTGGTGACGACGAGCGGCGAGGTGGTCTCTTATACCCAGGACAATCGTGCCTACGACGTGGTGGATAAGGCTGGAGTGCACCAGGTGGACCGCGAGGGCAAGGTTGCGCGAACCGTTGCGGCCAACCATGTCAACCTGGATATCTTTCCGCTGGTAAATAACTACGACTCACGGAGAGGACTGTGGGTGCCGGAGGTCGGCGGATTTCTTTCAAGTGATTCGGCTCGAGCCTCCTTCCTTCAACAGATTCACAATTTTCTGGCGGGAAACCCCAGCTATCGCGGGCTGTCGCTTGACTTCGAAGAGATTCCTACGAACGCGCAGCCCGGCTTCAGAGCTTTGATTGCGGCGTTGTACGAGGACTTCCATCCGCGTAATCTGCGACTCTACGTGAACACGCCCGTGGGCGATGATGACTGGGATTTGAAGTTCATGGCGGACCACTCCGATGGTTTGCTGCTGATGAACTATGACGAGCACCAGACAGACAGCGGACCGGGGCCGATCGCTTCGCAGGACTGGTTCATCGACAATCTGAAGAACGTGTTGAAGACGGTTCCCAAGGAAAAGATCATCTGCGCGCTGGGGAGCTACGGCTATGACTGGACGACAGCGCTGCCTCCGCCGGAGCCTGTGGGCAAGCCGGGAGCGAAGAAGTCAGCTACGAAGAAGAAGGCGGCTCCTGAAAAGATTTTGTCTGCGCACGACCTTTCGACGCAGGATGCGTGGCAGGCGGCGTCTGACTCCGATTCGCAGATTGATCTCGACGACGACTCGATGAACGTGCACTTTGCGTACGACGATGAGGACGCCCAGGTTCGTCATCAGGTTTGGTTTCTCGACGCTGTCACGATGTTGAACCAGATGCGGGCGGCGCGCGAGCTGGGCATTCAGACGTATGCGCTGTGGCGCCTGGGCTCGGAAGACAACTCGATGTGGAAGATCTGGGATCATCCGCAGCATTCGGATCCGGTGAAGGATCTGGCGCAGGTCGAGCCTGGATACGACGTCGATACGGAGGGTCAGGGGGACATTCTTCGCGTGACGCGTAAGCCGCAGCTTGGCGACCGCGTGGTGACGCTGGACGACGACGACTCCGTGCCGCTGGAGTACCGGATGGTGACGCAGGAGTCGATGCAGTCCTATCCGCTCTCGTACACGGTCGAGCAGTATGGCTACAACGACAAGAAGGTTGCGCTAAGCTTCGACGACGGCCCTGATCCGGAGTGGACGCCGAAGATTCTGGACATCCTGAAGAAGTACAACGTGAAGGGTACGTTCTTCATGATCGGGGAAGTCGCCGAAGACTACGTTGGCGTAATGCAGCGGGTCTTTCGCGAGGGTCATGAGATCGGCAATCACACGTGGTCTCATCCGGATATCAGCGAAATCTCGAACCGGCAGGTGGATCTGGAGTTGAACCTGACGGAGCGGCTGTTCGCGTCGAAGCTTGGAGTCCAGCCGCTTTACTTCCGTCCTCCTTATTCGATTGACCAGGAACCGGATACCAATGACCAGGCTGCGCCGGTGGAGAAGATTCAGGGCCTGGGCTATGTGATCGTCGGCAACAAGATCGACACGAATGATTGGGATGAACATCCGCGGAAGACTCCGCAGGAGATTACCGATAGCGTCTTTCAGCAGATTGAAGACATGAAGACGAGGCCGTGGAACCGCGGCTCGGTGATTCTGCTGCATGACGGAGGGGGCGACCGGTCGGCTACAATTGCGGCTCTGCCTGTGCTGATTGAGGCTTTGAAGGCACGTGGTTACGAGATCGTTCCGGTGTCGGAGCTGGTGGGCAAGACACGTGCGGAGGTGATGCCGGAGCTGACGCCGCATCAGCGCTGGCAGGCTCGCGCCGATTCGCTCACGTTCTTCTTCTACAGCTTCTTCCATTACTTTGTTGTGGGCGTATTTTTCGTCGGCGACATTCTGATGAGTGCTCGGTTGATCATCATCGGCATCTTCGCGATCATCGACCGGTTGCGCAAGAGGAAGAACTTTGCGACGCCGGAGTATCAGCCGAGAGTTGCCGTGCTGATCCCTGCTTATAACGAAGAGAAGGTTATTGTTCGGACGATCCGCTCGGTGATGATGTCGACTTACAAGAACATTCGCATCATCGTGATCGACGACGGTTCAAAGGACAACACGTTTGATGTTGCGCGCGATGCGTATCCGGCGGACATTGCCTCGGGCAGGCTGACGGTAATCAGCAAGCCGAACGGAGGCAAGGCGGATGCGCTGAACTACGCGCTGGAACGGTTAGACGAAGAGATCTACGTTGGGATCGATGCGGATGGAGTGATTGCGCATGATGCGATTGCGAGGTTGGTACCTCACTTTGCGAATCCGAAGATCGGAGCTGTGGCGGGCAACGCGAAGGTCGGCAATCGGGTGAACCTGTGGACCCGCTGGCAGGCGCTTGAGTACATCACGAGCCAGAACTTCGAGCGGCGCGCGCTGGATCTCTTCGATGTGGTGATGGTGGTTCCGGGGGCGATTGGTGCGTGGCGGACTGCGCCGGTGAAGGCGGGCGGAGGGTACCACTCGAACACGGTGGCCGAGGATGCCGACCTGACGATGAACCTGCTGGAGCAGGGGTACTGCGTGATCTACGAGGATCAGGCGCTGGCGTTTACGGAGGCTCCTGTAAATGCGGATGGACTGATTCGGCAGAGGTTCCGATGGTCGTTTGGAATCTTGCAGGCGATCTATAAACACAAGGGGGCTATCAGCAAGCACCGGGCGATGGGTTTGTTCGCGCTGCCGAATATTTTGATCTTCCAGATCATTCTGCCGTTGGTGTCGCCGCTGATCGACCTGATGTTTGTGGTTGGAATATTTCACTACATCATCGATAAACACTTTCATCCGGAGACGGCATCGACCGACAGCCTGTATAAACTTCTGGCCTTCTTTGCTGCGTTTCTGGTGATTGATTTCGCTGCTTCTGCGCTGGCGTTTGCGCTGGAACGCAAGCATCCGGCGAGTAAGGGCGACGGGTGGCTGCTGTTCCATATCTGGATTCAGCGGTTTACGTATAGGCAGCTGTTTTCGGTGGTGTTGTTCAAGACGGTCAAGCGCGCGATCGACGGCAAGCCGTTTAACTGGGACAAGCTGGAGCGGACGGCGCAGATGTCGAAGGCGACGGAGAAGCTTACGGAAGGCGCTTAGCTGCTTTTGAGCGGTTCCATCGAACTCTTTGTGCGGTGCATCTAATAGGACGCACTGTAATTCCTCTATCTCACGAGCGACGAGTGAGTAAGACTCGCGCTAGAATCGACGCGTTATGGCTACTATGAATCTCACGCACTCCGCCCCGGCGATCTCGCCGAAGACACCATTTTCCAACGAGCCGTTTGTCGACTTTTCGACGGCTGAAAACAAGCGCAGGATGCAGGGGGCGCTGACACAGGTCGAGAGCGAGCTTGGCCGCGAGTATGACATTGTCATCGGCGGAAAGCGTTTGAAGACTGCGGGCAAGATCGTCTCGAAGAACCCAGCGCGTCCGGCTGAGGTGATTGGGATTCATCAACGCGCCGCTGCGGAGCATGTGGAAGGCGCGATGAAGGCGGCGCAGACGGCATTTTTGAGCTGGAGCAAAGTCCCTGTGGCCGAGCGGGCTGCGCTTCTGTTTCGTGCGGCAGAGCTGATTCGCGAGCGGAGCTTCGAGTTTTGCGCGTGGTTGACGTTCGAGGTAGGCAAGAACTGGGGCGAGGCGGACGCGGATGTGGGCGAGACGATCGACTTTCTCGAGTTCTATGGGCGCGAGGCGTTGCGGCTGAACGACGCGAAGACGCCGATTCAGTTTCCGGGAGAGCGCAACCAGCTGCGGTATATTCCGCTGGGCGTGGGTGCGGTGATTCCGCCTTGGAACTTCCCTTTGCGATCATGGCGGGGATGACGGCGGCTTCGATTGTGACTGGAAATACGGTGATTTTGAAGCCTTCGGTCGATGCTCCGACGATTGCTGCGAAGTTTTTTGAGTTGCTGGAGGAGGCTGGGCTGCCGGATGGTGTTGTGAACCTTTGTCCGGGTGAAGGGCCTGAGTTTGGGAGCGAGGTTGTCGCACACCCTCAGACTCGGTTTATTGCGTTTACGGGATCCAAGGCGGTGGGGCTGGAGATTCACGAGCGGGCCGCTAAGACACAGCCTGGACAGATCTTCATCAAGCGGACGATTCTTGAGATGGGCGGCAAGGACTCGATCATTGTTGAGGCGGACTGCGATCTGGACGCTGCGGTGGATGGTGTAGTTGCCAGCGCGTTTGGGTTCAACGGGCAGAAGTGCTCTGCGTGTTCGCGGGCGATCGTTGCGGCGGATATCTACGATGTGTTCTGCGATCGGCTGCAGGAGCGGGTGGCGAAGATCAAGACGGGTGATCCGGCGGAGAATGTTTATACGGGGCCGGTGATCAGCGAGAAGGCTTACCGCAAGACATTGGATTACATCGAGATCGGCAAGAAGGAAGGCACTGTGCTGAACGGCGGCCACGCGATTGAGACGCCGGAGGGTGGATATTACATCGCTCCGACGGTGATTGCGGATGTGGCGCCGACGGCGAGGGTTGCCCTTGAGGAGATCTTTGGGCCGGTGCTTGCGGTGATCAAGTCGAAGAGCTTCGACGACGCGCTGGCGATTGCGAATAACACGGAGTATGGGCTTACGGGGGCTATTTATACTGCTTCGCGGGAGAAGCTGGATCGGGCGCGCGAGGAGTTCCACGTTGGGAATCTGTACTTCAACCGGAAGTGCACGGGCGCGATGGTGGGAGCTCACCCATTCGGCGGGTTCAACATGAGTGGAACCGATTCGAAGGCTGGCGGGCCGGACTATCTGCTGCTGTTCACGCAGGCCAAGAGCATCGCGGAGAAGGTAGGGCATGCGAGCCCAGCGGCGGAGAAGCAGGCGGATCAGATGGGGATGTAAAAGATTGCTGTCCTGCCGGACGGGCCTCCTGCGCGGAGGGCGGTCACTTCGTGACGCGTGTACCGGTCTGGGCAGGGCCGGCAGCATTGGGCCTCCCGTTGGTCGGCGTGATCTTTTTCCGACCAACGGGAGGACATTACTCACAAGGTAGACAAGTCACGAAGTGACCGCCCTCCGCGCAGGAGGCCCGTCCGGCAGGACATGTCTTCAGGCGGACTTCATCTGGATGAGGTGTCCGGCCTTGGCTGCGGCTTCGGCCAGGACGCGGTGGTGGATGGTGAATAGGGCCAGTTCGAGGCGGTCGGAGACGCCTGACTTGTCGTAGATGCTGCGGAGATAGTTCTTGATGACCTGCTCTTTGGTGCCGAGCTGTTGGGCTATGTCTTTGTTCTTGCAACCCTGAACGATCAGCGCCACGATTTGCATCTCCTTAGGGTTAACCGGTCGCGTACGCGCGTACCGACGCTGTCGGAGCTTTGCATGGTGGTGACGTTGGCGCGCTGCACGAAGCGCTGGCCGCGAGCGACTCTGCGGATGCAGTCGACCAACACGCTGCCGGCGACGTTGCGGTGGAGAAGCCCGTCGAAGAGCACGGCGATCTCTTCGGGTACGAGTTCGGCGTTCTCGGCAATCAGAACGGTCCGGCTGCCTGCCGCCTGGGTGCGAGCGAGTAGATCCTTCAGCTCGAGACGCAGACTGGAGGAGAGGAGTACGACCGATCCGCGCAGCCCGTCGACTGCGATCAAAAGCTTCGGCGCGTCCTCGCACTGGGCGACGATTCGCATGTCTTCCTCGAGCGACAGCATTCTCGGCTGCGCCTGCGCGGAAGATTGCCTGGTTATCAGCGAGAATAATTCGATTCATAAGTGTCGTAATCTCCTGCCGGGCGCAAACGACCCGCAATTCCCTCTGGCTATTCCCTTATCGGTGGATTGCAGCGGAGAAGAGGCAATGTCTACAATTCGGACAACTTGGGCTGTCGATGCCGCTTTGGAGGTAGAAACTCTACCCTCCAGGCAAGTAACTTTCTGAACCCTGCGAGCATTAACCACAATCGAATCATACGTGGAGTGTCTCAAAGCTCGTCAACGAAGTATAAAGGGATATGCCTAAGCCTATTTTGCTAGCTATCGATGACGACACCAGCGTACTGGAAGCTGTGGTTCAGGACCTGCGCCGTCACTACGGTCAGGACTATCGCATCGTCCGTGCCGCCTCCGGCGCGGCTGCCCTGGATATCTGCCACCAGCTAAAGGAAAGAAAAGACACGGTGGCGCTGTTTCTCTCCGACCAGCGTATGCCCGGGATGACCGGGGTTGATTTTCTTCAGCAGGCTCTGTGCATCTATCCCAACGCTAAACGGGTTTTGCTGACGGCCTATGCCGACACGGAAGCGGCGATTCGTGCGATCAACTCAGCCAAGATCCACTACTACCTGAATAAACCCTGGGATCCTCCGGAAGAGAAGCTCTATCCGGTGCTGGACGACCTGCTTGGAAGCTGGAAGGAGGGGTACAGGCCTCCGTTTGAGGGAATCCGAGTCGTGGGGGTGCGTTGGTCGGCGATGGACCATGCAGTTCGTGACTTTCTTTCGCGCAACCGCATTCCCTACCAGTGGTTGAACCCGGAGACGAATCCGGATGCGCTGGCGCTGCTGAAGGAGAAGGGTATCGACGATACCAAACTGCCGGTCATCCTATTTGGAGATGGCACTGCCCTGGTGCAGCCGACTTCGACGGAGATGGCCAATAAGGTCGGCCTTCGGACCCAAGCGCAGCAGGAGTTCTACGACGTGGTTGTGGTAGGCGCGGGTCCTGCGGGCCTCGCGGCTGGCGTGTATGGGGCCTCTGAGGGCCTGCGTACGCTGGTCATCGAGGCGGCGGCTCCTGGCGGACAAGCCGGCTCCAGCTCGAAGATTGAGAACTACCTGGGCTTTCCCGAAGGACTCAGTGGCGAGGAGCTGGCGAAACGAGCTTTCCTCCAGGCGAATCGGCTCGGAGCTGAATTCCTTACGCAGAAGGTCTCCTGCATCCGCACGGAGAATCAGTACCGCATTCTGACGATGGCCGACGGGCAGGAGGTCACGTGCCACGTTTGTCTGCTGGCTACGGGCGTCGACTACTGCAAGCTCGATGTGCCCGGGGCCGACAAGCTGAGCGGAGCTGGGGTTTACTACGGCGCGGCGCTGACCGAAGCGATGTCGTGCAAGGAAGAGGCGGTCTACATTGTTGGCGGGGCGAACTCTGCCGGCCAGGCGGCTATGCATTTCTCCCGCTATGCCGATCATGTTCACATGCTGGTCCGCGGGAAGTCGCTCGAAAACAGTATGTCGAAGTACCTGATCGACCAGATTGAGGCGACCCCGAACATCACGGTCGAGACTGGTACCGAGGTGGTTGGGATGGGTGGAGAGGGTCACCTGGAGTGCCTCACGCTAAAGACACCTCGCGGAGAAGAGGCTCGACAGGCCAGTTCCCTGTTTATCTTTATCGGCGCGGCGCCGAAGACGGACTGGATGCCGGCGGAGCTCTGTCGTGACAGCAAGGGATTCATTCTTGCCGGTCCCGACCTGAAGGCGCAGTCACCCAAGTCGTGGAAGCTGGAGCGCGACCCTTATTTGCTGGAGACGAGTGTTCCGGGCATCTTTGTCGCGGGCGATGTACGATTCAACTCGGTCAAACGATGCGCCTCGGCGGTCGGCGAAGGTTCGATCGCAATTCAATTTGTGCATCAGTATTTAGCTACGCTTTGAAAGGCACCCAACCAATAACCCGATGAGCGAACAAACCCAAATCGTCCAAAGTCACGTCGTGGAAAAAGTCAATGAGGATATGATTGCGCTTTTGCGCAAGGTCCCCACTTTGTCATCGTTGCGAGACGACCAGCTGCATTGTCTTGACGGCGTGCGGGACTTCCACGTCGATACAGGCGAAGTCATCACGCGGCAGGGTGAGTTGGCGCACTGCTTTTGGATATTGCTCGACGGCGAGCTTCGCGTGCATCAGAAGACTGCCGAACAAAACAACCTTACTCTGGCCAAGATTGAGGCGGGCAGCACCTTTGGGGAGATGGCGCTGCTAACGAATGTTCCTAACTCGGGCAGTGTGGAAGCGGTGGCGCCAAGTCACCTTTTGGAACTCGACGAAGAGCAGTTCTGGGGTTTGATGACAAGCTGCCCAGAGGTTCGTAAAGCGATTCTGGGCAACATGGCCTATCGGTTTCAAAAACTGCAGAGTACGACCGTGCAACAGGAGAAGATGGCGTCGCTGGGGACGCTGGCTGCGGGATTGATGCATGAGTTGAACAATCCCGGATCTGCTGCGCGCCGCGCCGCCTCTCAACTGCGCGACAACCTGATGCGAATGCATGAGCTCTCTCTCAAGTTCAAAGAACGCGATCTCTCCAAAGAGCAGAAGCATTGCATGTTCGACATGCAGAAGCAGGCGCTTGCGTTGAAACAGCCGTTGATGATGAACTCGCTGGACCAGAGCGATGCCGAGGAGGCGTTGGCGGAGTGGATGGAGTCGGCCAACATCGAAAACGCGTGGAAGATGGCTCCCACGCTGGTTTCGATCGGCATGACCGCCGCGGAGCTCGAACGCGTGAAGAACGACTTCGACGGGCCATTACTCGGAGAGGCTCTGGGATGGCTGGAGGCGATGGCTTCGAGCATGCAGTTGGTGGGCACCATCGAAGAGAGCATCGGGCGAGTTACGGACCTGGTGCATGCGGTCAAGTCTTACGCCTATGAAGGCAAGGGCCAGAAGCAGACGATCGACATCAACAACAGCATTCACGCGACGCTGATCATTCTCGGGCATAAGCTGCGCGAGAAGGAGATTGTGCTCGAAAAGAATTTCGCCACGGATCTTCCTCCGCTGCATAGCGAGTGCACTGGACTGAATCAGATCTGGACGAATCTGCTGGACAATGCGATCGACGCTGTGCCGCAACATGGACGGATCAGCGTGCATACCTGGGCGGAGAGTTCAAAGGCGGACACGAAGAACCCGCACATGGATCTCTGCATCAGTGTGAGCGACAACGGCTCGGGCATTCCGCTGGAGAGCCAGGAACACATCTTCGATCCCTTCTACACAACCAAGCCCGTAGGCGTCGGAACAGGGATCGGCCTGGGCATCGTGCAGCGCATCGTCGACCAGTACCATGGGGTGATTCGCTTCAGTTCCGAACCCGGCAATACGGAGTTTGTTGTGCGCCTGCCAAGCGATAACGAATAAACGTCCACGACGCTAAGATCCTTCGACAACGGCAATATTTCTTCCTAAGCAGCGTTTACCCCTCCGAACGTGCGCTCCGCTGATGGTTGCGCGCGAACAGCGTACCTCCGCTGATCGCAAGGGCCGATCAGGTGGGGTTTCGCTCGGGCAACGAGGACGGTGCGCGCGTCTCTTACAACGGCTTCGGCTATCATCCGCAGCATGACCGCAAGTTTCACACCACTCCTGGCTACGACCGGGGATTCCATCGCGGCTAGTCGCGTGCGACGGGTGGTCTGCTCGAGTCGTATGATCGTTGCAGGAGACCACTTTGCCGCTGACACCTTTTCACATCGCCTTTCCAGTCGACGACCTCGACGCTGCTCGCAGTTTTTATGGAACGACCCTTGGCTGTGCGGAGGGTCGCAGTTCGTCGCACTGGATCGACTTCGATCTCTTCGGCCACCAGATCGTGGCGCATCTGAAGCCCGGCTCGTCGAATGGCAAGGCTCACCGGAACCCCGTCGACGGACATGACGTCCCTGTCCCTCACTTCGGCGTGGTGCTTCCGATGGAGACGTGGGAGACCCTTGCCGAGCGGCTTCGGCGTGCGGGGGTCACGTTTGTGATTGAGCCGTACATCCGCTTCAAGGGCGAGGTGGGCGAGCAGGCTACGATGTTCTTTCTCGACCCTGCAGGCAATGCGCTTGAGTTCAAGGCATTCGCGGACATTGGACAACTCTTTGCGAAGTGATCACCGGAAAGCTTCGGGCGAAACACTGAGAAGCTTCTGTTTGACCAGCATGAGATAGCCCGGCCGAAAACGCGAAAACCCTTACCTATAACGTTTTAGTTCATATAGACTCTCTAACGGTCAGTAAACACGCGATTGTCTGTTATTGGGAGCCGGTCGCACTCAGCTTGAAGGAGCATGGATGTCATTTTTTCAGCGGTTTAGAGTTTTGTCGCTCTTCGTTTTGGTCACAGTGGTCTCGTTTCGCTCTCCGGCAGCCCCGGCCCAGACCCCACCCGATGTCTCGAAGATGCCGTGGATGAATAAGGCTCTCTCCCCGATGAGCGCGCCGGGCTGGTGCTCGGGCAGATGACTCTCGACGAAAAAATTCAGATGGTTCACGGAACGGGTTGGGGTGTTCTGCGCGCAGGCGACCCGGTTCCGGCGAAGTCGAACTTCGCCGCGGGGTATATGGCGGGTATTGAGCGGCTTGGTATTCCAGGGATCGATCTTGCGGACTCCGCTGTCGGCGCTCGCATGGCGGCATATCAGTCCCGCTATGCGACGTTGCTTCCTTCCACGCTTGGCGCTGCGTCCAGCTGGGATCCGGAGTCGGCTTTTCTTTATGGCTCCGTGATTGGGCGCGAGCTTCGCGCGTGGGGCACGAATATGTCGATCGGCGGCGGGGTGAATATCACGCGCGAGCCACGTAACGGCCGCAACTTTGAGTACGCCGGAGAAGACCCGATCCTCGCTGGCACAATGACGGGCAATCTCGAGAAGGGTGTCTTCTCCCAGCATGTGATGAGCGACATCAAGCACTATGCGTTAAATGATCAGGAGACGGGACGGACTGTGGTCAATGCGCTGCTCGATAAGAAGGCTTTGCGCGAGTCGGATATGCTTGCCTTCGAAGTGTCGATTGCGATCGCGGAGCCGTCGGCGGTGATGTGCTCTTACAACCTTTATGAGGGCGACCATACGTGCGAGAACGATTATCTTCTCAATGAAGTTTTGAAGAAGGATTTCAAGTTCAAGGGCTGGGTGGTTTCGGATTGGGGTGCGACCCATAGCACCGTCAAAGCAGCGCTGAACGGGATGGACCAGGAGATGCCTGGTGACGACAACTACTTTAATGCTCCTTTGAAGACGGCTGTTGAAGGCGGACAGGTCCCCATGACTCGGCTCGACGACATGGTTCATCGCATTCTGCGCAGCATGTTTGCAGCGGGCGTGGTGGATGATCCGCCGGTTCGTACGGTCGTCGATCCGTTCCGAGGACGAGATGACGCGCAGCATATTGCAGAAGAGAGCATCGTGCTGCTGAAGAACGCGGATCATATTCTCCCGCTGAAAGCCGCGGCTTCGAACTCGATTGCGATTATCGGTTCGCATGCGGATGTGGGTGTTCTCTCGGGAGGCGGCTCGGCCCAGGTTGATGCGCCGGGCGGCAATGCTGCCGATCCGAAGGCTGGCGGATCCGGCTGGACCGAGCATGTCTACTTCCCTCTTCTCCGCTCAAGAACATTCAGGCGCACTCGCCTCAGGCGTCAGTTCGGTACGCGGATGGCCTGGACATTGCGGCGGCCGTGAAGCTCGCGAAGTCTTCTGCTATTGCCATTGTCTTTGTGAACCAGCCGATGCAGGAGGGGATGGATGCGGTCACTCTGTCGCTGCCTGACAATCAGGATGCTCTGGTCGAGGCGGTTGCAGCAGCGAATCCGAATACCATCGTCGTTATTGAGAACGGCGGACCGGTGAGTATGCCATGGGTTCAACATGTGAAGGGCGTGGTCGAGGTGTGGTACCCAGGCATTGGCGGCGCGCAGGCGCTGGCAAACATTCTCTTTGGCGAGGTGAATCCTTCGGGCAAGCTGCCAGTCACGTTCGCAAAAGACGAGGCACAGTTGCCGCATCCAGTGGTGCCTGGTCTGGAGGGAGTGGCGCCTGGCCCAAACCAGGAGCATAAGGTTCAACCGTTCGACGTGAACTACAACTCAGAGGGCGCTAAGGTCGGCTACAAGTGGTTTGAGGCGACCAACAAGCAACCCTCTTCCCATTCGGCTTCGGCTTGTCTTACACCACCTACGCTTACTCGGGCCTGACTGTGGATGATGCCAAGCGCACGGTTCACTTTACGGTTCGCAACACGGGAGCGCATGAGGGCACCGAGATCGCCGAGGTCTACGTTGCGCTGCCTGCGGCTGCGAAGGAGGACTACAAGCGGCTTGCAGCATGGCAACGGGTGAAGCTGGCTCCTGGCGAGTCGAAGGAGGTTACGTTGCCGCTGCATCCGCTCTCGCTAACGGTCTTCAATACGGATCAGAACGGATGGCAGCTGCTTCCGGGCGAATACAAGGTAACGGCAGGCCCCTCCTCTAGTGATACTCCGCTGAAGGCGACGCTGCACGTTCAGTAGGACCAGCGCCTGAGTCTGTTGATTGTGGGTCAGGCGCTGACCGCTCGGACGTTCATTATGATAAATACTTATGCCTGCACGCCTCATCATCAATGCGGACGACTTCGGTCTGACTCGTGGAGTTAACCGCGCCATCGCGGAGCTTCACCGGGCTGGGTCGCTGACCTCTGCAACGCTGATGGCGACCGGTGCAGCATTCGACGACGCTGTCGCACTTGCCAGGGTCAATCCTGCCCTTGGTGTTGGTTGCCACGTCACACTCACCGATGGTAGCCCCGTCTCGCCGCCACAGAGTATCCCGACTCTGCTGGGCGCCGATGGCAAGACATTTCGTCCTTCGCTCGTCGATTTCGTGCAGGCGCTCCTTCGAGGCAAGATCAGCGAAGCGGAGATTGAACGGGAGGCGCTTGCCCAGGTGAAGAAGTTGCACGCCGCGGGCGTCAAGGTTACTCATCTTGACACACACAAACACACGCATCTCTTTCCGGCTGTCACCCGACCGCTTTTGCGCGTCGCTGACCGCTGCTCCATCAATGCGATTCGCAATCCCTTCGAAGCGACCTGGAGCCTTGCACTTGGTCACGGGAACCGGCTCCGCCGCTTGCAGGTAAACCTGCTCGGCAGCTTCAAAAGCGCGTTCGCGCGCCAGGCGCAGATCCGCGACGGTTGCGTGCTCACCACGGACGGGACCATCGGAATCTCCGCGACCGGCCACCTGGATGCTGCAAGTTTGCGCGAACTTCTAATTGCACTGCCCGCGGAGGGAACCTTCGAACTGTGCTGCCACCCCGGCTACAACGATGAAGACCTGGATCGCGTCACCACTCGGCTTCGCACTCATCGTGACGTAGAGCGAGATTCGTTGCTCACCGAGCTCCCCGCGAGGTCTTTGCAACCAAACGCGCCCCAGCTCATCAACTACGGGGGCCTTGTAGCCTAACGGCGCTTGTTTTGCGAAAAGCTGATGGACCGCCGGACGGGACCGAGTCCAATGAGACTATTGCTTCGTCCAATAGCAGGAGTGATGCATGCAGCCGAAAAGTAAGGGAAAATCATGAAAATCGGCATCACCTGTTATCCCACCTACGGCGGCAGCGGGGTCGTGGCTACTGAGCTTGGCATTGAACTGGCTGCTCGCGGGCACGAGATTCATTTCATCACCTACTCGCAGCCCTTTCGTCTCAGCGGCCGTGAGTCGAATATTCACTTCCACGAGGTTGCGGTTTCAAACTATCCGCTGTTTGAACATCCGCCCTACGATCTCGCGCTGGCGACTCGAATGGCGGAGGTTGCTGAGTTTTATTCGCTGGACCTGCTTCATGTTCACTATGCGATTCCTCACTCGGTGAGCGCGTTGCTGGCGCGACAGATGCTCGCCACGCGCGGTGTTCGTCTGCCCTTCATTACGACGCTTCACGGTACAGACATCACGCTGGTTGGGCTGGATCGTTCGTATCTTCCCATTACAAGATTTGGCATCGAACAGTCAGACGGGGTCACCAGCATCTCCAGCTACCTGCGCGACCGCACACGTGAGGCCTTCGCAATCACTTCCGAGATCGAAGTGGTTCGCAACTTCGTCAACTGCGACGTTTATGTCCGCGATCCGGATCTAGTGGCTGCGATGCGTCCGCGTTTCGCAGAGCCGAACGAACGGCTTCTGGTTCATCTCTCCAACTTTCGGCCAGTCAAACGCATTCAAGATGTTGTGAAGGTCTTTGCCCTCGTCGCGAAGGCTATGCCGGCTCGCCTGATGTTGATTGGCGACGGCCCCGACCGCAGCGTCGCCGAATATCTCGCGCGCGAGCACAACGTGCAGGACCGGGTTCATTTCATCGGGAAGCAGGATAACGTCAACGAACTGCTACCGCTGGCTGACCTTATGCTGATGCCCAGCGAGATGGAGTCGTTCGGGCTGGCAGCGCTTGAAGCCATGGCGTGCAGCGTCCCGACTATCGGTACCCGCGTCGGCGGTGTTCCAGAGCTTATTCAGGACGGACACAACGGCCTCCTGTTTGATGTGGGCGATGTCGATTCTATGTCCGCCGCCGCGATCTCGCTTCTAAGCGATCAGCCGCGTCTCGACGCTATGGCGCGAGCGGGCCGTAAGACTGCGCAGGATCACTTTTGCGCCTCTCGAGTGATTCCACTCTACGAGGATTATTACGACCGGGTCATTGCGCGAACCGCGTCTTCGACCATGTGACTGATGGCCTGCCCCGCCGCGCCGCCGATCGGTCCCCAGGTTTCGGCGCCAGCGTCCAGAATCGGCATCAGGAGCGTCACCTTTGTCCCTCGACCCGGACGGCTGTTGATATCGACGGTCGCCAGATCACCATATAAAACCTGCATACGCTCGCGTACGTTCCGTACCCCGATGCCATTTCCAGGGCGAACCAAGCCGCTCACCAGAGAGACCTCGATGCGCTCTGGAGCCATCCCGACGCCATCATCTTCTACCTCAACCATCAGCCTTCTTTCTTCCGTAATCCGGCTGCGGATCGTAACAGTGCCGCCGCTGATTCGCGGCTCGAGGCCGTGTTTGATGCTGTTTTCAATAAGCGGCTGGAGGAGCATTCCGGGCACCACGATGTCCAGCGTGTTGTCGGCAATCTCCTTGACGACCTTCAGCTTGTCGCCGAAACGCACTACTTCGATGTCCAGATAGTCGTCGGTAAAGCGCAGCTCCTCGCTGAGGGGCAGGAACGCCTCGCGGTCTTTCAAGAGCACGCGCAGGATATTGGCTAGCTTGACGATCATCTCTCGCGCCAACTCGGGTTGCGAGCGAACCAGGGAAGTGATCGAATTCAGCGTGTTGAATAGAAAATGTGGGTTGATCTGTCGTTGTAACGCATCCAACCGAGCCTCGAGCAGCAGCCTTCCCTGCTCCTCCAGCTTCCTTTCGACGCGAACCGCATTCCAGATCTTGAGTGGGATTCCGACGAGGATTGGCGCGGTGGCGCAGATCAATAACTGCACCCACCACTCCCTGGAGTTCAGTTCGAAGAAATGTCTCGGGAAGTAATGCGAGAGCGCGCTGGTCCCGAGCTGCATTCCGGCTACCAGGAGAAGCAACAGAATCTGACGATCGAGCTGCGGCCGTCGCAGGTTGCGCGTGACCCAGCGGTAGATGCTCAGGTCGATCATGGGGGAGAACGACCAGACGTCCTCCGGGTCGGCAAATCGGCCGAAGGCTCCGGCGATCGCGGCAATGGCGAGATTTACCGGGAGAGCCCAATACTCATGGTGAAGCACGGCTGGAATTGCGAGCGTCGCTCCGCCAGCCATCGCTGCGAGTGGTCCCACGAGAATTCCCAATAAGATCGTGGTTTCGAAGGAGAGATCAGCAGCCAGGAAGTTGGGGACGGTGGTGCGGACCCAGACGCCAAGAGTTAGAGGCACGCAAATGATGATGACGAGCCACATCGTCTGCCGCGGAGTTCGACGCGGCAACAGGAGGAGATTTTTGAAGCGGCTCGATCGCGCCAGCGAACTCGAAACCGCTGCGGCTACGCCCAGTTCTATCAGCAGCGTAATCAAAATCAGCTTGGGATCGGGCTGGGTCACACCACTACTTTACGCCCCGAATGCAACTTCGCATCCAACAGCCGGTCTAAGCAGTCTAATGGTAATGAAGCTGGAAACGTATAATCAAGAGATGCCGTTCGCAAGTGTGACCAAAGTAGCCGACGCCGACTTTCCGACCCGCTGGGGGCAATTCCGTATCCTCGGCTTCGAGGGCGTGATCGAAAACCCAGCCGCCTGCAACGACAACATTCCTCCGCCAGCGGTGCGCGTGGAGGCAGCGGTGGCGGTGGTGATGGGCGATGTTCACGAAGCGCCTCCGATTGTGCGGATACACTCACAGTGCCTTACGGGCGACGTCTTCCACTCCCTGCGGTGCGATTGCCGGCAGCAGTTCGAACTCGCCATGGCCCTGATCACCGACGAAGGCAGGGGCATTATGCTCTACGAACAGCAGGAGGGGCGCGGCATTGGGCTGATGGCGAAACTGCGCGCGTATGAGCTGCAGGATAAGGGCCTCGACACCATCGAAGCGAATCTCGAACTTGGCTACGAGGCCGACTGCCGCCACTTCGAGCTGCCTGCGCAGATCCTCAAGCAGATGGGGATCACCGAGGTTCGGCTTATCACCAACAATCCAGAGAAGGTGGAAGCCCTGGAGCTTGCCGGCATCAAGGTGGTTGAGCGCATCTCCGCCAAGGTCCCGAGCGAACCTACTAACGAGCGCTACCTTCAGACCAAGCGCGAGAAGATGGGCCACCTCGTCAGCTAGCTCAATTCTTGAATACCGCTGATTCGGGATGATGATTCATCCAGTCGAACCAGTAGTCCTTGTGCGCGTCGATCTCCACTAAGCACTGTCCCGTCAGCCTTCCGTCTACGGCGCAACCCTGGAAGTTCCAGAAGCTGCCCGTGTCGAGATCGCTCATTCCCTGGTCACCTGCACCTCGTGCAAAGATCACGGGCTTATTCTCGAGCGCTCCTTCGAACACCCTGATTGATGCGCCGTCAGGCCCGACCACCACGATAACGGGCAGTCCTCCAACCCGATCCTGAATCAATTTTGCGGCGAGGATCGCCTCAATCGGATAGGCCTTGCTCTGCCCCGCCACGGTGACTCCCAGCATCAGCCGATGCGGTCCAATCCCGGAACGCGTCGTGTCGACCACCGTTGTTGTCTTCTCGACATGCTTCTCCCAGTCTTTCGGGTCGTACTCCGCCGCATAGGGTGGGTCCGACTTTAATACCTGCCCATGCGGCTCCTCACTCTTCCACAAGGCGAAGGTCAACTCGTTGCTCCGAACGAGCTTGAGTTGCTGCCCCTTCAGCGGACCGAAGATGGCTTCGCCTGTGCTCTGCTGCCAGATGCTGCTGGTCTGCTCATCCCGCAGGAGAGCGTTGCCGTTGTTGATGCCAGCCAGGCGAAAATGCAGCAGCTTTCGTTCGACGACCCGACTCCACACCAGCCCCGTGTGACATAACGTGCAATACGTCACAGCGATCGGGACGCCGCCTATCGTGTCGTTGACAATGTGGTGATAACCCATGGTGCGTATCGGATAAGCTCGTGCTTCGTCTCCCACTTTGACTGCGAGCACCCTGTCGTCGGAGTCGACTTTTGCGTCGTTTGCGCTCTCGAAAGAGGGCGAATCGTAGGGGTGAAACATCTTTTCGAAGATGTTGACATGCGTAAAAGATGTGCTCGCGAACGCAAGCAGAAGCAAGCAGATTAGTACGATCCGAGTGCCAATCCGAGCGGTCTTCCAGAGGCGAAACACTATCAGAAGCACGACCGCAGCGCACACCCCGGCAAGCCACGGGCCGACGTGACGAACGGCCAGAGCGATCTCCAACTCGCGCGCACCCTGAGGGCGGAATGGGCGAATGACAAACAACGGAATGGCGACGCAGGCCGCCGAAATGATGGTGCACACCGACGCCAAAGCAAAAAAATATCCGGTTTTGTTTCGTACTGCTTGTATCTCTTGCGTCTGTGGCATGTTCGCCCTCCCAGCGATTCAACGCGGGCTGATAGAGACAGTCAACCATGCAAAGGGAGTATCTTTCGCTCCACCTTTTGAATGAGCAGGCGCCATGACAAAAGACGAGACAGCTACGCCCTCTCTCCCACCACGACCTTCGCGGTTATCACGGCCTGTCCGATGTGCCGTTGCGTATGCTCCGCGCAATGAACAAGCAGTCCGCCTACCGTGCTGGGCAACAGCGCCCGGCCCACTCCACGCGGATCTTCATAACTTCCCTGCGAGACCATCAACACGCGCTGCCGTGCCTCACCCAATGCAGCCCGGACCTCAGCGAGCATAACCTCGGCAGACGCACCGCCCCCCATCTCACTGGCCAACGCATCCATTTGCGCCCCCGATAAAGCCCCACCCTCCGCATAGGTCAACAGGCGATCGAGGCTTCGCGCGATGTGACGGAGATGAAACGCTACCGGAGCCAGTCCAAACGGCCGCGCATTCATCTCCTCATCGCTCAATCCTGCACACCACCGCTCGACGTCCTCCGAGGCCAGTTCCAGAGCATGCAGCACCTGTCGCCGCACTGCGTCGATTTCGGTCAACGTCCCACGCAACCATGGCTCAACCATCAACATCCCTCCCGTCGCTCGACTGCGAAAGTCCTGACAGTCGGCGCTGCGGATAACCTCCAACTCAGAGTGCCTTCGACTTACGGAACTCCCTCACCACGTCTGCCACATCCCTGTGCTCGGAGTCCACCGCATAGTTCATACCGCGCACCTCGTCCGCGCTCACCTTGCCTGCCAGCCGGTCCATCGCGACCTGAATTCCCGGATGCCGCTGCAGCGAATCTTGCCGTATCAACGGAACCGCCTCATACGGCGGAAAGTAGTGCTTGTCATCCTCCAGCACCACGAATCCGAGAGCCCGTATGGGCCCGTCGGTTGAGTTGCCCGCCACCATGTCGACTTGATTGCTCGACAGCGCACGATAGAGCAGTCCTAGATCCATCGTTCGAGGGTCGCCTGCGAACTTTAGTCCGTAGGTAGCCTCGAGGCCGCGCAAACCATCCGGACGAGATTGAAACTCGTAGCCTACCCCAAGCCTCCAACCGCTAGGATCGGGAGTAGACTTCACGGCGTCCGAGATGGTCTTTACGCCCAGTCGCTTCGCATCGTCGCCGCGCACTACCATCGCGAACGTGTCCTCGAAGCCCAAACCGGGGCCGACCTTTACTCGGTACTTCGAGGCGTACAGTCTGCTGACCTCACGAAATACCGTCGCCTCTTCCCGCTGACCCACCGGAGGAAGTGGCTGCTTCAGAATTGCCGTCAACGCGGTCCCCGTGTACTCCACGTATCCATCGATGCGTCCGCTGACCAGCGCCTGCTGGCAGAGATAACTTCCGGCCAGATAAAATCGCCGATCCACCTGCTCCCCGGTCACAGCTTCGATCTCCTGGGAGAGCATCTCTCCCAGCACCACCTGCTCGGTGAAGTTCTTTGCACCAATCGTAATTCGTGAGGACCTCGGGGGGCGCAGGCTATCAATCCGACGAGGAACGACGACAGAATCATCGAAGCCAGCCGACGCAGAATGCAATCGGCATCCATCACACTCTCCTCACAGCCAATCGCTTTTCCAGTAAGCCCAGTCCCGCATCCGCGACCAAGGCCAAGAGCGCTGCTGGAATCGCGCCTGCCAGTACCAGCCCGTTATCGACACTCGCGACGCCGCGAAAGATGAGTTCTCCCAAGCCACCCGCTCCAATCGCGGCTGCAATGGTCGCGACACCCACACAGGTCACGGTTGCCGTTCGGAGCCCAGCCAGAATCACACTCGCCGCCAAGGGCAGTTCTACTTTCAGCAGCCGTTGCCATGAGGTCATACCCATTGCGTTAGCCACGTCCACCAGCGCAGGGTCCACGCTTCCTATCCCTGCGTAGGTGTTCCGTAGAATTGGCAACAGCGCGTACCCGGTCAGCGCCAGGATCGCCAGCCGGGCCGCGTTCTCTCCCAACCACGGGACCGGCAGAAGCAGACCGAAGAGAGCGAGGCTCGGAACTGTTTGCAGGACATTCGCAACCCCGATTACGGGCCTGGCGAGCTTCTGTTTGCGGGTGAGCAGGATACCCAACGGCAGCCCTATCGCCGCAGCCAATAGCATCGCTGACAGGGTTAGCCAGAGATGCTCAAAGGTCAGTCGACCGATGTCGTATCCGTTTTGGCGAAGGTAGTCGATCACGCTTGCACCGTGCGGTGTACGGCATAAACATAATCCTTTACGTGATGGTTTTCTGACCGCAGCACCTCTTCTGGAGCGAGATCTGCCACTACAGTGCCTTCGGAAAGAAACACCACGCGGTTGGCCAGGTACAGAGCTTCGTCCAGATCATGAGTGACCAGTAGAACGGTCTTTCCCACCTTCTTCAGCAAGTCTCGCAGCATGGTCTGCATCTCGGCGCGGGTCAACGGATCGAGCGCGCCAAACGGCTCGTCCATCAACAGTACGGTTGGGTCTGTAGCGAGTGCGCGTGCGAGACCGACACGCTGGCGCTGGCCGCCCGAAAGCTGCCAGGGGTACCGTCCGCGAAATTCTTCGTATCCGAGTCCCACCAGCGACATAACCTCGTGGACCCGTTCCGCTATCTTGCTCTTCGAGCGTCCCGCAAGCTCCAGCGCCATCCCAGCGTTACGCTCCACGGTCATGTGGGGAAACAGCCCAGTCTCCTGGATGACGTACCCGATACTGCGCCGCAGCGCTACGATGTCGCCATTTTGCGTCTGATTGCCTGCGACGAGCACCTGCCCCGAGCTGGGCGTCACCAGATTGTTCACCATGCGTAATAGCGTGGTCTTGCCAGATCCACTGCGTCCCAGCAGGGCTGTCGTCGTCGCCGCCTCAAGCTGTAAAGAGACTTCACGCATTAAAACGCGCCCACTCGCCAGCGTGTAGCTCACCTTCGCGAACTCAACGCCAACCGTGGGCATGTCTTTTACTCTAATCTGATGTGGCGAGCTGCGGAGCTACTCTGCGGGCTCCGGGACTGTATCGACCGTTGGCTCTCCTGCCGTGCCGGGCTGGCCCTTTACACGCACTACCGTGATCTTTTCGAAACCTTCCTTGAAGGTGGGGGGCTTGAGGCGCTCGGCCATCTTCTGCATCACCTCGTCGGTCACCTGGCGATCGCGCTTCGAGTTGCGTTCCATGCAAACGGCCAATGGCACGTCGAAGAACACAGCTTGCACCTCGTATCCGAAGCTCTTGGCCATCTTGATCCACTGCCTGCGTTCGTGAGGCGACAGGTTCGTCGCGTCCACGTAGTTCCAAGGCATCTTCGCGATCAGACGAGCGCGCAGCAGGCTTCGCAACGTTGAAAACACCAGCCCCTGATAGCGCTGTTCGGTGATGTCGTCGAAGAGGAGGGTGCGCAGCAGGTCGCTCGATAGAGGAGTTACACCTCGACGCTTGTACCAGGTCGTCTTACCCGAGCCGGGCAGACCGATTGCAAGCACGACATAACCCTTCGGCGACTTGGTCGCAGTCAACTCCGCGGGTGGAGTTCCCAGCGACTCTGGCTGGGTCTCCATCACCATCTTGGGCTCAGCAGGCGCTACCTGTTCGGCAAGGGACATGGCGTGGTCGGAGACGGTCCCGGCGGCGACTTCAGTCGCTGGTTCCACAACTTGCTCGGCCTTGGCTGGCGCGGGGTCTGCGGCGCGTACCGGCGCAGCCTCCGGATAGGTTGGTCTCAGGGGAGCTTGCTGGTTCGAGGGCAGCTCCTGCCCACTTTTCCCCGTGGACTCCGAATCATTCGGTCCACGTCTAGGGCGTCGTCTCATCTTTTCGCTTATCCATTCGCGCAATTCGCGCATACGACGCTTGTAACACAGCGCGGAAGCCTCCCGCAAATGGCTTGCACCTCCAGAGACACCCCGACCGTCTCCCCGTTTGGTCGAATGTGGGTGCTTTCATCTCGTCTTTTCTCAGCGGTTTACATCCTCCTTTCACAGAGCTGCAGTACCGTCGCGGGTAAAAGAGGTGAGCGATGTCCGTCGACGTCTCCGATCTGAACCAGATGCAGGCTGCTTACAAAGAAGCCGTTGATCAATGGGTTGCTGCCATCCGCGAAGAAGAGGCGCTCGCCTCGGTCAACCACTCCGAGGCAGAGATCGACGCCTGGGAGGCGGCCGCCTTCCGTGAAGAAGATGCTCGCGAGAAGGCCAAAGATGCGAAGAAGAACTACGAAGACGCCCTCCGCGAAAAGTTCTTCAACTTCTAATCCAAGCCAGCACGCAATTTGTCTCGTCGATCCCTCGCGACGGCACGGCGGGAGAAGCTGCGTCAAAGTTTGCCGCGTCCCAGCCCAGTAATAGCTTCCCACGCGAATGGCGTGCGGCCCCTTTCGCTTCGCTCTAAAATGGTTACACTGATACTCAACGCAGCAAACACGACAGGAGCAACCAAAAATCATGGCAGCTGTAAAGGTAGGCATCAACGGCTTCGGCCGCATTGGACGCAACGTATTCCGCTCCGCTTTAGGGAACCCCGATATTGAATTCGTAGCCGTAAACGACCTAACTACCCCCGCCACGCTGGCCCACCTCCTCAAGTACGACTCCATCCTCGGCAATCTGAAGCAGGAGATCACCCACGGAGCCGACTACATCGCAGTCGATGGAAAGCAGATCAAGGTCTTCGCGGAACGTGATCCGGCCAAGCTTGATTGGGCCTCGGTCGGCGCGCAGATTGTTGTTGAGTCCACCGGCTTCTTTACCGACGCCGAAAAGGCCAAGGCTCATCTTGGCAGCACGGTGAAGAAGGTCATCATCTCCGCCCCGGCGACCAACGAGGACATCACCATCGTGCTAGGCGTCAACGACGGCAAGTACGAGGCTGCGAAACATAACGTCATCTCGAACGCGAGCTGCACGACCAACTGTCTCGCGCCCGTGGTCAAGGTTCTCCACGACACCTTCGGCATCGCCTCCGGCATCATGACCACCATCCACAGCTACACCAACGATCAGGTCATTCTCGATACCCCGCACAAGGACCTGCGCCGCGCCCGCGCCGCCGCTCTCTCGATGATTCCGTCGAGCACCGGCGCCGCCAAAGCGCTCAAGCTAGTTGTTCCAGCAATGGACGGCAAGCTCGACGGCTTCGCCATTCGCGTCCCGACCCCCAACGTCTCGGTCGTCGACCTCACCTTCGTCTCCGAGAAGCCCATCACCGACAAATCCATCAACGAGGCCCTCAAGAAGGCCGCCGACGGCGAACTCAAGGGGATTCTGGGCTTCACCGACGAGGAACTCGTCTCCTCCGACTTCAAGGGCAATCCCCTCAGCAGCATCGTTGACAGCAAGCTGACCAAGGTCGTAGGCCAGAACACTGGCAAGGTAATCAGCTGGTATGACAACGAGTGGGGCTACTCCAGCCGAGTAAAGGATCTGATCCTCTTCCTCGTCAAAAAGGGCCTGTAAACAACCCTGTGCCCGAGGAGTGGCCTCGTCTCGTCGCTCTTCGGGCATCAATTCTGCATCTCTACACCCAACCGTGAATCTATTGTTTTAAGCAGCGAGTCCACCTGCCCGGAATGAGCGCGCGTTATGGGTCGTCGCTTCCAGGAACTGACTTTCACACCCTCGTCAAACAACATCAACAGGATCATGGCAGCAGGGCTCAATATGAGCGCCTGGCTGAACGCTCTGGGCCGGGAAATACTCTTGGCGCCGACGAACAAGCCTTCATCGCGCTGCGGGACAGCTTCTACATGGCTTCGGTCAGCGAGACCGGCTGGCCTTACGTACAACATCGCGGCGGCCCTAAGGGGTTCGTTCGGGTCATGGATTCGAGCCTGATCGGCTTCGCGGATCTGCGTGGAAACAAGCAGTACATCAGCCTGGGAAACTTCGATCACGATGCGCGTGTCGCTCTTTTCTTCATGGACTATCCCAATCAGACACGCCTGAAGATTCTCGGGCGCGTCGAGGTTCACGAGCATGATTCCGAAGCTTCGGCGCTGATCGAATCTTTCCGGCCTGCGGACAAATCTTCGGTGATTGAAAGAGTGATCCTCGTTCACGTTGAAGGCTTCGATTGGAACTGTCCGCAGCACATCACTCCCCGCTATACTTTGGAAGAACTTCAGGAAGTACTCGCGCCCCTGACTCAAAAGCTCGCGAAGCTTGATGAAGAGAACGCAAAACTGCGCGAGAGGCTTCGCCGCCTGTCGCAGATTGAATCGACCAGCACGACATAGCAAACTTGACGCGAGGCTTTCTCCCTTGGCCGTCATCGTTCTTTGTTGCTTGAACTTTCTTTACTACGAGGAGCCGATGCGCGGTGTGGATCGTAATCTGCTTGTTCGCCAAACGCTGGCCAAAGTGCAGCCTAGCTTCGAAAGGACTCTCCAGACCAAGATGACCCGAAAAAATATTTCCGGCACCTCACCCTTCGAGCCGATCATCGGTTTCTCCCGGGCGGTCCGCATCGGCAACCACGTCCACGTCTCCGGCACCGGCCCCGTAGGCGCAGACAGCGCGGACGTAACGGAACAGACTGACCAATGCCTGACGCTGATCGAGGCCGCGCTCAAAAACGCCGGCAGTTCCATCGAGCACGTGTACCGCACTCGGATGTACCTCACTCGCGCCGAAGACTGGGAGGCCGTCGGCCGCGTTCACGGCAAGTTCTTCGGGTTGGTCCGGCCCGCAGCGACCATGGTTATCGTCGCCGCGCTGCTCAACCCAGCCTGGCGCATCGAGATCGAAGCCGACTCCTTTATCCCCGAATAGTCTCTCGGGATGCTTTAGAATTTCCCATGCCAAACGACTTGAGCCGCTCCGTCCCGAAGGCAATCCTGATTGGAGCGATCGTAGCCGCTCTCCTCGACATGGTCGATCCGATCATCTTCTATGGCCTGCGCGGGGTCGCTCCCATGAAGATTCCGCAGTCCATCGCGAGCGGCATCCTTGGCCGCGCCGCATACTCCGACGGCATCCCCAGCGTTCTCCTCGGACTGGCAGCGCATCTCTTCATCGCACTTGTCTGGGCGACGCTCTTCGTCCTGGCGGCACGTGTTCTGTCGTTCCTTAGTCGCCACGCCGTCCTGGCAGGGCTGCTCTACGGAGCTTTCATCTACGGGGTTATGTACTACCTGGTGCTTCCACACACGAACCTCTACCCGAGGAACGCCCCCACTCTCGCGGTTTTCATCAATAGCATCGCCGCCATGGTCTTTCTGGTTGGGCTGCCGATATCTTTGGCCAACCGACGCTTCGCGCCATCATCTCGGGTATCCTCTAACTGACATGGCCAAGCTATCGATCCGCGACCTCGACCTCACCGACAAGCGCGTCCTCATTCGCGTCGACTTCAACGTCCCTCTCAAAGACGGCATCATCACCGACGACACTCGCATTCGGGAGACCCTCCCCACGATCGAGTACGCCCTGCGCCACAAGGCCAAGGTCATCCTCTGTTCCCATCTCGGCCGCCCCAAAGGCAAGCCCGTGGCCTCCATGAGCCTTCGCCCTCTCGTCGACCATCTCCGCACCAGACTCGACCACATCCTGGGCGATGAGGAAAACGTGGCATTCTCCCCTGACTGTATTGGCGTCGTCGCCAGCGAAATGGCCCTCAATCTCGAATCCGGCCAGCCGCTCCTGCTTGAGAACCTCCGCTTCCACGCCGAGGAGGAGGCCAACGATCCCGTCTTCGCACAAAAGCTCGCCTCGCTTTGCGACATCTACGTCAACGACGCGTTTGGCAGCGCACATCGTGCCCATGCCTCCACGGAAGGCGTCACTCACTTCGTAAAACAATCGGCTGCCGGTCTTCTGATGGAGAAAGAGCTGACCTACCTCGGAAAGGCCCTTGCTGAACCCGACAAACCGTTCGTCGCGATCATTGGCGGAGCGAAGGTTTCAGACAAGATCAAGGTGATCGACAACCTGCTGGAAAAAGCGGATGCGATTATCATCGGCGGCGGTATGGCCTACACCTTCCTGAACGCGCAGGGTCAGAGCACCGGAAAATCTCTCGTGGAGATCGACAAGATCGACGTCGCCAAAGCCGCGCTCGATAAGGCAAAGGCTATGGGCGTTCGCTTTCTTTTACCGGTCGACCATGTCCTCGCCGACAAGTTCGCCCCTGATGCCAAAACCAAGATTTTTTCCGGAGATGGTCCCTTCCCCGAAGATCTGATGGCACTCGACATCGGCCCTAAATCGATTGCGCTCTTTGAAGAAGAGATAGCCGAAGCACGCACCATCATCTGGAACGGTCCCATGGGCGTCTTCGAGATGCCCGCCTTCGCTCGCGGCACCAACGAGATCGCTGCCGCGGTTGCACGCAATCATGACGCGACCACTATCGTCGGCGGGGGAGACTCGGTCGCGGCCATCAAGCAGTCCGGAGTCGCGAGCCGCATCACCCACATCTCCACCGGTGGCGGAGCCAGCCTCGAATTTCTCGAAGGCAAAACTCTGCCCGGCGTCGCGGCGCTGACGGACAACCAGAGATTTCGCTAATCGTCTTTCAACGTGCGGCTATTCGCGAGCACTACCTTTTGCCTCTTCTAACGAACGAAGCAAATGCCGGTCTTCCCAAGACACCCGCCAGAATGGAATACTGATTCGCACATGAGAAAGCCACTGATCGCCGCTAACTGGAAGATGTACAAGACGCCCAAAGAATCCTTAGCCTTCCTCAGCGAGTTCCTTCCTTTGGTCAAGGACCACACGACCAGCGAGATTGCGATATTCCCCACCATGTCTTCGCTCGGCTATGTCATCGAGGCGACAAAGGGTACGAACGTCACCGCCGGCGCACAGACGATGCATTGGCTAAACGAAGGACCCTACACCGGTCAGACCTCTCCAACCATGCTCGAAAGCATTGAGTGCACCCGCGTGTTGCTAGGCCACTCGGAGCGCCGCATCTACGCTCACGAGACCGACGACATGGTTAATCTCAAACTAAAAGCCGCCCTCGATCACGACCTTATCCCGGTCGTCTGCGTGGGCGAAACCCTCGACAAGCGCCAGTCCGGCCTGACCGAAGCCGTTCTCCGCTGGCAGATCGCCTGCGCGCTCAACGGCATCAAGGAGCCTCTTGCGGGAACGTCGTCATTGCGTACGAACCCGTCTGGGCGATCGGCACCGGCAGCGTCGCTACCCCGGAGCAGGCGAACGAAGCCCATGCCATCATCCGACGCGAGGTTGGCGCACATCTCGGCCTTCCCTGCGCCAGCGTTATGCGCATTCTTTATGGCGGTTCCGTCAAACCGGACAATGTCGCGAGCCTGATGTCCCAGCCCGAGATCGACGGCGCGTTGGTCGGCGGGGCGAGCCTGCAAGCCAAATCGTTCGCCGAGATCGTCAAGAACGCTACCGCTGCCTGAACATTCAGCCTAATAAAGACGTGGTGTTCGCCGCTTGCTGTTACTGCCCCGCGCCTAGCGGACGACCCCAGCCTGGTCCATTGGCCAGTACACAAACGCGGCCTTGCCATAGATCAAGTCTCGATCGACCGGCCCGAAGTCGCGGCTGTCGCTCGAGATCGACCGATGATCCCCCATCACAAAGTACTCGTGTCCTGGAACGGTCATCTCCGGTTGCGATCTGTCATCGGCGAACCGCATCGGCACGTAACTCTCTGCAACTCGCGCTCCGTTTACGATTACCTGCCCATGATCGATCCGTAGCGTATCCCCTGGCAGCGCGATCACACGCTTGATATAGCTCTTTTCGTGGTCATGCGGATAGAGAAATACCACCACGTCACCGCGATGAATCTCCCCTACCCGGTACGCCATCTTGTTGATGAACAGCCTGTCCTGGTCTTCCAACATAGGCAACATGCTGGTCCCTTCCACTCGCACCGGCTGATACAGAAAGATGATGATGAACGCCGACACCACCACCGAGATTACAAGGTCGCGCAGCCAGGAGTGCATCACTCCCTTCCGCTGGCGTGTCGGCTCCATCTGCTGTCGATTGTCTGGCTCCGGCTGAATCTTGCCGTTGGTCTCCACGCGATCTTCCGAATCCTCTAACATTTAGACGCACCAATCAAAGAATTGCAATCACTAGCCTACTCGCTGGCGACCCGTCCGCAAGCGCCCGGCACGGGTAACCAATTGAGCGGAAATGCCATCTCATGTATCCAGCAGAGGCTCCAGGTTCAGCCTCGTAAAATTTATGAGAACTACACGCTTGAACCAGAATACTTTGCCTATCACAGGCCGACTTAGTTTGCCATCCCAATCATCATCCGGCACAGACCCGACCCTTTATGATAACTCGCATAGGGCAAACCTTTCTTGACGCATTCGAGAAGGTTAGGACTAGAATTGCCCCAGCAGAACAGTAGGAAACTTATGGCAACCCTTACCATGCTCGAGCAGGCCCCAACACCAAAACCCGTCAACCGCGGTGCAGCAGACTTCAACGATCTCACCACGGAGACCGCCAACACTGCCTCGGAGGGACTCGACACCAAGTCCGCTCTCGAGATCGCCCGAATTATTAATCACGAGGACGCCAAGATCGCAGCGGCGGTCAAAAAGGCGCTGCCTGAGATCGCCATCGTCATCGATACTGTGGCCCGCTCTCTGCGCGATGGTGGCCGTCTTATCTACGTTGGAGCCGGCTCCAGCGGCCGCATCGCCTCCCTGGACGCCTCGGAGTGCCCACCAACCTACTCTACCGCTCCTTCGCAAGTCCAATACATTATGGCTGGCGGCCCCAAAGCTCTCGCCTCCGCCTCCGATGTGAACGAAGACTCACCAGAGATCGGCCAGCGCGACATCGCCCGCCGGCGCCCCACTCGTAAGGACATCGTCATCGGAGTCTCCGCGAGCGGTCGCACGCCCTATGTGGTTGGTGCTGTGGAGTACGCACGAGCCCGTGGAGCGAAGACCGCTGCCATCACCTGCAACCTCAACACGCCACTCTCCGATGTCGCTGACACCACCGTCATCACCGAGGTCGGGCCGGAGGTCATCTCCGGCTCCACGCGCATGAAGTCCGCTTCGGCCCAGAAGATGGTGCTCAACATGATCACCACTGGCGCCATGACACGTCTCGGCTACGTCTACGACAACCTCATGGTTAACGTGCATATGAAGAACGCGAAGCTGGTTGAGCGAGGCATTCGCGTTCTCATGAAGGTCTGCGATATCGACCGCGACACCGCGATCCGCACCATAAAATCCGCCGGTAAATCGATTCCCATCGCCGTCGTTATGCTCAAAGCCAGTGTCGACAAAATGGAAGCAGTGCGTCGCCTTACCAAATCCGATGGCAACGTACGACTCGCGATTGACGACTCCCGCCTCGAACTCTGATTGCTCAAAGACTGATCCTCAGTCGTCAGGATCATCGATTGTCAGGAAGCGCAGGCACCCACACATGCGGCGCTTCCCTGCTCCTCCCTGATCTCCGGCTGATCTTCCTCATTCAATATTCCGCCCTGCGCCTTCCAGGGACTGACCGAAATAGTAGGTTGATCCTGCTCCGATGTGATCTTCCACTGCCCGTTGATGCGCTTAAGCGTGAGGTGGGTCGGTACATAGGACTCTAAAATCTCTGACTGTTCAGGTTCGTCGATGAAGTGTTTCATAAGGCGAACTTCAGCCTCCGAATCTGTCTGCCGTTCTATGACAACGTCCTCCATCTTCACGGTCCACAGGCCCTTTCGCATGCGGATTGTGGCCTCGCGGTCTCGCAAGACTGCACCTCGTCCAACGTTTCGCTGATCGAGATAGCGATCCAACTTATCTGCGTAGAAAGAAGCTTGAGCATTTGCATCTCTGGTTTGCATCGAAGCCGCCCATCCTTGCAGCCATCGCTTCACTTCCGCACTGCTGGCGGGAGGCTCGGCATTTGTCTCTGACTTAGTAGGCGTACTCCCTGGATTAGAAGGCGTACTCCCTGGAGATGATGTTTCGGGCGCTTTCGGCAGAACTGGTAAAGGTGCCGGAACGGCCGGCGAATCAATCGCTGGAGCCGGAACATACTTTGCTGCGGTTGAGACGGGAGTAACGGTGAACTTCCGTTGCAGCCAATACAAACGATACGTCCCTGCTGCTAACGCCAACAGCATGACCACCACGGTTGTTCCCAACGCAAATTGTTTCCAGCCAGGGGTCCGATCTGCTTCCACTTGAAGTCGGTAAGGTGGTATTCGAGTTTCCCACGACAGTTCTTCTTCGAGTCCTGATCCAACGTCGGGTCTTGGATTACTCGCCCGATTACGCGCAGCCCCTGACGGAGGAGTCTGCTTCGCTTCCGTCGGGCGCACTGACTCTGCGGTGTGTGCTACGGTCTGTGCCGAATTGATGGCTCTTTCTGGACCGCCTTTGATATCTGGCACATCTGCGAGCGGGTGCTCGACCGGCGGGGCGGCGACCGGCTCCGCGATACGCGCATGCCTAGAGTCGCCACTTCGTTCGGGCAGTACAATCTCCTCCGGCTCTCCAATAAGAGCAGCCGCACCCCATCCTGCATCCGGAGCAGCCGTCACGGCCTCAATTACTGTTTCCGGAGCCGCAGCCGGCGGGATCTTTTCCTCCGACGGCAACAATTCTTCTTCAGATGGATCCAACTCCCGCAGTTTGATCGCGCTCTGATCTTCGGGCCGGTCTAAAACGGTTGTTGACGATGAGGCCGATCTTCTTGCTGCTGTATAAGCAGCTACACGCATGGAATCGAGATGAATCTGTGCCTTCATCTGCTCAAACAGATCATCCATTTTGGATCGCACAACCTCCTGTTGCGACGTATCTCCCAGGAGCGCCGACGCCTGGAAGTTGACCTCTCCCTGGATCACGGTCTCGTTGTTCTGGGCGTTCACATGGAACACCGTAGTGTCGTGCTTGTTCTTCGATCGTGGCGACGGTCCCACACCTCGTAACGTCAGTCGGTCGCCAGACCGGACCACCTCGCTGGAGATCTCGCGTGAACACATCTCCAATGCGCGCAAAACCATCTCTGGATCCGGAGTCTGTACTGTTTCGTGAATCTCAAATTTCATAGCGCCTCTTCCCCACTTCTTAATGGATGGCAGAAACCCCGTCCGGGGAAGCCGACAGAAGGTGAGCATGAACAATAAAACGTTCCGGCGCTGCGCCCACATAGTCGAACGGAAAACAGGTGATGAGCGTCAATTCTGGCCTGTCGGCGATATTGAGCACTTCTACTTTGTCCGGACTCACAATTTCGGCCGAATCCACGACGTAGTGATAGGTGCCGCTCCTATCGATCAACCGCACCTCCATCTTGGCGGTGATCCTACGCAACGGCCGAAAGAACGAATCGCGGTGAGCTGCCAGCCCCACCGTACCAAGGCCACCCGGCACCGCTGTCCGGGAATATGTCCCACTCCCCGATGCAAACTATTCCCATCATAGTCCGCCGTGATCGGTGCTGACAACGCGAGCGCCGGAATCTCAATCCTGCCAATAACATCCTCAGTCGTGTGCGCGGCTGCAGGTGCAATCCTGGTTGGCAAAGGCTGGTCAATCCGATCCGCGAACCTCTGGGTCCCCTTTGCCTGAACACCCAGAATCAGGCAGTATCCAACGCAAAGGAGACCACACGTCCAAAGAAGACGTTCAGTGCATGCGAGCGATCGCATATTTACTTCCGCAGCAAAAGTTTCTGACTAAGACTAGAGACTCGACTCTGCGGCGCAATCAGCCTCAGCAGCGCTGCAGCGATCAAGGAGCAGAAGCCTAGCAGCCATACCAACGGGACCCTGCTGGCAGTATGAGGCAAAGCTTTGATCACCGGCTTCTGGACGCTGGCAACTTGCGTGTATCGCTCCGCCTTGATGCTTGATTTTGCAGTATCGCCCGTACCACTGGGCCCTACCTGCTCAAGCGAAAGAAGCCAAAGGGTCAGCAGTTGCATGTCGTCCTGAGACAGCGTGTTATCGGTAACCTTTCCCTCGGAAGCCGGATCAACCGCAGGCACCTTCGCTGGGTTTGAGGTTGCTATCGCAACGGCCTCAGCCTTTGGATAGACGAACTCTACGACTGAAGAGCTGCCCGCGAAATACCACCCCTTGAGGTACAGAGAGCCGTCAGCGGGGTTAGCCCACCTAACAGGGCCATTGGCGGCTGGCTTCTGAATCTCGCTGTTCGGAATACCAAGAAAGGTTGAATGCACGTCGCCCTTCGACGAATCAACCTTCAAGATCACGCGGTCCGACAAACGGTTCACAATATGGATCGTGTAGGAGCCGGGTTCCAGCGTAGCCCCGGGAATATGCGACGGGGTGGAGATCGTGAAGTCAGCGGCGGGAGTTGCCGGCCCGGCAGCCCATAACGCCGAGCTGAAAAGACACAGAGACGCACAGTAAATGAGATGTTTGAGTCGCACCGTTTCTCCTTGCAGGATCAACTTACGTCCCGTGATATGCAAGGTGTACGCGAAAAGTTAGCCGCTGGGTTGAGAGAAGATTCGAGTAACTCATCTTTTTTGGCACCGGTAATCCGAAATTCGAATTTTGATTGGATTGGTAATCGAATGGCCGATTACGATATCCATCGAAGATGAAAGACTTTTCACATGGACAATTTCCAGACTATAGCTTCCCATCAACCTCGTAGATTTCGCGGGCCGGTGAGCTTCGCGTCTCTGAGTCGCAACCATAGGTCGGTCTTTCGATGGAAGATCTTCGCATTAACTATTTAGAATCAGTCGCTTAAACCGAACACCTATCATACTGACCCCGTAGCTAAGATCTTGTGCCCAGAGAAAGGAGGTTCTCTCACTCTTCAGAGGGCGCCGAACCACCGCCGTTACTCATTTCCACGTCGAATCTCCGTAGACTGTCAAAATGGACAAGTTCGTAGTACGCGGCGGCAATCCCCTTCTCGGCACCATTAAAGTCTCCGGAGCAAAAACTCCGCTCTCCCCTGCATGGCCGCCGCCATCCTCACCGAGGACGAGGTTATCCTCGAAAATATCCCTCAGGTCCAGGACATAGAGACTGAGCGCAAACTTCTGACCAGCATGGGCGCCGAGGTCGAACTCGGTTACGGACGAGCCCAGCATCGTACCCACATCAAGTGCGCCATCCTGTCCGATCCTGTCGCAAAGTACGAGATCGTGAAGACGATGCGCGCTAGTTCCCTGGTCCTTGGACCTCTCATCGCACGTACCGGCATCGCACGCGTCGCAATGCCTGGAGGTTGCGCCATCGGCGGCCGCCCCATCGACCTTCACATCAACGGCCTCGAGGCCATGGGCGCCACCATCACCCAGGATCACGGATACCTCGAAGCCCGCGCCGACCGGCTAAAGGGCGCGCATATCGTCTTCGACAAGATCACGGTTACCGGCACCGAAGACCTTTTGATGGCGGCAACGCTGGCCGAGGGAGAGTCCATCTTCGAGAACTGCGCCCGCGAGCCAGAAGTCTCCGACCTCGCCGCTCTCCTTGTTGCGATGGGAGCGAAGATTGAAGGCGCCGGCACCGGCACCATCCGCATTCAGGGCGTCGCCAAACTCCACGGCGCACGACATCGCATCAACAGCGACCGCATCGAGGCCGGAACTTTCCTCATCGCGGGAGCCATCACCGGCGGCGACCTCAACGTCGACTGCTGCGAACCCAAACACCTCGGCGCCCTGATCTCCAAGCTCGAACAGTGCGGCGTCAAAATCGATGTTGGCGCCGACCACGTCCGGGTCCGCTCCGGCGGCGAACTCAAAGCCGCCGACATTACCACCGAGGAGTACCCCGGCTTCCCCACCGACATGCAGGCCCAGTACATGGCGCTGGCCACCCAGGCCGAAGGCACCAGCACCGTGATCGAAAACATCTTCGAAAACCGCTTCATGCACGTGCAGGAGCTTGTTCGCATGGGAGCGAACATCACGATCTCAGGCCGCACCGCAACCGTCCGCGGCAAGACGCCTCTGCAATCGGCTGCTGTCATGTGTTCAGACCTGCGCGCCTCCGCCTCCCTCGTACTTGCCGCTCTGGTTGCCGATGGCGAAACCATCCTGGACCGTGTCTATCACCTGGACCGCGGCTATGAGCACTTTGAAGAGAAGCTACGCGGCGTTGGCGCTCAGGTACGCCGCATGGGAGACGTCTTCGGCAAAAAGTAACCGATAGAGTCACAAAACTACAAGAGCCTTACGATACACAAAAGCGTCAAGTCCAGCTTTGCCATAGAACCTGCGCCTCAGGCCAACCCGCCCGTAGCCCGAACTCTCATAGAACCGGATTGCGCTGTCGTTGCCTGTGAAGACATGCAGCTCCATCCACAGCGCTCCAACGGCGCCTGCGCGCTCCTCCGCCTGGGACAAAAGCCTCCGAGCCACACCGCGCCGTCTGTACTCTTCTGCAACATCCAACGTCACGACGTAAGCGAGTTCTCCCTTGGCCATCGGTTGTACATGGACGATCACGAATCCGGCAAGATCTCCACCAGTCTTCACCGCGACACGAACGATAGAGTCCGGCTCCTCTGCAAAAACTCGCATCGACTCTCGATCGAATCGGAACTCCTCCGAAAAGCACTCCCGATCCAGCGAATACATCGCATCGAGATAACTTGGACGATACTCACGCAATTCGATCTCTTCGATCATCAGATGTCCAGCCTAACTGAAGCAGATCGTTCCATCCGGCAATACCCCTCATTGCTGCTCACTCGGTTTCAAGACACAAGCATAAAAACGCCTCGCTGAAGGGTATCAGCGAGGCGCGGTAGAAGCCTACGCAGCCTAGAAGACGAACTTGCCACTTAGCTGAAGTTGACGTGAAGATCCGCCGTCACTCGTCGCGAAGCGGGTAGAGGAAATCTGCCCAAAGGTCGATCCAGCGGTGTTTCCGGAGGGCTGACCAAAGTTTGGATGGTTGAGAATATCGAAAGTATCGATCCGCAGCTTGAGAGTCACACGTTCTGTGATCTTCGTATTCTTCTCAAGCGACATGTCAACATCCGCGAATCCAGGACCCGTAATTGCATTTCGAGCGATATCTCCTAACCCAGTTGATACGACCGCGGAAGTAGGGGTAGCCCGCGTCGCCGGATTCTGGAAACTGCATCCGGCAGGAACCGCAAGGGTCGGCCCGATCGGGCACACTTTGGACTGAATGAAGGTGACATTTGCGATTCCGGTCTGAATCTTCTTTGTCGCCACCTGACCCACGAGATTCGGCCGAATCACGTTAGCCACTCCAGTGAAGGTCGATGTGTTGTATGTCAGGTTGATAGGATTGCCAGTCTGATACTGAACGATCGTGGACAGACTGAAACCTTCGACAAAACGGTTTCCCTTGAATGGCAAGTTATAGATCGCATTTCCAGCGTAGTGGTTCCGAGTATCGAAGTCGGAGGGACCATAGTTGCCGGCGGGGTTATTACTGTCCTGGAACGTATAGCCCCCTGCGATCCTAGTGAATTGGTATCGAGCGACTTGGACCATGTGTAGTTCATATTGAACTGCAATCCGTGGCCGGCATTCTTGGTCGCGACCAGCCACAGCGCGTTGTAGCTTGACGAACCGACGTCATTGATCTCCGCGATGTTGGAGTTCGACGAGACTCCAGGCTTGATCGGGCTCGTACTGGAAAGAACTGGAAATGGCCGGACTCCTGCGGCATTCGGCTGGTTCTCGTTGGTCTGCGCGCGGAGATGTCTTCCGACAGATCCGTAGTAACCAATCGACGTCACGATGCCCCAGGGTGCCTCCTGCTGCAGATTCAGGTTGTAGGTCTGGGTGTAAGCATTCTTCAGATTCGGATTTGTAGAGCTGATCGCGATACCGGCCGCCGTAGCCGATTGAAAAAGCGACTCCACTGGAATCGGCGCCTTCGTATTGGCATAACTAACCTTGGTGCTGAACGGAGGATTAGACGCTAGACCACTTACGACGCCAGACACAGGCTGATCTGCCATGTAGGCGTAGCCACCACGAACAACCGTCTTACCGGTGCGGAAGACGTCCCATGCAAAGCCCAACCGCGGCTCGTAGTTATAGTTCTGCGGGTAGATCGCACCGACACCATTCGTTCCAGTTTGGATCAGCGATACGGTACTAGGATTGAAGATGACCAGGCGGTTCGCACCTTCTGTCGGAGTACCGTTCCACTCAAACCGAAAGCCATACTCCAGGGTCAGGCTTGGATTGAGTTTGAAGTTGTCTTGAACGAAAAGACCTGCGGCGTTCACATAGATACGGCTATCGATCGTTTGCGGAGTGATCGTGAAACCCGTAGCCAGATCCTGTTCAAAGTGCGCTGTTGTGTCGTAGGTAATGGTCCCCGTGTCGGAGGCAAAACTCGCCCCCAGAAAGCGACGGAACTCACCGCCAAATTTGATGCTATGTCTCCCCTTCAGAAAAGTCGCGGCATCGGAGAACACACCGAACGTATCGGACCTGCCCTGCGGGAAGGCGGAAGGACCACCGAAGTTCAGACCGGTGCCTACGTCCGTGACGGTAATCTGAGGAATCCCTATCGCAGAGGTGATGTCGTCGCCAATATGAAAGTCCTGAGGATTCAGTTGATTTGCGGGTGTAAAGCTAATGACGATCCGGTTGAATCCGAGACGCGCCTCATTCACGAAGTTCGGATTGAAGACATGTGTCTCATTTAGAGTCAAAATCTGTCGGCTTCCGGTCCGATGATCGCCGAAGCCGGGAATCGTATTGCCCTGGAGGTTAGGCTCCGTGCGAACGTCCTTCTGGTACGCATAGAATCCATGCAACTGATCATTCGAACTGATCTGATGAAGGATGTCGATGGTGCCCTGATCAATATTCACTGGTCCCGGCGTAAATGCGACGTATTGGTTCCCATTGTTCGGGGCAGGAACCAGAGCCAGAAGAGACTGTGCAGCCGGTGCCCCGCTCGTCGCAATCGTATTTCGCACCGCAGGCGAGAATACCGTGCCGTTCTGCAGAATCCCCTGACGCTGACGCAGACCCTCGTAGCTCGCAAAGAAGAAGGTGTGACCCTTCCAGATCGGGCCGCCAACGGCAGCTCCGAAGTTGTTTCGCTTCAAGGGCGCCTTATCACCACTCGACGTACCATTCGGCCGATTGAAGTAGTTTCGTGCGTCCAATGCTTCGTTGCGGAAGTAGTCAAATACCTCCCCATGCAGCTCATTGGTACCCGACCGCGTGCTGATATTCACGATTGAACCGGAACTTCTGCCATACTCCGCGCTAAAGGTCGAGTTATCGATTTTGAACTCGGAGGTCGTATTGATGGAGGGCTGGAAGGTGATCTGATTCTGACTCATATCATTGAGGTTCACGCCATTGATCTGGAAGTTCACTGAGTCTTCCCGATTTCCAGCGGTGATGAAAGAGTTGGCTCCCAAGCCTCGGCTTGCCCCTGTCAAACTTCCCGCAGTGGGGGCGACCACGCCCCCAGGGGTCAGCACCGTCAGATCGAGAAAGTGACGTCCATTCAACGGAATCTCTTGAACGGTGGTCTTGTCGATGACCTGTCCAACAGTCATCGTCTGCGTCTCGATCTGCACCGCGCCGCTATCCACCTGAACAACCGACCCCGTTGACGACAGAGAGAGTTGAGCGTTGACCGAAGCCTTTTGATCGACCTCCAGATTGACCCTTTGCAGAGTATAGAGACTGAACCCATCCGCGGAGACCTGCACGTCATACACCCCGGCTGGAGGGACGGAACCCCGTAGATTCCGGATCCATCTGTTACGACCACGCGATCAAGCCCCGTCGCAACCGAATGGACCTTTACGTGTGCTCCGGGCACTACGGCGCCACTTGGATCGGTTATGGTACCGGACAAAGTCGCTGTCGACTGCGCAGAGCACAAGCCAACACTTATCATCAGCAACGCGACCAGGATGAACAACCTGTTTGAGAACTTCCGTGAAGCATTCATTTCAAGCCTCCTGCGGATACACGTATTTCCTCCGGGGTCTTACTCTCGGAAGAATCACGGCTGATGAAATAGAGCTTCTGATCGTTGTAGTGTGCAGAGCACACCCGATGGCCCTAAGCGACGCCGGTGGCCCGGTCTTATTTGCCCTCTTGCTTATCTATCCAACTGGGGCTGCGACCGATTCCACGATGAAATCTATTGTGTGATATATAAAGTGTCATGCCCGCTGAAAGGTGTCAATATTTCAGCACCATTACGATCACATTTCTTTTTCTGTAAATCTCGCGTCAGGCGACGATTTTCTACGCGGTACGCCGCGCGAGGATGATTGTCCCCGCCTTTCGTCAGCCCCCGAAATGTCGCTCCGCCAAGAACGTCAGCCTATAAAACCAAGGCTAAAAACCGACGGGCAACGATTGCCGGCGGTGACCTCCGACGTCTTTTCTCCCGCGAAAAGCAGTAGACAGCGGTCGATATAAAGAAATTTATTAGGATACCGTTGCACCTTTGTCACCGCGAGATCCTTAGGTTGTCTTTTTTGTAATTGGGTTTGGTTCGTTACTTCTCTCTCACCCGGCCAAGTTCCTGTTCCCCGCCTTCAGACGAAAGGTGTACAACTGTTGCCGTACACAAAAGGAAGATTTGCCGGAACATGATGAAAGTGCAAAGTAAGGACAGCAAGCCGGACGCCGGCAAACCCGTAACGCTCAAGACTCTGGCAGAGTATCTCGACCTCTCCCCGGCAACGATCTCGATCGTTCTCAATAACTCCCCTGTCGCGAAGTCGATCTCACTTGCAACCAGGGAGCGCGTTCTGGACGCCGCCAAAAATTCGAGTACCGTCCCAACCTGCACGCACGCATGCTCCGCACTCGCCTTACCAATACCATAGGCGTGATCGTCCCAGAGCTCAGCGAAGGCTACTTCACCGGCGTTATGCTCGGCGTCGAGCAATATCTCCTTCAGGAAGGCTTTCTCTACTTCACTGTCAGCCACCTTGGCCGCGCCGATCTACGGGAGGAGTATCAGGAGCTTCTCATGAGCCGCCGCGTCGACGGCTTCCTCCTGGTCAACACAGAACTCTCAGTAAACGTTTCACTCCCAGTCGTCGGAGTCTCCTCCCACAGCAAGGAGCCGGGCGTCTCCAACATCATGCTCGATCATGACTTTGCGGCTAAAAAGCTCTCCGCCACCTCTACGACCTCGGTCATCGCAAGATTGCTTTCATGAAGGGCCAGCGCTACTCTCTGGACTCCGAAGCCCGCTGGCAGTCCATCGTCAGCACAGCGAACGAACTTGGGATTACCATACGCCCCGAGCTTTGCATCTATCTGGAGAAAAACCTCTGGTCGCCCGAGCTTGGCTACCCGCCCATGCGAGAGCTGCTCGCTCGCACGCATGACTTCACGGGCCTGTTTTGCTTCAACGATACCGCCGCCATCGGGGCCATTCGTGCTATTCAGGACGCCGGCCTCTCATGTCCACGCGACATCTCGGTCATTGGCTTCGACGATATTATCGTTGCTGAATATTTCAACCCACGCCTCACCACCGTTCGTCAGCCTCTCCATAAAATGGGTTGGGCGGCCGCACGACTGCTCATCAAACGGATTCAATATCCCGACGAACCGTATCCGAATGAAGTATGGTTTGAACCAGAGCTGGTCGTGAGAGAATCGACCGCAGCCATTCCAAACACATCCCGGTCACGGCGAGGCGATGGTCGATAGGAGCGCTTTGCAACAAGTCCGGTCGAAAGCCTCCCAACTGAGCCCCAACCGCGCGATAATCGTTCGCACACTAGCGCCGGCGTACTTCTATTTTCTCGTCGCAGGCACGGTCACGGTCATGTTGGGCCCTCTACTGCCGCAGCTCATTCAGCATTGGCAGATCCAGGACGCTCAGGCAGGCACCCTTTTCACTGCTGACTTTATCGGCCAACTCTGCGGTGCATGGGTCGCGTCTCGCAGTCTTCGCGCAAGCCTGATCTACGGATCGATCCTCTCCGCAATCGGATGTATAGCCCTTACCTGGCTCGGCTTCGGCGCAGCACACGTCGCCCTCTTCTGTATTGGGGTCGGCCTTGGGACCGGCCTTACCGCGGGGAACATCATCGCTGGAACCACGCTTCCGGCCGTTCGTGCGCGGTTACTGGCCATCCTCAATGTTGCGTGGGGAGTCGGTGCGATCGCATGCCCTCTGCTCATAAAGCTGACTGCCGCCGGCGGTATGCGGCGTTTCTTATTTGTAATCGCAGCGCTTCTTGTCGCAGCTTCGTTATTCTCCATTGCACTACCGCGCGCAGACCTCTCCGGGGAGCCTTCCGAAGCATCGGCGATGTCTGAACCAAAGAGTGCAAACGCAGAGCGGCGGTTCCCGCTGCCTCCGCTTCCGCTTATCTCCTTCGCTGCTGCAATGTTTCTTTATGTCGGGGTTGAAAACTCGCTGGGCGGCTGGCTACCCAGTTACGCCATTCGTTCCAGCTCATCTCTCCAAGCCTCTTCCATCGCTACTTACTTCTGGATCGCAGAGCTGATTGGCCGCCTGCTCGTGACAGCCCTTATGGCCGTCCTTAGCGAGGCGACGCTCTACCGGCTCTGTCTGACGATGCTTCTTGTTACCGAAGGTCTGCTCTGTTCCATCTCGCATCCCTCGGCATACGGCATCATCGCGCTTACGATTCTCGGCGGGTTCACCCTAGCCCCGGTCTTTCCGCTCCTGGTCTCGTTCATGCTCACCCGAACTGGAAATCACAAGCGGCTTGGCATTCTCTTTGCCAGCGCCTCCGTGGGAGGAGCGGTGCTGCCCTGGGTGACCGGCTTATGTTCCACTTACTTCCATGGCCTTCGCGCCGGATTGGTCGTCCCAGCCGCGGGAGCTGCTCTTCTTCTCCTTCTCTCCGGCATCGTCACGGCCAAAGTAATCGCACCTTTCAAAGTAAATTCATAAAGCGTGCCACTCTCGCTGTTCGCATACAGAACCCGCATCCTTAGGAACGCGCCGCTCCACACGAGACCGAGGAAAAGAGGTCAGGCTGAGCTGACCTCTGTAGGGATTAGACCTGCAACCATTATTTGGTGGCGGCTACAAAATGATCGCGAAGTTGAATGACTCCGATGACGACGACTGCTGCCATGGCTGGCGAGAACAAAAGATACATAATGCCTCCTTCCCCAGAGAGTGATATGTAACGAAAACAGATCTTTTTACGACGGACGGTTGAACAATTGCTTTCCAGCAGCGAAGCTGACGACTGTGTAAGAGCAACTGGGAGACCAAAACCGCGGGTAAAACTTATGCGCCAACTAATCTACGGCGAATGACTCCTGCAATTCCGACCAATCCCGATCCGAATAACATCAAGCTCGACGGCTCTGGAGTGGTAGCTGTTCCGATAAATTCCTGCGGACCCGAAGACGTATCGTCCGCGGGAATATACAGGGTGAATTGATTGAAGTAACCGGAGCTAATCAACTGCTGGTTGTTTGCCGCATTCAACGCATTGCTGGCGAGGACTTGCGCCGTCGAATCAAAGAGGGAATTTCCTATCAGGTCAGATGAATCGAAGATGCTCCATTCGGCGTATTGAACTTCGCTCGCACTCACTCCCGTTTGAGGGTGGAGAATCTCGGAGTACAGAATCGCATCGGCGCGGTAGTCCTGATCCATCGCGGTGTTTCCCGTGGGGATGCTCTCCTCGGTGACGCTCCAACTCTCACCAGAAGAGATTTCGCGGTTGTAGTTGAGACACATCATGTTCACCGTCAATGTGCCGGAGGGGTGCCAAGCTGGAACGAATAGGGATAGATCTCCGCGTCGCCGCCGGAAGGATTCACCGTCCCATTGTTGAGTGTGAGTGTGTCCGCTTTCACGGTCATCGAAGAAACACCAAGACAGACGATCGGAACAAGTAATGCAAGCTTCATCGAAAAAACTCCCAGGGGAAACTGTTGTCAGAGCCTTACTGCACCCTGTTTCCACGAATCCCCGCCCATGTCAGGGCATGTGAACTCGCAGAAATATCGATTAGTTGAGACAGCATCCATTCCCGTTTCGGTCCGTGCCTGCTGGCCATTCATTGCGAAATACTTACCTCGCCCTATGTCATTGCAAGTCGCGAACCATTCCCAAAGGATTGATAATTTCCGCGATTTCTGGACTTTTCTGCTGATGGGAAAGGACAAGTGTGCAAAGATTCGACCGAGGAGCGCTAAAAGATTGCCCAAAATGAAAATGTTTTCCACTTTGGGTCCGCAATCTTTCGCATGGTCCTCATCCTCTACTCAGAAACTAGGTCCATCGATCAGCGACAGCTTGGTCCGACATGCACAACAAGGAGTGAAGGACGAGCCACTTCCGACTTTTGATAGGTATCCCGAGCTACCCAACCAAATTAAGTCAAGCGCAGTCCGGCTCATGGATGCAGTAGGTGAAACAGATTCGCATTCAAGGCTGAATCCGATAAGTCCTAAAATCGTATTCCAAAAGGAAAGCCTCTTCCCGCAGGAAGAAGCTGGAGCTCCTTTAAATCGAATCTGCGACGAGCTGCAGCTTATGCCCTAAACCGCAACCGTAAAACTGTCTTCGCTGCGAGTCACGGCTCGGTACATGGTGTCGCGCTCGAACGGTTCGCGCCCGGCCTCAGTGATAAGCCGAACCAGATCGGCGCGCCGCATCCCTTGCGGAGTCGTCGCACCAGCGTCGTGGTAGATCTTCTCCTCGATCACCGTGCCATCGATATCGTCCGCACCGAATCGCAGTGAGATCTGCGCCATCTTCGGTGAAACCATCTGCCAATAGCTCTTGATATGAGGAAAGTTGTCCAGCATCAACCGGCCGACGGCGATCTGACGAAGATCAAGCATCCCAGTCGTCCTGGGGATATGCGCCAGCGCCGTATTGTCCGGGTGGAATGACAGCGGAATGAAGGTCTGAAAGCCACCAGTCTCATCCTGCACCGCGCGCAGTTTCAGCAGATGGTCCACGCGGTCTTCTTCGTTCTCCACGTGCCCGTACAGCATCGTCGCGTTCGATCGCAGTCCGATCTTATGGGCTATCCGAGCCGTGTCCAGCCACTCGCTGCCGTCGATCTTGTGATCACAGATAATATGCCGTACACGATCGGCAAAGATCTCGGCGCCACCACCCGGCATCGAGTCCACGCCTGCAGCCTTCATCCGCTCCAGCGTCTCGGGAATTGTCATCTTTCCGCGCTTGGCCAGAAACGCCACCTCGACCATGGTGAACGCCTTGATATGCACCTTCGGAAACCGAATCTTCAACCCCCGCACCAGATCCATGAAGTATTCAAACGGAAGATCGGGATGCAGTCCCCCACGATGTGAAACTCGGTCACCGCCTCCGAATACCCCGAGGCCGCCGTCTCCCAGGCCTCCTCCAGCGCCATCGTGTAGGTGCCTGCCTCGCCCTTCTTCCGCCCAAACGCACACAGTCGGCAGGAAGCCATACAGACGTTGGTTGGGTTGATGTGGCGGTTCACATTGAAATAGGCAATATCCCCGTGCATCCGTTCTCGCACGAGGTTTGCCAGCCAACCCACGGCCAGAATGTCCCCACTTCGATACAACGCGACTCCATCTTCAAAGCTGAGACGCTCCCCCTGCTGCACCTTTGTCGCGATCGGCAAAAGTGCAGCATCATCTGTTTGAAAGGAGTGTCGCGCGGGCAAAGTGGACGGTTGGAAACTCATACTGTGATTCTAGTCCTCATCTGTCGCTGAGGCACATCTCAGTGGCGAGCCATCTCCTTGGAATCAACCATGCGCGGCTGGATCACCACACCATCAAACCAGGTCGTTCCGACGAGATGATCACCCATTGGACGCACCAGCCTGAGATTCCATCCGGTATTCCAATACTGAATCTTCCGATCTGGTAGATGGACCGCGAATGCGATTGTGTTTTTGCTACCCGCGGCGATCAGGACACGTTGCGACACATCGTCATAAAAGATGCTATTCACATCGCGGAGAAACAGGTCCTTGACCGTATGCCAAGAGCCTCCCTTGTCGTCGGATACGAAGATGCCCTGCCGCCCTCCGACCCAAAGTCCACCCGCATCATCGACAGCCATCGCAGACAGTTGATCCAGTGTCTCCGGAAGCTTGATGGAGGTCCATTGCTGACCTCCGTCCAAAGAAAGCACCGCGGAGTTCAAATTCGCTGCCAGAACAATGGACTTCCGGGCAGCAACAAAGTTCCAGCTCCTTGGCTCGAAGCCCGGGACCTCCTTCCAGCTTTGACCCGACGTAGCACTCTCGAAAAGGCCTGACGAGGTTGCCGTATAAAGCGTGTCTCCTCCCCGGGCAAACGCATTGATCGCCGGTTCGAAAGAATGAACCGATTGCGAGGCAGTGCTCTTACGTGCCACGGCTTCGGGCGATTTATGCGCAGCTGTAGATGCACCAGCATGTGCCGTCTTCTTTCCCGTCTTAGCGGGTGGCGCAGGCGGAGGGTTGAGCGTCACATTGTCCACACGACTCCAGGTAGCCCCCTGCAGCCGATAGATTCCATGTCGTGTCCCCGCCAGCAACGCGCCATCAGGGCCCTGGGCAAGGCTGAACACATCGTGCCCGTTCAGTCCGGAACTTGTTTGCGACCAGTTCAACCCGCCATTCGTGCTGGCAAACACCCCGCCCAGTGCTTTGTCGTTCACCACCCCTACATAGAGGGAGCTAGGATTGGAAGCATCCGCGAGATAAGAGGTAATCTGTCGCGCCGAAAACCCATTATTCGACTGTACAAAGGAGTTTCCTCCATCGTTGCTGGCCAGCACCCCACCCCGGTCCGTCGCAAGCATTACCCGGTTGGAGTTCGTCGGGTCGACGAACACATCATTGATAATCACTTCGGGACCCGTAGTTCGCTGCCATGTAGCGCCCGAGTCCACGGTCCGCCACAGGCCCTCCGTGGTTCCCGCAAAAACGATATTCCGATTCGTCGGATCCTGCATTAACTACACGCGTTCTGCGCGCCGTTGAGGAATTCCCTGGATCTTCTGAAAGACCTGTCCAGCGGTCTGGCTCTTATAAATTCCCGAACATGCACTCGCATACACGGTCTTCGGGTCCTTTGGATCCACGATGATCGAAAAGACGTCCGAGTCATCGATAACGCCCTGTTTGATGTTGGCCCAATGCCGTCCACCATCGACTGTCTTCCACGGAAGATGCCACGTCCCTGCATAGATAATCTGCGGATCCACTGGATCGATTGCAATAGATTCGACCTCGTGCAGTTCCTGGCTTCCAGCAGGACTAATCAGCTTCCAGCGTTGGCCGCCATCGGTGGATTGGTAGACTCCCTTCAACGTGCCAGCCACGAGAAGCTTCGGATCGGAGGGAGAAGGAGTAAGCGCGCGAATGGACTGACCTTGCATATCGCTGACGGTCTCCCACGTTGCCCCGCCATCTTTGCTGAGAAATATTCCGCCGTCCGGACTGCCAAGCACCCAGGCACCCACTACGATCTGCTTCGAATCAGCACCGCTGACCACAATGGAGTCCAGCACAAGATCGTCCCGCTTGCCGATCCACGAGAGCCGCTTCCAATCGCCGCCGCCATTTCGCGACTCATACATCCAGCCCGTTGCTGTGCCCAGATATAGATGAGAGTGATCATGTGGATCGATCGCGAATGCCCGCGCATCCCCTCCATCCGGACCGTACGGCAGCCAGCTTGCCGCATGTAGGTGAAGGCACGATAGAACGACCAATAAGGCTACGAATGTGACGGGGAAACGAAGAAATCTGATCAAGGGAGGGGTTCCAGTCTGTAGAGAATTATCGAACTTACGCGAAAGGATGTCTATAACACAAAAGCTGACTGGGAAGATTCCCAGTCAGCTTTTGTGCACGTCTACGGCTAATCGTTACTGCTGCTTCTTGTGGTGACGCGTGGCTGGCGCGGTCCGTGGCTTGGCGGTTACTGCGCTTTCGTCCACGGGGGTTATGCCGGTTGTGCTCAGGGTTGAGCCGGCAGGAATCAACGTCGTCGTCACCATCTTACCGTTTTCAGAACCGGTGTAGACCGAGACACGTCCGGCGTCAATACCCTTCTCCGTTACCAGGTAGGCCTTGGCGTTGACAGCACGCTCTGCAGCGAGCTTGTCACCGTTCTTCTCGGCGCTGTCCTTATCGCCAACCACAGCCAGCTTCGCATCGGATGTGCGCTGCAGGTTGAGAGCGATATCGTCCAGGCAGGCCTTGGCTTCGTTATCAACACGGGCCGGGCGCCGCTTGTCGCGATCGAAGTTGATCGAGCACAGCTGGCTGGTTGTCGGTGCTGGCGGCGGCGGCGGCGCATTGACCGTCACAGTGGTGGTCGCAGAGGCTGTCTGCCCCTTATCGTCAACCACGTTGCAGGTCACTGTGATCGTGCCAGGTGCTGCTCCAGTCGTGGTCAGCGTCGCGGTCGAGCCGTTCCCTGAGACAGTTCCAGCCGACGAGCTATAGCTATACGTCAGAGGACGATTCTGTGGGCTTACTCCGCTTGCCGTAATTGTTGCGGAGTCTCCCGGGGCAACCGTTGAAGGATTGGCCGAGCAGCTCAAGGTCGGCGGCTCAAACGCCTTCACCGTGTAGCTGGCCGAGCAGTCCGCCATCTCTCCGGGTTTCGGACCTTCGGTCACATGGCCCTTCACCGTGTAGGTGCCGGGATTCGCAGACTTCGTGTCGATGTTGGCTGTCGTCGAAGTTCCCGAGATCGTGCCGCCATCAGCAGTCCAGCTGTAGGTCGCCGTCTTCTTTGGATTCAGGTTCAGCGGGGTTCCTGTGACCGTAATAGGATCGCCAGGAAAGACCGTCGCAGGAGAGACCGCGCAGGAGTAGGTCACCGGCGGAGGAGGAATGATATGGCCAAAGTGAGCTACGATGCCTGTGCTCACTTCAGCTCCGTTCAGGTTCGCGCGTCCGCCGATAGCACCACCTGTCGGGGGCGCAACCGGTGGGCCGTAGCTTGCATGGACGTACTTATAATCCGCTTCAAAGAGGCGAAGGGAAAACCTGTTGTTGAAAAACGGCAGATCGTAGTCCATACCGCCACCAACCGTTAGAGTAGGTCCCCATTGGTATGGATTGTGATATCCACCGCTATCAGAGTTCGGGCCACCCAACCGGGCGCCTCCAGCCAAACCGTGCGCGAACAGAGTGAAGTTCTGCAGCGGGGCGCGGAAGATCGGTCCAGCTGATGCCGTGTATAGACCATCATTCTTGCCGTCCGGATGAGCCGCGAAGACCAATTCGCCACCAACATACTTGTTGAAGTAGTACGCGCCACTGCCAATCGCACCCAGATCGATCGACGAGTAATTAATGCCCGCTGGCTTCACCTGACCGTGAGCCCCAAAGTACGAATACCCAAGGAATACGTCGACGCGTGAAGGGTTCGGCCCCACCGGGGCGGCTGTGCTAGGAGTCTGCGCGCTAAGACTGGCAACTCCGAGACTGACTGCACATGCAGCCAGTACGTACCGGCGTGTACTACGAAACGGGCGATAAACCATTCGAGTTCCTCCACTCAAAATGTTGCGTTTTTACGAGCCTTCATATCATCTACGGGGTCGTTTTGTTGGTTCGATTCTCTACAGCTTACTTCAGTTGCTAATGCATCCGGTAAAAAAATACTCTTCGACAACACTATTTTCAATAGGTTACCAGCGAGAAAGACTAAACGTCCTTTCGCTGGGAAGGGTGAACCCATCCAGTAACTGCACTTTTCTTGATGCATTAACTCAAATTCAGCGTTTTTCGCATAGATCCACGTTCCTGCTGGATCTTTTCCTGCAAGAGCGTGATGGCGTACAGCAGCTGCTCTGGCCGCGGAGGACACCCGGGAACGTACACATCCACCGGAATCACTTGGTTAACCCCTGCAGGAGAGCATAGTTATTGAAAACCCCACCCGAGGTCGCGCACGCCCCCATCGAGATCACCCATTTTGGCTCCGGCATCTGTTCGTACAGCCGTCGAATCACCGGCGCCATCTTCTGCGAGACCCGACCCGCAATAATCATAAGGTCGCTCTGCCGAGGCGACGGTCGAAAGACCTCTGCGCCGAACCGCGCAATGTCGTACCGCGACCCGCCCATCGACATCATCTCGATCGCGCAGCACGCCAGCCCAAAGGTCATCGGCCAGATCGAGTTCTTGCGCACCCAGTTGATCGCTGCGTCCATCGAAGCCAGCACAATCCCCTCCGGCTGCTCGTCTCCCCAGCTCACCTCGGTTACCTTCTCGTGGTTCTTACCGGAGCTCTCCAGGTTGCCGAAGAGGTAGCGATCATTCCTTTGCGGAGTGACTGTCGGGCGGCCGTTACTTGTGTTGTCGCTGGTAGTAGTGCTCATGTCTCTAATATAAAACCCTAAACAATCGCCGCATAGCTTATTTCAGCGTGTCGATGTACCTATCGGCGAGCAAATTGAAGTTCGCGTCTGAGATGCGCTGCATCTCTCGCCCGGTTGCTTTAGATTGAGATTGGGCGTCCAAAGCGTTGAACCCCTTCCCAAAACCTAGCGCGCGTTCTCCTCCATGGCCCGCAACAGAGCCTCATGCAGCACCTCTTCCTCGTCTTTGTCCAGCTTTACCCCGCTTCGCGTCAGGTAAAAAACGTCGATAGCCGTCTCCCCTTCCGTATCCACCAACGCTACCTCTATATTGCAGCCCTGTGCCGCCAGTGTCAGGCTCAGCGCTCTCAACAGTCCGGTCGTATCCTGCGCCACCACCTCCAGCAGCGTACTGTGCGACGAAGCCTCATCGTCGAACTCCACCCGGGTCTCCACCACCACCAACGGCGCCTTTCGCCTCCCTCTCCGCCGCCCGCTCAGCAGCTTCTCTACCGACAGCGCCCCCGTCATCACATCATGCACGCTCTTCACGAACGTCTCGTGCTCGGAGGCATTCATCTCCAGCGTCCGAAAGCTGTCTGTAAACCGGAACGTATCCACGACCACGCCCTGCCGATTCGAAAACGCGTCTGCAGTAACGATATTCATTCCCCAGGCCGCGAGCACCCCAGCCATCGTCGCAAACAGCTGCGGCCGGTCGCGGGTCACCAGCGTCAGCTCACTTACGGTAGTCGCATACCGAAAATCAAGCTGCACCTGGTCGCTCGCAAAACCCATCGCCATCTTGAAGTGCGTCCGCACCTGCTCCGCAGTCCTCGTCAGCACGTAGCGCTCCGGAAAGCCCTCCAGATACTCCAGCACCGCGGCTTTCTGCCCGGGCAGAAGCGCCACCACGCGATGCACCAGCTCGCTCTCCTCCTGAGCCCCCAACCGCTCCTCATCCACGCTTCGGTCCAGATAATTCGCCGTGGCAATAAAGAGCCGCCAGAGATTCTCAGCCTTCCACGGCGTCAACGCATCCGGGTGCACTGCATTAATATCTGCATAGGTAAACAGCGTCAGCATCCTGAGAGCCTCAGGCGTTTGCATCTTCCCCGCGAAAGCCCGCACCGTCTCTTCGTCAAAGATATCTCTCCGCAGCGCAGCCGACATCTCCAGGTGATTCGCGATCAAATTCACCACCAGCCCGCTCTCATACGTATCTAAATTCAGCCGCTCGAGGACACTCTCAGCCATCCGCGCACTCTCCCGCGTATGATCGCCCGTGCTTCGTCCTTTGCCGGTGTCATGCAGCAACGCAGCAAGGTACAGAAGCTCAGGGTGCGGGAGCTCCCGCAGCACTCCACCAAACCGAGTCGCCCACTCCGCCATCCCGCCCGTTTGCGCACTCTCAAGTCCATGCAGCGTATCGATCAGCACAAACGTGTGTTCATCGACCGTGTAGCGGTGATACGCATCCCGAATCACCAGCGCATCGATCCCATGGAACTCAGGGATCAGCAGCTCCAGCACACCCAGAGCATGCATCGACCGCAGCGCATCGCCGGCGTAAGCCCCTTTCAAGATCCCCTGCAGATGATGCCACAGCGCCGGCCCCTCCTCTAGCTGCGCCGACAGCAGCGGCAGCCCCTGCGACAGCCGCTCTTCCGCATCTCCCCCAGCGTCACCCCTACCCGCGCCATCGTCGCAAACACCTGCAGCACAACATCCGGATCCTCCGCCGGATCATGACCGAACTCGGCCGGAGTCTCAAGCACTACCCGGCCCCGTTCCAGGCGGAACCCATGCTGAACCACCTCCACCTTTCGCTCGCGTTTCAATCCAAGCATCCGCAGGGAAGGAGCCCTGGGAGCGTCCTCCACCATCTGAGTCATCTGCCGTTCCACGCTGCGCGCATGTCTAAAATAGAGCCGCATCCAATACGCCGCATCCGTCTCCTTCGGCTTGCGACCCGTCATTCCCACGGCGGTTTCAGCGGCCGCATCCTGCGCCTGCCAATCGAGCGTGTTGTCGTCCCGTTCGTGCCGATAGTGCAGAAAACAACGCACCAGCCAAAGAAAATCCACCGCTTTACGAAACTCCTTGGCGTCGGCGACCGGCCCGCCATCGGCCTGGGTGCCGCCCTTCTTCTGCGCCAACGCTGCCACCGCACCCAGCTTCGTCAGCCAACCGCACACGTGCACATCCCGCAGTCCACCGGGACAGTCTTTAATGTTCGGCTCCAGATGAAACAGCGTATCTCCGTACTTCGCATGACGCGCCCGAGTCAGCTCCAGCAGACGAACCGTTATCGCCTTGTGCTCCCGATGCAGCAGCTTCGGCACGCTCTGTTCCGACAGCTTGTCATAGAGCGTTGCATCCCCGGTCACCCAGCGATGTTCCATCAACGACAAGGCAAACTCTGCATTCTCCGGGTCGAACTTCTCACACTCCGTCAGCTTCCGCGTCACAGGCGACACCCGAATCCCGCTGTCCCACATCTCCTGGTTCACTCGCCGAATAGCGTCTTTGACGTCTTTCTCCGTCAGCTTCCCGTCCAACAGGAAGAGCAGGTCCACGTCCGAGTAAGGAAACGGCTCGCTCCGCCCATACCCGCCAACCGCCACCAGAGAGATTCCGTTGCCCAACCGCGAATCATGCTCAACCGCCTGCTCCCACAAACCACGAACCAACTCGTCCAACGCCGCAGCCCGCGCCGCAATCGTCACCGCCCCCGAAGCGCCTCCCGCCTCAAACGCGCCACGAATCTCCAGCATCTTCCGCTGGTAGACCCCGCGCCCTAACCTTCCTGGGTATTCAGTTCCCTGCATGGCTATTTTGCTCGAAGAACTTTACGCATACAGACAGCCGTGCCCGTCCCATACGGCCAAGGCGACAACCACATTCATCTGGCCCGAATTACTAGAGCGCGATCTCTCCACGCTCATCATTACGAATTCGAATCGCCTCATCGATCTTCGAGATGAAGATCTTTCCATCCCCAATCGTCCCCGTCCGAGCCGCGCCTGTAATCGCCAGAATCGCCTTATCCAGCATCTCGTCCGTCACCACCACCTCAAGCTTCACCTTCGGCAGCAGATCAACCGAGTACTCGCGCCCGCGGTAGAACTCAGTATGCCCCTTCTGCCGCCCGTGCCCTCGAGCCTCGGTGATCGTCATCCCCTCAACGCCAATCTCCACCAGTGCATCCTTCACCGCGTCCAGCTTCGACGGCTGAATCACCGCTTCAATCTTCTGCATATCTGTATCTTCCTCTCGAGCCGATCGTTCTAACGCCGAAACTTTAGTGCGCCCAATCGTATCCTTCTTCGCCGTGCTGCGAAAGATCGAGTCCCTCGCGCTCTGCATCTTCACTCACTCTAAGCCCGATCAATTTATCGACGATAAACAGAATCACCAGCGTTCCCACAATCGAAAGACTCCAGGCAATTGCCACGCCAACCATCTGGTTCAGCAACTGGTGTGCATTTCCTTCGAGAAGCCCCGTCGCCTTGCCAACTCCAAAGATAGGATTGATCACGCTGTTGGCAAAGACGCCGGTCAGAATCGCGCCCATCGTCCCGCCCGCTCCATGCACGCCGAACGCATCCAGCGAATCGTCATACCCAAACGCCGCCTTAACCCTCACGACCATCAAATAGCAGAACACGCCGGCGATCAGCCCGATCCAAAGCGCAGACATCGGCGTAACAAACCCCGAAGCCGGAGTAATCGCCACCAATCCAGCCACCGCGCCAGAGATCGCTCCCAGCGCCGAAGGCTTCCCCTGACGAATCCACTCCGCCAGGCTCCACCCAATCGCCGCAGCCGCCGCGCCAAAGTGCGTCGCCACAAACGCCGAGGTAGCCAGCGTGCCCGAGCTCAACGCCGACCCCGCATTGAATCCGAACCAACCCACCCAGAGCAAACAAGCCCCAATGAAACTGAGCACCACCGAGTGCGGCGGCATCGGCACCTTCGGATACCCCAGCCTCTTGCCCAGATAGAGCGCCGTCACCAGCGCCGAAACCCCCGAGGTCACATGCACCACCGTCCCACCCGCAAAGTCCAGACAAGGAAACCGTCCGCCCAGCGAAGCATTCAGCAACCCGCCCTTGCCCCAGACCATATGCGCCATCGGGCTATAAACAACCACCGCCCACAGCACCATGAACACCAGCATCGCCGAAAACTTCATCCGCTCCGCAAATGCACCCGTGATCAGCGCCGGCGTAATAATCGCAAACATCAGCTGATACACCATGAACGTCTGCAGCGGAATCGTGGCCGCATACTTCACATCCGGTGCCAGCCCTACACCGCGCAGGAACACATTGTGCAACCCGCCGATAAACGCATTTCCCTCACCAAATGCCAGCGAATACGTCACAAACGCCCAAAGCACCGTGATCACAGCCATCATCGCGAAGGTCTGCATCATCGTGCCGAGAATATTCTTCTTACGCACCAACCCGCCATAGAACAGCGCCAGCCCAGGCCCGCTCATCATCAGCACCAGTGCCGCCGAAACCAGCATCCAGGCGTTATCCCCCGAGGTCTGCGCCGCCGCGATCAGTGCAGCATTATCGGCGTTCTGCTTCTCCAGCGCCGCAATCCTGTCGGTCTGGCTCATACCAGCAGTCGAAGCCGCGGAAGCTGAACTCTGCGCCATCACCCGCGATCCACCCACTACCGATCCACCGACAATCAGCGCAAACAGAAAAGCCAGAAACACCTTCGCCACTGGAAGACGCATGGTTCAATCACCCGTTTCAAAGTTAGTCATTTCAAAATAAACGAAGTAGCAGGAGAGAAGAGATACGCCGTCAATTCGCCACTCTGGCAACCTACGACACAAATCTTCAGACGACAAAAGAAGCGAAGCACCTCTGCACCGCTCCGGTTCGCTTTACTCTACACAAGGCGGCGCGCAACACAAAGCGAGAAATTCCTCCCGCAGCCGTCACCCCTGCAGCCACCACTCTCCGAAAGGCGCTCACCATGTCAACCGCAACTCTCCATCGCTGGAATGAAATCGAACCCGAGCAACTCAACCCCCTCCTCACCCGCCAGTTCGTCACCGGCAGCCTCGCCATGTTCGCCCGTGTCGTACTCGCAAAAGGCTGCATCGTCCCCCGTCACTCCCATCCCAACGAGCAGATCACCTTCATCACCGAAGGCGCTCTCCGCTTTGACTACGACGACGGCACCTCGCACACCGTCAAAGCAGGCGAAGTTCTCGTCATCCCTGGAAACCTTCCTCACTCCGCCACCGCCCTCGAAGACACCATTGACTTCGACATCTTCGCCCCACCCCGCCAGGACTGGATCGACAAAGACGACAGCTACCTCCGCCGATAAAGCTCTGCGAACGACTCCACCGGTTACAACGAACAAATCGTCATCTCGACCGAAGCGACTCACAGTCTCATCGTGAGTCGCGAAGTGGAGAGAGCCCGTATTTTCTCTTCGTCGGAATCAGCCCAACTCGTCCAGACTCCATCTTCGACATCTTCCCCACCAATCCCGTACCCTTGATCAGCTTTCAACGCGCATCGGAGACTTCATGAAGCAACTGGTCCAAAAGCAACTCGCTCAGTCCATCGCCACCCTGCAAGCCGTCCTCGCCGATGAAGCTATTTCCGAAACCCTGGTCTCCATCGCCAAACTCACCGCCGATGCCATGCAGTCCGGCCACAAGCTCCTGGTCGCCGGCAACGGTGGCTCCGCAGCCGACGCCCAGCATCTCGTAGCCGAGTTCGTCGTCCGCCTCACCGTCAACCGCCCCGCCCTCCGCGCCATCGCCCTCACCACCGACACATCCATCCTCACCGCTGCCGGCAACGACTACGGCTTCGACCATCTCTTCTCCCGCCAACTCGAAGCACTCGCCCAACCCGGCGACGTCTTCCTCGCCATCTCCACCTCCGGCAACTCGAAGAACATCCTCCGCGCCATCACGCAGGCCAAACTCATCGCCATTCCCACCATCGGCCTCACCGGCGCAGGCGGAGGAAAGATGCGCCCCCTCTGCGACTACAACATCGTCATCCCGTCCGCCATCACCCAGAACATCCAGGAGTCCCACCTCGCCCTCGAGCACATCTTCTGCATGCTCGTCGAGCGCTTCGCCTTCGGCCACGAACTGGACCACAAGCCCCAGATTCTCAGCGAATAGTTCTACTCCAAATCCCGCTTCAACCGCGTCAGTAACTCCACCGAAGGTCGCGCAAACCGGCTGATCCAGCGGTCATAGATCTCCTGCACGGGAACCACATTCAAATAGTTCCATCGCAATCGCCCCTCCCTCTTCGCAATCACCAGCCCAGCTCCCTCCAAGACTCCAAGATGCTGCATCACCGTGCACCGATCGACCTTCTTGAAGTGCGCGCAAAGCTCCCCGTCGTCCTCGGACCATCCTTCAACAGATCCAGAATCTGCCGCCTCCGGTCATCGGCCAGCGCCTTGAAAACCGCACCCTGAGAATCTTTTCTTGACATGTTATAAAAACATAACATATAAACATCGCCTATCCATCGCGAGGTGAACCAGCCCATGCAACTCAAATTTCAAGTCCAGACCAAGATTCAAAAGCCCGTCGCCGAGGTCTTCGACGCCGTCTACAACCCCACCAACCTCAGCGCCTACTTCACCACCGGCGGAGCCAGCGCCCCCCTCGACGAAGGCACCAGCGTCATCTGGCACTTCGCCGACTTCCCCGGCGACGTCCCCGTCTCCGTCAAAAAAGTTGTACCCGGCAAACAGATCATCCTCGAGTGGGACGCCCACGAAAAGGTCGATCTTCTCCTCAACAAGCTGCCGACTTCCGCCGGTTACAAAACCACCATCGAACTAACCTTCGAGCAGCTTGACCCAAGCAGCACCCTCGTCCGCGTCATCGAATCCGGCTGGCGCGAGACGCAGGCAGGACTCGACGGCTCCTATGAGAACTGCCAGGGATGGACCCAGATGAGCTGCGCCCTCAAAGCCTTCCTCGAGTACGGCATCAACATCCGCAAAGGCGCCTACTGAACTTCGTCGAATGATGCAGGCGACTCAGGATCGATAAAGGTGTGCCCTACTGCGGACCGCGCTCCATCGCCTTAACCGCCTCCTCTGTTGTAGGGACCGCGTGCGCAATAAACGCATAATTAATGAGTGCCGCCGTATAGCCATAGCCCCACTCCGGATGCTTTGGCCCTGCCGTAGCATCTTTCACGACGGCGACCTCGAAGCCTTGTTCGACCAACTCGCGAAGGTGAGATTCGACGCACATGTTGGCCAGCATTCCGCCAAGAATAATCTTGCTGATCCTCCGTTTGCGTAGCTGCAAAACGAGATCATTGCTCTCCGGCCCCCATACTCGGTGCGGCGAAACTACGATGGTTTTGCCATCCTCGATATAGGGCTTGAATCGCTCCAGCCAGTCTGCACCGGATCCCTCAAAGCCATCGAGAGTCAAGACACCTTTGCGACCGAACTCGTTATGAACAACCTCGTCGGTCTCCAGGGGACCATTGAACTTCCACCCTTTGTCGGTGGGATAAAAATAATGAGGAGAGATGAAAACCTCGTATCCATATGCCTTCGCCGCCTTGAAGATGCGCTCCATATTCTCAATCGTGTTGTTTTCCTTAAGGCTTTCGTGGAGCAGTGGCCAACTCAGGCCCTTTTCACTCAACACGTCATTCTGAGGATCGATAAAGACTACTGCAGTGTCGTTCTTGTCGAAGTTCATAGGTCTCCCCTCTCAATGCGAGATATCCTTCGGACGCCAGCCACGAATCAAATCGTGTCACGTTGTCCACTAAAATAAGGATTTGTTTCGGGCCCTTAATAAGAATCGATGATCACGTCGAATCGTGCCGATCTGGTCAGGTCGCATTTCTCCGGCGGTCTTGCCACATTATGCTTTATTGGCTCATGAATGATGAAAAGCATCGCATTCCGCTGTAGCCGGGCTATCCGTCAATCAGCCCATCGGCCAGACAACTTCGTCTGAACTCTACCTTCCCTCTTCCAATAACTCCTCCACGTCCTTCTTGAAATCCCCCTGCCTCACCGCCCCAACATAAGTCTTCGCCACCCGCCCCTGCCGATCCACCAACACCGTCGTCGGCACCCCCGCCATCCCATAGGCCATCTGCGATCCCAACTCCGGCAGTGCCACAGGATACGGCACATGAAACTCCTCAACAAACTTCTTCACCTTTGCCGTTCCACCTTCATCGACGGCTACTCCCACCACCGCCAGTCCCTGCGGCCCCAGCTCCTTCGACAATCGAATCAACCCCGGCGTCTCCTCCCAGCACGGTCCGCACCAGCTCGCCCAATAGTTCACCAGCACTACTTGGCCACGATGCTCCGCCATTCGCCACGTGCCGCCATCGAGCTGTGTCATCACCAGCTCCGGCATCGCCCTTCTATCAACCATTGATGCAATTCCGCCCGACTTCCCTGTGGCAAAATACCACGCCCAACTCAGCACCGCGAACGCAATCACTCCAACCCCTAATCGTATCCACTTCGACTGCATCATCCACTCCCTCAGCCAACTAACTCTTTCCTCCACTCATCCATTATGTACAGTGTCAGAGATGCTGAAGGACGACAGTCAGAAGGGATCAACTATCATTCCCGCTCAACGCCGTACCATCCTGTTCAAAACAATAACCCTCGCGGCTCTGTTTCTCACGGCGATACCCGCCGTTCCCTACTCCGTGCAGACCCATCAGGAGATCATCGACCTGGCCTGGAAGCAGTCCATTCGGCCCCTCCTACTCAGAAAATTCCCAACCCTCACCGAAGCCCAGCTACAGGAAGCGCACGCCTATGCCTACGGTGGCAGCGCCATCCAGGACTTCGGCTACTATCCCTTCGGCAACGCCTTCTTCTCCGACCTCACCCATTACGTCCGCGCCGGCGACTTCGTCCTCTCTCTTATCCACAACGCCCACACGCCCGATGAACTGGCGTTCGCGATCGGATCCCTCTCCCATTACATCGGCGACAACATCGGCCACAAATACGCCGTCAACGAATCTGTCCCCATCGAGTTCCCCAAGCTCGAGCAGAGATACGGTCGCTCGGTGAATTACGCCGAGAACCCCCACGCCCACGTCCAGACAGAGTTCGCCTTCGACATCAACCAGCTGAGCAAGAGTCGCTTTGCTCCCACCGACTACACCAAATTCGTAGGCCTCGAAGTCCCCATGACTCTCCTCCGCAAGGCCTTCTTCGAGACGTACGGCCTTCGTCTCCCCGACATCATCGGCTCCAAAGATACCTCGATCCGCGTCTACCGTTACGCCGTCCGCCGCTTTCTCCCCAACATCGCCCGTGCCGAAACCCTTCTTCACAAAAAGAACTTTCCCGCGGACACTCCCAGTCCCGACCTCAACGCGCTCGCAACCGATCTCCGCCAGGCTTCGGCCGACAACAACTGGGAGGCCTACCGCAAGAACCCCGGCTTCCGCAGCCACCTCTATGCAGGCTTTATCTTCATCCTGCCCAAAGTCGGCACCCTCAAACTCCTCGCCATCAAAGGCCCAACGGAACAAACCGAAGACCTCTATATCAAAAGTTTGAACCGATCCATCAAGGCCATGCGTCTGGTCCTCACCAACTACGACACCATCGATCGCTACATCGCCAACCGCGACCTCGATACCGGCGAAGTCATTCGACCCGGCGGCTACCGCCTCACCGACATAACCTACGCAAAGCTTCTAGCCATGATTACCAAGAACTCTGAGAACGTGGTCCCCTTCCAGCTCAAACACGACCTCATCGCCTACTACGCCGACCCGCAGTCCCCCATCGAGACAAAAAAGGACCAGGCGAAGTGGTCCGCAGTCCAGGCCAATCTAAAGACCCTCGACACCATGAAGACCATCGGCGTCCTTGACCCCATCCCTGATGGAATCCTGGACGCAGACTAGCCTGTACAAGCGGCCTATCAAGAAGCAGGAACCTTCTATCTTCCCGATCGCGTCATTTAATAATCGGCAACAAAGCTGCCAGCTGCACACTCACCAGCAGACTCAAACGGTTGTCCACCTGATAGAACTTTGCGGTCTGCTTCGCTCCGATCGCCTTCTCGAACTTCGAAACGTAACTCTTCCGCAGTTTCAGGGTGTCCTCATCGAACTTCAACGCCCGCTCAATATAAGACTGCGCCTGGGTGTCGTCTAAATGGTCATAGTTCGCCGCATAGTCTTTGATCAACGATACCCGCTGATCCCCAATGACCTGCTGATCATGCGCGTAGTTGCGGTACACCGGCCAGAAGGCCTTCGATTGGTCGTCCGTGAACTGCATACTGCGAGTGATAATCTCAGTCTTATCCGCCTGAATATCCTGCCGCAAAACCGCAATATCGTCCTCGGTCGTCGGCCGTCCTGTATTCGCATCGGCGGGAGCCTGGCCCAGTGCACCCAACGTCCCCAAAACAACCGTACCTATCAACAGCCCATTTATAAGCTTCATGGCGCTCTCCTCCGCTCTCTTTTATCCCATTTTTGATAGACATACGCAGACTCGTCGCTGACACATCAGAAAAACCTGAACCACTCGCAGTTACAAACACTCCACAACTCTCTCATCCTCCCCAACTGCATCCAACTAGTAAAACTGACAGGAGAAGCGATGAAAATCGTTCAAAGAAAGCCAGCCTCAACCACATTCGCCGCCGCACTTAGCCTCCTAACTATTGCCCCTCTCGTCTTTACGGGATGCAACAACACCGGTAAAGCCGCCGCGACCCCTGCCAACTTCACCACCGGCATCAACAACCACTATCTCGACCATCCCGAGTGCCTCTTCACCGACACACGCTTTCCCTTCGAGACCAGCGACCCTGAAAAAACAAAGCAGATGGACACCCTCGTCAAAAATCTTCTTCTCGAGAAATCCGTCGAGACCAGCATTCATGTCAGCCGCTACACAGTCGCCCCAGCCGGAACCCGATACGCCCCGCGCTTCTGCTACGGCCACCGCGAGGTCACCAGCATCAACAGCTTCACCCCGGTCGCAGTCGCCAACGGCTTCAAAGAGACCACCATCACCTACAGCTACACGATGAAAGAAGTCCCCGTCTGGGCAGAAAGCCACGACGTCCAGGCCGCCTTCCCCGCCATGGCTCGCGCCACCACCAGCCAGGCCACCGACACCATCACCCTCGCCCAAAGCCCCGTGGGCTGGCAGGTCCCCGACTAGCCCAAGATCATCACCACATCAGTTTCTTATTGCCGCCACTATCGTCTCTTGTCGCGCACCATTGTCGGTTGATTGTTGGCTGCTACGTCTTTGCTAGTCGATGGCTGCTACTTTTTTGTTTGTCTTTTGGCTGCTGATTTTTGTTGTCATTCCGCAGCGAAGCAAAGGAATCTGCGGTAGCCATTTTGCCGTTGCATGCCCTTTTGTTTGTCATTCCGCAGCGAAGCGAAGGAATCTGCGGTGGCTCTTTCTCCATCTTCCATCGCAAAAAGTCCTCCTCTTGACCCAAGCGTCTCACGATCTCATCGTGAGTCCACAATCGAAATGACATCTTCTCCCGACTCTCCCGCTACAATCCTCCCCAGAGGAACCAATGTCGAAATCCCGCCGCGAATTCCTGACCCAAAGCACTCTCACACTGCTAGCCTCCGCCGCCTCCACCACCCTCGCTCAAACCCCCTCCACCCCAACCACTCCCGGCGCCCCACCAGCCTTCGGCACATCACCCTCGGTAGGCCCCGAGGTCTCCCCCGCCACCTTCGCCGAAGCTGAAAAGCTCGTCCAGTTCCCTCTCTCTGAAAAAGACCGTGCCCAGGCGGCCGGCAACTGGCGCGCTGCGATGGCTCCCCTCTACGAACGCCGCACCGGCCCCCGCAAAGTACCCATCCCCGACGGCACCGCGCCCTACTCCCTCATCAACTCCATCCTCCCCGACCAGCCCGCCCTCCCCGCAAAAAACGAGTTCCTCCGCACGCAACCCGACACACCGCTTCCCACCACCGACGAAGCCATCGCCTTCGCCCCCGTCCACCAGCTCTCCCGCTGGATCGAGACCCGCAAACTCACCAGCACCCGCCTCACCGAGATCTACCTCAAACGCATCGAGCAGCTAAACCCCAAGATCAACTGCGTCATAACGCTCACCCGAGACCACGCCCTCGCGCAAGCCAGAGCCGCAGACGCAGAGATCGCCGCCGGCCACTATCGCGGACCACTCCACGGCATCCCCTGGGGCGCGAAAGACCTCCTCGACACCGCCAACATCGCCACCACCTGGGGCGCCGAGCCCTTCGAGCATCGCATCCCCACCGCAGACGCCACCGTCACCGAGCGCCTCAACGCCGCCGGAGCCGTCCTCATCGCCAAGCTCTCCCTCGGCGCTCTAGCCCTCAACGACGTCTGGTTCGGCGGACAGACCATGAACCCCTGGCTCCTCGAAGAGGGCTCCTCGGGCAGTAGCGCAGGCCCCGGCGCAGCCACCGCCGCTGGCCTCGTAGCCTTCGCCATCGGCTCTGAGACCGGAGGCAGCATCGTCTCTCCCTCCATGCGCTGCGGAGTCACAGGCCTCCGCCCCACCTACGGCCGCGTCCCCCGCACCGGAGCCATGACCCTCTGCTGGTCCCTCGACAAACTAGGCCCCATGGCTCGCAGCGTCGAAGACACCATGCTCGTCCTCAACGCCATCACCGGCCCCGACGGCAAAGACGTAGCCTGCATCCCCAGCAAGCTCGACTTCGACGCGCAAGCCCCCATAAAAATCTAAAGGTCGGCTACTTCCCTCAGTGGATGAAAGAAGCCCCCGCCACCGATGTAGACCGCGCCGCCCTCGCCGCCATCACCACCCTCGGCATGACGCCCGTCGAAGTCACCCTCCCCGACTGGCCCTACGACAACCTCGACCTCATCCTCTTCGCCGAAGCCGCCGCCGCCTTCGAAGAGATCACCCTCAATCATCAACTCGACCAGCTAAAAGCGCAGGTCCCCGACGCCTGGCCCAACACCTTCCGCCAGTCCCGCTTCCTCTCCGCCGTCGACTACGTCCAGGCCGACCGCCTCCGCCGCATGGTCGCCGTCGAGATGGCCCGCATCATGTCCGAAGTCGACCTCCTCCTAGTCCCCTCCCTCCGCGACGAGATCCTCACCATCACCAACTTCACCGGCCATCCCTCCCTCACCCTCCGCGCCGGCTTCGTCGAAGTCTCCGAGGCCCGCAGTGACTGGGCGCCCGACCCCGCCAAACCCCTCCCCAAATTCAGCCCCGCCCGCCGAGTCCCACACGGTGTCACCCTCATTGGCCGCCTCTTCGACGAGGGCACCATCGCCCGCGCCGGCCTCGCCCTCGAGCGCCACTTCAACGTAGCCCACGAAAACCCACCCGGCTTCTAACCAGTAGTTACCAACGATAATTTGAAGAGAATTAGGTACCGCCGCAATTCGGGTACCCGAACCTAACTCTCTATCTATCAACGCTAAAGCCACGAACAGCACTAAACCCGGTGCAAAAGGAGGAGTTGACACACCAGGTAGGTGATAGGCGAATATAAGGCGAAGACATGCCGACCGCCGCCGCCTTACGTCTCCAGATCGAAACCTCTCTAGCCCGACGAATCCCCTCTGCCCTCACCCCGGCCCCGCGGACCATTCGCCCAGTTGCAGCTACCGGCATCCGCCCGGTCGACGAGCTGCTCGAAGGTGGACTTCCTCTAGGAGCCATCACAGAGATCGTCGGATCCGAGTGTTCAGGCCGCACATCCTTCGCGCTCTCGTTCATCGCTCAAATGACGCAGGCAGCCAAAGTATGCGCCTGGATCGACGTCTCAAACGCTCTGTCTCCCGAATCGGCAGCAGCCATAGGGATGGACCTGGATCGGCTCCTCTGGGTGCGTTGCGGAGTTACAAATCCAATCAGCGCGACACCATCCTCGCAAAGCAGCTTCTCGCTTCCCGAGAGATATCTGATCGCTCCACCTGCAAAGAAAGGCCTGCACGGTGGAGGATTTGGCCCACATCCACGCGGCGAAGCGAAAGGGCTCTCCACCGCTGTCGGTGGACTGTTGCGGCCCGAGGCAGTTGCACCACGCTGTGCGGAGCCACAACCCAGAGTAAAAATCGAAAAAGAGATCTTCCAACCAAACCCGCCGCAATCGATCCGAAGCACAAAAAAACATTCCCTTCAGCAAAGCCATGGTCAAAAATCGACCAGGCATTGCGCGTAACCGACCTCTTACTTCAAGCAGGCGGGTTCAGCGCAATCGTGCTGGACCTGGGCAGCATTGCTCCCGAGTTCGCCTCCCGCATCCCCCTCGCAACATGGTTCCGTTATCGTGCTGCTGCAGAGCGAAGCCAGGCAAGCATTCTCCTCCTCACCCAGCATGCCTGCGCAAAGAGCAGCGCAGGCCTCGTTCTCCGCCTGCACCCCACCACCGCGCTTCACGACGAACCAACCCTCTTCACCGGCATCGAGCATCGTGTCGAAGTATCGCGCGAACGTTTCGCCCCGACTCCCTCCAACGTCATCCCCTGCGCAAGCAGCCACAAAGCGACCGAAGCGCCACTTGGCACAGCCGAACCGAATGGGCAGGCCAACGATGAAAAACTCAGCGGAGCTATACGCCTGTCTCTACGCCAAAGAGTTTCCCGCTCAGGCCATGCTGCGTCTACGTCCACAACTCCGCGAGCGGCCATTCGCCGTTATGAAAGGCGAAGCGCCGCTCCAGCAAGTCTGCTCCCTCAACTCGAAGGCACGTACTCTCGGCGTGGCTCACGGCATGACGAAGGTCGAGATCGATACCTTCCCCTCAGTCTCGGTACTGCCGCGCTCGCAGGCAGAGGAACACGCAGCCAGGACGGCCATGCTCGAGTGCGCAGGCTCATTCTCTCCTCGGCTCGAAGATCGCAGCGATGACACCTCTCTTCTCCTCGTCATCGACATCGCCGGAACCGAGAGACTTCTGGGCTCTCCCTCAAAGATGGGAACGACTCTGCTGCAGCAGGCGAAATCATTGGGCATTACCGCCCGCCTCGCCATAGCCAGCAACTTCCACAGCTCCATCTGTCTCGCGCGTGGCATGTCCAATCAGCTAGCCGAGATTCCTTCCGGACAAGAGAGCCAGGCCCTCGCCCAGCTGCCGCTCACAGTCCTCGATCTTCCAGAAAAACTCGCCGAAACATTCTCTCTATGGGGCATCCACACTCTCGGGATGCTGGCATCTCTACCCGAGAAAGCCCTCATCGCGCGAATGGGACAGGAGGGCAGGCGCCTCCGCCTCCTCGCACGCGGTGAACTCAAACACCTGTTCGTTCCACTCGAAGCTCCCTTCACACTCGAAGAGCACATGGAGCTCGATACGCCCGTAGAACTGCTCGACTCCCTTCTCTTCGTAGTAGGCGTCTTACTCGAGCAGCTTATCCTGCGGGCAACGGCACGCGTACTTGCTCTTGCCTCAGTCACCACCACGCTCTCGCTCGAAGGCGGCACCTCGCACACCCGCACCGTCAGGCCCGCCCTGCCAACAAACAACCGCCAGCTGTGGATCAAGCTCCTTCATCTCGACCTCGAAGCACATCCTCCACAGGCCGCAATCCTCGCCCTCACACTCGCAGCCGAGCCCGGCACCACCAGCAAAGTACAGCTCGGCTTATTCTCCCCTCAGCTGCCCGAACCGATGCGCCTCGACGTTACGCTGGCTCGCATTCGCGCCATCGTCGGAGAAGATTGCGTAGGCCGCGCCGTGCTCAAAGACACACAGCAGCCCGAAGGTTTCACCGTAGAGCCCTTTACTGTCTCTTCCGGATCAAGCACACAGGTTCCCCCGATCCGAACACGCGTAGCCATGCGGCAGCTTCGCCCACCTGAGAACCTGACCGTCACCCTCAGCGGCCGGCAACCCAAAGCATTCTTCTTTCGCGACCGGCAATACACCGTCGAACAAGCCTATGGCCCCTGGCTCACCGGTGGCGACTGGTGGGCACCCACCCTCTGGGGCCGCGAACAATGGGATCTCATCGCTCGTTCCCACGACGGCACTCTGCTCTGCTGCTGCCTTATCCGGAACCTGACCCAAAACTGCTGGCAGATGGCGGCGCTCTATGACTAGCCGTTACATCGAGCTGCACGCAGCCAGCGCCTTCAGCTTCCTCGAAGCCGCCTCTGATCCCGAGCAACTCATCAAGCGCGCCGTCGAACTGGAGATGCCGGCCATGGCGCTGCTCGACCGCAACGGCGTCTACGGCTCCGCCCGCTTCCACACCAGCGCAAAGCTCAACGGAGTTCAGGCCCACGTAGGAGCAGAGATCGCAGTCTCCAACTTCCCCTCCCGTCTCACGCCACCCGCATGGCTCCCCCACCAGCACATCGCAGAGCCCTCGCGTCTGTCTCTGCTCTGCGAATCTCGCACCGGCTACCAGAATCTCTGCCAGCTCACCACCCAGTTCAAGATGAGAGAACGCACCAAGTGCGAAGGCGCGGCCAGAGACCAGGACCTCCAGCAATATGCCACAGGTCTGGTCTGCCTGACAGGTGGCGACGAAGGCCCACTCGCGGCAGCGCTCACCGCCGGGGGCGAAGAAGCCGGCCGCAGATCCGTAGAAAAACTCGTAAGCATCTTCGGCAAACAAAACATCTACGTAGAACTCCAACGCCATCGGGAGCGCGACGGCGAGTGGCGCAATCAAGCCGCAATCCGCATCGCAAACTCTCTCAACCTGCCCGTCCTGGCAACCAATGGCGTCCGCTACGCCACGGCCTACGACCGCGAGATCCTTGACCTCTTCACCGCCATCCGTCATCACACCGACCTCGACCACGCCGGCCGTCTCCTCGCTCTCAACAGCCAGCGCCATCTCCGCACAGCCCGCGAGATGTCAGCCCTCTTCCGCGACATCCCGAACGCAGTCGATAACACTGCAGAACTCTCCTCGCGCCTCAACTTCGAACTAGACGACCTCGGTTACAAATTCCCTGAGTACTCCGTCCCCGACGGCGACACCATGGACAGCTTCCTGAAGAAGCGCGTCGCAGAAGGAGTCCTCCGCCGTTACGGCCCAAAAAATAATCGCGACCTGCTCGAACGCGCAAAGAAACAGGTCGAGCACGAACTCACTCTCATCGCAAAGTTAGGCTTCGCCGGATACTTCCTCATCGTCTGGGACATAGTCAATTTCTGCAAACGAAACGGCATTCTCATTCAAGGACGAGGCAGCGCCGCTAACTCCGCCGTCTGTTACGCCCTCGAAATCACTGCCATCGACCCCGTAGGAATGGAGCTCCTCTTCGAGCGCTTCCTTAGCGAGAACCGCGGCGAATGGCCCGATATCGACCTCGACCTCCCCTCCGAAGACAAGCGCGAACAGGCAATCCAGTACGTCTATCAACGCTACGGCGAACTCGGCGCCGCCATGACCGCCAACGTCATCACCTACCGCGGCAAATCCGCAGCCCGCGAAGTAGGCAAAGCCATGGGCTTCGATCAGGAGTCACTCGGTCGCCTCTCCAGCCTCGTCAGCCAGTGGGAGTGGCGCGGCAAAACCGACACCATGGCCCACTCCTTCCACCACGCCGGCCTTGACCTCACCCATCCGCGCATCGCCAAATATCTCGAGCTCTCCATGCGACTGCAAAACCTTCCGCGCCACCTCGGCCAGCACTCAGGGGGAATGGTCATCTGCCAGGGTCAACTCAACCGTGTCGTCCCGCTCGAGCGCGCCTCCATGCCCGGCCGCACCGTCGTTCAATGGGACAAAGAAGATTGCGCCGACCTCCACATCATCAAGGTCGATCTGCTCGGACTCGGCATGATGGCCGTCCTCAAAGACTGCCTCGAACTCATCCCGCAACACTACGGCGACCAGGTAGACCTTGCCCAGCTACCCGAAGACGAAGACGTCTACAAAACACTCCAGCAAGCAGACACCGTCGGCATGTTTCAGGTCGAAAGCCGCGCTCAGATGGCCTCCCTGCCAAGAAATAAACCCGAAAAGTTTTACGACATCGTCGTGCAGGTAGCCATCATCCGCCCCGGCCCCATCGTCGGCAAAATGATGCATCCCTACATGCGCCGCCGCCAGAAAAAGAAGCAGTCACCTACCCGCATCCCTCCTTAGTCGATGTGCTCAAGCGCACCTTGGGCGTGCCCCTCTTTCAAGAGCAGCTCCTCCGCATGGCCATGACAGTCGCCAACTTCACCGGCGCTGAAGCAGAAGAACTCCGCCGCGCCGTCGGCATGCGCCGCTCCTGGGAGCGCATGAACAAACTCGAAGCCAACCTTCGCGCCGGAATGACCGCCAACAACATCGACGCCAAAACCCAATCCACCATCATCGAAAACATCAGATCCTTCGCGCTCTACGGTTTTCCCGAGTCACACGCCGCCAGCTTCGCCCTCATCGCCTACGCCTCCGCCTACTTCAAAGTGAAGTACCTCGCCGCCTTCACCTGCGCCATCCTCAACAACCAACCCATGGGCTTCTACATGCCAGCCGTTTTGGTCAAAGATGCTCAACGCCACGGCCTCCGCGTAAAGCCCATCGACATTCAAATCTCAAACTGGCCCTGCACCATAGAACACGAAGCCGACGGATCGCTCTCTCTACGGATGGGCCTGGGTTACGCAAAAGGCCTGCGCAAACAAGCCGGTGAAGCCATCGCCGCAGCCAGAACGCACGACGGTCCATTCCTCTCCGCAGAAGATCTCGCCTTACGCATCCCCTCGCTCAACCGAAAGGAGCTGACTCTCCTCGCCCGCATTGGAGCCCTCAACAACCTCGACCAAATCGAGCATCGCCGCGATGCGCTCTGGCAGGTAGAGCGCGCCGGCAAGCTCGAGGGCCCGCTCCTTCGCCAGGACCGCGCATCCCTCCAGGAAGACTTCGCCACTCGCCCCCTTCAGCAGATGAACACAGAGGAACGCCTCATCGCCGACTACGCAGGCACCGGCCTCACAGTTGGCAGACACCCGATGCACTATCGCCGTCCCGATCTCCGACGTCAACACATCCTCTCCGCAGCAGAACTAAAGTCCTGTCACGACGGCCAGCACGTCCGCACCGCCGGATGCATCATCGCCAGACAGCGCCCCGGCACCGCAAAGGGATTCATCTTCCTCTCCATGGAAGACGAAACCGGAATCGCCAACGTCATCGTCACACCCGATCTCTACGACCGCGAGCGCCTCCTGGTCACGCGCAGTAAATTCCTCATGGCAGAGGGCCCCCTCCAGAATCAGGATGGAGTCATCCACGTAAAAGCCCTTCGCCTGACGGCCCTCACAGACAGCGCCCTCGAGCTCCACTCGCACGACTTTCACTAGATTTCTCCAAGCCCTCCGCGCAAATAACACACAGCCCAGCCATCGATATCAAGCTGCCGCCAAAAACCAAATAAATATTGGAGGAGGTAATTAGTTGATTACGTCTAACCAATTAAATACTCTCCGCGCCAGAGAGATAGCCGATAACAAGGACACACTGTTCGCAAACCTAGGGCCGGGGGTTCGGATATGTCATCTGCCAACTACTTTGACGAGCTGTATGGGGTCACCGAAGAGCGTGCTCTGAACTTCTGGGCCTCCCATCTCCACGAAGCCATAGGAAGTGAGCAGTGGTCCCAGATCTCCGACTCGACCGGCGTCTACCTCGCAAGCGTGCTAGGTCATTTCTGCCTGCAGTCAGTCGATCGAACCGAACTCCTCTCTCCTGACTACAACCCGGGCGATCACGAGTTCCGTCAGTTCGCGGACCTCACCCAGATCGCCGAGCTTATGATGCGACAGCTCACCAGCGCAAAAAATCCGCTCTGGATGGAGTCAGCCGGCGCGCACATTCTTCTCTACGCTGGATTCTTTCAAACCCAGAACAAGCACCGCCACAACATCAACTTCTACTCCGCCATGGGCAAAGAGTGCTATCTCATGGCAGCCGTCGGAAAAAGGGAGAAGATGATGAAAAGCGTAGCCACGGGATTCAATCAATACCTCTCTCATCTCGCCGACCTCCACCAACATCTGCGCGAAAGCAGATACCTCATAAGAATGGACAACTGAATTTACCTGGCGCCCGGTACGCCGAAGGTAAAGTCCACCGGTGGCCTCAAAGACTGGCAGAACTTTAAGCCAATCCACTCCGACCATTGGGGCGAGCAGCCCCTTCATCCCTCCGAATAGACGACCCTCTCCCGAAGCCACAGAGGCACCACCCCCGCCTCGCCCTTCGCACTCATCCCGTGAAACAATAGAGTTCGCGCCAATTGGCGAATTCAGGGGTACTACGTTTGCTGCGATCTGCTTTCATTGCTCTCTCTCAAAACAAGTCTCTGCGCTCCTTCTCAGAGCGCTCTACCGTAGGAAAGAAGATGTCCGGCCGCTTCGTCGCCGGCATGTCGGTCGAAGAAGCCCTCGCCGCCTGCCAACGCGTCAACAAGGAAGGCATCGCCGTCAGCCTCGACTCCCTCGGCGAGAGCGTCACCACGGAAGCCGAAGCCCGCAAGTCCGCCGACATCTACCACGAGCTCCTCGACGCCATCCACGCACGCGGCCTCAACGCCAACGTCAGCGTCAAGCTTTCGCAGGTCGGCATGGACTTCGATCCAGCCCTCGCTGAGCGCATCGTAGGCGAGATGGTCGAGCACGCCGCCCGCGTCGGATCCTTCGTCCGCATCGACATGGAAGGCTCGCCCTACACCGAAGCCACCATCGCCATGACCGAGCACCTTACCGCAAAGTTTCCCGGCTCCGTCGGCACCGTCCTCCAGGCTTACCTCTTCCGCACCGAAGCCGACACTGAACGCCTCCTCAACGAAGGCATCCGCATCCGCCTCTGCAAGGGAGCCTACAAAGAAGGCCCTGAGATCGCCTTCCCCGCCAAGTCCGACGTCGACGCCAACTACGTCAAACTTATGAAGCGCATGGTCTCCTTCTCTAACCCAGCGACCGGCAAAGGCGTCTTCTGCGGCATTGCTACTCACGACGAAGTCATCGTAGAGCAGATGCGAACCTTCGTTCGCGAGCACAACATCGACAAAGCCGCCTTCGAGTTTCAGATGCTCTACGGCGTCCGCCGCGACCTGCAGCGCCGTCTCGCCGCCGAAGGCTTCGGCGTCCGCGTCTACGTTCCCTTCGGGCCCGAGTGGTACCCCTACTTCATGCGCCGCCTCGCCGAACGTCCCGCCAACGTAATCTTCCTCGCCAAAAACTTCTTCAAAAACTAGCCTCTCTCCCGACCAGCGGGAGGAGTACGCAGATCATCCGGCCAGGACCGGTATACAAGTCACGAAGTGACCGCTCCACGCGGAGTGGGCCCGTCCGGCAGGACAGTCAACCTGGGATCGCGGTGTGGGAGGGGAGGGTCGGCGGCCTGAGGATCCGTTTTTATCCAAAAAAAGTTTGGCGGTGGTTGGACGCGGGACTTTATTTGTTTTGCTGGGGTTTTTGAGGGGTGTTTTGGAAAAAGTGGGTGGCTGGACGTGGTTTTTTGATGGTGAGAACGTGGTGGATGGGTGGTGAAACGTGGCGGGTTGAAGGTGGTTTTTCAACAACGAAAAACACGCCACGTTTTTGAACTTTATTTTTTGCTCAGCGCGACGCGGACTGGGTCGGCACGGGTTCGGCAAGCAGCTTCTCCACGAGTTCTGTCGTCTCCTTCACCAAAGCCTCGTGCGCCGGCGGATTCGCCGGTCCGGCAAAGCCTGCATGGACCTCCCTCACCCGCCCATCGCGTCCCAGGAAGAACGAGGTGGGCCAGCAGTTCAGGTTCACACCCTGCGGGATTTTTTCATTCAACTGCTCGGTCTCTCCCGCTACTAGAACCGTGTAGGTAAGCCCGTACTTCTCAATGAAGGCGCGTAGCCGGGTCGGATCTTTCAACTGATCCGCCTCTTCAAACGAGAGGTTCACAACCTCCAGTCCGCGGCTGTGAAACTGCTTGTAGAGGCTCTCCAGCAGAGGCGCTTCATCGTGGCAGTTCGGGCACCAGGACCCGCCAATCGCAACGATGACGACCTTCCCATCGAACTGCGGATCGGTATTGGAGACGAGCTTGCCATTGAGATCCGGGAAGCTGAAGGCAAAACGAGCGGACGGGTCTTTCACCGTCGTCTGCTGCGTCGGATCGGTCATGCCGGGAAGCGCCGCCGCCCGCGCCTGTGCCGGTCTGCGAGCGACGAGGTTCTGCTGCTCGTTCACATCCGCCCGCAGTTTATTGGACACCAGTAATGTTCCGTCGGATTGCGGAGTGACGCTGTAGAGCGCGGGGCCAGCGGCGGTGAAGTGCCCGATCAGGTACTCGTGCCCCGTCCAGCCTCCGTAGAGAGAGCCGGTATCGCCGTCGATGCGCTGGATGACTGCCTTGACCTGATCGGAGTGAGCCGAGGGTTCGATGCGAAGCTGCCACGCCGACTCGCCCTTGGAGGATTTAACCTCTACCTCCCAATCTCCGGGGATGGGCGGGCCGTCCGCTTTGGTGTCCACGCCGGTAGAGCCGTGAAGCGTCAGGTTGACGGGATAGCGCGTGGCACTGGTGCCGAAGGTTCCCGTCAGATGCCCGTCCGCTACGGTCGCGTCGAGCGTTCGAGCGTAGTAGTTGAACGTGACCAGCAGATGATTGCCGACATAGGTGACGCTGGACGCGGGGCTGTGGTCTGGATTATTGAGCTGCGGACCATTGAGTTGCGGACCGTTGAGTAGAGCGGCCTGAAGATTCTTGCCACTGCCGGCAATCTCGAGGCGAACCGGAACCTGCTGCCCGTGGACGGTAGCATCGCCTACCCAGGGACCGGTGATTGTGCCTTGCTTTGAAGCCTGAGCAAAGGCAGAGGCAGCGACCAGAAGAAGGCTGGCAAAGAGCTTCATGAAAGATCTCGATTCTTCTTACGATTTATGGGGGAGACAAAAAAGAGAGTCGGCCTGAGCGGCAGACCCGGGCACGTGTGTCAGGCCAGCGGGGAGCGGCGACAACAACAGAAGCTGTGCTGCGTAGGCATATTCGTAGGGTAGGCCGAGCGGTGCGGAAAGGTCAAGAGACTGATACGAAACTCTGTGAGGTAGCCAACTCATTGCCGGTGCAACTTTCGAGTTTCCAACCATCCAAATCTCATGGTTTGGGGCTTTCAAAATGTGCGGTTCGTTACGCGAATCCCGATCTTCGTACTTCATCCACACCGGTTCGCAGGGATAGTTCATCGCTATACTTTGGGAATGCCCTCCTCACGGACGTTGCCGCTCTTCGATTCCGGCGCGCGACCCGCAACGTGGAATGAGCGCATGTCGCCTGGCGAGTACGCGGTTCATTATTCCAGTTTCGATAGCAGTGCTCTGGGAACTGGTCCAAGCTGCACCATTCTCGAAAGCCTGGCAGACGCAGAAGAATATGCCAAAGCACAGGTGGCCCTCAAACCCAGACTTCGTTGCCGCATCTATGATCACAGGGGATTCGTTGGGCTGCCCATCCGCGAAGTTCGGGGACAGGAATACGTGGGAGAGAGCGAGATCTCACCACGGTTCCGCAGATGGTTCGGTTCCCTGCTGTTCTTTGGCGGTCTGGCATTGATGATCCTGGATTGGAGTGTGGACTTCAGACTTACATGGCCCGCGACGATCGGCGTGCGCATGCTCATTCCGGGCGCTATTCTGCTGGTGACAGAACTGATCCTGATACTGCACGCCAAGCGCAAGCGTATTCACGACGGGGTCCAGAAGTCCGTATGACACTGCTGCTTTTGCAAATGACGACTGTGCTGTTGACCGCTCTTCTCTTTGGGTGGGTGGCTCGCAAATTCGGTCAGGCCAGAGTCATCGGTGAGATTGTCGGCGGCATCTTTCTTGGCCCTTCTGTCTTTGGCCGCATTGCTCCTCACGCCTCAGCCAGCTTGTTTCCACCAAGTTCTCTCGGACCGTTCGACGTACTGAGCACGGTGGGCCTCATCTTGTTCTTGTTCCTTATAGGTAGCCAACTCGAATATGAGCACCTCCGCCGGCACAGGACCACGGCGACGCTCACGAGCGGTATGAGTATTGTGCTTCCGTTTCTCATTGCGGCGGCTATAGCTCCCTCGCTCCGCATTCGTTTTGCTCCGGATGGCGTCGGGAGCCTAGCCTTCGCTCTGTTCCTCGGCGTATCGATGAGCATCACTGCCTTTCCTGTTCTTGCTCGCATCCTGGAAGAGCGGCAGTTGCAGTCCACATCTTTAGGGACGACTGCTCTGATGTGTGCAGCGGTTGACGATGTGAGCGCGTGGACTCTCCTCGCTATCGCCCTGACGCTAATCCCTCACAGCGGTCAATCGATGGGTCTGCCTTATAGGCTTCTGTGGCTTGGCATCTATCTCACGGTGATGGTTGGTATTGTTCGCCCGCTCGGCAAACGGCTTGCCAGGCGTCAAAACACGATCGCTCTCTCCTATGAGGTGATGGGGATTATCGTCGCCGTGGTTCTGGGATCGGCAGCGGCAACAGAGGCCATAGGAGTGCACCCACTCTTCGGCGCCTTCCTCGCCGGCGTATGCTTTCCCCGGATCCAGCACTGGCAAAGCACCCTTCGAGCGCGCCTTGACACGGTAGTTTCCGTGCTTCTTCTACCGTTCTTTTTCGCTTTGACAGGAATGCGGACGCGCCTGGATCTGCTCCACGGTGCCAATATGTGGTTCTGGACCGCTGTGGTTCTGGTCGCCGCGGTTGCTGGAAAGATGGGAGGCGCGGTGCTTGCGGCCCGCTGGACTGGACAGACGTGGAAGAACGCCTGGGCCCTGGGTGCGTTGCTCAACACACGCGGCCTGGTCGAGTTGATCGTGTTGAATATTGCTTACAACGCTCACGTATTCTCGCCCGTTCTCTTCACGATGTTGGTCGTTATGGCACTGATCACGACGATGATGACCACGCCCATCCTCGACCTGCTGGGAATACAAGGCTCTGCCGATCAGAGTCGAAATCCTGCAGTCATCGAAGCGGCTTAGGCCAAGCGGTAATGTCGTGGTTGCTCCCCTCGATGTCAGACACGAAGAAACTCCCGAGTGACGGTAGGACTCTATCGGAACCACTCCACCTGCACATGATCCAAGGCGAGACGGCCTCTTCGGGGAGCGGTTCGGATAGAGCCGTGAGGAGGAAGCCGGTGGTGGGGTCGGGGCAGGATGTTTGGGGCTATGGGTTTTCAATCGCGCTGCTGATTGGAGTGGCTGATGAGAAGCGATGCAGATAGCGAGCCGGGGGCATGGAGAGTGGGCATCCGACCTGGCAAGACGGCCTTGTCCGAGGCGTGGAACACACGTCCAGGGAGCATCGCCAGAGGCAGGTGCAAGGGTCCGGGTTAAACATGAGGTCAGGACGTGTCATAGGCACCTACAGGTCGAGTTTCGGCGAAGAAGATCTGAGCGGCAGTAAGTCGCTCGATAAGATACATGGGGCCTTGGCAGCGAGGGCACGGCCATGTGGCTGGCTGGGTGGAGGAGGGCGCATCTGTTGCCGGCGGCGGCTGGTGGAGCAGGTAGCGGCAGAGCGGAAGCAGACTTCCACGGGAGCGGTTGGTCAGCCAGCCGAAGTAGCGGATGCGGGGGAAGCCTCTGGGCAGCACATGCTGGAGGAAGCGGCGCAGGAACTCCTCCGGCGAGAGCGTCAAGGTGCGATGCTTGCTGCCATGCGCGTAGTCCTTCCAGCGGAAGCTGATCGCGGCATCTGAGACCGAGAGCAGGCGGTGGTTGGAGATGGCGACGCGGTGGGTATAGCGGGCCAGGTAGTGAAGGACGTGCTCCGGCCCGCCGAAGGGCGGCTTGGCATAGACGACCCAGTCCTGCTGGAACAGAGTACGCAGAAAAGCGGCGAAGTTCTTCTCTTCTGTCAGCGGCAAGCACTCGCCGTAGAATCGCAACTGATCGCGATGAAAAGCGCGTCGTAGTCCAGCAAGGAACTTGCCGCGGAAGACGTGGCTGAGGACCTTGACGGGCAGAAAGAAGTGAGGGCGCGAAGAGATCCAGTGGCTGTGATCCGGCGACAGACCGCCGCCGGGCACGACACAGTGGACATGCGGGTGAGGCTGCAGGGTCTGTCCCCAGGTATGCAGCACGGCGAGTAAACCGGCTTGAGCGCCGAGATGCTTCGGATCGGCTGCGACTTCGAGCAGCGTGGCTGCGCTGGCTTCGAACAGCAGAGCGAAGAGCCGCCGCTGGTTCTGCCACATCAGCGGCACGAGCGCGTGCGGCACACTGAAGACCAGGTGATAGTAGCCCACGGGCAGCAGCTCCTGCTGGCGCTTGGCGAGCCACTGTTCGCGAGCGTTGGTCTGGCACTTGGGGCAGTGCCGGTTGCGGCATGAGTTGTAAGAGATGGCCTGATGGCCGCAGTTGGAGCACTGATCGCGATGTCCCCCGAGCGCGGCCGTGCGGCAACGGGCGATGGCGTCGAGCACCTTCGCCTGCGGCCATGTCAACGACGCACGTTCTCGAAACCTGCTGCCTGCTGTACGGATCACATCGGCCACCTCGAAAGGTGGCCGCGTCATCCCAGTCGCTTCTCCTGCATGTTGCGGATCGTGAGTTGGTCAAGCGGGTTGATGGCGGCATGCAGATGCCGCTGGGACAGGTGCAGATAGATGGTCGTGTCTTCCAGTCGCTCATGCCCCATCAGCAACTGGATGGTACGCAGGTCGGCTCCGCCTTCCAGCAGATGCGTGGCGAAGCAATGCCGGAGCGTATGGGGGCCAAGCTTCTTCTGAATGCCCGCGCGGGTGGCCGCCGCCCGGCAGACGTTCCACACCGTCTTATCGGAGATAGGCTGATCGCTGCCGGCTGCGCTCCTCTTGCTGGGGAACAGATAGACGCGGGGCTTCTTCCAGCGCCAGTAGTCGCGCAGCGCTTCGAGCATCTTCGGCGTCAGCGGCACATCGCGGTCGCGCATGCCCTTGCCCCGGTGGATGTGGATGACCATGCGCTGGCTGTCGATGTCGCTCACCTTCAGCAGAGACGCTTCGGTGCGGCGCATGCCGGTGGCGTAGAGCAGCATCAGGAGCATGCGATGCATGCGGTTCGCCGCCGCCTCGATCAGTCGCGTCACCTCGTCCTGGCTGAGCACGGTTGGCAAGGTGCGCGGCTGCTTGGGAAAAGGCAGATCGTCGAAAGCCAAATCGCGCCGCTTCAGCGTCTTCTTGTAAAGAAACCGCAGAGCCGAGATGTTGTTCTCCACCGTGCCGAGCGCAAACTTCCTCTCGTGAAGCAGGTAAAGCTGATAGCGGCGCAGTTCTTCGCCACCCATCTGTTCGGGCGAACGGTGAAAGTACTCGGCAAACTGCTGCACAGCACGGATGTAGCCGCGGATCGTATCAGGGGAATAGTTGCGCCGCAGGAGATCGTCCAGCATGCGTCGACGGAGTGGGGTCATAGGATCCTCCTTCCTATAACCAACAACGCTAGCCCCGCCGTTCTCCTCTCGTCACACCACCACGATCCATCCGCCGCGCCAGCGGCTTAGTCCTAACGGGCAATTCGGAAGTTTGCCCGATCGCTCCAGTAAGGGGTAGCCAGGGGGCACCCTGGGCCTCGCGCAAAGGAACCACGACCCTTCTTCCAAAGTTGTATGGATAGGAAACCGGGGCCGGCGCAGACTGTATCCACTATGGGGAGGGAGACCGTTCAGGAGATATCTCGGATCTGTTTGGACTTCGCGATCACCTCGCCGCAATCCTGATTGGCTTGATCGTTTACCTCCGGAGATAGCCTCTAGAAGCTGGGCCAAAAAGCAGACGGTGTCCCTCACCCATAGCCCCCGCCCCCCGCAACAAAAATAGCCGCCTTCGGGCGGCTACCTCCTTATTAGCGAGAGTCGCTATGAATCAGGCTGGATCATTTTCCGTAGGAAGGACCGTCATTCGGCCGCTGCACCGGAAGATATGGTTCGACAGCAAGAAGATTGGAGAGGGTGCTGCGCTCCTGATCTGAAAATTGCCCGCGAAATCGGTCGGAGTCGAGGATAGCCTGGCGTTGTGGTTGAGGCATCTCGCGAAGATCGCGGAAGGCACGCGCAACAAGACGCCGACGGTCTTGAGGAGCCCCCGAGTTGCTGCATGGCGCCGCGAACCTGCTGTCGTTGCGGCAACGTGAGACGCTCCATCGCTTCGGTGCGGTCAAGAATTCTTCGGCGTTGCTCCGGCGACATGTTATTCAGCTGCGTCAGGCGGTCGCGCATACGCTGCTGAGTCGGCGGGGGAGATCGCGGAAGCCGGGTTCATTTTCCAAAGCGCGCTGCTGCTCCGGAAGAGGAAGGTTGCTATGACGGTCCATCCACTGGGCCAGGTGTTCCTGATTTTTCTTCGGCCCTGGCGCCGGTGTGGGGGTGGGGGATTTGGACGCGATTGACTAGCAGGCGCGCGAAGAGCCACCCCAGTTCTATGCGCAGGTCCCGGCTGGGCCAAGACAATCATCGTCGTGGAGGACAGGATCATTCCGGCAAAAACTAGTCGAGCAGAACGCCGTAGCTGAAGGAGAGATGGCATGTTTTCAACGTATAAAAGAAATGCAGTTTCATAAGACTTTTTGTTCAGAGCAGCTTATCGTGTTCCATCTCCCTTCAATCGATTTTTCTTGAAGTCGGACATCCTGCCCGGAAACTAGCTGCTGGGCGGGGCAGTAGAATCATCGGCCGGAGCGTCGTCTTGCAAGAGTTGATCCATCGTTTGCAGCGCTTGATCGTTCTTATCGAGGATCTGCAGGTCTTGCACCGCCGCTGAGGTCTCGGGGGTTGAGTGGGGGAATCCGGTGAAATTGGCGACAGCTCCGCCGCCCAGCAAGAGAACCAACGCAAGGCCTCCGGCAAGCGCCGGGCGAAGCTGACGCCCGGTATTGAAGAGCAGACGAGACCTGAGCCGCTCGAACCAACCGGCCGGCGCCAGTGCCTGCTCTTCGCGGAGTCGCACAGCCAGCTTTTGATCGAAGTACGGGGACGGCTCTGGAGCCTGCCAGGTATCGAGCAGTGCGAAGGTAGCCTGCATCGATTGAAACTCCTGAGCGCAGGCGGGGCACGACTCAATATGGGCTTGCAGGTCTCGACTCGCAGGCGCGCCCGGATCCAGAAGAAGATCGACGATTGCGGATTGGCAGTCTTTACAGATCATTGTGAACCTTTCCAATTTCTTTTCGGCAGCGCGTTGAAGAGTCGCGCGTAAATTCCGGTGCAGCTAAACAAAAGCCTTCAACTTTTCGCGCAGAGTCTGGTACGCGCGGAAGAGTAAGGACTTGGTGGCGGACTCGCTCAATTTGAGAACATCTCCAATTTGCTTGTAATCCATACCTTCGTACTTGTGCATGAGTACTGCCATGCGTTGCCGTTCCGGAAGCGCAAGTACATGCTCGCGAATGGCGTTGAGGCGTTCCTGTCTCAGGAGTTTCGCTTCGGCGTCCGGGGTGGAGTCGGCAACATCGGGGGTTGTCCCGGTTTCAGAATCGGCCTCATCGAGATAGACGGTAGAGGCGGTCCGTTCGTGCCGGGTGTCACGCGCATAGTTGACGCCAAGGTTGGTGGCGATGCGGTAGAGCCAGGTACTGAAGCGAGCTTCGGCGCGATAGGTCTCGCGCGAACGGTAGACCCTGAGGAAGACCTCCTGCGCAAGCTCCTCGGCGACTGCCTGGTTGTGAACCATGCGATACATGAAGTGAACGATGGGCTTGCGGTATTTCTGGATGAGAAAATCGAACCCGGCCATGTTTCCGGCCCGCAACTCGAGCATGATCGCGGCGTCGTCCATCTGTCCAAAGTCGCCGGTCGCACGGTGTGTCTCTGCAACCTGAACGTTTTCAAAGAGTCGCGGATTGATCGCCAGCGTAGCCATATCATTCTCAACCCCATCTTCCTCGTGGGGTTGCGCCTTTTGATCAAATTTCGCCGGAATCTCCTCCGAGCCCTCTTGCGCAAGGGGATCATGGGGGTCTCGGTGACCAAAATTCGGAGAGGGAGCGGACATTCTGCTGGTCGATTGTACCGTTATCGAAAGCCCGGCCCAAGTATTACCCGTACCTGACGGCTGGCTACTTGGAATCTGGTCTTGAGAAGCGAGGAATGCTATTCTGTACAAAAGCTTGGGCGAACGGCTCGCGCGCCCAGCCGAAGCCATTCCGGGCGCATAACTCAGCGGTAGAGTGCCACCTTCACACGGTGGAAGTCGTAGGTTCGAATCCTGCTGTGCCCACCAATCATATCAACAACTTATATCGTAATACGCTGCGATCCTATCCGGCGTACGTCATATTTTACGGCATATCGCAACTGTTAGCCTTCATACATCACACTCCGTGTAAACGGCATCTAACTAACTGATTGCATTGACATTGTTGAGATTGCGCAGCGTTAGTTTCTCAACTCAGGATCGCACACGCGCATATCTACTAGCTGCCCATAATTGCTTCGTGCAGATTTCAATTCGTCGGTGTCGTACGGCATATTTATTTGCCGTTTTTATGGACACAGACGGTCAATCGCAATAGGTTCCCGTTTCCAAATTTGATCAACTTAAGGCGCTGCCATTTCACCCAATTGGCGAACATCCCTATTACTTTTTTATGATGATCTTCTATATCTAAAGGACTTAGCGTGATCATGTTCCCTGTATGATCACCTTCGAAGATGATCATTCCCTAAGAAGATCATCACGGATATAAGGAGAGCAACCGTGACTATGGATGGCGCTGGAGAAATTATCAAATCAGGAGCAATGGCAAATCTTACTGATCTCCTGAAGACATTCGCCGGGCCAGCCCTAGAGGAAGTTGGGGCTATTCTTGCAGACAATGCAAAAGTCTATCGGCTGAAGAATCTTTTGCGGACAACGGAGAAGGCGAAACAAATTTTGCAGGATGCTGGTCTGCATCCGAATTCTGTTCCTGCCAGACTACTTCTTCCCATTCTAGACACTTGCTCAGTTGAAGATAACGACGACCTCCAAGAACGCTGGGCAGGCTTGCTGGCCTCCGCGTCGCAAGAAACTGACTCGCTATCACCATCGTTCATCGAAACTCTCAAGCAGCTGACGCCCAAGGAAGCAATACACTTCGATCACATTTTCACTGAGGCGTCTAACCTCTTTGCGAACGGTTTCTTAACGAGAAGTCTGGTGAGTGACGACCCTGTACCACCTACGGCTTTCAGTGAGGATTCACCAAAAGGAGCGCGCGAGACATACGAACGTCTTGGTTTGATTCGACGCGACTATGAAGTGAAATTGGGGAGGGGATGGGGTAAAAAATATCCGATCAGAACGTAACCGACTTGCGTCGTACCTTGAGTAGAATCGATGACGCCTTCGAAGAAATGGAAGCAGAGGTAAATTTTCAATACTTATTCACAGCTTATGGGCTGAGATTTCTCGAAGCGTGCCGTGGACCTCAAAACAAAGATGATGTTCCCGCGAATGGCACTCAACACATTGATTCATGATGACGGTTGGATGTGATGAGCTAACGCCCAATCCCAACTGCCAACAAATTCGCCCTTGGCCTTGATGCTTTGGATGTTCATTGATTCCTTCACGCGTTGCAGCGTAACAGGGGCGATCCCTTCTGCCCTTGCCTGCGACTTGACCTGCACAGCAGGCACCGGGCCGTCACCGAGGACACGGTACAGAAAGTTCCTTGCTTCTTCTGACTTCTTACCTGACTGCGGAATATCCTCGCCCTCGATAGAAGAAAGGATGGCACGAGAACTCCCTTCGATAGCTGCGCCCCATACCACGCGAGTTCCTACAATGTTGCTGTGAAGCGGGACAGCCTCAATTGTGTAATGAAAGCCGCCGCCTTCAATAGTGATATTAGTTTTATCGCGGGTGAATACACGTTCATCCGAGTCTTCTTCTTTGGCCGTCACTAGCACCATGCGTGCAAGCGCGGCGAAGGCTTGCGAACCCAGCACCCTATCCGTTGTCCGCTTGCCCTGGGTGTTCTTTGCGAAGTGAGTGATGCCAATGATGGCGCATCCGAACTCCGAAGCGAAATCAACGACTGCCTGCAAACTGCGGCGCACGTCGTTGGCCTTGTTCATGTCGCCAGTTACCGCGCTCACTATCGGATCAATGATGAGTAACGCCACGCCACCAAGCGCAGTTGCGGCCTCGCGCAATTTGCCCATGTCGGTAGATGGATCAAACGGTAGTTTCATTCCTTGTTCGTCAATAGTCCCTTTGACGCCGCCCACCCTGTTCATCGCCGCACCAGCAGCCATAAGACGCGGCTTGACGGTCGTAGCTAGATCATCCTCGCCTGACCATATCAACACGGTGCCCGGACTTGCACAGCGCGTCCCATCCGGCCAATGCCCGCCATTCGACACCGTAGCGGCGAGCCCAAACGAAAGTGTGCTCTTGCCAGTGCTAGCCTGTCCTGCCAGCAGGGTGAGCGCGCCAGAGGGAAGATAGCCCGGCCAAAGCCAAGTGATGGGCTTCTCTACCACGTCCCCCATGCCCACAAGCTCCACCGTCGTTTTGCCATTTGGCTGGCCCGCTACAGCCGTTGAATTTGCGGCTGAGGTTTTGCTGGCGGCTCTGGTAGTGCGAGGGTCTACCAGATTGCCCGGCAAGCTGCCTAGCGGCTTGTCAGAGGCTAGCGGATGGCGAGGCTTGCTCATGCCAGCGTTCAGACCCGAGACAATCGTATCCTTGGCGGCTTTCTCCCCATCCTGTGCAACGTAACCATTGCGCTCCGCTGCATCAAAGAGAGCGCGTGCGACAGTCGAAGCTTCAATCCACCCGCTACCAACCATCGTGCCAAGACTATGCGCAGAGATGGTCAAAGCATTGTTGCGGTGTGATCCTGCACGCATTGCGCAGAGCTTATCGACTTCTTTATTGAGAGCGGCTTGCGCATAGGTGAGTTCTTGTTTTGTGGCTGGTAAGCGTACTTCTATTGGCGCGAATCCGTCTGGAGGAGCACATGGAGCGAATGCAGGTGTTGCCGTATTCGCTCGTGCAGATACCTCATGGGGAGTAATCTCACCCATCAACTCGGTTAGCTGAGTGCGAAAGTGCTTTACGACATCATAAGTAACGGTAGGGAGTGAAGTGCGCGGTATTGTTTTCAACTCCACATCCCAGCGGTATTCCGCTCCGCTCTCATGCTCACCATAGGCAACGAATTGCCTAAGTCCACTTAGGAAATCGACACTACCATGCGAACTTCTAACCGTCTTGTGGCGCTGTGCCATTGTGTGATCAGACACGTTATAGAGCGTAAGCACGCGTGTGCTGTTATCTCTCCATCGTATCGGCGCGCCGCGGCCTAACAGTTGACGCGTGAGTTCGATAATTTTGCTGACGAGTTCCTGATTACCATCAACATCAATGTCGATTGCAAGCAAACTGTCACACAACACACCAGTATTGAGTGCATCACTGCATGGCCATTTCGATACAACTTCTATCGTGGCTTGACGTGAGCGTTCGGGCCAATCATTTTCGACTGGCTTCTTCCCATTCGTTTCAACTATCACGCGCGAGTACCCCATTGAGACGAGAGCGACCCGCTGATTGTGCACAAGCGATGGACTCAGCATTTAGTTCACTGCCCCATTCTGCTTCGCTGCTGCGGCATTCATGGTGCTTTGAACCCGTTGTACCCACTCAAGGAACTCAAGCGTATCAAAACCCTTGTTGTGATTGATGTAATGAAGAATCACCTGCAAAGCATCATCGCTGTCGCAGGTGTCGTAGCACTGTAACGAGTTATCAGTTGGAAAGCATTGATCACCCAACCATATGGGAATGATGATGTGGTTTGAACTACCGCTGCGAGTGACCATCACCCACAGTTGAGGAGGCTGCGGTATTCCTAGTTTTGCGCAGTGCTGTCTCGTCTCGAAAGTTTCGAATTCCGCGAAGCTGGCCTTGCGGATCATCTGCGAACGATTTTTGTGTGCTTTGAGCCACGCCGCATCCGCCGCAAAGTCGCTCTTAGTTCCTTCCGTACAGTTGTGCGGCGTGGCATACCGCATAAGATTTAGCTGCAAGAGAGATGGCCTGAACGTAAATGGTTGTTGCATGTAACACCCCAATCTATATGTTGAGTTATTGTTTGTTGCTGAGATTGCCAATGTCGTAAGACTCCATTGCTTCTATCCATTCGTGAATGCTTTCGACAATTATTAATCGCTTCTTACCTATTTTTATGCTGCGAAGGCTTCCATCATTTAGAAGCTCATACATCATTGTTTTGCCAATGCCGGTTGCTGACATTGCCTCAATAACAGAAATAGTTATGCGTTGATTTAATGCAGTGCACATAAGGGTTTTAGTCTCCTCCGTCCTTCTACGTTCCGTTGACCGCGAGTGAGACCTTATCAAAAAAACCGACAAAAAAACATGCTTTTTTGTGGATCATATTTTTTGAAACCCTGCTAAATTCGAACGCGAGGAAGACGATGCCAACCCTAAAAAACATCAACGTCAACATGGACGCGAAAGCTATCTACTTCGCAGAGTTGCTAGCACGTATGCAGCGCAAAACCTTCAAGAAGTACATCAGCGACTTGGTTGACACCGACTTAGCGCAATATGAATTCAATAATGAGCTTTGGGCTGAACATCCCGCAGATCGTCTTGCATTGCTGGGTAATCGGATGCCGCAGTTATTGAACACGCGACAGCGCATACTTTGGATTCAAGTCATTTGCGCAGATCAGATGTTTTGGCGCGTTCCATTGACTGGAAAGCCCCTCGATGTGAACGCGGATACCTTCAACTTCCCGTTGCTTCGTGAGGTTTGGAGTGCGCTCAATCGCAATCAAGACGCTGTGATGGAGCAAGCAAACGCCCGTATGGGACAACTCGATATTCAGATTCGCCGCATTTCAAAGGAGTAACTATGTCAGAACCAAGTACGGAACAATTGGCCGAACTCGAAACGCTTAGGCGCGTCAACACTGAACTACTCAAGACAAAGCATGATTTGAAGGCGAGGATTGCCGCCCTTGAGGGCGAAGCTGCAACACTCGAATCCCGTGCTGAGAAAGCAGAAGGATTGATGCGCTCCGCAGTGATTGATGTGCCAATGCGCAAATTGGCAGAAGGGATTGCACATGTACCATCTTTGTTCATTGCCGAGTTGGAAAAAGATTTTCGCGTTGATGTGGATACTGACAGTGGTGAACTTCGCCTATTGACCAAAGAAGATGGGAAGCCAGTAACAAATAATAAAGGCGAACCGGTTGCGATGACGCACAACTCGCTCTATACGTATCTCGCTGGGAAGTTCAACGAGCCCAAGAGCGACCGCCAAAAGGTGTACGCGACACTGATGAAGTACAGCGGTTCGTCAGGTGGGCACGGACGCAAGACCATAGGCTCCCCATATAAGCCAACGAATGAAGATGTGAAGCAAGAGGTTGCCGTCACGTTCGGTCTGCGTTAATATCGCCATGGCGACGGCGGGGAGTTCATTCACCTAAGATGATGAACTCCCCACTCGTCGCTCGGTTGTATGCACTAGTCGGTGCAAACTCAGTAGCAACTCCGCAGTTGCGGATCAGATGCAAAGCAGTCGCCTCGCTCTGACAAATCAATCACACTCCCACATTGATTCACAGAGAAAGAGGTTTCATCATGGCTGTAACCCAACTTACAGATGTCGTAGTGCCAAGCGAATTCACCTCCTACGTTGTGGAGAACTCCGTCGTATCGACCGCGCTCTATCAAAGCGGTGTCCTAGTCCCGAACGGTGTAATTGTAGAGCAGTTGCAGGCAGGCGCAGAATCATTCACTATTCCCTTCTGGAAAGACCTTGGGGAAAACGACCCCGATATTACTTCGGATGACCCCACTGTGTTTTCGACTCCGCTGAAGTACAGCGCGGGCCGTCAGATCGTACGCAAGTCCTATTTGCATCAATCGTGGTCCGACATGTCGCTAGCCAGCGAGTTGAGCGGAAGCAACCCGCTTGAGGCTTTGCAAGGTCGAGTGTCGGCATATTGGGACAGACAGTTTGAACGTAGACTGATCGCTAGCTTGCTTGGCGTACTTGCATCGAACGTCGCCAACAATGCGGCTGACATGGTTGTTGATATCAGCGGAGCGACTGGAACGGCTGCTGACTTCTCCGCTGAGGCTGTCATTGACGCTGCTGCAACGCTTGGTGACCGTCTTGAAGATGTAAAGGCAATCGCAATGCACAGCGCGATTTACACAGAGGCGTTGAAGAACGATTTAATAGAATTCATTCCCCAATCGGCTGGTCTGCCAATCAAGACGTTCAGAGGTATGGCTGTCATACTCGATGACAACCTTTCGCCAGCTTCCGGCGTTTACACCACAATCCTGATGGGTCATGGCGCTGTGGGCTTCGCGGCGAGTGAGCCGCGCACAGGCTACGGAACTGAATTGTTTCGTATCCCGGCATCGGGCAATGGTGGCGGTCAGAGCGTACTGCACAGTCGCATGAACGTCGGCATTCATCCGCTTGGCTTTGCGTGGTCTGATGGAACGGGCGGCACCGCAATCGCTGGCGACTCGCCAACACTTGCAGAACTTGCCTCTGCTGCCCATTGGTCGCGCGCTGCTACCTCCCGAAAAAGTATTCCGCTTGCTTTCCTTGTTAGTAAATAAGCGTTCATCGTGCCATGACATCCCCTGATGTTGAAACGATGAAGGGTAGCGTGACTGGTCATTGCGCTATCAACAATGTGGGCAGATAACGGCTAACCCGCTGCTATCTGCCCATCTGTTCAGTGAGGCTCGTTATGAAGGATTTCACGCACCCAAGTCGTAAGAATGCTCCCGCATTCCTAGCGGCACAGGTACTTGCATTGGCATCCACTGGTTTCTCAAAACTAGGGATCGCAAGGCATTTCGGAGTGTCGCCACAGACACTCAACCGCTGGCTTGAGGAAGATGCTGAGGCGGAAGACGCCTACAAGCAGGGCCTCGAATCTGAACGCAAAGCTCTGCACAATATGCTGTACAAGTTGGCGATTGATGAGAAGCATCCGGCGTCAGCCATGTTCTTGCTGAAAGCGCGTCACGGCTACCGCGAAGGCGATCAATCCGAACAGTCGAACCGTGTCTCTGTGACGTTCAACTTGCCCGGCGCAATGACAGCAGACCAATACAAAACAATCGAAGCTGTTGCGAACACGAAGCCGAAGAGGATCGAACCCAATGCCGACTGAAACCCTGCAACTCAATCCCTTTCAAGAGCGGCTTCTGAGCGTACCCGAAGACTTCGACGTGTTTCTTGGTGGCGGGCGCGGCGGTGGCAAGTCCTACGGCATAGCCTACCTTGCTCTGCGTCATGCTGAACAATATGGTGTCAAGGCGCGCATTCTCTACATCCGCAAAAGCTACAAGGGACTTGCCGATTTCGAGCTAACCACGCGGGAAGTGTTCGGCATGGTTTACGGCACAGCCGCAAGCTATAACGCACAAGAACACGTTTGGCGGATGCCTAACGGCGCGTACATGGAATTGGGGCAATTGGAGAGTGCTGCTGACTATGCGAAGTATCAAGGCCGCAGCTTCACGCTGGTAATCGTCGATGAAGGTGGGCAGTTCGCAACACCTGACTTGCTGGATATGATGCGTTCAAACATGCGCGGTCCCAAAGACATTCCAGTGCGGATGGTAATAGCAGCGAATCCCGGTGGTGTTGGACACCATTGGTTAGCAAAGAGATATGTTTTCGCTGGCGCAGGACCGTGGGAAGTGTTCTTTGAATCACGTAGCAAACGCAGATGGGTGTACGCGCCCTCCACATTTGCAGGAAACACGCTGATTGATCGTGACCAATACCGCGAACAGCTTGAATCATCCTGCCCGGATGATCCTGAACTGTTGTCAGCATGGGTGGACGGCAATTGGGCTATTTCGCGCGGTGCATACTTTGCGGCCTGTCTGGACGAATCGAGGAACGCAGTCGCGCCGTGGCAAGAGATGCCTAAAGAGCCGGGATGGGATAGCTATCTGGCCCACGACTTCGGTAGCGCAGCACCGTCGGTCACTTACCTGATTGCCCGTTCGCCGGGCGCTACCCATGAGGGTGTGTTCTATCCGAATCGGTCACTTATCCTTGTGGATGAGCTTGCAGCGGTATCGCGCTCCAATCTGAATATCGGGCTGGGATGGACAGCGGCAATCACGGCTGAAGCCATAAGGCGCGATCTATGTGCGAGGTGGGACGCCGACCCGTCCGGTGTAGCGGATGACGCCTGCTTTGCGAAGGCAGGCTACGCTGGTGGTTCGATCGCGGACGAGTTCGCTGCCCATGGAGTACATTTCCAGCCTGCAAAGAAAGCAGACCGCGTGACGGGCTGGCAGACCATGAAACGGCTGCTGGCTGACGCAGGCAAGCTGGACAAACCCGGCCTCTATGTGTCACGTCTTTGCGATTACTGGTGGTCTACAGTGCCTTACCTTGCCCACGACCAACGCAAACGCGAGGACATGGATACGACTGGCCCGGATCATGGTGCGGATGCGTGTAGGTATGGTTTGATGGCCGAGGTTTGGGCGCGCGAACTAACGGTTAGTTGGCCCCAATAACACGTTGATTGCTATGCGCTTATCTTCCGGTTAGTCTTGCTGCATCCGTGGAGGTACGATGTCGGCTCGGTTGAAGGTAGCACTTGCAGGATTGTCGCTCTTAATCGCGGGACAGTTGAATTTCGTGAGAGCGCAGAAATCCAACATCCTTGAAACCTCTGAAACTCTACACAAAGCCGAGATCGTGGACGGAAATCTTCAAACTGCGATCACCGCACATATCAAGGAAGACCCTCATTTTCACATCAGCAAACAGCTTCCGGAAGACAAGCAGAATGAAGCGAAGATGCTATTCCACAAGGATGGTGGCTTTGAATTCGATTGGACCGCAGGTCAGCACGCTCGATATCTAATGGAGGACCTTAGGCAGGGCATCCATGCGCTACAGTCGGCTGACAAGCTTAGAGGTCTTGATACGATCGCCCTATCTGGAGCGCGTGAGTATTGGCCCAAATTGCGAGACATCTCGTGCCACGAATCACCTGGAACTCGGTACTATGACCTAGACGGTATGGAGCAATTCTGTCCGTAACTTCACAAAGGACCTTATGAAAGTCACCGACTACACGGTTATGCCGCTTGGAACTAGCGTTGACGATGGCGAGATTCAAATTTGCACGCATTGCGGCAAGCCGGGCCTCGCGGAAAACGCATCCGGGAAGATGTTCTTTACCCATTCCCAAAAGGTCGGTTTCGATCAAAAGGGAAACCCGGTTATTGACTGGAAAATGTGCCCCTCAACTGCGCCGACGACATCCTGATCCGACTTAGTTAGATCATCCCTGCATCGGGCGCATTGTCCGAAGGTTGATATATTCGTTGATCGCGTCTTCCGTGTAAACAACCTTACCGGGCAACTTGACGAATACCGGGCCTTGCCCAGTCCAACGCCAATAGTCAAGCGTCTTCACTTCTACGCATAGAGCAGCAGCGGCCTCTGCTTTACTCAGCAATTTGGGTAGCATTCCATATCCTCACGACGGCCTGATCGTCGCCAGTCGCATTATGGCTCTTTAGTGCGACTGGCGAGGAGGCTTTGATAAATCGCCCCCACTATGGAATAGGCGCCAGCGAAAAGAAGGAGCAACGCGACTTCATGCAAGAGCAGCCTTCGATAATCGATCGGCCATGTGTGGGGATTCCAAACCCAAACCGTGGTTGTCTTCACGTTATCGAACGCCAGATCGTCATTATGATGATGCTCGACGTATATCACGGGAATTCGCACGCATAGAAAGCCAGCGAAGAGAAGATAGAACCCAACCGCAGATGATTTGACAGTTTTGAACTGCATCGCCGCACAGTCTAGCATGACTAGCTAACTTTGCTCACCAAGACCGGACCCGATCCTTTCGGCGATGCGTAGCTGGGCTTGTTCGCCCGGATCGTAGCGGCCACGTAAGACGGGGAGAAGTGAGCATAGTGTTTCTCAGCAATGCGCGTACCCGAGTGTCCTAGCTGGTTGGCAATCAATTGCAATGACGTGCCATTCATTGCAAGAAGTGTGGCGAATGTGTGCCGTAGGTCGTGAAAGCGAACATGTCGATTGATGCCAGCAGATTTCAATACTGATTCCATTCGTGACTGTTGATGTGATTTACCCCACGGTTCTCCATCGCTGCGACGAAACATCAAATCGCCCGCATCCTTCCCATCAATGTGCGTTGCAAAGAATGCAGCCTCATCCGGCGTCAAAAATATGCGTTTCATCTTGCCCGTCTTGGCCTGTATGACTGAAACCGCGCCCACCTGCACGTCATATGAAGCCACTTTCATGCTGCACAGTTCGCCATATCTGCAACCCGTTATCAACGCAGCCTGCACCAAATCGCGGAAGTCTTGCGGGCACTCCTGAATAAATCGGTTGGCTTCGTCCAAGGTCAGATACTCGTTCTTGGCAACATCGACGTTATCGAATTCTTTAACTGTTTCCCATGGTGCTTTGCTTGCGACGTGTTGATTGTCGTAGGCACGATTCAGCAAAGCGCGCAGATCGCGGAATACTCGATTAGCTGAATCTCTGCGCTTACGTTGCGTCTCAGGGTCGTTTGGATCGTAAACAATTTTGCTTTGTCTCGATGGCGACAGTTTCTTTGTAGACTGCTGTCGCTGTGTGACCTTAAGTGGTGGTTTCTTCGCTTGATCGTGCAGCCATCGTTCGATACGCACACGATTGATCTTGTCGATTTCGATAGTGCCAAGCGCGGGCAGGATATGCCTATCGACGTTGGCCTGAGAAGTCGCCTTTGATCGTTCGCTACCCCGCCAGACCTTGAGCCAATCGCGCGCGGCGTCTGCCACGGTATATTTTCGAGTGCTTACGCCTGCATTGTTTGCCCGTTTCATCTTGGCAATCTCGACGCCAGCCGCCTTAATCGCGTCTTGATAGCTCATCTCATCGCTACCCATGCTTGCGGCGCTGTCGTCAGCTATCCCTAGCGATTCAAAACGCCGTCCATGCTCTTTGGAGTAGTAGCGGACAATCCACGTGCCTTTTGCATCGCCTGTCTTGCGATAGCCAAGGTGCTCCCCTGCCCCGATTGCATACCAGTGCGGCTCACGTTGGATCGCTAGTTTGAGCCGCTTGTTCTTGCTGCTGAGGTCTTGGTTCTTGGATGCGCGTGCCATTGGCGTTTTTCCCCGTACGGCAAATAATACGGCATATCTCAGGCGAACGCACACGAACTTAGACAAAGTTTTGCGGAAGACACCAACGCTATAACGCGTTATGGCGAGGTCTAAAAAGGGGTACCCCATCATAATCTCCAACAATAACAAGGGTTTTACTGTGTTCGCCTACGTTCGCTTACGACTGTCGTGGATGACTGATGCGAACGCGACTCGTAACGTCAAAAGTTACAATTATCACATTCACACGGTGGAAGTCGTAGGTTCGAATCCTGCTGTGCCCACCATAACCCACCCAAAATGAAGACCTTACAGACCGCCTAGAATCGGCTAGGCTGCTGACGGTACGATCGACGGTACGGAATCGCTGCCTCCCATCAGCATGTCGAACTGTTTCCCGCTTGCCTCCCGCTTATCAGCGGAGACTGCTCGGGTGTACAGATCAAGGGTTATGCGGCTGTTGGCGTGCCTCAAAAGTTCCTGGGCCACTTTAACGTCCACTCCCATAGAGCGCAGGTTGGTCGCAAGCGAGTGCCGGAAGCTGTGCCATCCGATTGTCTTCCCGACGATCCCAGCCTTCAGTAAGGCCGGACGGATGATCTTGTTCAAAACCATGTCCGGAAACAAAGGTTGAGTGCCGTTCAAACGTATTGATGGAAAAAGGAAGTCCGAGTCCTCTTTGTAATCAGACTTCGAACGCCAGTTCAGCAGAACGTCCAAAACTGACAGATGGAGAGGTACTGGCTTGCGACTAGCTGGAGTCTTGCACCCGCCAACATGGTTTCTGACGATTGCCTTAGTCACGAATACTTGCATCGTGCCGAAGCAAAGATCTGACCATCGAAGTGCAAACATCTCAGACCGGCGCAGTCCCGTAGACCCTGCCAACATCACCATTGCGCGTTCTCGCAAGGGAAGATGAAGTAGTAAGGAACGGAACTCAACAGGCGTGAGCACGTCTGGATCTCTAAGGCGCGTAGAGGAGCAGCGAACTTTGCTGATTGGGTTCGTCTGGATGAACTCATACCGGATGCCGTGAGTAAAGATTGCGGACATTTGATTCCGAATCTTCGTCCTGGTGGCTGGTGCAAGTTCAAGGGTATGTAGCCACTGTTCCACCGCAACAGTTCTGACTTCAGAAAGACGATACTTGCCCCACTTCGGAACGATGTAAAGCTTCAGGTTTCCTTTGAAGTTCTCAATCGTGGCATGGGACTTTCTCTCTAACGTCAGTTCGTATGGCGTGTAGTGGGCGATGAGGTCATTCACCGTCTCAGGTGTGCGAACCCCAGAGTTGATGGTGGCACGTAAAGACAACACAGCAGTCTCAGCATCACGACGGAGCGGGAGTTCTCGCACCGTGCCGATCTTGAGATTGCGATGGACCCGCCGTCCGTCCTGATCTTCGTAGTAACGGAAAAACCAAGTATCCGGCGTTGTTTTGTTCTTAACACGCATAAGTGAACCCTGCTGGAATCTTGTGCTTTCAGTCATGTTGTTCTCCGACTGGAGCACCGATGGCTGCCAACAGTTTAACCTTGATTCGCCAAACATCAACCGGCATCGTGACCGCCTCGTCGACGGTTCATCATCCACTCGTCCAGATCGGATTCAAGAAAGCGCCACAAACGCCGCTTCCCTTCCCCAATCGGTATGGCTGGGATGTAGTTTTCCCTCGCCCAACGGGTTAGAGTACGGCTGTTGATGCCACCGAGATAGTCCGCCGCCTGTTCAGGCGTAAAGAATCGACGGCTCATGAGTTCACGTCGAAATAAATTGTTATTGAGGCGTACACAAAAGTTAGATGCTTTTTGAGATGATTTCCGCGTGTCGCCTTAAAGTTTATTTCCGTTGTCGTGCCAGAACCCCGCATGACTATTGAGTTTTAGAACTGATTACGCCTCCACTGCTTTTGCTCTTCGATGATTCTCTTGTTAAGTTCTTCGTCGGAAAGTTGGTTTAGGTCTTCCTCGCTGGGTGGAGCGGGAGCGGCCACGACAGCCGCTTTGGCATCCTTGTTCAGTTCGCGAAGGAAGACCCAATCGTCGTATGCCACTCTGATTAGTTCGAACGTCAAGATTGGCACCCCTGCAAGCTTCTCTCTGTCGAAGGCTTCCCAGTCGGCTTGAGAGATGGTTCCTCGGCTGTGATAGAAAACAAACTTCGATGCGCTGCTGGCAAGGTCGGGGTATCTGGTGAATAGGTCACGTGCGGACGAGTAATGTGGAAGATTGCCGCCGTACGAATGAGTGATATAGGCCACAACAGCATCCTGAAGCGAACCCGTTCGGATATACGAGATTACATCGAGCTTCTCTTCCCGCGAGAGGGCCTTGATAGTTTTTGCCGGCATGTCCAGACGGCCTTTCGCGGACAGGTGGCGGAATACTTGAGTCAAGTTTTCGACTGTCCACAAACCCGCTTTGTATGCCTCGTCGTCAACATCGTCTAGGTGCAGATTGCTGTCCTGCAACTGAAAATCGCGAATGTATTTGTAGACAGCCTTCTGATTCTTCTCATTCGGGACATAGCTCGGGTTGAGTCGGCGGAACTCGTTCACTACTTTCTCTTGCCGAATTTCAGCGAGCTTTACGCCGAAGCCGTTAGGGTCCCTACGTGCCAGCTCATTTTGCGTGGCGGTGTCATTTTCAAGGTCGGCTGCGGCTCCAAAGTTTCTGCCGGGGCGAGCGACCCCGCCAAAGTCTTCCCACGCATCGGGCTGGGGTTTCTTGGTCTGCGCGTACTCCGCTCGTTGGTGGTCGAATTCATCGAGCCACATAGCTGAGGTATCGGCAGCCATTTTGTCTAGTTCTGTCTGGTTTGGCATTTGGTTTCCTTTGTAAGATGTGTCCATTAACTGGACGGTTAGTTAGAGTTGTGAGGTACCGCGAAGGTGCACGGACATGCGCGAATAAGCCTCGTTTTCATCGCAGCCGAAATAGCGAATCGTGGAATCGGTCGTGCATAGGATTAGCTCAACGGTGCCATCCTTGTGTCGGCGTGTGATTAGCGGAATCGATTTTGTAATGGGTGGGGTGGGGCGAAGGCGGAATGGTTTTTCCATGATGGGTTACTTCTTTACCTGTTTCTTGTCTGGCAAAGGCTGTTTGGGCGTCGGCAACGTCTTAGCGTGTTTGTCCAATTCGCTCTGGGTTACGGGGGAGTTCTTTGGTGCGGTCTTCGTGGTGCTTTTCATTGTGGCGTCCTTTGTGGGTTAGTTGGTTGGGGGTTAAGTGCTGTTACTCTTCCTCGTTCTCGTTCTGCTTCTGGTAAATATCGACCCTGCCTTGTGCGAACAGTTCGAGCATCGGATCGAGCTTGGGTTGGGTCTTGCGGTTTTGCTGACGGGCGAGCCGTTCAAGGGCTATGGCGTTCGGTCGGTCGGGGTCTTCATGTCGCGACCCCGGTAACGTTGTTAAGGGTCTCTTGCACTCTGTCCTTTAGCGAGCCATCTACGCCGCTACAGTCCATTAAATGGAGCTTTAGACATGCCAGCGCCTTACCCCTGAGAACGTCTGATTTCGTCCGCTCCGCAATCGACATAAGCATCGGCACATCCCCGAAGGCGGGGCTATTACCGATGACAGGTTGAAACAACGCGCTCCATATCTGCTTAGCGTGGGGTTTGAATGTCTCTTCCTCGTCCCATTTTCTGCGGAACATCCCCTCCACATGCTTGTCATAGGCGGGGTCGTACACAAACTCTTCCTTGGTGCGTTTCACGTTTACAGGCTGCTTGGTGAAAGAGGCGAGTTGGTTCGGATCGAGGGTCGAGGGCATTTATCTTGATTCCTTAGCGAGTTGCCGGGTGGCCATCTTCCGGACATACAAATCACTGGCGAGTGCCTGAAGGCGACCTGGACAGGTGGGGTCATCGATTATCCGGCGAAGGAAAGCATAGGAGGGATTGCGTAAGAAGTTCAGAGCTTTGATACGACTATGTTGTGGGGCTTTGGAGTTGAGCGCCAGCTTGCGGTAAACCGATTCGGCGTTGATGTGCATAAGGGACCTTTCAGGAACAATGGAACAAGAGTGGAACAACTATGGAACAGGAAAGCGACGACTATGGAACAAGGTCGGGGTAGGTTTCGGGCTGAAAAATTATTTCTAAAATTTTCAGTACGGGGGTATTTTGTGGGTTGCGATTTTGGGCCTCCCGGGTGGGGGCCATTTCTATTCTGGAAAATAAACTGGAAAGGACAAGATGCTATTTGCCTAGTAATCTAGCCCTCGCCCCCAGTTGAAAAGGGGTTGGCCGCCGGGGGGTCTATCGGCTTTTCAGGGTCCCCTATTCCTCTTTATAATCAACAACTTGGTCTATAGCTTCGACCATTACTTCGGGTATTCTGTACTACTTTCTGAGTACCCCTTGACGTAATCTCCGTGTGGTTTGATCAGGAGCAACAAGGGGTAAATCAGCAAAGGCAAACGGGTTTGGATGGTGTTTTGCCCCACCATCCGTTCCCACGTGTTCCTGGGGTCGCGGGTATCGCCCAAGAACGCCTGTCGATACACAGGGTGCCATCACCGCGTCGCGTTCGTTGTGACAACTTTGTTAGCCGTCGAGCCCGGTGCAGGGTTCGTGTGAATGCCAACAACACGAGCGATCCACTCGCTGTCCCAATCCACGCGGATCTCACGTGATTGGCTGGTACATTCAACCATCGTGCGACAGTTGAAATCTGTTGAAATTAAATGACTTCACAATTTCTGAAGAATTTGTGTTGACTCGTCGTTCCGGACACCTTATTGTTGGGCCCAGTCACAATCGAATTGGAGCGCCTCAATGAAGACCGTCAACGCATATGGATATCTCAGAGTCAGCGGCCTTGGCCAAGTCGACGGCGATGGATTTACCCGTCAGTTAGCAGCCATTAAGCGATATGCTGCAGCCAACGGTCTCAACGTCACCAAAGTCTTCCGAGAGGAAGGTGTGAGCGGTAAGACTGAACTAGATGGTCGGGTCGCACTGAAGGCGATGTTAGAAGCCTTAGCGTCAAACGGCGCAAAGACAGTCATCATTGAACGGCTGGATAGACTGGCCCGTGACTTGATGGTGCAGGAGAACATCATCGCCGATCTCCGCAAACGGGGCTTTGAGCTTATTAGTGTCGCGGAGCCCGATCTCTGCTCCAACGATCCTAGTCGGGTCCTCATGCGTCAGATTTTTGGCAGCATTGCCCAGTACGACCGTGCAATGACCGTTGCCAAGCTCAGAGGTGCACGTGAGCGTATGCGGATCACTAAAGGCCGCTGTGAAGGTCGCAAGCCTTACGGCGAGCATCCAGAGCATCAGGCCGAAAGAGAAGTCATTAAGCGAATCAGAGAGCTGCGTCAGAATGGTTTGCCTCTGCTCACGATTGCAAAGGTTCTCAATGACGAAGGGCGTCGGTCACGATCTGGTAAAACATGGCACCCAACCCAGGTGAGCCGAGTGATCACGCGGGCTGCAGCCGTATCCGCCTGAATCCTAAATCGCCTGACCTCTTTCTAAAGCCTCAGCCTTCCGGGTTGGGGCTTTTTGTCGTTCCATTTTCCGGACAAAGCGAAATTCAGTTTTTGAAATTCGAGGTCGCTTTGGAAGAAAATAGGCTTTTCGCCACGTAACCCCCACCTCAGAAGGTCTGTCCAGAAAGTTTCCAGTTTCATTTGTCCAGTCTGTCCAGAAACCCGTCTTTTGCCAATATTGATGACACAAATTCTATCGTGAATATTGGGAGATTTGCCTCTTATGTAGCTTTTGACACAACTACAATATTAACGGTGGTTTGTCCCGTAAGTCCTTTATTATCCAATATTGATGATTAAATTTGTATCGTGAATATTGGAGGAGCAACCCAAAACACCCCTACCAATATTGATGATGGCATCGTTAATATTGTAGTTGTGTCAAATCAAGATTGACCCTCCGGCATGAACCAAAAGGCACCACCACCGAAAGCTTTCTTGGTATCTGCACCGATGACTTTATAGGCTTGGCGGATTGAACCCTGCCCGATGCCTTCAAGTTTGCCGAGTTCGAAAACCTCTTTCGGGTCCCATTCGGGTTTGTCATCGAAGCACGACCGAAGGAGTTGTTTGGCCTTGTCAAATGCTGTAGGTTCTGTGGGTCCGTTCTCGATCTCGAAAAGGATGTCCCTCGCGTTACCTTCCAGATGTCCCAACCATTCAATCTGTACGGTGTCGAGTTCTCCCTCGTTGGTTTCGCTCTGCTGCTGGACGATGTTGAGTTTGTATTTGAACCCACCGCTGCATGGTGCAATATTCGACTTGGAACGGACTATGACGCATTCTTCCGTTACCCTGTCCTTTCCTGTGACTAGGACCATTCGAGGTTTAGCCCCAAATGCTTGAGAACCCAACAGACGCTCAGTCGCATCCTTGCCTTGTGTATTCTTCCCAAAATGCGTAATGCCGAAGATGTTCGCATGGAAGTCATCAGCGAGGTCACCGATACCGTCCAAAGCTCGCCGAACCTCATTGGACTTGTTCATATCGCCAGTGACAGCCGAAACAATCGGGTCAATGATGATCATCAGGACATCCCCATGGTATTCAACCAACTCTCTCAGGTCGGGGATATGAATAGCCGGATCAAACGGTACGGGTGCGCCATCGGGTCCGGGTGCGTGTTCGAGAATCTCAATAAAATTCGGGTCCGCTCCTGCTTCCACCAGACGGGGCTTGATGATGTCATCCGCAGTATCTTCACCAGACCATATAAGGACGCGCCCTTGCTTTGCCTTTGTTCCATCTGGCCAATATCCGCCACTGCTGACAATACCAGCGAACGTATACGCCATTGTCGATTTACCTGTGCCCGGTGCTCCTGCGAGGATAGTCAGCTTCTCAGGAAGGTATCCCTGCCACAACCATTTGACCGGTTTCGTTTTGATATCACTCATGGGCCTAGTGATCAACTTAGGTTTGGCACCCCGTTTCGATTCTTTGAACGTTAGAGGCGCGTCTGGTGTGTCTTCGGCTACGCTATCGACCCAATCATCGTCTGCCGGTTCAGACTGTCCATTTTCTGGACGCTCCGGTTGTGACTTTGGGAAAAATGAAAACTTACGTCCACCAGATTCCAGATGTTCTCTCAACTGTTTCCATCCGTATGCGCCACACTTTTCCGCATGGCAACAAAAACCGGGGATTCCCTCTGATAGAGAAACCATCGTTCGTGATGACGTGCTGGGCGTTGTGTGGTGTCCGATAGGACAGTCTTTGATATACCACTTTGAACCTGATCCTTTGAACGGTTTCCGATTGTTGTGCCTGATACCAAAGAAGTCGAAAAACTCTTCCATCTTCGCTTCGGTAATCTCACCGCCAAACTCAGCAGTTCGGGCAGGACTAGGCTTGGGTTCAGGGATCGGATACTTATCAATGAACGCCTGAATCTGTTGGGTGGTCGCAATCGTATATGATTCGGTCAGCAGTTTAGAGCAACGCCACAACTCTTCACTGTCGGCCTTACGTGACCATGTGCCATATAGCTTGCACAGACGGCTGGGGTTTGTCACTTTGGTATCAATGTGACTTTGCTTAAGTTGCGCCTCAGCATGGTACGCAACAGCCTGGACAAACTTTCTAACCAGTTCGGAGGTCTCAGGCGAGACGGGTTGGCGAAAAGGTATTAGTAAATGCCAGCCATTGCCTGAGTCCGCTGTGGTAACCGGGATGCCATGCTGGTCGAGCATCTTCCTTACGTTTATAGCGTCTTGCCGTGAGAGTTGCTTGTCTTCTGCGGATGGGATTTTGCCTTCAGATGCGTCAGTGTCGACATCAATGAAGATCCAACGCCATGCTGTAACGTCTGTGTCCGCTGCCATCTTTCCGTTCCACTGGAAATCGGCTGTCGGGAAATCTTGGCTTAGCTCGTGAATCCGAACCCACACCGCTTCGACATCGGTATTCTGGCTTAGGTTTCGGGCCTTCTTGACTAGTTCGAAGGTGTTGGAATATGTGCCTGAACCGATTCCCTTGCCATTACGCTTCTTGGCGCAAATTTGATATACAGCGTCTACAAAAGGGTCGTCGGGTTCTAACAGATGACGGACGGCACGAGTAATCTCGCATGTGGGTTGGTCAGGGAAATTATCGGCGGGTGTAGCTAGCGGGGCGGGCATCGGGGGTTTCCTCGTCGGTTACTTTGAACTGTCTGGTGGTTCGGAGAAGGACGACTTGCCCGTCCTTTAGATCAATCTCGATCGCACCCCAGTCCCGGTTGGTTTTTGCCTCCCCGAGCATTGCGGATAGCTGTTCCAGCACTCTCTTTGCTTCGATGAACTTCATGGGATATTCCTCTTAAATCGTTAGATGTTTTTCGGCCCAATTTGGACGAGTCGCTTTGAAAAAGGGTGTATGAATCATTCGATAACTTACTTCCAGCATTTCTATTTGCTTTTATTGATCGCCTAGCTCTTTGCGAATCGTGCCATCCGGAGGCGCTTTAGCGAGTAATAGGCATCATCGCGATCTATGCCAGCCATTTCGGCAAGTTCCGATACGAGAGGTTCCTTTGGATAGCCGTAGCCGTTGAGGACTTCGAACTTGTCCATGATCGCGGTCAATACTTTGCAGTCACGGTAATTCAGCGGAAAAGTTTTCTGAATGGGGAAGGTTTCGAGGGAGGACGATTCGGCGGAGTCGTTGAGTGGGGGCAAGGGATTCCTTTGGATGGAGTGGAGGTGCGGTTGTGTGGGAGTGTGGGAGTGTGGGCCTCTCAGGATCGAGACGCCCCACAGGAAGAGCTATTTTTAGAAAGTCGCAACTGCGTACGTCTTTGCAGCCGGCGTTCCGGCCACAGCAGCGCAAACGCTCACAGTGACGGTGGTGGCATTTGTAGTAACCGCACGATAGAAGAAGTCACCGCCGATATCGGACCCGTCCGCAGTGGAGACATAAACGGGATGCCCTGCGACCCCACCTGCGATTGTCGCGGTGCCCGTAGCACACGCTCCAGCAGCCAATGCCGCTCCACCGATGCTGCCAGTGGTGCCGGTCAATCGGTTGGCGCATCCGGGGCCTGTGCAAGTGCCATTGATCGTCAGGTTGTTGAGCGTGACGTTGCCGAGATGGTTGCCGATGGTTGTCGTGTCGAAGCTGTAAGTTCCCGGAGTGATAGAGCTAATACAACCAACAGGAGTCGGCGCAGGCGAGGCACCATTGGAGAAGAGGTTAGACGAAGTAAAACAGTATCCATCCCCCGCTCCGTTGACCAACGCGCTACCGATGTTCATCTGACCTCCCAAGCTAATCACCTCGTTGGCCGCAGGGGTGGGATGAGGAGACAGCTGGTCGGTTACTACTCCGCTTGGACTGGAGCAACTGCCAAGGCTCGTAAAACCTGAAGGTCCAATGGAAAACTGGTAATTCCAGATCGTTGCTGTGGTACCAGCAGGGATCGCGCTGCACGAAATTGAGTTGAAATTTGTTGCGCTCAGAGTGGCATTGCCTGTAAAGGTGGTGGTGATTGGACCCCATGTAGTCGTACCATTGGGATTATTCAACTGCATGACGTAGCTATAAGGTGTTGTTCCCGGAGCCCCGATTTGAGTTATGGTCAGAGGGGTATTGAAGTAGGCGTCAAAGCAAGCCGCGCCAGAGGGGTCTTTTATGGAGCACTCCTTGAAGATTGCATAGGGGTCGGGAACGAATATGCCGGGAGTGTTGCCCTGAACGACTAGCGATTGAGCGAAGAGCGGTACAGACGTAGAAACTTTGCTGTTGCTGATCGTCTCAAGGTTGAAGCCGTTACTCCCCTTGAAAGTCCATTGACCGCCGTCGATGGTGTTGTCGAAATGAAGAGTATTGACGCCGTTGTTAATGCTGAGTGGGTTGAAGTTCTGCATTCCCGGACTGCTGAACGCCGAACCGCCCCAGCAGATACCGCACACCACCGGCTGCACATTTGAATTTAGGTTTGTGTTGAAAATTCCAATTGCATCCATCAAGTCGGCGGGGATTTGGTTTCCCCGGTGCCAATTGAACCAAAGTTGTCTACAGTTGAAGGAAAATTTTGGACCGTTATGGATGCATTACCGAACGCCGAATATCCCAAATTCGAGATAACGAGAGCACCGATACTGCTTGGTTGACCTATCGCTTGCTGTAGGTTGAGTGAATCTCCCATAGCTGCGTAATTAGTGGGAAGGGCGAGATTATCACCAACGTGAAACATCGGCTGGTAGGAACCAATAAAATGTCCGTTGGCAAGCATGGCATTCGGCAAGACGCCAGGGGTGTGGTCAGATACATCATAAATTTCAGATGCCCACTGCACGCTCGCCTGAAGATTACGAACGGGAAGCCTAAGAACCGCACCACTGGAGCATGTGGTATCAGGTCCAGTCTGTGATGCCGTGAAGGTGCCTCCATCGGTAAATATTACCCCGCTCCACCGATACCCGTGTTCACGCTTGAATCAGAGCACCCAGACACGGTAACTACGAAAGTATTAACAAGAGAAAACTTGTTCTCGTCTCCATCAATGGTTCCGGTAAGGACGTTATTGGTTCTGCTGACGTTGGTGGCCTGAAACGATCCCGGCGCTACGCCTACGTTCGGCACCCCAAAGATAGCCTCGGTTCTCGCCGAACTTCCCGGTGCTACGGCAGAACTCCATAACTGGCTGGAATTGTAGTGTGCGTAGCCAACCGTATGCGGACTTGGGGAAACAATGACGGGAATCACGGAACCGTTTAATGTGCCATCTGAATTAGTATCCCCATTCAAACTAACGACAGTACCGCAAGCACCACCCTGCGCGGCCATTGTCGGATTAGAACCTACGCCCAAGGCATGGACGCTACGGTGAGCCATCAGTGTTAATATTTGGTTCCCACTGCCATCCTTGGCTGTTGCACTCAATACCTGAGCACCGAAGATCATATTTCCACCGGTATTCTGAGCTGCACAGAATAGCCCCTGATCTCCTCCTGGGCCTGCTCCCGTAGCGGTAAAAGTTCCGGTTGTTGCGTGGACTGTGCACGAAGTCTGGGCTACGGTGCCTTCCTGAATCGGCACAACGCAATCATTTACTAAGCTACCCTGCGCATAGCTGACCGGAAGTGCGGGAGTGGAAGCATCGAATACTACGGTTCCATAGAAGGGGGCTGTATTGGTTGGTGAAAATATATTCGCCGTCAACTGTAAGGACAAAAGAGGAGTTGCCGTCCGGTCTATCATGTACCGTCCGACGCCCTGAGTATTTGCCGAGGCCGTCTGATTGGCGACAAAGTGGCTAGGATCAGTAAGAGAGGTAATTGTTCCTTGCCAATCTGCTGGTGTTGAGATGTTCGACTCTCCAAGTCCGTGTATACCTTCGTCGGAAGCTGAGATTGCACCCCCGGCATAGAGATTATTAAAGTGCATCACGCTGGCATCACCTATGCCCGTGAAATTATTGGTTTGCCCCCAGATTCCACGAACACCAGCACCTGGGAAGAAGTTGTTCTGAGTCAGAACATTCTGAATTTGCCACTGCGCAGTGCTTGTATACCCGGCAGCGGGACAGTTGAAGGGGCATCCCTCTCCGCTGGTCACATAACCAGGATTGATAAAGAGGGCCTGCTCAAACCGCATGTCCTGCTCTGCGCCCTGGATAGCGCTCTTGCTCCCAACCGTGTAAGCGGTTTCTGCGGGGAATCCCGACTGAATAACAAAATTGAAACCGAATCCGCTTGGCAGAGGGTTGGTGTTGTACATCCCAAAGGCGTTGTAACGCTGATCGAAGAGTGAGACTGAATTCGTAGTAGAGTTACCAGCTTGATTAGTTCCGGTAGAGGCATCGTTTGAGGTCGGGGGGACCATCGCGGCGCACGATACGGAGTTACAGTCAGTGCTGGCGATGAAGTTGGCGATGCCGTCATTCGTTGCGTTGCTTGTGCGGTAGGAGTTGGCGTTCGACACACCATTGTTGATGCGCGAAGTTAGCGTATGCGTAGTTGGGTTAATGTTGATGAACCCGTCACCCTGAAACGATGTGACCCCTGCATTGGCAAGCTGGACAGCAAATGCAGGCGGGGCCGGATTGCCAGCTCCTCCTCCGCTTACTCCATTGAATGGACAGACGTTCGGGATAAAAATAGCTTGCGATCCGGGGCTGGAGATCTGCTCGTCGACGCACCCCGAAGCAATGTAGTAGTCGTAATTCCCGCTGCCGTTCGCGACCAAAGGCTGCTGAATAGGTACCGTCAAAGCCTGATCGGAATAGATCGTAGCGCCCGTAGCGCAGCCAGTATTCGCCACGCAGACAGTGATGCTGGCAAACGGCCCAACATTCGCGTTGAGAGCGTTACCTTTTACAAGAACTTGGGAGATGCGGTGGGCACCGGTCGGCGTTTGCGCGATACACAGAGGGGTGAGTAAGAGGACAAGAAGATATTTGAGACGCATTTAGGAGTTGGTCCGTTCGGGAATATCGAGCGCAGGGCGTGGGCGGGATGCTGCCGGGATTGTGCGGGCGGGCCTCTTCATTTCGAAGACGCAACCGGGAGACTGAGGAGCTTACTGCTTAGGAAGCAAGAGCTTTTTGGAGAAGCCTGCGGATAATTTCAGACATACTCGCACCTGTGGTGTCGGCGCGATCTTGGATTTCCTTAAGCTGAGAAGTCAAGATGTAAAACTGACTTCGCGCATAGCGAGGAGTAGGCATGTAGGTTCTTCTATGTGGAGTTGGGTGGCAGATATAAAATCCGCTACCTAGATGACCGATTGACCCCCTCTAGGGTTCGGAAAATATCATATTTATTTTCGTTGTAGTGTCAGAAAATCCGTCAACACATCTTCCTCGTAAGCAGTTGATTTTGATCTCGACCTTTGGGTTGGTCACCTGTGTAAAACTCCATAAGTCTCTGAATCCCAGAGACTTACAAGATTGTTCGCAAAACCCATCTACAAACGCTAATCTGCGCTAGTGGAGTAAACAATCGCTCCTACGGGAAGAGAACAAACATGACCGATGAAGTGTGGTGGACCATCCAGGATTTAGCCGCGTATTTGGGGTTTTCGGTTAGCACAATCCAAAAGATGGCAGTGAATAAAATAATCCCAGCGTATAACCTCACTCCTTGGGGTAAGAAAGCCCATTGGAGATTTAAGAAATCAGATATCGATAATATGCAGCCCCATGCATATCTACTGAGGAGCACTCCGCAATCGTCATAGTCGACGAACAGAAAGCTCAGAAGCAATGCCCATTTGTTGAAGAAAGCGGGCATCGAATTCGCTGCGTTCCTGTTCTATGACTTTGAGGGTCCATCCGGCAATCGGTTACGTTATCGGTCATTTCTTGTCCTCCACAATTGCCCACCGATAGCCCATTTTCGCGAGGTTCTCATCGCTTGGGAATCCCGCGCCTCTGAGCCAAAGGTGAAAGGTCTGTGAAGTTATCTCCAATTCTCGGCAGACAGCAAGGATGCTTCTCTCGCCTTTCCACTTCCTTAGGAATTCCGGCACATCCTGTTTCGATATCGGTTTCATGACCTGAGTGTAACATTGTTCTTTACACTATGTAATGCAATCCATTACAGTAAAGTAAATCGTTATACCAGGGAGAGAACGAAAATGACGAAAGCGAAGACCGCGAAGGTTTTAGAATTTCCTACAACAACAATCGAGGATAATTACCCTCCCACGAAAGAGAGTGACGTAGTCCCTTGCTTCGACTTTCTGCGGCGGATGAAAGTCCCAAAATCGGCTATTGAGATGCTCGACATCTACGCTGCCATCACGGGGAAAGCGCAGATGAGACGATCAACCGGATGATAGACGAATTTCTCCCTGTCCATGCACTCACCTTCGTTGAGGCATTTGTGGAGAGAGGATACGCAGACGAGGCACTGTTGCGGAAGTTCAAGGCCCTTGAGTTCAAAAGGAAGGCGAAGAGCAGGAAGCAGCGCAAGGATGGCTCAACATCGACGGGGTTCATCGCTAATCCGAGCGACCAACGATTCAGAGCACAGACGGATGAAGAATTCGATGGGGAACTCCGCAACTCTGCGTTGAGTCCTGAAGACTTTGAGAAGTTTCTCGAACAGTTTATGTTCGAACATGGTGCCGAACTAGATCCGGCAAATCGTGAGTCGGTCATAGCGTCGATGCGAGAAATCAATGAGATTGCACTGAATTCTAAAGCTCACTACGAAAAGATGGTCAAGATGGGTTGAGAAACTCGATCTTCCATTGCAGTGAACTTATTGCATAATAAAAGCCCCCACTACTTGACATGAAGCGGTGGGGGCTATTTCTCTTGTCACGGATTCAGTGACTATAGATCTAAGCTAATACCCTTTCACTGTTGAAGCAAATCGCTCGACACAACAACGAATCGACACAACAAATCGACACAACAACGAAATTAATATATTCATGAAGTGCGAAAAATGAATTGAATAGCATCTAATAGTTGAAAGGGATGAAAATACAATGTGGGGCAAAGATGTGCGTGATTACTTAACATATGCTGATAGATTGTCATTCCCACCGGGGGATTCTTCGAGACTTACTCCGGACTTCCGTTATACAACTGAGCAAATCTGGGACCGAGTTCCCACGCATGAGGCGGGACATGCTGTTGCCGCTGTGCTCTTGAGAATTCCGTTTAGAACGGTTACCGCAAAGCCGAGGGGTAAGGTCGCTGGATGTGTGGCTGGAATATCTAGCCGCCTTCGAATAAGCGATCTACACAAAGTGCGTGGCCAAGATCGGTGGCGCGTCAAAAGCAAGGATGAACTCGACGCTCAAATCAGCGGTCGCATCAAACGACACAGCTCTAAACTTGCCGTGGTAGTGTTGGCTGGTCGAGTTGCTGATGAGATCTTTTTGGGCGGCATTTGCAGGATCCCTTCTACGAGAGCGACGAGTCCACTCTACGTGAGCTTGCGGTCAACCTCGGCGTAGAAGAGGACGCATTCACCGGCTGGCGGTCTCAAGTGCATAAAAGAACTAGAGGACTGTTAGGTGAAAGAGGAGTTGAAATGGCGTTACAGAGCGTAGCTGAGGAGATTAGATACGCCCTTTACGCACTCAATACTGGGGTGCCGCAGAAGCGGGTTCAAGAGCTTGTACTCGCAGATCTAGACTGCGAGCGCCTTGTAGAATTTATGAAGTCGCGCCGGTCAGTCAAATCGTCCTACGCCGAAGACTTGTCATCCGAAACAAGAGTTAGCTGACCTCTTCACTGGTAGAAGTCTGATTCTGGTTCACGCACTATTCAACATCTCCGGCCCGTTGTTTCTCACGTTCCCAACAAGTCTGTTGGCGGGTGTCATACGCATACCGTCCGATTCATACGGTCGGAGCAGATCAATCGGTGGTCGGGACTCGTCGTAATCGTTGAGCCAATGGTCGTAATCGCGTGGATGAAGAATGACCGGCATTCGATCATGGATAGGATCTGTCAGTTCGTTCGCTTCGGTGGTCACTATTGAAAATGTATCGAGCGGCGGGTACGAGCTTCCTTTCCTTGGTCGCCACTCCGAAAACAATCCTGCCAAGGCGTAAGGCGCTCCGTCTGGCATCTCGAATTTGTAGACGGGGCGCGAACCTGCTTAAGGTTTGGAGACCTCCTTGGGGATCGCTTGAATGTCGCCAAAGAGCCCATGCTCTCCGGGTTCAATAGGTGGCGGCTGAGGCAGGCTGGGGCGCTGAAGCCACTCATAGAATCCGTCCAGGGGAACTAGACAACGGGTATGAGTGAAAGGACCACGCCAGATCGGTTTATCTAAGATCGACTCAGCGCGGGCATTCGTGGTCGAGAAGATCTTGAATCTGTCGGGGTCAGCTATCTTCGCAGGGACGAGTCCCCACCGCATCGTCGTCAGCTCTCTCTCGCATGTCTCGCGATCTGTCCGGATTACGGGCTGAAAGGTGCTGGGGGCGATGTTGTAATCCGGGGGCAGTTCAAATCCTGGTGGGAGCTTGCCGACCTTGAAGGCTTCAGCTATGCGCTGTTTGTCCGAACGGCGATAATAGCGGCCACACATAAGAGAGTATGATGCTTCGTTCCGTTCGATCTTCTGTTGGAATCAAGGGTTTGTTCTGGATGTACCGGAGGAGGCTGGAGCGGAACAAAGCTGTTTGTTCAATATGAAGTCCGAATCGATTTGGTTCAGTTTGACTACCGTGTCCGGGGACTTGCTGTACTTTGATAGAACATCCGTGAGCATCTTGGCTTCCATACCTTGAAAGCTCCCCAACGACTGAGGCAAATCCTTTGCATAAACATTCACCTTATAAATGCTGCGTGGCGGCACTAGGTCGCCATGTGCATGTGGGTAGAAGTATGGTTTTTCCGGACCGCGCTTCCAGTTGACGACAGGAATAACGAAATCCCATATTCTAGGTCCGCTTCGATCATCGACGACCATCGTTACTCGTATGTCGAAGAAACTTGCTAGATCCTTGGCTTTTGCCGCTTCAGGATCAAGAATCATCATAGTCTTGATATGCTTGGAAGCCTCAACCAACAAATCTGTTACCTGCTGATCGGCGCTCTCATTCTTATTGAGAATTCTCGCTGCCACGGGCCGGAACTCGTGGTCTGTTTTGAAAACAAAGCCTCCATCTTCCTGTTTTATCGCAACAGTGTGTGAGGCTTTCCCACTTATGACCAAGACCTCGTGCCTAGTAGCGACAACTTTGCACGCTGTGGTCTGTAGCTGGTCAAGATAAGCGTCCGGATTGCGGACGGTCCGCTCGGTGTCACTCGCAACGTAGACAGTCTTTCCATCATCTGTCACATAGAACAAATGATGGGTAGCATTCGCCAAATTGGTTGATAAAAGTAGCAAACTCAAAATGCCAATCTTCCTAAATTTCATAACGCAAATGCTACCATTCGTCATTCTGTTAGTAATTCCTCAATGCGTTCCACAGCGGCCTGCCAGCTTGCGTGCTGTTCATTACTCAAAGTGTCTAACGTCTTTAGTACATCTTTCGATGCCCCTTCCGACTTCAGGTACTTGGTAAGGATGGCAACGTCATCATCGAGTCGCTGAAGGTTCTCTCGTTGAATGGTTGCAATGCGCTCAAAGATTGCAGCGGTATCGCGAGAAGGCTCTGGAGTCTTGGTCACAACCTTGTCTACAAACTTAAGAGTCCTGACATCCTGGCGAAACCGAGTCAGATAAGTTCCCGGCAGTTCGAGATCTACGGAACTTTCAGAGCGGACGTTCATAATCTTCCACTCAGAATCCGATCGCTCAGGGATTACTCGGTCTCCTATTTGGGGCATCCGTGGGGGCTGGGAGCAGCAAGCGGCAGGGTGAGATTTGTCGACTTTTTAGGTGCTTTCGGCATAGTGAAGACAGCGTAGCAGAGGTCATGAATAGCAAACGCCAAACTACTGGGACGCATGGAAAATCTCTATTTGTAACCCTCTGTTTATCAGGATGATGCAAATTCTTTCATCTTGCGCCACGAGAAGCGGACAAGTACGCTTGCTCTCCTCCCCAAAATTCGATTCGTGGAGCGGTAAGAAAAGAATGCATACGCACGTTCTCATGGCTATAGTCCTTCTGTCATTTGGTTCCATCTCACAAGCACAACACCTGACCGCCGCCCAGGCTAAGTCCCACGAGGGTGAAAGCGCCACCGTGTGCGGGCAGGTAGCAGGGGAGCACACTGCGTCGAACAGTCGAGGGACTCCCACCTTCGTCAACCTCGACGAGCCTTATCCCCGACAGATCTTCACGATACTCATCTGGCGCGAGGATCGTGGAAGGCTTGACGCCCTACCCAGTCCTGGTGAGCACGTATGTGTCACCGGACTGATCACGGACTACCATGGCGTCCCCGAGATGACCATTCACAGCAAGCAGCAGATGTCGCGGTAGAGGAGAAGGTCAGTGAAACCACGAACGAGAAAAGCCGTGATCTTCGCCGCCTTGGCTATGAGCGTAGCTCCGACACTAACAGCCCAGGCATCATCACTGGTCAAGGCGATCATTGTCCACCGGGTCGAAGGTTGTGATTACTTCATGGTTCAAATGCACACAGGCTACGGAATCCTCGAATGGTTCGGTGGGCACGACCCCGACAAGGACGACATCTTGTATGGTGACATGTGTACATATGGGATGAAAAACATCCATGACGAGACTTCGGATAGCTCCATCAGAGTCTGGGTTGAGGAATATAACCTAACCAAGTCCGATGCAATGGATAAGCTCCTAGACGCATGTGAGTGATGAATTACCGAACCGTTCTTGGGCATAACGAAGGGCCACCTCGATTGAAAGGACAGTCGCAGACGTCATATATAGCAGTACATGAACCTGTACTGGAGATCCGTGGGTATGCATACGAAATATCTCGGTCGTTGCAACGATCCATGCCCCGATATGGCCGAACCAATACTTTAGTAACACAGACATAGCTGAAAATATATCAGTGTCGTTTCCGTTCAACCCTCTGTCTGCGACTCCTAAGCCTGTCGTATTGTTCGTTAGTCAGGTTGAGCCAGATACCGCCGGCATCCCGGCCATGGCCGCCCACTTCATAGTTTTCATTTTGCGATTTTAGACCGATCCTTTTCCGTTTTGATCTCTGGCCGTGTAAAACTATCGTTTAACTCTATGGCGCGTCGCTTACTCTCAATGCTCCTGCTCGCGTCGTCCACGCTGCCAGCCCAAACGCTGGTCGACCCCCACGTTTATTTTTTTGTAGATCAATCGACGTTCTCGGCTGAAGGCTCATGGGTTCCAGTGAATCCTAAAGAACACGCGGCTAATCAAACGGAAACTGAGCTGGATTGCGAGAAGCGAACCGGAGAGTGCATTGAGGCGAGTGCTGATTATTATTCTGGACACCCTCACATCTCGGTCGCTTATTTCCAAATCATCAAGTGGGACAGTAACGGGATTATTGCTACCAATGCGGACGCGGTTTGTGCGAGCCGAACAGTATCCATAGGCTTTGCCGCCAAACACATCAGCGATACGAGAGAAGCCAAGGTGCTGCCGGACGAAAAACAGAAAGCTTGTCAGGCCCTAGGTATACCTCCAAACGAGAGTTGGACATTCCTAGTGAAGAACACGAAAGCTTGGGCTTTAGAACGTGGCCGCGAACATATGCAATAGCCACCATCTGATCACCGGCATTTATGCCCGTCGAGGAAAGATACAAACAGCGATGCAGCGTTGGTGTAGGCGCTTTTGGTATCACCGGCAAGAGCAGCACTGGACTTCTTCAGATCCGCGTATTGATCACACGCTAAGACCGTTTGCGCTGTGTTCTTCGCGGCGGGGTCGCTTCTGTCTACGCTCAACATTAGCGAGAAGGTTGTTGCTTCCGCTATGTTCAGGGCGGCTTCGTGTTGGAGAGCATTCATCGCGGTAATTCTTTCGGCATCTTTTACGGCAGCCGCTTGCGTACTCTGGCTGTCTGAGCGAAGGAACTGTTCTTTGATGTGGCGCTCCAGGTCGGAAACCACTGCGGCTTCCTGGTTATATGCAACGATGAGGAGGCTCTTCACCGTTTCATCGTCCTTGTCAACAGCTTTATATCTGCTTATTAAGTATGCCGCGCAGTGTAGCTTGTTACGCGCTTCTTGGGTCCCCGTGAAAGCAGAAGACATCGCCACTGAAGGTGCAGCCTCGCTTTTTAGACCCTCCATACCAGTAACTAAAGCTGTTACAGCTTCCTGAGCGGTGCCTAGCGCTCTCACTTGGTATGCCAGGCGGAGGTATGCTGCTTGGCCGCCTAGAGAGCTGAGACCTACCAATGCATAGTCGCATGAGGGGGGATTGTGGTCGGTGGCAGATCGTAGCGAGGCTGACGTTTTTGAGCGAATCCAACTACCGGCAGGAACAAAAGCATGAATGCAAATAGTCGGCTCATTCAATCTCCGTGGCCTAAGATTACGTTTGACGCCTCACGCTATCTTCTATTATCGAAGTTAACCCCTTCGTGGGATTAACTATGGTACTGCCCATAAGGCAGCCTACCAGACATATGGCGGCAAGTTCCCTGCCGCCTTTTCATTGGATATCAGGTGACTGGCATCCATCAACGTGTTCGATGCTTTGAGGAGAAGAAACGCATCACCCCGGTCAAGATCCCGCCACGTCTTCTAGCGTCTTTCGCTCAAGCTCCTTCATCCGAGTGTTGTATAGAACGTGATCGCGAACATAACTGACGACTCTCTCTCGCCTCAGCCTTGGCGGCTTCATCCAACCAACCAGGACGATCACCAATTGCGTCTACAGCAGAGAAACCAGCGTTAGGAACGCTTGGTCTATGACCGGGATTGCCTTCAGAGATCTTCTGAGCTGCTGATTTGGGCTTACGTCCTGTCATTTTTCATTTCTCTTATCTCTAGCGGTATCATTCATCGGTGAGGATCATCAGATGAGTCGATTTGCTCAGGCCGATCCTAATCGAGGTGACCGGGTGTTCAAATGCTGATACTTCGAATCGTCTGCGGGGTGATGAGTGGACTACTGTTTTACATTGGCCTTAACGTCTATGAGGATGAAAGCAAGAATCTCAAAAGCCGGTTGGAGGTGTGGTGGATCAAGCTGAGCGACTTCGAATTGCTGTCACGCCGCAAAGAACTTCGTGTTGTAGACCGGTTCGCCGTAATCTGTTCATCCCTTCTCGATTGGGTGTTTGGTAAGAAACTAATCTCGCTCCGCAGCATAGGCGCATCCATGCTGGTCAGCGTGGGCACGTCGATTCTGTTTCTTTGGTCCCTTGCATTGTTCGTGGGGGAGACCGTAGTGAGAGAGTTTTAGTCTCAATAGTCGGGTGGGGGCTCTGGGTGAGTTGGGTTTATTTGTGCCGTTATCGTGCGTTCGCCCTTCTCGCTATGGTCATAACCCCAATACCTGTCGGGGTATTCATCTTGACGATAGTATTGCAAGGTTCGTACGCTACCCCAGGATTGTCTGCGTTACAGCTCCTCAGAGAACATCCTGACTACTTACCGGCCTACCTATTCGCCTTTAGCTCTGCGTGTATAGGCGTGACTGCCTCGGGCTTGTGTGATCTGTTCAGTGTCGCCATTGCTAGAAGGATTTTTCGGGCCGTCCTAAATAAGCAACAAAGTCTTCACTGGATAGCTGCGATGATATCAAGTCTGGCAATCACTCTTGCAGTCTTCATAGTCCCGGCAGTAACACTGTGGCTGAGCCAATATTTCCACCTCACACGCATACATCTTGGTCATTCTCGAATCAATGCAGGAATGATCGAAGCTAGCATCTTGATCGGTATGCAATTATGCAATTTGGACATCTTCGGCTTCGTTATCCTCCTTTTCTCGACTGCTGCGATTATTCTTCTGCATCACCTCGTCTGGCCCACTATCCTTCGCTCACTGTATCTCATACAGGATTCTGGGATCTTGAACAAAAGGATTGTCATTTTGGGTCTTGCAGTATCTCTAGCCTTGGCATCGATATGGCATCCTGAGACGATCATCAAGATTCTTGAGAACCAGATCGGTATTGAAATTCACCCTCACCCTCGAAGACATGACTTCTATATAATTTCTCAGTTAAAGTCAGATTCAATTTGCGTACATAAAAATCAAACCCGTGGTTGGTCTCCGTGCTTGCAAAAACATACGGATCTTCACCCCATATCCCATGCACAGGCACATGTGCTAACCTACTAGTGTGCAACAACTTAGGCCGTCTTGCGTTGCACAGGTAGAGTGAACGATGAAGAGCGTTACGATCCCATTCAAGTGTAGTATGGTTGATTGTTCTGCTGATGCCGTGGGGTTCTTTCGTGAGAGTCAGGAAGATGGAGACGTGTCTGTCTCTACTGCTGATAAGTTCTGCTGGTGTGTTGCGCATGAGAACGAAGTGACTGAGTTTGTTCATGGCCGACTTGGAACACTAGTCGTGATCTGATGTCTTGTCTACTCGTGGTGTGTGATCCAGCAGTCTTTGAATGGACAGCCCGATTGTTCTTTGGGTGCTGTGATTCATCCCCAACAGATATAACGAGCATTTGATTCGATCTGTTCTTTTGCTTGGCATTCAGTCATTGTTGTTTCCTCTGATGCTTAGCCGCGTTTCATATCGGCAATGGTCTTGATTCGATGACTCTTTGCAGAGTGATTGGAGATTGTCTATCTCATCCTCCTGACGGGCTTGTGTGTCTAGTATGTAATTGCCCTAAAAAGGCCGGTCAGAAAGCCTGCTTAGGATAAGCTAAGCTGACGCCTAGTTCATTGGCGACGGCATCAGCTGCGAAGCAGGGACAGGAGCCGAAATAGAAAATGTCGGGTTGTGCCTTGTCCTCTCCTAATCGACACCGAAACAAAACGCGGTCTGACCATAAAGCCGACTTACAGCGTATTCTCCTGGCGGTAGAGGGCCGGTCGTCATTTTGATGGATGAAGCTCCGTAGCGAGCAAACGTCACAGGTAAAGCACCTTGGGACAGATCAGTTGTCGTAGATCCTCCAAGCGGGCTGAACTTTCCAGCCATGATAACCAACTCGCGACTTTTCTTTTTGCTGTTCAGCTTGCGAAGAACATACAGTGTGTTCGGGTCTACCGCTGATGAGGCCAGTGCGGATCGCACCACAAAATCAAGGGGCTGATCGGAATTAAATCTTACCGGAGATTTAGCGCCGGAGAACTCCGACGTGGCTTTCGTGTTCATGACGATGAAGCCGCTGGCTTTTCCTTGAATGGCTGCGGTCTCGCGTTCAAGCGGAGCGAGTTTGCCAGCATCCAGTCGGAAAAACACCTCGACGAACTCTGGTTCTGTCGCGGCTTCTTGCGCTACACCGGCAACGGAGTAAAACATGAGAATCACAAGCAATAAGTAGAGCCTCGCCAGGCTGCGCTTCGCTAAATTTTGCATGGGGACCAGCATACATGCGAGAGTGTTCACTTGCTTCAGTCCGTGCGTATACCGGACGGATAAGGGGTGAGGCTAAATCCACAAATCGCCGATTTATTGTTTCGTCACATATGTGTGTTTACCTGAGCATCCTAACGTTGAAATAATCTCCAACTCTGACAATTGATTTATCGAAATCGACCACAAACATTCCCAGACCCCTTTCGCACTCCTCTGTAGGATATTTACATGATTGATAGATCAGGCCCAATCGCGACCTCGACGGGACATCTCCAGGCGCTTGGCGTAGCTGCACTCATGGAGCAAATTCGTTGGTCTGTACCTCAGGGAACCGTAATGGTCAAAGGTGTCGTAGGGTCATTGCGTCCTTGGCCCACTAACGATCCAACCGTAATTTACGGCGATCTTCGAGACACAGATGGAGAATACACAATGTCATTTCGGTGTCCCCGCGGATCTTCGCCTCTTTCTCCTAAAGAGCTCGTGGTCTTACAGGGAACATTGAAGATCAAGCGATCACAGCAACATTCGGGGTTCGAGCTCCATCTGATCGGCGAAAAGATTGGCAATTGGATACTGGACGACTCGATGAAGGATATCGTTACAACCCCGAAATCCGACCGACCGAAACTGCCTTTGGAACGATTCGTCACGAGTGGTCCCCCTAAGCGCATCGTATTCATCGGAACCGAGCGTGCCCTGAAAGACGCTGAGAGCACTTTCCGAAGGTTTTCCCATGCCGATTTTCCGACGGTCCAAACCGTCGCAACGTTTGAACGATTACAGAGCGCCATGCTTGCGGCTGCACAAGGTTTTGACGGTCTTTGCTTTTTGCGTGGCGGAGGTGAGTCCACATCCTTTGCCATATGGAACGATAGCCGCTTGATATCATTCCTGCTCGGATTGCGAAAGCCCTTTTATACAGCAATTGGGCATGCAACAGACGTCACACTCGCAGACAAATATGCTGATGAAAGCTTCGTGACTCCTTCTGATCTAGGTTCTGCATACTCTGCGGCGTTACTAGCCCGTAATAAACGCGAAAGCCTCGAACGAAGTCTCGATGAAGCGATAGGAAAGCAGCACGACTTGCAGATAGATAAAGATGCTCAACTCAAACTTCAGCCGAGCGCGAGAATCTCGCCGCAAATAAAGCCAAACGGAATATGCGAATCATTTTCGCCCTGTTAGGCCTGCTCATTCTCGCGATCATCGGACTACTCATCCATATCTAACAAACACTTAAATTCTCACCCGTACCCAGCTCATGCACGTATTTCAGGGAAATCAGCTTAAGTCGGTTGGCTGTTCCATTGCTCCCAGACCCCTGATAAAGCAGTTGAGTGGCTGATTAGTCCTTGTGATACACAGGTTACGTGCCACATAAGGGACACCTCACGAGACGGAAATTTATGTACGCTAACGAAAGTCTTTGACCGCTGGGGCTTTCATGCGCTGGCCAGCGACTTACCGCTATCCCGACTTTGCCGGTAGTTCACCGCCCACTCTTCATCCATCCCATCGCTTGTCGGTTTACCGAAGGAAGGTGGAAAATAATTCTTCACGCGCCACGTCTATATTGGGACGGTACCTGGGGGCGGCAGAATGAGCGCGACAGAGATTCGCAAGGCGAATCGGTGGCGGCTCCGGTAGAGAGTGACGCTGCAACCACTCGTAGAATCCATCCAGGGGAACGAGGCAACGCGTAGGCATGTACTTCACTTCCCTTTCGGGCTAAATCAAGATCATCGCTATTGCGGGCGGCGAGAACTAATCTTAAACCGGCTTTACCAAAGCGGTGTCCGATCAATGTATAGTTCCGCTACCTTGATTACGTTTATATGAGTCGTGATGCCACCCACGCGCCATTCAGCATCGCCGGTCGGCTAACCGGATTGCGCAACGGCGTACAACTAAAGTCTTGAACAGCTAAGTTCGGAAACGCAAACGCGACCGCATAATCACTCATAGCAGGGAAATACCAGGAGATTGTCATGAGTGTTTTGAAGAGTTGCTATTTAGGACTCGTACTAGTTGTAATGTATTTCGCCGCAGCCGCACCCACAGCATCAGCACAGGTCATTGTCAGAGTGGGACACAATCAGCCTCACCACCACTACAGACATCATTACCATCACTACCATCACTACCATCATAGCTAGGAGCAACAACGCCCCATCCTTTGCACACTCTGCATTGGATGGGGTTCCTCTGCGTCGAAGTGAGCATGCGTAACACGCTTCGGTGATTCCTTAATCTCAACATGGAGGTGTCCATTGGACACAGCAAGCATTATTCAAGAAATTGACTCACGGATTTCACGTTTGGAACAGGTCAAAGCGATATTGTCAGAAACCGCAACTAAGAGATCTCCCGGCCGTCTTAGGGGGACGCAGTCTGTTGTCAAGACGGTTGCGGCCGAACCAACCAAGCGTGTAATGAGCCCCGAGGGTAAAGCGCGAATAGCAGCGGCACAGAAAGCACGATGGGCTAAATCTAAAAGAGCAGCAAAGAAAGCTGTTGTGAAGTAGGTCTCTTGGACCGTTCACTAAAACCAAAGTACTGTGACGATCAACTTTCGCACTAATGCCAGAGCTTTGCCATACGCTATTTTGATTTAAGAAGACATGCAGCTGAATATTATTCGCAACGCTTTTGCTCTTTCCTCTGAATCAGGATTGGGCAGAGGCGTTTTCTTGCGTTTAAGCAGGAAACAATCCTTCAATCCATTTTGGCATTTGGGCACCCCAACTTCCAAAGAGAGAGTGTTTCCCAAGATCGAATCGGCGCGCCGTTAGTCCAAGCTTGTCAATCGCTGCGTTAGCCGATTGAGCAGAGGAATTTGTTCCATGCGAAGAAATTCTCGAGCCCTATCAATTGAGAACCATTCTCCGCGATCCACCTCTGGGATCAACATCTTCTTGTCTGAGCTGGGTGGCCACTCAATTTCGCAGGTGTTGCTGACAAGCTCCGTAGGTTCGCAGTTTCCTTCGAAGGCCCATGCGACAACGAGCTTGCCTGTTTTCTGCTTCACCGACCCAAGTTCGATGAAAGGTTCAAAGGCGTTGAACCCGGTCTCCTCCTTAAATTCACGGATCGCAGCAACCAGTGGCTCCTCGTCAGTTTCGTATTCGCCTTTAGGTATGGTCCAGAAACCTTCGTTTTTCTTCGACCAGTACGGACCGCCCGGATGCACCAGGAAGACCTCAAACGTATCGGAGGCTTTGCGGTACATGAGAAGTCCAGCACTTCGTTTCAGCGTCTTGCTCACCGGCTAACCGAAGAGTCCCAATTGCGGCGGTTCTGGTTTCTCGTCTACTGTTTCCACTTGAATCGGATCAATCACCAGATCGTCATCCTGAAGGATGCGCAACAGATGTAGGGGCGGCCTCTCGCTCTCATTGAGCCATTCGGCATAGTCGCGTGGCTCTAGGATGATTGCTTGCCTGTCATGTATTTCACTCATCTTCGTATTGGGATCATCGGTGATGACCGCAAACGTATCTTCCCACTGTCCCGTCTTAGGATTCTTCCACGGCCCCCACAGTCCAGCCATGCCAATTACTTGACGCCCTTTCACAGAGAGGCGATACTTCGGCTTTGGACCTGCACTCGTCTTCTTCCACTCCAGCATCGAACTCGCAGGCACGATACAACGTTGGGTCAGCCGCTCTTTCCAGAATGGCGAGGAGATGAGTTTGTCCGAACGAGCATTGAACGCGAGACGGTCTGGGAATTTGAACCCCCAACGCATCTCGACTATCTGTCGCTCACCGTCCTTAATACAAATGACAGGCTGAATTGAGCCTGGAGCGCATTCGACGTTAGCACCGAAATAATGATCTTCAAGCGTGACCGAGACGTGGAACGCCTCAGCGATCTTCTGTTTCTGACCTGCTTCGTATCGTCCGCACATATTTGCACCATTGACGCCCTAGTCCCACTACACCCATAATAGGGGACTAATCGACTTGGAGGGCTCCAATGCGCTTGAAGTCTTTGCTCTTATCTTCTGCCTTACTCGTCCCGCCGCTTCCAGCTGTCGCGGATACGGTATATACCTACACTGGGAATAACTTCACCTTATTAGATGGACCAAGCTACTCTACTTCAGACAAAATCTCTGGGTCAGTAGACCTCGCAACGCCACTGGAGACTAACTTATACGTCGATCCAGTCACCCCCGTCTCCTTCAGCTTTAGCGATGGTTCTCATTTGTTTTCCGACGAAAACTCAACTGCCTTCCTGGGATTCTCGACCGATGCTTCGGGCAAGATCATAGGATGGGATCTTGCCATCTATGATTCGTCACTCGTCATCTTTACGGAGAACGTAGGGCAGTACGTCTTCGATAGCGCCTATAACCTAGCGACGGGTTCAGATGCGTTCAATTTCAACGAGCCTGGTTTGTGGACCGTCTCCAACACCTCACCCGTACCAGAACCCTCCGGCTTTGCGCTACTCGCGACGGGAGTCCTCGGGATGGCTGGCGTACTGCGGCGAAGAATGTTTGCGTAGTTCGGTACAGGTTTCAACCTCATAATTTCGCGATCTTCACTCTTGAGCCTCAGCCCATCCGCGTTGCCAAGCCGAACTCTTCGTGTCATCATTCTGTCCGCCACTTTGCCCACACTCGAAGCCGTTGTCGTAGTCTGCGAGTTCTTCGCAGAATGATGACGCAGCATGAATGGTTCCGTATCCAAACTCACATCGGCTTCTTTTGGCTCAACCCCTTCGACGGGAGCCTCACCGCTAAGGCCTCCTTCACTGTATGCCTCGGATGTTCGTTGACGCTTAGTTTTTGTCTCCGGTAAGGGCTCAATTCCTTCTGCTTCCGGAACAGGCTCCTTCCCGATTTTTGATTGAGGCAGCATTGCGTCTTTTGTGAAGTTCATCTCAGGCATCCTCGCGAGGTTGGACGCAGGATCAAATCTTTGCGTCGCCCTCAGGCCAATCGTCGCCCTCCCTCAATGAAACCAAGACTCTTTAATTGGTCAGCATTCAACTCGACAGCCTCGCAGCAGACGTCGACAGCTTCCTCTAGCCAAGCCCTCTCTGCCGCGCTGTTCAGAGTGGCGATTTCTAGCTCTGGGAGATTCGCCAGCCGAGCACCGGCCATGAGAACGTCAGGATTCACATGAATCGCGGTCAATGAAGCTTGTCCTTTTGCAGATGCAAAAACCTTCAGGTATCCATCGGTGGTTCGTATGAATGCGAGTCGGTATGTCATATCCAAAGTTTACTCCTGTGCCTCGGTCCAACCTCGTTGCAAAGCCTCACTCTTGGTCTCGTCGTTCTGCCCGCCGCTTTGCCCGCACTCAAATCCTTTATCGTAGTCGGCGATCTCTTCATCTGTGCGCTCACGCAACAGGAATGGTTCTGTGTCCGAATTCACGTCTACCGCAGCTTCCCCACTGAGGCCGCCTTCGCTGTAAGCTTCTTTACTTTTCTAGACAGATGATTTCATCTGGCACCGGCTTGACCCCGGTCACAATCGGATCACTTACCGTCACAGTGTTCGGTGGCATTGGATCTTGGCGGTCATCTAGAGGAACTGTCATCGTTACACCTCGTTGCAGGAATCACAGCCTTTTCCATGTTCGACGAGGGCCGTGTAACAGGCTTTGATGTCTTTCAGACGGTCTAAGGGTTCTTCGGTGCCTAGACGATTAACTCCCTTCACCGCAACTGATCAGTTAAGCCTGCGCGAGCATCATTCCCGTCAGCACATGCTGGAAAATCGTCAGTGTTCCATTGAGCTAGTAGTTTGTTGTGGTCCATCAGCGTGACCCGATGCCGTAAAGATTCATCCGTGCAAATTTGAATAGACAGATGTAAGCGTAGACGGTGCACATCTGTGCGATTACCCCTAACCACAACGCTATCTTTTCCGAATACTTCGCTCCAGTTAACACTCTCTCACTGCGTTGGTTCTGCCTTTCAGATTCGATGGTTTTCTCAGGCGCGGTTTTGCTCCACACAACGCCATACGCATTCATCAGCCGATTCGACATTATCGCCATTTGGTTTGTTACGACGCCAAGGGTTAGGTAGTTCGAGATGAAGCTCAGAACGATGGCAATGATCAGGAGTTCCCATGCAGAAAAGAGATTGGACAGACCGAGAAGCTTCCACTGTGCGTTCGGACCGTGGAAACTCGTTGCAGCCGTAAACGATATAGCTAATGTCCCTCCGTTGAGTACGATCAACTTGTCATAGAAGGCAGTTCTGAGGCCGGTAAGACTCTGGAACTTTTCAAGTTGGCTGTCTAATCTGTCTAGGAATTCGTTCGTCTCCATCTGTCCTCTTCTGCTTACCGCTTACTCTGAATCCGCTGTCTCCCGCTTATAAGTCTATCGAATTGGTCCGGACCAAAGTTATTTCTGCATGCGTTCCTCAATCCGTTCCATCGCAGCCTGCCAGCTTGCGTGCCGCTCATTACTCGAAGTCTCTAACGCTTCGAGTACATCTTTGGATATGCCTTCTGTCTTTAGGTGTTTGGTGAGTATCGCAATATCATCATTCAACCGCTGAAGATTCTCTCGTTGGGCGGTTGCGATGCGCTCAAAGATGGCAGAGATATCGCGGGAAGGCTCCGGAGTTGTGGGAGCAGCATCGTCAACAAACTTCGGAGTGCTCACATCCTGGCGAAACAGGGTTCAGGGTAACCTGGCAAGCAGGTGCTAACACTATTTCATCCAGAAAGGTCCCAGCCTGTATCCGTTGGAAAAGTTCGAAGAGGTTTGTCACTGAAAGCCACGGTTCGCTCGTTGTGCAAACACTGTGGACAACTTCTACGATGTTGCCGAATCATCTTGTGCATGTTGGTCAATTCATACTCTGCTTGCCCTAAATCACGTGGTTTTGCCAAGAGCAAGTTGGTATATAGTTTTTGAAGTTCATGCCCCATTCTCGCTAGCGACTCACATCTTACCCGCAACATCTCGTTGCCCTCCCTCTGCCTCCTGCCGGAAGCGACAACATTTTACCCCCACTTCTTTTTCATGTTCAAGAAGGAATCTTCACTTAAGAGGAGCGTTATTCCTAAGCCTCCGCCCAGACTCTTTGCCAGACCTGACTCTTGGCGTCGTCATTCGGACGACCTTTGAAATCCAGCCTTGAAGCCATCGTCATAGTCGCCGACCTCTTCGTTTGCATGCTGACGCAACATGAAAGGCTCAGAGTCTTCAGGCACGGGGATGCCCCTCCCGATTCTGCTAAAAGAGGCGGTAAGCGAAGCCTACCGAGAAGATGGGAAAAAGCTGGCGTAGCTCAGATTGTTGTCGTTGCGAGATATAAAGGCAGCCAGGCTTTGCTGGAAGCCGGAGTCCTGATTGACGGACTCACAACCCACCGAGGGCGCGTAGTTCGGATCGCAGGCGCTGCCTGTGAATGCCACTTGGAGGCCAGGCTGGCCAACATAGTAGAAGCCCAGCTCGACCGGGAAGCTGACGCGCCTGCGGTCTCGCGGGATGATGTTGCCGAACCCGAAACTGAGACCTGGAGAGACTTTGTTGAAGTCGATACGTCCGGAGCCGTGGAGCGGGTCTGTGTAGCTGCTGATGTAGTCTTGGCCGTTGAGCGTGACCGTGCTTCCCGAGGGGATGACGGCGGTCGCGAGGACGCGGTTGTTATTGCCGAAAACTAGTTGGGGACTGACTCTGAAGTGTCCACCGAAAGGAAACCAATCGAGGGCTGCATGGCCGGAACGGAGGTGCAAGTTCACGCCAACGTTTGCGCCCTGTTCCTGGAAGGTGGTGGCATAGTTGAAGAAGTCTCCACCGGCGCGCAGGTTGAATCGTATTGCAAGAGGTGTAGCAACGTCGAAGCCAGTGCCTCCGAGGCCCACTCGCGTGGCGAATCCTATAGCCGAGAATGGGTGGTAGCTTTGTGTTGCGGCGCGGGGAACTGGAGGACGACTGACGAAAGCGGCTGCGCTTGGAGAGTTGTTGGCGTGCATCGGCGTCGGCTCGGTGTTGAACGCACTGTTCTCGAGAGCGGTGGTTTGGGCGAGGGAGTTTGGAATCGCGAGTGCAAGGGCGAAGGCGCTGAGTGCAAAAATGTGTGACTTCATCGGCATCTTCCGTTCGTAAAGAGGGACTGGACTCTCTATCGGCGAAAGATGATTACGTTATAGCAAGAAGAAGCTTTTGGGGGACGGTGGTAATGTTCTGTGTGCCAGATCGGGACTGGCGTCGGCGACCTTCTCTGCCACTCGATATGCCTCGTTATCTCTTTCGTTGAACTCTCTGTCTACGACTCCTAAGCCTATCGAACTGTTCCTGACTCAATTCAATATCAATGGACCCTGACCGCCGCTCCTTCAGAGTTTGCCTCACCAACTGAATGTCTTTGAACCGAGAATTGGCCGATTCCATCAATTCAATTACTTTCTCAGCATCAGTGAACTCCCAATGTGTGCCAATCAGCGTGTTTCCCTGAAGGAAGCACACGTTGATTTTCATCATCGTCTCCTGGAAAAACATCTTCACGATGGGCATAAGCTCACTTGTTCGACGCAACTCTACTCTTTCCCCAGATGTCTACAGTGGCGTACACGGCACCACAATGAAGACACCGTGAGTAATCCACGGTCAGTCGGACGATATCTGCTGGGCGGATCAGCCTTCCGCATGACGGGCATTTGTCAGAGAGGCTTTCCTCAGTAGGGAACTTATATGTGCGTCTCATGATGAGAGTATAGCGAACAAAAAGCGAATACGCTGTGGATTATTTGGCAAAAATTTGGCCCCCTTTCGAGGGCTCTGTAGTGGTTCCTTGGCATGAATTATTGGATGTAGGTTCGGTCTAATGCGCCTTGCACAACGGCATCCTCCTCGTTAGGTCCGAATGAACTTGCGTCTCGCGAACCCTGCAACACCTATCATCCCCGTTCCAAATAGAGCTAAGGTTGAAGGCTCGGGTGTGGTTGTGAGGATTTCTTCACCTATTGCCGAATTGGAGTCGAATGATGTGATGTAGAGATTACCCTTTGAAGTTTCAATGTAACCGGGACACGGTGTGGACGATCCATAACAGGCATCACCCACTGCTCCGCCACCAAATACCGGACCGATAGTTTCAGGAGTAGCTGGGGAACTTAGCCCTGAACTAATTTCCAAACGACCGTATGGGTCATAAAGTCCTTGATCACTCACTATGAACGCCTCGGTGCCGAAAGTTCCGATGCCTTGAATAGCCCCATACAAAGATGAGAAACTAGATAACCCAAAATCGGTTGACCAGCCGGGTCCTTGAAAATCCCCATTTTCGTAATAACTTTCAAGCGTGGTGGTATCAGCCAACGTAATACGTTTGTAGGTGAATGTCTCATTTCCTATAGAGCCGGAACCGACAATTGATACGATGATTGTGACCAGAGAGTCAGCGTGGGATGGTACTGACGATCCAAGGACAGAGGCAATCGCTAATGCAAGTGGCAAGCGCATATGGAACTCCAGAAGTGCTTGAGTGATTGGACACAGGATTTCCTCTAGACTCTATGCGGATGTTGTATGCAAAAGATATGTGAGAGATCGGAAGACGTTTTGCTCAGTTCTTGTCAGTTGATGCAGAGACTCCTGTGAATAAGGAAGATGAACTCACTTGTTCGACGCGGCTCTACTGTTTCCCCAGATGTCTACAGTGGCGTGCGGTCAAAACGTACAGATGGGAACTTTCGAAAGAAGACTTGAAGAGGATGTCCCCATGCATGGGCAAAGTTCAAGGAGCCTAACTCTCAGCACCTACATATACCTGTCAAGGTAGATATATCGCTCCTACGCAACAGGAAGAGGTTTCCACAAAGAAATCTGTCGCGAATAAGAGGCGAAACCTGTAAGCTCAACCTGTACCAAAATAAGGATTTAGCACACTACGATATGAAAGGTGTTCGACAAAGTGAAAGGGTGAGCACCTCGCCAGAGGCCCACCCCGTAATCATCGGCTGATTAGGAGATTAACAGGGTAAAACACATGAATGCTCGAATTGTAGTTCTACTATTTTTCATTGCTTGGACTCCGTGTAAAGCACAAAGCAAAACTCCAAAAATCGTTTCATCCTCACCACGCGGAGAATTGAGAGGTCGCTATGAATCTCTGGTCTGCGGTATCGCTCTGATTCAAACTGAACGGGGATCAGGCACCGGGTTCTTTATCAATTCGAAGGGAGATATGATCACAGCTGCCCACGTCATTAGCGTAAAAAGCTATGTGATACAACAGGGCCAGCTAGGGTTCACCCTCGCCGTCGATAAGCAAATATCCATAACGCCTAATGGAAACACCAAAGTAAATATTCCTGCGTCTCAGGTCGACGTCAATGCGGATGAGCTTGCGGACGATCTTGCCTTTCTACACACTGGCCAGAAGCCACCCTGTTGGATTCCGCTAGGCGAAGCATCTTCCACCAAGACCGGAGATCACCTCATCAGCATAGGTTTTCCGGGAATCGATAATTTCAACCCCATTTTGTACGACGGTTTTTTGAGCGGAAGATTCAAGCATCCTCCGATTCCTATCGGCTCGGTAGGAAATCAACCCGTATTTGCTACATATGAAGTGATGAAGGTTCAGATGCCAATAACGCCCGGGGCCTCTGGATCGCCAATAATCGACGATTCCAATCATGCCGTCGGCGTAATCTCTGAATCTCCAGTGATGTGGACAAGAGATCTAGAGCAAATAGCCACCGTTACCAACAGCGGAGTAAAAATCAGCGGGTACGATACGAATGCAATTTTGGGACAACTGGCAACGATTGTGCATGAGTTCGAATCGCCGGGGTCTGGCTATGCGGTTCCACTTTCTTACCTGAGTCCCACAAGGGCCGAGCCTGCTCCGAATCCCACTTCTTCCCATTGATAAAAATAGGTTTATTAGCCTCTGCTAGCACTAGGCTATGGCTTGTATAAACAACGGGTTTTGCTGGTTTGTCTTGCGCAATAAGAATGGTCGTAATAAATAAAAACACGACGATTCTTATTGATTTTTTCATAAGGATAAAAATCATACACCCCTGCCCTGTCACGGTGTTCATAGATTAAAATCTTCCCTGAAGTCAGTCAGGTATATTGGTACCCAAACTTAGGTCTTAGTAATAATTGGCCGTATCTAAGCACTGGTCATAGAGGGTTTTATCGAAGGTTCTATAGACCGTTCGGTGGATGCCGTGTTGCGTGGATATTCCATCAACCGGGAAGGCTGACTCAATCTCAATCGTTCTCCGCTGTGAATTAGCGAGTCGTTTGGCATCTTCAACAGCTTCGGAAATGTCGCTATCTTGACTAAAGATGATCGCGACATCAAAAGCCTTGGCGAGGGTGAAATTCACCAAATCCAGTCCGAGCCGTAGATCGATACCCTTCTCAATCAGTTTTGAGAAGGTCGCTTTTTGGGCCACCAGACCGGAAACTTCTATACTCAGGTCTCTTTGCTTGAGTGCGCGGCGGAAGATTGTGACTCCAGTGCGTCCCGCATGGCTGAGTTTCTTGTTCCACCAACCTGCCATTCTGGCATCATGCGCCACATCTGGAACACCAATGTAATAACGCGTCCCCACCAGAACACGATCCGACTCCATCGCAACTACAGCCCGTGCGAGCTTAATGATGTGGCAATTGTTCTGGGCGTACTCAAACCTCCGCTTCACGGAGTTGAATAGATTGGCTCCGTCGATGAATACCATCGTTCTCTTCGGAGGAGGCGTAAGGGTAGATGGAACCAGAGGCAGGGTCGTGCTCATAAAATAAGTACGCCCACCCGAGGCCCTTGCGGGCAAGTCAGGTGGGCCAGGTATGTATAAAAACAATACCATCTTTTGCTGCTCGGCGCAATAGATGGTCACACCGTCATCATCGTCATCATCGGCAGGTAGCATTAGCGAGTTCCTCTTCACTTTCAAAAAGTTCATCCCTCAAAAATGTCATTACCCTAACTCAAACCCCGTGTCCGTAGACGTTTCTGCGCTTCTCGGACCCTCCAAGCCAAACCCTTCAGCCTCAGGTCTTTCAAAATCGCTCTCGTCGCTACTGCGATCACCACAGCTGGGTCCGGTCTTCGGATGAAGTCGACGGTACGCAACGGTACGATGTGTTTGACTAAGGATGACTTAGGACGCTCAACCGAGCCATCGGTGCTCCTAGAATCAATAAGTTACGATTAGATTGAGCCTTCACACGGTGGAAGTCGTAGGTTCGAATCCTGCTGTGCCCACCATAAAATCAACAACTTAGCGGCATTGGCGTGAGAGACTTGATGCCATTTGATGCCAAACTTTACCGGCTGGCATCAACTGCGCCGGTTATACCGGCTCAAACCTACCCTGCCTGCTGCTGCTTTGTTGCCGTCGACGTGAGCATCGCGTAGACCGTTCCTACCATCTGCTGCACACTCTCAGGAAGCTCCTGCATGTACTCGTTTGCGGTGGTGGAGGTGCATGATGAGCGATTCGTTTTGGTGGCTGGCAATTCTCAGCAGAGCCCGAGTTCGCCGTCCCCGGTGGTTTTTCCCGCTGATCGTTGTGTTCTTCGTCGGGTTGATCCTTGCGGGATTGATTTATGCCTTCGTTGTCTTCCAAGCCACCTCGGAAAGGAGCCAGCCTCACCACTCTTTCGCTCGCAACCAAGAGCTCCTACAAGAAGGACGGCAAGTACATCGAGCACACCGAATGGCACCGTTGCGTTGTCTTCGGCAAGCTCGGAGAGTTTGCCGCCAAGCTACAGAAGGGTGCGCACGTGCTCGTCGAAGGCGAGATTCGCAGCCGCAAGTACGAGAGCACAAAGACCAACTCGGAGCAGACCATTACTGAGATCCGTGTGGACTCGATTCTCAAGCTGGATCGCGCAGCCAAGGCAGCGGCGGAAGACACCGAAGATGCTCCGGAGGAAGAGGCAGCATGAGCCTCTTCTTGCCCCGGAAAGTCCGGCATTGAGCCGGACTTCTTCGGCTGTTGCTTGTGATCACGCTCCCACACCCCCAAAGACAGGAGGCCAATCGATGGATGAAACTGCCAGAGACTTTCTCGCTCGTTGCTTCGCTCCGGGCTCGACAATCGCTCTCCTGCTTCGCAAGGAGATCCCAGCAAAAACGCAGCAGCGTGTGGTCACGCTAGAGCAGGCCCTGGCGCCTCGTTACCTCGGCTGGCTAGCCCATGAAAACCAGACGGGCGCGAACATCTATGTCGCTGCCAATCCACTTCGCTCCGGCAGTCGGAAACGCACCAAGGAATCTATCGCTTCGGTCCGCCATCTCTACCTTGACATAGACAAAGATGGAGACACCCGGCTCGCCGCGCTACGGGCTTCGGATGCGGTGCCTCAGGCGTCCGCCATCCTCTCCACTTCGCCCGGCAAATACCAGGTCTTCTGGCGCGTAGAAGGCTTCGACTTCGAGCAGCAGGAAGCTGCTCTCAAGCGGCTCGCCATTGGCTTCGGCGGTGATCCTGCCTGCACCGACTGCAACCGGGTGCTTCGTATCCCCGGCTTTCTCAATCGGAAGTATTCTCCTCTCCACACTGTCGCAGTCGAATACGGCGACGCACACCCCTGGCAACCAGACGACTTTCGGCTCGAAAGAATAACGGATGAGTCTACGCTGCTGCTTCGCGATTCTGTACTTCGAAAGGGCGCTCATATCCGTCTTGCCGGTCCCCGGCGGCCCCCATACCGGTGGTGGTTTTCCAAATCTCAAAGATACGCTCGCGAGGAATCGAATTGCTCAGTGGCTCAAGGTAGTAGTTATCTATTGTTCGTGGCGTCATCCATTGATAATGGTAGTTCTCCGCCGTACCGAGAAGCGTTGTCGCAAAGAGTTGTGGCAATCGCACTGATCCGGCCACAATGTCACGGATGAAAACAATGTTGGGGCAGATATGGTCTGATTTTTCCAACAACTCGTCCGGAGGAAAAATCCACGCAAGAGCTCGCTGATAACGCTCCTGCAAGTCCAGAATATTTAGTAGGTGTCTGCCAAAGGCATTGCACAGCTCTTCATATTGACGCACTTCCCAGAAGCAGATCTGAGTGTGGAGTGTGCCGAACTGGTTGGCCGTGAATTGCTTTTCGGCTTCTTCGATCCAGCCTGCGAAACGTTCGATGAACGATAGCACTCCCTCGCTGCGGAAGTGTTGCCTCCTGCGCGACCCTCCTCAGCGGGCCTGTTCCTGCCCGCAACGCCCTCCCTGGCTTGCCTGCGCTGCGCGCCAACAAGGTAGACAAACCTCGCTAAGGGGTGAGTGTACCGGGACATGCGTTACGCTGTGGACCTGAGACATCCGTTACAAGCCCCTTGCGGTGGCAATGCTTCCAGTTGGGTGGGCACGAGAAGACATATATCCAGTCGTCGAGGCCGTGGGAATGTGGGAATCCCGAAGGGATTTCCAAAGAGTGTGGGAAGGGTGGAAGCCGGCTTCATGGCTTTCCATGCTTTCCACACTCTGTCATTTCCATGGCTTGGTTTTCACCGGCAATGCCGGACATGGCTACGCCACCGGCGCAACGCCGCACCGCGAAACGCTTATCGTGACCGGTGGTCAATAAGTTCTATAAAAAGGGATGTCAAGAAAAAGTTTCTCCCTCGACCGGACGCCGAGAAGATTTTTGTCTCGAGATCCAGCCCACTGCCTGTGAACGTGCCCCTCGATTCGCTCGAGAGGTTTGTCTTGGCTTGTTTGCCATTCCGTGGCTTGCATCTTCCGGTGGTGACGACGCCAATCGAGTCTTAGACTTGGGCAAGCGGACCTGGTATTTGAATGTCAACCATGGTTCTATTTGAGGCTCGTGGCCTATCGCTATTTCTGGTTATCCGAGGAGGCATAGCGTGCATTAGTGACTCGGTGCCGAAGCACACAAGGCCGAACTCATTGACTGATACTCACCTCGAACCGAGCGTCTCGAGAACCCGACCGACCACCACCTAAGAGAATGGCCGGAGATGGAAAGGCCTCCTTATCAGAGACGCTCAAGCTTCTTGCCGATGCAATTGTGTGGCGTCGAAATCCACTCCTTTCTTCCAAATCGTTAGAGTGATGCTGGCAATCTTGCGTGCCAGGGTGAGACGCGCCATCGTCGGTCGCATTCCTTTTTCAAGAAGAGCAACATAGAAATCGTACAGGGGGCCAGGGTGAGTGCTAGCGGAGATCGCAGCCCCTTTGAAGAGATTCTTCACATCGGGATTATGGTTGTTACTCAGGCCACGCACGGTCATGCGCTCCCGGTTTCGTTGCAGTTTCCCTCGGACGTAGCGATACTCGCCGCTGTCGTGGGTCTCCAGCGCGAAACCACTGTAAGCCCACAGCTGGCGCTTGCTACGGAAACGGTGGGGCGTCTGCAGCTGCGCAACCAGCAAGGCTGCACGAATCGGACCGATCGAAGGAATCTGGCGAAGCAATTTCACGGCATGATGCTTGCGGCTCTCGGTCAGCAAGTCGCGTCGCGCTTGCTGACGCACTGGTTGCAGCAGATCCAGTTGCTGATAGAGCCGTTCGGCCCGGAGACGAACTCCGGGTTCCGGGATCTTGTCTAACCATTCTGTGCGATGCCGCGGTGCATAGACGCTGGTACCGCTACAGGGAATGGCCCAGCTTCGGTAGAGGGCTTTGATCCGATTCATGACTCGTGTGAGATCCTTCGTAATGGTTAGGTAGCTGCGACCTAATTCTTTTATGGTGCGCATCCCGTGCTCGCCATGGTAAACCGACGTGAGCTGGTTGCCACGCAGCAGCTCCGCCAGCTTTCGCGCATCGATTCGGTCACTCTTGCTGCCGTCTTTCAACAGGGCGTTCTTGCGCGGATCGCAGACCACGAGATGGGTGACGTGAGGTTTCAGCAGGTCATGTAACCAGGCCGCAGAGACTCCTTCTTCGAAGGTCACCGATAAACTTCCGTGTAGCCCTTGGAGGAACTCAAGGATCGTGGCCGCTTTCGTCTCCAGAATACTTTCCATGATCAACTTCCCCGGGAATCTGTGACTGCAGCCGAGATCGTTGCTTGGTGGACGTCCATGCCGATATATTTCTCTTGGCTCATAACGCCGCTCCTTTCGGTAGGTGGTGATACGAATAACCACAACCTACAGCAAAGTGGGCGCCTTTTATATTGCGTGCATTGGCGATTTGTACTAAACCCGCTCCGCGGGTAGCAGGAAGCGTGGTAGATTTTTGGCAGGACAAGTTGCATGTTGCGCACCGCAATCACGACCCTTCCGCCCAAGTCGGCCAGAAATTGCTGCAGTGCAATGAATCCCCTTAAAGCAATTGTCCTGCCAAAACCTTACCGGGCTTAGCACAAATCGCCGTATCCACAATTCTCCGCACCGGCAGTCCTGCTCTCCGCCAACCTCTGCCTGCGGAGCACTGTCGATACGGCACTAGAGATTTATCAACAGTTGACCGCTGTAAGACACTGACGCCCTACGCTGAAACATCACTTCCACGGCAGCGCGCGCGCTCGTCTTCATTATGTTCCGTTCGAGTCGCAGTGGTTGATCTTATGCCCCATTCAACCAACCGCCGGTAAAGCCTGCTCGCTTCAAACCACGCACCAGATTGGGCACTTTGCGGGTGGCGTTCCACATGATCCCCGTTTTGTAATTCGCGATCATGCCTAGAATCGGCCCCTGATTGTCGCTGAGATAATCATTGTCAACCCAGCCTAAGCGCCCATCAACGCTGCCTGACCTAAGGCTGACATGGGTATCACGGAAGCTAGGGTTGAACGAATCGAAAAAGCCGTACTTGCCGTAAAGCCGCCCACCTTGGAAATTGCGTAAGGCCCAGGCCGCAGGGATGCAAATCTCGGGTGCAAAGGGAATCGAGGCTACCGCGGCGGTGGGGGCAAGGGTGCCATGGTCTTCCTCGTCGGGCATGCCCTTCGGCCCATAGGCCGCATAGCCATAAAACTGCGTCGGCTTGCCTTTGAAATTTATGACTAGATCACCTGGTCCATCGCAGGCGCTGAGGCCCCAGATGTCCTTGGAATAACTATCCCAACCCATGGGGTTGGCAATGGCATAGTTGCGCTGCGCATAGGTGGCGCGGCGGGAATTCTCGAAATAGTCAAACCCGGCCGCGCGCGTGGTCGCATCATAGATGCCGCGATAGTCAACCCACACGGCCACGTATTGATGCGCAAAGTGCGGCGCAAAGGAGAGGTAGCGGTTCGCACCTTCTCCGCGCCAATATTTTGGGAAGGGCGCAGTCCATGCCTCGAAGGCGCCCTCCTTAGCTGGGTGAGACCGTGAGCCCAGCGCGAGGAGATAGAGCGCCATGCCCTCGTTATAGCCATCCCAATTTCGCTGAATAAAGCCGCTCTCCGGGTGCCAGCCCATCGAGATGGCTTTGCCGCCCGTGCTATTGGCCTGCATCCAATCCCATTCGGTGCGATCCAGCAGACGCTGCGCGAGTGCACGGATCTCCTTTTCCTTCTCATCCTCCTGGTCGAACCAGCCTTGCGCAAATGCCATGCCCATTTGCAGCCAGCAGGTATCAATTGTTGAAAGTTCCCAATTTGGCAGCCGTAGTCCGGTCTCCATATCGATAAGGTGGTAATAGAAGCCACGATAGCCCGCGGTGCCAGACCGTTGTTCGCCCTGCGGTAATTGCTCAAAGAACTGCAGCGTCCGCAGCGTGATGTCTCGTGCCTGATTGCGTGTGATCCAACCGCGCTCAACTCCAATTGGCCAGGCAGTTAGAGCGAAGCCTGTCCCCGTGATGCTGCAAGCGGCCGGCGTCGACCAACAATCTGCCATCAGGCCGTTGCTATGGTTCACACGCTCCCAGTAAAAGTAAAAAGTGCGATGCTCAATATCGCTGAGTAACTGGGAATCCGAAACGCGCGCCGTAGTGGCCTTCGCCCATATCGGACCAGAGACAATTCCGGCGGCAGCAGCGCTGAGGAAACTGCGGCGGGTCAGTGTCGGAGGCTCGCTGGGCATGGTCCAGTCAGTATAACGAGAGGAGACCAGAACCGGGGGTATGGTTGGCGCTATCAGGCCGAGTCTCTCATTGACGGTGTTCTGAGCGTTTGCTCTCAATGCTGTTGATTGAGCTCTAATCGGAAGCTGCCCTGCTTTCCTCGATTGCTGACGGCTGCGCCGCCAGCAATGCCTGACGAGCAAGCTCTCTGAAAGTTTCTCTTAACTCCGCAGGCTTGTGGATCACGATGTGCCGTCCCATGCTGAGCAGCATGGCGCCGAAAAGCTGCAGACGATCACGCCCGCAGCGCAGGCGCGTACCATCCTGATCCTTCTCGGTGGTCACTCTCCAAGGTGCAAATGTGCGTTCGGCTTCCTCGATGGACATGTCGATCCAGACGTCGATCTGGTAGTCCGACTGGATGAAAGGCATGCGCTGATTCAGGTAGCTTCGCGGGTCGAATTTGGCGGGACGCTTGAAGGTTGCGTGACGGACCTCGAGGTCCATCACGCGATCGAGACGGAAGGTGCGGAGAGCCTTGCGCGAGAGGCAGTAGCCGATCAGATACCATCGCCCATCGGTGTGCAAAACCGCATAAGGCTTAATTTCGCGGCGCGAACGGGCGTCGGTATGAGATCGATAGGAAAAGCGTATGCGGCGGCAGGCGCGTATCGCCGAGGCCGCCTGGATGAGGGATTCGGCGGAGGTAGAAACGACCCAGGGGCCGGGTTCGACGGCGACCACATCTTCAACGGTCAGGATACTTTCGCGCAGCGCGTCGGGCAGGACGCGCCCCAGCTTAGCCAAGGCGCCTTCGGTGGCAGGTGCAAATGCGGAGAGGCCAAGCTGACGCAGAGCGCGAAGCCCCAGTGAGAGCGCGAATGCTTCCTCGTCTGTGAACAGCAGCGGCGGAAGGCGAAAGCCAGGCCGCAGGCGGTACGACCCTCCGACGCCGCGGGAGGATTCAATGGGAATGCTGAGATCCCTGAGGCGAACGACGTAGCGCTGAATCGTGCGAAGGTCCACTTCCAGGCGTTCGGCCAGTTCTGTTCCGGTCACATGGTCGCGAGCTTGCAGAATCTCGAGGACGGTGAGAACGCGCATGATTGGGTCGTACATAGAAATCTGATTATTCACCAAAATTACGACAGAAGTTGTCGGGAATCCTGCTTAGTCTTGATCACAGCCCAAATGGGGCGCGAGGAGAACGAACGTGGCTACTGAGACGACACAAGTGAACGTGCTGAGGGCAGAGGATGTTTTGAAAAACTGGCAGGGGCACAGGAGGGTGACGCGGAGGACAATTGAAGCCTTCCCGGAAGATAAGCTGTTTCAGTTTTCCGTGGGCGGAATGCGGCCCTTCTCGGAGATGGCGTGGGAGTTCATCCGCATGGCTGTGCCGATCGTGGAGGGCGTCACCACTGGCAAGTGGGAGGAGTACAAGGGGTCAAAGCCGGAGACCAAAAGTGAGCTTCTGCGGCTATGGGACGTGCAGACCGCAGCCTTGGACGAGAAGTTCTGGAAGATTCCACCTCACCGGTTTAGCGAGGTGGACAAAGCTTTTGGCCTATGGGAGATGCCGGGGCAGGCGACGATCCAGTATGCGATCGACAATGAGATCCACCATCGCGGCCAGGGGTACGTGTATCTGCGGGCGCTGGGAATTGCACCACCTCATTTCTGGGAACGCGACTGATCTCGTCCTTCAGCCAAAAGCGCGTTTGCAGAACTGTCTGGAAACGCGCATTGGCGATTTGTCGTCAATTGAGAAAGGCCCGCGATGGATGATTTGGCCGGTTATACGCCCACTTCGTCGATGGCCTTCCATATATCTGCTCTAACGATCAGGTCGCACCCACTATTGCGATCGGTAGTCTGACTCGATCGCTTTGCCAATGGCCGAACGTGGCATTCGAAGCCCGAACCGGATAATCCTTTCGCAGAGTGTATGTTCTGATGACGCCCGAATACCAGGGGGCCTCCAATACGGCCTTCCAGCGCGCGAGCGACGACCTCGACACGAAGACGGACGTTCGACGAATACAGCTTTCGCCAGCAGTTCGCCGAGTCTTGGAGCCGCCACGGTAGCGGACATGGATTCACCTTCAACCCGGAGCGTTCGCTGAACCCGAACTATCCTTTAGTCGCGCTTCCAACGCAATTTGAATTAACCCTTAACAACTTAAAGTGTTGTATCATTATTCGCCATCGGACTCAACGTCATGAAAAGACGCGCTTTTCTTATCAGTGGTTTTGGAGCCCTCCTCGCCAACTCCGCCTTTGGCCAGCAATCGGTTGCTCGCTATCTTGGTGAACTCATTCTCAAACCCCTTGATGGTGATCGCTTGATGGAAGTTCAGCAGCCGTTCGGATACAGTGACGAAGCGGGGAAGATGTGGGCAGTGCCTACCAAAGCTCTGGTCGATGGGGCTTCAATTCCTAGAGTCTTCTGGTCTATTTTAGGCGGTCCATGGGACGGCAGATACCGTGACGCGTCCGTGGTCCATGACTGGTTTTGCGCGGTACGCATCATGCCGTGGCAAGCGACCCATCGAATGTTTTACGAAGCAATGCTCACGTCAGGTACTGACTCCACTCTAGCGAAAACGATGTTCCTCGCCGTTCGCTATTGCGGCCCTAGCTGGGATAGTCTCACCCTCCAGAATTCTAGAATTCTGACTCACGATGGTACTCAGAGATTAGATCCCCCTAATGCGCGTCTTAGTACCAACGGTTTCGCTTCCGACTCCGAAGCGCGCGACGCTAGAACTCAGCTTGTCGAGAAGTTCGAGAATTTGGCCGGTGAAGTAAAGCGCCGCAATCTATCGGCTTCCGAAATTGAGCAATTGATTGACCAGCACGGCAGGCAGGAGAGTACAGCAGCCATGTTGCCCTACTAAAAAATGGATGGAGCGAGCATGCTTGGACGGATAACCACCATCGCGCTGACGGCAACCCTTCTTTGCTGCACATGGCGGGCTGAGGCTCAAGAGTTTGACCCACGGCCAATTCTTTCGACTCTAATTTCAGCATTCCAGCAGTGTGGACCTCCCCAGGCCTATCAACTGCTTTCTCCCTATTTGTTTAGCTTGGTGTTCCTGCAAACCGGCGGTCAGGGGTGTTACGCCCCTATAGCTGCGGCTGGCACGGTCACTAGGATGGAAGTCATTGACCACGCGCAGTTTCCTGCCGGTCCTCTCTATATCGTGAGGGTGACGCATGTGACCGGTAAGGTCGATTGGTTTATCGGATTTGACAAATTTTCCTCGAAAGTAATCTATTTGACCTTCCAATCTGTCACCACCGGACCAAGTCCATCAGTCGCAGCGGGTGCCGATCAATCTGCCAATCTGGGTTTGGTGAAGCCGCCGCCAAAGCCCGTAAAACCCATCGATGAGCCTGATGACAGTAAGTCCGCGTCTTGTAAAAAGTTCCCGCAGATGTGTCCATGATTGATCGGGTCAATCGACGTGTAGTATTGGGCGGCCTTCTTGCTATTATTCCGGCCTGCGCCTGTCGCGCCTTTTCCCAGTCTGCGGGATACACCGGTTGCTGGGTAGGGCCTTCACGCGGCAAAGCATCCGATTACTCCAACTCCGGTTTAAGTGACATCACAGGAGAAGCCTTGGTTTTCAAATCTGGCGTCGACGGTCTTGAAGCTGCGCTAATCCAGACCTTAGACACGCTCTCGAGCATGTTTGGAGTGCTCCCTGGCTTCGCATACTTCCGCGAAAAAGTGAACCCAACGCCAAAGCAACGAGCTTTGACCTATTGACGGGAAGGCCAGACGGAACAGTCTTGCTAGGACTGAAACTGCTCAAGGAGCTTCTCGCTCTGCCAGAACACCCCGATGCAGCGGTTGTCGCCGTCTGCGCACACGAATTCGCACATATAGTTTCATACAGTAACGGGTATATTTCCCAACTGACACCAACCCCTCAGTCATCTCCATTCCGAGCCGAGCAGTTCGCCGACTATATGGCCGGATACTTCGCCGGCAGGAGAAAGTTGGATCGACCCGACTTCCCTGCTGCGGTATTCGCCACGACAACAGGCATGTATGGTGGCTACACGCATGGAAACGCCAAACAACGTGGCGACGCTGTTCAAGAGGGATTTCTTTGCGCCTACAGGCGGAAGCTGGAACCTCAGGCAGCGATTAAGCGGGCTCTTCAATTTGCACTATCGGAATAAGTCCCAACCGTACCACAGTAACCATTCGTCAAAGTACAAATAAAAAAGCCCCGCCACAAGGACGAGGCTTTCTCACTAACGCGGCGATCTTTACGAAGCGGCGCTCGCGCCGGTCGCTGCCGAGGCGGCGAGCAAGGCACTATCCGTTGATCCCATCGCTGTCCTGCGGTCTGAATTGGGTCTCGATTGGTGACAACAGACCTTAGCGCAAATCGACTAGGTTGGTTGAGAAGAGACAGCCAAACCGATCATTCACGGGCTCTTCAAGGTTCTGCTTACATCCCAGATATCGCTCGGTTGTCAGAACGGAAACATGTCCAAGGAGGAACTGGATCTGTTCCAACTCGCCACCATTAACATGGCAGAGTTTTGCGCACGTCCTGCGCAGACCATGCGGAGCAACATGATCCAGTGACATCCGCTCTGCACACCTTCGAACGACGTACCAAATGACGTTCTCCGAGATCCCTTACCCCATGGCGTACCGTGACGGCTGATGGCCCGGAAAACTCGGCCTGCGGTGACCTTGGCCGCTGCCATCCAGCGGTCGACTGCGCCCTTGACCCAAAACGGCATCGGCACAGTCCTAATGTGGCCGCCCTTGCCAACGAGGTCCACGATCGCCCAATGTCCTTGCCTGATCTGTAGGTCATCGGCCTCGAGAGCCGATAGCTCGGCACGCCGCAATCCGCAGCCCAGAAGAACAGAGATCATCGCAAGATCACGAAGGCTGCGGAGGTCCTCTCCATCGGCTTTCTCCAAGAGTAGCTGAGCTTGATCGCGGGTCAACCAGTTTCCAGCACGTGATCCCAACTGCTTCACACCCTTGACCCGGCGGATACCGGCGGCGAGTTCCAGGCTAAGCAGGCCGGAATCTGCGGCCTCGTAGGCCAGTCCCCTCACCGCAGCAAGCCGCTGATTGATGGTGCCAGCGGCTAGTCCGAGCGATTCCAGGTAAAGGCGAAATCGCAGAACCACGGCCCGATTCAAGGCAAGTCGTGGCTCGGAGCAATACCAGGTGATGAATTGCTCCATCGCGAACTTGTAGTTTCGTCTCGAACGAGGCGAACTCAGGCTGTTGAGGACAGCGGACTTCGTGTGATCCAGATCCGGGAGCCGCAGAACGATCCGGCGACAAGGTGGCTTCCTGTTCTCTTTGTGCATACAAGCGGCCTCCACACCGCTGGAATGCACAAGTTAGAACGTTCCTCCACCGAGAGTATTGGGGTTGAATGTACGCAGGCGATTTATCGCTCAACGAGATTCGGGCGCACTACTAACTTTCGGATTGCCGACAGTCCTACTGAAATAGAAGTGCTCGCATTCGGTACGCAAGCAACGAAGCTAACCCCGTCCCGAACAAGATAAGCGACTCGGGTTCGGGAGTCGTTTCGAGCGCTCCGCCGCCAGATGACGTGAACGTGCCGTCGAGTTGATTCGAAAGCTCAATACCGTTCAGCGTTCCGTGATACAGAAGCAGCGCACCCGTGCCGCCAGTCACCGTTAGCAGCTGTGTGAAAGGCACGATCGGGAAGGAGGAAAAATCACCCTGGACGTGAAGAGTGCCGAACAGGGTGTCTTCGTCCGTGAACGTCATCTTGAACGTTCCGTCGCCGGATCCTGTGGCCAGATCGGGGAAGATCATGTCGCTCCAGATAACGCTCCCCAGGGGAGAAAGTGAACCTGTCGCATTGCCCAAAAGCGGTGGATTCATTGGGTCTCCGCCGCCAGACCCGCTGAGGGAGTACGTCACATTGATGGTGCTGGCCTGCATGGTTGGTACTGCACAGAAGTTCAGGGCTAAGGCACAGGCCGCAGCTAATAGAGAAATTCTTGAATTCACGTTGCACTTCCTCTCTGTATTCCGGTTTCGAACGCATCAGAACCCGTGCGGCGATAAAGGTCAAAGAAACTAGTTGCAAAGCCTTTGTTAACAGCTAAGCTGATATCCCTCAGGAGGATAGGGGAGCCGTGAACCGGCATTACGCGGTGATAGACTCAACTCCTAATCAGTACTCTATGGTTTGCGGTGGCAGAGTGTGCAGACAGAGCCCGGAATTGTCTATCAATTCGGCCCGTTTGAAGTAATCCCCGCCTCGGGAGAGCTCCTGAAAAACGGCCGACTCATCCGGCTGCAGGAGCTGCCCTGTCGACTTCTCGTCGCGCTTCTTGAAAACCCCGGCGAAGTAATCAGTCGTGAGGAACTTCGCGGCCGCCTGTGGCCTAACGGTACGTTCGTTGATTTTGACAGCAGCCTGCGGGTGGCAGTTGGCAAGCTGAGGGAGGCGTTGGACGATAACGCCGAAGATCCCCGCTACGTTGAGACAGTTCCGAAGCGAGGCTATCGGTTCCTCGTTTCTGAAGTGCGCCGGATAGGACCGACTCCTGAAGGCGCGGAGCCACTCAGCGATCCGGAGCCGTTGCAAACACCCTTGACCCAGGTCGCCGCTACCCATGGCCGCACCTCTTTAGCGAAGTACAGCATTGCCGCGGTCACCGTGATCATCCTCATAGCAGGTGGCATCTTCTTCTGGTATCAGCGCCCGCATGCTACCCCGCTTACCGACAAGGATGTTCTGGTCTTAGCGGACTTCACCAACACCACCGGCGATCCGGTCTTCGACGGCACGTTGCGGCAGGCGCTGGCCATCCAGCTTGAACAGTCTCCTTCCTGAAGATCATGGACGACGAGCAGGTGCAGCAGACGATGCGGTTGATGAGCTTGTCGCCCAGAACGCACATCACCAATCAGATCGCGCAAGACATCTGCGTGCGGGACGCAGCCGCGGCTACCATCGACGGGTCCATCGCCAGTTTGGGTAAGAGCTACGTGGTAACACTCCAGGCGATCACGTGCCCGGGCGGCGCGACGCTCGCTCGGGAGCAGATTCAGGCGGACGACAAAGAGCATGTGTTGAAGGCACTGGGAAGCGCGGCAACGGCCATGCGCGGCAGGCTCGGAGAGTCGCGAAGCTCGATCCAGAAGTTTGATACTCCTTTGGAACAGGCGACGACACCCTCGCTTGAGGCGCTGAAGGCTTATACCTCCGGCATTCAAACCACTGGTACAAGAGGGCCGGGCGAGGCGATTCCGTTCTTCAAGCGGGCCATAGAACTCGACCCGAACTTCGCATCGGCTTACGCATACCTCGGCATCCTGGCAACTAGTTCGCTTGAACCCAGCCTCTCGGTTGGCTACCGTACCAAGGCATATGAACTTCGCGACCGGACTAGCGTGGCAGAGAGGTATTGGGTTACCGCCGCCTACGAAAAAGGCGTCACCGGAGATGTCCCAAAGGCCATCGAAGCCTGCGATCTTTGGATTCAGGCTTATCCGCGCTCGTACTTCCCCACGTCTATCTCGGGGGAGCCGTGTTGCCAATCGTTGGACAGTATGAGAGAGCCGCCGAAGAATCCACCGAGGGAATTCGTCTAAGCCCTGACTATCCCTTCCCATACGCCTACCGTATTCTCGCGTATACCGCTCTCAATCGCTTCGATGAGGCGAAGGCCACCTACGCGCGGGCTGTTGAACGCAAATTACAGAGCCCTTATCTCTCTCTCGGTATGTATAACGTTGCCTTCGCTCAGAACGATACTGCGGGGATGGCCCAACAGGTTGCAAAGATGGAGGCCCTGCCCAGGTGGGGTCACACCATGTTGTTTCTGGAGGGCGATACCGCCGCTTATTATGGGCACTTTAAAGATGCCCGGGAGTTTTCCCGTCGCTCTATGGATAGCGCACGGCGGACGGGAGAGAAGGATGCGACTGCAATCTACTCAGGTCTCTCTGGACTGAGAGAAGTATCGTTCGGCAACCCTCAGGAAGCCCGCCGACAAGCCATTTTGGCGTTGAAGCTCTCCTCCAGTCGCGATGTGCTGAATTATGCTGCGCTCGCACTGGCATATTCCGGGGATGACGCGCAGGCAAAAGCGTTGGCAGACGATCTGAACAAGAGTTTTCCAAAAGACACGCTTGTGCAGTTCAATTACCTGCCAAGCATCCGCGGAAAGCTGGCGCTCAATAAAGGAAATGCTTCTGATGCGATTAAATATCTGGAGGCCGCCGTACCGTATGAGCTTGGGGTGTCCAGGGCCAATGATTTCGTCGGAACCCTGATGTTTCCAGTTTTTCTCCGTGGCGAAGCGTATCTAGCTTCACGTCAGGGTGGCAAAGCCGCCGCCGAATTCCAGAAGATCCTCGACCATCGCGGCCTCGTCCTGAACCGACCCATCGGTGCGCTTGCCCACCTTGGCCTCGGTCGCGCCTATGCGTTGCAGGGTGACACCGTCAAGGCCAGAGCAGCCTATCAGGATTTCCTCACGCTATGGAAGGACGCCGACCCTGATATCCCTGTCCTGCAAAAGGCGAAAGCGGAGTATGCGAGGTTGCAGTAGCGAAGAATATTCCGCCATTAGACGTTGGACTTTATCGCTTACAGGCCTGAAAAGATCGCATAATCCATAACAACAACTTCGATTCTCACTGATCTCAATGGGTGACAACAGGGCAATGTGCTCATTGAACGGGTTCCGTCAGGGAGTGCTGGATAGGTCCTCATAAACGTGCTTTTCTTTACGTCCGCAGCGTTATCTCCACAGTCGCGGCCTAGCCAAGTGCTTTGATTTAGTTCTTACCCCAAATCCACGTCGATAAGCGCGGAGCCCTCACGAAGTAATCGCTTCGCCGACGTGAACCCGCGCGCCTTCCTCTGAAACGTCTTCGACAGACGCCAGAAGCACCCTGGTGCAGTTTCGTCCAGCCCGCTTCGCGTTGTAGAGAGCCATGTCCGCCCGCGCAAGCGTCGACACCGCGGTCTCGCACGGCCTGGCAAAGGTGAGCCCGATGCTCAGCGTAATCGGAAGCGCGAATCTCGAAACCGCAAGCCCACTCACCGCATGTCCTATCCGTTCCGCAATTCGCAGCGCGTCTTCGTAGGAAGTCTGCGAAAACACCAACAGGAACTCGTCGCCTCCGTAGCGTCCGAAAAAATCATACGAGCGAAGCCGCGAGGAGATGACCTCAACAACCTGCTTCAGCGCAGCATCTCCTGCAGCATGGCCCGCCGTGTCGTTAATCTGTTTGAAGTGGTCGATGTCGATCAGCGCCACAGCAAGCTCATAACCGTTTCGCTCCGCACGAACCAGCTCGAGTGCAAGCCGTTGATCAATTCCTCGCCTGTTCAACGCACCCGAGACGTGGTCATACAAGGACTGCGCCTCAACAATTGCTACCAGTTCACTGCTCAGCATCAGCAGAAAGAACAACCCGATAATGCAGATAAACAGAAGGTTCACCACCAGTGACGGTGTCTGAAATCGGCTGGTCTGCATGAAATCGTACGGAGGGCCATGCAGAAAAGTCGCGATCGCCCGGACCGCACCAAATAACGCGTAGGCTGCCATCAGCGCCGCGAAGACATTCAGGATCGACCGCTGTCTCGCTTGGCGGAACAACTCCACCGCAATCAGCCCGCGCGAAACCAAGAGCACGAACGACACGATGACGATCCGTGTGGCAACCCGGTCCTCCACCGCGCTGAAGTACGTCAGCAGAAAAAGGGCGACAACGCAAATGACCGAAAGGAAGCGAGTGGTCCGTGGACTACGAAAGAAAAGCAGTATCCCGCGATAGAACAGCAGAAATGCCGAGAAGATCAGGAAATGCTCAACAACAACAGCGACAGAATTCGGCACGCCGCCTCGTAGAACAATCAGGATGCAGCCCAGAAAGCCCGAAAAAATCCCAACGCGAACGACCCGGTGCCAGGCAAATGACGATACATCCGCCTCATTCCCAGAAAGGCGATCGAGTAAACCATCGTTAGCAGAATCTGACACGCGAAGAGCGTTCTGTTATCCATCCACGAGAGCCACATAATCTTGTGCAAAGTGCAATAACGCGGTGCAGCAGGTTAAACGGACACGAGTTGAGGTTTGCGACGCGTCCGAAAATCCCGCGCTCAAATCACTACGAAAGAGGCTGGTTCAGCTGGTTGTAGCTGCTTATATTGATCGGCAATCCGCAAGAAACCGAGAGGAGGAAAGAACAATTAGAACAACGGAGATCGACGAGAACGCATCGCGGCCAAAACAATCTCGCACCCGAGACCCGGCATTCGCCGAGACCAGGAACCTCAAAATAATGAAAGATGGTGCGCTTTAGGCGAAAATTTAAGAACTTGGATGCTGCATAACTGTTCCATACGATTGGGTACAACTCCAGTCATGAAGCTCGAAGTTGCCGAGAAGCCCGGCGGTCTCAACCGGTCGGTGCAACACCATCTGATATGAATTCATTTTCTAAGGAACCTCTGCGTAGGCGTCTGACTTTCTGGGGTCAGGAGTGGGCATGGAAGATGCGCGGGTTTTGGTTGGTTTGATGCTGTTGGAGGGCTAATTGGAACGCGCATCCGCCCGTTTTCCGGGGCTTCCAGGCGCACTACTGCCCAAGGACTGCCAGACGTTTGCGGTGCAGGTACAGGTTCACCAGCGCGAAGTTCGCGCACAGGCGGTGATGGTTCTTCGCGATGCCTCTGTATCTCACTTTGTCGAAGCCGAAGATGCGCTTCAGGATCCGGAACGGATGTTCTACCTTGGCCCGCACCCTCGACTTACTCCGGTTCTTCTTTTTCTGTAACTCGTCGACATAGTTTTTGAACTTCGTCCGCTTGCAGGTCATGTCCTGTGCCTTCGGAGCGGCCTCTTGGATGGCGTCGGTCTGGCCCTGATAGCCGCCGTCGCCCCACACCTTACGCTCTTGGCCGTGCAGCAGTTCCGGTAACATGTGGCAGTCCGCCACGCTGGCTGCGCTCGTCGCCACAGAGTGGACGATGCCCTCCCTCGCGTCCACGCCGATATGCGCCTTCAGGCCGAAGTACCACTGGTTGCCCTTCCTGGTCTGGTGCATCGCCGGGTCGCGCTCGCCACTCGCGTTCTGGGTCGACGAAGGCGCATGCAGGATGGTCGCATCGACAATCGTGCCCGTCGCGATCCGGATGCCCCTGGCATCCAGATGCACGTTCACCGCATCCAGCATCAACCCGCCCAGCTCGTGCCTCTCCAGCAGATGACGGAACCGCAGGATGGTCGTCTCATCCGGCGCAGGCGCAATCCCAAGGTCCACGCCAACGAACCGCCGCAGCGCCGCAGACTCGTACAACGCCTCTTCCACCCCAGGGTCCGACAGATTGAACCACTGCTGCACAAAGTAAGTCCGCAGCATGATCGCCAACCCTACCGGCTGCCCTCCCTTGCCCGCCTTCGCATAGTGCGGTCGTACCAGGGCTTCCAGCGCAGACCATGGAACCACCTGCTCCATCTCGTCCAGAAACAACTCCCGCCGACTCTTCCGCCCGTACTTCTCAAACACACCCTGACTCGACAGACTCTGCTGCTTCATCGCAATCTCCTCGCAGCTATCAGATTAATCAATCAGGCAAGCGATGCAGAACTTGTGCAGACTCTCCCTAAAGGTGGTGTTTATGGCACAAGGAAAACGGAACAGGCTTTCCACTGAGCAGAGGACGGAGATGTGGCGCCGTTGGAAGTCGGGCGAGTCGTTGCATGAGATTGGGCGTGCCTTCGGTAAGGGGCATGGTTCTATTCGGTTCCTGTTGACGCAGCGCGGCGGGATCGTTCCTGCTGCTCGTCGGCGCTCACCGCGAACGTTGACGCTGGCCGAGCGGGAAGACATCTCACGTGGAATTGCATCCGGTTCGTCGATTCGGGAGATAGCCAGCGGGTTGCAACGGCCTGTGTCGACAGTGAGCCGGGAGGTGGTGCGTCATGGCGGGCGGCCACTCTATCGAGCCAGTGAAGCCGATCGTCAGGCCTGGGAGTCGGCTCTGCGACCCAAGGTGTGTCTTCTTGCGAACCATGAGACATTGCGGACGATCGTGGCCAGTAAACTGATCCTGGACTGGTCGCCGGAACAGATTTCGAAATGGCTGAAGGTCCACTATTCCAGCAACGAGAGCATGCGTGTGTCCCACGAAACCATCTACCGCAGCTTATTCATCCAGGCCCGCGGAGTGCTGAAAAAAGAGCTGGTTGAGCACCTCAGGTCCAAGCGGCTTATACGTCGCTCACGGCACTCGCGGGCTGCGGGACAGTATCGAGGTCAGATCGTCGATGCCATCTCTATTAGCGAAAGACCTGCCGAGGTTGAAGACCGCGCTATTCCCGGTCATTGGGAGGGCGATCTGCTCGCAGGCAGCAAAAACAGTCATATCGCAACCCTGGTGGAACGGCATTCGCGTTTCACCATGCTGGTCAAAGTGCCCAGCAAAGACACCGCGACGGTCGTCGCCGCGCTGAGCAAGCATGTGCTTAAACTCCCCGCGACCCTGCGGCGCTCCTTGACCTGGGACCGGGGGCACGAGATGGCAAAACACAAGAGCTTCACGGTAGACACCAATGTAAAGGTCTACTTCTGTGATCCGCAGAGCCCTTGGCAGCGCGGCACCAATGAAAATACCAACGGCCTACTAAGACAGTACTTCCCCAAGAAGACCGACTTGTCCGTCCACTCTCAAGCCGATCTCAACAAGGTAGCTCTGCGCCTCAATCAACGCCCGCGACAAACTTTGGGCTTTGAAACTCCGGCGAGTAAACTGCAAGCCAGGGTTGCATCGACCGGTTGAGCCCGCCCCGTTTTGCGGGAAGTGGGGAGAGGCGTCTGATTGTCGATGAGTGACTCGGCGATTTGTCATCAACCGCAATCGCGAAGCAACTTTTGTTGGTCGCCTTCAGAAACTCACTTCTGCTTTGAGATCTACCTGAAAACAGAAATGAGCGCTGCTCCTAATAACGTTTGTACGGCAGAAATTTGCCAGACATGCCAATTTTGACACGGTCACCTTTGGGGTTCGATTCACGTTCGATCTGCATCTCGAAGTCGATGGCGCTCATTATGCCATCGCCAAACTCCTCCTCGATGAGTGCTTTCCAAGTTGTTCCGTAGGTCTGGACCAGCTCGTAGAACCGATAGATGAGAGGGTCTGTGGGAGGTACTGTAGTCAGCGAACCGCGATTTGGCGATTCAGTCAGGAGCTTAGTCTCTGCGCTGCTCAGACCGAGCAGGTTCGCGGCGTTCTCTGCTTCCGATTTCGTGAGTGTCGTCTGTCCAAGGAGGGCGGCTGTGTAAAGAATTGGGGAGCCAGAACCGATACCCTCTGCGATCTTCTTCCAACTCAAGCCACGGCTGCGCTTTTCGTTCTGAATCTTGATCGTAAGTTCTTCTCTCGTCATTAATCGTTCTCCTGTGTGTGTCTACGCGGGACAAGCGAAGGGCGGAGCTTTTGCCCCGTCCTTCCTGTTTCGAGGCCTTACTTATTGACAGTGTAGGAGTGCGCACCGGCTCCCGCCAGCTTCCCACCGTCGACGATCAGATATTCGTCGCGGATGGGACGGCCTTCGAACCAGCACTCCAGGATCTCGCGCGTACCTGTCGCATAGCGGGATTGCGCGGAGAGCGAGGTGCTTGAGATGTGTGGCGGCATTCCGTGATGAGGCATCGTTCGCCACGGGTGGCCCTTAGACGCAGGCTGCGGGGACCAGACGTCGCCTGCATATCCGGCAAGCTGTCCGCTCTCAAGCGCACGAACGACAGCATCCGGATTGCAGATCTTGCCACGCGCCGTGTTCACGAGGTACGCGCCACGCTTCATCTTGGCGATCAGTTCGTCATTGAAGAGATCGAGTGTGCCTGGGTGAAGCGGAGCGTTGATGGTGACGACATCACAGACCTTGACCATGTCTTCTACGCTCGGATGGAAGATAAGGCCAAGCTCTTTCTCAATACTCTCGGGAAGACGGTGCTGGTCAAAGTAGTGGAGCTTCACGTCGAACGGCTTAGGGCGCTTGAGCACTGCAAGTCCGATGCGGCCAGCCGCGACGGTAATCTGTCCATCGGAGGACGGGTATGTCAGCCGACAAACACCGCCCCCGCCCTCGTTGGGATGTATTCCTTTCCTTTTGACGAAGGAGAGCTAGCGAGGAGCTCCACATAGATTAACCTGCCAGCGAAGTAAGCTCCCGTGAAAAGAATGGGTCAGCGTGCGGTATAACCGTCGTTAGCGCTCATGCGATTTCTCCTTTGTGCGGAACTTAGCACAAGGCTGCATGTCATTATTCAGACCCGTGCCGACGCGGCTACTCCGGGATCGATTCTAGAGATCTGAGGATGGCGTCGCGGCGGAGTAGGAGCCTGGCATGGTCGTCTTCAAAGAAGATCATTTCTTTATTCGCGACGCCCGTTCCCACGTTTGCGTATTCGCTAAGCAGCTTCAACCCTTGTTTCGAGTTGAAGTCGATTGCGACTTTGACTTGTTCCAATTCTTTGACGAGTGATTCTCTGGTAGTCATGCCCTACACTTTGCAATCAGGCCCGCGGCACGGCCAATCCCTCGAAAGTCACAGATCAGTTTCGTGTGGACTAAACGCGCTCAAACTTTATGTGACCGTTCGTATTTCATCTATGCCGTTGGGGTCTGCCTTAATTTCTTCTTCGACCGCTATGACTTTTCCCGACCCCTCTGCAGGGGGATGCAAGGCAAACGTGTCGCCGATCTATGCAGATTTAGTTTTCAACTGCCAGGCTGCCCGAGAGGGGTGTGTACCGCTCTCTCACTAACGCTAACGCCTTGGCCTTTCTCGCTTCCGGCCGTCTGCTTATAAAGTCTTCGAAATCCCCGGCGTTCAACGGCCTGGCCAACAGAAACCCCTTCACCTCATCGCAGTGGAGCTTCTTCAACTTGCTCAGCTGCGACCCCGTCTCCACCCCCTCGGCCACGACAACCATCTGCAGCGAGTGCGCGAGTTCAATAATCGCCGACACGATCGCCAAGCCTTCCTCACCATTACTGTCCAGCCCCTCGGTAAAGAAGCGGTCGATCTTAAGCTGCTTCACGCGAAACTGCTGCAAATATGCCATGCTCGAGTAACCTGTGCCAAAGTCGTCAATCGCGATGTCGAACCCAGCATCCTGGAACCGGTGAATCATCTCCGTCGCCAGTTCTTCGTCTCGCATGGCCACCGTCTCGGTGATCTCGAACATGATCCTCTCCGGCTCGACTCCACCAGCCTCGACCATTGCGCGCACGCGTTCCACACAATTTGGCTGTCGCAGCTGTTCGGGCGAAAGATTGATGGCAACCTTCACCCTCGGCAATCCGGCGGCCTCCCATCGCCTTATCTGTCTGCACACCTCGGCAATCACCCAATCGCCAATCTGCACGACCCGCCCCGTCCGCTCGGCAACAGGAATGAACTCCATCGGCGGAATATCTCCCATCTCAGGGTGTCTCCAACGGATCAACGCCTCAGCTCCTACCAGCTCCTGCTGCAGCCCTCCAAGCTTCGGTTGAAAGGCCAGAGAGAGTTGGTTCTTCTCCAGAGCCTCTCCCAGTCCGCGATAGATCTGCAAGGTTCGGGCTGACGCCTCGCTCATCGCGGAATCGAAAAAACGGTAGGTGTTCCGCCCATTCTGCTTCGCGTCATACATCGCCATGTCGGCGCTCTTCAGCAACGCCTCTACCGAATCTCCATCCCGCGGATACGTCGCGATCCCAATCGAGGCCGTCACCCGCAGCGGAGTACCGTCGATACGAAAGTCACCCTGCATGCGCTCAAGCAGTCCCCTGGCAACCGGCTCTACCTCCTGCGGCAGACCCAGCCCCTCCAGCAAGATCACAAACTCATCCCCGCCCAGCCTCGCCACCGTATCCTCCCGGCGAACACACTTAATCAGCTGCCCGGAAAATGCCTTGAGCAGCTTGTCACCGGCCGAGTGTCCCAGCGAATCGTTAATCGTCTTGAAACCATCCAGGTCCATGAACATCACAGTAAAGGGCAGCCCGCTGCGCTTCGACCGGCTAACCGCCTGCTCGGCCCGCTCGATCAGTATTCATTTCTTCGCTGCTTTGTTGTTTCTGTGTCGAGACGTAACCGATGGTGTTCTTCATGGCCATCTCTACGCCCCGGTAGTTCGCCTTGACCGATGCCTGATTCTCTAGGCTGAACTTGCTTCCACTCTCATCGTTGGCTGTGCTGCGCGTATCGATATGGAAACGCATCGCAGCGCGCTAGCGTCTGCCTCTGCCTTGTCTTCCGGTGCGGTGTCGGCATCGGCACCGCCTTGGATCTCGAACGAACCAGGGAAGGTGTCGATTAACCAGTGCCTGGCCTGATCTTCGCCGAGGTTTGTCTCGGAGAAGCCGTCGAGCGAAGCTGCGACGTTCTTGATGAGATCGACGTAAGAGGCCATCTGCTGGCGGTTGGAGTCCACCATCGCGCGGAAGACACCGTTGATGAGGTCGGTGACGAAGCGAGGAAAGGAGACTGCATTCAGGATAGCCTGGGTTGTTCCCGCGACCTTCGAGGCCGAAACACCGCTGATCGCATTAAGGTGAACACCATTAATCCCGACGCAGAAGAAAAGCTTGCGAGTCAGGATCGTCAGGCTAGATTACAGGGAGCTCGGGCTGCAGACACCGCTCGCAACAGCGGACTTGAGGGAGTGCGCCCCGAAGGCGTGCTCGACGTGCGAGTCCTTGAGGATGTCGGTTGCCAATCTCTCGGACCAAGCCGAAGAAGCCCGCTTGGTGCAAGGAGCCCGCCTGCAGATGGCGCGCGGACGGCAACAACTGCTGGCTTCGATGGTCATGCTCGGTATCAATCGGATTGTGATCACTGATGGCGTCATTAATGCCAAGGTGATCTTCGACATGCGGGCATCCGATACGGCAGCGCGTCATGCGACAGCCTCGATGTCGGATACCCAATCGACCTCGCTTACCAACAAGATGCACGTGGACACCGGCGGATGGATGTCACCGGTCAACGCTTCCATGGACAACGAGTTCAAGCAAGACCACGTAGCTACAGTGCAATCCGCGGTCGACGATCAATCCGAGTCGAAGGCCCAGGTCAAAGCGAATCTGACCGGCGAGGTCCGGGTGAACTTTAAGAGTGATTACTTCCCCATGGACAAGATGGCCAGCCCACAGATGATCGCTGCCATTCAGGGCAACTCGAAACCGCCGGAGAAAGCGATCAGCGGCGCATAGGGGAAAGGAGGTCGTGTGCCATCGCCACTCCAGCAATGCGCGGAACAGGTCCACAGCGTTAGTTCCCTCGATTACCTGGATCATGGGTTATCGCTGGCCGAACGGCTGGCAGAGCACGCCTCCGCGCGAACGCTGGCGCTCGCTTTGTATCCGCCTGGCAGTCTAACCTTACCACCGGCATCCAACACCGACGACCAAGCACATCTTCGTACGCTCGCTGCCCTGTATTTCTCCTCGCAACTGGAGCAAGCATCCCTGCTGCCTGCGGTGGAACTGCTTGCCGGCATTGGCGTCGGAGGCGGTCTCTCTGTCGACCTTGGACCATCCTCTTTCAAGTTGATGGATTTCTGGCGGCACCGCAAGGAACGATTCTCTCCTGACGAACGGCGAAGTATGTACGAACGGCTCTTCAACGTCGATTTCGAGAACCTCACGCGAACAGCTGGACGCACCACCTCTAGAGTCTGGTGGTCGGGCTGAGCCTTCGTAGTGGACACGCTTGTCGGCATTGCCAGGTCCTAGGCTTTCGGTTGTCCTGCGGACGGGCTGGCACCTGCCGGTGTAGTTGTAGTGGGCGGCGGGCTGGCCGCTCCTGCCCCTGCCCCGGGCGCCACTCCAGCTTCAGGTTTCCTCCCAGGCTTCGAAGCATTCTGAATCATTCCGATCTGGAAGGAGTCCGCCATCTTCTCCAGTGGGAGATAGTCGCTCTTGAAGTTGATGTCTACCAACCCTGAGAGTTGCGCTTTGGATTGCAGCGATGCGTCTGAGACCTCAGCCGCCGTGCTCATCGCAGTAATGATTGGCTGCTGAGTTAGCTTGTACTGGCCCTTGGTGTAAAAGTCGCCAGACTTTCGGTCCTCGGTGCCATCACTCCCCTCGAGTACTCGCTGGCCCCCTGGCTCGTTTCCGATTGCCCTTCCACAGTCGAAGTGCTCTGAACATTTCCGCTACTGTCGGTGGCGTAGTCCATGGCCGTGGCTGAGCGCTGCATCTTGGCGCTGTCTTTCGCCTGGAAGTCGTACATGATCTTCGCCTGTATCTTGCCGTCGGTGACGACAATGCGGTTAATGCCCATTAGCACCATGGTCGCGAGCAACTGCTGACGGCTAGTGGCCAGTTGTGTCCGCGCGGATTGCACCAAAGCGCTCTCGTTCTCGTCACTGCTCAGGTCCAGACTCTTGACTGGCGTGGGCAGGCGCGAGTTGACTCGTTGTAAAGCCGAATCTTCATCCACTCCGTCTTTGAGTTGGACGCGAGGCTGACCGCCGCTACTGGCTCCCATGAAGTCGCCGCCATCCGAGGTGCCGAGCTGGAAAAGGTCCGGAAACTGGTCGACCAGCTGATCTCGTCCCTGATTGTCGCTCACGTTGTCGTCCCGGAACTGATTAAGGGTTTGCGAGACGCTTGCCACTAGCTTGCCGTAGGCCTCCATTTGTTCTATCGACGAGTGGAGGATGGCGTGAAAAACACCCTCAATGAGGCTGGCAACAAACGTAGGAAAGTTCACTTGTTTCAGGAGTACACCGGCCACTTGCGCGCCTTGCAAGGCAGCCTGCGCTTTGAAGCCTGAACCTACCTTGTTCACCTGTTGCAGGTTTTGCTGGAAGTTTTCGTGCGTCTGGTTGGGGTCGGCATCCGCCAATGCAGCTGCGCTTGGGAGTTTGTTGGCTGGAATCCCCTCGGGCTGCGCCAGGTAGCCTGCAATCTCCACGGTGTCCTGGGCGATCTTCTGCTGAGTTTCAATCGGAAGCTTGGAGAACGCCGCGCTTCGCGTCAGCAGGCTCTTGACCGCCTGTCGTGCCTCCACTGGCGGCTGTGGTGTCGGCTTCATTTTCACAACTTGGGCAGCACCCATGATCGCTCTCCTCATGACTTACGCAGGTGGCGCGCTCGGGAGATAGGTTACGGCTAGGCCGCCGTTCTATCCTCGATCGCATCGCGGGAAATCTCGAACTCGACCGGACGCAGGTATACGCTGACTCGAGGCGGCCCGCTCCGCGAGGTCTTCACGCTCAGAACAGAGAAGTTTCCCGGCCAATCCGAACTCTCAGGTGTGAACGCAGCCATCCATCGCAACATCGCATTTAGTTCGCGCGGACGCTCGCTCAACCCCATTGCTAGAAGATCGAGGAAGTTCGTGGGGAGATCGGGAATCATCCCGAGCAGAACGTAGAGCTCCACCTCTGGTCCATGGTGTCCATGCTCGAGCGCGATGAGGACTGATTTGTCCGGCAGTTCGAATCGTCCGCCCAGGACAAGTCCGAACGTCTGCATGATTCCAGCGAGTTGATTCGACAGATCGAGCTGGTCGAGCAACGGCCCGAGATCTGCAAGACGAAGCGCGCCTCGATGCAGAAACGTCATGCGCTGGCCCCCATGCTCGCGACGGCACGTGATGGACGTGAAAAGCGGCGCCAGGTTCGGCATAGTAAATTTCGCTATTTCGACCAGACGGGCTAAGTGATGCGGGAGCCGGGCGATTTGGCTAGGCAATGTTTCGTAAAAGACTTTTGCTGATGCGAGGCCATCCTTATCGTAGGAGTTGCCGAAGAAGGCTCCATAGTGGAGCCGCGTCCCTGTGCCCGACTCTCGCCAGTCCTCGCTCGTCTCGTCGAACCAGTGGAGAGCTTCGCGCCCGAAGAACTCTTTTACGAGACGCCTCATCTCGTGCGTAGCTTCGTCGCGCCGATCGATCGGGCCGGCAGTAGGTCCCAAAGGTTCAACGGTAAAGCGGAGCATCCTTGGTTCCATCTCTGAAAAAGACGGCTCAAGCGGAGCGGCTCCCGGCGTGAGCGAGTTCGAGGCGTAGCGCGGGTCTCCGGCGGGAAGAGCGAAGGTCTTCTCCAGCAGTGGGCGTATCACCGGGGTTGGATCGGCAGTGTTCAACCAGTGGGCAGCCTTGCTGAGACGCTGCGCAACAGATACCGAAAGCGGCTTAATCATGGAATTTCTCCTTCATGGGAGCGGCTTATTTGTAGCGCCAATTTGCGGCGCCGTTGGGCTTGCTCATGCCGCTTGCGTAGGACATGGCAGGTACGCCGACCGACTCGAGCAAGTCACGTGCGACCGACGGAATCTGGATAGGCCGCGACGGCATGACCGGGGCTTCGTTCGGTTGCGCCATCTTTTCTACCGAGTCCTCCTGAGTACCAGTGACGGCGAGCCACTGATCACACGCGCCCACCAGATCGAAGTCCGAAGGATTGGTCGTCGGCTTAGTGGAATAACTCGGCGCATTCTGTAGTTGCGCGACGTCGAGAATCGGCACGTAGGAGTTGCTGGCAAGTTGCCGTGAGTGGTTGGCCAGCCACGCGAAGACGGTCGCTCCGGCCGATGCCATCGTGCGGTATTTCACACTGTTCTTGGCACCGCCCAGTTCGAGCCCAGCTACTTGATCCACCAGTTGCCACATGTCCTTGGCGCCGTAAGCGTCCTGTACGCCATCGCTGTAACCGCAGACAAGCACCGGCTTGTAGCCCTGGGCCACGAGTTGGTCGAAGGTCGCCTGGTACTGGGCGGAAGTGAGGCCATGGCGGGCCTGCCAGGCAGGGGCGCTTGACGACTTGCGCCAGATGCCAGCAAAGAGATCCTGGGAGCCATCGAAGTAGCCGCTCACCCAGTCGAGCAGGTAGCCTTCACCAACGAACTGGTTGAAGGCAGCCTGATACTGCGCGGAAGTGAGGCCATGACGGGCGATCCAAGGATCGGTCGCGCCCTGCTGAAAGATGCAGGCGAAGCGAGGGCCGCCGGGCGTGGCGTAGCCGTTCACGAGCACGGGGTAATAGCCCTGGGAAGTGAGCTGATTGAAGGTGGTTTGATAATCGGCGGCGGTTAGGCCGTGGCGAGGCTGCCAGGCAGGCGAGGAGGCACTTTTGACCCATAGCGCTGCGTACAGCGGGAATGACGTGCCGTACCCGCTGACATCCATCAACTGCATTCCGTGGTTGCCGACATAGTCATTGAATGCCTCCTGATATTGCTCAGACGTGAGGCCGTGGCGGGCGACCCATCCGCCAATGGGGATCTCCGGGGCGATGTTATCTAGATAGATGTTTGTCACGACATCGCGAAAGAACTGGGATGATACGCCGATGGGAGAATTAGCGAGCACGACCAACTCCATGTCGCGGGGCAGGAAGTAGACGAGGCTCTGCTCCGTCTGGAGTGCACCGGATTGCCAGAGGCCATTCTTGTTGTAAAGCGTACCGAGGCTGGTCGATTCGATGAGATCGATGCCAAAGCCGTTATCGAGCATGTTCTGGGCGGCGGCAGACGACATGATCGTGCCTTCGCGCCGGAAGCATCCGATGACGTTCAGCAAATCGTTCACCGACATGTGCCAGCTCGTGCCACCGGAGTCCGCAGAAAGGTCGCCGGAGTTCCAGCTCCCGCCGACCGGAAAAGCGTAGGCGAGCGCGTCGGGGTCGGGGTGCGTCAGCGTAGGGCCGGACACACCCGCGGGTTGGAACAGATTCTGCGCAACATAGTTAGCGTAGGCGGTGATAGTGACATAGTCCCAGAACTGGTCTTCAAATGGCGCAGGGAACGTAGTGTTTGCGGGGATGACGCCGTTCATGACCGGGAGCAGGATTCGGCACAGGCTGAAGTTCATGTTCTGGTAGGAATACGCGCCGAGGTTGGCGTTCGTGACTCCGGCGGCGACCTGCGCCTTCATTATGTTGTAGAACGTATCGGACCCTGCGACGCGGAAGCCGGACTTGTGTGTCATCAACTGGGCGAATGTGATCTTTTCGATGTTCGGGCCCTTGGCCCAGTAGGTGGGCAGGTAGTCTTTGATCGGCGTCGAGGCCGGCAGGTTGTGCGCGGCGAGCGTGCGCGTCATCGCGATGGCGGTGATCAACTTGCTGCAGCTCGCAATGTGCATTCGGACAGTCTGTGCCCAGGACTCCGACCCATCGGACGGCTCCTTGGCCCAGCCGGCCTGGGCGGAGGCGATGGGCTTGCCCTGGTGGCGGAGCTGCATCACGTACCCGGCAGTGTTGTTGGCGAGCGCAGTATTCAGGGCGGAGACGAAGCCGTCGGTATTGAAAGAGAGCGTAACGCCGGCGGGCATTGTGCGCACGGCGAACTCTGTCGTCCCCTCCTCTGGTCCACGTGAACTGATAACGGATCGTGTATGGACTGGCTGCATGACATGGGCGAGGGCGGTGGCATGATCGATTACAAAGCCGCTCGGCAAGGTGGTGCGTTCGACTCCTGGTTGCATAGAATCCTCCACTTCCTTGTGAACACGGTGAGTCAGTCTGAGTAAAGACCCTTTCCAAATTGATCCGCCATACTAACGAAAACTGACGTGGACAATGAGAAAGCAGTTGCCATATTCGGGATTAATGCCTCCCCGCAAATTGACGTGCGGTCGATGATGTGGAACACCGGAGACAGCGGCCTGCCTAATAGTGCACAAGCGGCCGAGTTCGTTTCATCTTGTCAACGTCGCTTCGCCAGAGGTTTGAGAACCGCAGCCCCAATAGCACCTAACAATTCCTGACTGCGCTCGACTGTCGAGGCGAAGAAATAGTATCCGGAAGCATGCGCCTAGTGCCACAAGGGCAGTGGCAATGTTTGCGAGAAACCCGAGATAAATGTCGATTTGCGCGAACAGGGCAATGCACTCATCGACAGGCTCAGACCACTCTTCGCGCAGCTCTGAAACGAAGTTCTTCGGAATTGAATTCGCCGATCTCCATGTCTCGAAAGAAGACTCTGTAAAGCCCCGGTGTGATCAACTCGACGCCCAACTCTTCGAAGCGGAATACTTCGCTAATGAAGACTCTGTTCTTGTGCCAGCTGATGTCACCGCTATTGTTGACTCGTCGCAGCAGGAGACCCTTCGGGTACGTGAACTCTGGCAACTTGCGCGGAAGTCGTATAGAGCTGGGGATGTAGAGACTTGCGGGAACTTGATTGTTCAGGCCCTCGTGCGGGCGCTCGTTATTGAACACGTAGCGAAAGTTATCGAATCGGCTTTGCTGCGCGCGAAGGGATGTCGCAGGCGGTTTTGTCGTATCCTCCTTCAGTGTGCGATGCATCCGCTCATGGCGCCCGTTTTGTTGCGGTCGGCCTGCTTGAATGCGCTCATGCACGATCCCGAGCTTCATCCAGCCAAGTGAGAGTTGCGACAACCCCAGTAGCCCTGTGCCCGCAACGGTCGCCGTGGTCTGTCCTGATCCGTGCTGGCACCCCGTACTCCCGCATGGCTGCCTCGCAGATTGCTCGAACTTGGCTCAGGTCCATGCGCGAGACAATCTGGCAACGAATCAAAATAGCGACTGTACGCATCGGTGATGGTGAATGGATCGCACCGCTTACCATCGGCGGTAGCGAAATAGCCCTTGAAATCCATACACCATAACTGATTTGGCCCTGTGACGAGCGAGAACGGCTCGGAGCAAGGAGTGGTGCGTTTTCTCTTCCTCTGCGGACTGGTCAAGCCAGAACGACTCAGGATATTTCCAAACGTACTGGCCGCGGGCCAGACCACGTCCGGTTGCAACATCTCCAGTCTCGCTTTTAGTTTTCGTGCGCCCCAGGATGGATGCCTCGCTCGAAGCGCGAGGATAGCGTTCTCGATCGGCTCCAGAGTCGCATGAGAACAGCTATGTGGTCGTCGACTGCGATCTACGAGGCCTTCCGGCCCCGTCTCGTTATAGCGATTGATCCATCGGTACGCTGTAGGACGCGAGATTCCATATTCACGGCACAGGTCCGCTACTGACATCTCCTTTTTCTGATAACTCGCTAAAAACTGCAGACGTTGATCCATGATCCGACTCTCTTTCCAGGGCATACAACATCGTCAAGCGTTGACGAAAGCTGAGGAACGATAACCGTCGCGCTTCGCTGTAAACCATGTCTCCGGTCTGTTTCGTAACGCAAGTGCTAAGTACGCTCAGGGGCTCTGCCCCGATCGCGCGGCGCAAGGGGTATCCCCAATCTTCCGCGCTTCGCTTGTGCAGACCTCCGCTGCGCTCCGCCCTTTCCGTCCCGCCTCCGGCTCCTTCTCCAAGGGTGCGGAGACCCCTCCCCTTGCGCCTTGCTACCCCCGCCTTCGCCAGGTGGCGTTCGGCATGTACATGCCGCGTTTCAACGCGGAAAGTGCAGCAGCCAAAACCAAGGAGAAGCCACCATGACCACGACAGCCCCCACCACCATCGACAGCAAGAAGCCCAACACCAAACAGGAACTCATCGCCGCCAACATCAAGCTCTTGATTGAGCAGTTGGAGGCCGGACACTCCGACGCCCTCACCAACTACCTGACCGCCATGAGCCGCTTTCACAATTACAGCTTTGGGAATGTGCTAGAGATTGCGCGGCAGATGCCCACTGCAACCCGCGTTGCCGGGTTTTGGACGTGGAAGAACCTTGGCCGCTCCGTCAATGCAGGATCCAAAGGAATCCGCATCCTTGCCCCGATTGTTGGCGTCAAGCGCAAGAAAGACAGCGAAGCCGAGAAGGACATCACCACGCAAAACACCCGCGCCCTTTTGGGCTTTCGCAATGCCTACGTCTTCGATCTCCCAGACCAACGGCGTAGACCTTCCCGAGATGCGCGAAATCTCAGGTGATCCCGGTGAGAGCATCGACCGTCTAGCCGCCTTTCTCAAGAGCCAAGGCATTCAGCTTGTTTACAACGAGAAGATAGCCCCCGCCTTGGGGATGAGCTATGGGGGACGCATTGCCATCCTTCCCGGCCAGTCCAGGGCCGAGGAGTTTTCGACGTTGGTACACGAAGCAGCCCACGAGATGCTTCACAAGGCCGAACGCCGCACAGCAACCACAAAGACCGTGCGGGAAACAGAGGCCGAGGCGGTCGCTTTCGTCGTGGGGAAGGCTGTTGGCCTTGTCACCGGAACCGCGTCGGCGGATTACATCCAGCTTTATCACGGCAACGCCTCACTCCTCGCCGAGAGCTTGGAAGTCATTCAACAGACCGCCAGCATCATCCTCGCCGCACTGGAGCCAACTGCAGAACAAGACGAGGCTGCAGAACAGGCGACGGAAGAGAAGCCGGAACTCGCGGAGGTGGCCTAATGCAGACCATCCTCGAAATTCTCAGGAAGGCCGGAGGGTGGCACCACGGCCTTTACCTCAAGATCGACAACCCGCCATTCATGGAGTTGGTCATCGAAGCGACCGATGAGTCAGGGCCGTGCGGCTTGCCTGTCATTTCCGTAGCGCACTATGGGTTGCAGAACGGCGACCCCATGCGCGACCCGGAGATGTGCTTCGAGCTTGGACTTGCGGGAGGGGCGCACCTGAACCCCTTCTATTGGAGGAACGATTACGTGGCGGTAGAGCAATGGAGCCGCAACATCTCCGCGACCGTTACGTGTTCCTTCTCGCGCTGCATGAGCAGCATGAGCATTTCGCGCGAACGTGGGATGCCAACCTCAAAGCGCAAGGCTATCTTGCCGCCTTTTCGGACAAGTGCATTCTCGGCTAGTCCGCTCCCTTGGAGCGGACAGTCCGACCGCGCCGCTCTGCCACTTCCACGCCCAACCACGCTCGAAAGGAGCCTCGCATCATGGAAACCACCGTCCTCAACGCTACCGAGTATCGCAATGTCTCTCTGTCGTTATTGAGTGAATCGAAAACCAACCCGCGCCGCATCTTTGAGGACGCCGCCCTCAAAGAACTCTCCGAAAGTATCCGCACCCAGGGCGTTCTCTCGCCATTGCTTGTTCGTCCCCTTACCGAGAATGGATTCGAGATCGTCGCAGGGGCGCGGCGGTATCGGGCAGCACAGATGGCCGAGGCTGATACCGTGCCCGTCCGAATCGTCAATATGAACGACGCGCAAGCCTTAGAAGCGCAGTTGGTCGAAAACCTGATTCGCTCCGACGTTCATCCGATGGAGGAAGCACAGGGATTTAAGGCCTTGCTGGATTTGGAAGACCCGACTTACTCGATTGAGCAGATCGCAGCGAGGACCGGAAAACAACCCACCTTCGTTGCCGCCCGACTCAAATTGATCGACCTCGTTCCGTCAGCGGTCGAAGCGTTCTATCGCGATGAAATCGGTGTCGGTCATGCTCTCTTGCTGGCCAAGCTACCAACAGACCAACAGGAACAGGCGCTCTCCGCCTGTTTTCGTGAAGACTGGGGCGCCTCGAGCGACCGCAAGGCGAAGCGAATTTTGCTTCCCGTGCGGAGCTTGCAGTTTTGGATTGAGCAGAATGTTTTGCTTTTTCTAAAGGATGCCCCTTTTGACAAGCGCGACGCGCATCTCGTGGCCATCGCGGGCAGCTGCCTCGATTGTCCCAAGCGGACAGGTCACAACAAACTCCTGTTTTCCGATCTCGGCAAGCAGGACGCTTGCACTGACCCAAGCTGCTATCAGGCCAAAGTTAGCGCACACGTCGCGAAGCAGATCGCAACAAAGCCGCAGCTTGTGCAGATCAGCACCGCCTACGGAAAGCAGCAGGAAGGCAGCAAGGTCTTGCCGCGAAACCAGTACACCGCTATCCGCGACGAAAAACCCAAGACGAAGGAAGAGGCCAAGCGTCCCGAGTTCAAGGTGTGCAAGTTTACGACGGAGGCCATCATTGCCGAGGGCAACGATGTCGGCACCGTTCACAAGGTCTGCGCCAACCCTGCCTGCACGGTGCATCATCCGAAGCAGGAGACGAGCAGGAACGATGAGAAGTGGAAGGCCGAACAGGACAAGCAGCGCAACGAGCAAGCCATCGCCAACACTACAGGCATTCGCGTGCTGAAGGCCATTGGGGATGCTGTCCCGGTACGGCTGATGAAGAGGGACTTGCTATTCGTTCTGATGCAGACGTTCCCGCTTCTGAATGAGTTGCAGTTGCAAACATTGGCACGGCAGCACGGTATCCGCAAAGATCGGGAAACCGATATGCTCGACAAGCTGTTTGCCGCTTTCCTCCGCCGTGCCGATGAGGGAACGCTCTCTCGCTTGCTCGTCGAGGTCAGTGTCGTTCTTGCATCGGGGCGGGGCAAAGGAATGAATGCTCTCCGCGATGCTGCAACGGTTTACAAGGTAGACACTGACGCGATTGCTCTCAAGGTAAAGCAGGAATTCGCCGCCAAGGCGAAGGCCAAAAAGGAAGCCAAACCAGAAGCCAGGCCCGTTGCCAAGACAAAGAAAGCAGCCTAGTTCGATCTCTGCGAGGGGCGACGAACCTGCCGCCTCTCGTTTCGTTGCGACAAAAATCGCGCAGGAAGAACCCCCTTCGGTTTCTCCCTGCACCCACATCCCGCTTGACCCGGCCCCCGCTCGCCGGCTGCGCGGCAGGAGTCAAGTTCCTCCTCCTGCACCTGTCCCGAAGACAACAAGTCCTTTACATGGCGAGATACTGGTCCGTCGATCATTTCAATGTATGAAAATCCTCCAGTTCGTACCGTGCATTGCACAGCCTCGGTGGCGTGTCGGCGAACTCTTCGTACCAATCGTCGAAACGCGGCCGCGAACATCTGTGGGACGACAAGTCGCAGCGGGATTGGGAATGGACGCAACAAGATCGTCGCTAGGCGTTAATGGTACTGATCTTGCCTCAGAGTGTTTCCGACGCACCGGTGGGGTGATTGGCCAACTCCACGCATGGCAACAAGGTGAATGTCATGAGCGCGAACCGTTGCAAACACTGGAACAGAGAAACGATAATTGGGTCGGAAAAGGATAGCCCCCGCACATCGCGAGGGGCCAGCCAATTCTTTTCACCGCTTACGCGAAGACTTCGCCAATCATCTCTTCGCTCCTCTTCCAAAGCGCAGTAGCGTTTTGTGGATCGAGAGCGTAACCGCGTACCCCTTCGTCTAGCATGCCCAGCGGAGCATCATCCGAGACGACATCACTTACATGGCAGTTCTCGCAATACCGTCCTCCTACCTCTTCGGCGGCCGCAACGACAGCGGCCCATACTGAGGTGGCGGCTCCCTGGGGAACTGTTTTGAACTCGAACGGTCCTTTGCCCGCTGCTGCGGCCTGTTGATTGATCTGGTTGACCATCTGTTCCAGGCTGCCCGGATCCATGTGGCGTGCAAGCTCGGTCTGTATGCCACCAGGGTGGACGGCCGTAGCGCGCACGCCGCGTTCACGATGGCGGCGGTCGAACTCGACTGCGAAAAGGATATTCGCGGTCTTCGAACGCCCGTAAGCTACGAAGGGCTCGTAAGGCGTCGTCTCAAAGTTGGGATCTTTCAGGTCCACACTGCTGAAGCGGTGTCCTGAAGACGAAAGGTTGACCAGCCGTCCGCCGTCCTTGATCAGCTTCGCGATGCGGTTCACAAAGACGAAGTGGCCGAGGTGATTGGTCCCGAATTGCGTCTCAAAACCATCCTCTGTCTTCCCGAGCGGAGTCGCCATGACACCAGCATTTGCGATGATCACATCGAACAAGCGGCCATCTGCAACCAGCTTGTCCGCGGCGGCGCGCACGCTCTTGAGATTGGCCAGGTCGAGCTCGACCAACTCGAAACTCGCGCCGGTCTGCGCCGCGGCCTTACTGACTTCTGAGGTCGCCCGTCGCGCTTTCTCAAGATCACGCGCTGCGCCCACAACATCGGCGCCATGCGCCACCAGCGTACGTGCCGTCTCTACGCCAAGACCCGCAGATACACCCGTCACCAGAATCCGCTTACCTTTCAGATCGGCCCCTTTGAGGACCTCTTCTGTCGTCGACTTTGCTCCAAAATTCGCTGCCATGCTGCACTCTCCGATCACAAATCTTTTGACATGGGCCTCAGCCCGGAATAAAACGGAGTTAGCCTCCGTTATGCAGAGTAGATTACCGGAGAGTTCCTCCGGATTCAGAAAACTTTATGAAATCTTCAGCCGCACAAAAAGCCGCCCGTAAGCCACGAGCCGACGCGCAGCGTAACCGTGAACGAATTCTTGAAGTCGCGAAGCAGGTTTTCACCCGCCGAGGCGGGGATTCCAGCATGGACGAGATCGCCAAGCGTGCCAAGATCGGCCCAGGCACGCTCTACCGTCATTTTCCTTCGCGCGATGACCTGCTGGCCGCAGTCTATATCAGCGAAGTCGAGAAGCTGGCTGAGGCACAGAGAAAGCTCTCCGCCGAGTTGGCACCAGTAGAAGCGCTCCGGGCGTGGATGCTGGTCTTCATCGACTACATTGCCGCGAAAAAGATCATCGCCCCGGCGTTGGACGCAATGGTCGGCGGTCCTTCGCAAGTCTATCAGCAGAGCACCCGAGTCATGCGGGAAGCTGCCAATGCACTGGCGAGTCGGGCCGTTGCTAGCGGAGATCTCCGGCCAGATGTCGATCCAATGGACATGCTGCGCGCCATCTATGGGGTCTCCAGCGCGGGCAGCGCCGATGACTGGCCCGTAAAGGCGCGGCGGTTCGTGGAGATCCTCATTCAGGGCTCGCGGCCGTAACAGACAGCCTCTCCGCCAAGTGTTGCCATGCTAAACGAATCACAAGCCGAGGCGACGCACCAAGAAAGATAGAAGCATAGGTCCTCGGAAACGATAAGGAACCTATCATGGCTGCCCCGAGCGAAGATGCCGAGCGCTGCTGAGGGCAGCTTGCGGTTCAGCGTCTTTTTTCAGTGGGTCTGGACGTACCCTCAGTGCAAAGCGTGGTTGCCGGTTGATCATTGAACAGCGCGAGAATAGCTGACGAAAGGGTTCGCAATGGCAGTTGAGGAAGCAATCTATGCAGTTCATATGACGCCACTGAGATCCGAACTCGCTATCTTTCATGCCTCTGGGTCTTGTGGCAGTGGTTGCATCCGCTCGGATTTTTCCGCAGCGAGATGCCCTTAGAATTTCGTGGTCCGCATAGCTATTTACTTCGGTTGTCTTGAACCGCTCTTAACCGCAAATCTCCACCATGAGCTCAACATCGGGCTTGACATAAACATGTAATAGATCAACGGCCCCCAAGGGGCATATTGTCTTATTCGTAAAGCCGAGGATGCCCTCGAATTATAGAGCTACGTTGAACCCATTGGATCTCGAACGGAAGAAGACCGCCCTCGCATCCAACGGGCGACCGGAACCAAGACGAGGCGTAGCGTCTCAGAAAAACACGTTGTACTCACATCATGCAGGAGTCTACATATGCAATCTGTATCCGCAATTAAGGAAGAAACCCAAGCCCCGGGTCATTTAACTGAGATTATCGTCGACAAACTAAACAATCCCTCCACGTCTTCAGATTTCGATCTCCATGCAGGAGTGAATCAAGTGCTTGCAGATGTCAGAATGTCAGCCGCGGACAGCGGTGGGAAGCTGACTTTCTATGGACAGGATCCCATCGTTCCGAGCCGGATCCGGTTTGCAACGACGGCGGGTATAGGGCTTGCCGCCAAAACCATTGCGGCGGCTGCAGTATGGAGAGACCGAACCGGACAGGGCCAGGACATTTATGTCGACATCCGCAAGGCTTTTCGACGCTTCAGCGGCTTCTTTGATGGGATCTGGGAGACCGTGAATGGGCGCTCTCCCGCAATGGGAGTTTTTGAAAATAATCCCTTCCTTAAGTTTCCACTCTTCCGTGAGACACGTGATGGCCGGCATATCACGTGTCTGAGCTTCTATCCCAAAACGCATCAACGCGCCCTCAAATTCTTCCGTTGCAGCGACAGCCTTGAATCACTTCAGAATTCCGTTCTGCAATGGCGTTCAGATGACCTTGAGGTCGCTGCAGCGGAAGAGGGTTTGATCCTTGGCAAAGTTCGTACTTTTGAAGAGTTCAGCAAGGAGCTGCAGTACACCGAGGTGCTCGCGAAAATGCCCCTGATCTCCGTAGAGAAGATCGGTGAAAGCGAGCCCGTTCCATTCAAGCCAGACGCCAAAACACCACTTGATGGCATTCGGGCTTTCGGAATGGGGCATGTGATTGCCGGCGCTGGCATTGGGCGAGATCTGGCCTTCTATGGCGCCGACGTCCTGAATATCTGGAGGCCTGACGACACCGAAGTAGAGGCATTCTTCTGGGACGTTCAGGTTGGCATGCGCTCTACAATTCTGGACTCCTCTAAGGAAGATCGCGCCAAGTACGATGCGTTACTTAAGGACGCCGACATCTTCTTCGCAAACAAGCGCCCTGGCTATATGAAGTCCAACGGGCTGGATGCGGAAGAGTTATGTGCGAAAAAGCCCGGACTGATCCACGCCACCATCGTTCTTCACGGAGAAACAGGGCCGTGGTCGAACCGGCCTGGCTTTGATGAGACTGCTGCAACGGTGGCGGGTCTCTTTGCTGCCGAAGGGTCTCTTGCCAGTCCGAAGCAGCCACCTATTAAGCCCATCTGCGACAACGTTGTGGGTTGGCTCGGCACTGTGGGCGTTCTCGCAGCGTTGCGTAGGCGCGCCGTGGAGGGAGGAAGCTACAAGGTTGTTGTCTCCCTCACTCGCACTGTGCTCTGGCAGCTGTCGCTCGGCATCTTCGACAAGACCTACGCCCAAACGGCGGCCGGCTCCACTGAAGAACGCACCAATGTCGCCCCGGATGTGTTCACTGCAGAGACACCGCTCGGCACATACCAGGGGCTCGACGAGCAGGTCTACCTGTCCAAGTCACCTGGATCGTTTCGGACCGTGCTCGTTCCGCGAGGATCGAACAAACCTGAGTGGCGGAGTTGATTCGGATACGTATATCTCATTTCGGACTGCCTCCAGTCGGATTTGACAAGAGCGCGCTCAGGCGATGGTAGGCAGCCAAGGTAACGCGATGTCAATTCTTGCAACTCGTGGAGAAATTCAAATAACAAGGAGAAGTATCATGGCAAAAATCGAAGAGATTCAGAACATAGCTATAGTCGGTACGGGAGTCATCGGTGCAAGCTGGGCGGCTTATTACCTGTCCCGCGGATTCAGCGTAGTTGCAACCGACCCCGCGCCGAATGCGGAGGCTAGTCTTCGCAAGTATGTTGACGAAGCCTGGAAGACGCTCAGCAAAAACGGACTGTCTCCCAGTGCTTCGCGTGACCGGTTGAGCTTTGCGCCGAGTATGGCTCAGGCGCTCGCCAAAGCGGACTTTGTACAGGAGAACGGGCCCGAACGTCCTGACTTCAAGGTGAAGTTATTCGCAGAGATGGACGATGCCACTCCTGCTGACTCGATCATTGCCTCGAGTTCTTCGGGCATAACTATGGATGTTATCCAGTCCGCGTGCAAGCGTCCCGAGCGGTGTGTGATCGGACATCCTTTCAATCCGCCTCACGTTATTCCATTGGTGGAGGTGGTGGGCGGAGCCAAAACGTCGCCCGAAACGATCGAGAAGGCCATGGCGTTTTATTCGTCGATTGGGAAGAAGCCAATTCGTCTGTTCAAGGCGCTTCCCGGTCATGTCGCCAACCGGCTGCAGGCGGCGCTCTACAAGGAGGTGCTCTACCTCATTCAGCAAGGCGTACTGAGTGTAGCCGACGCCGACGTTGCGGTGAGCTATGGGCCAGGGCCTCGATGGGGCGTGATGGGACCGAGCCTCCAGTGGCACCTCGGCGGAGGGGCGGGCGGAATTCGCCATTTCATGGAACACATCATGGGTCCGATGGAGACATGGATGAAGGCTCTCGGCACACCTGACATTACGCCGGAGCTGAAGCAGACCGTCGCCGACGCCGTCCTGCAAATAGCGGGCAATCGCTCGGTCGAGCAGCTTGCCGCAGAGGAGAACGAGGTTGTGACGGGGCTCCTCAGCAGTCGCGCGAAGGCTGGCCTCTGACTTTTGGCTTTGAACGACATTGGAAACAGAACAAGGAGATTTGTACATGAATACGAGAACTTCAACACCGATCAACGCAGGAGCTGATAAGTCAACGCCGTCCGGGCGGCTCTTTTTCCTGGATAACGGAGGCGGCCGCGTGTTGTCCACAAACCCGGACGGTTCCGATTTAAAGACCCTCATCAGCGAAGGTCGAAAATTTCCGGACGGACTGGCGATCGACGTCGCCGCCGGCCACATCTACTGGACCAACATGGGCAATTTTAAAGAGAATGATGGCGCCATCCTCCGCTCGGATCTCGATGGCAAAAACATGATCACGATCGTTCCTCCAGGTGGCACATTCACGCCCAAGCAGATCAAACTGGAGAAGAAGAACGGCAAGCTCTACTGGTCCGACCGCGAAGGCATGCGAGTGATGCGAGCAAACCTGGATGGGTCGAAGATTGAAACTCTCGTCGACACGAGCGACGGGGATCCACGCCCCGGATCGGAAGTGAGGAAATGGTGTGTCGGCATCGCCGTGGACGCTGAAGGCGGCAAGTTTTATTGAGTCAGAAAGGGCCTGGCAACGCCGGTGATGGTCGAATCTTTCGGGCTAACGTCGAGATCCCGCAAGGTCAGTCACCTGCGAATCGCACGGATATTGAACTTCTTTATGAAAAACTGCCTGAGCCAATCGATCTGGACCTCGACCTCGCCAATCGGACCCTTTATTGGACCGACCGCGGGGATCCGCCGCGTGGCAACACGGTGAATCGTGCGCCCATGGACCCGCTGTCAGGAAATCGCAAGGAGCCTAAGATCCTCTTCACCCATTTAGAGGAAGGCATCGGGCTGGCTTTAGACCTGAAAGGCGGTCGCATGTTTATCACGGATTACGCCGGCTCGCTCTACAGCGCCAATCTCGACGGATCAAACCGGAAAACGTTGGCGTATGCGGAAGGAAACCTCACTGGCATCGCGTATGTAGAGCTGCCAGCCGGGCATTAACCAAAATCCCGGGTTCACCCTAATCGACAACACATGCTTCCAGGCTCGAAATGCGGGACAAGCGTTACGAGCCTGGAAACAATCTTCGAAAGGATATTGAGGTCTGTCTCACTGGTGCTGGGCACCTTTACGATGCAAGACTGCGCAACTGGAAATCGCAGAACGGTTCATTGGCACTCAGCTGCCGAAGCTAGTAAGACGCATGCTGGAGCGGTCGCGGGACGCTAGAGACTGATAGAAAGGAGTTCGCAATGAGTGCCCCACAAAACCTCGCCGAGGTCGAAGCACTCAAGAACGTGATGGCCAAGTATTCACGCTTGGGTGACACCCAGAACTGGACCGAATTTCGCAAGCTGTTCACTGACGATGCGGTCTTCTCCTTCGATGCCATACCAGGGCCCAATCCCGAGGTCCCCCAGGCCTCCACCATCGAAAGGCTGGACACCTTTATCGGTGGCATGGCCGAAATGCTCGCGGGCGTGCGGACCTCGCACCAGATGTACCTGCCAGAGATTACCCTCACAGGCCCCGACACTGCGAAAAGTACCTGGGGCATTCACGATCTCGTGAAGACCCAGTACAGCATCTTCAACGGCTACGGCCACATCCATCAGGACTATCGCAAGGTCGACGGCGAATGGAAAATCACCCGCAGCCACACCTCCCGCCTGTTCGTTGACGAGCGGTGGCTCTAGGTGCTGCCAACGGGACTGTCTCTCTGGACGTTCCAAAGCAAAGTACTGTCTCAAAATTTAAGGATCTGAGAGCGAATAGATGACGACGAAAGCACCTGTTGTGGTTATTGTTGGCGGTGGATTTGGCGGACTAACTGCAGCAAAGAAATTAAAGCGCTCTCCGGTCGACGTACTGCTCATTGATCGCTCCAATCATCACGTCTTCCAGCCCCTTCTATATCAGGTGGCAACCTCAGTCTTGGCCCCAGGTCAGATTGCATCGCCCATCCGAAGTCTCCTGGCTGATCAGGCAAACACATCGGTGATGCTGGGCAGCGTGACTGGTGTTGATGCAGCGTCAAAGCAGGTCATCGTGGATGCTGACGACAAGGTCGGAATCAGGATCAGTTATGACTATCTGATTCTTGCGACTGGGGCGACTTACAGTTACTTCGGCCACGACGAGTTCGCCGCGTTTGCGCCGGGGCTCAAGAGCCTGTCGGATGCTGAATCTCTCCGAAACCATTTACTGGAAGTCTTTGAGAAAGCTGAGATAGAAGACGATCCGGATCGACGCCAGGCTTTGATGACCTTTGTGATGGTCGGCGCAGGACCGACTGGTGTCGAGATGGCGAGCGCAATTGCAGTCATGACCCAAACCACATTCCGAAAAGACTTCCGTCGAATCGATCCGAGGTCAGCCCACATCGTTCTTGCGGATATGGCGTCCCGCCCTCTTGGCACCTTTTCGGAGAAGCTGTCTGAAGCCGCGAGGCAGCACATGGTGTCGCTTGGTATCGATGTCCGTCTTGGGAAGCCGGTTCAGGCAATCGACGGAGATGGCGTGGTGATTGGAGATGAACGTATTCAAGCAAAGACGGTAGTATGGACGGCCGGCGTTGCTCCTTCACCGGCGGGAAAATGGCTCGGATGTGAGGTGGACCGTGCGGGCCGCGTTCGAATTCAATCAGACCTTACAGTTCCCGGTCATCCAGATGTCTTTGTTGTTGGAGACACAGCATCGCTTGATCAGGACGGGCGGCCGCTCCCCGGTGTCGCGCAGGTTGCGATGCAGCAAGGCAAGTATGCAGCCAAATCCATCTTCAGCAAGGTGATTGGCCATCCTCCATCGCCACCATTTCGTTATTTCGATAAGGGCAATCTTGCCGTTGTTGGCAAGAATTTCGCAGTGCTGCAGAGCTTCGGAGTTCAACTCAGCGGCTTTGTGGCCTGGCTCGTGTGGGCTCTCATACACATTCAATTCCTGGCCGAGACCAGCTTGAAATTCAGCGTCTTTCTGCAATGGGTGTGGAACTATCTGAGTGGCAAGCGCGGTGCTCAGCTGATCATCCGACAGCGGTCGGGCAGTTGAGTCAAGTTGTGTTACCAAGCAAAGGAGCTTCTTGTGTCAATCGAAAAGATAATTTACACCGCCAAGGCAAAGACAATGGGCGGACGGGTTTGGACCCGCGAAATCAGATGATGGACAAATTAATCTGACGCTTGATCGTCCCGTAGAAATGGGGCGAAGGGAATGGCACCAGCCCTGAGCAACTATTTGCTGCAGGCTACGCAGCCTGTTTCATTGGCACTAGCGCCACATCCGGATACTGGAGAAGGTAGCAATTGACTCAGCTGTATCTTTGACCCTCTCGCGGGTAGACCTGAAAAATTCGGTTTCTCCAGTCGCGGTAGGCGGACGACAATCTTGGAACGCGGAGCGATGTTGGGAGGAAAGAGTGAGAAATGAAGTGACCGATATTCTGGTGGTCGACGATAACCCGCTGCTGGTTACCGTCATCTCGGAGATATTCAAAGAGTGCGGTTGTATAGTTCGAACGGCCTCAGATGGGTTTGCGGCCCTCGCGACCATACGCGATCGTGTCCCCGATATTCTCATTTCGGATTTAAACATGCCTCGCATGTCAGGGTTTGAACTTTTATCAATTGTGCGACGGCGATTTCCTGCGATTGCCGTAATCGCGATGAGCGGAGCATATTCAGGCGCGGCTGTTCCTCAAGGGGTTGCCGCCGACGCTTTTTATGCCAAAGGCTCAAGTAGCGTGGCTCAACTTTTCGAGATACTGTGTGCCATCAAGGATGAGGCAACGCGCTATTCCGTACGCGTCGCGGCACCAATCTGGATACCCGGTGTGCCGATCGATCGCGGCTGTCTTGCAACTATTGCGGTCGCATGCCCAGAGTGTTTTAGGACGTTCCCTCATCGCCTCCATGATGCGAAGTTGTTGCGCACCGAATGTTGTTGCCCCCACTGCCATCATATGATGCAACTAGCGATGGTCACGCCAACAGCCGATATGAATCAAACCGGCTTCGGGATACCAGCCAGGACAGTGCGGATCACCGTGCCTGCATATATACGCTGAGTATTTTGAGGTCACCATTCGAATGGTGAAATCGGCACTGTCGCGTGCCTCCCTCATTCCCCACGTTCGAATGCCCGACTTTAACGTAAGCGTCAGAGGAACACACCTTCTGGAAGGGATAGGCTTGTGATGGAGTGGAGTCATGTTGAGGATTCGGAGTCAGGTCTCTTAGTCGTTCAGAAGCACTCTCTTCCTCTTGTTGGACGTGTAATGTAATCGTTGAATTTCCATGGCAGATCGGAGGGGAGGCCGTAACGCTCTATTGCTTCCTTCAAGTTCAGTTCTGCCTCCTTCTTTAGATAAAGATCTTCAATATTTAAGCTGTTGTCTGGTACTTCCCATTGTTGCCATGTCTCGGCATCTCCGCTCCAATCCATCGAAGACTCTGGACGAGAACGTTTCCTGCGCAACACCATCAGCGCAGAATTGATCGCTATCCGCGCGCGTCAGGTCGAGAATTTCGACCGGGCATCGAAAGTTTTCAAATGGATAAAAGCCTTCATCCATGCGTCCTGTAGTGTGTCTTCCGCATCATTGCGATTACCGATGATCCGATAGACCACCTTGAATGCCTTGTTCGAGTGTCGTGCCCATAAGGCCGAGTGATGTCCCGATTTGGCCGTAACGAGCAGAGATGTCCGGCCAGATGTCGATCCAATGGACATGCTGCGCGCCGTCTATGGGATCTCCAGCGTGGGCAGCACAGTCGATTGGCCCGCAAAGGCGCGACGTTTTGTGGAGATTCTCATATAGGGCTTCACGGCCTCAAAGAACAGCCTCTCTGCAGAGGGGTGCCATATCGAAGAAATCTCCCTGATTTTATGGAGTCCCGTGAAATATGAGGATGCCATCGACTGTGTCAAATTCTGCCCGGGTGAAGCCGCAGCAGGAGCACGCAATATGGCGGCTTGCGAATCTTCTGGATGCAGCACTGGTCTTCGCAGAGATCGGCTATGAAGCCGCAACGATGACTGCTATCGCCGAGGCAAAGAGATCTGGGGCCTCAACTGGTCAGTTCTCAAGGTGGGCCACTCGTCGCCGCGCCGCAGGGAAGTTTAACGCTGAATTTGGCTCCATGGTCTGGATTGTTCTCGGCCCATAATTGTCCGCCGTGCGCCTCAACAATAGACCGCGAAACGGCCAGACCTATTCCCATACCGTTCTCTTTGGTAGTTACGAAGGCGTCAAAAATACTCTGAGTATCCTTCAGGCCCGGTCCATTGTCTATAACTTCAATCAGAAGCTCGCTTTCATTGACGAAAGCGGCCCTGATGATGAGATGAGGCGGTCGGGCGTTCCTTTCCATCGCCTCGATTCCGTTCGAGATCAGGTTAATCAATACTTCCTGAATTTGAATTTGTTCGACTACGATTGGCGGAAGGTCATCCGGAATTTGTACATCAATGGGAATTTCATCTCTCTTCGCGTCTTCATGTACAAATCGTATCGCTTCGCGGATAATCTTCGACGGCCACGCGTGCTTCTTCCTGAGCGGTTGCTGTTTGAACAACGCCCGAATGTACTGCATCCTCTCGTCGGCAACGCTCCCGCCGCGCAGCACTCGTTCTATGGAAGTCATCGCTTCACTGAGATTCGGTGGCCTGTTTGATAGCCAGCGCCGAGCTGCCTGCGCGTTTGCGATCACAGCAGCGAGAGGCTGGTTCAATTCGTGCGCGATAGACGCGGACAACTCAGCTACGGTGGCGATGCGCGATGCTCGCGCTAGTTTGACGCGGGTTTCCCGCAAATGATCTTCCATTCGTTTTCGCTCGTCGATATCGATGTCGAGCCCAAACCACTGTACTATCTGCCCATCTTCGTCTCGCAGGGGTTCTCCGCGACTCATATGCCATCGATAAATCCCGTCTGCTCGCCGGGTTCGATGTTCGGTTCCGTAGCAACTCCCGTTTGCAAAAGCCTTCTTAAATTCCTGAACAACATATTCCCGCTCCTCCGGGTGAATGACTTGAATCCATCCCCAATCCTGAATCTGATCCACTGTCAATCCGGTATAGTCTCGTGCCTTTTCATTGATGAACACGGCTCTGCCATCAGGTGCCACCGACCAGAGCATCGAAGGAACCGTGTCCATCATCCTTTGCATCTGCTGCTCTGATTGTTGGAGGGCAAGTTCCGCCGCCTTCTGGGCAGTCGTATCGAGCATGACTCCGTGAAACGCGAGGGTCTTTCCGCTGTCATCGCGGTAAGCGGCAACGCTGGTGTGAAACCATCGTATTTGGCCGTCAGCGCCTATAAAGCGATTGACTGTGTCATATCCAAGGCTTTCAGTGAGCAATCGATTCCAATGGTCTGAAGTTTCCTCAAAATCATCTGGGTGGAGCAGATCGATCCAACCCTTCCGCTGCATATCCTCAACTGTTCTTCCGCTGTATTCGATCCCTTTTTGATTGATGTAGACGATCGACCCGTCTGGTGCGGCCTTGAACAGAACCGCGGGGAGATTCTCGGTAAGAAGATTCAGTTGCAGCTCTCTCTCCCTGAGCAACTCTCTTGAGCGGTAGAGCTCATCGATGTCTGTTGCGACACCATACCAGCAATAGGACTTTCCATCCACGCTTGGATATGGTTCTGCGATCGTCCGGAACCAGCGATACGCCCCATCCGCTCCACGGAGCCGGTACATGTGATCCATGGTTTGAATTTCTTCTGTTGAATGTGCCTGATTTGCCAATACACGTTCCTGATCTTCAGGATGGATATATTTCAGCCAACCCCGACCGCGTAATTCTTCCTGTCCAACACCGATGTAGTTGTGAATACGTTGATTTGTGTATGCAATACCCGCCACAGTTCGGAGAGAAATCATTGCAGGCACTCGTTCCAGCAACTCTCGCGCCTCATGCTCCGCAACCCGCAGCCTTTCCTCGGCCCTTTTGCGATCTTCGATGTCGGTGCCAATGCCGTACCACTTCAGAATCTGTCCCTGCTCATCCCGGAACGGTACGGCAGCAACAATAAACCAGCGGAATTCCCCGTCGGCACGACGGAACCGAACCTCATCCTCAAAGGGCACGCCTGCTGCCGAGCACTTGCGAAAAGCCTCAAAATGCCGCTCGAGATCGTCGGGGTGAACTGCGGCCTGCCAGCCCAAACCGGTCGGGGAGAGGCCCGCATACTCGATCCAACGCTTGTTTATGGATGCATTCGAGCCATCGGAGAGCCCGATCCACACCATTGCCGGAATCGTGTCCATTACCTCGCGCAGTTCTCTCTCGCTCCGTCGAATGGCCTCTTCGGCACTATCGCGGTTACTTGCGATAGCGACGGTGATCCAGACACAAGCGATGCATAGGGCAGTTTCTAGGAGCCCTCCATCGACTTTCAACTGAGAGTGACGTGCCAGTGCAAAGAGAGCCGACACAACGGTAAAGGTACTCGCGGCTAGCTGCGCCTCGAATTTGCCGAAACACTTGACAAGAACCACGATGAAGACAACAGCAACTATTCCGATCGCTTGGACAAACCAGCCGAGCGTTGCTGCCAAGAGCATGATCAGTAGCGGTGCACCGAAATGTCTCAGTTTACGGTGAATCGTGTTCATAGCGTCCGCCCTACTTCCTATCCGCTTTTCGCGTGGCGTTGGCGGATTCGCTTCATGGAAGAGCCACTAACGCGGCGGAGGCATTTTGGGTCGCCCGTTGGATGCGTTGCGGGTTTATTCGGTTCGAGATCCGACGAGTTCAAAAGCGAGGACATCCTCGCCTTTATGAATATCAACAATATGTCACTTGGCGCCCTTAATCCATTACATGTTTATGTCAAGCCTGTGTTGAACTCATGGAGGAGAGTGCGGCTCCAGAGAGCGACGGCACCCTCGACTTTATTCCTATAAAATTCTAGGATGCCTTCGACTGTGTCAAATTCTCCCCGAGTGGAGCCGCAGCAGGAGCGTGCAACACGGCGGCTTGCCAATTTTCTGGATGTTGCAGCGGTGCTCTTCGCAGAGATCGGTTATGAGGCCGCAACGATGACTGCTATCGCCGAGCGTAGCGGTTCCGGGATTGGCACGCTCTATCACTATTTCCCAGACAAGCAATCCATGGCCTTTGCTCTTTTGAGCCAATACTCACAGACGATCGAAGCGCATTGGAAGCCCTTGATGGAACAGGCGGAGACTCTGTCCCACACCGCGTTTGCGGAGGCGTTCCTGGAACGCATCACCGAATTCCTTCGGGAACGCCCCGCCTGTCTGCAGTTACTGGCCGCGCCGATCCGGTTTTCCCGTGACCCAACTGCACGCAGGGCTTTACGCGTCGCTATTGCGAATGCCTTTCGAGCAAAGGACCCATCGCTCACCAATGAGAAAGCTATGTTGGCCGCAAACATCGCCCTCCAGATGGTCAAAGGCGTGACAACGCTCTACGCGGAAGCAGGTCCGAGGGAGAAGCCTCTAATCGTCGCAGAATATAAGAAGGCTTTGACGCTGTACCTAGGAAGCGTTTTGTCCGAGGACGAGCGGTCTTCAAAGGAGAGGCGACGGTAAGGCAGGCCGTTTCTCGACACCGCACGGTGAGCGTTGAGGTGCTCGCGGTTGGGGGACTCGGAAGCTTGGTTCTGCCCGGGATCATGGGAAAGAAATTCGCCGCCCCAGACTAAATCCTGCTGTGTTGACGAAAAGGTTCACATGAATACGGCGAGGTTCAATCTCTTCCGCGATTCTTTGAGGACCGCTCTGTTTGGCGAGATCGATGCTGAGAACGGTTGCTGATCCTTCGGCAGGTGACCAAAGAATCACAGCTTTCTCCTTTTTTTTGCTTCGACAAAGGGCAATCTTGCCGTGGTCCTCAAGAATTGTGCCGTGTTGTAGGGCGGTCCGTGATGATGAGCGGTTTGTTGGCTTGGCTCGTCTGGGTCTCTACATACAGTTTCTAGCTGAGGCAGCTTGTGGTTCAGCGTCTTTTCCAGGGGTCTGGACGTACCTCAGTGCAAAGCGTGGTTGTGTTGAACCGCGCTTGACCGCAAATCTCGGCCATTAGCTCAACATCATGCTTGACATAAACATGTAATAGATCACGGAGTGCCAAGTGACTATTGTCTTATTCATAAAGCCGAGGATGTCCTCGGGTTATGAGTCTACATTGGAATTCATTGGATCTCCAACGAAAGAAGACCGCCTTCGCATCAGCGGGCGACCGGAACCGATATCGAACTGTTATTCGATAAGTTGTCGGAGCCGATCGGCCCCGATCTGGATCTTGGGCACCGTCTTCCTCTACTGGGCACCGTCTTCCTCTACTGGACGATCGTGGCGATCCGCCGCAGGGCAATACGTCGGACGTGCGTTGCACTATTAGGACAAGGTCGTATGGCATACCTTCTCAATCATTTGGATGCGGGCATTCTCAAGACCGAGCTGAATAGCCCGCAAAGCGTGCCTTATGAAAACATGTGCGGCAGTTACGAAGGACGGCATGCGGGCAATTCGTTTTGAAAACGCAGGCAATGCAGATGTGATCAGGCTGGTGGAAGAACCGATTCCTCAAGTGCGACCACACGATCTACTGGTTCGCGTCCGCGCAGCCGGGCTGAATCGCGCCGACATTCTCCAAAGACAGGGATTCTACGGAGAACAGCCGGACTTCGGCGACTCCGTCATTCCCGGTCTGGAAATCGCCGGCGAGGTGGTTGATGTGGGTACTGCAGCGACTGGCTTCCGGAACGGTGACCGCGTGATGGCCATCGTTGGCGGCGGAGCGCATGCGGAGTATGCCCGCGTCGACTCGCGTATGGCCATGGCGATTCCCGACCGGCTCTCATTTGCCGCCGCCGCCGCAATTCCCGAAGCCTTTGTCACGGCGCACGAAGCACTGATCCATCTCGGAGAACTGACTTCGGGCGGATGGGCGCTTATCCATGCAGCAGCGGGTGGTGTTGGTTCCGCGGCAGTCATGCTTGCGCACGCGCTCGGCGCAAAGACTGTTTTCACAGCTTCCGGTCACAAACGCATCGAGCGCTTGAGCGAACTGGGCGGTACGGTGGGGGTGGACTACCGCAAACACGACTTCCTCGATGCTGCGCTTGATGCTACCGACCGCCGAGGCGTAGATGCCGTCGTGGACTTCATCGGCGGCCCCTATCTGGACCGAAATCTGCGCGCCCTGGCGCCGGGCGGCAGGCTGATCCAGGTAGGAACGCTGCAAGGTGGTGAAGGCCATCTATCGCTCGATCTGCTGCTGCATAACCATCTACGCATTATCGGCACAGTCATGATATCGCGGAGTTTTGTTGAAAAGCTCGCAATGACGGATCGATTCCGCGAGCGTTGGCTTTCAGCCTTTGCGACAGGACAACTTGCACCGCTGGTCGATCGCGTCTTCCCGCTGGCGCAGGCAGCGGAGGCTCATCGCTACATGGAAGCGTCGGGCAACTTGGGCAAGATTGTTCTCTCTATCGACTGATACCGCCATGCCACCCCACGTGAAACTCGATAACGGGAAAGAAGAACACTATGACCAGTGACCGAAGGCTCTCCAATTCTACTGTTACCGCCATCATGCACGTCCCTCTTAAGAATGTGAACATTGCCGATTGGCTCTTGACGCTTCCCGACGCGGAGTATCAGCGCTGCTCCCATGCGCATATCGCCGCCGGCACCTCCACCACGGACGACGGCAGGACCATGTCCATTAATGTGGAAACTATTGGTGATGCGCTGATCGTGCAGCACTATGTCGCCGAAGTGAAAGAGCCCGCGCTCTGTCGCATGGTCTCGATATCGGACGCGATTAGCAAGAACGGGCGCACCAAGGTGAAGGTGGAATGGACGCTCAGCGCGCGGAAGATCAACGATCAGACGACCGAGTACACCAATCACATCCGTGCCTCGGCAGCGGACGAATTCATTGCCTTCATCCAGGAGCATGGAATCACACTTGAACAGGCTGCAGCGGCTCGCCAGATCGCTTCCGATGCACACAACCGGGAAGAAACGCCCAACTTCGCTGCCAGCATCGAACGCTATGCGCTTAAGCGAAGCCCGGAGGACTCTCATTGAAAATCTCTAGTCAAACAGTACGCGCAAATGGGATACGCCAGCATTACCTTATGGCGGGAGATGGCCCTCCCGTTGTCTTATTGCATGGTTTTCCCGAAACAAGTTACGCATGGCGTTATCAGATTCCTGAACTTGCGAAGAAGTACCACGTGATCGCGCCCGATCTTCGCGGATACGGAGAGACTGACAAACCTTCGTCAGGCTATGACAAGCGCACGATGGCAATGGACGTGCGCGAGTTGATGCGCGCATTGAATCTACCGAAGATCGCGCTAGTGGGGCATGATCGCGGCGCTCGTGTCGCAACGCGCTTCGCCAAGGATCATCCGGAAGTTCTCGACCGTCTGGTCGTGATGGACAATGTGCCAACCCGAATCGTTGGTCGAGAACTTGATGCGGCAAAAGCGAAAGGATATTGGTTTTTCCTTTTTACCTCGTTCCGGACCTTCCCGAGGCACTCATCACTGGTCGTGAGAACATCTGGTTGCGTTACTACTTCTCCGACTGGTGCTTTGACCCTCTGACAATTCAGGGCGAAGCGTTTGAGACGTATGTCGAAGCGTATCGGGCACCTGGAGCGATACGCGGCGCCATGGAGGATTATCGCGCCAACGCTTCCGACCTCGCCCAAGACAACGCCGATGCTTCAGTTAAGATCGCTTGCCCGGTAATGTCGCTTTGGGGGCGCGACTTTAAGTTGGTCGGCGAGATGTTCGATATGCCCCGTGTGTGGGCCGAGATGGCAAGCAATCTCGTCACTCACGCCATTCCTGAATGCGGGCATCTCCCTCATGAGGAGAAGCCTGAGGAGATCAATCGTCTCCTGATCGACTTCCTCGCTGGCTGGAAAGGCTGATTGCAATGAGAAACCGCTGCTTGTGGCGCGATGCGATTGCTACTCTTTGGCGGGAAAGTACGCATAGTATTGGTCGCTTCAAGAAACGCAAGGAAAGTAATCTGCTAACGCTCAACTTCACGGCCACGCGCAACGGAGGAAATCGCTATGAACATACCAACGCAAACAAATGATGTGGAATCGAGGATATCCACTGACTCCGATGAAGGATCGAGCTGTTTATCCCGCCGCAACGTGATTCTTGGCGCTGCAGCAGTTGTAGCAGCTATAAGCCTGCCGAAGAATAGCCCGGCATCAACGTCACTCTCAATGAAAGACCAGCCATTGAAGAACAACAATGGAAAGGATGACAACATGAATTCGACAACAGACATGCCGGAAACCGCGCAGATCTTTGACCCCACCAACTTCACCGTCGTACCCGCACGAACGTTTGACGACCTGCGCGTCGGCGAAATCTTCCGCGCACCAAGCCGCACACTCACCGATGCGCATGCCACGGCCTTCCAGGCCGTTTCGGCTGACAATCATCCTATTCACTACGACGTGGAGTATGCGCGGCGTCATGGACACACAGCCCCGGTAGTGCATGGCCTGCAGGTACTCGCGTTCACAGCTCCCGGGGCAACGCTCTTTCCTCAGTACATCGGAGACGTGTTCATCGCGTTTACTGAGGCGTCCTGCAAGTTTCTCAAGGAAGTACATGCCGGAGATACGCTCTATTCTGCTCTCGAAATTATTGCTCTCACCCCGCAGGGAGATAGCGGCCAGGTAACGACGAGGGCCACAGTCCATAACCAGCGCGGTGAACTCGTGCTCTCTGGGGAACATAAGTACCTTCTACGCCGACACGCCTAATGAACTTCGAGCCCATGTAAGACGGTGCGCTTGTCACTTGCTCAGGCGCCGATAGGAACAACCTGACGTTTTCTATGAATTTGAAGGAATCTCTGAGAGACGTCGACTTTGTCCAAGAAACGGCCCAGAGCGGTGGATCTCAAGCTCAGATAAGGAGAACACTCATATCTCTTGCCGGTCACAGTTGAGCTTCTGGAGGCCGCACCGTAGGCGGCTGTGCGTCGTCGTTGGGATACTGGTCATCTCCTGTCACAGTCTGACGTGGTGCCAATCAGCCCCGATTTCACCGAACCTCCCCTGGCACTCGTCGGAGGAAAGCTCCATACGCGACGAAGCAAAGCAGGTTGCGTCTGAGAACTTTACAGTAAACCCCGCGTCCACATGTTCGCTTGCCGAGTTGATCGATTTGGCCGAATCGCACAATCCGGAGACACGCGTCGCATGGGAAAGAGCCCGTTCGCTGGCGGATGCCTTCGGCGTCGCTCGCAGTGAGCTCTACCCAACGTTGGTCGCCGTCGCGCTCTCACAAACAAGCCGTCAGCAAGCATTCCTCAATTCGAGTTTTTACCGGCAGGTCGTGCAATCCTCCGATTTGGTATTCGACTTGAATTACACAATCTTCGATTTCGGAGGACGCTCCAGCCGCATCGATCAAGCTAGGGCGCGGCTGCTTGCAGCCGACTTTAACTTCAACGACGCGCATCGGCAAGTGATTTATAAGATCGAAACGGCCTACTACCTGTTGCTCAATGCTATCGGACAGCAGGAGGCAGCTCGCGCAAACCTCGCGAATGCAACCGCAGTACAACAAGCAGCCGAATCCTCTTTGAAAAATGGCCTCGCAACGCTGCCCGATGTCCTCGAGGCCAGGAGTGCGGTTGCCGAAGCAGCTTACAACCTACAGGCCACCATGGGCAGCGAAGATGTGGCTGGCGGAGATCTTGCAACTGCGCTAGGGACATCTCCGTTGCAGCAGATACCGGTGCAGGCGATTGATCAGATCTCAACTCCCGAGGGGATCGAGTCGTCTGTCGACCAGGCCATCGATCGTGCATTACAGCAGCGTCCTGACCTCTTGAAAAAGTAGCCGAAATTCGCTCCGCGGACGCACGGGTGAAAGAAGCAAAATCTGCATACTTCCCTACTCTTCGAATGCATGCTTACCCCGACCTTCAATCGCTCGATGCAAGGCAGCAGACATTGCCCTGGGGCCACACCGCAAGTCTGGATGGACAAATCAGCTTCAGTTTGGGCTGGACGGTCTTCGACGGAGGTGCCCGAAAGCATACCCTGGCGCAGGCCGAGCACGACGTGCAAGCGGCGCGGGCACAGGCGATGGTTACGCGAGATCAGATCGAAAACGGCGTCTGGACCGCATACTCCGATCTGAAAACTGCATTCCGCCAGCGGGAGGCCGCAGCGGCCCTCCTGAACGCCGCCACGCAGTCTTACGATGCCGCGACCCAGTCCTATCTCTATGGAGTCCGTAGTCTGCTCGATGTAACCGAGGCACAAAAAACTTTGGCTCAGGCAAGATCGACCGAGGTCCTTGCACGCACGCAGGTGCTATCCGCACTCGCGGATCTTTCCTTCCAAACCGCGGACTCTATTCAGCCAGCCAGCGGGAGACGCCAGCCATGATACGCAAAGCTGGAACCTCTGCGGCGATATCTCTAATTCTGATGACGATCGTCGGCTGCTCGCAGGCGCCCGCCGTTGACGTGATGGGGTCGTTATTTCCAGCATGGCTTTTGTGTATTGCATTGGGGGCTGTCTTCTCGACTGTTACACACTGGATTCTGACCCGGCGCGTGATCAACCTCCCTTTCCCGTTTCTTATATATCCCTGTCTCGGGGCCGTCTATGCCTTCACCATATGGCTCGCTTTCTACTGATCTAAGGAGTTGGGATTGACAATATTCGATGATGCAGGCCGGACGTCTCGTTCGCCAGAACGTTGGGCGAGCGTTGGGATCATTCTGGTGACCCTATTCCTGGGCACCGCTGTGTTCTGGCGAGCCCAGCGTCATCCGCGTACCGACGACGCAGAAGTCTTCGCGAACCTGATTGGCATGGCACCTCAGGTCGAGGGCCCTATCGTCGAACTCAAAGTCCGCGACAACGAGCTTGTCAGGAAAGGCCAACTTCTGTTCGTCATCGATCCGCGTCCATACCAGTACGCCCTGGAAAAGGCGGAATCCGCCCAATCGGTACTGGAAGGTCAGATCTCGGATGAGCAGCGCAGAATTGCTGCTCAGGTGAGCGAAGTCTCTGTTGCTCACGCCGGCATCGACACAGCTCAGGCCGATGTGGGCCATTGGGCAGCGGGAATTGACCAGGCAGAAGCCGATGTCTCCAATGCCGAGCGCGGTGTAGACAAGGCAAAGGCTGAGTGGCAATACGCAAGCAACAATCGGCACCGTCTGGAGCCTTTGCTAGAAAAGCAATTTGTAACGGTAGATCAGGTTGACCGAGCGCGCAGTTTCGAGGAGGCGGAGGCCCAATCGCTCAAACAGGCAGAGTCCCAACTACTTGTTGCAAAAGCCGCTTTGAAATCGGCCCATGCCCAGTATCAGCGCTCCGTGGCATCACTTGAGGAAAGCCGCGCACATCATCAACAGACTCTGCATTCGGTTCTCACGCTCGATCCTTTGGTGAACAGCGCGGCGAGCGGGCCGCAGCGGTGAAGGATGCACGCTACAACCTTGACAACTGTAGAATTTACGCGCCATTCGATGCGATCGTCACCAACCTTACGATTGCCGAAGGACAATATGCACACGTTGGCACGCAGGTTGTTACACTCATCGATGCGCGTACCTGGTGGGCACTTGCAGACTTCCGTGAAGGACAACTACGTCATATCCGGCCAGGTATGCATGCATCCGTATATCTGATGTCACGGCCCAATGAGAGGTTCAACGGCGTCGTCGATAGCATTGGCTACGGCGTAACTCCCGACCCTGACGTGGTCGGTCATTTCGGTCAAGGCTTACCGGATGTGCAGCGAACATTGAATTGGGTCCATCTCGCTGCCCGTTATCCAGTCCGAGTGCGCGTGGAGAATCCCCCAGCAGACATCTTTCGCGTGGGTGAAACTGCGGTCGTTACGCTGGACGGACGCTGAAATGGCCACCGCAGCCTCCACGATATCGTCTCTCTCCGATTCACTGGCTTGGTTGCGCGATATGTTACGCGAAGAGTTGTCCCCCTATCCGGGTCGAGGGGCATTAGTTGCTCGTATGGTTTCTGCCGCGAGCATCGTCATGGTCATTAATATGACCTTTCAGATCCCGTACGGTGTGTATGGCGCAGTCTACGCCCTGATTCTCTCGCGTGAACACCCGGGTGCGACACTCCAGGCCACAAAGAACTTGATTGTCTCATTTTCATTTGCGGCTGTTTATGCACTCGTAGGAGCAGTGTTCTTCTCCGGAGAACCCATGCTTCGCCTTCTTTGGGTCTTGGCAACCCTGTTTCTGATCTTCTTCGCGCTCAAAGCGGTATCCAACTACACGGCAGCGTTCAATTTCGGCTACTTGGTTATCGTCACCATTCCGCTCTGGGATAGTCCGATTTCCGCAGAGCAAAAGGTCGTTCAGACCTTGTGGGCGGTTGGAGCAGTTGCCTTCGCTACCGTCATCACCACAGTGATTGAGTTTGTTTATGCCCGATTTCGGCCGGTGGATAGTCTCACGAGCGCCATGGTCGAACGACTGCAAAAGACCGCCTCTCTACTCCGGGCCCTGTCAAAGGGAGTTGCGGCCCCTTCATCCGAACACCAGTTGTTTCGGCTCGCGATACTTGGAACTTCACGAATGCGGCGTGACCTCCTGCGCTCCAGCTATTCTCCCGAATCAACTCAGCAGATGGGGGCCGTTGTCGAACTAGTGGGGAGGCTTGTTGATCTGGGAGCGAATCTATCTGCCCTGTCTAAAGAATTCTCGAAAACAGATCTGCACAGACTCGGGCAGTTCGCAGATCGAATCGAAGCGTTATCCGATGACCTGTTGAGTCGGCGAACTCCGCGCCGGTTCGAGACCCTGGAGGAATCCCCTGCTACAACAGTTCCGCTGCTCCAGGAGATGGAGGAGACGGTGTCACTCATCGCCGAAATGACGAGCGGTTCCGATTCTCTGCCAGAGAATCGATCTCCAATGACACGTAATCAGACGCCGATCCCATTCTTTGTCCCTGATGCATTTTCAAATCCTACTTACGTGCAGTTTGGTGTTCGGGGCGGTCTCGCCGCAAGTTTTTGCTATCTGATCTACAACCTCGTTGCGTGGCAAGGCATCAGCACAGCAGTCACAACGTGCCTTTTGACTGCTTTGACGACGATCGGTGCATCACGGCAGAAACAGTTACTCCGCTTCGGCGGAGCCATCATAGGCGGCATCTTTATCGGGTTCGGTGCACAAGTATTCGTGTTGCCGACCCTCGATTCTATCGCCGGATTTCTTATGTTGTTCGTGACCGTGTCCGCCTTCTCAGCATGGATCATAACCTCCGGGCCGCGGCTCTCTTACTTTGGTGTGCAGATTGCAGTTGCCTTTTATTTGATTAATCTTCAGGAGTACAAATTTCAGACTTCTCTTGCCGTCGCGAGGGATCGTGTAGCCGGTATCCTTTTAGGCCTCGTTGCTATGTGGGTGGTCTTCGATCAACTCTGGGGAGCCTCGGCCCTGGTCGCGATGCAGCGCTCGTTCGTATCTACGCTGCGGTTACTAGCGAAACTAATGACGCCTGTCTCCAAAGCCTCCGGCGTAACAATCGAAGAGGTCTACCAGCTTCGCGAAACAATCAGTACGAACTTCGAAGACCTTCGACAACAAGCTGACGGATTATTGCTTGAATTCGGAGGCAGCCGCGAACATAATCTTGCAGCGCGGTCGCACCTCCTTCGATGGCAGCTTCAGCTTAGGATTGTCTTCGTAACACGAATCGCCTTGCTGAGGTATCTCCTTCGCTTGCCCGGCTTCGAGATTCCGGAACCACTCCTTCGAACCCAGGAGATCGCTGACGGCCAACTTGCGGAACGGCTCGAGAGATTAGCCGATCGACTTTCTGATAAAGTGCCTTCCTCACTTGCAACGTATGACACACAGATGTCCGTTGCCTCAAGTGTCCTGTACGATTCAAAATCCGACACAAGCCTCGCTCCACACTCTCGCAGCTTTCTTCTTCTTTCTTCACGAATAACATCCCTGCTGACGTCGCTGGAAACGGATATTATTGCGCACCAATCGCAATTTGCGAACGTCAGTCCTGTACGAAATGCCGGACAGCATAAAGAGCCGGGTGGTTCATTGCGCTCGCCTCCCAACCGAATTTGAAATGGACTCTACTCTCTTTTCTTTATCTTTGCCGCTTCAGACGGAGTCGGTTTGAGGGGCTTCCTTGCCTTCTCTTTTGCGGGCGAACTCCTGTTCACTTTCAGGGCAATGGCGTCGGCATCTACTTTGTAGATCGAAGCAGCATCGCGCAAGACGGTAGCGTGTTCGTTCGAGCCGATGCAAGGACCATCGAAACCTAGATCCTTGATTCCTAAAACGCTAGACCCATCAGTTATGCCTGATTTCAGTTAAGTTTCGCGTTTCCCGTTAGCTGTCACAGCAAGAGGCAACAGGAACGCTTCGTAGGGATTGGCTTGTAGGATTATCTGCATATGTAAGCTTAACGATCACATATTCGGTGCAATAGCGTACACTCATCAGCTTCTCCCTGTTGCGATAAATTACGCTTGCTACGCTCGGCGATAGCAGTCATCGTTGCGGCTTCACCCGGACAGAGCGCTGGGACTGTGCTCACACAGTTCCATGTTTATGGAATTCACGAGACAGGAAAGTGCGGTTAGCATTTTGAAAGTTATAGGATTCGTACTTCTCGACGTGGAGCATCGTTTATGAAGCCGCAACCTGAAATCGGCGATACTCAGCTCTCCGGAGAAGAAAACAAACTTGCCGAACTTGAGCGCCAGAAAAGCATAATCGAGACTGAGGATCATCGCGGATTCGGCGATGCCATTTTGCCTTATTCAGATTAAGGGTGAGATGGAAGCTCTCGAGGAAAACATTATGCACGACAAGCAACGAGCCAAAGACAATCGTGGCGGATGAGAATAGCTATCCCAATAACGCTAGCCGAGTTTTCGTCTGAACGGCTCCGCCTCAACGGCGAAATCACGAAAGAGAAAATTCTCCATGCAGCTAAGCAGTCAGAGCTTTCAAAACGGGAGTCCAATACCCGCCGAGTTCGCCTTCGGGCGGATTGATCCGATCCATCACTTCGCGTTCAGCCAGAACCGACTTGGAACTCCTGAGGAGAGAGACGAGAGATGGCCTCTGCGCTCTTTGTGTAATTGTCCATATATGCCTCGCCGATAAGTCTCTTGCTAAATTTTACAGCCGGTCGTTCGGACAGTAGACCACTGTGGCGTGATTCCTTTAGGGGCTACAAGAGGTCGGCGAGTCCCATTCCGCGAAAGAACCCGCTAAGAAGGGCTTCCGCTGACTCAGTGTGATCATCCAGGGCGCTCATCGTACGGGCAAATTCAAGTACCAGTGCAGGGAGCTCCTTTCCTGAGAGTGAGGTCGAAAGCCGAGTTCTCACGTTCTCGTCGGTTATGCGCTGTGCGTCTTTCCCCAAGAGGAAAGCTCCCGCCAAAACAGTGTCGAAGCCAACCCGCTCTAGTTCATCAGCCTCTTCTTCATAGAGTCTGTCGACATTTCCAGCGTCTGTATACGTTTCGATCAATCTTCGGATATCTTGGACGTCTCGCCCCTCATGCCGATCGAGCCATGCAAAGAATTTGAGGACTATGAGGCCGGGTAGGGAAGCAACAGGAATGATATCAATGATTGTTTCGAATGAGGCACCAGTTAGCTGGTAGTACAGCCGCTGGGCATTTCGTCCTTTATCTGTGAATCCCGGGATGTTGAGAAACAGCTGTTTCACAATCGCGAACTGCTCCCACGAGTCCACAAAAATGGCAAAGTCTAGATCATAGGTGGCGCGGGTCACGGCGTGACCGAACACGTGATAGAGCAGCAGATCTCGAGCCGTAGCACCTACCAGCATGTAGCGTATCGTCGCATCGCGAAGGAGCCGATCGATGAGTTCCAAGATGCTGACCGTGAATGGATCGACAGGATGTTCAGGGCTGATGAACAATTGGTTCGAGAAAACGCTCATAGACCTCTTTGGCTGCTTCTATGTTGCGCCCATCGGTGGTCGCCATCAGATCAGCGTAAACCAGGAGCGGTGGAGCAACGTCCGTCGGTGGGCCGATTAGCTCCGGGTGCCAGAACATCTCCAATATCTCTGTATTCCCGTCCGTCGCCAAACGCATTCGGGCTTTCGTCATAAGTGCGGTCAGGGGTGTGCCGGGGTATAGATCAGGAAATGTTCGGCTTTTAAATAGCGAGTGAGTTTTTCGGCACCGTATTCTCCTCCCCAATGGGCTCCAAAGGCTTCGAGGCCGATGTGTATCAACTGCTCTCGATCAGCCTGATATCGTCGCGGTCTAAGCGTGGGACGCAGGTTTGCGGGATAGTAGGTGACCCATTCGTTGAGCAGTTCTCTTTTTTGAGAAGGGTTCCGTTCGGCGTTTTGGCCTTTTGAAGGTACCCGCGTTGGGTGAGGTCGTTGAGAATTGGGCCGATGGCTCCGAGGGCGACCTTTGCAAATTTGGCGACTTCCCGGTATGGGGCACTGGCTAATGCCGGTCTGCATAGGAGGGCGAAGACGACCTTGAGCCCCGCGGGATTGTTGGCGCGGTATTTATCCTTGAAGGGTTGAGCTGGGCGTACTTTGCCCCGTATATCGGCCACAAATGTGTCCGTCGGAAGGTACAGGTTGCCGGCGGTGTCCAGAAAGGGAAGATCAAGTCTTCGACATTCTTCAGCCAGATCAGGTGTCGCGAACGTCGTGATGAGGAGTGGGCGATACCCGGGATAGCGTTGTGTAATGAGCTCCTGCAACTGAGCCTGAATCTGGGCAACGGCGAGACGCCGATCGATTGTTTTGATCTCTGCAACGAAGAGCTGCTTGTGCCCATTCAGGGTGATCGTCAACACGGCATCAGCCCTCGGATTTGGGTGGTCGATAGCTAACGGGCGGACGTCTACCTTAACCGTCTTCAGGCCAGCGGTGGCCTGGAGGGCGGCAATTGCAGTTTGAAGAGTCTGATATTCCCGACCTGCTAGCTCCATGCCCCTCTCCCTTGTTCATGATTGTATACTGTTCACGCAACGTGAACAGTATGATTGAATGAACAAGCATGAATCCCCTCAGGCTAATAAGGGAAAGAAAATGGGCTGAACCCCACGGTCAGCCCACGCCCACTGGTTAGAAAGTTGATGCCAATTTGATGCCAAACAGAGCCCAGAATGCCGGTTTTTACCGACTACACCGGCTATTAACCCCTTTAGAATGTTCAGCCGTCCACCTTTAGCACACCTTCACACGGTGGAAGTCGTAGGTTCGAATCCTGCTGTGCCCACCAATACTTTCAACAACTTAGCGCTTTCTCGGCCCGTGGGCCTTGTTGCGTTTGTTGCAAATCGCCAGAACCGTGATTTTTCCTCTGCGCCCATCGCAAGCGTGAGATAGACGGAACCAACCATCTCCTGCAGCTTTTGGGTATCTCCTGCATGTACTCGTTGGCGGTGGTGTCTGCCTTTGGACCTCTGGAACGCAGAGGCTTCCGATGCAACCGATCGACACTGTGCTCTTCACCCCTGAAGTCGTCAACAGACAGTCTCGGATACAGAACGACGTCATTCGCGCCCGAGCCGTTCTTTCGAGCGTCGCCAAGCGCGGCAACTTCCGCCTCCTCGTTCGCCTGTTGACTCAGATGGAACGAGTACTTGCGAACAACGGCTTGGAGCAGTTATCGGTGGATGTCGTCGAAACGGCTCGGGAGAATCTGGTGATTGGACAAGCCTGAGAAGAGACCGACGTACTTCTGACGGAATCCAGCCTTGTGTGCCAAATGATCAGCACAGAAGTGCGCCAGATCATTCGACAGCAACACCCTCCGGGGTACTTCCAGAATAGTGTTGCATTGTTTGTAGAGGACGTTTATCGTTTTTCCCTCTTCTACTTTCATGCGCCACACTTCTATTAGCCGTTCGGTTTTTGGAATTTTTTGAAGCATCTTTCCACCACGAAGCCGGCTTCTTTTTCGTTCAGTAAAAAAACTTGAAGGTGACCAGCGAATCCTTTGCTTTTCTTGTGGAGGTCATATGAAACGACTACCAGCACGTCTCCTTCAGGCTGTTGTCCACAGCCTCGCCGTCATCCTCCTCACCATCACGTTCCTCGCTTCGCTCAATGCCCAGATCTACCGTGGTGGCATTAGCGGGACCGTCATTGACTCCGCCGACGCGGCCGTCGTCGGTGCAGCTGTGTCTGCCCTGGACACAGCCACGAGTCTTTCCTACAAGACCGTGTCCTCAAGCTCGGGCGAATTCAACTTTACGAATCTGCCTTTGGGCAGCTACACCGTCACCATCAGTTCCCCCGGTTTTGCGACCGCAAAGTACGACAAAGTGCAGGTCGTTGCCGGTCCGAGTTACACGCTCTCCGCGAAGCTGTCCCTCTCTTCAACTGAGCAGACGGTGGAGGTGACAGCTGCCGCATTGACGCTCGATACTGAGACGGATTTGCAGGCTACCGTTCTTCCGGAAACGGTTGTGCAGAATCTGCCTAATAGCGGCCGCGACTTTACCCAAATGCTCGCTCAAACTACGGGATTTGCTGGATTGTCCACCGGAGGCGGCGCACTCTATGCCAGTGTGAACGGAACCCGGTCCAACGCGGTAAACTGGCAGATCGAAGGCACGGACAACAACGATCTTTGGTGGAACATTCCCGCGGTGAACCAGGGCGGAGTGTCTGCGATAGCGGGCGTCATCTTCCCCATCGACGCCATTCAAGACTTCTCCTTTGTCACTACTGGTGCGACCGAGCTTGGGCGCAATCCGGGCGGCACAGCAAACCTCACCATCAAATCCGGCACCAACCAGCTTCATGGCACGGCCTACTACTTCAACCATAACGAGTTCTTTGAGCGGCAGAATCCCTTCTTAACCAGCAAGGCTGCATCGCGGAATCAGAACTACGGCTTCTCCGTTGGCGGCCCCATTCTCAGGGACAAGTTCTTCTTCTTCCTGGCCGGTGAGCATCAGAGCTTTTTGATCGGCGCTGAAAATCACGCCACCGAACCATCGGCTGCCTATCAGTCAGATGCATATGCGCTGCTCGATTATTACGGCGTGCCCCACAACACCGTGTCGGCAAATTTGCTGAATGGAAACGGCACTCTCCGGGGTCTCTGGCCAGCCAGTGCACTCACTGGACCTGCGAATCCGGAAAACTACCAGGCCGTAGGCAATCTTACCGGGCATAGTTTCAACGGCGTTATCAAGCTGGATTACAAGCTCTCCGACAAAGATCATCTCTCCGCCAGGTGGTACGTGGGTCAAGGCACGCAGACTGCGCCAACCTCCTCCGACCTGACGCCGTACTTCGAGAACGCACCCATCCACGTTCAAAACTACTCTTTGATCTACAACCGCATCATTACCCGTTCGATGGCCAATCAGGTCGCCCTGGGAGTCAGCTATTTCAACCAGGTGTTTGGCGATGCAGATACAGGGTTCAATCCTATCGGCCTCGGCCTGAACACAGGTGTTACCGATCCGGCCCTGCCCGGCGCCCCACACTTGATCATCGGTCCCACCAGCAGCAGCAATGGCCTTTCCGCTGGCAATACCGGATTCGATCCGACTGGTGTCACTGCGCCCTCAGGAAGGAATGACATCACCGGCCATCTTGACGACGATTTGACCTGGACCAAGGGCGCACATCAGTTCCATTTCGGCGGTGAGATCCGCCAAGCTCAAGTCGACGACTTCTATCAGACCGGACAGCGCGGAACCATCTATTTCGACGGCTCTCAGGGCCCTTGGAACTCCGCGACAAATTTTATTGGTGTAGCGGCGCAGACACCGTGCTCTGCTTTAGCGACAAAGAATATGGGAGTAGCTCCTGGAGCAAATCTAAACACGACATCCAATGTCTTCTTCCTTGCAGACTTCCTGGCGGGGTGCCTGAATCCAACGTCTTCGAGCATCGTTCAGGGCAATCCGAAGCGCCAGGTTTTCGTGAACACGTTTGCCCTCTACGCTCAGGATGCCTGGCAAATCACCAAACGTTTCAACTTCAACTACGGCTTGCGCTACGACTATGAAGGTCCTGTGCACTCTGACTATCCGAACCTCTCGATCTTCAACCCATCGAGCGCAACCGGTCTTACAGTGGCCGGACAGGGCGTCGCAAACATCTATCCCAAATTCTGGGGGTGTAAGCCCACGATTCGGATTTGCCTATCAACTGGATAGCACCGGCAGTACGGTCCTTCGCGGTGGCTACGGCTTTTACTACGACTCCGTCTATATGAAGTCGATCTTGCAGAATACCGGCGCGCAGAACATCGCCGTCTTCGGGCCAGGTCTGAATCCTGCAGGCAGCAACCAGGTTGTGAACGCACAGGGGCTCAATCAGGTGATTCAGCCAGGAGTTGACATCTATCCTGCCTTCAACCCCTCAAGCATCCTTGCCGATGCTGCCCCGGGTAGCATCACCATCTCCACCTTTGACAAGAACTTCAAGCCCGCCAATGTGCAGATGTTTGACCTGAACATTCAGCACAGCATCACAAACTCAGTCATTGCTCAGATAGGCTACGTTGGCTCAAAGGGAACTCATCTTATGGGCTTGTTCGACATCAACCCCGCCGCTCTCGGTAGCGCCTACAACCCTTGCCCGCCCCCGGATGTCCTCCCCGGAGGCTCTTGCGGCGTCAATCCCCAGCAGCTCACCCGCCCCTACAATACGCAGTTTCCAAAATTTGGCGTGATCGACGAAACCCGAAGCAACCTTGGCTCCATCTATCACTCGCTTCAATCAAGCCTGCGCCTCCAGGGATGGCACGGTCTAACCGCGCAGTTGGCCTACACCTGGTCGCATTCGCTCGATTATGAAACCGGCGCTCTGCCTTATGTCCCGCAAGACCCCACGAATGAAAGGGGAGAGTATGGAAACTCCGACTTCGACGTTCGCCACACCTTCACCGGATACTTCGACTACGCAATCCCAACCTTCCGCGGGCCAGAGCGGCTCACTCACGGCTGGGAGCTGAACTCCGGATTCTCCTTCCACGGCGGCACGCCCTACACCGTCACTGCCAGCTCGAATGTCAGCGGCAACGGGGAGTTTGCGGACCGGGCGGTACAGGTCATTACTAATCCCACAGCCGGCATCTCCCACGCCATCGTCAACGGCTCGGTCCAATGGTTCAATCCCGCTGCCTTCGTCGATCCCGCGCCCGGAACCTACTCGCCAACACGCCGCGGACAGAACTACAATCCCGGCTATAGTGCATTCGACCTCTCTGTCATCAAGACGACAGCGATCACCGAAAGAGTGAGGGCTCAGTTCAAGGCAAATATCTACAACCTCTTCAACCGCACCAATCTGGCCCCCGTAGGTTTTCCATCGACTGGTGAGGTCGGTGCAATCGGCTCCACGCTTGGACCATATCTCGGCAACCCTACCATCGGGCCCGGCGAGCCTCTCAATGCTGAATTCGCCTTGAAGATCCTCTTCTAGGCCCAAACCCAACGACGATACTGGTGTCGAATTCAGATTCGTCCATGACGATGCTGATGCATGAGGTCGTACGGTAAGGTTTTCACGATCGGAAGTGTTCTACAGGAGGTTGTCAATTGTTCAGCCGGACAGGGACAACGAATTGCACCCTGTCCCGGAACGGCGCATTCTCTCCTTAGATCTTGATGATTACGAAAGGCTCGCTTTTCGATCAGAGGTTGCGAAGGCCAGCCCATCCACCATTACGAGCTTGTGTTTGCTGCATCGTTGGTATGAGCTGCTTATCAGAAGCGATCATGCGTAAGCGGTATGGAATGGCAGGAAAACCCTGACAGCCGTGCCGTGCTTGTTCGATCCGTTGTCGCTCTCGATGCCGATCCGGCCTCCGTGCCCCACGATGAATTGCTTCGCGACGAATAGTCCGATTCCGGTGCCGACGGTAGTTCGCGTGGTGAAGAAGGCGTCAAAAACCTTCGGCAAATCCTCCGGTGCGATTCCGACGCCATCATCCTCAATCGTCAGGACAATGCCAGCATCCGCACCAGTGGCCTCGCAAACGGAAACTGAGAGAGTTCCACCAGAGGGCATGGCGTAGATCGAGTTCGCGATCAGGTTAGAGATCACTTGCATCATCTCGCCTCGGCGAAGCACGATCTTTGTCGAAGGACCGATTGATCTCCTGACCGTGATGCCGGCAGCAGTACAGCGCGGTTGGTAGATGGTGAGCGCATGCTCTGCGATCTCACTGACAGACGCTAAGCTCGCCGCAGCGTGCTCACGATAGTACCCAAGTGTTTGTTTGGCGATATGCGACACGCGTCCAAGCTCGTCTTCCGCGGTCGCCAGGAACTCGCGCCCGTCGTCGTCCGTGATCTTTGGCCGCAGCAGATAGAGCAGGTTCATCACCGCTTCAAGCGGATTATTGATCTCATGCGCAATCGTCGCAGCCATGCGCCCGGTTGCCGCGATCTTCTCCGCCTGTAGCAGAGTTTGCTCGATTCGCCGGCGGCTTGAGACATCACGAAGAATCTTGGATGCTCCAATCACCCGGCCCTGTTCGTCCTTGATTGGCGAGACGGTAAGCGATACTTCTATGAGGCTTCCGTTCTTTGCGAGCCGGACCGTTTCGAAGTGCTCGATCCGTCGCCCAGCGCGAATATTTTCGATGATCGTCTTTTCGTCCGAGTGAAGGTGCTCCGGAATCAGCTTGAGGATCGAAGCCCCGATCATCTCGTCCGGGGAGTAGCCGAAGACACGTGTTGCAGCATCGTTCCAACTGGTGATGATGCCGTTCAGGTCTTTGCTCACAATTACATCGTCCGAGGATGAGACGATCGCCGCTAACTCGCCAAGACGTTTCGTACTCTCTCGCAGTTCCTCTTCGGTCTTTCGGAGTTCAGTAATATCGCGGATCGTGCCGATGATCTTGCCTCTTGAGCCATCCGTTTCGGGTTGAAGATTCCCGTTGATCTCAATCCATCGAGGGGCACCGTCGGGGCAATATATCAGACCTTTAAAGCGGAACGGATCGCCCTTTTGCAGAGTGTTTTCAAGGGCTTCTCGGAAGGCGTCCCGATAGTCGGAATGAACGATCTCGTTCACCAAAGCGGCGCCGTTGACTGGACCCTGGTCGCGCGTGCGCCCGAAGATCTCGTACATGCGGTCATTTTCCCAACTTGCTTTGTCTGCCACGGTGTCCCAGACAAAGACCCCCAGCTTCGCAACCTCGGTCGCCAGCTTCAGCTGAGTTTCACTTTCACGAAGTCTGCGGGCTCCCCTTACGGTCTCGGTCATGTTGCGAAAAGCGTCGTAAACTCCTCCGATTCTTCCGTTCTCATATACGGGAATCAAGGAATAACTGAAATACCGGTCCTCCAATACGCCGTTGAGGAGGATTGGTATGAACATGTTGTCCCGGACTGCCGTCTGACCCCGGTACAGACACGCTTCGAGATCGGCGCTCACCAGGTCCCACGCCTCACGGAAGACGTCACAATAGAGGCCGCCGAGAGCGTTTGGATGCTTTGCGGTCAGAGTCGAAATCGCTGCGTCGTTGTAAAGAAACACCATCTCCGGCCCCCAGGACAAAATTGTCGGAAAGGGCGACTGCAACATGAGATTGACGGTGGCCAGCAGGGTTTCAGACCAGTCTTCAATCGGCCCCAGGGAGGTCCGTGACCAGTTGTAAGCGCGAATTCGCGCGGCCATCTCACTATGCCCCGCAATCAGGTGGTTTACTCGGGCTGTTGGAGCTTCTTCATGCATGTTTTGTCGGCTCAGTCCAGATTCTCAAGGCTCTAACATCCTAAAGCAAACGCATATTCCGCACACCAGGGATCATTGTCCACTCCTATTGAGGCATTCTCAATTCAATAGTGGATCCGGATTAGTACTGACAACCGAACTTGCAGGTATCAACCGATCGCCGCCGGACGACAAAGCCGATGCTCACGGCAGCTTCTAAATATTGGGAAACACTCTCTTGCCCTACGGTGGCGACGGACGCCGAGGTTGCCCCGAGGCTGCGGAATGCATAAGAACACAACCCGATCCGAGCCTACAGCAACCAAACAGGTTGAAGCATAGGCCTGAGTCAAACAAGTGAATGGGGATGGAAAAACGTTTTCGAACCCGGGGGAATGGTCAACTGTAAGGCCGACGGATATCCGACTTCAAATGAGAAATGAGGACACAAATGGCGAAACTCTCAACTGCTGCCCGGAAAGAATTGCCTACAAAATCTTTTGCAGAACCTGACAAAAAGAAGTATCCGATAGAAAATGAGGCCCACGCTAAAAATGCTTTGTCACGGGTCTCCCAGTTCGGGACCCCAGCAGAAAAAACTAAGGTTAGGCGCGCAGTGAAGAAGAAGTATCCTTCCATCGGAAAAAACGAGAAATAGTTTAGGCCGCGACTAACATCCGGAAGACTGAGATCCGATGCAGAATCCCAGATCTTGCGGTTCACCCGAGTGTGACGGGGTTTCGCAGGCAGGCGGTGGGATCACGGATCGATTTGACCAGATGCCTGACGGAAGAGCGCGGATCTCCTCTCGTAAACATTCGCGGGATCCTTTGGCCATGGATGAAGACCTATTCGTTCGTTACCAAGAATTCGATCTCTACGTACGGGAATCCCATGCCGAACGAGACCTGGGAGCATCTCGGAAGACGATTGAAAACAACGAACCTTTCCCTGTGAGATCTGAACGGGAAAAGTCGATCACTCGGAATGCCCTTCGTATCAAATTCCAGAATATGCAACTTTAACCGGTCGTTTCCTCTCACATCATGTTGCACCATTTGGAACCGGAGAACGTGTCTGCACATCCTCCAGGTTGCGATGTGGTCATTCGGTTTTAGAGAAGAGTGAGGGAGAAAATGAAATCGCTCGTCGATCCAACAAAGTTGAAACCTGTAAGCAAACAGGACGGGGTGCTTCAGGTGATCGTGGAATCGCCTAAAGGTAGCCGGAATAAGTTTGCATTTGATCCCGAGCAGGGGATCTTTGCCCTGAAAAAAGTATTGCCTGCGGGAATGGTGTTTCCCTATGACTTCGGCTTCTTGCCTCGGACCATTGCGGACGACGGAGATCCGATCGACGTCCTCCTGTTGATGGACGAACCCGCTTTCGCCGGCTGTGCTGTCCACGCGATTTTGATCGGTGTGATCGAAGGTGAGCAGTTAGACGGCAAGAAGAAGGTGCGGAATGACAGATTACTTGCTGTGGCTGAGGCAAACCATATCTACACGAACATTCGAAAGCTGTCAGACCTGCCCAAGCAGTTTCTAGATGAGCTGGAGGACTTCTTCGTCAACTATCACAAACTTGAGGGCAAGAAATACAAGCTCCTCGGTTGTAAGGATGCCGGCGAAGCCCGCAACCTGATCAAGAAAGCTCGCAAAGCAGTCTCCAAACAGGGTTCATAATAGACTGCAATTGAGGCCCGCTCAATGATCAGGAGCGATCGCATTCTTCCTCTCTACGATGTCCGTCTCAAAGAGTATTGGCGCGATACAAGCACTCACAAGCGGTTAGCGGACTTCAGCGCTGCTGACTTGACGACCTGCTCTACCTGTGGAGTCACCATTGCACTCGTATCCTTCATAGCCGCGATGGCCTTGTCATACCGGCCAGCCATGAAATTTCCGCGAATGCGTGCCATGTCCTCAAGCATCTTGATCCCGTCCCTCAGGTAGCTCATACGGCTGCGTTCGTCATGGCCCCATGTGACCGGAACCTCGCGGACGACATACTTCAACTTGCGGGCGATGAAGAGGATCTCCGGGTCAAAGCCCCAGCGTTCGATGGTTTGCAGGCGAAAGATGACCTGCGCTGCAGAGCGCTTGAACGCCTTGAAACCGCACTGAGTATCTTTGAATGGCAGGCCCATAACGGTTCGGGTGACCCAGTTGAAACACCGACCGAAGAACTGCCGGTAGAGCGGCTGGTGGATCGTCTGCCGGGTGCGGTCCATCCAGCGGGAGCCGATTGCCACATCCGCTCCGTCGTTCAGTGCGGCGATGAGCCGTTCAGCTTCCTCCATAGGAGAAGAAAGATCGGCGTCGGTGAACATGACAATGTCGCCTGCGGCCTGTAGAAGGCCGTTGCGCACCGAGTAGCCTTTGCCGCGATTCCCCGGGTTCTTCACGAGATGTAGCCGCGGATGCTGTGTCATCCAACTCTCCACGATGGCGGCGGTGTCGTCGATCGAACCGTCGTCGACGACCAGGACCTCGGCATCCCACCCCGCTCCGCGACACACGACAGCACCCGATCCAGCGCATGTTCAATACGTGCGCTCTCGTTGTATGCCGGAATTACAATGCTCAACTGTGGATGTGCCATAACGATCGCCAGATTTTCTTTCTTCTATGATTCTAAAGAGATAGACGGAGGGTGTCGGGATTTATCATACTGCAATGTTTGACGCATAGACCGCTCCGTTCGGCTCTATTTTTCACTTTGTCTGCATATCTCTTTTCGATCCATGGTCGAGCCTCGACTATGCACCGCAATCGGGGCTCCTGCTAAACTCCACAGCATGCCGGAAGACTTTCCAACACCTCCACCGCCTCCACCACCACCGCCATCGTTTCCCTACGCCCAAACTCCGCCTTATCCTTATCCGCAACGTCAGGGCTTCCCGCCCCCGCGCCAACGCTCTGCATGGTTTTACATCGGGATCATTGCTGGTTCTCTGGCCGCAGTGTTTCTCCTCGTCACGTTCATGGTCTGGTTCACGGCGCGTTCGGTCATTGGAAATTCGGCCGGCTTGGGATTAGCGTCGGACAGCATCGCCGTGATCGACATCTCCGGTGCGATTCTGTCTCCTGAAACCATCGATAGCCAGCTCCGCAAGTTTGGGGATGACTCGTCGGTAAAGGCCATACTTCTTCATATCAACTCGCCAGGTGGTGGCGCGGCTGCCTCGCAGGAGATCTACCACGAGGTCCTGCGGGTGCGGCAGGAAAGCCATAAGAAGGTCGTCGCCTCAATCGAATCGGTAGGCGCTTCAGGTGCCTATTACATCGCCAGCGCCTGCGACAGGATTTATGCGAACGATGCCTCCGTTGTCGGATCAATTGGGGTGATCATGGAGTGGACCAACTACGGTGACCTGCTGCGATGGGCCAGGTTGAAAAACGTAGTCATCCACGCCGGAGAGTTGAAGGACGCGGGCGACCCGAGCCGCGATCTGACGCCTAAAGAAGAGGCATACTTTCAGTCGCTGGTCGATAACATGTACACGCAGTTTGTGCATGACGTCGCGACAGGGCGCCATACCTCAGACGACAAGATCAAACCTCTGGCGACCGGCCAGGTGTGGACGGGGCAGCAATCGCTTTCGTTAGGCCTGATCGATAAAGTCGGCGGCTACCGAACAGCTCTGATGGAGACGGCCAAGGAAGCGGGAATCTCCGGAGAACCAAATGTGGTGCGCCCCGCAAAAAATAAAGAGGGCTATTCGCCCTCCTTACCGACGACGGCGAAGACCTGTTCCCGAACCCGAGCCAGATGCTGAACCATGCTCCCGGTTTTTACTTCATGTGGAAGTAAGGTACGGTCCTTCAGTAGTTACCGCACCAAACCGCTGCCAAAACACGACAGAGCCCCGAAAGAATGGGGCTCTTTTTGTTGATCCGCTGACCAGGGGGACGGATTTTGCATCTTAGGAGGCAATGCCCCATGCGTTCATTCTTTTGACTTCTTACATAACCTTTTAGCCTCCATCCCGTCTACAATCAACAACAACGGCTTGCTTTCACCCGGCCCTATCGCCCTCCCCCAGTACGAAAGGAACCCACTATGACTAAAGCTGACCTTGTTGATAAAGTGACCGCTCTTGGAGACCTGACCCGACGTGACGGGGAGGTTATCGTCGATACCCTCTTCGACGCTGTCATCGGAGCTTTAAAACCGGTGACAAGATCGAGATTCGCGGATTCGGAAGCTTCCGGACCCGCCAACGAAATGCCCGGACGGGCCGCAACCCGAAGACTGGGGCCAAGGTCGATGTTCCGGCTAAGCGGGTTCCCTTCTTCAAGCCGTCGAAGGAACTGCGCGACTCGGTGAACCCGAATGGAGCGGTGAAGTCCAGACCGACAACCTCCAAAAAGGCAGTCGACAAGGAACACATCGATCCCCATCACCCTCCGGCGATGTAATCGTGGCAGAGATGCAGTCTGTACAAGGTAGCAGGTGCTCTGGCATCTGCTATGTTGCTTTGAAATCAGGTTGTGTCACTCGGCCATACCTGCCAGAACCACTGGCGAAATCGGCTCAGCGCCAAACTCGCCCTCCCACTTCGCGACTACGACACTGGCAAGGCAGTTGCCAACAACATTGACGGTCGTGCGCGCCATATCAGCCAACGCGTCGATGCCGAGAATAACGAAGATCGGCTCGGTGGGCAGATGGAAGGTTGCCGCAGTCGCGAGCAGAATGACCAATGTTGCGCGCGGAACGCCAGCGACTCCTTTGCTGGTCAACATAAGAGTCATCATCATCAGAAGTTGCTGGCCAAGCGACAAATGAACTCCAGCCGCCTGCGCTACAAAGATGCTTGCAACCGCAAGATACAGGGTGGAACCGTCGAGGTTGAAGCTGTAGCCCGCTGGGATGACAAACGCGACAATCCGGCGCGGGACGCCCAGAGCCTCCATTGCCTCCATAGCGCGTGGAAGGGCCGCCTCACTGGTGGAGGTAGCAAATGCGATTGTTGCAGGCTCTGCAACCGCCGCGAGGAATCGACGCACGGGGACACCGAAGAGCAGTGCTGCCGGCAGCAAAACGAGAAGGCCGAAACCTACTAACGCGCCATACAGCGTCAAGAGCAGTTTGCCTAAATTCACCAACACTCCAGGGCCCATCTGGCCGACTGTGAAGGCCATCGCTGCGCCTACGCCAACGGGGGCGAAGTACATGACAACGTTGGTGAATTTGAACATGACTTCGCTGAAACTCTCGAACAGGCGTAAAACCGGAGTACGCTTTTTCTCCTCCAAGCTGGCCAGCGCGATCCCGAAAAAGACCGCGAAGACAGCCACCTGGAGGATCTGCCCTTCAGCGACGGACTTAGCGATATTCTCCGGGAAGATGTGAAGGAGAAAATCCTGCCAGTGAGTCGGGGGCGGCGAGGTTATCGTCTCGCTGGAAGAAGCCGGCGGCAGAGAGAGGCCAACTCCGGCATGACTGAGGTTGATCGCCGCGAGGCCAATGACAAGCGCCAGGGTGGTGACGACTTCAAAGTAGATCAGGCTCTTGATCCCCATCCGGCCCACGCTCTTGAGCTCGCCGTGGCCAGCGATGCCCGTCACAAGCGTCGCCAGAATCAGTGGCGCGACGATGGTCTTGATGAGGCGCAAAAAGATATCGCTGAAGACGCGAAGGCTGGTCGCCAGCATCGGCGCATCAAATCCCAGCTCGGCCCCCGCCACCATCGCGACAAAAATCCACGGTGTCAGGGACCTGCGCCGGAACGCAAAGAAAGCCAAAAGGACGATCGCGACGCACCGCAAAGCGACTGCGGCATGGTGAACTTCGGGTCCGTGGATCAGGCCCAGCGAAACTCCGACAGAGAGTAAAATCGCCGCCGCAAGCAACAGAATGTGCTGAAAGTTCGTCTTTAACATCAGGTGCGAAGAATATCAGTCTTCAACAGAAAGCCAATGCTTTACAGATCATCTTCGAGCGCTGATAGCATACTCACTATGCATCGCGTAACCCTCAAGAGCATATTGTATTGCGCTATCGCTTCCACTCCACTGATCGCCCAGAGCGGTACCGGATCCGGGACCGTTGCCGCATCCGGCTACGACGCTTTTGCACAGAATCCCGGAATCATCTCTAATCCGCTCTCTCAGCCGGCACTTACGCCCGGCGCCCTGGTTTTGCTGGAGTTGGAGGGCCGCTTCTCGCAGGCGGTCACCGAAGGCGGAGGCAAGGCCTTTGGCAGCTGGTTCGCAGACGACGGAGTTATTCTCAACAACGGCAAGCCCGCAATTCTTGGTCGCACCGCTATCGCTGCACAGGCCCAATGGGACCCAAAGACCTATCAGCTTAGCTGGACTCCGCAAGGTGCCCAGATGGGCCCTTCGAACGACATGGGATTTACCTGGGGTCACTATGAGGGTCGTAGTAAAGATAAAAATGGTGAACCCGTGGTGATCTCGGGCCGATACTTCACCGTATGGAAGAAGTTACCCAACGGCACGTGGAAGGTAGCCCTGGACGCGAGTGCGGATGAACCGCCCGCAACCGGGGAGTGTTGCACCCTTCCAAAGCCGTAAACCATTGCTGCAACAAAAGTAGGAGTGCGCAACCATTTGCACATAACCTACGATTGAACTGTTGAAATGAACGCTCTCCTGGTCAAAGACGAAGCGCTGCGAATCGAGGCCCTCAATCAATACGAGGTCCTCAACTCTGCGCCCGACCCCATTCTGGATGACCTGACAAACCTGGCTGCCCAAATATGTGACACGCCGGTCGCAGCAATCTCGTTGATCGGTTCGGATCGCATCTGGCTACGCTCGCGTTTCGGCATCGACTCGCCTGACGTCGCGCTTGGCAGCCTGCCCTGCGAAACGACCATCCTTGGCGACACCGTCTATGAGATCTTCGACGCACGCAGCGATCCCGAATACGCCCCAGATGGAATCCTGCTCGAAGGCCGCCTGTACCGGTATTATGCGGGCGCTCCCTTGACGACTCCCGGCGGTGTAACCATCGGCGCATTGCTCGTCCTGGATCGCCATCCCCGCACGCTGACTCCAGCTCAGTCCTCAGCGCTCAGCGTCCTGAGCCGCCAGGTAATTACGCGGCTGGAACTCAACGGTCGCATCCGACAGATGGACCGCGCGGCTCGCTCACGCCAACGCGTCGAGTCCGCTCTCACCGTGGAACGAAACTTTGTCTCTGCAGTCCTGGACACCGTCGGCGCACTGGTCGCCGTGTTCGATCCTGCCGGGCGCATCGTCCGTTTCAACCGCGCCTGCGAAAACGCATCAGGTTACGACTTCCCTACCCTGGTCGGCCGCTATGCGTGGGACAAGCTTATTCCGCGGCAGGAGATTCCCGAAGCTATCGAGACCTTCGAGCGTCTACGCTCCGGTCACTTCCCTGCTGCCTACGAGAATCAATGGCTCAACCGTGACGGCAGCATACGTCGTATCGCCTGGTCGGCGACTGCATTGACCGATACGCAGGGACAGGTCGCGTTCATCATCGCAACCGGCATCGATGTGACGACGCAACGCGCTGCCGAAGCCACGTTGCGCGAGAGTGAAGCCCGCTACCGCCAACTCGTCGAAGGTTCGCTGGGTATGGTCTGCACCCACGACCTCCGCGGCACTCTGCTGTCGATCAACACCCACGGCGCCGAGACCTTGGGTCGTACCGTTGAGGAGATGACCGGTCACAATCTCGACGAATTCATCGTGCCGGAGAAAAAAGCTACGTTGCCCGCCTACCTGAAAAAATAGGCGAGACCGGCGAAGCACAGGGCCTTCTCCATCTCTCCCACAGCGACGGAGACATGCGGGTGGTCGCGTACCGGAACAAGCTGATCGTCGTGCCCGGACGTGCGCCGTACGTTCTCGGCTTCGGTGTGGACATCAGCGAGCAGGTTCGCGCCGAAGGCAGGCTTCGAACCCTCACGCGGCAATCCGATTCCATCCTCGAGTCGGTGGGGGACGGCATCTACGGCATCGATCTCGAGGGCAAGGTAACGGTCGTAAACTCCGCCGCGGCCCAGATGCTCGGCTACAAACAGGAGGAGATGCTGGGCCGCAACATGCATCAACTGATCCACCACACCCGAGCAGACGGGACACCCTACGCCTCTGCCGACTCACCCATCCGCAAGAGCCTTACCAACTTCGCTACCGTGCGCATCTCGAACGAGATCTTCTGGCGCAAAGATGGCAGCTGCTTCCCGGTGGAGTATGTCGCAAGACCACAGATCGACTCGCAGTCCCCCGATTCGAACGGCCTCAAGGCACTCGGTGTCGTTGTTGCGTTCACCGATACGACCGAGCGCCGCGCCCTCGACCGCATGAAAGATGAGTTCATCTCCACAGTCTCCCACGAGCTTCGCACGCCGCTAACCTCGCTGCGTGGGGCGCTTGGTCTGCTTGCCGGAGGCGCACTCACCAATCGCCCGGAGAAGACCCAGCAGATGCTCGAGATAGCCATCAGTAACTCTGACCGGCTGGTGCGGCTGGTAAACGATATTCTCGATCTGGAGCGCATCAGCAGCGGCAAAACAGAGCTGCATTCGACCATGTGCAGCGCGGAAGATCTGCTGCGGCGAGCCGCCGGCATCCAGCAGACGCGGTCTCCCCGTCCGAACATCCGCATCTTCTTCGCCGCCCATGGCGTCAACGTCTGGGCCGATCCCGACCGCATTCTGCAGACGCTGAACAATCTCATCTCAAACGCAATCAAGTTCTCCCCGGAGGGCAGCGAAATTCACCTGACGGCGCGCAATCTCGACGAGAATGAAGCGCTGATCGAGGTTCGCGATCAGGGCCGGGGCATTCCTGCCGATAAGCTCGAACACATCTTCGACCGCTTTCAGCAAGGCGATGCCTCGGACTCCCGCGCTATGGGCGGTACAGGGCTTGGCCTCGCAATCTGTCGCAGCATCATCAATCAACACGGCGGACGCATCTGGGCCACCAGCGCGCCCGACCAGGGCACCATCTTCCACTTCACGCTACCCACCAAACCCAGCACGAACCTGCGCTAGAAACCCTTCACTCATCGCCCTCGCGCAGCTTGGCGATCACGGTGAAGTCTTCAAGCGTAGTGGTATCGCCCTTCACCTCTCCTGTAGTCGCGAGTTCGCGTAACAGCCGCCGCATAATCTTTCCGCTGCGTGTCTTCGGCAGAGCCTGGGTGAAGGTTAGATCGTCCGGCCGGGCGAGCGCGCCTATCTCTTTCGCGACCCACTGCCGCAACTCCTGCCGCAGATCCTCACTGGGTTCGTGGCCACCTTCAAGCGTCACAAATACCGCAATCGCCTGCCCCTTCATCTCATGGGGCCTGCCGACGGCTGCCGCCTCTGCAACCTTGGGGTGCGCGACGAGCGCTGACTCTACCTCCATCGTCCCGAGCCGGTGACCGCTAACGTTGATGACATCGTCGACGCGTCCCATCAGCCAGAAGTAGCCGTCCGCATCGCGCCGCGCGCCGTCTCCGGTGAAATAGCTCCCTGGAAGCTCGCTCCAATAAGCCGCCTCGTAGCGGGCCTGGTCGCCATAGATCGTGCGAGCCATGGAAGGCCAGGGCTTGCGTATAACCAGAAGTCCCCCGTGGCCATCGGGAACAGGCTTGCCTTCTTTTGTAACCACTTCGGGAACAATTCCAAAAAAGGGTCTTGTGGCGGAGCCTGGCTTGGTAGCCACAGCGCCCGGAACTGGCGCAACCATGATGGCACCGGTTTCGGTCTGCCAGTAAGTGTCAACGATGGGGCAGCGCTCCTTGCCGATCTCGCGGTGATACCACATCCATGTCTCGGGATTGATCGGTTCGCCCACCGTGCCCAGCAGGCGCAGCGAAGCGAGCGAGTGCTTCTCCACCCATTCGTTCCCCCATTTTGTGAAGGCCCGGATCGCCGTGGGAGCAGTGTAAAAGACGGTCACCTTGTGGTCGTCGATAATCTTCCAGAAGCGATCGCACTCCGGCCAGTTGGGCGCTCCTTCGTACATCATCACGGTGGCGCCGTTCAGAAGCGGACCATAGACGACGTAGCTGTGGCCGGTAACCCAGCCAATGTCGGCGGTGCACCAGTACACATCCTCATCGCGGAGATCGAAGACGTATTTGCTGGTGAGATAAGTCTGCACAGCGTAGCCGCCCGTAGTGTGCAGCAGACCTTTCGGCTTGCCGGTGGTTCCAGAGGTATAGAGGAGATACAGCGGATCTTCTGCGTCCATCCATTCCGCAGGGCATTCCGCCGAAGCTTTTCCCATCTCCTCGTGCCACCATAGATCGCGACCAGACTGCATCTTTACCGGCGAGCCCGAGCGCCGGAAGACGACAACGTGCTTGACCGTGGAACACTTCTCCAACGCCTCGTCAACAATTGCTTTCAACTGGACCTCGGAACCGCGGCGATAGCTCGTGTCCTGCGTGATGATGGCGACACAGCTGGAGTCGTTGACACGATCCGAGATAGCGTGGGCCGCAAAGCCGCCAAATATCACAGAATGCACCGCACCGATTCGCGCGCAGGCGAGCAGCGCAATTGCCAGTTCGGGTGCCATCCCCATATAGATCGCAACCCGGTCGCCGCGCCTGATACCCAGCGACTTCAACACATTTGCGAAGCGCTGAACCTGCTCGTGCAACTCCCCGAAGGTCACCCTGCGAACCTCCCCAGGCTCGCCTTCCCAAAGCAGAGCCACTTTATCCTTGCGGGCTCCCAGCGCGTGACGATCGACACAGTTGTGCGACAGGTTCAGCTTGCCCCCGACAAACCATTTTGCATGCGCCGCTTCGCCGTCCATCACCTTCGTCCAGGGCGAGAACCATTCGAGCTCGTGAGCGGCTTCGGCCCAGAACTCCTCCGGATGATCCACGCTGTGCCGGTACATGGCCTCGTACTGCTCCAGACTCTTCACGTGAGCCTTCGCTGCAAACTCCGACGGAGGAGGAAATACACGATTCTCTCGCAGACTTGAATCCAGATCCGTACTCTCTTCAGACATCTCCCGCACAACCCTCCGTGATTTCACCCAGCAAGGTGAAGGTACCCTATACAACTCAACCCGAGCAACCTGCCGTTACATTTAGGTGACACCCGTGCCGTCCGAATCATGTATGGTGGTTTGCGCATCTAGATATTCCATGAAACGATCAGCCTCCCGCTGTCTTCTGTTCGACGATGTACGACCTATCAACTCCTGAGGTTCTCAATGGCCCTGGCTTTTCTCGACCGTGACCACTCTATAGCCCCCGCAGGATATAGCCGCTGGCTGGTCCCACCCGCAGCCCTTGCAATCCATCTCTCCATCGGACAGGTTTACTCCTTTTCCGTCTTCAAGAATCCCCTCCTTGCCTTGCATGCAGCTGACGGGTCCGCCTGGAATCTCAAAGAGGTCGGCTATATCTTCTCGATCGCGATCGCCTTCCTGGGCATCTCGGCTGCACTCTTCGGAGCGTGGCTTGAAAAGGCCGGTCCCCGTCGCGCGATGTTCTACGCCGCAATCTGCTTCGGCGCAGGCTTCGTCATCGCCTCGCTTGGAGCCAGCACGCATCAACTCGCTCTGATCTATCTCGGATATGGCGTCGTCGGTGGAATAGGGCTTGGACTGGGATATATCTCCCCAGTATCCACGCTGATCAAATGGTTCCCCGACCGTCCGGGCCTGGCCACTGGCCTCGCCATTATGGGTTTTGGCGGCGGCGCGATGATCGGCGGACCTCTTGCCAACAATTTGATGGCTCACTTCAAGGCAACTGGGCAGCCGTCGATTCCCTACACCATGGTCACGATGGGCATCCTCTACTTCCTCTTCATGATGTTCGGCGTCTTCACGATACGCGTCCCGCCTACTGGGTGGAAGCCTGAGGGCTGGGTTCCCAGGGTCAATCACTCTGCGCTGATCTCGAGCCACAACGTTGCCGTCACAGAGGCATGGAAGACGCCGCAATTCTGGCTGCTCTGGGTGATGTTGTTCGTCAACGTAACCGCAGGCATCGGTATCCTGGAGCAGGCAGCTCCCATGATTCAGGACCTCTTCAAAGGTCAGATCAGCCCCGCAGCCGCCGTCGGTTTCGTAGGAATTCTCAGCATCTTCAACATGGCCGGCCGTTTTCTATGGGCTTCGGTCTCGGACTTCATCGGGCGCAAGGGAACCTACTTCACCTTCTTCGTGCTCGGGGCCATCCTCTACTTCTTTCTTCCTTTCTCCCGGCAGGACAAGATCAACTCAATTCCGCTCTTTGTCGCTATCGCCGCGCTGGTCATTTCGATGTACGGCGGAGGCTTCGCCACCATCCCGGCTTACCTGAAGGATCTCTTCGGCGGCTTCAACGTCTCCGCTATCCACGGACGTCTGCTCACCGCCTGGTCGGCTGCCGGAATCATCGGTCCGCTCATCGTCAACGGCATCCTCGACCACTACGTCGAAAATCACATGAACAAACAGGAAGCCTATCCGTTGATCCTGCACATCATGTGCGGCCTGCTCGTCGTCGGCTTTCTGGCAAACCTGATGGTGCGGCCAGTCGCTGAGAAGTACTGGCTGAAAGACCAGAACGTCGTCGTGGCAGAAGGTGCTGCTCACTAACCTCATCCGGCGGAGGCCTTCGCCTCCGCCCCACTCCCAGACTCAGGAGTCCTCTCATGGCAGATTCCATCGACATCAAAAAGTCCTCGCCCCTGCTCATTGCGGCGGCATGGATCATCGTCATCCTCCCCACAGCGTGGGGCCTCGATTACACGGTCAAAAACGCCCTGAAGATCTTTGCAACCGCCACGCCTGCGCCCACTGCTCCAGCAAAGTAACTCGAGCATCACTACACCATCCCCTTAGCGACCCAAGTCACGCAGGCTGACGCCGAGACCCACTCTCCGGAACGTTGGTTTGTACTGAACTGTAAATGGCTGGCCGCTGTAGACTCCAGTTATCGTGAATTTTTACTGGCCATCGTTGATCGGCTTCTTTCTTGGCTTCGCTTTCGGGGTGGGTTGTGCGCTTGCAGTGATGTACTCGATTTACCTGGGAGGATACCGGGCCGCCGTACGCGACTCCCAGCTTCCGATCCCACCGGAACGCTACACAAAAGCCCTTGAGAAGAACTCAGCAAACCCTTAACTCAAATCGGCAACGCCCCCGCGCCGCCAGTTCGGTACGCATCTGTTTAACCTCGAGATGCAGCTCTTCGATCGATCTTCTCAACTCCGCTCGTTGAGCGTCGTCACTCATCGACTTAATCCCTTCGAGATAGAAGTTTCCGTTCGGTTCAAGAACGCACTTCTCCACCTCACTGAAGTCGTTGAATCCCTGCTTATGAAGAACCGATCGCAGCTCAAGCTCCGTAAGCGCCTCACGCTTGGCCTCCTCCCAATCGACGACTCCGTGACGGATCAACACCGACGCGGAGCCCTCGAAGGCTTTGTTCAGCCTTGGCATGTTGAACAGAAGTCTTGTCAGCAGCCAATTGATAGTCAGCAGCGAAAGCGCCCCGATCACGCCACCGGACACAGAGTTGTCATCGCCAATCATCGCGTTCTGCACAGTGTTTGAAAGACTCAGCAGCACCACCAGATCGAACGGGTTCAGCTGTGCCAGCTCCCGCTTGCCAAATAATCTCAAAAAGCCGATGAGAAAGAGGTAGACGATGACTGGTCGGAGAATCTTCTCCAGCAGCGGCAGATGTAGATGAAACATGCTCTCGATCAAAATGTTCTCCTTCAAACCCTCGCAAGATCAGAAACGGATCGGCGGGGCGCCACTCCACGCCCGCCGTTCCATTCGAAACATTGTTACGCATAACGTTTCTGGTGCCACTCCCAGGCGCTGGCCATAATCTGATCCAGCTCTGCGAACCTGGGCGTCCATCCCAATTCGGCTTTAATCTTCGCCGAACCCGCCACGAGGACCGCAGGATCGCCAGGCCTGCGATCACACTCCTCCACAGCAATGGGCCTTCCCGTAACACGTCGTGCCGACTCAATAACTTCACGAACGCTGAATCCCTGTCCGTTGCCGATGTTGTAGATCAGCCGATTCCTTGTGTCGCTGAGCGCCTGGAGAGCCAGAAGGTGAGCTTCGGCCAGGTCACGTACATGGATGTAATCCCGGATGCAGGTTCCATCCTGGGTTGGGTAGTCACGGCCAAAGATTTTAATATTCGACCGCCTCCCCAGCGCCACATCCAGGATCAGCGGAATCAGGTGCGACTCAGGCTCATGCGCCTCTCCGTAACCCTCAATGGCTCCGGCGACGTTGAAGTAGCGCAAGCTTGCATACTTAAACCCATGGATGAGGTTCATCCACCGAAGCATATGTTCCACAAGCAGCTTACTCTCACCGTAAGGATTGGTTGGCTGCAGCTTGGCATCCTCGAGGATTGGTGTCTTCTCTGGCTCCCCATAGCAGGCAGCAGTAGAACTGAAGACCAACCGATCATGCCCCGTAGCCAGCATCGCCTCCAGCAGGGTCAAGGTTGCCGCCGTGTTGTTCCTGAAATAGATCTCCGGGCGCTTCATGCTCTCGCCCGCTTCGATCAACGCGGCAAAGTTCATCACACCATCGAAGCGGCCCTCACGAAGGGTCGCTTCGATCAAAGGCCGATCCGCTATATCGCCCTCGATAAACGTGGCGTTTTCAGCAACTGCCGAACGCTTGCTGTGGCAAAGGTTATCGAACACCGTGATGGCATGGCCTTGAGCCAGCAGAATCCGCGACACCGTACCGCCGATATAGCCTGCTCCGCCCGTTATCAGAATCCTCATTAATTGTCTCCTCGTACCCTTCTTGGATACCACAAAAGTGCCAGTGTCAATCACTTACGCTTACGGCACTATACTTGCAGTAAGAGAAGAGCAGAGCCCCGGCCCAGAAAAACACGACACCTCCCCAAAGCACGGCGCCTGCTACAACCTTTTCCTTTGTCGTTTGCGTCTCTTAAGTCGGGCCGACGCAGCGTTCCAAACTTCCCTTGGTGATATTGAAATTTTGCATTGAGTCAAAAGACCACAGGTTCGAATCACCCTATGGCGCTCCGGCATAGCACCTCGGAGTTATTCCTCCTTCACACCGGTTCTGTTTCCATGACGGTACTGGTGTAACTCTCCCGCCCTCGACACGAGGCACTTCAAGGACTTTTATGGCAAAGCCGCTTCGCAGTGATGATCCCACACCGCAGAATATGCAGTTCGCACACTTCGGCGTCCTGAACGACGGCAACCAGAGCAAGTCCTCGCTCTTTACCTCCATTGCTCTCAACGTCCTTCTTGCGCTTTGTGCCATCATCATCGGCGCCGCCGCAAAGAAGACGATCGACACGCGGCACAAGCTTACCGAGCTGACCGAGCCGATTCCGATGAAGAAGCCCGATGAGCCCCCGCCGATCAAGATCAAGCCACCAAAACTTCCTCCCACTCCGGTGGTCAAGGTTGAGCCGCCAAAAATCAAGTTGCCCGATGTAAAGTTGCCGGATGTTCCGAAACCGCCTGAGATCAAGATGGCGCAACCGATGCCAGTCGTTCTTCCGGCGCCTCCCAAGCTGGTTCAGCCTCCGCCGGCTCCTAAGGTCGTCAGCCTCGCCCAGGCCCAGCCCGCTGCGTTGGTCAACAACTCCCCTCATCCCACTGCCGTCGCACTGGGTTCGCAGACCAATCCCATAGCACCATCGAATCGTCCTTCAACAACTTCTATCAACCTTGGCAACAAGGGAATGTCCGGCATGCCAGCTTCGAATAACGGCATGGGAGCGCAGTCAACAGTTGTCAATCTTGGTTCCGGCTCAGCCGGCAGTCAAAACATGCATGGCAGAGATAACGCCTCAGCCGGCGTTGTTGGCGTAAAGCTTGGAGTCACCGGTGGCACTGGACCGATGAACGCCCCAGGCCGCTCGGCCGGTGTCGTCAACCTCGGCCAAAACACTCCTCCACCGATGCCGAAGCCCGGCGGCCCAGCTGCCCCAACAGCTAAGGCTGCACCCAAGGTTCTCTTCAAACCCAAGCCAGAGTACACCGCTGAGGCGCGCAGCCTTCATATCGAAGGCGTCGTCTCGGTTAGGCTCCGCGTCTCATCTTCTGGTGCTGTTCAGGTTCTGGGCGTCACCAGCGATCTCGGCCACGGCCTCGGCGACTCTGCCATCCACGCTGTACAGGCCACCCGCTTTCAACCCGCCACCGATGCATCGGGTCACCCGATCGATTGGGAAGGTGTTGTCAATGTAGCTTTCCAACTCGCTGGATAAGAAACAAATTTGTTCCGTTGTCGCAGCATGAAATAGCATCTAGTCCATACTCAGGATGACCCCAGGGGTCACCGTAGGAGCCGTAAATCATGATTCTCGGGAAACAGTCTACCGCCGGTCTGCTGCTGGCACTTCTAGTCGCAACCACTCTCCCCGCTGGAGCAGGCATCCTACATCCTGGCAAAAGAAAAAGATGGATGAGGACCTCTCCACAACGCGCAAGCCCACCGCTGCGCAGAACGCGCTGATCGACAAGGCGATTGTCCGTGAAAAGGTCATCGTCAAGACGGTCAAGGAGCGCGCTCCTCTCGTGGAGACCTACATCCAGACCATGAAGCCTGATCCCCTCCTGGGGCAGGTTCCCGAATCTGATGAGCACTTCCTCAGCCGCGTCGACTTCAAAAGCGTCATCGGCGACAACTCTTATGCCGTAAACAAAGAGACCTCAAAGGGCACCAGCAACGACGGCAAGCTTGGCTTCTTCAAGCACTCCGTCTCTTTCGTCGGTGGCCTCGGCAACAGCCTGCACCTGAACTTCCACGAGTCCGGCTTTGTACAGATGCTGCTGATGGACTCCAACAGCTTCGATCGTCAGCACTATACCTTCGGCTACGTCCGCAACGACTTCCTCGGCAACACGCCCACGGCAGTCTTTGACGTGACGCCGATTGAAGGCAAGAAATCATTTGGTCGCTTCTTTGGCCGCATCTGGATCGAGGTGCGAAGCGGAAACGTTGTTCGCTTCAACGGTGACTTCGCAGGAACCCAGGAGGATCAGAAGGAGTTCTATCACTTTGACAGCTGGCGGACCAACGTCCAGCCCGATCTCTGGCTCCCGACCTCCTTCTACGTTGAAGAGAGCGATCCGAAGAGCGTCTCCCGCACTCTCAAGTTCAAAGCCATTAACCACATCTGGGGTTATGTGCTGAAGGTTCCGCCACCGGAGAGCGAAAACACCTCAATGGACGTCGTCGGCGCAACCGACGTCAGCAACGATGCACAGGACGTCAGCCCTCTCGGAGCCCAGCGTGCCTGGGTCCAGCAGGCGGAGGACAACATCGTCGAGCGTCTCTTCCAGGCCGGCTTGCTCGATGCACCAAGCGAGTTCGACAAAACTCTTGAAGCGCTCGCTGGCAACATTCTGGCGTACAACAACATCACACTCTCCAGACCGATACGCTGCCGCACCCTGCTGACCGAACCGTTGGAGTCTCTTGCCATCGGCAACACCATCGTCATCTCGAAGAGCTTGCTTGACACTACTGGCGTTGTCACTCAGGACGGCGCACAGCAGATGGGCAACCTCAACGCGATCCTGGCTTTCCAGATTGCACACATCATTCTTGCTCACCGTCTCGACACCAAGTATGCCTTCAACGATCGTCTGCTCTTTCCTTCTACGACGGTCTTCAACCGCATCCCCATGCACCACACCGACGCCGACAACGCGGCAGCAGCGAAAAAGCTATGGAACTACTCAACGCGAAGGAGCTGGAAGGCGGGCAGCAGTACTTCAGCCTTTACCTCCAGCAACTGCAGCAGCGAGTCAAAAGTTTGAAAGCACTCAACGAGCCGATGATTGGCGACGGTCTCGTCAAGAGCGATACAGATCCAACATTCTGGATGCAGGCCATCACCGCAAAGGGCCCCAAGCTGGATATGAAGGACCTGAAGCAGCAGGCAGCCATGCCCTTGGCCAGCTTCCTCCGCTTCGACCCGTGGACCGACCAGGTATTTGTCCTGCACTCGGCCTTCGAGCCTCTTCTTACAGCAGCTGACAAGATGCCCTTTGAGGTTGAACCGGTCTATTTGAAACTTAGCTACTACAAGGCACCCGCAGAACCTGCAGCCGCTCCTGCCGCCGCACAACCGACGACCGCCGCGCCTGCCGACAACACAGCAGCACCAGCCGCAGCAGCGCCGGCTGCCACTCCCCCACCAACCAACGCACAACAAAACTAAACCTGAGAGCGTGGATGGATCTAGGTCGCTGAGACCATCCACGCTTTTACTGTCTCGGGTTCACTTCCCTTGACACAACATATGCATCAAATCTTTTTGACAAGGGAGGCACACCTGTTGAAGCGGCATATTCTTATCGGCTGTTTCGTCTGCTTCCTTAGTCTTACTACCTGGTCGCACGCTCAAGCAGTCCCGACCGCCTCTCGCTCTGGCGCAATACAGATCGGTGTGGCAGGGACATTCGTCAACCCTGACTATACCCAGCCGTATCTGAAGGGTATCTCCATCTACGGCAACTACGATATCGGGCAACACCTCGGGGTAGAAGGCGATATTCACTTTTCCGTCATCACTCCGGACGATATCAGCGAAAACTCTTACCTTATTGGGCCACGTTATAAATGGCATTACAAGCGCTTTGAGCCCTACGCCAAGATCCTGTTCGGTATCGGTCGCTTCGGATTCCAGTCCGGTACCTACCCAGTGCCGGCATCCTTCACTTACTTCCAATTTGCGCCTGGCGGCGGCTTGGATATACGCGCAACGCGACACATCAACGTCCGGGCGTTCGACGTTGAGTTTCAGAAATGGCCAACCTTCCCACCGAATGGCCTCTCCCCCATCGCCTACACAATAGGTGTTGCTTATACCTTGCGTTAATCAAAGAGTCTGTCTCATGATGAAGATGTTGCTTCACCGCAATGTCCTGTCGTTGCGCTATCTAGCTCGCGATGAGGAATATTCTGTTCGACAGGAGTGCACGTGCTGACAAAGGTTGTTATTTTTCTGGGCCTGCTGGGGGCCGCATCCACACTAAGCGCGCAGGCCAATCCTACGGCGGAGCGCGCGGGAGATCTCAAGATCGGTGGCGGTTTCTCCACTGCGGACTCCGACTACGGGAATCGGTTCAATGGTGGTGCGGCCTACTTCGACTTCGACTTTCTCCGCCACATCGGAGTAACGGGCGAGTTTCATTTCGTCAAAGATCAGAACGATCTTTATGAGAAGACCTACGAGGTCGGCGGACGCTACTTTCGCGAGTATCGCCGATTCGTTCCCTACGGCAAGGTCCTCTACGGACGCGGCGTTTTCAACTTCCCTGTCAACCCCGATGGATTTCGGGCGAACCTCGCCTATAACCTTATAGCGGCTGGTATTGGTACCGATTACAAAGTGAAACGCTACCTCTACGTTCGCGCCGACTGGGAGTACCAGGAATGGTTTGGCTTCGCGGGATCCAGTCTTACGCCTAACATCCTTACGCTGGGCGCAGCCTATCACTTCCGGTAGAAGCCCGTTGATTCAGCCGCTAGTCAGCCAAAACACGAAACGCCCCGGTCAACGCCGGGGCGTTTCATGCTAAAGCTGACAATCGTTAGAAGTGGTATGCAATGCCGATCGAAGGAGTCGAGATGACCTCATAACGATTGGTATTGAAGATATTGCCCGGAAGGCTGAAAGTCGGAGTCTTTACCAGGAAGGCCCGATACTCCGCGCGGATGTCGAAGCTTGGGCTCAGCTCATAGGCCACACCGCCGCCAAAGAGTGCACCGATGTTCGTATTCCGCTTTGCGTCAAGGTTCGTCGATCCCGCATCCTTGAAAGGCGAAAAAACATTACACCCGGACCGGCTTCAAGGAACGGATTAAAATTTTTGAAGTTCAGGTTGAACACATAGGCAGCGCTGAACTCCTGCTGTAGGGTATGTATGCCGCCGTTAGCCTTTCCGAAGACCTGATAATACTGCGTGTTTTGTTGGTATCCGTAGTTGACTTCGAGTCCGCTCCGCGGCGTCAAGAGATAGCGGTAGCTGGCAACCAGTCCCATAGTCGTGCTTGTGTTTTTCTGCACGCTGTTCCCGGTAATCTCTGGGGCAAACGCAGCGCTGGCGCTTACGCTCACGTCTTGCCGGCTCTCCTGCGCATAACCGGCTGCCGCAGACAACATCAGCGCGCCCAACAACAACATCGTTTTCTTCATTCTTCGCTGGATCCTTCGAATTCGCCCATAACTTCCTACGCTGTCCCGCAGGCAACGCGTTTCAAAAGTTATAGGACGCCGTAATCACTGTTTTTCATTGTAACCGCACCGCTGCCCGAAGGAGTACTTACGACGCAAGAAGGCCGGAGGATGTGAATCTCTCCGGCCCCATTTCCATCGTCTGCGGATAACACATTATTGTTGCGGTGGTGGTGGGGGTGCTCCCTGCCCGCCCTCACGACTCTCTCTATGCTCTCTCATCTGTGCCTGCAAAGCGTCGTACTTCGTCTTCTGATCGTCGCTCAAAACGGCGCGTATCTTGTCCTGCGCTGCTTTGTGGATCTCCATCATCTTCGCCCGCCTGTCAGCCTGAGGAGTAGTCGTGTCCTGGTGCAAAGCCATCATCTGAGTTCGTGAATCGTCATCAATCGCCTTCACCTGGGTAACCTGATCCGGCGTCAGATTAAGCTTCTTAGTCAGGAATTCAATCTGATGCTCCTCCCTTTGACCGGCATTCCGGTGACCGCCATTGGGCGGGCCTGCCTGATCCTGCGTGGGCGCCGGCGCCGGGTCTTGTGCAATCGCGGGAAGTGAACTCAACATCGTGGTGCATAACGCCAGAAGAGCTGCTTGCAATACTGGTTTGCGAAATAGTGTCGTCATCGGATTCTCACTCTCATACTGCATTTGCCGGAAGAGCTTCTCCGGTGGTCAATCTAGGGGTACAGACGCTCTTTTTTTGCAAAGGTTCCGGTGTCTCGCAAATTTCACAGCTTCATTTACATTCCACGTTCGGCCTGAAAACAGTATGGGTCGCCATTCGCCGCCGCATAGGCCTCCACCACCTTGAGAAAGGCCAGCGCCACATGCGACAGACTGGCTTGCCTCCGATAGACCAGCCTCAGCTTGCGCTCGATCTGCAGCTCCGGCACCTGAACCCGCACCAGCGCCCCGCTCTCAAGCTCGGTACGTACCGTCAGCCCCGGTACCAGAGCCACTCCGTTCCCCATCTCGACAAATCGTTTGATCGCCTCCAACGATGGCAGCTCCACCCCCATCTGCAACGGAGTCTTGTGGCGCTTGAATGCCTGGATGACCTTCTGCCGCTGCGGCGACGGAATGTTATGCGCAATAAAGTTCTGCCCCCCAACTGCCGAATCGAAACCTTCCCAGCCCCGGCCAAAGGATGTCGCGGATTCACTACAAAGGCCAGCTCATCCCGGTACACAACCATCGATTTCACCTGCGTATCGTCAGGCCGAAAGGAGAGCACTCCAAGCTCCACCGAGTGCATCAGCACCTCGTCTGAGATCCTGCTGGCGAGCGTTCGCTGCACCGCCAGCTTGATCCTGGGGTTCTGCCTCCGAAACTCATCAAGCAACGGCAGCAGATAGAGACAGGTGTACTCGTTGGCCGCGAGATTCAGCCTGCCGCGGTGAAGCTCTCGCAGCTCGGTCAAGGCTCCGGCCGCTTCATTCCGCAGATTCAACAACTTAGCGGCATATTCCCGCAAAACCTCTCCTGCATCGGTCAGCGTCCCGTCTCTCGAAGAGCGTTCAAACAGAACCTCTCCCAGTTCCCCCTCCAGCTTGGCAATTGCCTGACTCACTGCTGGCTGAGTACGATGGAGCCGTGCCGCTGCTCGCGAAAAACTGCGCTCCTCTGCCACCGCCAGAAACGTCTCCATCTGGACTAAGTCCAATCCTTACCTCCGTGAAGCAGAGAACTCCAGCTCGAATGTCGCAATTAGAATTTCTGATATACCTGCAAGCCATCATAAGCATGCATTATGATAACGTCCAGATCGAAAGTGCCAAATCCTATGTCCTCGCCTAACCAAATCGTCTTCTTCGACACCACCCTCCGTGACGGCGAACAGTCTCCCGGTTGCACCATGCACCACGACGAAAAGCTGCGCATGGCCCACCAGTTGGCAAACCTTGGCGTCGACGTCCTCGAGGCAGGCTTCGCCATCGCCAGCCAGGGCGACTCCGACTCCATCCGCATGATCGCCCGAGAGGTTCGCGGCCCGCGCATCGCCTCACTCGCTCGTTGCAAACGCGAGGACATCGAAGCCGCCGCCCGTTCCATCGAGCCTGCCGAGAAGGGTCGCATCCACACCTTCCTGGCCTCCTCCGACCTTCACCTCGAAGCCAAGCTGAAGATCACTCGCGCCGAGGCACTCCATCAAGCCGCCGAGTCCGTCCGTCTCGCCCGCACCTTCGCCGACGACGTCGAGTTCTCCGCCGAAGATGCCACGCGCACCGACCCCGACTTTCTGGTCGAGATCGTAACCGTCGCGGTCCAGGCTGGGGCCACCACCATCAACATTCCCGACACCGTCGGCTACACCACGCCTGACGAATACGCAGCCACCTTCCGCATGCTCCTCGCAAAGGTCCCCGGCATCGACAACATCATTCTCTCCACCCACTGCCACAACGATCTCGGCATGGCCGTTGCCAACACCTTGGCGGGCATACACGCCGGAGCCCGTCAGGCCGAGTGCACCATCAACGGCATCGGCGAGCGCGCCGGCAACGCGGCCCTCGAGGAGATCGCCGCAGCCCTCATGGTCCGCCGCGACAAGCTTCCCTACACCAACAACATCAAACTCAATCAGCTCTACCCAACCAGCCAGATGCTGGCCGAGTTCATCAGCTTCGGCTGCTCGCCCAACAAGGCTGTCGTGGGCGCCAACGCCTTCGCGCACGAGTCCGGTATTCATCAGCACGGAATGATGGCCAACCCGCTCACCTACGAGATCATGACACCCGAATCGGTCGGTGTTCCCGCGACGAATATGGTGCTCGGCAAGCACAGTGGGCGGCGTCTCCTCGAACAACGCCTCACCGAACTCGGACACAAGCTCACCCGCGTCCAGCTTGACGACGTCTACCATCGCTTCACTGAGCTCGCCGATCGCAAAAAATCCATCTACGACCAGGATCTGCTCGGCCTTCTGCAACCGGACAAGTCCATCGTTCCCACCCTCTAGATCTTCACCAAAGGAAACAGTGTCATGCGCCTCAAAATTGCAGTTCTCGCCGGCGACGGCATCGGCCCCGAAGTCACCCATCAAGCCACAAATATTCTTCGCGCTGTAGCCGAGATGGGCGGCCACGAGTTCACCTTCGTCGAAGGCCTCATCGGTGGCACAGCGATCACCGAGACCGGTTCGCCGCTACCAACCGCCACGCTCGACGCCGCTCTCGAATGCGACGCAGTCCTCCTCGGCGCCGTCGGCGACAACAAATTCAACGCACTCCCTCCCGACAAGCGTCCCGAGGCCGGGCTTCTGCAGATCCGCCAGGCACTGGGAGGTTTCGCCAATCTGCGCCCATCCATCGCCTACACCGCACTCAGCGAGAGTTCCCCGCTGCGTCCCGAAGTCACCAAAGACGTCGACATCCTCTTCGTGCGCGAACTTCTCGGCGGACTCTACTTCGGTGCCCCACGCTGGTGGGATCGCGAGAGTAACGAGGCCATCAACACCATGCGATACACTCGCGACGAAATCGTACGCGTGGCCCGCGTGGCCTTCGAACTCGCCAGCAATCGCCGCCAAAAGGTTACCTCCGTCGATAAGGCCAACGTCCTCGAGGTGTCGCAACTTTGGCGAGCCACCGTCACCGAGGTCGCAAAAGACTACCCCTCCGTCACGCTTGAACATCAGCTCGTCGACTCCATGGCGATGCACATCATGAACATCCCCCGCAACTTCGACGTCGTACTCACCGAAAACCTCTTCGGCGACATCTTGTCCGACGAAGCCGGAGTCATCACCGGTTCCCTCGGCATGCTTCCCTCCGCGACTATAGGCGGCGCGGTCAACCTCTACGAGCCCGTTCACGGCAGCGCGCCCGACATCGCCGGCACTGGCAAAGCCAACCCGCTCGGCGCCATCCTTACCGCCGCCATGGTCCTTCGTCACTCCGCCAACCTCGAGCAGGACGCCCGCGCGGTCGAACTTGCGGTTAACAAAGTTCTCGGCGCTGGCTACCGGACAGCCGACATCGCCCGCGGACAGCAGCCTGGGCAAACTCCCGTTAGCACGCAGGAGATGGGCAAACTCGTACACCAGGCTCTGGCGGAATCCATCGACCGCCGCCAGGCCATGCACGCCGTCTAAACATCATGAGTCTGAGATTCAAGACGGCCTTAGCAAACCTCGCAATCACCGCAGCGTTGGTCTATCGCTGGCTGCGTGGAGCACCGCCCATGGCGCTCCTCATCACAGCGATCATCATGTTTCCTCTGGTCAACGGTCTGCTGTGGCTTAGCCAAAGGCAGTTCAATCAATCCAGACGCAGTCGCTAAGCAAAATGAAGATGCGCCACGCCATCCAACTCGCCGCCACTCTCCTGCTCTTCGCAGCTCCGGCCGCGCACGCGCAAATCTCTTCGCCGCAAATCAAAAAAGACAAGAAGCAGCCGAAGGAAAACATTGAGTGGCTCTGGCAATACGCCCCCCGCCAGCCGACGGCCGCGAGACACAGTTGGTCCTCGACCAGCGCTTCCGTCCCTTCCTCGAGCAGTACTTCACCGCTCCGCAAACCTTCTGGGGCAATCCGAGGACGGGCTACAAGACCCTCGCCGAGACGGCACTCGACTTCCTCTCGGTCCCCGACAAGGTGCTCGCCGACGACAACCGCTACCTCTCCATCACCGGCTGCGTCTTCCGTTTCTGTCCAGAGCGCGGTCTGATCTGGGTCGACCTTAACGGTGCTCATCCGTTCGTCGTCTTCGCTGCAATCGACTGGATCAAAGACAGCAAGACTCCCGACCAGTCCGGCGCCGAGTACACTCTCTGGATCTTCCCCAACCACCCCATCGACCCCGACCACATTCCGGGAGCGCTCCTTCACAGCGTCGCGCGCTGGACCGCGCATCCGCCGCAGGGCAATACAGAAATCCAGCAGATCGCCAATGCCATTCTCGTCGACCCCGACGGCACGCCGCATCAGATCAAGCCGGCCGCCATCGGCGCCAACACCTTCACCCTCCCTCCATCAACAGAGCAAAAGGCACAACCATGAGCACACTCAAAACCCTCTTCGAAAAAGTCTGGCAGCAGCACCTCGTCGCAGAACCCGCAGGCGAACCGAGCATCCTCTACATCGATCTACATCTGGTCCACGAGGTCACCAGCCCGCAGGCCTATGACGGCCTCCGCATGACAGGCCGCAAACTCCGCCGTCCTGACCGCACCGTCGCAACCGTCGACCACAACGTTCCCACCAGCAGCATCGAGGACCGTCTCCACATCGTCGACCAGGTCGCCTCGAAGCAGATCGAGGCTCTGCGCAAGAACTGCACCGAGTTCGGCGTCGAGCTCTACGACGTGCAATCGCCCAACCAGGGGATCGTCCACATCATCGGCCCCGAACTCGGCCTCACCAAACCGGGCATGACCATCGTCTGCGGCGACTCGCACACCAGCACCCACGGGGCGTTTGGAGCTTTAGCTTTTGGAATAGGAACCAGCGAAGTCGAGCACGTCATGGCCACCCAGACCCTGCCACAGGACAAACCAAAGACATTCCGCATCAACGTCGAAGGGACATTGCCCCCGGTGTCACCGCGAAAGACATCGTCCTTCACATCATCGGCGAGATCGGTACCGCAGGCGCAACCGGCTACGTCGTCGAATACGCCGGATCCGCCATTCGTGCTCTCTCGATGGAAGGCCGCATGACCATCTGCAACATGAGCATCGAGGCCGGGGCACGCGCCGGTATGATCGCCCCCGACGCCACCACCTTCGCCTACCTCAAAGGACGCCGCTTCTCGCCGCAAGGAGCAGCATGGGACGAAGCTGTCTCCCACTGGTCTGAATTTGTAACCGATTCAGGAGCAATCTTCGATCGCGAACTCACCCTCAACGCCTCCGAGATCACTCCCACCGTAAGCTGGGGAACCTCGCCTGGCATGGTCACTGGCGTCAAAAGCACCGTTCCCCTCGCCGATCCCGCCGCCAGCGAAGCCGATCAAAAGGCCTTCGAGCGAGCCCTCGAGTACATGGGCCTCCACGCTGGAGAACCGATCGAAGAGATCAGGATCGACCGCGTCTTCCTCGGCTCCTGCACAAATGCACGCATCGAAGACCTGCGCGCCGCAGCTTCTGTCGTTCGCGGCTACCACGTCGCCACCTCGGTTCGTGCGATGGTCGTACCCGGCTCACAGTCCGTCAAAGCGCAAGCAGAAAAAGAAGGCCTCGACAAGGTCTTCACCGAAGCAGGCTTCGACTGGCGTGAACCCGGCTGCAGCATGTGCCTCGGAATGAACCCCGACATCCTCGCTCCCGGCGAACGTTGCGCCTCCACATCGAACCGCAACTTCGAAGGCCGTCAAGGGCGTGGTGGTCGCACACACCTGGTCAGCCCACAGATGGCCGCCGCTGCCGCAATTACCGGCCACTTCACCGACATCCGCACCTGGCAGTTCAAGGAAGGCAAATAATGCATCCCATCAACACACTCACCAGCCACGCCGTCCTCTCGACCGCCCCAACGTAGACACCGACCAGATCATCCCCAAGCAGTTCCTCAAGCGCATCGAACGCACCGGCTACGGCGACTTCCTCTTCTACGACTGGCGCCGTATCCAGGATGGCCCGCACGCAGGCGAGCCCCACCCCGACTTCGTCCTCAACAAGCATCATCACAAAGGCGCAAAGATCCTCATCGCCGGAAAAACTTCGGCTGCGGCAGCTCCCGCGAGCACGCCGCCTGGGCCCTCACCGACTTCGGCTTCCTCGCCGTCATCGCCCCCAGCTTCGCCGACATCTTCTTCTCCAACGCCGGCAAAAACGGCATGGTCCTCGTCCGCCTCCCCGAGTCTGACGTGGAAACCCTGCTGCGTCGCTCCGAAAAATCCCGCCCACAAGATCACCATCAACCTCGAAGCCCAGACCATCACTGACGACGAAGGCTTCAGCGCACACTTCGACATCGACCCCTTCCGCAAATACTGCCTCCTGAACGGCCTCGACGACATCGGCCTCACGCTGCGCCACGAAAGTAAATTAGATAGCTATGAATCTACACACGATGCCGAATTCTGGCTCTCACCAAGATCTCAAGGCGCCACGGCATAGCCCTCTGGCTCGTCGGGCTACATCATCCTGAGCAGTTACAGAATCGAGAAAATCCGGTGAATCGCAGAAACTGTAATATCCTTCGTGTCTTGTTCTTGGGGCTGGCACCGATGCTGTGTGCGGAACAAACGAACGCTGGCGCGCCCATTCCAACGCAGATCTCGACAGCAAAGACCGCATTGGTCTCGAACGCCTGCGAAATGGATTACAACTCCTGCCGTAAGGCATACAACGACATCTACACAGGGTTGCAGAAATGGGGCAAGTACAGACTTGTCGGAACCACAGAAGAAGCCGACATTGTCCTGGAGCTGCACTACGCCCCAGCCAAACCGCCGTCGACGCAAATCCCCTTCCGGCTCTCTATCCTCGACGCTCATAAACAGCTCAGGCTATGGACCATCAACGAGCCCATTGATTACAGCTTGACGGCGGCAAGGAGCGCAAGTTCGCTTGCCGAAGCGGTGGACGGACATTGGCGGATCTCAAAGTAATCGCCCAACCCGGCGCAACTGCCGGTCCCGCCCGCAAGTCGTAATCGTACCGAGACGAACGCAAGGACAAGAGATCAAATGAGCAACGAACTCAATCCCGCAAAGAAATACTCCAAGGTCCTCACCGAAGGACCATCCCGCGCCGCAGCCCGCTCCTACCTGCGCAGCGTAGGCTTCACCAAAGAAGATCTGCACAAGCCCATCATCGGCATCGCCAACACCTGGACCGAGGTCGGCCCTTGCAATTTCCATCTCCGTCAGGTCGCCGAAGCCGTCAAACAAGGCGTTCGCGAAGCAGGCGGGACCCCCATGGAATTCAACACCGTCACCGTCCACGACGGCATCACCATGGGCACCCAGGGCATGAAGGCCTCGCTCGTCTCCCGCGAGGTCATCGCCGACTCCATCGAACTCGTCACCCGCGCCAATTCCTTCGACGGCCTCGTTTGCATCGCCGGCTGCGACAAGAACATGCCCGCCGCCATCATGGCCCTCGCCCGCCTCGATATCCCGGGGCTCATGCTCTACGGCGGCTCCATCGCCCCCGGCAAACTCCCCCAGCCCGACGGCACCATCAAGGAGATCACCATCCTGCAGGTCTTCGAAGGCATGGGCTCGCACGCCGCCGGCAAGATCACCGATGACGAACTCGAAGCCCTGGAAGCCGCAGCCTGTCCCGGCCCCGGAGCCTGCGGCGGCCAGTTCACCGCCAACACCATGGCCATGGCTGGCGAGTTCCTCGGCATCTCGCCCATCCAGATCACTGGCGTCCCCGCCATGTCGCCGGACAAAGCTGCAGCCAGCCGCGAAGCCGGGCGCATCGTCATGGATCTCGCAAAGAACGACCTCCGCCCCAGCAAAATCGTCACCCGCAAGGCAATCGAGAACGCCTACGTCTCCGCCTGCGCCTCTGGCGGCTCGACCAACGCCGTCCTCCACCTGCTGGCCATCGCGCGCGAGTTCAACATCCCCTTCACCATCGATGACTTCAACGCCATCAGCGATCGCACCCCGCACATCTGCGACCTCTCTCCCGGTGGCAAGTACGCCGCCAAGGACTATCAGGATGCAGGCGGCAGCCGTCTTCTCGCCAAACGCCTCCTCGACGCCGGCCTCATCGACGGCACCCAGATCACCGTCACCGGCAAAACCCTCGCCGAAGAAGCCACCGCGGCCGTCGAGACCCCCAATCAAGCCGTCATCTACTCCACCGAGCACCCGCTCAAGGCCACAGGTGGCCTCGTCATACTCAAGGGGAACCTCGCGCCCGAGGGATGCGTCGTCAAGGTCGCCGGCCACGAGCGTCTCTTTCATGAGGGCGTCGCTCGTGTCTTCGAATCCGAGGACGAGTGCCACGCCGCCGTTGAAGCCGGGAAGATCAACCCCAACGACGTCTGCGTCATCCGCTACGAAGGACCGCGCGGAGGCCCCGGCATGCGCGAGATGCTCGCCGTCACCGCAGCCATCAAAGGCATACCAGAACTCAGCGAAACCGTGGCCCTCCTCACCGATGGCCGCTTCTCTGGAGCCACCCGCGGCCTCATGGTCGGCCACGTCGCCCCCGAAGCCCAGCTCGGAGGCCCCATCGCCGCGGTCCACGAAGGCGACACCATCACCTTCGACATCCCCAACCGCAAACTAACCCTCAACGTCCCCGAAGCCGAGATCGCCAAACGCCTAGCCACATGGAAGGCCCCCGAACCCCGCTTCAAACGCGGCGTCTTCGCCAAGTACGTCAACACCGTAAGCAGCGCCAGCGAAGGAGCTGTCACTACATAAACTCCAATGACCTCTCAGAAGAAAACTCGTCTTGTGTTGATATGCCTGATCATCTTCGCGGCCATTTTGTTTGGCCCGATGTTTCTGTTCATGGCTTCTAATGCGGGCGCAGCTGTTTTAGATCTCGTTCTCAACAGAAAGCCGACGGGTGCTGAACTTCTCGGAAACTACAAAATTCAAGTTCCATGGGGCAACGCAACGCTCCGGATAGACGCTGACGGAACATTTCTAGAAGAAATTAACGAAAACGGCAAACCCGCGAAGAGCGTTTCAGGAAGATGGCAATCCAGCGACGGTCAAAACTTCGTTACCCTTGATTTCCGGCCTTTCGGAATGGTTTGGGATGAAGATCACGCCAGCGAAACAAGCATTTACGGAATCAACTTCTACAAACCACATTTTGGTACCACCTACGGCTTGATTGATGACGATCTTGGCGAAAAGTTTGAACGGCAGTAGGTAACTCCGAGGAAACAACCATGGCAAACAAAAATCAAAATCCCCAACTCACCGGAGCCGAAATCATCTGGGCCACGCTCGTCGGCGAAGGAGTAGACAAGGTCTTCGGCTATCCTGGCGGTGCCATCCTCCCCGCCTACGACGCGCTGCGCAAGTTCCCGATCCACCACATCCTCGTCCGCCACGAGCAGGGCGCCGCGCACATGGCCGATGGCTACGCCCGCGCTTCAGGCAAGGTCGGTGTGTGCATCGCCACCAGCGGGCCCGGTGCTACGAATCTCGTGACCGGAATTGCGACGGCCATGCTCGACTCGATCCCGATCGTCTGCATCACCGGCCAGGTTGGCAGCAAGGTGCTCGGCTCCGACGCATTCCAGGAGGTCGACATCACCGGCATCACTCTGCCCATCACCAAGCACAACTACCTCGTCACGCGCGCCGAAGACATCGCACCAACCTTGCGCGAAGCCTTTCAAGTCGCGACCAACGGCCGCCCCGGCCCGGTGCTGGTCGACATCACCAAGGATGCACAGCAGAATACCGCCGCCTTCAACTTTGAATCCGCTGCGCCCGCCACCTATCGCCCACACCCAATGCTGCAGGCGGAGTCTTCTTCCATCCAACAAGCCATCGAGCTCATTCAGCACGCCAAACGCCCCGTCATCCTTGCCGGCCACGGCATCACGCACTCCGGTGCGGAGTCGCAGGTTCTCGCTTTTGCAGAGCGTCAGCAGATCCCCGTTGCCAGCACTCTGCTTGGCCTTGGAGCCTTCCCTACCTATCACCCCTGTCGCTTGGCATGATGGGCATGCATGGTGAGTCGTGGGTCAACAACGCCATCCAGCAAGCCGATTTGCTACTCGCCTTCGGCATGCGCTTCGACGACCGCGTCACCGGCAACCTCGCGCACTATGCGCCGAACGCGAAGAAGATTCACATCGAGATTGATCCGTCCGAGATCAACAAGAATGTGAAAGCTGACGTGGCCCTCATAGGCGATCTTCGCGAAACTCTTGAACTGCTTCTTCCGCTGCTTCAGAAGCAGACGGATACAAGCTGGATCGGAGAGGTCAATGCGATGAAGGGCGATGCAGCCGTTCGCGACATCATCAATCTGCCTGATAATGGCCATCTTTATGCGGCCCATGTCATCAACGACATCTGGCATGAAGCGCACGCTGCGGGTCGGGCCGCTCAGACCATCATCGTTACTGATGTGGGGCAGCACCAGATGTGGGAGGCGCAGTACTACAAGCATGACGCGCCTCGTTCGCTGATCACCAGCGGAGGCCTTGGCACCATGGGCTTTGCGCTTCCTGCGGCGATTGGCGCCAAGGTCGCGTGTCCTGAAAAAGATGTTTGGGTGATCGCGGGCGACGGTGGTTTTCAGATGACGGCTGCTGAGCTTTCGACCATTGTTCAAGAGGGTTTGGCGATCAATATTGCGGTGATTAACAATGGATTCCTCGGTATGGTTCGACAGTGGCAGGAGGCTTTCTATGAGAAGAACTATGCCGCTTCGCCGATTCTGTCTCCGGACTTCGTAAAGCTTGCTGGCGCGCACGGTATTGATGGGGCGCATGTCAGCGAACGGAAGAATGTGACTCCGACGGTTACGAAAGCACGCACGAGCGGCAAGGCGTTTCTTATCAACTTCCAGGTGGAAAAAGAGGATGGAGTTTATCCGATGATCGCGCCCGGGGCAGCGCTCCACGAGATGGTGCGACGGCCTGCCAGTGACCCGCTTCTTGAGACGGCGGAGGATGAATAGTTTTTCGATTCCCGCAGAAAAATTCTGGCAGGTGGTGCGGGAGCCAAGGCCGCTGTTTTCCCTTGTTTTTGAGCGGTGTTTTGAAAAAACGGTGTTCTGAGCGTGGTTTTTTGATGGTGAGAACGTGGTGAAATGCATGGTAAGCGTGGTGTGTTAGCAACGTGTTTTTGACTATCGAAAAATGCGCCAGGTTTTTGAAGTTTATTTTTGGCCCGCAGCAGGGTTGTGGTTTTGAGAGAGGAGATACAGATGCCGAGTCGATTCGGAGTTGGAGCGAGTAGAAGATTTGGAGTTGGTGCACGCATGACCTGGTCCCTCCTGGTGACCGCGGCGTCTGCGGCTGCCTCGGCTCAATCTCAGCCCGGTCAGCAGCCTCCGCCTGTTCAGATTCACATCAAGGTGATCAATGCGCTCACCAACGAGCCTGTCCGGGACGAGAGGTTGAATGTTGCTCTTCGCGAGAATCAGATCGGATCGATCGCCATGGCAACCGATAAGAACGGGATCATCCTGGTGGATACGAAGAAGGCAACCATTCTGCGCATCCTCGCAAATATGTATGCGGACTGCAGGCCGCGAGGCGAGCTATATACCAACTACTCCGTCGCTACGATTCTTAGCAGTGGAGTGACAACCGGCAATCTCTGCAGCAGTGCGAGCCCCAAGGCAAAGCCGGGGGAACTCATCCTCTATGAAGTTCCCAAGACCTATCTTCGTCAGTTCCCTGCACCGCCTGTAGATTCCCTGCCCCATAGTCCAAACTAAAGCGCCGAAACTCGTTGAAAGGCATACATGCTCCACACTTTTGTAGCTCTCGTCTCAGACAAACCCGGCGTGTTGACGCGTGTCGCCTCCCTGTTTCGCCGTCTCAACATCAACATCGTCTCGCTGACGGTGGGCGAGAGCGAGCGGCCTGAAGTGTCGCGCATGACGATCGTCTGCGAGGCGCCGGACCATGCCGCGCACCGCATTCGCGCATCGCTCTACAAGCTTGAGATCACGGTGGAGGTGGACGAGGTGGGCCGCGCCGACGCCGTCATCCGCGAGCTTTGCCTGATCAAGGTTGCGGCTGGGCCGAAGACTCGGTCGCAGATCTTCGAGCTTGCCACGGTCTTCCGGGCGCGTGTGGTCGATCTTGCGCCGGAGTCCGTCATGCTCGAGATGACGGGCGCGGCCAGCAAGATCGAAGGGCTGATTCAAGTGCTTACGGAAAGCGGTTACACGATCCTTGAGGTCTCGCGTACGGGGCGTATGGCGATGCGGCGCGGCCACCACACCAGCCGCGTGCTGAAGGCGCTTGGTACGCCTGATCCTGATCACAGCGGTGAGACGTCGTTCCCTGAAAAACCCGACGCGGGTGAGATTCTGCCGAGAGAGTTTGCAGAGGACGAAAGCTAAGGGATGCCCAGCTCGATAAATATTTTTCCAGCCAGCCGCTCGTGGGACAAGAGGCGTACGATGCTCGAAGGCGTCGCCCTGGGAGCCATCTACGGTATCCTCTTGCGCCTTCCAGGCCACTCTAACTTTGTCGGGCCGAAGGCTCAAATTTTCAATGTGATGACCATCGCCTTTCTCTTCGGGGGCCCGGTAGTGATTGGCATTCTCACGGTTCGCCGCGCCGAAGCGATCGAGCCTGTCAGCGTCTGGAAGTGGATCTTTTTGCCATGGATCTCCGTCTTCGTCACACTGCTCACCCTGTGGCTCTTCTTGATCGAAGGTGGCATCTGCATCCTCATGGCTTCCCCCATTGCGCTGGCCTGCGCCAGCCTTGGCGGCCTCATCGCCGGCGGTTGGGGCCGTCTCCGTAAACCCTCCAACCTCACTCTGACCTGTGTCGCGATACTCCCATTCCTCCTCGCTCCCGTCGAAGCGTGCCTCACGGCGCCATCCTCCACCCGCACCGTCGCAAGTGAGATCCGCATCCACGCTACGCCTCAAACTATTTGGCAGAACATCGAGCGTGTCCCTGCCATCGCACCATCTGAACTGAGTACGACGTGGACACACCGGATCGGGTTCCCCCGTCCCATCGAAGCCACGCTCTCCTACGAAGGCGTCGGCGGTGTCCGGCATGCCAGCTTCGAGCGCGGCTTGCTCTTCATCGAAACCATCACAGCCTGGGAGCCGCAGCGCCGCATTGCTTTCAGCATCAAAGCCGACTCAGCTCACATCCCCACCACAACGCTCGATGAGCACGTCACCATCGGCGGCCGGTACTTCGACGTTCTCGACGGCGAGTACACTCTGGAACCCCTCGCAAACGGCGACACGATGCTGCACCTCATCAGCCATCAGCGGCTCTCCACCAATTTCAATGGCTACGCTGGCCTTTGGACCGATGCCGTCATGCAAAATCTCCAAAACAGCATTCTCGAAGTGATACAGCATCGCTGTGAGCGCGAGTAAACTTTACACAACACCAAAAGGAAAAACTAACAATGGCTAAGGCATACCACGACGCAGACGCAGACTCTCTCTTATCCAGGCAAAGAAAGTTGCCATCATCGGCTATGGTTCGCAGGGCCATGCGCACGCGCTGAACCTCAAGGACTCGGGCGTTGACGTTCGCGTGGGCCTGCGCAAAGACTCGCCCAACGCGGAGCGCGCGCGCAAGGCCGGGCTTCAGGTGGACACAGTCGCCGAGGTTTCGAAGTGGGCTGACGTCATCATGAACCTCACGCCTGACCAGACTGCGGCTAAGGTCTACCACGCCGAGATCGAGCCGAACATGAAGCCGAATGTGACGCTGATGTTTGCGCATGGCTTCAACATTCGCTTCCGCACCATTACGCCTCCTGCGACAGCCGACGTCTCGCTGGTGGCGCCGAAGGGACCTGGGCATCGTGTTCGCGAGGTGTTCACCGAGGGTGGCGGCATCCCGGGGCTGGTCGCGGTGGAGCAGGACGCGAGCGGCAATGCGCTTGCGCTGGCCTTGAGCTATGCGAAGGGCATCGGCTGCACGCGTGCTGGGGTGCTCCAAACCACCTTCACCGAGGAGACTGAGACCGACCTCTTCGGCGAGCAGGCGGTTCTGTGCGGCGGCACCAGTGCGCTGGTGAAGGCAGGGTTCGAGACCTTAGTCGAGGCCGGCTACCAGCCTGAGCTTGCGTACTTCGAGGTGCTGCATGAGCTGAAGCTGATCGTCGACCTGATGTACCGAGGCGGCCTGGAGTACATGCGCCACTCGATCTCCGACACCGCAGAGTGGGGCGACTACGTGGCCGGGCCGCGCATTGTGACGCCTGAGGTGAAGAAGGCGATGAAGGGCCTGCTGAACGATATTCAGGACGGCAGCTTCGCGAAGAAGTTTATCGAGGAGAACGAGACCGGCCGCAAGGAGTTTACCCGCATCCGCAAGCAGGAAGCCGCACTCCAGATCGAGAAGGTTGGGGCCGAGCTTCGCAAATCCATGCCGTTCCTCGATCCGGTCGTTGTAAAAGACGGCCAGGTTTACAAAGCGTAGAGTTGCTCGTCTAACAACTGAAGCTTTTAACCAATCGAAGAGACGGGGAGCGGCATCTAAGTGGGTGTCGCTTCCTCGTTTGCATCTCAAAATGACCTCGACGCCACCCGGCCGCATTGACCCTAAGGGTTTTGCTCGGAATTTATGAGCCTAAGACAATCGGGAGGCGGAACTCCTGTAACAATGGAGACGTAGCTCTACTAACCCGATCCAGACGCCAGCGCGACAGAAGGAGTTCCAGGAATGGCCACATTGGACAACTATGAAAGCCTCCTACCGACACTTCCGGTTCCCTCGGCAGACCAGGTGGCAGGTCCTCCCGCCCAACCGTCCCCCATTGCCGATATCGTTGCCGGACTGCGCACCATTGCTCCACTCGATGGCCTGATGGAGGAGGAGTACACCTGGATTGCGACCAAAGGGAGCGAACGTGTGGGTACGGATCGTTCCATCGTCTTCCGTGAGGGCGAATCCGCATGCAACATGAACTTTATTCTTCGCGGAGAGGTCCAGGTACGCCGTCGCCACTCGAATGCTGCGCTGTTTATCGGCCGGGCAGGATCGATGACCGGGAAGCTTCCCTTCTCGCGCATGAAGAACTACGGCGGCGAAGGCTACTCGGTCGGCTCGGTGTGGGCGATTGATATCCATGAGTCGCTGTTCCCCGAGATGCTGGTCGCGATACCGTCGATGGCGCAGCGCTGCGTCTCGGTGTTGCTGGATCGCGTGCGCGAGGTGACCCGCATTGAGCAGCAGTCCGAGAAGCTGAGTGCGCTCGGCAAGCTGGCTGCGAATTTAGCCCACGAACTGAACAATCCTGCCTCCGCAGCGCAACGCTCGGCTGCCAGTCTGTTTGGCGAACTGCGCGAGTATGGCGACCAGAAGTATCGTATGGGCAAGCTTTGCCTGCCAGACGAGACCATAGAGAAATATCGCGAGTGGATCAAGAATGCGCGTGCTCGCATGTCTGCTTACTCCAACCTGCCCAAGGGCTCGCAGAATCCGCTGGCTAACGCGGATCGCGAGGAGATGCTGATTCAGTGGCTCAACGCTCATAACGTTCCCAATCCGTGGACGATCGCACCCGCGCTGTCGGAGACGACGCTGGCGTTTGACCTGCTTGATGAGCTGGCGACAATCGTGGGTCCTGAGGTGCTCCCGATGGCTGTTGCGACGGTGGCCAGTTCCCTGCGGGTTGAGCGGATGGCTGAGACGGTCGTCGACTCCACCGTGCGCATCTTTGACCTGATCAGCGCGATCAAGGATTACTCGTACATGGACCAGGCGCCAATTCAGGATGTCGACCTTGCGCAATCGCTTGAAAATACGCTTGTGATGTTCAACTCGCGGCTCAGAAACGTCAAAGTGGAGCTGGAGTTCGATCAGGATCTGGAGTGTGTGAGCGCTTACGGCAGCGAACTCAACCAGGTCTGGACCTCCTTGATCGAAAATGCGCTCGACGCCATGAACAATATGGGAACGCTGCGGCTGACGACTCACCAGAGCGGCCAGATGGCTCTTGTGGAAGTCTGGGATTCGGGGCCGGGGATCGATCCGGAGATTCGTTCGAGGATCTTTGAGCCCTTCTTTACCACTAAGGCGCCGGGGCGCGGGCTTGGACTTGGGCTCGACACGGTTCAGCGCATCGTCAACAAGCACTCTGGGTTCGTGACGGTAGAGTCGAAACCCGGCGCCACCTGTTTCCAGGTCCGGTTGCCGCTCGATCGTCTACAGGCCTACTAAGGCAAATAGGGAGAGGTGTTTAGCCCCTCCCTATTGTTCCATCACCTAAGCTATTTCGTGACTTCGACACCACGCCAGAAGGCGATGTGGTGTTTTACATCGCGCGCCGCCGGCTTCGGGTCGGGGTAGTACCAGGCGGCATCCGGGTTATCCTGGCCGTCCACCACAATGGTGTAATACCGCGCCTGACCCTTCCAGGGGCAATTGGAGGTCGTCGAACTGGGTCTCAAAAACTCACGTTTTACTGATTCCTCGGGGAAGTAGATGTTTCCCTCGACCGTCTCATAGGTTTCACTTTCGGCCAGTGTCTGGCCATTCCAAACTGCCTTCGCCATAATCCACTACCTGCATTCTTTTCAACGAGTTACGTTCGCCAGCCACGGATGGCGGCTTACGCCGGGAGATCTCTGGAACCGTGGAGCCGTGTTGCAGTTGTAACAGAAACGATGCAAAAAGGAAAGTCTCCGGACCCGGGCTCGGGCTATGTGGACGTGCTGGCTGGTCCGAAACTCTTCAGAAAACCCTCGTAGCGAGACCTGGCTGCGGGGTAGGCGTCGATCAGAGCCGCGGTCTGTGCCATGAACCGGTTGCCACTCTCCCTCTCGGTTTCGGCGTGGAAGTGATGGAACTTGGCGTACAGGAGAATCCCCTCGGCATTCGAGTCCAGAAAGAGGTCTGGGTCGAGTGCGCCACGCAGAACGAGCGACGCAGCCATCTCCCAGTAGCTCAGAACCTGACGCCACGAAGGGTTATGCTCCGCCTTGACGTCCCTCGAGACCACGCGCAGCTCTTCCACGGTCTTGGGCTGAAACTCGAAGACGAGAAACCGCCGCGCCTTGCGCAGAGTCTCCTCCCGGCGCATCTCGTACAGCTTCAAAATCAATTCGGCATCCGCAGCGGTGGCCATGTCGTTCCTTATCTTCGGTTAAGCTACGCTCTCGACGACCGCCCGGGTCTTCTCCGGGTCGGGACGCTCGATGACGGGCGCGGGAGCGGGGCCTGCGATCTTCTTCTCGTAGGTGCAGGGGGAGTCGTCGGCTCTTCCTCGGCGGCGCCCTTCTTCTTGCGGCGTTTTGGCAGCGCTTCGCGATTGTTCGGGCAGACGAGGTAGGTTCCCTTGTCGTTGACGACCTCGAGAACATAAGCGCTGTCGCACTTTGGGCAGGTCTGGTTGACCAGCTTCAGGTTCGAGGCGAAGTCGCATTTGGGATAGTTCACGCAGCCGTAGAAGAGGTCGCCGCGCTTGGTCTTGCGCACGGCAATATCTCCGCCATCCTTGGGGCACTTTACGTCGAGCAGCTCCTGCTTGATGTACTTGCACTTCGGATAGCCGCTGCAGCTGATGAACTCCCCGTACTGACCGTTGCGCAGCAGCAGCGGTTTGCCGCACTTCGGGCAGGCCTCTTCGAGCTGGACCGGCGGTTTCTGCTGCACCTTCTGGTTCAGCTTGCGGATGGTCTTGCACGGTGGATCTTCGTTGTAGCCGGGGCAGGCCATGAACGGTCCCCAAGGCCCATTGCGCAGCACCATCGTGCGTCCGCAGTTGTCGCAGAACTCTTCTTCTGCAACGTCGTCGGCGCCCGGTGCGCTCAGGTCAGGCTTTGCGGCGAAGTTCTCCTTGGTGAAGTCGCAGCTTACAGGCTCGACGGTAACTTTCTTGCCCTGCTCGGCAGCTTCGGCGATTGCTGACGCCATCTCCTTTGCGTCGCCGACCTCTTTGGAGTATTCGGTGACATCTTCTGTCGTAGCCTTCACAATCAGCGGGAAGGCAAACGCACTTGTAACTTTTTGGTTACAGCCTTCGGTTCCTTCTTCCAGGGACCTGCCGCAATCGTCATCGGCTTCACCTTGGTGAAGTTGCTGCAGGAGTAGAAGCTACCGAACTTGCCCCACTTCAGAATCAGAGGACTGCCGCAGTTGTCGCAGGTCTCGTCAGTCTTCTGCTCCATCCGCTTCACATCTTCCATGTTGTCGCTGGCGACGTTCAGCTCCTTCTCAAAGTGGTCGTAGAATCCGCTCAGCAGATCGGTCCAACGCTCGGTCCCATCTTCAACGGCGTCGAGTTCGCCTTCAAGCGTCGCCGTGTACGCCGTATCGAAGATATAGGGGAAGTTCTTCACCAGAAGCTTCGTAACCACCGTGCCAATCTCGGTCGGCACAAACTTCGACTGGATCTTCTTCACATAGTCGCGATCCTGGATCGTATTGATGATGGACGCGTAGGTGGAAGGCCGGCCGATTCCCTTCTCTTCGAGCGTCTTGACGAGGCTCGCTTCGTTGAAGCGCGGCGGCGGTTGGGTAAACTTCTGCAGCGGATCGAGTTTTTGCAGACGCAAAGCCTCGCCGTTGCTCAACTCCGGCAACCTTGCTTCCGCTTCATCCTCTTCTTCGGTCCCGGCCTGCGCAGCGGCATCAGCATCCACGGTCGATTTCGCGCTTGCCTCTTCCTTCGCCGCCTTATCTTTAGCTGCCTGGCGCGCTCGCTTCTCTTCCTCTTCGAACTTCAGGTGTCCTTCGAACTTCAACACACTGCCGGTCACGCGAAAGTCATAGGCGAGCTTTGCCTTCGCGACAATATCTACTGTCGTCTGATCGAAGACCGCTGGCGTCATCTGGCTCGAGACAAAACGCTGCCAGATCAGCTTGTAAAGCCTGTACTGCTCGTCACTCAGATACTTTCGGATCGAGTCCGGCGTGTACTTTACGCTCGTCGGCCGGATGGCTTCGTGTGCATCCTGCGCCTCGACCTGCTTCTTGCCGAGGTACTCGTTCGGGCTTGCGGGCAGATACTTCGCGCCCAGCTTGCCAATGAACTCGCGAGCCTCCGCAATTGCATCCGCGCTGACACGGGTCGAGTCGGTACGCATGTAGGTGATAAGACCGACCGTGCCCTCTGCGCCAATCTCTACGCCCTCATATAAACGCTGTGCCACGCCCATGGTGCGTCGCACATTGAAGCCGAGACGACCCGCCGCATCCTGTTGCAGCTTGCTGGTGGTGTAGGGAGCCCTGGGATTGCTCCTGCGCTCTTTCTTCTCAACCGAGCGTACGCTCCACTTCGCAACCTTCAGTTCGCTGACAACCTCTTCGACAGCCTCCTGATCGGGCAGCGCGTTCGATAGAAAGAGCTCTTTGCCTTCTTCATCTTTTCCGTTCGCAACGCGCGCAGGCACGCCATTGACGCCGACAAATCTTGCCGTGAAGCTCTGCTTGTTCGCAGTCGGCTCAAGCTGCGCGTCGATGGTCCAGTACTCGACTGGATTGAAGTCATTGATCTCCTGCTCGCGCTCGACGATCAGCCGCAGCGCGACGGTTTGCACACGTCCCGCCGAAAGCCCACGCCGGACCTTGTCCCAGAGCAGCGGAGAGACCTGATAGCCCACCAGGCGATCCAGCACGCGCCGAGTCTGCTGCGCATCCACCAGATCCTCATCGATATCCCGTGCATTCAAAAACGCAGCCTGCACTGCTTTTTGGTGATCTCGATTAAAGGTGACACGCCGAACCTTCGACTTGTCCTTCATCATCGGCAACAGCTGGATGGAGAGGTGCGCGGCAATCGCCTCGCCTTCGCGATCAGGGTCCGGCGCAAGATAGACCATGTCCGCCTTCGACGCCAGCTTCTTCAGCCGATCCACCACCTTCTCTTTACCCGGAGACACAATCAGCGTCGGCTCGAACGTCCGCTTCTTCAACTCAACGCCGATGTCGTTCTTCGGCAGGTCCATGATGTGGCCAATCGAGGCTTCCACCACGTAATCGCTGCCGAGATACTTCCCAATCGTCTTCGCCTTCGCCGGCGATTCGACGATAACTAATGATTTACCCATTCGTTCCCTTCATCCACCAGAACGCATCGCCGAGGCAAAACGTTCCACACTTCCTTATTCCATTGCGAACCTAACACGAGTTCTGCAAACACGTCATCTCGCCATGATCCCTCAACTGACGAAACCGGACTGAGAAGGTCATAGCACAACAACTACAGTCGACGAGCCGATCCACGCTGTGGATAACTTGCCAAGTCAAACGAAACCCTGAGCTTACGTTTATCTTTGCGGCATCCGCTTCGCCGCAGGAATCGACCTTGCCAATGAGGCTCAGAACGCCCTCACATAATTTTTCCTGGCAGTTGCCGAACGCGCCCCGCAAGCTCCAGCTCGAACAGCGCGGTAAAGATCTCTGCAGATCCTAAGTCGGCCTCCAACTGTTCGATCAGCTCGTCCAGTTGTGTCGACTCATCGTGCCGCAGCCGTTCAAAGACAATCCTTTCGTGCTCTGGAAGCGGCGTATCGTTAAATAGAGATGCAGCCCCTGCCGGTTTCGATTCAGAGCCCCCACCAGCCGCCTCCAGTTCATCCTCCAAAGCCAGCCTGATCTGCGAGGGCAGATCCTCCCATATATCCTCCCAGGTCGCAGTCAGCTTAGCCCCCTGCTTTATCAGGGTGTTAGGGCCCCACGCGTTCTTGTTCGTCACGTTTCCGGGGACAGCGTAAACATCCCGATTCTGCTCCATCGCACATCGCGCCGTAATTCTCGTTCCGCTGTACTCGGCGGCTTCGATGACCAGCACGCCCACGCTCATTCCGCTCAGAATCCGGTTGCGAATAGGAAAGTTCTGCGGCGCGGGAAACGTTCCGAGCGGGTACTCGCTCACGATCGTGCCGCCGGTTGCGACGATCTGCTCGGCCAGCTTCTTGTTCTCCTTGGGATAGATGACGTCGATGCCCGTTCCCCAGACCGCGACCGTCTTTCCGCCTGCCTCGATCGCGCCCTTGTGCGCGGCAGTGTCGACTCCGCGAGCCATGCCGCTCAGGATAACCATCCGGCGATTCGCAAGGTCACGCGACAAAAGCTCCGCCATCCCTGCTCCATACGGCGAAGGCTGACGCGTTCCCACCACCGCAATGCCCGGCCGCGCCAGCAGAGAGACGTCCCCGCGAATCCAAAGCGTCGACGGTGGATCATAGATCTCACGCAGCCGCTCGGGGTAAGCCTCATCTTCCGGCGTCAATATACTGCCGCCAGCTTCGGCTACACGCTTCAACTCGTCTTCAGCCGCGGCTTTGGCTTTGCCTTCGAAGACGAACTGCGCAGACTGCGCCGGCATCCCCGCGCCTTCCAACTCGGTCAGCGAGGCCCCGAGCACCCGCTCCGCAGCGCCCAGCCGATTCATCGCTTTCCATATTCGCGTCGGCCCCATTCCAGGCGTCAACGTCAATGCCACCCAAGCCAACCGCGCCTGTTCGCGTACCACTGCTGCATCCTGCTGCGCCAAAGCCATTCATCGTCCTCTTCGTCGGTATGCTTCGCAAGCCTTTGCCTCTGCGACTTTAAACAATCGTCGCTAGAGGGAGGCTCACCGTCACTGTATCGCATCTCAGGCGACGAGGTCGGGCGCGAAACTCTCCGCAAGAATAAAAGACGCGCCGCTCATCGCCAATGCAACTAGCAGGCTAGTCACTTCGTCTCCGTTGCGCGGGTTGCCTGCTACGCGCGGCACGTGAAGAATAACAACCCAGATAAAAAACATTGTGCCCAATAGGATTGAGGCAGTGCGCGCCATCTGCCTGGTGACGATCGCCAGAGCAGCTGCGACAAACGCCACTCCGACGAAGTACGACCAGAACAGGCGCGCGGGAATCCATGCGGGGACAATAGTCGCCACAAACTTCGCATACAGAAAATGCTGCACGGCGAAGACCACCAGCGCGAGGGCAAACGCAACGCGCCCGAAGGTGGCTAAATGCGACAAGACCTTGTTTGTCGGCTCTAACCGGAGTCCGTCCGGAATCTCGATCCGAGCCAGCACGAACGCGCCACCCATCAAAGCCAGAAGCTCGAAGCCGCTGGTCCAGGGATCGGGACTATGCGGCTGCGCGATGAGCCTGGGGAATTGCAGAAACAGGACGTATAAAAACAGAGCAACACCCAAAAACGCCGCCGCCAGCCGCGCAAGTTTTTCCGTCACGATGCAGACCGCAACCGCGATCAGAGCAGCGCCCGCCAGCACGGCTGCCGAATGCGACCCCGGTATCCACGGAGGCCCAGGGATCGGGCCCTTCAACCCGCCGACGTAGATGAAATACTCCACGCCGAATAGCACCATGGCGATGGCAAAGAAGAGGCGGCCAACTTTCAACAATCCATCCATTCTTTCTGCTCCCTTCGGAATGAACTGCGCAGTGTCGCGAGAATCGTACTACCAACTCGCTATTTTTCCTCCTCATCGCACCTCTTGCACTCCATCAAACTCCCAAGTCGCGCAGCCCTTCCCTCTTCCGTCGTCACCCACTCGCGCAGCGTCCAGGGCGGATCATGGCGCACATGCTGCCCATGCCCGCAGTCGAGCCGTGCCACCCAGTGCTGTTCTTCATCCTGATAAAAAGCCACGACCCGCCTCTGCATCGAGCACGTCTCCCTCACATCCAATAAACTAGTCCTTTGAACACTTCATCCCCATCTTCCATGCTTCGTGTCGCTGCGATCAACTTTCTCAACCCCGCACCTCTGATGTGGGACTTCGAGCACGCACCGCTCGCCGAGGAACTGGCACAACGGTACTCCCTGCACTACACGCAGCCTTCGCTCTGCGCTGCCGAACTTCTCGCAGGCCGCGCGGACCTTGGCCTGATCCCCATCGCAGCGCTCACCCCGGAGCTTGCAGTCGTCCCCGGCTGCACTATCGCTTCGCTCGACGAAGTTCGTTCCATTCAGCTCATCATCAAATCTCCTCGCACCCTCAGCACGGTGAAGACGGTCTCTGCCGACACGGCATCTCGCAGCTCGCTCGCCTACGCCGAGATTCTCTTCCGCAAGTTCGCAAACAACTCCCCTACGTTTCATCCCGCGCCCGCCGACCCCGTAGCGATGCTTCAGCAGGCAGACGCTGCCATCCTGATTGGAGATCCGGCCTTGCTCGCTCTCGAACGCCGCGAGCAGATCGAAGCGGAGGTGGGTCCGTGCCAGTGGTTTGATCTCGCCCATGAGTGGCACATCCGCACCAATCTACCCTGGGTCGCCGCGGTCTGGGCGGTGCGGCCAGAGTCCCTCGGAGCCCCTGGCTTGACAGCCGCTCAACTTGGAGAAGACCTTGAAGCCTCGCGCAATCACGGCCTTCTGCACATCGAAGATCTGGTCGAACAATGGACTCCCCGCATCGACCTCAGCCCCGCCGTGATACGCCACTATCTCTCCCACAACATCCACTATGTTTTGAATACGGATTGCATGCGCGCCATCAAACTCTTCCGGCAGTACGCCGCGGAGGTTGATGTTCTCCCCTCACTGCCCGATCTCCGCTTCCTGTAAGTCCCCTGTTACACTCGCCGCTCAACCAATATTCAAAATTTCAGCGACTTCTCCTACCTGGGTCGCGTCTTAATCTGTATGAGCCTGCGCCCGGCTGCCACGATCCTAGCCAGGAGCCTCGCCGCAGCCGCACAGGCGGCGGCTTCGCCACACCGCGCGCGCGGTCCGTTCCTCCATCTGCTCTTCAGCTTCGGCCTCTTCGGCGTCTTCCTGGTCTCGATCGTCGACAGCTCCTTCGTTCCTCTGCCTCTGCCGGGCATCACCGACATCATGATCATCGTGCTGTCCGCGCAGCATCAAAGCTGGTTTCTCTTGATCCTGCTCGCAACCATAGGCTCGGGACTCGGTGGATGGTTCAGCTACCAGGTGGGCCAGTCCGGAGGCATGGCTTTTCTCGAGAAGCACGTTCCACCTCGTACCTTCAAACGCGTCTGTGAATGGATGGAAAACCACGCCATCCTCTCCGTAGCCCTGCCGGCGATCCTGCCGCCGCCGATGCCGCTGAGCCCCTTCGTCCTCGCTGCAGGCGCGCTGAATATGTCGCGCAGAAAATTTCTTACCACCTTCATCATCAGCCGATGCCTGCGTCATTCGGTTGCCGCGTGGCTCGGCATCCACTACGGGCGGCACATCCTCCATCTCTGGAACAATCTCTCCGACAAGTATGCGACCCCGGTTCTCATCGTGATCTGGACCGGGATTCTCGCAAGCTGCGCCTTCGCTTTCTGGAAGCTCTACAAGACCTCGCGCGCCGTCCGCCCGCGCTCACGAGGCCTCGCCAAGCCCTCCAACACCACCGCCTGAGCTGGGTTCTCACGCCGTAGCCTTCACCCGCGGAGCGAACTTACGCCGGTAGTAGGCTATGGTCAGAACAATCGCAGGCACTCCGATCATCGTCGGCCACAGCCACACGTACCAATGATTGCCAATGACTCGCGTTAGCGTGACCACGCTGAAGGCGGACCACGCTGCGATGTAGCTCCCAATAAAGTTTCCGAGATGCGTGTACCACCAGAACATCTTCTCCTTCGGCTTGCGCACGAACGAGAGCAACTGAGTCGCCGCGCCTCTCATTCCGATGAATCCGAACGCCACGCCCACCAGCGGGATCACCTCGATGGATGCAGGCCGGAACCACGACAGCCACGCCAGCAGCGCACTCGTTGCGAAGGTTACAATCCCGGCGATCCAGTCGATAGGCTCCGCGCCTCCGCCGCGCGCCAGCTCCTTCAACCGCAGAACGCGAAATCCCGAAAAGGCAAAGTAGAAGCTGAACACCGCCACCAGGGCCAGAAACCGCACGGGGAAGAAGAACGCCATCGGGATTGCCGTCGCCGCAACTACCCCCATCGACCACAGGTAAACCTTCCCCCAGCGTTTATGCTGCTTGCCGCCCTTCGCCGTAGCCAGCGCAACGGGAGCCAGCAGAAACGACGATGCGCCCGCAGCAATATGAATCGTAAGAAAGATCTTTACCCACAACGGATCGAGTGCATGCATCACCGCCTCCTTTTTCCCTTGCTCTCTATCTCATCCAACTCCGCCAGCGTCTCCCTGCACCACTTCAACATCGCTGCGCTGTAGTGCCGTCCATAGTTCAGCGTCATCAGCCAGTACGGCAGATTAGGATCGTTCGCCTCGTCCTGCCGCAGCTGCTTCGCTGTGGCTGTGTACACCTTCAGCGCTCGTTGATGAAACTCCATGTTCGAGATCACATGCTCCCGATTGACACTCGTTGAGACATGCGCACCAAAGAATAGCTTCAGCAGCAACTCGTTTCTCGCTACCTCCTCAGACACCGGAATCTTCAGCCACTCCTGCAGCCGTTCGCGCCCCTCCGAGGTGATCGAATACAAATTCCGGTCGGGCTTTCCCTTTTTCCGCTCAGTCTTCTTTTCGACCAAACCCGCTGCCGCAAGCCGCTTCAAACCTGGGTAGATCTGTCCATAACTCTCGCTCCAGAAGTGCCCGATGGAACGCGACACTAACTGGCGAATGTCGTATCCGGACATCGGCCTCAGGCTGAGAAGTCCGAGCAAAGCATTCGGAGTAGAACCACCTTCCGTCTTCATAGCTACAAGCTATATATCTAAAAGATAGATTAAACAAGGAAAAACCTGAATTCGAATTGACAAGACTACGAGTCAAAAGAAAAACGGGTGAAGCGCCTAAGCTTCACCCGCCTCGAAATCCATTCAGCCTGTGTTCTAAAACTCCCACCGCAACAACGTGGCTCCCACGGTAAAGCCAGCTCCAACACTAGCCAACAGAACAAGATCGCCCTTCTTCAACCGCTTCTCTTCGAGCGCCGTCTGCATCGCCATCGGGATCGTAGCCGCCGTAGTGTTCCCATAGCGGTCGATGTTGATGATCACCGACTCCTCCGGCATGCCCAGTCGCTCCGCCGTCGAAAGAATAATCCGCTTATTCGCCTGATGCGGAATAAAGCAGCCAAGGTCCTTCCCTTCCACGCCGTTGCGCGTCAGAATGATCTCCGCAGCTTCGGCCATCTTGCGCACCGCAAACTTGTACACCGCCTGCCCATCCTGATGGACGTAGTGCATCTTCGCCGCGACCGTCTCGACAGTCGGCGGATTCAAACTCCCCCACCGGGCATATTCAGAGCTGCCGCACCGGAGCCATCGATCTCGTGCCAGTAGTCGATCAGCCCGATCTCACCCTCTTCGCAGGGCTCCAGCAGCACCGCGCCAGCGCCATCGCCGAAGATCACGCAGGTTGCCCTGTCCGTGTAGTCGATGATCGAGCTCATCACATCCGCTCCGATCACCATCACCTTCTTGTGCATTCCACTCTCAACCAGCTTCGCCCCTACCTGCAGCGCATAGGGAAATCCCGAGCAGGCGGCTGAAAGATCGAACCCCCATGCGCCCTTCACGCCGAGCTTGTCCTGCACCAGGCACGCCGTCGCCGGAAAGAACATATCGGGCGTAACCGTCGCGACGATGATCACCTCCAGCTCACTGGCCTCGATGCCGCGAGCCGCGAGACACTTCTTCGCCGCCTCCACCGCCAGATCGCTGGTTGCAACTCCCTGCTCTACGATGTGCCGCTCACGAATTCCCGTCCGCTCGATAATCCACTGGTCGTTGGTTGCGACCATCTTTTCCAAATCCGCATTGGTCAACAAACGCGGCGGAACATACGCCCCCACCGAACTGATCTTCGCGCGTACCCGCGTCTGCGGTCTCAACGTCAAACTCAAACTCTCACCTCATCTAGTGTCAAAGCAATAAAAGACAAACCCGTATCAAATGAACCGTCGTTCACCGTCGGACCATTCTCTCTGAGAAGCCTACGCGTGTCACGTACCCTGATGAGTTCATTGACGAGCAGAGACCCAAAAAAGACACACTCACCCTTGGCGGGTGGCGAATAGAACGATGTCCTGAGTGGGAAAACGAAAAGGAGGGATTGTGCACCGGGCGACCTACTGCGCCATTGCGGGAACTGCGGCGAAAGTAGGAGTACCGGAAGATTGTGCACCGGGCGACCTACTGCGCCCGTAATGACCCGTTACCGTTGCTTCCTTCCGGACCTGGCGGGGTTGGCGGGATTACGTCGCGTAGGACCCGGCACAGGAGCTAGTTTACCACTTCAAACGGACCTGCGCTCGTGTCGCTATCTCCTGCCCGTGCAAAACTTCGCGACAGATCTTCGGCAAATCTTTTCACCTGCCGTCGTTGTCATCTCTTGTTTGAAGCAGCTACAATTTTCAGCGTCTCACGAGGGCTCCTCTTTGCTTAATCGATTTAGCCGCCGCACTTTCGCCCGTCTGCTTGGATCCGCCGCACTCGCCCCCACCGCACTCTCAACCATCGCCACACCAGCCTCCGGCGAAGTCACTCCCGCCGCACCTGCTGTGCGAGCTTTCCCGCACGGCTTTCTCTGGGGCTCCGCAACCGCGTCCTATCAGGTTGAAGGTGCCGTCAACGAAGACGGCCGCGGCCCCTCTATCTGGGACACCTTCTCTCACATCCCAGGCAAGATCAAAAACGGAGACACCGGCGACGTAGCCAACGATCATTACCATCGCTACAAAGAAGACGTGCAGCTCATGAAGGCGCTCGGCCTCAAGACCTACCGCTTCTCCGTCGCATGGCCGCGGGTCTTCCCTCAGGGCACAGGCACACCAAACCCGAAGGGTCTCGACTTCTACCATCGCCTCGTCGACGAGCTGCTCGCAGCCGACATTCAGCCCTACTGCACGCTCTATCACTGGGATCTCCCACAAGCACTCGAAGACAAGGGCGGCTGGCAGTCGCGCGACACCTCCGAGGCCTTCGCCAACTACGCAGGCTACGTCGCCGAGCATCTCTCCGACCGCGTCAAGCACTTCATGACGCTCAACGAGATGAGCTCCTTCGTCAGCGGATACGCGACGGAACGCCACGCTCCCGGCATCAAGCTTCCACCCGCTGGCGTCAACCAGGTTCGTCATCACGCTGTGCTCGCCCACGGCCTCGGAGTGCAGGCCATCCGCGCACACGCGAAGCCCGGCACCAAGGTCGGCCTCGCAGAAAACGCCAGCGCCTGCGTACCCATCATCGAAACCCCGAGCACATCGCCGCGGCAGCGAAAGCCATGCGCGAGGTCAACGCCGGATATCTCACCGTCATCATGGAAGGCCGCTACACCGACGCCTACCTCGCACACGCCGGAGACGACGCGCCGAAGTTTACCGACGCCGACATGAAGGCCATCGGCACACCGGTCGACTTCGTCGGCCTCAATATCTACACCCCCACCTACATCCGCGCCGACGACTCCCTGCCGGATTCACCCGCATCCCCTCTCCCGAATCCTACCCGCACATGATGAGTCCCTGGCTGCACGTCGGTCCCGAGGCGCTCTACTGGGGGCCAAAGCTCGCCGCGCAACTCTGGAACATCAAGGAGATCTACATCACCGAGAACGGAGCCTCTTCGACCGACGTCCTCACCCCCGACGGCCACGTCTACGACTCCGATCGCGTCATGTACCTCCGCAACTACCTCACGCAGCTTCACCGGGCCGTCTCCGAAGGCGTTCCCGTCCGCGGCTACTTCCTCTGGAGCCTGATGGACAACTTCGAGTGGGCCGACGGCTATGCCTACCGCTTCGGCATCCACTACGTCGACTTCGCCACGCAGAAGCGCACACCAAAGACGAGCGCCCACTTCTACCGCGAAGTCATCGCCCGCAACGGACTAGCCTAATGTGTTATTGGAAAAACATTAGATGACCATTGACAATCGCGGCTGCACCGAAGACATCGGGCAGCCGCTGTCAATTTTAGAAAGGGCATCCAACTTCGACGTTATGCTTCGACGCATCTGTGTAGCACTTGCACTCTTCTCTGCCTTATCCACCCCAAGCGCAACAGCGCAAAACCAGCCCCTCCCACTGGAAGGTTTCGTTACCCGGGCGGTCTCCTTCGCCGACTTCGACGCTGACGGATTGCATGTCCTCTTTAGTCGCGAGACAAGAGTCCGCGTTGGAAACACCTTCGTAACTGATCCCGCCACCTCCGGCTCTCCCTATGTCGGCCAGCCCGTCAGCATCGTCGGCAGACAGCAGCGCGGCAAACACCAAATCAAAGCCGAGGAGATTGTGTTTCTCCCTGTGCCCGAGCGCAAAGTAAGCGGATTCGCCGTCATCGATCGCGTTCTTTCTCCATCTGCATCAAAGGAGATTCTTGTCCGCGCAGATGGCTACCCCATTCTCGTCAATGCATCCACGCAGATCACCTTCAAGACTCCATTCGCTTCACTTTCCCAGATCACCACAAATATCTGGATCGCCTTTCACGGCAAACTCCGTGAGGATGGCACTGTTCTCGCCGAGACCGCGATCTTTACACAGAATATCGTCCAGGACCGCGAGGATAAGCTCCTGGCCAAGACCGACTACGATCCCTCAGCCGTTCCAGACGACTCCAAACAAAACGTCGCTCGCAAGTTCTTTCTCGGTGTTGACCTCAAGAAAATTCCGCCTGTCCATGACGCCGCCATGCAGGCTCGCATCAATCACATCGGAGAAAGTCTCATTCCCCGGTATCAACGCGATCTCCCCGACACCGACGAGACCAAAATCGACTTCCGTTTTCAACTGGTCGATCAGCCCAAATGGCACGATGCCGTCACCACGCCAGGCGGAGTCATCCTCGTACCCCGGCACATCGTCGAACGCCTGCAGAATGACTCCCAGCTCGCGGCCGTCCTGGCAGATAACATCGGCACAGCACTCGAAAAACAAACCTATTTTGCAATGCCAAAAAACCAGGCCATCCTCGCGGCGAATCTCGGAGGGACAGCAGCTGGCTTCTTCGTTCCAGGCCTTGGACTCGCCACTGGTATCGCGACTTTCTCCTCAGCAAAAACGATCTACTCTCACCAGATCCAGCAGAGTGGCAGAGTCGGTCTGGGACTCCTTCACGACGCCGGTTACGACATCAACGAAGCTCCGCTGGCCTGGTGGACAATCGCCGCCAAGAATACAGCCGATCCAACCGCAACCGACCCGCCCGACCGCTCCCTCAACCTCTACAGAACAATCGGAACCGTCTGGCACAATTACTCTGAGTCACCGATCAAGCCCGCAACCGCATTACAGTCGAACTGAACCTCCTTGCTGGCTCTTGCAGCTTGGACTGAAGACAATTGAAGGTAGGTGCGCTTGGCAGCGATGCCCTCGCACGAGCGGTAATCTTCAAAATTCTTGAAACAATCAAGAACAAATTGCAGCCTTGCGCTATCCTTTTGATCGTCGGGAGATCTCTCATGCGCTGCTTCCGTTCCGGTCACGCTGTCCTCAGTCTTCTTTTCGCGATCCCAGCTCTCGCCCAGAACCAGCAGCAGATGCCCCGCGACTACCGCGGAGTCCAGATCATCGTTCCCGGCATCTTTGTCACACCCGTCCCCAACGCCCCGTTCAGCGCCACAATCGACATCCTCTCTCACGAGAACCTCCCCGACGGCTCCGTGAACACCCGCACCACCTCCGCCCACATCGCCCGCTCCTCCTCGGGACGCATCTACAACGAGCGCCGCCAACTCGTCTCCACCAACTTCAACGGTCTGCCCCCGCTCCTCTCCGCTCACATCTACGACCCCTCAAGCCGCCTCAGCATCTTCTACAACCCCTACGAGCGCCTCGCCCGAGAGACCATCCTCGCCCAGCCCCCGCAGCCCCCGCCAACGCCGTACCCTCCCGCACTCCGGTCAACGATCCCTACTTCAAGCAGGAAGACATCGGCACCCAGCCCCTCGGCGGCCTCACCCTCACCGGCATTCGCAAGTCCCACACCGTCCCCGCCGCCATCAGCGGCACCGGCCACGACATCGTCATCGTCGACGAGTACTGGTACTCCTCCGATCTCTCCATCTACATGATCATCAAACACAACGACCCACGCACCGGCGAGCAGATCGTAGCCGTCAGCAACGTCGTACGCCACGAACCCGACCCCTCCGTCTTCGCCGTCCCTCCCACCTACAAGGTCGTCGACGAAACTCCGCCCGCCGAATAAGATCGGACGCCCCCAGCGCAAAGCCGCCAACCCGTTACTCTTCATCACGCTTGTCAAGCCCCATCCGGCGCTATCCACCTCATAAAGAACAAGATATGCGTGGCGTATAAGTTCCTTGCCGGCAGCTATCATAGAAGTAGAGACAGATGCCCCGGAGAGCATCCGGGGCTTTTGCTCAGTTCGAAAAAGTGAAAGGCCCGACGACATGCAACCCGAGCAAAATGAAGACTTTGCAATAAGGGTGCCAATAAAATCAGTACTTTACCTCTCAGCGAAGCACCAGGTACGCGCATAACCCGCAAAGAATGAATACTTTGACACTAGAACGCAGGGTGGAGGGCTCTAGCCAAACGAGCACTAGTACAGGTAAAAGTTGCTAAACTATAAGACTGTGACCAATCTGGCAATATCCGACGCCGAACCGCTCGAAGCAACTGCCGCTCGCCCCAAGGTGGGCTTTGTCTCGCTCGGCTGCCCCAAGAACCTCGTAGACTCCGAGGTGATGATGGGCCTGCTCCACCACAACGGTGCCGAGCTCACTCCCCGCGCCGAAGACGCTGAGATCATCGTCATCAACACCTGCAGCTTCATCGACTCAGCCAAGCAGGAGTCGGTGAACACCATCCTCGAGATGGTCCAGCACAAGCGTCAGTTCGGCGGAAAAGCCCAGCGCATCGTCGTCGCCGGCTGCCTCGTCGAACGCTACCGCGACGAGATCCAGAAGAACATCCCCGAAGTCGACGCGGTCGTCGGCACCGGCGAGCTCGAAGCGATCCTCGCCGCCGCAGGCCTCACGCCCAATGGTCATCAACAAACCAACTCGCCCTTCAACATCCTCCCGCAAGGCACGCCTGAGGCCACGATTCACACCCACGCCATCAGCATGTCCCAGACCGACGGCGAGGTCGCACAGCTCGAATCGAGCAGCATGCAGCAGGCTGGACAGAACTTGATCGACCGCGCCCCCAGCGCCGTCTCGCAGCACTCGCGCCCGCTCGCCGACCCCGAACACGACCGCGAGATCGCACCGCAGCTTCGCATCGTCCAGTCACTCGCCGAGACCGGCACCACTCACGGCGACCAGCCGCTGAACCACACCGGCGACCACATCGCACATCTCCCAGCAGGCATCGATGCAGGCAACACCAGCCGCCCCGAAGGCGACCTCCGCCAGCAACAGGGCCGCTTCTCGCGCGAGTCATGGGACGGAGCCACCGCCGCGCTCCCCGAGTACCTCTACAACGACGCCACCCCCGCATCCTCACCACCCCCGCGCGTCGGCCTATATCAAGATCGCCGAAGGCTGCGACCATCCCTGCAGCTTCTGCATCATCCCGCAGCTTCGCGGCAAGTTCCGTTCGCGCCGCATGTCGTCGATCATCGCCGAGGCCGAAAACCTCATCAAGCAAGGCGTCCGCGAGATCACCCTCATCGGCCAGGACACCACCTGCTACGGCGAAGACCTCGGCTTCACCGACGGCCTCGCGACGCTCCTCGATGCCCTCGCGGTCCTCCCCGGCCTCCGCTGGCTGCGCTTCCTCTACACCTATCCCAACAAAGTCACCACGCGCCTGTTCGAGACGATGGCGAAGCACGACACCATCTCAAAATATCTCGACGTCCCCCTGCAACACGCCTCTGCCTCTGTCCTCAAGACGATGAAGCGCGGCGGCAACGCGCAGATCTTCCTCGACCTCATCGCCAAGGCCCGCCGCATCGTTCCCGGCATCGTCATTCGCACCAGCTTCATCGTCGGCTTCCCCGGCGAGACCGAAGCCGACTACAAAGAGCTCGAAGCCTTCATCACCGCCGCAAAGATCGACTGGCTAGGCGTCTTCACCTACTCCGACGAAGAGGGCGCGAAGGCCTTCGAACTAGCCGACGAACTCAAGGTCCCCAACCGCACCATCCAGGCGCGCCGCCGCAAGCTGATGAAGCTCCAGCAGAAGATCAGCACCAAAGCCAAGGCCGAGTGGGTCGGCCGCGAGATCGACCTCCTCGTCGAAGGCGAATCCGAAGAGACCGAACTGCTCTGGGAGGGCCGCACCTCGCTCCACGCCCCCGAGATCGACGGCAAGGTCTTCATCAACGACTTCGGCCCGCACGAGACCCTCGTCCCCGGCACCTTCTACCGCGCCGAGATCACTGAGTCCCACGACTACGACGTAGTCGCCCGCATCCTCGAGTAGATCTCCGCGCAGTGACCTGGGACTGTCTCACTCACAGTCGAACGTCCCTCATCGACCCGCCACCACCTCAAGCAGCAGATGATCTCCATTCCGAATCACAGCGCGTCCCTTGGGATCGGTGATCGTAATCAATCCCCCAGCCGAAGACAGTTGAGCGCCTTGGTCGTATCCATAAAGCCCTTCAGCAGTTGTCGAAAACACGCCCATCGCGCGCGGCACCAACGCGCCATTCGCTCCCTCCAACTTCGCCGGCAGACTATAGACCCCGTAGAAGTCTGCACTCCCCACCGTTCGCACCCCACTACCGACCACAGGCCCCACCCAGCCCGACCGGGCAACCTCCTCACCCCCAACCTGCCTCGTCGTCCAGCTCGCCGGATTCGAATTTCCGCGGTCCGTACTTCCCGTCGCAGGCAGGAACGTATCCTCCACAACCATCAGGTTCGCGATCGCAACCGCCCGGGTTCGCAAAGGAATCGTCTTGCCTCCATAGCTCAGCTGCGTAAATCGGATCGTCAGCGTTGACGGATGCACCGAGCTCCCATCTCCAGCCTCCGACGCAACCACCTCTCCACGCAGCACGGCTCCCCCTTCAGATAAGTCGTCTCCGAGACGGGAACTCGTTGCGTCGTCTTCACCTGAAAGACGGTTCCAGGCCTCGTCTTTCCGGCGCGAAGCGTTCGCCCCGTCGCGACAGGCAACGTGATGCCCCCGGCAACGGCTGCAACTCCGTGATGGCTTGGCCCTGGGTTTCAGCCTCTGATGTCCTTCCCCCGAAGGCCTGAAACATCAGCAGGAAACCGACGCACCATACGCTGCACTTCATCTTCTGAAAGCTACGAACCCGGCACATAAAAGACCCCTATCTTTTTAGACGTACTCCGGGGCTCATCTCCGTTACACTTCGTCACGCCTTGTTGCAGACCAAAAAGTATTAAACTGGTTCTGTTATGTCGAAAGCAGCCAACCCAAAACTCAAGACTCTCCGTTGTCCGACCTGCCGCAACATCGTCCTTGCCACAGGCGAAGACTTCCCTTTCTGCTCCGACCGCTGCCGCCGCATCGATCTTGGCAAATGGGCCAGCGGCGACTACAAGATCTCCACGCCCATCCAGGACCCGGACCTCCTCGAAGAACTCGCCCGCTCCAACAAGCACAATCGCCAGAACGACGACGACGTAAACTAGTGGCGAACTCCAACATCCAGACACATCCTCCCTCCGAGAAAAAGACCCTCTGGGCGTGGGCCATCGGTACCTTCTTCGGAGCAGGCCTGCTAAAGCCCGGCCCCGGCACCTATGGCAGCATCTCCGCAGTTCTCCTCTGGTACGCGGCCGCACACATCCTCCACCCGGCTCCAGTCGCGCTCGCGGTTGGCACCACCATCGCCGCAATCCTCGCCACGCTCATCGGCATCCCGGCCGCCACTATCGTCGCGAACGAGTCCGGCCGCGAAGATCCCGGCCACGTCGTCATCGACGAGGTCGCCGGCCAACTCATCGCCCTCATCGCCATCCCCGCCGACTGGCAACACGCCGCGCTCTCCTCCTCCTCTTCCGCTTCTTCGACATCCTCAAGCCGCCCCCCGTCCGCCAACTCGAGCGCCTCCACGGCGGTACCGGCATCATGCTCGACGACGTAGGCGCAGGCCTCTTCGCGCTAGCCGTCGCACAACTCATCCACCTCTTCTTTTAGAAACTCCTGTCCTGCCGGACGGGCCCGCTGCGCGCGGGGCGGTCACTTCGTGACACGTATACCGCGGGCCAGGCAGGGCCAGCAACACAGATCCTCCCGTTGGTCGGGATCATCTTTTTCCGACCAACGGGAGGACCAGCACATTTCACTCGCCACCACAAGGTATAAAAGTCACGAAGTGACCGCCCCGCGCGCAGCGGGCTCGTCCGGCAGGACAACTCTTCTATCCACCTTGCACTCCCATCCACGCCGGTCTACGCTAAAACAGCCATGACCACACTTCGTTCGCTCCTGACATCCGATAAGCCCGACGCACCCGCGCCGCATCTCGATCGCGTCACGCCCCTCGCAGCGATGCCCGGCGGTGAGATCGACGTCCACGGCACGCACCTCGAGCCCCATGGCGCCGTGCTACCCCGCGCGACCATCGGCGACATCTCCGCTCCACTCCTTCTCAGTCGCCCCACCCGCGCCACCATTCGCATCCCTGAAGGAACTATCACCGGCGACCTCATCCTGCACCACGGCGGCCATGCCAGCAATCCGCTCCATGTTCGCATCGCGGTCCCCATGGCGGAAAATCTTCATCCCGTCGCCAACCCGGCGGTCGACGCCGACGGCAACGTCTACGCCACGGTGTCGGGCTCCCGCGGCCAGGCCGTTCCTGTTTCGATCTTCCAAATCCAGCGCGACTTCCAGATCCGCCCCTTCGTCCGCGACATAATGAACGTCACGGGTCTCGCCTTCGGCCCCGATGGCTATCTCTACGCCAGCTCTCGTGCCGAAGGCACCGTCTACCGCATCTCCCCCGACGGAGCCACCTCCACCTACGCCGAAGGCATGGGCATCGCCACCGGCATCGCCTTCGACCGCGACGGCAACCTCTACGTCGGCGACCGCTCCGGCACCATCTTCAAGATCAGCCGCGGAAACATTGAAGGCGCCAGCGGCGAGATCTTCGTCTACGCAACGCTCGAACCCAGCATCGCCGCCTACCACCTCGCGTTCAACGATGCCGGAACGCTCTTCGTCACTGGCCCCACCACCTCTTCGAACCAGGTCATCCACGCCATAGACCGCGATGGCAACGCGACGGTCTTCTATCAGGGTCTCGGTCGCGCCCAGGGCATGGCCTTCGACGCGGACGACAACCTCTACGTGGCTGCCAGCCTCCACGGCCAGCGCGGCATCATTCGCATCGACCGCAACCATCAGGCCACCCTCGTGGTCTCCGGCAGCAACCTCGTGGGCCTCGCCTTCCTCGAAGACGGTACCGCCACCCTCGCCACACGCGACGCTCTGTACCACGTTGCCATGGACGTCGAAGGCCGCAGGCTCGTCTAGTTTGCCCTCAGGTCGTTACGGCTATAAAACTTCGCTTCGGTTATTGAGTATGTTGCAACCTCACCATCGTTTTTGTCGCCAGATCGACTCCGCATCGGTAAAATCAAGACGCGCCAGGAATCCTCTACTCTGGACACGATCTGGATGTGCAGCGTACGCGTGAGGAAAACACTTTGGAATCGCGGCTTTACAACAGACTTCTGTTTCGTCTTCTCGCTTTACCTGTTGCAGCACTTGCCTTTCTCGCTTTGATCCTTGGGTACGGCCTCCAACGTGTCGAAGAAAGCGCAAACGCCATCGACAGGGCCGACGTGGTGATCCTCCACGGCAACCGCCTGGTCAAACTCATGCTCGATGAAGAGACCGGCCTGCGCGGATTTCTCCTCACCCGCAATCCGGACTTCCTGCAGCCTCTGCACTCCGCAGATCTGCAAATCGAACCCGAATTCGACACTCTTTTTACTCTGGTTCACCGTACCGACCAGGTCGACAGGCTGCGTCGTCTTCAGGCTAGCCATAAGCAATGGGAGCTGGAGGCTTATCGAGAGATCGCCGCCTTCCCTCAGGACACATCCACGTTGGAACAACATATGCTCCAGCGCAAACAGGATATGGACGATCTACGCACCCAGACTGATGAGTTTTTGAACATCGTCACCGAACGCCGTGCCCAGCGCTCTGCCGAAAATATCCTCGTCAACCGGAATGCAAGGATCGTACTCGTCCTCGCCGTCGCACTCATTGCGGCTCTTCTTGCATGGGAGACGCGGAGAATCTTTCACTTGCTCATAGCCGCCTACAACCAGCAGATCAGAGAGGTCAAGCAACGCGGCGACGAATCCTACGCGCGGGAGCAATGGCTCAACACCACCATTCGAAGTATCGGCGACGCTGTCATAGCCTGCGACACCGAGGGCAACATCGTCTTCATGAACCGTGTCGCCGAACAGCTCACCGGCTGGCAGGAAGAAGAGTCCCGCGGGATCTCGCTGCACACGGTCTTTCCCATCTTCAATGAAGACACACGCGCCGCCGTCGAAAATCCAGTCGACAAGGTACGCCGCCTCGGCACCATCGTTGGCCTTGCCAACCACACCTTTCTTGTTTCCAAAGACGGCACCGAGATCTGCATCGACGACAGCGGCGCGCCTATCTGCGACAGCTCCGGAAAGATGATCGGCATCGTCCTCGTCTTCCGCGACATCACCGAGCGGCGCATGTCCGAGGGCGCTCTGATGCGTGCCGAAAAGCTCGCTGCCGCCGGTCGTCTTGCCGCCTCGGTCGCACACGAGGTCAACAACCCTCTCGAGGGCCTTACCAATCTCGTCTACATCGCCCGCCGCTCCGACGAACTCCACGAGATCCGCCACCTGCTTTCGCAGGCCGAGAGCGAACTTGCCCGCATCGCCCACATCACCCGCCAGTCCCTGGGCTTCTATCGCGAGACCGCGATCGCCGCGCACTTCAAGCCGGCCACCGTCGTCCATGAGGTCAGCGACTTCTACACCGCCCGGGCGGTAGCTCTCGGCGTAACCCTCGTCGTCAACACCACGACGGAGCGTGAGGTTCTCGGCACCGCTGGAGAGCTTCGCCAGATTCTCTCCAATCTCCTTGCCAACGGCCTCGATGCATGCTCCAGAGGAGATACGATCCGCCTTGAAGCGAACTCCGCCACCGACCCACGCGATTCCACGCGACAAGGCGTTCGCATCACTATCGCGGACACGGGACAGGGCATTCCCCCGAGCATCTCGACAGCGTCTTCGAACCCTTCTTCACGACGAAAAAAGACACCGGCACCGGCCTCGGCCTTTGGGTCTCGCGCGAACTCGTTGAAAAGCACGGCGGCAGTCTCCGCGTCCGCTCCCGCACCGTCACTCCAGGATGCGGCACCGTCTTCTCCATCTTCCTGCCCCTCCAGGGACGCCCGCACTCAGCCGCCCAACTCAACGGACACCAGCCACAAAACGATCTCGCCATAAGTTAGCCGTGAGTTAAATTGCTCGCTGCCTCAGGCCTCTGTGCGTCATCTTATGCACAGGGGTCTCCTGATGCCGAATAACACCGCACCCGCCTCACCCGCCGACACCGCAGTCTTCAACATTCAAAAATCGCCGCCAGCTTTCCAGACAGCGCCGACACCATGTTGATCGACACCCGTCTCACCGACGAGCCTCACGCCAGCTCCCGCGTCTTTCGCGTCTACCGTCCAGTCGCGGCCCACTATCACGCAACCTGCGACGAATATCTCTCCGTCCTCTCCGGCCGCGCAAAGTTCTTCCTCGGCGAAGCCCCGCCCTTCGAAGTCGGCCCCGGCCAGCTCATCTTCTTCAAACAGGGCACCATCCACGGCATCCCGGAGATCCTCGAAGAGCCATTCGTCGTCCTCGCCGTCGACACTCCGCGCCGCGACCCCAGCGACATTCACTTCGTAAACCCAGCCGACGGAACGCCCGACACCTTCATCCAGAGCAAGCGTCTGTATTGACCTCAGCAAAACTCACGCGCAACCCATATCATCAAGAGCAGAGCCAACCACAAGGCCTGGAAAGCCCACCATCACCCATGATCGCTGAAATCATCGCTGTCGGCTCCGAGATGCTCACGCCCCACCGTCAGGACACCAACTCCCTCTACCTCACCGACGGCCTCAACGACCTCGGTGTCCAGGTCGCCTTCAAGACCATCGTCGGCGACAACCTCTCCCACCTCACCAGCGCCGCCTCCATCGCCATCGCGCGCGCCGACATCGTCCTCTTCTCCGGCGGCCTCGGCCCCACCGAAGACGATCTCACCCGCGAAGCCGCCGCCGCCGCACTCAACATCGAGTTGCACTCCAACCCCGCCATCCTCACCCAGCTCTACAAGCGATTCGCCGCACGACAGATGGTCATGCCGCCCAACAACGCCAAGCAAGCCGACGTGCTCGACGGCGCCATCCTCCTCGAAAACTCAAACGGCAGCGCCCCGGCCAGTTCCTCGACACCACTGTCCTCGACGCCGCTGGCAAGCCCATCCGCAAGATCGTCATCCTCCTCCCCGGCCCACCCAAAGAGTTAAAGCCGCTCTTCGACACGCAGGTCAAACCTCGCCTCGGCGCTGCTCTCCCCCGCGTCACCTCGCCAAACGTCTCCTCCGCATGGCCCTCATCCCCGAGTCGCACGTCGACTCCCGCACCGCCCCCATCTACACGCAATACGCGGACGTCGAGACCACCATCCTCGCCGGCTCAGGCGAGATCCAGCTTCACTTCCTTTGCGCCAAGCCCACCCTCGCCGAAGCCCAGCGCCGCGTCGACGAACTCGCCGAAAAATAGAAGCCGAGATGGAAGACTCCATCTTCTCCTCCCACGGCGAATCCCTCGAAGAGGTCGTGCTCCTCAACCTCGGCCTCCGCGATCTAACCCTGGCCACCGCCGAAAGCTGCACCGGCGGCCTCCTCGCAGAGCGCCTCACCGCGATCCCCGGCAGCTCCCGTTACTTCCTCGGCGGTGCAGTCGTCTATAGCGACGCACTCAAAACCACCTTCGCCGACGTCCCCTCCAAACTCATCGCAAACAAAGGCCCCGTCTCGCCCGAAGTAGCGAGCGCCCTCGCCGAAGGCATCCGCATCCGCACCGGAGCCTCTCTCGGCATCTCCATCACCGGCATCGCCGGCCCCGGCCCTGGAGCTCCCGGCCCAGATGCCGACAAACCCATCGGCCTCGTCTACATCGCACTCGCCAGCGCACAATCTACCCAGGTCAAAGAGCTCAACCTCCGCGGCGACCGCGAGATGATCCGCTGGTGGGCCAGCCAGCACGCCCTCGAACTGATCCGCATCCATCTCCTCTAGCCTGCACTCCAAAACCCGTCCGCCGCGCAGCCCGCACGCACGCCGTAAGACCATCCTCACCCGCACTTGGTAGACTCATTCGGACGACATGAACCCCTGGCTCCTCTCCATTCCGCTCGCCTACCTTCTTGGGTCCATTCCCTTCGGCTACCTGCTCGTAAAAACCTTCCGCCACGAAGACATTCGCGCCACCGGCAGCGGCAACATAGGCGCCACCAACGTCGCTCGCAGCGGAGCCAAGGACTCGGCATCGCCACGCTCCTGCTCGATGTGGGCAAGTCCTTCCTCGCCGTCAAAGTCGCCCAGCATCTCGCCCCCGGCAACGACGACCTCGCCGTCATCACCGCCGTAGCCGCCATCCTCGGACACGTCTTCCCCATCTGGCTCGGCTTCCGCGGCGGCAAGGGCGTAGCCAGCGCTCTAGGCGTCATGCTCGCCCTCAGCTTGCCCGCAGCAGCCTGCACCTTCGGCATCTTTCTGGCCGTCGTTCTCTTCACCCGCTACGTCTCGCTCGCTTCGATGATCGGGTCAGCCATCTTCCCTCTCTTCGGCCTCTACTTCCTTCCTCAGCGAACCCCCTTGTCATCGCCGGCCTGGTCTTCATTCCGCTCCTCGTCATCGTCAAGCACCACGAAAACATTCGCCGCCTACTCGCAGGCACAGAGAGCCGCTTCGGCAAGAAGAAGGCGGTAGCATGAGCCGAATCGCTGTCCTGGGAGCAGGTGCCTGGGGGACCGCCCTCGCACTCTCCCTCGCCCGTCGCGGCGGACACCAGCTCTTCCTCTGGTCTCACTCCGCCGCTCTCGCCGAGCAGCTCAGTGAAGCCGGCGAAAACCTGCCCTACCTCCCCGGCTTCACCCTGCCCGTCGATATCCACGTCACCGCCGACCTCCCGCGCGCCATCTTCGAGGCCGACATCCTCCTCTGCGTCACGCCGTCGCAGCATCTACGCGGCGTCCTCACGCACATCGCCCCCTGCTCACTCGCGACCAGATCATCCTCAGCGCCAGCAAGGGCATCGAAGAGACCACCTACCTCCGCATGTCCCAGGTCGTCGCCTCCGTCACTCGCAATCCCTTCGCCGTGCTCAGCGGTCCCTCGTTCGCACAAGAGGTCGCAGCCGGCATGCCCACAGCGGTCGTCGTCGCCTCCGAGGTCCCGAACGTCGCCCAGACCATTCAACGCGACTTCACCTCGTCCAGCCTGCGCGTCTACACCAACGAGGACGTCCCCGGCGTTGAGCTCGGCGGCTCTCTCAAAAACGTCATCGCCCTCGCCGCCGGCGTCGCCAACGGCCTCAACCTCGGCCACAACTCCGCCGCCGCCCTCATCACACGCGGCATCGCCGAGATGACCCGCCTCGCCGTAGCCTGCGGTGGCCGCCGTCAAACTCTCGCGGGCCTCTCCGGCGCAGGCGACCTCATCCTCACCTGCACCGGCTCTCTCTCCCGCAATCGAGCCGTTGGTGTAGAACTCGGCCGTGGCCGCCAGCTTCCCGACATCATCGCCGGACTCAACGGCAAGGTAGCCGAAGGCGTTCGCAGCACCGCCGCAGCCCTCGGCCTCGCGGCCCGCTACGCCGTCGAGATGCCCATCACCGAGCAGGTCGATGCCATCCTCCACCACAACAAAAGCCCCAAAGAAGCCATTCGCGAACTAATGGCCCGCCCAGGCCGCGACGAATAACTGCAAGCTCATTCTCATTCCGACCAACGGGAGGACGGAAGATATCAACCCCGCCGACACAAGGTATACGAGTCACGAAGTGATCGCGCGCCGCGCAGGCGGCCCGTCCGGCAGGACATCTCACGGCTGAAACCTGGCAGCCAGAACCGGCCTCAAACTCGAGGCTCAGCTCACGGAGGAACAACATGAAGATGCTGGTTGTCGGTGCCGGTGCCGTAGGAGGATATTTCGGAGCGCGTCTCACGCAGGCAGGCCGCGACGTTACCTTTCTCGTCAGACCCGCTCGAGCGGAGCAGCTTCAACGCGATGGACTCCGCATCCTCAGCCCTCACGGCGACGCCACACTGAAACCGAAGGTCATCACAACCAACGAGATCAACTCTCCCTACGACGTCGTCTTTCTAAGCGTCAAGGCCCAGGCTCTCGATCAGGCAATCAAAGACATGACCCCCGCCGTAGGCCCCGACACAATGATCTACCCCGTACTCAACGGCATGCACCACATGGACTCGCTCGTCCAGAGCTTTGGCGACAAGGCCGTCCTCGGCGGCGTCTGCCTGGTCTCCACCGATCTCGACGAGCAGGACCGCATCGTTCAGATCACTCCCATGCAAAAGCTCATCTACGGCGAGCGCAGCGGAGAACTCACCCCACGCATCCGCACACTCGACGCAATCTTCCACTATGCGAGCTTCGACACGGAACTCTCCCTCAACATCACCCAGGCCATGTGGGACAAGTGGGTCATCATCGCCTCACTCGGACTTATCACCTGTCTGCTCGGCGGTCCCATCGGCGAGATCAACGGAGTGCCCGACGGCGAACAGACCGCGCTTCAGGCGCTGGACGAGTGTGCCGCAATCGCCAAAGCCTGCGGCTTCCCCACTCCGCAATCCGCGTTGGAAAACCTTCGCAAACAAGCCATCATGAAAGACTCGAAGTTCACCTCATCCATGTACCGCGACCTGCAAAAAGGCGCTCCCGTCGAGGTCGACACCATCCTCGGCGACCTGCTCGACCAAGGCCACGCCCACCACATTGATGCGCCTCTGCTCCAGGCCTGTTGCGTTCGACTACGCATTTACCAGAACTCACTCCAGTCAAATTGAAGCCGCCACAACCCAGTCAACCGGCGCCTTCAGACTAAGCCCCAGCCTTGCCCTCAAGCTCATCCAACTCCGCAAAGGCCTCGGTCACCGCGACCCGGATCGCCGTACCCGGCACCGTAAGCTCCTCCACCGCCTCGCGCAACCCCTGCGCATCGCTCACAAAAGCCTTTCTTCTCCGCGGGTCCACCAGCCAGACGATCTCAACCCCCATTCCAAGATAGTCCTCCACCCGCTCCTGCATCTCGCTCATCCGGTCCTCACGCGAAAGGATCTCGATGCACAAAAGGGGCGGCGTATGCACAATCGCCTCAAACGGCGCACTCCTCCGCGTCACGCAGATATCAGGAATCCGATAGTGCTTTGCTGAGGTCTGCACCCGCTGCTCGGGATACACCCGCACCTGCCACTCGATTGCGTGGTTTCCGATCACGCGCGTAAAGAAACCCTGTACGTTCGCGTGCTGCCCTTCCCCCATATTCCGCTCCTTCACCTCGCCATCGATCCAGTCGCGGTCGGGTCGATAGCTCGTCTCCAGATACTCCTGCAACGGAATCAGCGTCGAAGCTGCCATGGTCGATCACCTCGCTGCGTTTCATCATAATCCACAGCATTCACGCAAACATTATCAGCTCGCCTATGCTCTCACACCTCAAACACCATCTCTTCGATCAACGGAGGCCGCTGATCAAAGTCGCTGAACCGAATCCACCTCGGACGAACGACAAAGTAAACCAGCCCAGGCCAATCCTGACGACTCACCCCATCAGGCCACGCGGAGAAGTAGACGTTCTTGTACCGCTTCAGTTCCTCGCCCACCGGTAGAAACGCCTCGCCCTCAAATTGGACGGTCTTTTCTCCCTCCCATCCCACTACCAGGCAGGCCTTTGGATTGGAGGTGAGATTCTTGTACTTGCGAGTGGTATTCAGCGTATCGAAGACGATCTCAAGATCTTCCGTAACCGCAATCCCCACAAGAGCAGACTGCGGCGCACCCTCGGCTGAGATACTTCCCACTACCCCCAGCGTATGACCTGCGAGGAACCCGTAAAGCTCCGCCTTCGTCATAATCGTCCAAGGTACGTCATAATCATCAATGACTTGTCACCCTCAACGATAAGCTCACCAGCGCGAAAGTCAACGATCGAAAGAGCGCCAAACACCACCCATCGGCCATACCTCCAACATTGCTAAACTAAAAGAGCATGGCTTTTTCCCTCTTCGGCAAACGCGACAAATCCGACCAGCAACCCGATCAGCCCACCGCAGTAGCTCCAGAGCCGCAGGAGCCGAAGCGCGGCCTCTTCGACCGCATGAAGCATGCGGTCACCCGCACCCGCGAGTCCTTCTCCGAGTCCATCAGCTCCGTCATCGCTCTCACCCGCGAGGTCGACGAGACAACCCTCGTCAACCTCGAGCCGCTTCTCCTCGCAGCCGACCTCGGCGCACCCACCACCGCCCTCGTCATGGAGAACCTCCGCCAGCGCGCCCTCCGAGTCGGCATCCAGGGCGGCGACGACCTCAAGCGCCTCCTCAAGGCCGAGCTCAAGCAGGTTCTCGACAACGTAGCCCGCCCCATCACCCATCCCGGTACTCCGCCCGAGGTCATCATGATGGTCGGGGTCAACGGCACCGGCAAGACCACCACCACCGGCAAGCTCGCCGCACACTTCACCGCGCAGGGCCGCACCGTGCTCCTCTGCGCCGCCGACACCTTCCGTGCTGCCGCGATTGAGCAATTAGAAGTCTGGGCCCAGCGCTCCGACGTTCAGATCATCAAGACCAAGCAAGGCGGCGACCCTCAGCTGCGCTCTACGACGCCTGCGCCGCCGCCAAAGCCCGCAACACCCAAGTTCTCATTGTCGACACCGCGGGCCGCCTCCACACCAAGACCGACCTGATGAAGGAGCTCGACAAGATGCGCCGGACGGCACAGAAGTTGGTGCCCGGCGCCCCTCACCAAACACTCCTCGTCATGGACGCCACCACCGGTCAGAACGGCCTCACCCAGGCCCGCCTCTTCACCGAAGCCGCCCACGTCACCGGCATCGTCCTCACCAAGCTGGACGGCACAGCCAAAGGCGGCATCGTCCTCGCCATCGCCACCGAGCTCAAACTCCCAGTCATCTACGCCGGCATCGGCGAAAAGCTCGAAGACATCATCCCCTTCGACAGCGCCGCCTTCGTCGATTCCCTCCTCGACTAAGCTGTGCCTTCCGACCAACGGGAGGACCCAGGCACCTAACCCGCCAAGATCGGTATACAAGTCACGAAGTGACCGCCCCACGCGGAGTGGGCCCGTCCGGCAGGACAGCCCCCAGCAGCTTTACTTCTCCGCAGTCAACTTCAAATCACGCGAAGACGATCCCACCCGCACCCGCCGCGCTTCCGACCTTACCCACTTCTTCTCCGCCACCGACCAGTACTCCAGAGCCCGCGGAGCCACATGCATTACGACGTCCTTGCTCTCACCCGGAGCCAGCGTCACGCGATCGAACGCCGCCAGCGTCTTAGGCGCAAACTGAATCCCTTGCGGTTGCTGCTCCGGAGCATCCAGGTACACCTGCGGCACCTCATCGCCCGCCACGCTACCCGTATTCTTCACCCGCACCGAAACATCCAGCCCGTTATCCGATGCCTTCGCCACCTTCAAATCCGAGTACTCAAACGTCGTATACGAAAGTCCAAATCCAAACGGAAACAGCGGCTCAATCTTCTCCTTATCGAACCACCGGTATCCAACATCAACACCCTCCGAGTACGTCGTCTTCCCATCCACACCCTTGGCCGACCGCTCCAAATGCGCCGGGTCATTCGCTGCGTAGTCCGTCAGTTGCTTCGCCCAGGTAAACGGCAACCGCCCAGCCGGACTAACCTTCCCCAGCAGAACATCTGCCGTAGCCCATCCGCCTTCATCGCCCGTCCACCACATCTGCAGCACACCCTTCACCTTGCCCAGCCACGGCATAGCCACCGGCTGGCTCACATTCATCACCACAATCGTGTTCGGGTTCACAGCGGCAACCTCATCCACCAGCTTGTCCTGCTCCCCTGGCAACGCGAAGTCCGGCTTCCCGCGCGTCCACACAAACACCACCGCTGTATGCGCCTTCTTCGCCGCATCGATCGCCGCCCGATGATTGCTCTCCCGCAGCTCAGGCGTCATCCAGTTCAGCCGAATCTGCTCCGGCTTATTCGAAGTATCGCTACTCGCCATCACCGTAATCGAGTGCGGCCCCGCCGTCAGTTGCAACGCGCGCCGCACATTGTCCAGCCCATCGACCGTCGGGAATCCGTTGTCCTGCGTAGCGTACTGCACATCGCCATGCACCGTCCCCTTCGCCGCGCCCGTCTGGCCCACGCGCTTGCCGTCGATCATCAACCGCCCGCGCGCTCCCAGCACCTGCAGATAAAGCCAATACTCCCCCGCGCTCGGCACGGTCAGCGTTCCCTTCCACGTCACCGTGCCGCTCGCCGGCAAAGACTTGCCATTGCTGTGCGTAAAGTCCAGCTGTGCGTCCACCTTGTTCCTGCCCGAACCCTCCGTACGCAGCAACCCCGGCTTGCCATCATGCGACAGCAACGCTGCCGGAACCGGCACGCCAGTCATATCGTCGTCTACCGCGTACGTAACGTTGGCCGTAGGAGCACCCTTCTTCAGCGCCTCCAGCGGACCAATCTGCCGCTCCGTCAACCCCGGGCTCCGCTCGCCGAACGTCCCGATCGCCGCAATCTGACCCGCCCCCGGTCCAATCATCGCCAGCGACTGCAAGTCATCATTGCCCAGCGGAAGCGCATGCTCATTCTTCAACAACACCGCCGCATCTTCGGCCGTCTTGCGAATCACCGCCGCGTTGGCCTCCACATCCTGCGCCGTCACCGTATGCTTCTGCTTGCCATCCAGATACCCGAACCGATCAATCTCATACAGCACCCGCCGCGCAGCAGCAGTAATCGTCGCCTCGGTCACCGTACCGTTCTTCAGCGCCTCCCGCATCGACGTCTTATCGCTGTCGCGTGGGAATGCGTCCATGTCCATCGAACTCACCTGGGGCTCCTCTGGAATCGAACCCCCTAGAATCCCCGCCAGCGCATCCGGGTCGAGAGGTTTCACCGGCGTAGTGTCAGGCGGAGCCGTAACAAAATAGTTATTGATAAACGCCTTGAACGGACTATCCGCCTCCGCGGCACCGGGCATCTCCATGTCCAGCCCTTCGTTGATGAACAGGACACTATGCACTCCGCCCCAGTCCGAAGTGACAAAGCCCTTGAATCCCATCTCATCCTTCAGGATCGTCTTCAGCGTGTCGCTGTTCCCGCAAGCAAACGGTCCGTTGATGCGGTTATACGAGCACATCACAGACGACACGCCGGCCCCGATCGCATCCACAAACGGTGCCGCATACACCTCATGCAGCGTCTGCTGATCGATGAAGATGTTGTACGAGTTCGAGTCGTACCCCACATAATGCTTCACCTGCGACATCACCCCCTGCGCCTGCTCCCCGCGAATCTCCGCCGCACCCATTCGGCCGCTCAGCATCGGGTCTTCGCCAAACGTGTTGTACGCGCGCGCAAAGGTAATATCGCGGTCGATATTGACAAACGGCTGCAGCACCACATCGATGCCCAGCGACCGCGCCTCACGCCCAATCTCCGCGCCATTGGCCTCCGCATCCTTCGTGCTGAAGGTCGCGGCAACGCCCATCGTCGCCGTCTGCGCCTGCCCCACCACCCGCGTCAACAGGCCCGGCGGCCCATCGGCCATCCGCAGCGAAGGCACATGCAGACGAGGAACTCCAGGCAGATAGCCCGCCTGCCCCTGATAAACAGAAGGATCTTCGAGCCCACCCCGAATCAGGTTCATCTTCTCTTCCAGCGTCATCTGCTTCAGCAGCCGATCCACCCTGGCCTCATCTGCCTTCTCTGCCGGAACCACCTGCGCCCACGAGGCGACAGACACAACGCTCAATGCACCCAGACAAAAAGCGACTGCAAGATACTTGTTCTTCTTCAAAGTCATAGCCCGATATTCCTTCTCTTTCTGCCCCACCCGGTTCCTTCCTCGCCAGCGACAAGAGGACAACAAGAAAGCCCTCCACAGATGCCAATCGCAAGTTTGCCTGATGCCAGTCCGGCAAGTTACACCGTGCCCTCCGCATAACACGCTCAGCCTTCAACGCCAAAACAAACTGCTTTTTCAAGTCCGAGGATTGTAGCCGAAACGGCTCCGTTCTGGTCTACGCCAAACGAAAGCTAACTCCAATCACAGAAAAACACCCCGTCATTCTCAGCGAAGCCGCTCAAGCTTTTTTGTGAGGAACGCAGTCGAAGACTCCCCGCATTTCGCCTTTGCTGTCGCCGTTGCTCTGTCGTTGTCGTTGCCTTAGCTGTTGCTGTTGCCTTAGCTGTTGTCGTTGCCTTAGCTGTTGTCGTTGCCTTAGCTGTTGTCGTTGCCTTAGCTTTTGTCGTTGCTTTAGCTTTTGTCGTTGCCTTAGCTGTTGTCGTTGCCTTTGCTGTTGTCGTTGCCTTAGCTGTTGCTTTTGTTGTTGCTTTTGCCGTTGCCGTTGTCCGCTCTTCGCCGTCATCCTGAACGAAGTGAAGGATCCCGACACATTCCACTCACCCATACCATTCGGACCTTCCCACCCACACACTCCGTCGTTCCCGGTCCTCCCACCCACAAAAAATCGCTATCTCGACCAAAGCCGCTGACAGCCTCACCGTGAACAACGCAGCGTAGAGCTATCTTCGTTGCCTTAGCCTTAGCCGTTGTCGTAAAACCCCGGACCTCAAAATCCTGTCAAGCCCCATACACGCCAAAACCCGCGCCAGACAAGGAGGTTTGCGTGGCGTATCAGTTATGTCCAATCCGCTATACTTGTTATAAAGAGAAAAAGGGTTCCGGGTTTTCGGAGCCCTTTCCCGATTAAGCAATTAACCCCTTTGGAAAGAAATATTTAGCCGTAAGTCGTTTAGATAGAGATATTTGCAGACAGTCGTTTTTGCAAGTTATTGAAAATAAACCTACTTACACGCAGATACCCCCAGGGGGTCCCCCCACGAGCCGCCACCGAACAACGGAAAACCTGGAAACGGAACAATCCGCATACCGAATGGACCTATCCTCACCAACCCGCGCCGCTAACGATCAGACGTTCATGAAGCGAGCCCTCAAGCTCGCAGCCGAGACCACAGCTCTCGCCTCGCCAAACCCACAGGTAGGCTGTGTCCTCACCCAGACGCCACCCAGCGGAGGCGCCTCGAAGATCATCGGCGAAGGCGCCCATCTCTACGCCAACCGCGACCACGCCGAGATCGTAGCCCTCAAACAAGCGGCCCAGCGCGGCTTCTCCACTATAGGAGCCACCGCCTACGTCACCCTCGAACCCTGCAGCCACCACGGCCGCACCGGCCCCTGCGCCGACGCCCTCATCGCCGCCGGTGTCCGCCGCTGCGTCGTAGCCACCCAGGACCCCAACCCCCAGGTCAGCGGCCAGGGACTAGCCAAACTCCGCGCCGCAGGCATCGAGGTCACACTCGGAGTCCTGCAGGATCGAGCCCGCGACCTGAACGACGCCTTCGCCTACTTCATCCAGCACCACACTCCCTTCGTCACCCTCAAAGCCGCACTCTCGGTCGACGGCAAGCTCGCACCGCCGCCTGCCTCGCGCTTCCCCAACCAGCCCCACTGGCTCACCGGCCCCGCCGCCCGCTACGAGGTCCAACTCCTCCGCCACGCCTCCGACGCAGTCCTCACCGGCATCGGCACCGTCCTCGCCGACGACCCACAGCTAACCGACCGCAGCGGAATGCAAAATCCTGCCCGCAGCGGAATGCACAATCCAGACCGCAGCGGAATGCAAAATCCCACCCGCAGCGGAACGCAAAATCCAGCCGAAAGCGGACTCTTCGAGCCCAACCACCTGCCCCGCCGCCGGCCACTCCTCCGCGTCATTCTCGACTCGCAGCTAAGAATCCCCCTCTCCTCCCAACTCGTCCGATCAGCCGGCAACTCCCACGACTCAGGCGAGCCGGACCTGCTCATCCTCTGCAGCAAAACGGCCCCCGAAACCAAAATCACCGAACTCACCAACCTCGGCATACAGGTAGAAACCATCCCCGAGCACGCCGGACGCCTCAGCCTCCCCGCTGTCCTCTCCACCCTCGCCGAGCGCAACATCCTCAGCCTCCTGCTCGAGTGCGGCTTCCACCTCAACGGAGCCTTCCTCCAGCAAAACCTGGTCGACAAAGCCGTCCTCATCTACGCCGAGACCGAGCTAGGCGATAAGGCCATTCCCTTCGCTCAGGGCATCGGCTCCCCCTATCTCTTCCAGGAGTCTCTGCACCGTGTCACCCGCGCCGCCTACGATCCCGACGTCTGCGTGACCGGCTACCTCCACGACGCGTGGCCTGCACTCCAGCCCAATCCCATCGCACCACAGACGAAAGCGATAAGCTAAAACCATGTTCACTGGCCTGATCGAAACCACCGGCAAGCTTCTAGCCATCACTCCAACCGCAGGCGCAACCCGCATCACCATCGCCTCGCCCACGCTCACTGCGCGCCTCAACACAGGCGACAGCATCGCAGTCAACGGAGTCTGTCTCACCGCGCTCAGCATCGAGCCCAACGCCTTTCCCCCACGCTTCTCGGCCGACCTCGCCGCCGAGACCATCGCCCGCACCACCCTCACTCACCTGCGCCCCGACGCTATCCTCAACCTCGAGCTCCCCACACCCGCAGGTTCGCCGCTGGGAGGTCACGTCGTTCAGGGCCACGTCGACGGAACCGCGACCCTCATCTCCCTCGCCCCCATCACGCCCAACCAGCCCGATACAGACTGGCGCCTCCGCATTCAGCTCCCCGACGCTCTCACCCGCTACGTCGTCCCCCAGGGCTCCATCACCATCGAAGGCATCAGCCTCACCGTAGCCTCCATCGTCGACAGCGTGGTCGAAGTAGCCATCATCCCTCACACCTACGCCGCCACCAGCCTTCACACCCTCACCCCTGGCGCTCCCCTCAACATCGAGGTCGACGTCCTCAGCAAATACGCCGAACGCCAGCACACACCAGAAAAATTCACCCTCACCGAGGAGTACCTCATCGCCAACGGCTACTGACAGAGGCTGAATCCTCGACGTACGCACCACGAATCTGGGAGCGAATCAAGTGGAAACAAAAAAGCGCGGCCAAAAGGCCGCGCTTTTCATACTTCGTTTTCCTGAGTTAGATCGAGCTCATATTGTGCAGAAACTCCTGATTATTCCGAGTCTTTGCCAGCTTGTCGGTCAGCAGCTCCATAGCTTCAACCGGTGACAACGGATTGAGTACCTTGCGCAGAATCCAGGTCCGTTGCAGATCTTCCTTCGGAATCAGCAGCTCTTCCTTACGCGTTCCGGAACGCTGAATGTCGATCGCCGGAAACACGCGCTTATCGACCAGCTTGCGATCCAGAATGACCTCCATGTTGCCTGTTCCCTTGAACTCCTCGAAGATAACCTCATCCATGCGCGAGCCGGTATCAACGAGCGCAGTCGCAATGATCGTCAGCGAACCACCTTCCTCGATGTTGCGAGCCGCACCGAAGAAGCGCTTCGGCCTCTGCAGAGCATTCGAATCCACACCGCCTGAGAGCACCTTGCCCGAAGGCGGAACGATCGTGTTGTAGGCACGCGCCAAACGCGTGATCGAGTCCAGCAGGATCACCACATCGCGCTTGTGCTCCACCAACCGCTTGGCCTTCTCGATCACCATCTCGGCGACCTGAACGTGACGCGCCGCGGGCTCATCGAAGGTCGAGGAGATCACCTCCCCCTTCACCGAACGCTGCATATCGGTGACTTCTTCCGGGCGCTCATCGATCAGCAACACGATCAGCACAACCTCCGGATGATTCGCCGTAATGCTATTCGCAATGGACTGCAGCAACATCGTCTTACCAGTGCGCGGCGGAGCAACAATCAATCCTCGCTGCCCCTTGCCCACCGGCGTCAGCAGATCCATCACCCGGCCGGAGATATGCTCGCGAACCGTCTCCATCTTCACCCGCTCCTGCGCATACAAGGGTGTCAGGTTGTCAAAGAGAATTTTGTTCCGTGTCTCTTCCGGCGACTCGAAGTTGATCGCCTCGATCTTCACCAGCGCGAAATACTTCTCGCCTTCGTGCGGAGGACGGACGTTGCCGCTGATCGTGTCACCTGTCTTCAGGTCGAACTTGCGAATCTGTGAGGGAGAAACGTAGATGTCGTCGGGACCGGGCAGATAGTTATAGTCGGGAGAGCGAAGGAAGCCGTAACCATCGGGCAGAATTTCAAGTACACCTTCCGCAAAGATATGCCCCTCTTTTTCGCTCTGCGCCTGCAGAATCTTGAAGATAAGGTCTTGCTTGCGGAGACCGCTGGTTCCGGCAATGTCGAGACCGCGCGCCAGTTTACCCAGCTCCGCGATGTTGTGTTCTTTTAACTCGGAAATAGTCATGTTTTACCTGGAATTTGAATTTTAGGAGGGATTGTTTGGAACTGAGGCGGGATCTGCTTGACAGAGGGTCGTGCGGAAGGCCGGATGTGTTTGTGAAATTTGGAAAGCGGATGGATTGTAGAGCGGATTAGAGGTTAGATTGATCCAAAAGTTGGATAAGTGAAACAGCCGCGCGTTATGCCGCGCGGCGCTCTTGTAATTGTACCTTTTCTACGACTGCTTCGCCAGATTCATCCATTGGAATGGTGTCCTTGAAGCGATCCAGAACTTCGTTGGTGGTGTCCTGCAACCGAGTATTTGGCTTATGTAGCTTACGCGTCGCCTTCGACGCCAGTTGACAAAGCTCATAGCGGTTGTTCACGTGCGTGAGAGCTCCAAAATCAGATCCGAGCGCATAGTTTCTCCCTTTCAATTTCCGAAGCTGAAGCGTCTTGTCAGCGCTAACTCGCCCGAAATCATTCAAAATGTGGCAGCTGATCTAGAGATCGCTGCCGTGTTTAAGCCTCACACATTAGACGCAAAGAATCCATTTGGGGACTCCGCAATTCGTCAGAAATCTCGACAATCTTGATATCTGACATATTGTATCTGCTAGACAAATAACCTGCCCAGTTAGCTAAGTTAGCGTTCTTAGCCGGATCTGTCTTCCGTAGGATTCAGAGCTCGCCGCGCCCAAGTGTGAAACAGGAAGCTCGCCAGAAACCTGGCAAGCCAAAATGTCATCGTAGAAAAACCCGGTTCGTGTTTCGGAGATTCCGCCGACCCAGAGCGAACTGCGACTTCAAGGAAAGTAAACTGTTCGACGCTCAAGGTCAATACTTTTTTCGGGAACCCGCGAATAAATATATTCCAGAAACGGGATACATTCGTATTTCAAGACCAATAACTTCGGTCTAAAGTGCGGTATTGAATCGCCTCTGCGATGTGTTTAACCGCTATATCCCGTTCCCCTCCCAAATCCGCTATCGTCCTTGCTACCTTCAAGATACGGTCATGAGCCCGGGCACTTAGCCCTTGTTGCTGCATCGCCCGTTCGAGCAGTCGTTCGGCGTCGGACGACAGCTCGCAATAGGAACGTATCTGCTGTGTATTCATCTGCGAATTGGCAAATATCTGCCGAGAAGCTGCTTTCGCCGAACCCTTGGTCCGATCCCCTGCTTGCTCGAAACGCGTATGCTGCCGCTCCCTCGCCGCCAGAACGCGGGATCGAATCTGCTCTGACCCCTCCGCCGCTGCGCCACCTCTCAACTCCTTATATTGCACAGCGGGGACCTCTATATGAATATCAATCCGGTCAAGTAAGGGCCCGGAAACCTTCGAAACATACCGCTGGATCATCGGTGGGGTACACATACACTCTCGAGCCTTGTCGTTGAAATATCCACAAGGACAGGGATTCATTGCTGCTGCGAGCATGAACCGCGCGGGAAAACTCAGGCTCATGGCCGCGCGGGCGATCGTCACATGGCCATCCTCCAACGGCTGGCGCAACACCTCCAACACGTTTCGCGGAAACTCCGGCAGCTCATCCAGAAAGAGCAGCCCGTTGTGGGCCAGCGACACCTCACCCGGCCGCGGCATCATCCCGCCGCCAATCAACCCGGCGTCGGAAATCGTGTGGTGTGGCGACCGGAACGGCCGATGGGCCACCAGTCCTTGCTCAGAATCCAAAACACCTGCGACCGAGTGAATCTTCGTCGTTTCAAGCGCCTCTTCAAATCTGAGAGGAGCCAGAATGGACGGCAGTCGTTTAGCGAGCATGGTCTTGCCCGAGCCTGGCGGCCCAATCATCAAAATGTTGTGTCCACCCGCAGCCGCCACCTCGAGCGCACGCTTCGCCACCTGCTGGCCGCGCACATCTTTGAAGTCGAACGGAAAGTGCTGCATCTCGTTCAGAAGATCGGTCGTCTCCACTTTTAGCGGAGTAGCCTTGATACCCCCATCACCGCCGAGTTCAACAGCTCCCGCACCTCCAGCAGCGACTTCACCGGATAAACGTTGACACCTTCAACTACCGCCGCCTCCCGCGCATTGCTCGCCGGAATAATGAGGTTCGAATTCCCTTCGCACGTGCCGCCACCGCAATCGGCAGCATTCCTTGCACCGCCCGCAGACTGCCATCCAACCCCAACTCCCCCACCAGCAGATAATCGCTCAGATCCTTGATGTGCAGCGAGCCATAGGCTCCCAGAATTCCGATCGCAATAGGCAGGTCGAACCCCGAACCTTCTTTCTTTAGATCTGCGGGAGCCAGATTGATCGTGATCCGCGTGGGAGGAATCTCGAAGCCAGAGTTCTTGATCGCAGAACGCACACGATCACGACTCTCCCGCACAGCTGCATCCGGCAATCCCACCGTGTGGAACTGTTCCTGGTCTAACTTGATATTGGAAAAATCGACCTCTACGTCGATGATGTGGGCGTCAATCCCATACACTGCAGCACTGCGAGCCTTGAAAAGCATGGATAAGCCGATAAACCCTTGATGCGGAAGATTTTGCCGAGTATAGCACCCGACCCATCACCTCACCGGCTCAGGAAGCGAATCGCCTTCAAACGAAACAGTGGGGAACTAGCGAGTTGTAGCAGAATCTCGCGGCGTCAGGTGTTCGCGGCATGGTGCGGCAGATACACGTCGAGCATGGCGTGTTCCAAATATTTTTTGTTCCTGTTCTTGATATTTTTTACTGTTGCAGAGCGCCTAAGCTGGCGAAGAAAGTAGCATCATCCGCTGCGTTCAGTTCAATCCATCCCTCGTCGGTCATCGTCTTGCGCCAGCCCCTAAGCGGACGGGCATCAGGCCCCACCAGATGACGAAGCTCCCAGGTCCCGCTGTCCGCCACTTCCAGGATCTTTGCTGCAACCCTCAAGCGTTGTCGAGTCTTTGTCGCGCTCAATCGCCTTCACCGTCTGTCGCGTGATAAAGATGAGATCGCAGGTTCCTGTTGCGTCATCGAGCGGACGCCGCGGAGCTCTCGTATGGTGTTGCGAAGGCAAGAGCTCAAGTGGCCATCCGGTAGGCAACAAACTCACCGAGGATGCGCACTGAGCCCGCAACAACCGGCAGTGTGGAAGAGAATGCCCAAAATATTCCTTCAAATTCAGCCCAAAAATCGCATGTCAAGCCCAAAACCATCTAAATAACTGAATCACAAGGAGATCCACTTGGCATTTTAGTTAGTTCCGATTGGCTATACTTTTAAACAGAGGAGAGGAAAGAGAAGGTTCCAGACAGGATTGCGCGCTAACTCGTTTGTTTGGAATATTCTGCACGCAACTTCTTTGCTTGCAATATTTTACGAACAAGGACTACGCGTAAATCGTTGGAACAAAGATATTTACGTGCGGGTAATATGGGGGTACCCCTTGGGCAGAAAGAGCGGAAGGGGACGAAGATGGCAACAAAATCACGCATGGCCCTCCGCGGCCAGGCCCTCGAACTCCGGAAGCCGCAGCTAAAATCCACCAGGTTCGCACCTCCAGCCAAAGCCACACGCAGCCCCCTACAATAACCTTCGTGAACACCAGCCTCTTCGAACTCTTCAAAATCGGCATCGGCCCCTCAAGCTCCCACACTGTCGGCCCCATGCGCGCTGCCCTCCGCTTCACCCGCGAACTCACTGAAAAAAACTCCTCGAACAAACCGCAAGGGTCAACGTCGACCTCTACGGATCGCTCGCTCTCACCGGCATCGGCCACGGAACCGATCGCGCTGTCCTTCTCGGCCTCATCGGCGAAGCTCCAGACGCGGTAGACCCGGCCACCATCGAAGGAAAAATTGCCGCAATCCGCTCCACTGGTTCGCTCGCACTCAACGGTAAAAAGACAATCCCCTTCACCGAATCCGAGAACCTCAACTTCCGCCGCAACCAGATGTACCCCGACCCCGCCGTCCACTCGCATCCCAACGGAATGCGCTTCACCGCCGTCGACAGCGCGGGCGCAAAGTTGGTTGAAGAGGTCTTCTACTCCATCGGCGGCGGCTTCATCGTCTCCCACTCGGAGTTCATAGCCGAGCGCAACGCCGAAAGCACCACAAGCGCCAGGAAAGTCCCTTACCCCTTCCGTAGCTCCGCAGAGCTCCTCGCCACCGCCAGTTCCTATCGTGTAACTATCGCAGAACTCATCCTCGCCAACGAATGCGCGCTCTACTCTGCGGAGCTTCGGCACGAGACCTCCACACGCATACGACGCCCCGGCCTTACTACCCACGCCGACACGGATCCCCCACTTACGGATCTCCCGCTTCACGACCAGATCAGGAAGAGCATCCTCACGCTCTGGCAAACCATGCAGCAGTGCACCGAACGCGGTATCGCCACCGAAGGCATCCTCCCGGGGGACTCAACGTTCGCCGCCGCGCCCATCGCCTCGCAGAGCGCCTCAACACTATCGGCTCCAAAGATCCTCTCGCGCCCATCGACTGGGTTACCGTCTACGCCATGGCGGTCAACGAAGAGAACGCCGCCGGAGGTAGAGTGGTGACCGCTCCAACGAATGGAGCTGCCGGGGTGATTCCTGCCATCGGCAACTACTACATGCGCTTCACTGAAGGAACAGAAGCGGAAAAAGAAGAGGGCATCCTCCGCTACTTTCTTACCGCTGCTGCCATCGGTATTTTGTACAAAGAAAACGCCAGCATCTCTGGCGCCGAAGTAGGCTGTCAGGGAGAGGTCGGCGTAGCTTGCAGCATGGCCGCAGGCGGACTGGTCGCCGCACTCAATGGCACGAACGCCCAAATCGAACATGCAGCCGAAATCGCAATGGAGCACAACCTCGGCATGACCTGCGATCCCATCGGAGGCCTTGTCCAGATTCCTTGCATCGAGCGCAACGGCATGGGTGCCGTCAAGGCCATCAACGCCGCCCGCATGGCCATGCACGAAAGCGGCGACCACAAACTGTCTCTGGATCAGATCATCGCCACCATGTACCAGACCGGCCTCGACATGCAATCTCGATACAAAGAAACTTCACTTGCAGGTCTGGCCCTTAACATCATCGAGTGTTAGCGACGTCGCTCGGCTATCTTTGATCACGCTGCCTAGGCCAATGGAAAGCAACCACGGCCAGCAGCGATCCAGACTCGCCGCTCGAAAGACCGACGGAACCTCCGCGACAAGACCCGCGGCGAACAAAGCGGCAGACCGTTCTGCAAGCCACGTTGAACAGTTCAGCAGAGTCTCCAAATTGCGAAGCTACTGGGCCAATAACCTGAAGTCGCAACAGACCCATGAGGCTTGCACTTTGAAACCCCCATAAGTTCTCCTTCTTAGACAAGAATTTTTGAGTCAAACTAGGAATCAACGTAGAGGGAAGCAGGTTTTGACATACATTCAGAGAGCAATAGGTAGGCGCCTAAGGCGTCGGCCACGAACTCCAGTTATCCTCTGATGGAATTATTGGTAGTGATACTTTATCCTCGCCCCACCGCTAGCGCGACCGAGTTTCCTCCACCCAAACAAAGCGCAGCTACCCCTTCTTCGCGTCTCTTCGCATCATCTCGTAGATCAAGGTCACGAGCACTCGCGCCCCACTAGCTCCAATAGGATGCCCAATCGCCACCGCACCTCCATTCACATTCACCTTCCCGGCATCCAGACCTAACTCCCTCATCACCCCCAACGCTTGAACGCTGAACGCCTCATTCAACTCAAACAAATCGACGTCATCCCGCTCCCACCCGGCTTTCTTCAAAACCTTCTGCACCCCGGTTACCGGAGCCAGCATTACCCACTTTGGAGCGACTCCGCTCGTAGCCTGCGCCTCGATCGTCACCATCGGCTTCAAACCTAGCGCCTTCGCCCGCTCTGCCGACATCACTACTACCGCCGCAGCCGCATCATTCACTCCTGGAGCATTGCCCGCAGTCACAGTCCCATCCTTCCTGAACGCCGGCTTCAAGGCAGCAAGCGCCTCTGTCGAAGCATCCTCCCGTACACTCTCATCCCGCGACACCACGGTTACTGCGCCCTTCTTCCCCGGCACGCTCACGGGTACCACCTCCGCATCGAACCGCCCCTCCTTCCAGGCGGCACTCGCCTTACGGTGCGAAGCCAGCGCATAAGCGTCCTGCTCCTCTCGGGTAATCGAATGCTTCTCCGCAACGTTCTCCCCTGTGATGCCCATGTGATAGTCCTCACAAGCGCACCACAACCCATCCTTCACCATCGAATCCACCACGACTGAATCACCCATGCGGAATCCCTTCCGGCCGTACGGTAGCAGATAGGGCGCGTTGGACATGGATTCCATTCCCCCAGCCACCACAACTTCAGCATCGCCGGCCATCACCGCCTGCGCCGCCAAGGCCACGGCCTTCAACCCCGACCCGCAGACCATATTGATGGTCATCGCCGAAACTGTATCCGCTAGGCCGCCCTTCAGCGCCGCCTGCCGCGCCGGATTCTGTCCCAGCCCCGCAGGAAGCACGCATCCCAATAAACACTCGTCCACGCTCCCTGCATCAATCCCAGCCCGCTTCACCGCCTCGCGAACTGCGATGGCACCAAGCTCTACGGCCGTCATCTCCGCAAACGCCCCTTGAAACTTGCCCACAGGTGTCCGTACCGCAGCAACAATCACAACATCCTTCATCGATCGAAATACCTCGAGAAAAACTCTACTCCTTTGGTTGGGCTTCGCACCAATCGGCAATCCGTGTCCCGAGCGAAGAACAAACTTCCGTTCACAACACAAGACCGCCATGTGGCTGTCCACGAATTCCTATGCTTCTAACAAAGATCGAATCACTGACGTTCCGGGCAATACTGCAGTTCTCCCAAATCATCGCAAGTAGACACATATCTTCGAGCAGTGAGCTTCCTCATCATCGCGTTTTTTGCAGAAGGATGGCACAAATTTGGAACTCTTCTTTGCATGCAACAAGCGCTTCCCCTATCTCACTAAATCTCCTGAGCCTCGGCTCGCATGATAATTTTTGTATTTCTTTCCGTCACTCCGATCACACAAAGGTCGTACTCTTACCAGCGAGTCATCTCTCAGCATTCACGGTCCACACAACTCCAAAGCAAATGTCCAACGCAGAGCGTGGCAGCCGTTTCGAACGCCCCCATGCAAAAAGAATTTGCCTTACCTTCATTTTTTCCTTGACAGTGAAATTTCGTAAATCTATACCTTCGTTAGCTGCATTGCAGCTAGTTGTAGAGTCAATGTCTAATCACTAGGGAGAATAGGCACATGGCAACCAAGAAAGCCGCAAAAAAAGCACCAGCGAAGAAGGCAGCAAAAAAGGCAACCAAAAAGTAATCCAACCAAGGCAAACAGAAAGGGGACGCGGTAAGCGTCCCCTTTCTGCATTTGAAGTAGCCTCTGGTTATGGTGTCGAAACCGCTTTCGCCGAGTTCTTCGGCGTCGATAGATACCCTGAAACTTTATTCTTCTCGATTACATTCACCACCAACTCATACAACACCGGATCCTTGCCGTTATAAAACTGCACCGGCTCATCCAGTCCCTTATCCTTCTTCTCGATCGTCCGGTCGTCCGAGCTCACGTTCAATGTGTAGCGCGAATGTTTCTCGTCCGCCTTCTTCAATTGCAGCTTGACCGTCGACAACAGGGTAGGTTTCGCGCCCTTCTGCAGCGTGAACTCCAAGTAGTTCCGGTCACCCTTGTGCTTCAAGACTTCCAACTCATCATGATTCGTCGCGATCAGCCCGCTCATCACACCTGCGTCCCCGACCACGCGATTCAACTGCGTCTTGGTCGCCTCCAGGTCAGACTTGGTAGTTGCGACGTCGGTCTTCACACCGCCTACATCCGTCCTGACACTGGCAACATCGGTCGACACTGCGCCAATCTGCTTGGAGTTTTTTGCCTCCTCCTCCTCCAGCTTCGCCGTCGCAACCTTCTGCTGCGCGATGATACTCTGCGTCCGCAACTCGATCTGCTTCTGCGCAACGCCAACGCTTTGCCCGAGCGTCTCGCTCGTCGCTCGCAGCCGCGCATTGGTAGCCTCCAGCTTCTCCGTCAGTTCGGCATTCTTCTGATCAGATGAAACGATCTTCTGTTCCGCGGCGGCAAGATGATTCTGCAGGCCGTAACACCACACCAGACCACCCAAGGCAGCAAGCAAGGCGACCGCCACCACTCCAAGCAGTGCTCCCGAAATCGACCTCTGTTCCACGTACTCTTCGCTCATCACTCTCTCCTAAGCTTCTCTTCCTTTGAAGCATTGTGAACCCCGCTTTCACAGAGTACTGTCCGCGCAAAACAGACACATCCAAACTATAACCTCTCCCTAAGCCAACTAAACTAATTCTATGAATCACCCCGACCTGTGCATCGCTGGAGCCGGCATCATCGGCCTCTCTATCGCCCTTGAGCTCTACGGCCGCGGTTACCGCGTCGCAGTGTTTGACCGCGGCGCTCCGCTCGCCGAGTCCTCCACTGCTGCTGCCGGTATGCTGGCCGCCCATGATCCTGACAACCCTCCCCAACTCCTGACTTTGGCCAATCTCAGCCTATCGCTCTACACCGAGTTTCTCGATCGTGTTCGCGCCCTCTCTGGCATCAACATCCCCTTCCAGACCCACACTACTTTACAGTCCATTTCTCCCCATACCATCCCTGCAAACACTGAACTGACTCACGAAGATTTAACTCGTCTGCTTCCCGCTCTGACGCCGGGGAACCATCGATTCATCCTTCTCGACGAACACAGCCTCGACCCCCGGCAACTAGCCTCAGCCCTTCTCACCGCGATCGGTGCCACCACGATCGATCTCCGGCTGCATACTCCTGTCCTCTCCGCTCGTTCCATCGGCGACGAAGTTGAGATCACAATTCCCAATGGCATCATTCATACCGCACAATTCATCAACTGCGCCGGAGCCTGGGCGGCCTCCGCCTCGCGCCTGCCAAACATCCCGGTGATGCCAAAGAAGGGCCAGATGTTTTCGGTGCCCCTTCCCTCCTCGCTTCCTCTGCACTTTGTCGTCCGTACCCCCGACATCTACATCGTGCCCCGCACAATCGGCCCCTCTGCCGGTCGTGCCATCGTCGGCGCGACGGTCGAAGATGTCGGCTTCGACAAGACTGTTCACTCAGTTGATATAGACCGTCTTCGTTTCCTGGCCTCCTCTCTCCTTCCGGCAATCGGTCACGCTCCCCAACTAGAAGCCTGGTCCGGACTGCGTCCCGCCACTCCCGATGGTCTCCCCCTCCTCGGACTGATCCCAGGCCAACCGAATCACTTCATTGCCTCCGGCCACTATCGAAACGGTATCCTCCTCGCGCCAGCCGCCGCACAGGTCATTGCACAACTAATCGCCGGCGAAACACCTTCCATAGACCTCTCGCCCTACTCACCAGCGCGATCCCTCTCACTGATCCCATCACCCTAGTTCGCACGGCATCGCCGATATTCGCCCATCCTGTCGTGACAACCGTTTCTCCGCTGCGCTATAACCAGATGTAGTTAGTTTGAGCCCGCATCAAATTCGCTCATGGAGAAGCGCCCTATGTCTATCGCTGTCGCACCAAAAGGCCTGGAAGGCATCGTAGCCACCACGTCTGCCATCTGCTGGATCGACGGCGACGCCGGCGTTCTCTCCTATCGCGGCATTGATATTCACGAACTCGCCCAGCTCTCCAGCTTCGAGGAGACCACCTACCTCCTATGGTTCGGCAAGCTTCCCTCCGCGACCGAGCTCACAGAGTTTACTCGGCATCTTTCCATCGCGCGGGAACTCAATCCGAAGATCGTCGACTTCCTTCGCAGCGTCCCAGCCAACGCCACACCAATGCAGGTCCTCCGCACCGCCGTCTCGCTCCTCAGCATCTACGATGCAGACGAGGCCGACTGCACTCATGATGCCAACGTCCGCAAAGCCTTTCGCCTCACAGCACAAATTCCGATGATCGTCGCTCTCTTCGACCAGATCCGCAAGGGCAAAACCCTCGTTGAAGCAGACAAGACTCTCTCCCACGCGGCCAACTTCCTTTGGATGCTCAACGGCGAAAAGCCTTCCGACACTGCCACCCGGGCCTTCGATATAGCGCTCATACTTCACGCCGACCACGAGCTCAACGCAAGCACCTTCGCCGCGCGCGTGATCGCGGCCACTCTGGCGGACATCCACTCCGCCATCACCGGTGCGATCGGCGCCCTCAAGGGTCCCCTCCACGGAGGAGCGAACGAGGCTACTATGAGGCTCCTCTACGCCATTGACAAGGCTGGGGCCGATCCCGTCGAGTACGTAAAGCAGATGTTCGCCGAAAAGAAGAAGATTTCGGGCTTCGGCCATCGCGTTTACCACACCGAAGATCCCCGAGCGACTCATCTGCGACGGATGTCCGAAGAACTGGGCAAAGCCGCAGGCAACACCAAGTGGTTCGACTTATCCCGCAAGATTGAACTCTTCGTAAAGCAGGAAAAGAAACTCAACGCAAACGTCGACTTTTACTCAGCTTCTACTTACACCACGCTCGGTATCGACATAGATCTCTTCACTCCCATATTTGCCATCAGCCGCATCTCCGGCTGGGCCGCCCACGTTATAGAGCAGCACGACGACAACCGCCTCATACGTCCGCGCGCCGACTACACCGGGCCAACTTACCCAGCGACTTATATTCCCATCGAAAAGCGCTAGCCTACCCCTTCCTTTAACCTGAAGCATTTGGCGGCACCTCGTGCGTTCGAAGATACCGGGGGACTCTATCTCAAATGAAAAAGGCAGCCCGCAAGGGGCTGCCTTTTTAGTAGCTACCGCAGTTTAGTGATGAGCTGGATGATGCACAGGCGCTTTGGTCGGCGTCTTCTTCGGCTCGACTATCGCTCCATCGCTCATTGTGATCAAAATCGGGCTAGGGGTGAACGAGGCGTAAGTGCCGCTAACAGTGACTTTCGCTCCCACCGCAGGGGGCGTCTTCAACGGAGCCGCCAGCTGGAAGGTGAAGTCCGCCGTTTTGGATTGCACAGCATCATCAGAGACTGCAACTTGCAGCGCAGTATCGGAAACAGCGATCACAGTCGAATCCGGGAATTGGACTGACTTGCTCTTCATGGTGTCCCAGACTTTTGCAGCATCCTCAGGCTTGCCATTGGCAAGGATGAACTCTTTGTCGCTGATCGCCAGCGTGGAAAGGTCTGGCGTACTTGAGATAACCCCGGCGACAATATCAGCCGGTGACGGGGCCGGCTTGATCTTAAAGTCGGCAGGTGGATTCAAATTCGTCTGCACGGCAGCCGTGACTGCATCGTAGCCATCATCGGCACCGTGATACTTCTTGTAGCAGAACTTCGCGAGCGGCAACATCTGGCTCTTGTAGGGCTCGGGCGCAAAGGCCGCGGCACGCGACGCGTACCAGGTGCAGTTCACATAGTCGGGCGGAGTTGACTGATAATAGGCCTGCCCCAGAATAAAGGTGTCCTGTAAAAGTACCCCGGGGGTCTGGGTCTGCGCGACTGGAACGCCACCCAATTCAGCCTTGTAGTTGGTAATCGCGGTAGCGGTATCTTTCTTATTCAAAGCAGCCGCCGCAATCGCGCCGTAGAACACCGGATTCGCTGCATCTTTGACCTTGGCGAAGTCTGCATCGCTCATATCTGCCGGTTTGGTGGTAACCGCCAGGCCCTTCTGCGCGAAGGACGCAGCTGAATCCAGCGCAGTCTGCTTTGCCGTAGGATCGGTCGCCTGATCCCCCTGCTGTTTCCGAAAGTAAACCTCGAAGGTAAGGGCTCGCAGGTTGTTGGGGTCCACCTGCAATAGCCGATCCGCTGCATCCAGGGTTTTAGCTGGATCAAACGCAGCGTACGCCAGCATCAGCTGCTCCAGCACGGATGCCTTCACCGGGGACTGTGGATAGGCCGTCAGATAAGCTTCAATCGCGGATGCTTTGGTCTGGGGCGTGGTCTGGGTTATCGCATCATTGTAGGCTTTGTATTCAGGGGGCGACAACTGTACTCCGCCGCTCGCGGCCTGCGCGTTGGAACCGAGATTGACCTGGGTTTGTGCCACAAGGGGTCCCGCAGCACTTGTCATGCTAGCGATCGCCAGGAGAGACGCAACGACTACCTTCTTCATTCCACACTCCTCAGTAAAACTTTCTTTCAAATGTGTCACCGATGCTTCCGGGGTCACTTGGATATAAGACGAAGCCGAAACCGATCATAGTGCCTCAGTCGTTGTCCTCGCCGTGCCTGACCCTTCGGCCAGGCGGTTGAAGTGTTCGTGGCATCTCGGGATGATGATGCGGATTATAGAAACGCCGTTGCTCAAAACGCAAGCTTACCCAACTTTTAGCTGCAATAAAAGTGTTATACACGAACAATCGCGTCCAGGGACTTCACGGCAAACAAGCAGCCCCAAACAGATCCCCGACCAACTCGCGTCGGTCAGGTGTCTCCCTCTGCCGAAGTGAGCTATTTTTGCGCTACTGACTTATGATGAGCGCCTGTCGATGGTCGTGTGCCCGTGTGGAGTGCTCGTGCGCCTTGACCGCGTGCTCATGGGCAGCCTCATGATTCCCCATTCGTATGGTGCTCAGCGGCCGCGTTGCGTGCCGTTGCCTCTTGCTCGTGATGTTCTGCTGACTTCCTTATGTACTTCATGTGCCATAAATCTCCTCTATCTGAAACATCCGCTTTGTTACTCTCGTGAATCTACTCGCCGCTCTCTTTCGCCTGCACCGTTGGCGGATTAGCATCTTATGCAACCGTCCCACATGACGATCTCATCAACTCTGTGGAATAGGGAAAACAGACCTCGCCGCCACCTTTATAAGGCACATCCTGCTCAAGCCACCCATTTCTTGCGTTTCTGCCCGATTATCCACAATATGTAGTGTTGTACCCGTTGATTCTGTACCTAACCAAAGCTAGAGTTAAATCAGTCCTATCCGACAGGGGAGAGTTTCTCAAAACTCATCGTTCGGCTCCGCAGAGGTGCACTTGCTCAAGCTCAAAAAGTCCAGATACTCGGCTTCAAATCCTTCTGTGATCGCACCGAGGTTCAGCTCTCCGGCGAAGGGATCGCTGCTATTGTCGGTCCCAACGGGTGCGGCAAGTCCAACATCTCCGACGCCATTACCTGGGTTCTGGGTGAACAGTCTGCCAAGAGCCTTCGCGGCATCAAGATGGAGGATGTCATCTTCGCTGGTACTCGTGACCGAAAGCCTACTGGAATGGCCGAGGTCTCACTCACCCTCGTCGACCCCGAGGTCTACGACGGAGCCAGCCTCGAGGACGCCCCCGAGATCGTGATCGACGAGAGCCTCCCTACCGACTGGGACGAGGCAACCCTTCGCCGGCAGCGCGCAGAAGATACGGAAGAAGCCGTCGCCGAAGCCCAGCCCGGGACCGTGATCGAAGGAGAGGCCAAAGTTCCGCACATGCTTCCCGTTCCTGCCGAGGCGGACGCTGGCTCAGAACTCGCAAATTCGAACAACGTCGTCCTGAAGATTCGTCGCCGAAAGTTCGGCCGTGCCCCTATCCGCGCCGGTGAACTCACGATCACTCGCCGCCTCTTCCGCTCGGGCGACAGCGAATATCTACTTAACGGTAAGATCTGCCGCCTAAGAGACATTCAGGACATTTTTATGGGGACAGGTCTTGGGGGTGAATCTTACGCCATCATCGGCCAGGAGCGCATCGGCCAACTACTCTCCGCCAAGCCGCACGACCGTCGCTCCATCATCGAAGAAGCGGCAGGCATCACCCGTTTCAAGACCAAAAAGCGCCTCGCCGAACTACGCCTCGAATCGGCTCGCCAGAACCTTGCCCGTGTCAACGACATCTTCGACGAAGTCACTCGTCAGATGACCACGCTGAAGCGCCAGGCCGCCAAGGCTGAACGCTATGGCGCGCTCCGCGATGAACTCCGCACTCGCCTCCGCATCGTTCTCGCTAGCCGCATGTCGCAGCTCGATACCGAGCAGGCTGCCACAACCGAAAAAATCAGCACCCTGGGAACTCATATCGACGCTCAGTCCGCCACCGTCGAGGCGATGGACGCCGAGCACACCGAAGGGGTCAACTCGGGCTATAGTCTGGATCAGCAGATCCGCGAAGCCGGATCTCAGGCAAACCAGTCTGCCGTCGAACTCGAGCGCATCTCTGCCCGCTCCGCCTCTAACGCCGACCGCATCACGGAACTTACCAACCGGCTCGCAACAGGTTCCGACGATCTCGCGCAAGCCCGCGAACAACTTGCAAGCCTTGCCGCCGAGCTTGAAGAACATCGGAGTTTCCTCAACAACGCCACAGCCGAGTCGACCAGTTCGCGCGAGGCGGCACAAAGCCATCAAGCGCAGGCGCAGGAAGCTGCCCGTGCGGTCGCATCAGCAGAGCAGCAGGCCGAACAAAACCGCCGCTCCACCATGCAGCTGGTTCAGCGTATCGCCCAGACTCGTAACGAAGAGGCTCAGGCGGCCGCAGCTCTCGCTGGTCTGGACCGCGAAGCGGAACGCCTCCTCTCCGAGTCCGATATAGCCAAACAGGAACTCGAAACTCTGGGCCTGCAGCGTGGTCAGGTCAAGATGTCCTTCGAGTCAGTCACCGAACGCCTCAAGCGTCTCGAAGCCGAGATCGCCGAACTTCGCCTTCAGGTAGGAGCCAATCGCAAGGAGGAGTCTGAATCCAAGCGTCGCGGCGACCAGCTGCGAGGTGAAGTAGCAACCCTTGACGGCCGCCGCGCGTCCCTTGAAGCACTTATCCGCGAGCACAGCTACTCCACCGATACCGTTCGAAATCTTTTCAAGACTGACGCCTATAAGCAGAATGTCGACGGCATGGCTGCTGTGGGCACTCTCGCCGACTTCCTCGAAGTTGACGGCAAGTATGAAAATGTCGTGGATGAATTCCTCCGCGACGAGCTCAATTATGTCGTCGTCAAATCCTGGGACGCTGCCACTGCAGGCATGCATCTTCTCCAGACCGACGTCACCGGACGCGCCACCTTCCTCGTACATCCGAACGACTCCCAAGCCAACTTCGCATTTGCCGAGGGCATGCCGAGCATCGCGCAGACCAATATCGACGGTATCGAGGGCGTCGTTCCTTTGAAAGAGTGCATCCGCGTTCTCGATGGTTTCGGCAAATCCCTCGAGGTCATCCTGCCAAAGCTCCGCGAGGGCTTCGTAGCTCCGGACTCCTACACCGCTCGCTCGCTCGCGCTTTCGAATCCGCAGGCATTCTTCCTCTCTCCCTCCGGTGAGACCTTCCATAACGTCACCGTTACAGGTGGGCGGCCCCGCACCCAGGGTCCGCTGGCCCTCAAACGCGAACTAGCCGAAGTGCAGCAAAAGCTCGAAAAGACAGAACAGGAGCTAATTCAGACCGATCGCAATACCGTCGAGCTGCAGCATCAGATCGCCGCCCTCCAGTCCGCCATCGAAGGCAAGACCCACGAGCGTCGTGACGCCGAGCGTGAATCAGCCAACTCCGGAGCGGCCCTGCGCCAGATGGAGTCGGAGGTCGCCCGCATCGAGCGCCGCCTGCAGGACTGGGCTCTGACCAACGAACGCAATCGCGAGGCCCGCAACCAGAAAGCAGATTTGATCTCGCGCCGCCAGCAGGAGGCAACCGCCTTCGAGAATGAACGCAGCACGCTTGAGGCCAGCCTCACCGCTCTTCAGGAACAACTCGAAGAACTGCGCAGCCGCCGCGAAGAGCTTCAACAGGGCGCCGCAGCAGCCTCCGCCGCACTGGCCGGCCTGGAAGAACGCCGCCGCAACGCCGCCGCAAACTTCGAGCAGACTGCCCGCCTCCATAACGGTCAGAACCAGCGAATCCAACAGCTCGATCAACAGCTCGCCTCAGCTGGAGCAGAAAAACTCCGCCGCGAAGAAGAGACAGCCGCCCTCGCCGTCCAGCAAGCCGAGCTCTCAGAGGTACGCGCCAACGCCGTAGCTCAGAGCGCACGCCTCACCGAAGAGGCCCACGCTCTCCGTGCTTCGATGACCGAACTCGATGCTCGTCTCCGCACACTCCGTCATGAAACCGAGGCTCTCCGCGAACAGCGCGCTGCTCTTACCGCCCGTGCCGCAAAGCTCGCCTCCGACATCGAGCATATCGACGCTACCTGCCTCAACGACCTCGGCGCTGAAGCCATCACCCTCCGCGAAGACCACACCATAGCCCGTATTGAGGGCGACGACCTCCACGTTCAGGAAGAAGAGTCGCGCACCCTCAAGCAAAAGCTCGAAGCCATGGGTCCGGTCAACATGATGGCTCTCGACGAGTACAACGAAACTGTCACACGGCATAGCTTCCTGGAGACCCAACGCAAAGACCTGCTCGACTCCATCGAAAATACTCAGGCCTCGATCAAAGAGATCGACGACGTCTCCCGTCTCAAATTCGACGAGGCCTTCAAGGTGATCAACGACAACTTCTCCGTCACCTTCACAAAGCTCTTCGGTGGCGGCCAGGCGTTCATGAAGCTCACCGATGCCGAGAACTCCAACGAAAGCGGCATCGACATTGTCGCTTCGCCCCCGGGCAAAAAGCTGCAGAACATCCTTCTGCTCTCGGGAGGAGAAAAAGCCCTTACCGCCCTTTCCCTCCTTGTAGGAATCTTCCAATTCCAACCCGCTCCTTTCTGCATCCTCGACGAAGTCGATGCTCCGCTCGACGAAACCAATGTAGGCCGTTTCGCAAAGCTCATTCACGACATGAGCGCGACCACACAATTCGTCGTCATCACCCACAGCAAACGCACTATGTCCCAAGCTGATGTCATCTACGGCGTTACCATGCAGGAGCCGGGCGTCTCGAAGATCGTCAGCGTCAACCTCAATCGCCGCGACTCCGCCGACAATCGTCGCGCCGTGGCGTGATAACCCTAGCCTTTGCGCAGCTGGAGCGATTCACCACTCGCTCCAGCTTTTTTCACTATCGTTGAATTCTCTGTCTTGTCGTCCCCAGTAGATTGTCACTGACAAAAAACAGAAATCCATAACCTTCTACACTCATCCGAGAAAGCAGCTAATCTAAAAACGGCATGAACATTCCGCTCACAACTGCCGTTCTTATCTTGTTGTCAGGAGCGATGCTTCTTGTACGGATCTTTTGGGACCGTATTCACTCTCGTCTCAAGCTCGGCCTCATCACAGCATCCATAGCCCTGGTCCTGATTCAGATGTTCTTCGTTGCTTCAAAATGGGGTATGACTTCCGACAGGTTGAATGTCTTCATTAACTGGTTGGCTGTTGCGGCATACGAACTCCTAGTACTCCTGTTCACGCGACTGTCTCCAAAATGGCTGACCTACCTCAGCGCCGCAATTCTTGTAGTCCCCGTCTTCGGAGCGAGCGTTATGCTCCCGCTCACCGAAATCTTCGACCCTTCTTCCTATGCGAAGGTACCAATCGGCGACGATTTTTTCTACGAAGTCAAACCTTGGGCCAATGCGGGCAACGGCACGAAGGAGCAGACCTTATCGTCTCTTATCACCCTCCCATCGCACCATTTTTCCGTCACAAAGTAAGGACTATTTCTTTCAATGATCGCGAGTGCAACTCAAGCGCTGCCATTGCCATCCCATCTCCTGCCACCAAAACTGTCCTTGGCCGCTGCCCGCGCTGGCCATCTGAATCCGCAGGAACTGTCGACAAGATTTTCCCACTGTCCTAGGCTGTTAGTGGCCATTCCAGTCTGATTCCAACCAAAAGGTGGTAATGTCGAACCAATGCCAGCAGTTCTTTTAGAGACACATCTTGGGTCACTTCCCCTCACCGCACGCGGCAAGGTCCGCGACATCTACGCCCTTTCTCCCGACGAACTCCTGTTCGTTGCCAGTGACCGGATATCCGCGTTCGATCATGTTTTGGGCAGCGGCATTCCGTTCAAGGGAAGAATCCTGAACCGGCTGTCCCTCTTTTGGTTTGATCTGCTCAGGCCGATCGTCCCGAATCACCTGATCACCGCCGACGCCAAACAGTTCCCCGCACAACTCGAGCCATTTTTCGACCAATTGGAAGGCCGCAGCATGCTCGTCAAGCGAGCAAAGATGTTTCCCGTCGAGTGTGTCGTCCGTGGCTATCTTTCCGGATCCGGCTGGAAGGACTATCAGCAAACCGGTTCGATCTGCGGCATCAAATTACCTGCCGGTCTTCGAGAGTCGGATCGCCTGCCTGAGCCAATCTTTACCCCGGCCGCAAAGATTCACTCCGGCGGCCACGACGAAAACATCTCCTACAAAATGGCCGCGAAGACTATCGGCGGCACTCATGCCAATGCACTGCGCACACTCACGCTCAAAATCTATGAAAAAGCAACCGAACATGCAGCCAGCAAAGGGCTCATCCTAGCCGACACCAAGTTTGAATTCGGTCTCATCACCGACGAATCGGGAAATGAGCAAATCGTTCTTGCCGACGAGGTACTAACGCCTGACTCCTCACGCTATTGGCCAGCAGATTCCTACAGCCCCGGTGGTCCGCAACCTTCTTTCGACAAACAATACGTCCGCGACTATCTCGAATCGATTCGCTGGAACAAGCAAGCTCCCGCGCCCGCTTTACCGCGTGAGGTGGTCGTCCGTACCAGCGAAAAATATCTCGAGGCCTATCGCTTGCTCACTGGCCGTACAAACCTTTAGGCGCATGAACCTCTTCGACTGGTTCTTGATCGCGGTTCTGGCGTACTCCACGATCTTAGCCTTCGTGCGGGGCATTATCTTGGAGCTCTTCTCTCTTGGCGGCCTGATCGCGGGAATCCTGATCGCCAGCTGGAATTACAGCCGTCTGGCTGTGTATCTTGACCGCCTGGTCGTCACACGATCAATCGCAGACATCGTCTCCTTTCTCCTTCTCATCACAGGAGTCATGGTGCTAAGCGCGTTGCTTGGCAAATCTTTCAATAGCACCGCTCATGCCATCGGACTCGGCTTATTTGACCGGATGCTCGGCGCCGTCTTCGGTTTTGTCCGCGGTTGCCTCTTAGGGGTAGCCATCCTGATGGTTGTCACCGCCTTCCTCCCTCATCCCAGCTGGATTAAAAATTCGCAGCTATCTTCCTATTTCCTTGAGGGTGCGCATGCGGTATCCTTCGTTGTACCTTACGACCTTCAGCAACGGATTCTGGATGGCGCCGCTCAACTCAAGCACAACGCGCCCAATTGGATCAAACCGCTACGGTAGAGGCACAATGAGAGTGTGGTTCCACAAAGGGGCCGCCAGCGAGGAATAACCTTGAAGCGCGAAATGGACGGCTTGATCACACAGATGCACAGCGCCGGCATCCCCTACTCGGAGGCCGTACGTCAGTTCAAGAAGCGCTACATCCTTGAAGTGCTGGCGCATCACAAAGGGAACCAGTGCAAGGCCGCCGACGAGCTCGGGATGCATCGCAACACCCTTAGCCGTACCCTCGCTGAACTCGACATGGACACCGCCCAGATTCGCAACGGTATGCGTCGCCCCCCAAGAAGCGAGCGCCCACACATTCAGAATATTGCAAGCGCCCGTTAACTTCCGCCGCCGTCTAATCAGCAGTCGATGAGACCCACCTGCCAAACCCGTGCGTCCGCAGTTGCAAAATACACCGCCGCGTTCGCCATCATCGGTACAGTCTCTTTTACCACCCTGGCTCAGTCCAATCCGGGCCCTAACGCCAGCGTCTCCTCTGAAGCCGTCTCCAGACAAAACGTTCGGGCCGCCGACGACGCCTACCTTTCCGGTGCACGCCTGCTGGATCACAACGATCTCACGGGAGCCGAGCTGAAGTTCCGTAAAGCGTTAACCCTCGACTCCTCCAATCATGACTACGCCCTGGCGCTGAGCGTCACCCACCAACGCCACGTCACCGAGCTGATACAACAGGCTGGTAAAGCGCGTCTCCTAGGGCAGCACGAAAAGGCCGAAACGCTCCTGGCCGAAGCCCGCCTTCTAGATCCTGAGAATAGGACAGTGGGCTCCCAAGTCGACAACGGGGCACTCCCAAAGGCCTTCCACTCGCAGATAGAACCTTGGATTCGCGAAGGCCCTGCGATCGCTGGCCCCGTCACCCTCGAGCCCAATTCCGGTCAGAAGAGCTTCCACCTTCACTCCGACGAGCAAGACATTATCCGACAGGTTCTGTCAGGCTACGGGATCCGTGCAGTATTCGATGAATCGGTCCAGAGAGACAATCTGCGCTTCGATCTCGACGACTCGTCTTACCAACAGGCGGTTCCTGTTCTCCTAAACATCACCCATCTATTCGCTGTACCTCTGGACGCCAAAAGTGTCTTTATAGCCAAAGACACACAGGAGAACCGCCAGCGTCTCGAGCGTCAGTTGCAGGAGACGATCTACATCCCCGGCATGACCAACGAAGAGATGGACAACTTCGGCACTCTTGTGAAGAATATCTTCGACGTCAAGGAAGTTACTGTTGGGAAGGCCTCAGGCACCCTTGTCCTCCGCGCCCCCCAGGAGACCCTGACCTATATCAACCTCACCCTCGCTGATCTTATCGACGGCGGCAGCGAGGTCATGATCGACCTTCAACTTTTCTCCGTCAACAAGACCGATCAACGAAACATCGGCGCGCAGCTTCCCCAGCAGGTTGGTATCTACAACGTAGCGTCAGCAGCGCAAAGTATCGTCAGCTCCAATCAAAGCCTCGTAAACCAAGCCATTGCGCAGGGTCTGGTCCCGGCCGGGTCAAGCAATATCGTTATCGCTCTTGCGCTCATCGCCTCAGGCCTCGTCCAGAGCACTTTACTTTCCAATACGGTTGGCTTTTTCGGCGGCGGACTCACCCAAACTGGGGTTACTACGAATCAGTTTGCGGCTTTCAATCTCTCGCTTACTGCCAGCGACACTCGGGCTCTCAACGATATCCAGATCCGAGTCGGCGACCGTCAATCTGCGACCTTCCGGGTCGGCGAACGCTACCCCATTACCACCGCAACCTATTCCTCTGGAATCAGCAACTCATCCGTGCCATCCAACGCTACGATCAATGGTGTTTCCGTCTCGAGCCTGCTCAACTCCGCAGCCGGTACTTCCGCCACAATTCCTCAGATTCAGTATGAAGACCTCGGTCTCACGCTGAAAGCAACTCCAACTGTTCAAAAGTCAGGCGCAATTAAAATGCACATCGATCTTAAGATCGAAGCACTGAGCGGCGGTACGGTGGACAACATCCCAATCCTCAACAGTCAGCAGTTCGCCTCGGATGTAACACTCGACGACGGCGATACTGCGCTGATGGTCAGCAGCCTCACTAAAAGCGAAGCGGCCAGTATCAACGGTTATCCTGTATTGAGCGAGCTACCCGGTTTTCAGACCGCTACAGCAGAGCGTCTGACTGACACCAGTTCCAGCGACCTCCTGCTTCTCCTCACGCCTCACATCACCCGTCGCCGATCCAATCTAACTGTCGGTCCTAGAATCGCAATCAATTTACCTGAGCCACCAGGTTAGGACTTCCCTCCACCGGCAACCAAACCGAGAACACAGTGCCATGTCTCTCACCACGCCGTGTCCTTGCCCTGATTCGGCCGCCGTGCTTCTCAACAATCCCCTTGCTCACCCAGAGCCCAAGTCCCGTTCCTGTAAGTTCCTTCGTCGTCTGGAATGCTTCAAAAAGATGCTCCTGCATCTCCGGCTTAATCCCCTCACCTATATCCGCGACCGTCAGACGCACCCCTGGAGTTCCGCTGAGACCATCCAGCTGCGGCTGCAACCTTATCGTTAACCGCCCTCCTTTACTCATCGCGTCGAGCGCGTTCCTGACCAGATTATTAATCACTTGGCGAATCTCTCCTTCGAGTACTCTCACCTTTGGCGTCGCCACTAACTTCCAATCGATCTCGATGTTCCGAACGAGGGTCCGTCCCGTATACAGAGCCATGACCGTGCGCAATAGCTCCGCCATATCCACATCGGTCGGCTTGCTATGCTGTCGGTTGAACCTCAATGTCTGCAAAGTGATCTCAGTGACCCGAGCCAGTTCACCTTGAGCCAATGCTGCAAAGTGTTGCGTATCTTCCATCGACTCCGATTGTCGAATCAGATACAGCAGGTTTGTAATCGACTCGAGTGGATTATTAATTTCGTGGGCAATGGACGAAGCCAGTTGCCCCACCGCTGCCAGCTTTTCTGATTTCCTAAGCGCCTCGTCTTGCAGTCGCGCCTGCGTGACATCAGTATTCACGGCTACGCCGCCAAGTATCTTTCCATTTAGAAAAATGGGCGCTGCCACGCTTCGAATCCAGCGATCCGACGTTTTTACTGTCTCTGTGGACCACCGCCCAGCTAGCGCCGTCTCCAGCGTTTTCAACTCCGCCGGAAACGTGCCGCCACTCATCATATTGGCAACATGGTTGGAACGGACTTTCGCATCGGAAGTCGCAATATAAACCCCATGCGGCATGCTTTCGATCACCGCATCCAACTCGGCCGTCTTCTGTTCTGCCAGTTCATATGCCCTACGAAGATTTTCCTGTTGTTGACGCAGTTCGGTTACCTCTCGAAACGTTACGACTACACCTGCAACGCATCCCTCTATCACCACCGGTTGCGCGGAAATTTCTGCGACAAAGCTGCTTCCATCTTTTCGAAACATTGTGTCCGTCAGCCGCCTCAAAGCCTTACTCTTCCGCACCACGTCGTAGATCGGGCACTCGGCACCAGGAAAATGACGCCCATCCGGATAGTGGTGATGCACAAGTTTGTGCATATTGTTGCCGAGCATCTCTTCGCTAGCAAAGCCAAAGCAACTCACTGCCATACGATTAACGAACGTACAATTCCCTTCAAGATCTAGCCCCCATATTCCCTCTCCGGCTGAATCGAGCAGGGCCTGCCAATGCTGCATCTGCCCTACGTCTTGTGGTAATGGCTGCGTCATCGACCTCATTCCTATACGGCACTTCCTAACTCCGAGCCAATCAACAATTGAGATGCAGTTTTATGCCTGGTATGACACTCAGAAAAGAATCGCATTTGCGACTGCACGTGACACGTCGTTGACCGTACCGAACATGGCCGCTATACTTGAACCAGTAGAGCGGGAGTAGCTCAGTGGTAGAGTGCTTCCTTGCCAAGGAAGATGTCGCCGGTTCGACCCCGGTCTCCCGCTCCAAATAACATCCTGCCTGCGGTACACTTCTCCTACAATCCAGCAGGGCAGAATTACATAGCCCACCCGAGGCGCGGTACCCAAGTGGTAAGGGAGAGGTCTGCAAAACCTTTATGCGTCGGTTCGATCCCGACCCGCGCCTCCATAATCTTCTCAACAACTTAGACGACTTGACGAAACGGTTGTTGGCCTAAGCCGACTATAAGGCTGCCCATCGACTTGTAAACCCACACTAGTCGGCTGCCTCGAGATCGCCAAATGGATCCTCATTCAAGGTCAGTCACATTACCTTTTGCCGGGCAATATCGGCAATCTCAACTCAACTAAATTAGCCTTCGACGCAACGGCCAACAACGGCTCAATGATGGCCTGAAGCGGCATGTGATTGGGTCGCAAAACGCTGCCTCTGCACACTGCCTTAGTCATAGGGCAGCCGGTCGTCGTGGCGCTTTGCTCGGTCCAACTGCCCAGACCGCACGTGACCAAGTGCACCCGCGATTGACGCTCGGGCTTCGGGATTTCTGCTCTGGCGATATAAGAATGGTGTAACTCGCTCTTCCCGCCTTGCCAACTGTGTGTAACGAACCGTGCCGGCCCGCGCAGCCGGTCACCGCCATGTTCCGGATGGGTGGATTCTGAGAATCAACTCTAATCATGAAGAATTCAATAGTTGTACATTCGGAAAATTAGCTTATCGCTGTCGATGATAGGGTGCATACTCTCTTATGTTATCGATTGTCGGAACATCAAATGTTATCCGTATTAGCTGACAGCAGAGACTATCGAGAGCGCCCATGGCCTTCGTTTTCGTGCGTTGGCCTTTTCGTCTTGATTACAATGGTTTCGTTTGCGATGGCGCAGTCCCCCCAGTTCCTGCCTGAGATCGATTCCTCTCTCTCGATCAACCCGCTGGTGCGCCTGAGATTTCAAGCAAAACAAACGCGTGAGGGCGGCGACCCAACCCAGGCCGAAGTAGGGCCCAGCGTGGACTTCTACCTCAAACCGTGGATTAGGCTTAAGAGCGTAACCGCGTTCGATCTAGACGAAGCCGAGAAGCGCGCTCTGATCTTCTCGGCCGGCTACCGCATTCTTCCCTCGCCAGACGCTAGTACCGTACAGCGACTGCAACTGGTCGCCACGGCCAATTTTCCCCTCCAGTGGGGTCTGTTGCTTTCTGATCGAAGCCGCGCTGACAATGATTGGACCAACGGAGAATACGATTGGCGCTATCGAAATCGGGTTTCGCTGCAGAAGTCGATTGCCGTTCACACCTATCACCCAAAAGTCTATCTCCGCGCCGAGGAGTTCTACGAGAGCAAATATCAGAAATGGAGCACCACAGCGTTATACATAGGCGCTACCTTCCCTATCCAAAGCCGTCTCGAACTTAGCCCCTACTACGATCATCAGAACAATACCGGCAAGAAGCCGAATCAGCGGTTAAATCAGCTGGGATTGATTGCGAACTTCTATTTCACTGCCACGAAGAGGTGAACAAAATCGTGAATAACTCGCAATGACTCAATGGGTTCCCTGCCAGGACCCATGAGAGTTATCATGGTCCGCCGAAGTGCCAAAAAACCGCGCCCGCCATGGGACCGGGAGCAAAGTGAAAATAGAAGGGGTATTCTTGAGAGTCGTGTTTCTTGCCGCGGCGCAGACCCTGCTGGTCTGCATGGTGAGCGCTCAAGAGCTTGCGCCACGGGCCTATGTCATTACTCCGCCGCAATTGAATGCAGTTACCGTGACCTGGTCTTTCTATGACGGAAGTATCAACTATAACGGGTCGCTGCCGGTAAGTGGCGCTGTGGGAACATATCAGGTTCCGAGCCTCACCTATTATCGTTCGTTCAGTATGTTTGGCCGCTCGGCAAACGGGATCGCGTCGTTGCCTTACGGACGAGGAACCTTCGAGGGAACCGTTACAGGAGCCGGACTACGGGTCTATCGTTCGGGCCTGCTGGATTCGGTTTATCGCCTTTCGGTGAATCTTATGGGTGGTCGGGCGATGTCGATTCAGGAATTTTCTCGATGGAAGCAGAAGACCCTTCTGGGTATTAGTGTCAAAGTGGTCCCGCCCACCGGCCAATACGATCCGACCAGGCTCATCAATTGGGGTACGAACCGATGGTCGTTCAAGCCGGAGCTCGGCTATTCGCGGCGATTTCGGACGCTCGTCCTGGATTCATATGCGGGAGTCTGGTTCTTCACCAGCAACCCCGACTTCTGGTCGCGCAACGTTTATTATTCGGGCACAAGAGCTCAGTCGCAGAATCCGATCGGCGCATTTGAAGGACATTTGAGTTACGACATCAAGCCTCGACTTTGGGTATCTCTCGATGGGAACTACTGGTTTGGTGGCGAGACCAGCATTGGCGGAGTAAAAAATTCTCTGAGTAAAGAGAGCAACTCGCGGCTTGGGGGGACATTTTCGATGCCCATCACCAAGCATCAATCAATAAAGGTTAGCTACAGCAACGGCACCTATATCCGATTTGGCGGTAATTATCAGAACGTTTCGGCAGCATGGCAGTATTCCTGGATCGGCAAATCTAGATGACTCGCTGAGCTCATTTCGAGAGGAGATTATATGGACTGACTTCCGCCGGCAAGCTTTGCCTCTGCCTGTTCGCCACGTTTTTGATTCCTGTTGCTGTCTCTTGCTGCAAAGCACCCGCTCCCCGGTTTAGCCGAAAAGGCCACGAAATCGGAAACCCATCCCTCATCGCAGGACGAGCCACCGGCACCGTCAAAGGAGGTCCCGTTGCCGACCGGCTTTGGGAGGTATAGCGGCGACCTCAATCAGATGGCGAAGAGGCGCACATTCGGGCGCCTGCGCGATGAAGCAGTACTGCCAACTTGCGGGCGACGGCGACGATGGCACGGCTTGTGGCCCCAGTCCGGGTCGCGGTCTCGACGTCCTGATTCTGGGGTCTTGCCTGTTCCGCGGAGCTGACGAGAAGAATTGGGTTCGCGACCGACAGATTTGTTAATCCGGGTATGCTGATCGACGGTGGACACACCCCCATGTTCAAACTCCAACCGTTGATTGGCCCGTCGGCGATGGAGAGAGAGTCTTCTGTTTGTTCCTGCCACAAGCGTCGTTACGACAACTGAAAGAACTTTCGTGATTGCGTCAGTCAATGGCCGAGCGCACTTGATTGATGTGCGGAAGGGTCCGGCTGCTGGTGAGAACGTTTCCGTCCGAGGCCAAATTGCTGTCGGCCAGGAGATAGTCAAGCGGGCTTCTGACGAGATCAGGAAGGAACGCCTCTCAGATAGCTAAATTTAGCCGCGATAAGCGACGGGGGAAAAATCGGCTTAGCGGAGATTTCCCGACGTAAGTTTCTTGTAAGTAACCGCAGAGTTGCCGGACTTGCCGCCGCCAGACGGAGGTGTTCTGGGTTCGTCCATGCGATCCGAATATTTGCCCGTTGGCAGGGTTTGATCGTGACTGTGGTCACATTCAGGGAGGCGAAAACGCCTGTAGGCTTCAGGCGAGGGCGTTCTTTGTGAAACAAGCCGGCTCACTTACGAAGTGGCTTGGTAGTCCAGTAGCGCACATCGCTACTGCAATCTTTATTGGAACGGGGATGCTGGCGGCGTTGGGTGTGAGACTGGTGGTGCAGGACAAGCACACGGTCAATGTTGTGTTGTGGGTGGCAATCGCGGGGGCGAGCATGCCACTGCTGATCTCCCTGGTGCAGCAACTGAGCAAGGGAAATTTCAGCGTCGATATTCTGGCGTTGCTCTCGATTGTGACGTCGTTGATTCTCGGGCAGTACTGGGTGGCCGCGATTGTCGTGCTGATGCTGTCAGGCGGGCAGGCACTGGAGAGCTATGCGACGAGGCGGGCCTCCTCGGTGCTAAGCGCGTTGGCCAAGCGGATGCCACAGACGGCGCATCGGGCGGGTGAAGTCGTATCCGATGTGTCCATCGATTTAATCGTCGTGGACGACGAGCTGGTCATCTATCCGCATGAGATATGCCCGGTGGATGGGGTGGTGGTGAGCGGGCGGGGGAGGATAGATGAGTCGTACCTGACCGGGGAGCCGTTTCTGATCGCGAAGGCACCGGGGGCGAGCGTCCTGTCGGGATCGATCAACGGTGACGCCGCACTGACGATACGGGCGACGAAGGCGGCAACTGATTCGCGCTATGCAAAGATTGTCGAAGTGTTGCATGCGTCGGAGGAGAACCGGCCGCGGATGCAACGGCTGGGCGACCGTCTGGGGTCGTGGTATACGCCGATCGCTATTGTCATTGCACTGGCCAGCTGGTTCTTGAGCGGGCATCCGGAGCGTTTTCTGGCGGTCCTGGTGATTGCGACGCCCTGTCCCCTGTTGATTTCTATTCCGGTCGCCATCATCGGGGCGATTTCGGTAGGGGCGCGATTTGGGATCATCATCAAAGACCCATCAATTCTTGAAAAAATGGAAACCTGCCATGTGCTCATTGTGGACAAGACAGGGACGCTGACATACGGAAAGCCGAGTCTGACGGAGGTTCAATGTTTTGGGGGATCAAGCGAGAGACAGCGCTCCAGTATGTTGCCAGCCTGGAGCGGTACTCGAAGCATCCGTTGGCAAATGCGGTGTTGACCGCGGCTAAGGCGCAGGGACTGCCGTTCCTAGAGGTAGAGGACGTTTCGGAGGCTCCGGGTGCGGGCCTGACGGGGCATTTGGGGGGCAGTTGGTTGCAGTGACGGGGCGGGGGAAGCTAACGAGGGAACTGGCCGAGGCGATGCCGCCGGTTGCTTCGGGACTGGAGTGTGTGATGCTGCTGGACGGCGGACTGGCGGGAGTCTTTCACTTTCAAGACGAGCCGCGGCGCGAGAGCAAGTCGTTTCTGAAGCATCTAGGGACGAAGCACTCGATCAAGGAGGTGATTCTGCTCTCCGGAGACCGGCCTGCCGAGGTGGCGCTGTTTGCTGCCGGGATGGGAATTACGAAGGCATATGGGGGCAAGAGTCCTGAGGAGAAGGTGGAGCTAGTGCGGGAGTTGACGGCCAGATCGTGCACGTTGTATCTGGGCGACGGGATCAACGATGCTCCGGCAATGATGACTGCAACAGCGGGGATTGCGCTGGGAGTAAACAGCGACATTACCTCGGAGGCTGCGGGCGCGGTTGTTCTGCAATCTTCACTAGTGAGCGTGGATGAACTGATGCACATAGGAAGAAGGATGCGAGGCATTGCGCTCACTAGCGCGATAGGTGGCATGGGGCTGAGCCTGATTGGGATGGGGGCTGCGTCGTTGGGGCTGATCAGTCCGATCGAGGGGGCGATCGCGCAGGAGGTTATCGACCTCCTCTCTATTCTCAATTCATTACGGATGATTCTGCCGACGGGTTCGCTGAGCGACTTTGAAGGGCCTGCGGTGATGGGAAAACGACCAATCCCGAATGACCGAGCGGTTGCCGCACCATGAGCCGAGAACAAGCCGTGAGATCGGCGAGCCTCAAAGTGTGCCGACAAACCGGTTGCGCCGGGTCGCATCATCGCTAATAGGTAACGATATACGGCTTGAGCGGCATAGGGTCGGTGGGTGACCGCCGTCGCTATGCCGATCTAACTTCAGTAAGGTCGCTGGTAGTTCAGACATTTTTCTGTTTCGTGCTGTCAACTCGAACTCCTCGCCAGTAGAGTACGGCCCGACTTCCTGCAAGTCAGCTTCAACCGGTTGGGCGAAGGTGAAGATCGCGCAAGGAGCGTTCTTGATGACACCGGCAACCAGATTTTTGCGGAAGTAAGACGAAACGTTCCCGTTCTTGTGAAGGCCAAACATGATGTAATTCGCATTCACGGCATGCGCGCGCTCCGATATAACGCGTTCGGCGGCACCATAGAGAAGAGCTGATTTAGCGGCGACCCCTTTCCTCAGCAGTCGGCCAACCAGTAGATCGAACTCAAATTGAGTGTGGGCTGCGCTGTGCGGGCGTGAGTACTCGCGACAACATTCACTGCGTGGACGAGTTCCACATCCGCGCGTAGCGCCTTTACGAGACAAGCGATGATCCTGAGCCGATCATCAACGTCTTCCGGGAAGTCGATTGGGCAAATCACCCTTTCCACCCGGTTTGGATGTGAATTCTCTTTGACCACCTTTGGATCTATGATGACAACTGGGCACGGGAGCGTCCGAAGAAGGTATTCTGCCGTTGAGCCGAGCACCCCATAGGCGCCGAGAAAAAGAATGTCCGGCTTTAGATCGGCCACAGTCTGAGTAAGAACATCAGCGGGCGACCCGGCTCTCAGCAGCAACCGCGTGTCGACCCCACGCCCGCGGGAGCGGTCTGCCATCTGCTCAAGGCGTTCACTCAGGTCCTGTCACCAGCCACTACGTGCTTGGCCGGGCTCTGCACGTGAACAAGGGTGACTTCCGAATTCTGCCTCGTCGCAAGATCCAGAGCGTAGTCGAGAGCGGTGCCAGCATACGGAGAGAAATCGTATGCAACTACGAGTTTCTTGAGGGCCGCCGAACCTTCTATTGGGACTATCGGCCTCGTTGCGGGGAGAGTCGGCACAATTCACTCCTGGAAGTAGAGGTCTAAGTGAGGCTGTCATCCCTGTGTCGTTGTATGTGACGGAGGTCACAGCCTTCGAAATGTCCTGCGAGAGAGGATATACGTGACAGCAATGCGGAGATTGTCCGCGTACGAGGTGCACTTATGATTCCTGTATCTGGAACGATCGACGGCTCAATCCACGACGAAGGTGTACATCTTGCCACGACCGACATTCACTTCAAGCGAATCCTGGTTGGAATTGACTACTCTAAGCAAGCCGCCCTGGCATTGAAGACGGCCATCGCGATCGGCGAGATCTTCGGCTCGGAGATCTTCCTCGTCACTGCTGTGCCATCTTTTGTGTATGAAAAGGGGCAGCGGCCGATACTACCGGAGACGATTAGCGCCGAGATTGATAGTGCGAAGGAGGAGATGAAGCAGATTGTCGCTAGCGAGCCGCGACTACATGGGCTTCGATTGAAGACGACTGTCGCCTACGCCGGTGCAGTCGATCTCATCGAATATATTGCCAGCGAGGAGAAGGTCGACCTGATCGTCTTAGGTTCGCATGGTTCGAGCGGTCTCGAGCGGCTGGCGCTGGGATCCGTAGCGGAGGCGGTGTTGCGCAAGGCCGCGTGCCCTGTTCTTGTTGTAGGCCCGAACTGTCCCGCCGAGCAACATCCATTCCAGTCGATCCTGTTCGCCACCGACCTCGAAACCACAGGACTGCGTGCGGCGCTGTACGCTTCAGCTCTCTCGGAACACGTCCACGGCCGTCTCACGCTGCTGCACGTGGTTGAAAATCAGAAAGATGTCCCGAGCGCAGAGTCTGGGCTCACCGAGAATCGCCTCAAGCAGGAGCTTCGGAGCCTTCTTCCCGCTGATGTGGGACTCTTCTGCGAGCCGAAAGTCCGTCTTGAGTATGGCTCGCCGGCTGAACTAATCCCGGTCGTCGCTGGGTCGGAAGCTGCGAGCCTAATTGTAGTTGGGTTACGAAATCAATCATCCTTGGCCGAACACTCACCCTGGTCAGCCCTGTCTCACGTCATCCGGGAGGCGAAGTGCGGCGTGCTTGGGGTTCGCGCTCATTTGCTCTGAACTTCATCCTCACCACACGGACTCCCATGGCGACAATACGATCGCTGCGAACACGAAGACCCGTAGGCAAACCTGTGCAACCGAAGCCAACAATGCCCGCGACGTCCGCAACACCGAGGAAGCCCTGCTGAAGAGCTACTTCATGCTGGCGGTTCGTGCCGATGGTGAGATTATCGTAGTAGCGTTTGGAGCGAATGAGCCGATCATGGAAGGAAGCGAATTGGCTTGTGTCCTCATTTTTCCGCCCCCGCTGTGACTTTAGTTCGGATATGACCCGTATTTAGGAATTCTCGTTCCTCAAAAGAGCATCCGTGCGGACAGAGCGAATAGATTGAATTTAAATACTCCAAGATAGCCATAGAGCAACCACGCAAGTTCACTCGGGCTCAAGTTTTTGCCAAACAGGAGAGCGATCGAAGAGATCGCGGCAACACCGGCTGGGCGTAACACCACTTCGCACCGGGTGTGCCGACGTTCCTTTTGCGACGATGAACTACGCGATCGCTGCCGTGGCCGCCTGAATCGCCGCGAGATAGAGGTACCAGTGGAGTTAGACCTGTCAGACACCAGTGCGAACAGAAGGATTCCGATCACGGCTCCGCAGATCCCCTGCATCCTCAGAGCAAGTCGGCCAGGCTGCTGGGTTGGGATCATGAAGCTGCTTGTAAGGATGATCGCGCTATCGATTGTCCCGTACGCCGCCAGGCAAGAATCGAGATCACGACCGCAAAAGGACGCGGGAGAATCGTCGACGCTATCTCCGGGATGAACAAACCCCGGTTCCGGCAACTACCGCAAGAAGACCGCGGATCATTGTGGCTGCCCAGTACTCTGAATAGGCCTTCATCTATTTGCCCTCCTGCGTTCGCCGAACTTATGAACTCTCAGCCGAATCTGATCGCCCTAACATGTTCGCTCGGCTGTCTGTCTAGAGATGTGACGATATCCTGCATGTCTTTGAGTACGCCAACTCTTTCCCTCCAGAAACAGGGGGCAGCTGCTTGAATTGGACAGCTTCTATGAAAGCGCTAGGAGCTCGCTTGATCGCCTTGTCGAAGAGGCCCGGCGGTCAGGTGTGCCCTGCGAGGCCACCATGGGCAGCGGCATTCCTTCTGTGACGATCAGGGAGACGATTACCTCAAAAGCGATCGATCTTGTCATCCTTGGTACAAATGCTCTTCATGGCTTTGAGCGCCTCGTCTTCGGATCAACTGCTGAGGCTGTGCTGCGCAAAGCGCTTTGCCCGGTGTTGACCGTCGGGCCTCAGGCATCTGACGCTGCCAAGACGGGCCAACTTGACGGGCCGGTTGTCTTTGCGACGGACTTCCACCTCACAACGAAGGATGCCATTCGTGATGCGGCGTTTTTCTGCAAAGCGACCGGATCGCCCCTACACTGCCTGCATGTGCTTCCGCGGACGCTCGAAGGCGGTGTCAGGAGTCACATCATTCCTCAGATTATGACCGAGGCTTTGCGACATGTCGCCATCGAGAGTGGCACAATCATCGATCCGCCACTCTGCGCAATCACATACAGTAGCGAGATCTCGAACGCGGTCGTTAAGTATGCCAAACAGCAGAAAGCGAAGCTCATCGTCCTGGGCGTCCGTCAAGCTTCGATGGCGGCGTCGCACGTTCCTGGCCATATCGCGTACCGCATTATCACTGAGGCACTCTGTCCCGTCCTGACGGTGGCCTTCACATCTCAAGCACATGCAACCCTTGCGGCTGCGTGTTTGTGAGCGTTTCCGGGCAGAAGCTTAGATACTTTCCTCTCGATTCGGGAGATAGATGCGGTTTCGCGATCACAGTCCGCATATGAATAACCGGCAAAGAGAATTCAACACACTGTCATCACTGGACAAGTAGCCTGTGCAAGCAAATCAGGGTCAACCCATTGGCGATCTGAGTAAGCCAGAACGATGCCTGTCGTGCGCCCAACACGATAAGGTTTGCCTCAACTCTTTTGGCTAATTCCAAGATGGCCCTGGCAGCATCACCGTGTTGCACTACACGGGTCGGGTTGCACCAGTCGTACGAAGACTGGGGAATTATTGAGAGCGGACTGGAACGCCTTATCTAGATAGTCTGTCTTCGCAGACTTCCTTGGCTGAAAGCTGAGTACGTAACAGAAGTAAAGATGTGCACCACTGTCCTGGGCGAAGGAGGGGCGTAAACCGCCGCTCGTGCAGATTCCTTCGAAAAATCTGTAGCGTAGATAATGCTCTTGAAAGCCAGCGGACCTTCTTTTGGAAGCCTAGCATTGGGGCCCACTGTCAACACAGGCACTTGTGCATTCCGAATCAGTTCTTCTGCCGTCGAACCGAGGATCTGCCTTTCAACGCCGAGCTTTGACTCCGTTCCTGCGACAACCAGGTCCGCTCGATGTTCCTTTGCAATCTTCAAAAGAGCCGCGAAGGGGCGATGCCCTTCAGGGAGGGCCGTTTCAGCCCGGATTCCGGAATCATGAAATTCGCTCTTTATTTCTTCTAGTCTGTCGACAGTTGCCCGGCGCCTGCCGGTCAGCGGCTCTCCCCTAGCTGCTTCTTGGTATGAAGGAACAACAGATGGGTGGAAAACATGTGCGATTTCAACTGTAGACGAAACGTTGGGCCATCCCTTTCGCAGAGGCAGCAGCCCTTTCTGACGATAGAGAAAAATCGGTTGCAAGCAGAATCTTCTCGACTGCAATGCAAACGCAATCTTCGAGGAGTGCCATACTGCCCTTCAACCTCTGTTAGATTGCACTTGGTTCTGACTATCAAGTGCCTTTCTTATAAAGATTAGAAGCTCAGTGACAGAGTAGAAACATGATCCTTATCTGTTCCAAAGCCAACCACCAGCGGTTTGCCTCCGATTTACACGAAGTGACAGTCATCACAGACGCGCGTAACAAAAAGCTCAAAATCTTCGCTGGAGGTTCTCCCAGGCCAATCGAACTTGATCAGAGTATGAACTGCCCCACCCTTAAGCCCTGCGCAGGTCCGTGCAGCGGATACGGTACGAGAAGCAACTGCCCTCCGCTGATTGTTCTGGCTGTTGCCGCCACGCAGAAGACCGTTCCTCTCCCGGCGGGAGTTGCAGAATAACAAACCCTGTTTCGCGCCCTCCCAGCGTGTTCTCCCGGCGCAAGATCAACCCCATCGCCTGGCTTCAAGACCATCGTTCGAGGAAGAGCCGGAAGTTTACCAATGAGAGCGAACCGTTGATGCCTAGCAAGGCATTCAGCATTGAGCAAGGGAGAATCAAGCGTCTGCTTGAGACGGCAGAACAAGTCCCTTAGCTGTTTTTGTCGTGTAACGCCAGAAAGGCCTTTAGTAAAACACGAGGATCGTAGTGTCCTTTGTATACGGGCGGTGGTGTACGGCTCAGTCCAAGCAACGAGCATACTGCGGTTTGTGCGGAACGGACAGAGTATTCCACCGTGAATACCACGTCATCAGGAAGTTCGCAGAATTGCCCGATGAAGGCGAGGTTCTTCGAGCGCTCAGGTACCACACGGGGGCGATCGCCTTTGGCGCGACGCAGGAATTGGCTAGTGATGAAAGGCATCATGCAAGGGATGCATATACAGCTTTTCAATATTGGATGCGCATCGACCTCGATCTGTAAGTGACCCATTATCTCCGTCATAATCTCCCGGCCGGTGCAAGCCGACATTGGCTTCTTCACGAAGTTGCCCGGTTTATCGACGAAGAGTCCGTACCCCCAGAAGACATTGACGTCCGAGGGCTGCCCGATGAAATGGGGTTGATGAGGTAATACGATCGACACCAACCAGTTACTTTCCGCGAAGGTGATAAGACCGCCCTCGCCTGGGATATTGCCCGTGAAGTCTCGGATAAGGCTGAAGAAGGTCGGGTCGTGGAGGGTCGTGGTGAAGGAGACCCACTTCGATTCATCGATGTGATCGCTGAAGTTGCCTGGATGGCCAAACTGAGGATGACCATTGGCGATCTTCTCCCAAAGAGCCCACGAACCGCCGTCGCATTTGCCCTTCAGGATTGGGGCGGAGTCCATCGATCCCAAACTGGAAGCCTCGGTCATAGATCCCAGGGTGACGATTACATAATCCTCGCTCCTCACCCTTATCTCGTCTCTACGTCCGTCGCGTTCACAAAGAATGCGGTCCACAGTAAAGCCCTCAGCGTCATGGCAGAAGCCGAGATTGGTGATGCTGGTATTAAACTCAGACCGCACACCGTGCTCTTCCAGCCATTTCTGCAACGGTCGTATCATCGAGTCGTACTGATTGTAGACGGTCCGCATGATTCCGTTGAGCGTGTTGAAGCCTGAAACCATGTGAACGAAGCGCATCAGATAACGCTTGAACTCAACCGCACTGTGCCAAGGTTGGAAAGCGAACGTCGTGCACCACATAGACCAGAAGTCCGTCTTAAAGAACGACGGTTCAAACTGGTCTGAAATGTTGCTTCGCCCGAGTATCGCCTCAGGCTGAAGTCCCAGACGTTCGATGGTCAGGATGTGCTTTTCGCTAAGGCCAAATCTGGGAGCGTTGATCCTTTGTCCACCCCGAACTAGACGGGATTTGGATGAGGTTTTCAGCAACTTATTCAACTCGAAGATTTCCTGGGTGACTGTCTTGCTCTGATCGAGGGTGGGAATCGAAGAGAAAAGGTCATAGGTGCAGAGATATTTGCTCTCAAGCATTCGACCGCCACGCATGATGTAGCCATTTGCAGGATTTCCGGCTGCATCAAGGCTGCCACCGATCTTTCGTGATTCCTCGAGGATCGTGATGTTGTGGCCGGGGATGTTTCCGTCCCGAATAAGAAAGGTCGCCGCCGCGAGCGAGGCGATTCCACCTCCAACCAAGTAGACCTTTGCGTTACTATCAGACCGCCTTGCAGACATGAAGTCTACCCTCCTTTCTGCTTACTGCCCGTTACTCTTTCGACAGTTCCGCCTTCACAATCTCACTCACCAGCTTCCGATCGGCCCGTAAGCCAGCAGCCCGAATCCACTGTTGAGCCACCTGCATCGCGGTCCCCAAATCCCTCGGCCCCGGCCTCACCCCACCAGCATCCTTCTGCAGATGCGCAATCGCCCCATGCACCAACTTCCGGATATCCTCCTCACCCGAAGCCTGCGGAAGATAAGCTTCAATTATTTCGATCTCCAGCCGCTCCTTCTCCGCCAGCTCCGGTCTGCCGTCCTTCGTAAACGCATCCACCAACTCCCCCTGTGCTTGATCAGCGTCGTCAGAAGCTGCGTCTCTTCCGCATCCGTCAACTCCTCGCGCTTCTCGATCACCTTGTTCTTCAATGCCCACTTCATCATCTGCAGTGTCGTCAACCTATGCTCATCGCGATCCTTCATCGCGACCGCAATATCCGCCTGAATCTTTTCATCAATCTTCATAGCTTCCCTTCGCAACCCGTCGAGTTCAACTGGTCGCCTATCATGTTGGTTCAGCCGTCTCTCTTAAAGCTGTGACGGTCGTCACAGGTGGTGTGGAGGGACTTCATCTCCTTCAACGGGGAGCAAAGCCAGACGTAGATCCCGGTTCGAGCACGGAAAGTATTGAAGCGTGTTTTTTGACGCCGTCTAGTCGATCCAACAGCCCACGACAGAGATACTCAAATAACTCCAACCACGTATTCATTAGGTGGAAGGGCGGACCGATCTGTATGGATAGCGGAAGAAAGCAGATGGCAAGAACCTCCTGATCCCATCTCGATCAATGCAGTTGGCGAAGGTAGGCCGACAATTCCTCCATCTCATCCTGCTTTAAATCCAAAGGTGTCATCCCCCGGCGGTCATTTTGGTGTTTGGCGAATGAAAAAGCGCAATTAGTTCCGCGTCGGTATATTTCTGACCAGCTCCGGTCAACGGTCCAGCAGCTGCCGTGCCAACGCCGCCATCTCCGTGGCACGAGTTGCAGGAATTGGCCTGGTAAATAGCAAGGCCCTTCAGCACCTTTGGGTCGGCTGCAACCAGCGCTGCCGATGCACTTCCCGCCGCAGCTTCCGGGACAAATGGTTTCTCCATAAAGCTCTTCGTATCCTCATCCTGCTTCCGCATTTGTGCAGCGACTCCCGGATCTCTGTGGTCGTCCCGATAACTCGCTACACCAAGAGACGTGTAGGCAATCAGGAATAGAAGGAATGCTCCTACTACCATTGGCCTTCGCCACGGCCTGCGCTCGAGCCGTCGATCCACAAATGGCAGTGCGGCAAATATCACAGCGAGGACAGCAGGCAGAGCGATTCCGCCAATGAAAGACCAGCTGCCGCTGAGGTATTTGAGCCACTGAAACGCCGGCCGGTAATACCACTCGGGCCGTGGCAAAAACGCCGTGTCCGCTGGGTTGGCCCGTGGCCCTAGATCCATTGGAATTGTGACCGCGATGATGGCCAGAATACCGATCAGAATGATGGCGAAGATCGCATCGATGACGACCTGCCGAGGATAGAACGGGACGGACGGCAGCTTGGGATTGATCGGGTCCTCTTCAATGGGACCCGCAGCGCCGGCTTTGCGAAAGAAGAAGACATGCGATGCAATGAAGGCGATCAGGCAGCCGGGCAGTACGAAGACGTGGAGCACATAAAAACGCGAGATCGTCAGTGTCCCCATCTGATCGCCGCCCCGCACCAGCTTTTGCAACACCGGCCCGATGTATGGGACCTCTGCAATGAGATTCGTCCCTACCGCACTGGCGAAATATGCCTTCTCGTCCCAGGGCAATAGATATCCGGTAAACGCCATGCCAAGCATCAGCGCCAGGAGAATGCAGCCGGAGAGCCACAGAAGCTCCCGGCGGCCCTTATAGGAACCATAGAGAATGGTCTGTCCGATGTGCATGGCCAGCAATATGATGATGCCGCTCGATCCATACGCATGAATGCTTCGGATGAACGATCCGGCGGTGACCTCTTTTATGATGTACGAGACGATTGTGTGAGCGTGGTCTGCTGATGGTACGTAATACAGGGCCAGGCAAATTCCGGTGATCACTTGAGACACAAAGAGAAAGAGCAGACCTGAGCCGAAGACATAGGCCCATCTGGCCCCCCGTGGATCGGCTCGTCGAGCGTCTCGTGGAGAATTGAGTCTATGCCGGTTCGCTTATCAAGCCAGTTGTCCAGCCGCGTCACACGACTGCTATCGTCGTTCGGTTGCGGTGCGGGTTGATTTGTCATCGTCATCAGACCTCAGGCCATCACTTCTTTGTTCGGAATGAGCTGGCGGAAATATTGGTAACGTACCTTCAGCACTCCGTCCTCTACTTTGGATTCGAGTGAATCCATCGAACGAGGTGGCGGCCCTGCAATGCGCTCGCCGCTTGCCGTAAACGACCCTGAGTGGCACGGGCAAATAAACTTGTTCTCAGAATCCACCCATCGGACAGAACAGCCCAGGTGCGGGCAGGTGGGCGACAGTATCCGGAATTGTCCGCTCACAGGCGGCAGCACGTAGACGGCCGTCTGGGACGTTGTGCTCTGCCACGCATCGCGGCGTTCCAGCGTAATCGTCTTCGCTGTCGGCGCGGTGATAGAGGCAAAATCTCCCACTGGCCCCAGGTCTGACCAACCAGCGTCCGCAGCGTTCTTGCGCAGCGGATAGGTCACGAAGCGGATGATGGGGACAGCCAGCAAAACACCTACGGTCGCGCCGCTTACTCCAAATAGGGCCAGTAAGAATGACCGCCGTGCTGGGGACTCCGCTTTAGGTTCGTTGCTCTTTTCGGATGTGAGTTCCATCAATCCACTCCTGGGTCTGTGTCTTTCGTGGAAGTTATACGGTGAAGTTGGGCCGTCGGCAGTGGGTCGCTGCTACTTCTGCAAAGTGTGGATATGCTCTATGAGAGATGCGATCTGCGCGTCCGTGAGCTTACCCTCAAACGCAGGCATCTTGTTCTTGCCCTTCTTGATGACGGCGGTCAGGTCGGCGTCCGATTGCTTCATCACATCGGGCGAATTGAATGGACGTGCCTTCATGGCCTTACCGGCAGGTGTGTTGCCACTTCCATCGGGGGCATGGCACATCTGGCACTTTGATTGGTAGAGATCGGCCCCGCTCTGTGCGAGGCAGGACGCGTTCGCTGCGAGTAAGAACAGGCTGGCAATTCCTAAATAGGCAAGACGCTTTTGCATGGACACAACTCCCTTAGTGGTTTGGCGCGGCAACTTCTCGTAGATGAGGGTTAGAAAGCATAACGGATTGCGAGGGTAACGACGTTCCCGTGGAAGCTGCGAGGAAGCGTAGGACCAACCGGCGACCCTTCGCCGTAGCCGTAGTAGTTATACTCGCCCTTCCACGTCCAATTGGGAGTGAAATCGTAGGCGAATCGGCCGTAGGGGGTTTGATATTGCGACTGTAGCGAACCCGGCACCTGGCGAACATTGATGGGTGGAGCAGTGCCGCTGACGGAGGACATGCGATAACCGGCAGCTGCATGCAATTTCTTCACGGGATTCAACAGAAACCCGATGGATCCATACTGCGTCGGTTGGTTATATAAACCGTTGCTTTGTAGCGGCAGGCCCGCGTCCTGGCACACAGGGGGACTCGTTTGGGCGTTTGCGGTGGGCGCCGAAGAGGTGTAACACTCGTCCGTGCGCGAATAAACGTTGTCGTAAGCATAGTTCAGGTCGATGCCCCATTTTTCGCTAGGACTGATGACCGTCGCAAAGGAAAAGTCCTGGTTGTGTGCAAAGTGGTTGACGGTCTGGACATTGTCGCTGCTCGTAAGAATGTTGATGGTCCCGGCGAAGCTAAGCCAAGGATAAGGTTTGTAAGAGCTCCGCACCCGGTAGTGCTGCAGCTTCCGCGGACTGATACGAGTAAACGCATTGTCGGCAGACATGAGTTCGGCATTGAAATTGAGGCGCCAAAGGGTCGTGGGCCTGAGGACGAGACCGACGAGCGCTGTGTCTGCATGGATCGGGATAAAGTCGCCGCCGACATCGGTGATAATGCGGCTGCTATAGCGGTAGCCCGCCGAGAGTCGTGCACTCGGGGCGAGGTCCCATATGGCAATAAAAGTGTTTACCTTTGTCTTCTGGTTAACCTCTGTGAAGCCAAAGCCCGTGAATGGCGGTGAAGTTGTCGTGGTCGTGGTCGCTGCCCCCGGCGGGTTAAGCATTGAAGTCCCGGCGTAGTCGGTCTCGGTCAAGTTGAGGGACGCGGGTTGACGGAAATACCAGAAGTTAAAGGTGTCAGAGACCCCGATGGTCGGAGTGATCTGCCAGGTGATCGCATAGTCGGCATTGACGTTGATACGGCGTGCGCTGGCGGAGCCGGTGACCAATTCAACACGGTTTCTGGCGCGCGAGTCCAGGCCATTGAAGTTCTCGTAGTAGTTATTGAGATGGCTCGTTGTGCCCATGTACATAAAGCGTCCGTTCATGGCGACGTGGGGGATGGATGTACTCTGAAAGCGAAACTGTTCGCTGGGGAGCAGCGTGCGCGTCGGCGCGGAGCGGGTGTAAGAGAGGTAACCACTGCAGGTTGGGTTGACACTTCCATTCGGATTGAAGGGCGCGGCGCACGGTGCGGCCCACACCGACGAAAGGTTGATTCCGAGGCTGACAGGTGTGCCGTTGGAAAGCTTGTAGTTGAGCCCAGCAAGCTGCCAACTGGTGTTGCCCTTGTAACGCGTGATGAACTCGTCGAAGCTGAGGCTAGTGTGGGCCAGCGGTTTCCAGTCTGCACCCACGTTCCACACCTCGGTGGAAACACGCCAATTTTGGAGAAGCAGGGCATCGGCACCGACATGGATCGAACTGCCGGACGGGCCCTGGTTGATGTTTTGGAAGTAGCCAAAGCGCCCGCTGACGCGCGAGAGCGGCGCTACCGTAACGTCTACGTCTGTCATGCGACGCACGGTGTTATAGAGGTGCGGCGAGTCGAGGACGGGAACGAAGGGTACTGAGTTTGGCGGAATCAGCGGATTCGCCAGCAGGTTGTAGTCAAAGTACTGACGATCTCGACGGAAGCTTCCCTGAAAGTTATAAATTCGGCCCTTGGACACATTCATGAAGGTGCCGTCGATGGGGTCTCCGCCGTAGCCGAAGCTGTGCGACGAGAGGCGATCGAACAACAGAGCATGTGCAGGATTCACGGCCGTCATCTGAAAGGAACTATCGAGAAGCCGCGGACCAGATTGAATGTTGACCAGCGTGTCGTACATTGCGCCACTACCGGACTGATTTACGATGTGACCGCCGAAATCGACTGACTGGTGGATATCGTATCCGAATCGAACGTTGTCCCCGGGTGAAGGCGGTGGCGTAGTGTCCTGCGCTAAGACAGGCGGACAGGCGATAGTGCCCACAGTAAACACGATGACTGAAATCGCCAGAGCTGTGCCCCGGACACTCAGCAGGAGCGAACTCGAAATAATAACGCTCTTCATGCGTGCCATTCCTTACTTAAAGAAGAATGCGTTGACGTTTGAGCCATGGATCTGCACATGGCATACAGTGCAGGCCTGGTACTGGTTCGCCTGGTTATGAAACGACGGCGTGCCTGGCGCCGTGAAATTCATCGAAGGCGAGTGGCACTGCAGGCAGAGGCTGTTCACGTTGTTCCGAATGAGCAGGCGAGGATTCGACGATCCGTGCGGGAAATGGCACGACGTGCAGCCCTCAGTCTGGATGGGGGTGCTGGTAAACGAACGGCCCGAGGGTGTCGACGTGGCACTTGGTGCAAATGGCGTCCTGGGTAGCACTGACCCGAACGAGGTCCGGCTGGAAGGTGCCGTGCGGGTTGTGACAATCGCTGCACTTCAATAGCCCTTCGTTCACCTTGTGGTGGAACGGCTGCGCAAAGGCGGCCTTGGCGTCCGTATGGCACTGATAGCAGAGTGTTGGCTCCTTGGCCTTAAGCATCTTCGTTTCAGGTTCAAACTTGTGGGAGCTGTGGCAGTTCGTGCAACTGATCAGGGCCTGGCCATGGGCGGTCCGCTGGAAGTTGGGGTGCACGGCAACGTGGCAGGACAGGCATTTCTCGTCCACCTGTCTTGGCGTTGCCTTGGAAAATTGAAAGATCTTGCTCGCGTCCCCGCCGCTCTCGACATGGGTCTTTCCGGGTCCGTGGCAACTTTCGCACGTTACCCCCTTGCCGCCATGTTCGAGGGCCAGCTTGGCATGCGGATTACTATTATCGAAGCCCTTCACCTCGTCCTTATGGCACAAGGCACAGGCCTCTGCTCCAACATAGTCCGCTGAATTCAACGTCGTCTTTTGGGGCGACGCTGCGGCTCGCTGGCGGGCAGCGGCGTCGACGCAGGTTAATCTGGTTCCACCAAACCAGCTAAGCAGAGCAAGAATCGCTACCCAATAGAGCGAACGCCGCATGCCCCGTCACCTCAAACTTTCGTGATCGTACCCACTTTGCTGCTGGTAACCCTGGACCCGCTGGTCCCTTTTGGAACACACCACGCAGTGAAAATACCCCAGGATGATGCAAATCAACGGTGACGCACGTCACAACGCTGCAGCCGATCCTCATGCTTGCACAGCCCTCATCCATACTGACTGCCATGGACACAATACGATGTTTGAGAATGTGAGACACGAAGCAGTGCAAACCATCTGGAGTGAGTCGCGCAGATTGGTGCGGCGAGGCAACAGCGAGCGCCAGCCTCCCCATGATCAATCCGGCAATTGTACACCGTGCCATTGAGCTTTGCGCCCGCATCACGGTTCGGACCAAGGACGGGCGGACTCTCGTCAAAGAACACATCGGGTACGACCAACCCATGTCGTGGGATCGAGTTGTAGAGAAGTTCCACTGGTTAAGCGAACGGTTTGCGGATGAGAATCTCCGGAGCAAACTAATCGGTACCGTACAGCAGCTAGACGCCCAACCGATTTCGGCGTTGATGGACTTGCTCGCGCAGGCTCGACCGGCCGCGGTGTATCCGAGAACTCGTGCCGGAATTTAGTGAATCAGGCAGGAAGGCCGGACCCAGAAGAGAGGTGCCTATGTCCGAACAAGCAGCGCGCAAACGAGAAGCCCTGAAAGAACCAGTGCGTCCTCATCAGCCCGGCCAAGCGGCGTTCCGAGCAATCCTGTCCGAAGACATCGAGTGGAAGCCGTTCCCGGCGTTCCCGCCTGCGGCACCTTGGCAGTCTTGGTTGGCCACCCCGATGAATCCAATGACTAACAAACACAGTCTGAACCCTTCTGGATCAACGAACCTGACTGGCTTTGCGCGGTAGAATTCCTAAACGACGAAGACACAGAAGGTCGAGACTTAGCCACAGATACAATCGGTTATCTGTTAGGTTACGCACGGCTGACGAATACTCGGTCCCTTGCGCTCTTGGGTGATCCCTCCGCAGAAGCATATGAGATCTTGTTCTCATTCTCGACTCAGGAGGATAAGGCGCGATTTCTGGATATGGTGAGATCGAACAGCCTGTGTGCGCGCGGGCTCCGTCAGCGAAAACAATTTTCGAGTCCGGAACGCGGAAGGAGATTACCGCTGGTTTCTAACTCGGGCCGAACCACTCCAGGCAAGCGACGGAACCCTTCTCTATTCTGCCGGACGGATCAGTTGACTGATCGGGGTGAATTTTGACATAGACGAACCGAAGCGAGCCGAGGAGATGGTCCGGCAACGAGAGGGAGTTTCGGACTCTTATGAGGCGATTCATAAGCGAAAGTTGGTTGGACTATGCGGGGTTCTCCAGAGAACAGGGGATGGGCTGGGGGTGGGCGAGTGCAATACATCCCGAGGACATTGACCGGGTGCTGGGCAATTGGCGGCCCGCAGTTGCCGCGGGTGTTCCCGCCGAGCATGAACTTCGCTGCCGGCGCGCGGATGGATCCTATCACTGGTTTCTGTTTCGCAGTTTCCCTCTTCGTGATAGCGGAGGGAACGTGCTTAAGTGGTACGGGACTCTTACGAATATCGATGCATTGAAAGAGACTGAACGTGCGCTTCATGCGCGAGAGCGTGAACTCCTTGGCATCATCGAAACGATGCCCGCAATGGCATGGTCAATGTCGCCAACCGTAGAAATCACTCATCAATCTCCAAGATGCTTTGAATACTGCGGGGCTTCCTCAGAAGAACGCGCAAAGGTCGGGTGGTTGAGCTTCATTCACCCTGATGATCGAGAAAAGACCGCGAGGGCATTTCTCCAGGCAATCGAAAGCGGAGAGTCATACGGGGTGATACACCGCACAAGGCGTGCGGATGGGGAGTATCGATGGCATCAAGCAGGAGCCGAACCTTTACGTGATTCCGACGGGAAGATCATTCAGTGGTATGGGATCTTGATTGACATCGATGAGCAAAAACGAGCAGAGGAAACACTTCGGAAAAGCGAGAGAGAGCTTCGGACCCTCATTGATGTAATGCCCGCCTTTGTGGGGACCGCTTTGCCCGACGGATCGTGTGATTTTCTCAGCGAGAGTTGGCTGAATTACCTCGGTTTTACCATGGAACAGGGGCTTGGCTGGGGCTGGGCAGGTTCGATACACCCCGAAGATATTGACAGAGTGGTGGCCAATTGGCGGGCGGGATTGGCCGCAGGGCAACCCGTTGAGCAGGAGTTGCGCTGCCGCCGCGCAGATGGAACCTATCTGTGGTTCTTGAATCGCGATTTTCCTCTCCGTGATGATGGAGGAAAGGTTGTTAAGTGGTATGCGACTCTTACGAACATCAATGCATTGAAGCAGAGTGAAAGCGCTCTTCAAGCGCGAGAGGCAGAATGTTGCTGAACCCCGCATCGCGGTGACTGCGTGTCGGCGTGGGCCTTCGTAAGGCCGTCCGAAAACTGGCAGCATCGACTTCTCCGACTGACTCCAACCGACACAGAGCCAAACGGCTCACTCAAAGTGCGAATAGAAACACGGCGGAGAACAACAACGCGGAACAACCATAACCAACAGCAGCAAAGACAAAGAGACAATAACGCTATGAAGAAAAAAACAAAAAAACCTTGACGTAAATGACCTGCTCATAGAAACCCGGCTTTTTAGGCAGTTCGGTTTCACCTTTCCGAGAAGCCGGTTATTCGTCCACATGGATTGCTTCCGTATATCCAGTACACTCGGGGTGATAGTAACTTCCACTCTGCCTTAGTGGCTAAATTGATCTGAAGGTGCAGATCGTGGCTCGGGAAAATCGTATAGGTTCTCCGGAGCCACGGACCATGGCTGCAGATCTCCGCTCTGCTGAATTACCTGGCTGGGAACGTTGCCGCCGAGGCTCTGGAAATCCCGGATCATGTGCATCTGATCGAAGTAGCCAAGTTCCTGAGCGACGCTTAGCCATGAACGGCGCGGCGACAGGCGTTTTGTATCAAGGGCACTTTGAAAGCGGGTGATCCGCGCAAAGAGCTTGGGCGTGAACCCCATCTCCATTTCAAACCGGCGTTGATACTGTCGAAGACTCAATCCGCTGTTATGCGCCAACTCCTCAACGCGAACTGCTCCCTTAACGCGACAGGTATGCCGCGCACTGCTCATGATGGAAGTTTGAGCACGCGCATTCCTTGCAAAAGGAAGTAGGTAATCCTCGGCCACCCCAATCCGCTGTTCAAAGGTTTTGCTCTCTGCCAATCTCAGCCATAAGGTATGAATGCCGTTTCCAAGCAGATCCCTGCCGTCAAAGTTTTCGTCTGCGAGTGTCGCAAGGGGGATTCGAAAGAGCTGCCATGAGGCAAGGGGTCTGAGAAATATTCCGAATGCAAAATGCCGGCCGGTGAAGTAAGCGCGCCCGTACGGAGAGGTCTGCGACCCGCGAACGTGAATCTTCGGAGCGAGCATGCTTTTGCCCGGACCGTACTCTATCGTTATCGAATCACCGAACTCGAACGCCATGATGTGTTCGAGTGACGCCATATTGGGTTGCGTATATTCGCCATCAGTGCGTGTCATGTCGCGGAGTGCAAAGACCCTCACAAAATCCTTGAGTTCGGCCCGCGGCATCGCCCTCTGAATCGTGCGCACGATGTGCCCTCCATCTCTACGAGCCCGCAAACGACGACTAACATTCTGACCAGCAACCGTATTCTAAGGCCTTCCTGGTGGAAAGTGCGCGAAAATGTCGCATTTATACTAGGCCGCCATCGGCAGTAGGGCCGATAGTGAACTCACGGAATGCTTATCGTTGGGCGAGAGACAGGAACTGCCATGACTCTTCACACCATGCGCCAAGTCGCGAGAATAACACTCATCGGGCTAGCGCTTCTGCCTCGCGTTGGATCGTTCTGCCAATCTCCTCACGTAAAGGTAACGACCGTCCCAAAGATGTGGGACGACGCAGCGATGTCCACGCTTGAAGTCCCGCTGGCCAACCCCATAGGCTCCCCAAAACATGCCCAGGCTGACTACTACTACCGAATCCCAGTGCGACCGATTTACAAGCAGTATCCCGTCTACGCACCCGGCCGCGAACCCGCCGGATACATGGAGTGGCTCAAAAAGCAGGACCCCTTAATCGTCTGGGACGACGCCTCTCATAAGCCAAAGCTCGAGACCGAGGCCGACTGGATCAAAGCGGGCGAGATCGTCTTTTCAGCGCCGCAAGGAACTTCCGTCGACCAAGGGTTTATCGCGCTGGCTGATGTCAGCAATGCGGCCTGGTATGAACGCAGCGGCATGCCAATCACCAAAAATGGAGTACTACCATTCGTGAACTACATCATTCGCGAAAAAGGAAAGGTCGAACTAGGCTTATTCGCCTGCGCGATGTGCCACACCCGCGTGATGCCGGACGGAGCGACTCTTAAAGGCGCACAGGGCAACTTTCCCTTTGAGCGCGCGGCAAAATACTCTTCCCTCTCACACACGCCCGCACCCCTCCTGTTTGCTCTCAACCGGCAGCTATACGCGGTGTCATGGCTTCATCCCGATCCTCTGGACGTCGAAAAAGACATGACTGCCGATGAAATGATCGAGATCCTTCAAACGATTCCGCCAGGAGTCATCTCCCGGCACCGCGCCAGCCAGTTCACTCCGGTACAGGTTCCAGACCTCATTGGCGTCAAAGACCGGCACTACCTCGATCGCACAGGGCTTCAGCAACAGCGCTCCATCGTCGATCTCATGCGATATGCAGCGCTCAACCAGGGGGTGATTTCATCGCCAGCTTTGACGGCTTCATTCCCGCCGATGTTCCCGACTTCAAAAAACTGCCTAATCCCACCGGCCCGGCGATGGCTGCCAACGGCCGCTACAGCGACGAACAGCTTTACGCCATGGCGCTCTATGTTTATTCGCTAAAGCCGCCGCCGAACCCGAACAAGTTCGACGCTGCAGCCGCGCGCGGTGAAAAGCTGTTCAAACGCGAAGGCTGCTCTTTCTGCCACACCGCGCCTCTATATTCCAACAACAAGCTGACGCCCGCAGAGGGATTCGCCGTTCCCGCCGATCATCGGGCGAAGTACGAGATCCTTCCGATCTCCGTAGGCACGGATCCCGGTCTCACCCTCAAGACCAGACGCGGCACTGGGTACTACAAAGTCCCTTCGCTCAAAGGCGTCTGGTACCGGAGTATGTTCGGCCACAGCGGATGGTGCGCAACGCTCGAGGACTGGCTCGACCCCAATCGTCTGAACGAAGATTACATACCTACTGGCTTCAAGCCGTATGGCAAAAAGACCTACGCCGTCACAGGGCATCCCTTCGGGCTCACACTCTCTGCACAGGAGAAGAAAGACTTGATTGCATTCCTCAAAACTCTGTAGCGCAACTTTATCCCCCTAGAATACGGATTGGGAATAAGGGGCGTCCTTCGCGTGACTTAGCTCCCTAATCATCGGCCAACGGGAGCTTAATCCACTTGGACCAATAGTCGGCTTCTCGTCAAGTTGTGAAACTCAGCCGGGTTCGATGCCAAGGCGGTCGTTTACAGCGATTCTCAAATGTTGCTTGCAGCCAATGTAGCGTTCGGTTGTTTGCACTGAGACATGCCCAAGAAGGAACTGGATTTGCTCCAGTTCGCCGCCAGCATCATGGCAGAGTCGTGCGCACGAGCGGCGAAGATCATGTGGCGCCAACCGTGGAATGTCCAGGCTCATGGCAGCCTTCTTGACGACGTGCCACACCGTCTTTTCTGAAATGCCGTGGCCCCAGAGCTTACCTGCTCGACAGACACATCGAAATAACGGACCATTACTGATGCCAGCTGCCTCTAACCATGCATCGAGAGTTTCTTTCACCCATTCGGTACGGGAACGGTTCGTATGTGTCTTCCCTTGCCAACGAGATCCACGATGGCCCAACGTTCTTCACGGCGCTGCAAACTATCGAACGTCAGCTCTGAGAGTTCGCGGCGGCGCAGTCCGCAACCAAGCAAGATAGCCAACATCGCTCGATTACGCTTTCCCGTGAGAGTCCGGCCATCGGGCGACTGCCAGAAGGCTAATGCTTCATTCGCCGTTAGCCAGTTACCCAAACGAGAGCCGAGCTTACGAATGCCTTTGACTCGATGGATGCCGGCGGCGAGTTCGGGACTCAACAGACCCGAATCTGCTGCCTCATAAGCAAGCCGACGCACAGCGGCCATGCGCACGTTGATCGTCCCAGGCGCAAGACCGCGTTCTTCCAAGTAAAACCGATAGCGCAAAACCACTGTTTTGTTGAATGCCAGTCGTGGTTCAGAGCAGTACCAAGCAACAAACTCATCAATTGCGTGCTGGTAGCCACGCCGCGAATCAGGTGAAGCGAGACTTCGCAGGACTGCGGCTTTCGAATACTCCAGATCAGGTATGCCGAGTTTGGTCTTAGGTCGGTTCTTCTTGCGTTTGCTTCCACTCGTAGACATCTTCCTCATGATTGCCGCCCTCAATGCGGTGGATCATGAGGTTAAGAGAGTCACTGCGTGCTATGTCTACGCTATGCTGCCGGCAATCTGGTGATGCTTAGCCGGTTTTAGGCCAGTTGCCAGCCATAGATCGATATGAATAGCTCGATGTGTGTATTGCCCAGAAGTCAACAGCTGAGAGCCAAGCTGACCACGGCGCCGACTTGTCAGAACCAATTCAGTGATCTATGAGAACCGGGGGCTAGGCGAATCATCCAACATGTGTGTCCGGCCGCATCATTCTCCGTTTGGAGAAGACGGGCCTGAAGCTACGGCGTAGTAGTGAAGTGGGCAGCATTGGTGGCGGTGGAACTGCCGCCTATGTAAACCGCATAATCGGCTGGTTCGAGGACCTGCTGAGCCTTGGCGTTGTAGAAGGACAACTCGTTGAAGCCGAGTGGAAACTTCACAGTCTGAGCCTGGCCTGGATCAAGAGTAATGCGAGCAAAGCCCTTGAGATTGCGTACTGGCTGCTCGGTGCTGGCGCCTCGGATATTGACATAGCACTGGACGATTTCCGTGGCACGGCGCTTGCCTGTATTCGTGACCGTCACGGTTGCGACAATGGGCTGGCTCTTCTGATCGTGCATGAGCGAGGCCGAGCTTATGGATTGCGTCGAAAGCGAAACGCTCGAATAGCCAAACGTCGAATATGAAAGACCATGTCCGAAGGGGAAGAGCGCGTCGTTAGGCACGTCGAGATAACGAGAGACGAACTTTTGTTCAATGTAGCCGGGGTGAGCCGGATCGGCATGCTGGATTGGGCGGCCAGTGGGAAGCTGATTGTAGTAGAGCGGCTCCTGCCCTACAGCGCGGGGGAAACTCATGGTGAGCTTACCGCTAGGAACGACATCGCCGAATAGAGTGTCGGCAATTGCGGGGCCGGCTTCGACGCCAGCGAACCAGACTTCCATAATGGCGGAGACATGCTGAGCGGCCCAATCGAGCACGAGCGGGCGGCCGGAGAAGATCAGCAGAACGACAGGCTTGCCTGTTGAGACGACGGCCTCAAGTAATTGCTGCTGGTTCCCGGGCAGGCCCAGGAAAGCACGTGACGCGGCTTCGCCGCTCATGTCGCTCGACTCGCCGAGAGCGAGAATGGCGACGTCGGAGCTCTGTGCGGCGGCAACAGCCGCGGCGAACCCGGAGTCCGAAGTGCCGGGGATCTCGGTTCCCTTTGCGTACGTGAATGTCGCGCCGCTTTGCTGGGCTCGTTCCGCCATAGTCGCGCGCAAGGTACGCACATCGCCGAAGTTGTTGGCACCGGACCAGGCACCGACCATGTCGTTGGCATCGTCGGCAAGCGGGCCAATAAGGGCGATCTTCTTCGTGGTCTTCGCGAGGGGCAGGAGGGCAACTTCGGGAGCGGGATTGTTCTGCAGCAGGACGAAGGACTCCTCCGCGGCCTGGCGGGCGAGCGGACGGTGCTCGGCGACGGCTCCGGTTACTTCCTGTCCTTCGGTGAAGGGGTGATCGAAGAGGCCAAGAGCGAACTTGACCCGCAGGACCCGGCGCACAGCTTCGTCAACGACAGACATGGATACTCGACCGGACTTGACCAGCGCCGGGAGCTCCGCGTCGTAGTAGTGCGACATCATGTCGATGTCTACACCGGCGATAAGAGCTTTCTCGCTGGCCGCGGCAGCATCGAGCGCAATGCCGTGATGATTGAGCTCCATGACGGATGTGTAGTCGGAGACGACGAGACCGTCGAAGCCCCACTCGTTGCGCAGGACTGTTTGCAGCAGGAATGGGTTAGCGCTCGCGGGCACGCCGTTGAGCGAGTTGAAGGCGGACATGACAGTGGCCGCGCCGGCCTCAACAGCCGCGTGGTAGGGCGGCAGGTAGACCTGACGCAACTGCAGCTCGCTCATGTCGGTGGTGTTATATTCACGGCCGGCCTCGGCTGCACCGTAGGCGGCGAAGTGTTTGACGGAGGCGGCGACGGCTCCAGGCGCGGACAGGCTGTCGCCTTGGTAGCCACGAATATAGGCACGAGCGATGGCGGAGCCCAGGAAGGGATCCTCACCTGCTCCTCGGTGCAGCGACCCCATCGAGCGTCACGCGCGATATCGACCATAGGCGAGTAGAACCAATTAACGCCAGCGGTGCGGGCCTCAATGGCGGCCATGTGCGCGAGCTCGGTGACGAGAGCGGGGTCCCAGCTGGATGCGGTGGCGAGTGGCACCGGAAAGATGGTGCGGAAGCCGTGGATGACGTCGGCGCCGAAAAGCAGTGGAATATGCAGTCGCGTGTTGTCAACAGCGGCATGCTGGAAGTGATTGGTAAGACTCTGCCCGACCGTGTTGAGCATGGAGCCGAGCTCACCTTTTTGCGCGAGGGCGTAGCTGTCGATCCCTCCAGGGCCGGGAGGGTTGACATTGAGCGCGGCGGTTGAGCCGCCGGCAGGTTTTTCGGGGTGCGCTTCAGTGGCGCTGTACTGCACCAACTGGCCTATCTTCTCGTCGAGTGTCATTTGCTTGCGCAGCGCATCGACCTTCCGCTCAATTTCCGGGCTGGAGAGCTGCGCGTTGGACGGTGCGTCGTGTGATGCCTGCGCGAGAGCCAAGGAGAATGCAAAGCCGAGAGAGAGACCAACGAGCAAAGTGGATCGACAGTAAGTCATTCGGAATCCTCAAAGGCTACTTTACTGCCGTCCGGACAACGGAGCCAGGTTGCTGCATAGTCGCCTCCTTGGCAATCGTACGTTGTCCATCGATTCCACTTGGCTGATTAGTCGGCATGTCTGACATATGGGGCGGACGGAGCAGCTTTTCCGAGAAGCCGGTTACACGGCCACTTGGCGAAGACATAGACCGATCTGAATAGTTCGATGAGCGCATTGGGCTGTTAGCGTCAGTTGAACTGAGTTTCCAAGGCGCCTGTCTGCTGTTTCTGTGCAGTACATTTCGCCCTTGAGAATAAACAGAAGTACTGGCTGCCTCATTCGCTCCTCAGCGCACGAACAGGGTCAAGGCGCACGGACCGCAGTGCCGGGATGACACATGCGGCGACTGACATCAATCCCAGCAAAACGACAGACGAGCAAAAGCTTGTCGCGTCGAGCGGGCTGATGCCGAAGAGCAGTTGCGTGAGTGCTCTAGCCGCCGGCAGCGCTGCACCTACACAGAGGTGGCGATGAGTGTCAGGACCAGACCCTGATGGAACACAACGGCCATAACGTTGCCACGTGTCGCTCCCACCGCGATGCGGATGCCGAATTCGCGGCTTCGCTGCCCCATTGCGAAGTTCTTCACACGCGCCAGAAACCGTCTCAGGATTCTCATGCAAAATCCTATGCTTTCACTTCAATCCGAGCCACATCGAGGACTTCAAAAACTACTCGTATCTCAGTGCGATCATCGGGTCGACACGCATTGCCCGCCGCGCGGGGATATAACAGGCCGTAAGCGCCACACCTGTGAGCACCAGGGTGACGCCAACAAATGTAAGAGGATCTGTAGGCATTACGCCATAGAGCAGCCCTGCCATCAGGTGCGACACGATCACCGATCCCACCAGTCCCAGCGCGGCGCCCGCCATCGCCAGTCCCAGCCCCTGACGCAGAACCATCGCCAGAATCTTCCCCTCTGCGCGCCCAGCGCGAGCCGGATGCCGATGTCTCGCGTGCGCTCGCTCACGATATAGGAAATCACCCCATAAATTCCCAGCGCCGCCAGCAGCAACGCCGTCGCCGCAAAGCAAGCCACCATCTCCATCGAGAATCGCCGCTCTGCTAAAGATGTAGACACTGCGTCATCGAGCGTCTGCGCACCGTAAACAGGCAATTCCGGGTCCACCGACTGCACCATCGCCCGCACCTCTTCCGGGATCGCGCTCGCATTCAGGCCCCCACGCAGAAAGATGGCCAGTTCCTTGGGCGTCTCCTGGTACAGGCTCAGATAGATTTGCGGAACGCTCGCGTTCGCCAGCGACTCGGTTCGAGCATCCGCGATCACCCCCACGATCGTGATCCAGGTCTTGCTCGCAGGTTGGCCAACCCCAGCCCTCCCACGGCCAAGCCTCAGCCGCTTCCCAAGCGGATCCTCGCCCCGCCAGTAAGTCTCCGCCATCGCCTGGTTGATCACGGCGACCAGCGGCGCATTCTCGTCGTCGCCGTCGTTGAACAGACGGCCCCGCAGCACCGGAATCTCCAGCAAATGAAAATATTCCGGCGTAACTTGCGACCGCTCCACCAAAGGCGGCTGCTTGCTCTGTGTCTGGCGTCCTTCCACGATCAGCGCGCTCCGGTTGCCGTCGTGGTGCAGCGGAATCGACGGCTCCGCTCCCAGCGCCGCCTCCTGCACTCCCGGCAGCAACCGGCTGCGCCGCAGCAATTCGCGCGCAAACACTGCCTCCTGAGCAGCCGTTCCATAAATGTCCGTCTTCGGATCGTTGGGGCTCGGCAGCCACAACTGAACCGACATCACATGCTGCGGATTGAATCCCAGCGGCGCCTTGTACAAATCCCAAAAACTGTGCAGCAGCAGGCCCGCGGCCACCATCAGCACCAGCGACAGCGCAAACTCCGTCACCACCAGCACGCGCCGCGTGCGCGTCTGCTCCGTGGAACCCTTCGACCCACGCCCTTCCACCCTCAGCGTACTTGCCAGATTCAACCGCCCTGCCTGCCTCGCGGGCGCCAGCCCGAAAATTACCCCGGCTGCGATAGAAGCCGCCAGCGCGAACAGCATCACCGTCCAGTTGATCGACAGGTCGTTCAGCCGAGGCAGGCTCTCCGGAATCAGCCGCAGCAAGAATCCCTTCATGCAGAACAGAATCACCAACCCCGCCACTCCGCCCAGGAGCGAAAGCAGCAAGCTCTCCGTCAGCAATTGCCGCACCAGCCGCTTGCGTGCCGCTCCCAGCGCCTGGCGCACCGCCATCTCCCGTGATCGCGCGCTGGCCCGCGCCAGCAGCAGATTCGCTATATTCACGCAGCCGATCAGTAGCACCAGCGCCACTGCGCCCAACAGCAGGATCAGCGACTGCCGAACGTTGCCCACCACGTTTTCCTTCAGAGGCACCAACCGCACCGTCCACTTGACGTCGGCCGGATAATCGTCCGGAAATTGCTTCCGCAACGAAGCAACCAACGCGTCCATCTGGCTCTGCGCCGCTGCAACCGTCAGCCCCGGCTTCAGGCGCCCGACCGTTTCCAGGGGCAACCGCAAACTGCGGTTCGGGCGCCGAGCGGGATCCTCCTCAAAACCCAACGCCGCCCACTGTTCCGTATTCCTCTCGCCCACGGTTCGCCCCGGGTCGCGAAAACCCGGCGGCATCACCCCGATCACGCGATACAAATCGTTGTCCCCCCGCAAGCTTCTTCCCACAATGTGCGGATCGCTCCCGAAAGCCCGCTTCCACAACCCATCGGTGATCACCACATCCAGCGTGAACCCCGGCGTTTGATCCTGAGGATCGAACGTGTGCCCCAGCTCCGGTTTCACCCCCAGCATCGCAAAATACCCCGGCGACACCCCTCATACTGCATCCGCGATGGCTGCGATGCACCAGTCAGGTTCGCCGACCCGAAAATCTGCAGCACAACATACTGAAAAATTCCCGAACGCTGCAGATCTTTAAACTCCGGAATCGAGATGCCCGCGTCCGTAGCGCCCGCGCCGGGCAGATCGTCTTCGATCCGCACCAGCTCTTCCGGGTGCGGGTAGGGCAGCGGATGCAGCAACGTGGCGTCGACCAGGCTGAAAATCGCCGTCGTCGCTCCGATCCCCAGCGCCATCGTCAGAATCGCAATGGCCGAGAAGCCCGGCGACTTGGCAAACATGCGCAGCGCGAAGCGCACATCCTGCAGCAGGTTTTCAATGAACGGCAGACCCTGCTCGGAGTGGTAATCCTCACGTATCGCCTCGACCGCGCCAAACTTCAGCACCGCCTGGCGGCGCGCCTCCGCCGGCGTCATCCCGGCGCGCAGATTCTCCGCCGTCTGCAGCGCGAGATGGTCCTCCATCTCCTCCCGCAGCCGTTGATCGGTTTTCCGCCTTATCGCGAAGTTTGCAAACCGCGCCAGAAACCGCCTCAGGAATCTCATGACAAATCCTCCGCCTTCACCTCGAAGAATCGCGCAATGATCGCCGCTGTCTGCTCCCAGTCCCGGGTCTCGGACTCCAGCAGCTTATGGCCGGCCCGGGTAAGGCGATAGAAGCGCGCCCGGCGATTGTTTTCCGAAGCCCCCACTCCGACGCGATCGCGCTTTCCTGCTCCAGCCGAAGCAAAAGGGGATACAGCGTCCCCTGATTTACCGCGAGCAGGTCTCCGCTAATCTCCTCGATTCGCCGCGCGATGCCGTAGCCATGCAGCGGACCAAGGACATCGAGCGTCTTCAATACCATCAGCGCCAGCGTGCCCTGCAGAACATCGGGCTTTTCGCCCATAAAACCTTCCTTTGGCTTTACAACAGGACTATGCCACACTTCCTTTGGGAAAGCAACAGGTAATGATCCGAAAAACCCGGAATGTTCGCAACATCCATGGTTTTCGGACGATTTGCTTCCGCGAACGAAGAACAGCGTCGTGTGCGATAGCCGGGAATCCGGGGATCAGAACCTGCCACTCCAGCTCAGTTCGCGATAAATCGCCAATGCGCTCATCGAACCCCAGATTACTTCCGAGGTGCCGACTTTTCGTTCCCTACCTGCGGTCGATGAGCGCTTCAGCCATATTGCCCGTCTTGGAAAATCCAGTGTGCTTGTCTGGAGGCGGTCCGTCTGCTAGCTTGGCGAGCAGCAGCGGAGAAAGCAGACCTCAAGATAGATGCACCTTCGTTCATAGTTAAGAAAGTCATACAAGAAGCAAGGAGAAAAGAGCACAGATGTCACAAATTCGTGTCGCGGGATTTGCCGTTTCGCTCGACGGTTTCAGCGCTGGGGTTGAGCAGAGCCTGAGCGATCCGCTTGGTAAGCGTGGAACCGAGATCTTTCAGTGGTTCTTTCATACGCGGACCTTCTGCTCAATGCACGGGCAAGAGGGCGGATCCGCCGGCGACATCGACGATGAATTTGCCCATCGGGCGATGGACAACTTCGGCGCCTTCATCCTGGGCCGGAATATGTTCAGTCCCGTGCGTGGCCCGTGGCTGGATGACTCATGGAAGGGCTGGTGGGGCGACAACCCGCCTTATCATGCGCCAACTTTCGTTCTGACACATCACGAGCGTGAGCCTCTGGTCATGGAAGGCGGGACAACTTTCTACTTTGTGACCGGCGGAATCGGCGAAGCGCTCGAGCGCGCGAAGCAAGCTGCAGGCCATAAAGACGTCAAGATTGGAGGAGGCGTCTCGACGGTGCGGCAGTATCTCAAGGCCGGACTCATCGACTCCCTGCATCTCGCGTGGGTGCCTGTTTTGCTCGGTCAAGGGGAATCGTTGTTTAAGGGGCTGGATCTACGTGCGCTTGGCTTTTCCGTAACCAATCGCAAAGCTTCGGAATATGCGACTCATCTCACTCTGGAAAAGGTTTAGAGAGGCCAAGTTGCCGGGTCGCCCCCAGTACGACGCGCTATGAGAAGTATTGGACGCGCTGATTCAAAGGCGAGTGCTGCTGTCCGCCGATATCCTCGGGTATGTATCCCGTTCTCATCCGGTCCAGACCATCATCCTCCTCTCCATGTTGCCTTCCGCCGAGCAGACTGGAAACCTCATGCAGTGGTACTACGGGCCGCGCCCGGATGACGGCTCCAACCACCTCCATCGTGTCTCCGCCATGCTCCTTTCCAAATCTCCGCCTCCCGGCTTTGCCGCCAACAGCCTGGCGAGTTCGGAGGAGAGGCTCATTGTCTACATCGTCCGCACAAAAGACATCGGAGTTGGCTTAGGTAGTACCAGTGGCGGCATCTCCGGCAGCTACGCCATTTCGCGTCCATCCGGCGGCTGGCCAGATATACCTTCGTACCATCTCACGGAGAATGACAACGCCGGCATCGATCCTGTGCTCGTCGAATCCGGCGGCGACCGAATTTCCTGGCAGCGATCAACCCCCTGGTCACGGCTTTCGGTCATGTGGAGGCGTAAGAGGCCTCACGCCAGAGACCCGCCACCACGTTCTCGCCGAAATGCTGAAACAGCGCGACGAGGCCATGTCGTGACCGACGCAGAAGGTTGTAAACATCGCTAAAGAGAGCGACGAACAAGTCCAGCGAGACATCGGATCCACGATCCAGGCAGAACAGGCAGAACAGGCAATTCTGCTTAACTCCGTACAGGACTTCCAAATCAGAGGCCTGATCACCCCCGAAGAAGCCAAGACCGTCCTGCCTACACTCTCCGTCATAATCCACTACGATGGTTCACTTAATCGCGCGGAATAGAGGTCATGGAATGACGCGCGCAAGCCGCCAAATCCAACCTTTTCCCACTCAATTCCGGCGGACGGGCCTAGCCCGGCGGCGACTTCGCAACTGAACTGCTGCAAAACGGAGTTATGAGAAACATCGACCTTGAACTTGCCGCAAACGTGACTTTCAGGCGGGTTCGGTTTCACTTTTCCGGATAGCCGGTTATTCGGCCAAGTGGACTGGATTTGTAAACACTGGCCGACTTCTCAGGACGGATCCGCTTTGATAAGTGATTCGGCGATTTGATAGTTATCTATACAAGTCCTGCGAGCGGGTGCGGTGCACAAGCATAATAGCCCGATCCAGAATTACAAATCGGTACGCAAACTGCTGCGACCGGTTTAAAAGTTATCGACCATCCAGGCATTGTTGTCGCCATGCACAATCGCTCCAAGAATCCCGTGACGACCGTCCGGGGCCTGAATCATAAACTCGATCGGTGTGTGCGCTGCGCCCTCGAGGACCACAGACCCTTTCCCGGCTTTGTTGACCTCCAGAATGACAGGCGTTCCTGCCGGAGTAGAGCTCGGGATCAGAAGGCCACTGCCATCCGCATTCCAGTCGCCGTTAATAACCGGCCATTCATCCAGTGTGACCGTCCTCTCTTCTTTGACGACTTCGTTCTTAACGGAAAGAAAGTGGATGCTGTGACCATGAGGAAAATCGGCGAGCGTTCTGCCATCGGGAGAAAGACTCCAGTCGTGAACCAGGCCGCTGAGTTTCCAGAGTTCGCGGCCAATTCCGCGCACGGGGTCGAAGGAAAAAGGATGAGGCCGTCTTTTTCGAATTTGCTAGCGATACACAAGGTTGAAGGCAGACGCGCGCACTGGTAATTGCCCAGAGCGATATCCCGGAGGACTAACTGGGGCGGCCCGCCAGTGATCCGCAGTCGCATCAGGGATTTGGGAACCGACGGATCGTCCGGATCAGGTTGCGAGAGGTAAAGCACTTGGGAACCGTCCGCGCTCAGCCGGGGAAGGTATATGCTGTGTCCCTCGACCAGGACATCCGCCGTCGTTTCATCGATCGCCTGTTTAAAGAGTGTCCAAGTTCCATTCCGATTGGAAGCGAACAAGACCGTCCTGCTGTCAGACAGCCAGGCTGTGGCCATATTCCCGTTCGCATCGAGTGTCAGACGCCGGGGCGTTTTCCACTTTCGCGCACCGGCATCAAATTCGGAGATGAAAGCCTGCTCCTGGGTGTTTTGTCTCCATAGAACCAGCCGCTTCCCATCTGAGGTGACGGTTATCCCCCGATGCTCCCCACACCACTGGTGATGAGTTGTGGCTGCCCGATTGCTTTTCCGGTTAGTTCGTTCACGGGAATGGAACGCACTTCCTCATCGGCGCGCTCAGCGGCGGTGTTTGCACGAGAGACAAAGAGAATGCGCCCGTCTGGCGCCCAGGAGAGAGTGCCCACCCAAGCGAGGCATCTCGAAGGATCACCCGAAGATCGCCGCCGTCCGCGTCACGCGTCCATACGGAGGAAATATCCGTGAGGGGAGCGAGTGCAACAAACCAATGATGCTCGATGCAGGCGATCCGCCGACTATTCGGCGACCAGGCGGGGGAAGCTATCGTACTACCTGAGTGGGTCGGCCCTTCGGGTGGGCTGGCCTCGGCTATCTTGCGGGGGTTGGATCCATCCGCACCCATGACCCAGAGCTCGTTTCCCGAGTTAAGCGGGGTCGTCGTGAAGGCTATCCGGGTCCCGTCGGGAGACACCGAAGCCGGGCCAGCGTTGTCGATGAGCTTTCGCGGAGTGGCACCGAACAGTGACAGCTTCCAGAGGCTGAGTGTCGGCCCGTCCGATCGTGCCACCAGTAGATGAGTGCCGTCCGGGAACCAGCTGGCGGGGAGGCCGATGAAATCCTTCGGCACGTCCCAGCGGCGTGTTTCACCGGAGGCGATCACACGCAGATAGAGTCCGGTGGGGTCGGAATAGGCCAGATATTTGCCGTCTGGAGACACGACCGCATGCTCGACCGGAGCCTCGGGAGAGTTGGAGGTGATTCGCTGTTCGGTGACTCGAGGTTGTGGCACCTCGCGTCTGCCCGCCGCAGGGTCTACCAGAGATAATGTAGCGAGGATACCGACCGCCAGCACGCAGAGCCCGACGACAAGGAATGGGGATAGTCGCCAGCGGCGGTGGCTGGGCTGCTTCTCTTCGGATTTCGATGGGATATTGGCTTCGACGGAGGGCCGACACTGCTGCTCGTCCACCTTCCCAATGAAGCCGTCTTCCACGACTCTCACATCGCATAGGAATCGGTAGCCGACTGTGGGGATTGTGGCGATATAGCGCGGATCGAAGGGGTCGTCTCCGAGGAGGCGGCGCAACAGGGCGATGCTGCGCGTCAGCGAGTTCTCGGATACGGAAGTTTCATTCCAGACTGCGTCGAGCAACTCGTCCTTCGTAATGGCTGTGTGCGGATTGGTTAACAGAACCACCAGGACACGAAATGCCTTCGGCTCCACGGCGAACGACTCGCCGTTCCTTACTATGCTCAGTTCTCTTTCTCGGACCTCGATGTCCGCAAAACTGAAAATAAGGCACTTGCGACGCGTCATAAAAACATCATCACTCCCATCATGACCATGCCTACCCGTGAGGGGAGAGTTCACCCAGCCAACCAAGCTGAGGTGATCTCCGATGACAACTTTAATGTGGGTCGCAACCGCGAGTCTTGCAGCGACCGTGCTTCCCTCGCTTTATGCCGAAGCGCGCTGCCCGGGAAACGTCGCCAGTATACGCCCGCGTTTTGTTGAGCGTTCTATCGTTATTGTGCCGGTCATACTGAACGGTTCCGGTCCCTATGACTTTGTCCTGGACACAGGGGAACAGATGACCACCATCGATCCGAGGCTGGCCTCAGAGTTGGGGCTGGGGTTGCAAGGCTCTGCTAGAGTGACCGGCGCTGGCTTCTTCACTCGCGCTTCGTTCGCTCTTCCGGAATCGTTGCAGGCGGGCGATCATGTTCTGAAGAACCCGCTTCTTTTAGTCCATCCGCTGGGCCAGATCCAGGTCTCCGACCCCGCGTCCGGGGGATTCTTGGCGAGGATTTCCTGGGACGTTTCGATCTGCTCATCGACTATGCGCATGGCATTGTTTGCCTGGATGATACGAAACAGTTGCAGGCAAAGGTGAAGGGCGAGCGCATCGCACTGGCATCGCCACCGCATCCGGAACAGAATCTACCGTTTACCCAGCCTCTGATTATTTCGGTGCGTGTCGATGGCATTGGCGGGGGCTCGCTGCGTCTGCAATTGGATTCGGGTATCAATGCCCCGCTGTTATTCGATGCGAAGAGACTGCACCCAGCGCCGCTGGCAAGCGCGCTCCTGCGCAGCAAGGGCACGGATGGAGCCGTCCACGCTTATGCTGTCCTGAAGCCGCAGGACATACAAGTGGGACCGCACTTCTTACATCAGATTTCCTTCGTGGCGCCGACAGCGGCAGGCAAAGACATTCCGAGCAGCGAGATCGACGGGGTGTTGCCGACTGTGCTGTTTCAGCGAGTCTTCATAAGCTCCGAAGATCATTTTGCCGTTCTTGAGCCTTGGTAGACACGTTGGACCGACATCGTCTAGCAAGCAGCCGGAATTAGTCGTACTTAGTCGGGGAGGAGTCGCGGGAGGGGTGTGATTATAACCATGACGTTCTCTGCAAAGCGGCAAGGATGAGGCTTTATTGCAGTTTCTTGCAAAGATCGGTACCGAGAAAACGTTAGGACTCTATCTTGACTGCCCAGCACGCAGAGCTGCTGTCGCCGGGATCGCCGGTTGGGCAGTTAGTAATAGAGCCGTTTGAAGGGAGCCACTGGCGTTTGCAGGGGATGCGGTCAGCCTGTGGGAATTGAATGGACTTTCGCCTGCAACATGCTGAAGAACGTCAAGTTAGCAAAATAGGCGAAAGTCGATTCAGGACGCTTTGGCAGCCCATGATGTCCGGAGTATCGCACGCGCAGCGTCCGCCGCGCCCGCGGCCTCGTTCAAAACGCTCTAGTGTTTACTGATTTCCACTTGGACGAAAAGTCGGCATCTCGGACGATAGCCGGTGATACGGCCAAGTGGACTGGATTTGTAAACACTGGCCGACATGTCGGTACTAACCGTTCCTCGGATAACCTCTTACGATAAATGCGTCGACGATTGTGGTCCTTTCTGACCAGCGAAATAACCATACATCCGGACCTACTTTTCGACTCGACTGAAGAACGCTTCCCTGGTGCATTGCTCATCCGCCTCCGTCTGTTAGACAAAAGCAGTTTTCCATGCTTTGCCAGGCAAAAAAGCACCTCATTTTGAGAGCTAGGACATTTCTTTTCACGGGCATTCGGCATAGTCGAAGTTGTGTGCTGAAATTTTGAAAGCTATTCTTTTCTTCACAGATAGCGCTACAATTTCCGTCGTGGGAGAGGCTCGTAATAGCGCGGCCATTTCTCTGGACATGCTCAATCGACAAACGGCCCTCCTCGACGGGCTGTTTGCAAGAGTGCCAGAAGCCATCGTTTTGCCTGACACAGATGATCGCATTTTGCAGGTCAATCCGGAATTCACCAAGGTTTTCGGTCATGCCCAGGAGGAAGCGTGTGGGCGTCTGATTAACTTAACGAGCTAATCGTTCCCGAAGAATCTTTGGCTGAGGCGGGGAATTCACCCGTCGTCGTCTTCGCGGAGAGAGCTTGAACGTCGAAGGCGTTCGGCAGCACAAGGATGGCACTCGCGTTCATGTCTCGATACTCAGCGCGCCTGTGTCGATTGCGGGAAGTCAGATTTGTGATTACGTAATATATCGTGACATCACTGAGCGCAAACGCGCGGAACGGAGGCTACGCGAAAGCGAAGTATATCTGGCGGCAGCGCAGAGACCAGCCAAACTGGCAGTTGGGCACGGAACCCCGAGACCGGTGATATAAGGTACTGGTCGGAGACATGCTACCGCGTGCTGGGGTTCGATCCCGCCGGCCCGCTGCCGCGATTCGAAGAATTCCTTCATCGAATTCACCCGGAAGATCAAGTGGCCAGTATGGAACGGTTCGAGCAAGCCATCCGCGACAAGGCGGATTTCGAACTGGACTATCGGATCGTTCATCCGGAAAGAGCGATCAGAGACATTCACGCCGTCGGTCATGCGGTCCTCGATGAAGCCGGCAATCTCTGTGAGTTTTTGGGTACTGTGATCGATGAAACGGAGCATAACCGTGCAGAGCAGGAGCTACGGCAAAGTGAGGCGGACCTTCGCACGAAAAATGACCGGCTGAAGTTGCTCCTGAACGTAACTAACCAAATCACCTCGAACCTAGAACTTCGAGACTTGCTGCGCGCTATCTCTTACATCTGTGGGGTTATGCGGTGCGACATGGTGGCCATCACCCTGCCCGACGGCCCGTCCGAAGGCCAAAGGCTTCTGGCGCTGGACTTCCCAAATGGCAAAGGACTCATTAGAGAAGGATTGCTTCTGACACCCGTCGGCCCCGGTAGGAGACCTCTTGAAAGCTTGAAGCCTACGCTCGTGAGCACGCACGATCCCGACGCATTCGCCCCGGAGGTACGAGAGTTGGCGATTGCTGAGGGCTTGCAGCAACACTGTGTGATACCACTCGCGAACCGGGGTCGAGCGTTGGGGGCACTGGTGATTGCAAGAATGACGGATGTCTCTTTCTCGCCAGACGACTTAGAGTTTCTTGCACAAGTTTCAGGCCAGATCGCAATCGCAGTTGAGAACGCTTTGGCATACCGTGAAATTTCCGAACTCAAGGACAAGCTTGCCCGGTAGAAGCTCTACTTGGAAGAAGAAATTCGCAGCGAGATGGGTTTCGAGCAGATCATCGGAAGCAGCGCAACGCTGAAGCACGTTTTGCAAATGGTCGAAACGGTTGCCCAAAGCGATTCTACTGTTCTGCTGCTTGGCGAAACCGGAACCGGAAAGGAACTAATCGCTCGCTCAATTCATGACCGCAGCCGTCGCAAAGAGCGCACGTTTGTGAAGCTTAACTGCGCAGCAATTCCAACCGGCCTGCTCGAAAGCGAATTATTTGGCCATGAAAAGGGTGCCTTTACTGGAGCTATCAGTCAAAAGGCTGGACGGCTGGAACTCGCGGACCAAGGCACTCTGTTTCTGGATGAGGTAGGCGACATTCCGATTGAGACTCAGCCGAAACTGCTGCGTGTCCTGCAGGAGCGTGAATTTGAACGGCTAGGCAGCACTCATACTCGAAAGGTGAATGTGCGCCTGGTGGCGGCGACCAATCGGGATCTCGAAAAGATGACTGCTGAGCGCGAGTTTCGCAGCGATCTGTTTTATCGGCTCAATGTGTTTCCTATCCGGATTCCGCCTCTAAGGCATCGCAAAGAGGACATTCCACTGCTGGTCAGGTATTTCGTCCAGAAGTTCGCCAATCAAATGCAGAAAAAGATCGAAGCTGTTCCTACTGCTGTTATGAAAAGCCTAACGGCGTGGGATTGGCCGGGGCATATTCGCGAATTAGAAAACTTCATCGAACGCAGCGTGATCCTGACGCGCGGCAAGTCGCTTGAGGCGCCCCTTGGTGACGGATATCCTCAACACGCTGCCTACTCCTTTACGTGTGTAATCAAGGCAAGGTGCATGCCAAACCCGAGAAGGCAGTGACTCGTTGGATTTCAGCGCGAGATTGAGAACGATGGTGTCGAAAGTCGAATTGAGCGTTGAGACTGTCGAAGAAGGTTGACGTCGGTCTCATATTCGATCAAAAAATACTCTCGATTTTTGGAGTAGTAGGGCTGTTCGGGATACGGCTGGATGCCATTGACCTTTGGCATATTGAAGAGATTTTTGGTTGAACTCATCTTTATCCTTCCTTCTGCGAAGAGCGGATGGTCTGCAATAAACTGCAGCCGTTTATATAGGATTGGATCGCGCGGGATAGACAAGGACGCCGCTTTAACGAGAGCTTCTCCATCTCAAAAAGAGATAGAAAGTTGCGCTTGAAGAAGTTGGCCTCTGCCACGAACCTAAGCGCCGAGAGGCACGAGCTGTTTCTCGGTTGCAACCTAGCCGCTGCTAGCCTGTCTCCGAATGCCCTCTTTTCGTTCCCGTATCAGTTCGAGAAATGAGCGGAGGATGGGTGAATCATCAGCTTTCCTCCACGCCACTACCAACTCAACGGAGGTAGTTGGCTTGAGGTCGCAGAAAGCAAGATCGTCAGTTTTGAAGCGACGAACACCAGCCGACACCAGCCCAATTCCTTCTCCGGACTCCACATGGGTAAGGAGCCCAGACCAGTTGCTTGATAAAGTTGCGATCCGTGGAAAGAAACCAGCTTGGGAACACAAGGCAATAATCGAATCGAAGAACCGCGGCGCTGCTTCGCGCTCCATCAGAACAAAGGATTCTTCCGCCAAGTCGCTCAAGTTAACGCAAGGTCTCGCCAGGGATGCTTCCTGAGAAGCACGACACGAATCGGTTCACGAAATAGCAACTCCGTATTCAGCAGCCTGACATGCTCGCCTTGCGGTTGTCGGGTGAATGCGACGTCGATGACATTGGTGGCAAGGGCTTCGATCTGTTCCCGTGTCAACAGTTCAAAGAGCGATAACTTCGCGCCCGGATTCCGTATTCGGAAGGCTCTAACAAGAGGGGGAAAAGGCTCCTACTCCATTCACGAAGGAACCGATGCGCAGCGTTCCGGTCTCCCCGCGTGCCGAGCGTCGCGCCGTCTCTACGGCATTCTCCGCCGCTGCGAGGACTTTCCTGGCTTCCACTAGAAAATCCTTACCCGCGTTCGTCAGCCCCACCTTGCGGCAGTCGCGACTCAGCAACCCAACACGATCTCGTTTTCCAAGTCCTGTATCTGTCGACTGATGGCGGACTGAGCAACGTGCAACTTAGCGGCGGCTCGGGATATTCCACCCGAGTCCGCGACCGCAGCAAAGTAGCGTAAGTGCCGCAATTCCATGGCCTATCAATAATATCTGTTTTTGAGATGATCAAGCTTTAAGAGAGCTATGAACCCACATGCCAGTCTGGCTCTGATTGTTTGCAGACCCGCGAGACGACCGCGCTATTTTCAGCGACTACCGTTCCACAAGAAAAGTCCTCGGTACTTCGACAGTGGAGCCTGCATCTGCGGGTACCGCCGAATGGCGATTGGAGTCGGCACGGCGGAGTTCAATGCCATCCAGGTAGCCAATCCCGGTGCGGTGAATGCGGCGATTGTGCGTATGGTCCAGCAACTCGTTCGCAACCTTCAGTCCGCCTACGAGCCAGGTCAGGTCCAATTAACGATTGCTCCAGGGGGCGCCCTCCAGCCACTGAGCCATTCCGATGGCGCAGCCTGCTTCAGAGAAGAAGGAGAGCATTCGTGATACACAGGGTGCGTTTTTGCGCAGGACCTCATCGTCCTTTGATAAAGACGACCGGCGATTGAACTTCCGAAATGCTAAAGGCCAAGTTACTCATCGAGCCCTGAACAGGAGAGCCTTTTGCGTTCCGGGCGGTTGGTCGGCAATACGGACATTTCGGGGTTACTTTCGGATGCCGGTTGTTGCTCGCTACAGAGTTCGCGATTTCTCGTCGCAATTTTCATCTTTGACGGAGAACAATCGCAGGGCGTGCGGCATCGTCTCACTCTCGTTCGTGCAGAGCCTCCGCGATTGCAGGGCAGTTTGACAAGCTCTCTAGGGTCAGTAGACGCGCCTTCCGGTGATGGTGTATTTCGCGTCGGGAGGATCCTCTGAGACGATCACCTTCTCCTCCGCAGGTTTCATTGCCTCCGCAGCTTTCATCGCCTCCGCAGGCCTCTTCGCCTCTGCTGGTCTCTTCGCCTCTGCTGGTCTCATCGCCTCTGCAGGTTTCATCGCCTCTGCAGGCTTCTCTGGGATCATCGCCCACGCGAAGCCGTGCGCCAGCCACAAAAAGAAGCTGGCGAAGAGGCACACCAAAACAAGGCCAGCGAAGAGGAACACTATCTGGCCTTTCGTGTTGGCGGCGGCATACAACCCGATTGAGAAGAAGGCGACGGTTGCGAATGAGAAGCCGCCCGCGAAGCGCCCAAGTCGACGCGATAAAACACTTATGCGATTACTCATTTAGGTCCTCCGTCGCTTGCGAAATAGACCCTGTAGAGCTTATTGAACAGAGCCGCTTACCAGATAGGTTGCACCCTCCGTCTAGGGCTTCAAGTCTATCCCGATTCTTCGAGGAGGGTTAGTGTGCGAATTACCAGGTCGTGGACTTATGAAGAGGCGGAGGTTCGGGATTCGCGGCAGCAGGCTCAAGGCTTCGATTCGGATCGCTGCACAAGTTGTAGGTGGTGTGGGTACGGACCGTGCGGCCCACGTCTCGGATGAGATGTGGGCCCTGTTTCCTCAGCCAACAGGTCAAAGCAGCTCATTAACGGGTTCTGAGCGGATTGTCGGCAAACAGGAAGTAATCCAGATGTAGTGGTTCACTTCCGGATAGCCGGTCATCGCCCCGAACTCGCAACCGTGGGATTTCTCGGCCCGCGCTGCTCAATGAGTTCTATAAAAAGGGATGTCAAGAAAAAGTTTCTCCCTCGACCGGACGCCGAGAAGATTTTTGTCTCGAGATCCAGCCCACTGCCTGTGAACGTGCCCCTCGATTCGCTCGAGAGGTTTGTCTTGGCTTGTTTGCCATTCCGTGGCTTGCATCTTCCGGTGGTGACGACGCCAATCGAGTCTTAGACTTGGGCAAGCGGACCTGGTATTTGAATGTCAACCATGGTTCTATTTGAGGCTCGTGGCCTATCGCTATTTCTGGTTATCCGAGGAGGCATAGCGTGCATTAGTGACTCGGTGCCGAAGCACACAAGGCCGAACTCATTGACTGATACTCACCTCGAACCGAGCGTCTCGAGAACCCGACCGACCACCACCTAAGAGAATGGCCGGAGATGGAAAGGCCTCCTTATCAGAGACGCTCAAGCTTCTTGCCGATGCAATTGTGTGGCGTCGAAATCCACTCCTTTCTTCCAAATCGTTAGAGTGATGCTGGCAATCTTGCGTGCCAGGGTGAGACGCGCCATCGTCGGTCGCATTCCTTTTTCAAGAAGAGCAACATAGAAATCGTACAGGGGGCCAGGGTGAGTGCTAGCGGAGATCGCAGCCCCTTTGAAGAGATTCTTCACATCGGGATTATGGTTGTTACTCAGGCCACGCACGGTCATGCGCTCCCGGTTTCGTTGCAGTTTCCCTCGGACGTAGCGATACTCGCCGCTGTCGTGGGTCTCCAGCGCGAAACCACTGTAAGCCCACAGCTGGCGCTTGCTACGGAAACGGTGGGGCGTCTGCAGCTGCGCAACCAGCAAGGCTGCACGAATCGGACCGATCGAAGGAATCTGGCGAAGCAATTTCACGGCATGATGCTTGCGGCTCTCGGTCAGCAAGTCGCGTCGCGCTTGCTGACGCACTGGTTGCAGCAGATCCAGTTGCTGATAGAGCCGTTCGGCCCGGAGACGAACTCCGGGTTCCGGGATCTTGTCTAACCATTCTGTGCGATGCCGCGGTGCATAGACGCTGGTACCGCTACAGGGAATGGCCCAGCTTCGGTAGAGGGCTTTGATCCGATTCATGACTCGTGTGAGATCCTTCGTAATGGTTAGGTAGCTGCGACCTAATTCTTTTATGGTGCGCATCCCGTGCTCGCCATGGTAAACCGACGTGAGCTGGTTGCCACGCAGCAGCTCCGCCAGCTTTCGCGCATCGATTCGGTCACTCTTGCTGCCGTCTTTCAACAGGGCGTTCTTGCGCGGATCGCAGACCACGAGATGGGTGACGTGAGGTTTCAGCAGGTCATGTAACCAGGCCGCAGAGACTCCTTCTTCGAAGGTCACCGATAAACTTCCGTGTAGCCCTTGGAGGAACTCAAGGATCGTGGCCGCTTTCGTCTCCAGAATACTTTCCATGATCAACTTCCCCGGGAATCTGTGACTGCAGCCGAGATCGTTGCTTGGTGGACGTCCATGCCGATATATTTCTCTTGGCTCATAACGCCGCTCCTTTCGGTAGGTGGTGATACGAATAACCACAACCTACAGCAAAGTGGGCGCCTTTTATATTGCGTGAATTGGTGATTTCGCACTAATCGAGATGACTCTGCCTCCCGTACGAATGGCCGACGGTTCACCTCTTGGGTTATCAACCCCATTACGGATGGGTTCGCTCTAAGGAGAGTCTGCACAAGTTCTGCATCGCTTGCCTGATTGATTAATCTGATAGCTGCGAGGAGATTGCGATGAAGCAGCAGAGTCTGTCGAGTCAGGGTGTGTTTGAGAAGTACGGGCGGAAGAGTCGGCGGGAGTTGTTTCTGGACGAGATGGAGCAGGTGATTCCATGGTCTGCGCTGGAAGCCCTGGTACGACCGCACTATGCGAAGGCGGGCAAGGGACGGCAGCCGGTAGGGTTGGCGATCATGCTGCGGACTTACTTTGTGCAGCAGTGGTTCAATCTGTCGGACCCTGGGGTGGAAGAGGCGTTGTACGAGTCTGCGGCGCTGCGGCGGTTCGTTGGCCTGGACCTTGGGATTGCGCCTGCGCCGGATGAGACGACCATCCTGCGGTTCCGTCATCTGCTGGAGAGGCACGAGCTGGGCGGGTTGATGCTGGATGCGGTGAACGTGCATCTGGATGCCAGGGGCATCCGGATCGCGACGGGCACGATTGTCGATGCGACCATCCTGCATGCGCCTTCGTCGACCCAGAACGCGAGTGGCGAGCGCGACCCGGCGATGCACCAGACCAGGAAGGGCAACCAGTGGTACTTCGGCCTGAAGGCGCATATCGGCGTGGACGCGAGGGAGGGCATCGTCCACTCTGTGGCGACGAGCGCAGCCAGCGTGGCGGACTGCCACATGTTACCGGAACTGCTGCACGGCCAAGAGCGTAAGGTGTGGGGCGACGGCGGCTATCAGGGCCAGACCGACGCCATCCAAGAGGCCGCTCCGAAGGCACAGGACATGACCTGCAAGCGGACGAAGTTCAAAAACTATGTCGACGAGTTACAGAAAAAGAAGAACCGGAGTAAGTCGAGGGTGCGGGCCAAGGTAGAACATCCGTTCCGGATCCTGAAGCGCATCTTCGGCTTCGACAAAGTGAGATACAGAGGCATCGCGAAGAACCATCACCGCCTGTGCGCGAACTTCGCGCTGGTGAACCTGTACCTGCACCGCAAACGTCTGGCAGTCCTTGGGCAGTAGTGCGCCTGGAAGCCCCGGAAAACGGGCGGATGCGCGTTCCAATTAGCCCTCCAACAGCATCAAACCAACCAAAACCCGCGCATCTTCCATGCCCACTCCCTGACCCCAGAAAGTCAGACGCCTACGCAGAGGTTCCCTAAAGTCCTTGCCACTTGCATGTAACAACTGTTTCATGTGACGTCTGTTACATAAAAGAAATGCCAGAACGCAGAGACGTACTCCTGGGAAAGATCGTAGATGCCCTGCTCGCTTCTCCGCTCGTGTGCATCAGCTTGTGTTCTTCGGTTGCTCCAGTCTCGGTATCGAGCATGGCGATTTGTTGAAAGCTAGGATGAAAATCACAACCTACTATGATCATCGGACCTCCTCCTCCCGCTGACCCTGGTCTCTAAACCAGACATAGTCTACGGGCTTCACTTGAGCCTTCGCCCTTATCTAATCAGCCTTTGGTTAGAGAGTGGAGTCTCCTGGCATGATGAGTTACGCTGCGTGCTCTTCCTGATAAACGGGACGGTCCTGGAAGACCATTTTCGGGAGCAGGTTGCGAGCACGCCGTTGGGAACTGTTCGTTCGTCTTAGCTATCCAGTGCAGACCTTGGTTGGAGAACTTGATGCCGGTGGTGGCTAATCTTGCTTAGGCAGTCATTGCGTCCGGAACCGCTCGATAGTCCTGTCCGCTCGAGAGAACGGCCCACGCGATACGGCGAGCTTGTTAGCTGCGGCTGTGATCACTACCTTGACCGGGGACCGGCGCTCAAGAGCGTTAAGCCAGGGACTGAACGGCGATCGTTCTCGCTTGACGCGGAGGACGGCGGATCGGGCACCATGCACAAGCAGCTTCCTCAGATAGCTGTTGCCGCGCTTGCTGATGCCGAAGAGTCTGATCTTGCCGCCGGTCGAGTGCTGTCGCGGCACAAGTCCCAGCCAGGAGGAGAACTCCCGGCCCTTATGAAAGGCCGCTCCGTTGCCGATCGCCGCTACGATCGCGGTTGCAACCAGAGGCCCAATACCCGGGATCTGTCTGAGTCGCTGGCAGGCTGGATCGGAAGAGGCGATCTGTTCAACCTCCACGTTCATCGCAACGATCTGCTGCTCCAGATCCTTCCACTCGCTCCAGAGCAGGCTGACGAGGTTGCGCATGCGTAGCGTCAGGTTCGCATCTGCGTTCTCGAGGATCTCTGGCATCGCCAGCTTCAGCTTCGCGGGCGTCTTTGCGAACACCATGCCACGCTCGAGCAGGAAGGCCCGTAGTTGGTTGATGACGGAGGTTCGACGGGCGACGAGGCGATCACGCACACGATGCATCGCCTGAAGGTCAAGCTGGTCGTCTGTCTTGATCGGAACCAAGCGCATGTTCTGTCGGTCCACTACTTCGGCGATGGCTTCCGCATCCAGAAAGTCGTTCTTGTTCGACTTCACGAATGGCTTCACGAACTGAGCCGGGATCAGCTTCACGTCGTGACCTTGTTCTCTCAGAGCACGACCGAGGAAGTGAGCACCCGAACAAGCCTCCATACCGATCAGGCAGGTCTGCAGGTTGGCGGTAAATACAATGAGCTGCTTCTGGGTGAACTTCCTCCTCAACAGCACCTTGCCAGCTGCGTTGAGGGCTACGAGGTGAAAGGTCGTCTTGCCGAGATCAATGCCAACCGAACGAATCTCCATGTCGATGATCCTCCTTGAACCTGCCAACAAGATCACCCAATTCAATGTGGAGATCAAGCGGCGGACCATCTCATTAACAGGGTTATGGGAAACTCGGGCACAACGAGTCAAAGCGAACGCGCTGCTTAGCATCTGCCACGTCCGCGCATAGTTCCTTAGGAGATGGCGATTCTTCGACAACGGAGCAGGACAACTATGCGTTACTTCTCGCGAGCGACTCACAATGGGCATCAATACGGCTCAATGTTCCGTATCAACTCAGATGTTGTCTTCGTGTGCGCCACGCCAATGTTCGGCCCATTCAGCATGTGACTCACGCTAATAGGCCTACTGTGAAGGCGGCAACAGTACCGTGCGTTTTCCCTCGGCCGGCTTCAACGACGGATCGGTAGGAATGGTGTTCAACCCCTTGATCTCATCCTGGCTCGCAACCGCAGCTGTAGTCCCTGAAGGCCGAATGAAAAGGTCATCTCTCTCCAATGAGACCTCCAGACTGTGAACTCCGGCTTTCCTATCTTTCCCTCGCGGGTACTCTAAAATGTAGCGCTCCCGCACCATCTGCGTGAATTCCTTGAGCCTCCAGGACTCGACCTTTCGCTCCGTCTGCATTTCGACCCCGCCGCTCAGTTCACAGATCTGGTCGAGCTTATCTTCCGGCGATTGCAGCAGAGGCGAGTGCCGAATGATCTGCTGATTGATCAAAGCTGCACTCTTGACCTGCATCTGCGAAGTGTTAGTCAGGGCAAAGACTGCCGCTGACTCGATCTGTGCCCGGTTCATAACCTGCGTCCAGGCAGTCTTGCTCCCCTCATCCTGGCCGTCCGATACAACCAGAAGGACCGTCTTCCAGGTTGCTGCTCAAGATCAGCAAGCGCCTTTGCCATGGAATCCCATAGTGGCATGGTAGGCTTGCACGCCGCTCCGGAACTCTGCTTTTCTCCACCTGACCGCCATGCCCCCAACGCCTTGTCGACTGCGTCCTTGAGTCCAGCCGAATTTGCAGGTTTGAAGTACACCGTGCGAATCAGGTTGCAATCGAATCGGTAGACCGCGACGAGGTCCTGCGGGTGGAGGTAGTCCGGCGCCAGATCACCAATCGCCTGGGCAAGTTGCGGGAGGAGTTCGTTCTTTGGCTTGGATGTATCAATAAGGACCGCCAGGGAGATGGGGTCGTCACCCTCTTGCCGCACATATTTGGGAGCGAACGCAGGTCCGGAGTCCAGTCTGACTCGAAACTTCGACGTATCGACCGGCTTCATCCGTTGATGATCCGAAGTCAGTACGAGTACAGGAATCTGCTCGAGATTGGTATAGACATGGAGGGTGGGAGGCGGGGGCTGGACCGCGGGCGATGGCGCGGATTGAGCGGATGGAACCATGTCGGGCCTGGCTTCGGCGGGCGCTTGAGCCTGCGCTCGCCTGCAACAATGAGCAAATGACAAGCCGACGCAGATCGACACGAGAGCTACGCTTTGTGACTCTCGGCGGCCTATCACCATAAACCTTGTCGGTCTCATGCTGGCATTATGTCAAAAGCGGCAGAAATGACGCCAATCTGAATCGGAAGCCCGCGAAAATGTAAGGGTCGAACAAGCCCGCTCTTTCTTATGCCGAAGCCCGGCAGCGCAGCAGGACTGGAACAGTGACCGAGTGCTGATCGTCAATCTCCGAACTGCAGAGATACGTCCGCTTCTGCAAAGATGGTAGCCTTGAGCCGTCCGAGGTTAGGACATACGAGGAGCACTCGATGAGCGGTACAACTCTTGCGTTTGTCCTTTGCCTGGGGAGCTCCGCGTTCCTGGGCTGCTTCGCCGAGGCGCAAACAGCGGCCACGTCGAGTGACCAAATCGATAAGAGCGATGCGACACTGCATGCGAAAGCGCAACTGGTCGAAGTGGATGTAATGGTGACAGACCGTCAGGGAAACCCTGTACATCATCTGCAGGAGTCGGACTTCAGCGTCTTTGAGGATAAAGCACAACAGACGGTCAAGAGTTTCGATGAGCATGAAACCAGCGGTAGTCCATCTCCTGCTTCTTCTCTTCCTGCAGGCGTTTTTTCGAACGCACAGGTTTTGCCTGAGAAGTCGCCTGTCGATGTCTTACTTCTCGATTCGCTCAATACGCCCTCGGAGAGTCAGCCTTACCTCCGCGATCAGCTTGTAAGCTATGTTGTCGACCACGCAAAGCCCGGAACTCGTCCGGCGATCTTTGTCCTGAACACGCGTCTGCGCATGCTGCAGGGTCTCACCAGTGATCCTGCCTTGCTGAAGATCGCGTTGATGCAGCAGGGCGTAAAGTTCTCGCCTCTGCTCCAGCGCGATCTGAACGACAGCCCAGTCCATGAGATTTCAAGGACGCTTACCGATATCATCACCTCCACCCCGGGAGGAAACGCCCTTGTCGCACAAGTCCAGAGCATGATGCTCAACACGGACGCTCGCATGACATCGGAGAAGATCCAGATGCGCGTGCAGCTGTCGCTTTCGGCATTGGATGAGTTGTCACGCTATCTGGCGGGTATCCCGGGCCGCAAGAACCTTATCTGGTTTTCTGGCGCATTTCCCACGACGATCCTTCGGGATGCGCAAACGACAGGAAATGAGTTCGCTGGCAATGCCGATATGCAGGACGAGGTCAACAAGACTTTGGGGCTGCTGGCCCGCAGCCGCGTAGCTGTGTCGCCCGTCGATGCGCGAGGTCTGGAGCCGCCACCTTCCGCGTCCTCGAGCGAGCGTGGGGAGTCCCCCGATACCCAACAGCTAACCTATGGGACAACGTCGTTGATGCCACGGGACAATCAGCTCTACCACGATGTGGCCAGCGAGCATATCACTATGCAGGAGATGGCGGAGGCGACTGGCGGAATGGCTCTGTACAACACTAATGGCCTGTCGAATGCAATCGACAAAGTGATCGCTGCGGCACATAGCTACTACACGCTCTCCTATACGCCACCGGGCGGGAAACGTGCGGGTGCGCTCCGTGAGATTACGGTTAAGCTGAAGCAGAGTGGGATGCATCTGGCGTACCGTCACGAATATTCTTCTGATCTCACATTCTCCCAGTCGGGGACCGCTGGCGCGATGCCACCTCCGGGCGGCAGCTCCGCGGCAGTCAGGGCATCGATGGCTCCCTACACGGCCGATGCCACCGAGGTGCTGTTTGAGGTCTCTCCGCGACGGGTGGAGAGTTCAGCGGCGCCCGCTGCCGCAAGTGGCGCACCGGCTACGAAGTGGGTAGGTGAGACTGCCTTTGAGGATGGTCCACATGTGCAATACACCGTCACTTTGAACTTCGATCCAAAGACGGTATCTTTCACAGAATCTCCAGACGGCAAGGTCCATGGAGTGCTCGATTTTATCTTAATTATCTACGACGCCAAGGGGAGACAGATCGACTCGAAGCTCGACCGGGCAGTCCTTGATCTTGAGCCTGCTCGCTACAAAAAACTCTTGTCCGATGGCATGCGCTTTCGCTTCAATCTCGTTCTTCCCTCCCAAGGGGACGAGATACTTCGCTTTGGAGTGCATGATGCGGTGACCGATCACATCGGGACCTTCGAACTGTCAGCCGATGCGATTCGTGGCAGCGGCGATACCGAGCCTGGTAAGTCAACCCACATACACTTGGGCGTTTCGCAGTCACTTCCAAGGCTCCCAGCTTATGTCTATTTATAACCCGAAGTTGGCATGCGTACATTATGACTTGGTTCGACTGACCTCGCAGAGCCTACCGAAGTAGCTTCAAAGTTGTCGGCAAACCGCACCTTACGCTGGGGAAGGAATCCACGGCTCCCAAGTAGTTTGCTGAAAAGGCATGGTTTGTATGATGGCACCACTTTAGCGGCGTCGTAACAGGTCCGCATTTACTGCCCGCTTAGGGACCGAGGCCGCCCAACGCGGGTGTGCAGCAAAACTGTTTAAACGCTGGATTCTCATCGCTCGTAAACTAAAAAATCATCCGCCCCTTGGCTTGCGGAATCTATACCAGGAGCCAACTTCTCTTCTGAGGTGCCTGCATGCAACTCAAACCCTTCTTGCTCGACGCCTGGCTCAACCAGTTCGAACACGACATAGAATTCAATCTCGCTGCGAGCACCGGGCCGACCTGGACCATAAACGACATCCTCGCCCTCGCCGACGACGAAACGCGTCACCGCTTCCTCAACCACCACCTGGTTTACAGCCGCCCCGCCGGCGCCGACAGTCTGCGTGAGGCGATCGCTGAAATGCAGAGTGTCCCGGTAGAGTCGGTGCAAATCGTCACAGGCGCCTCCGAGGCGCTCGTGGCCCTGATGTGGCTGGCCGCCGAGCCCGGCGCGAACGTAATCATCCCGCTGCCTGGATTCACGACTTTCTCGGCGCTACCGGAATCTCTTGGCTTGGAAACCCGCTTTTATCGCGTGCGCCGCGAGAATGGCTTCCGCATCGACCCCGACGAGATCAAGCGGCTCGTCGACTCGAAGACCAAGCTTATTCTGGTCAACAGCCCGCACAACCCGACGGGCGCGACCATCGGCGACGCCGAAATGGAAGCCTTGCACGACTTCACCGCCAAGCGCGGAATCCAGCTCATCAGTGACGAGGTCTACCATCCCATCTACCATGGAAGGCAAACGAAATCGGCGGCGCGCCTGCAGCACGCCACCGTGATCGCCGACCTGTCAAAGGCATTTTCTATTGCCGGAGTGCGCACGGGATGGATGATCGAACACGATGCCAAGCGCCTCCAGCAATACTGGACCGCGCGCGCCTACTTCTCCATCTGCAACACCACCACGGGAGAAATTCTCTCGGAGATCGCAATCCGCAAACGTGACGTCGTGCTCGGGAAGACGCAAGAAGCAGCCACCCGCAATCTCAAGCTCCTCGAGCGCTTCATGGCCGACCATCGCGACGTACTCGGCTGGATTCCGCCGGAAGGCGGCATGACCGCGTTCCCCTGGCTGGTGAGCGGAGAGAGCGACCGCCGGTTCTGCCAGGCCGCCACCAAGCATGGGATCCTGCTAGCCCCCGGCGATTGCTTCGATGTGCCCTCGCATTTCCGCCTGGGCTTCGCCGCCGCCGGAGACAATTTCTCCAAGGCGCTCGACCGTTTCGGAGCGTTCGTGAAGAGCTGGTCGGCGAAGATGGTGACAGCGTGATGGTGTTCGCGAATGAACGATTGCCATCGGTGCGGCACCTTAGCGATGCTTAAGCGAGAAGAAGTGATCTCCCACCAGTATCATTATGAGAGTCGGTCGGAAACCCGGCCCTGAATTGAGACAACTTTGACCAGCAAGAAGGCTTCGCTTGACGGCACCCCGGATCAAGCGCAATCACGCCGGAATCGCGGAAAGACCGTCCGTCGTAGTCTTGTCGAAGCAAGTGAGGCCCAAGACGCGGCACTCCTCGCCCGCGAACTCCGTACCTCGCAAACTCAGCAGGAACTTGCCGTGATTGTCGTGGTCGAGTTTACCGGCGAACTTCGCAAGCGCAAGCAACTCACCGCAGCCGCTCGCCTTGCCCGCACCGCGGCCGCCGTCATGGCTGGAAAAGAAGACCTTCCGGGCCACGCACCCTCCACCCTCGACTTCGAGGCCAGCCGTGCAGAGTTCGAGGAACTCGCCCGATCAGCCGGTGCAACCATTGCCGCCACCCTCGTCCAACGCCGCCAGAGGCCCGATCCTTCCAGTCTCGTCGGCCAAGGCAAACTCGACGAAATTGTTGAGGTCGTCGCCTCCACCAACGCCTCGCTTGTCCTCTTCGACCACGACCTCACCCCTCACAACTCCGCAACATCGAATCCCGGCTACCCTGCCACGTCATCGACCGTTCGCAGCTCATCCTCGACATCTTCGCCCGCCATGCCAAGACCCGCGAAGGCCAGCTGCAGGTAGAACTCGCGCAGCTCGAATACCAACTGCCCCGTCTGTCCGGACGCGGTCGCGCCATGTCGCAGCTTGGCGGCGGCATCGGAACCCGGGGCCCGGGAGAAACCCAGCTCGAGACCGATCGCCGCAAGATCAACCTTCGGATCGACCACATCAAGGCCCAGCTCGACGACGTCCGCCGCATCCGCCATCAGCAGCGGCAGCGCCGCGAGGCAGTCCCGGTCCCCGTTGTCGCCCTCGTCGGCTATACCAACGCCGGCAAAAGCACCCTCTTCAATGCCCTCACCGAGGCCGGCGTGCTCGAATCGGCCCGCATGTTCGCTACCCTCGATCCGAAGCTACGGCAGCTGCAGCTTCCTTCCCGCCGCAAGATCCTGCTCTCCGATACCGTCGGCTTCATCCGCAACCTTCCTCACACACTCGTTACGAGCTTCCGCGCTACCCTCGAAGAGGTCGAGAGAGCCGAAATTCTTCTCCACGTCCAGGACGCCGCCAGCCCTGTCCGCGAATAGCAGAAAACTCAGGTTGAAAGAGTCTTAGCCGAGCTTGCAGTCTCGACCAAGCCTGTCATCCAGGTCTTGAACAAGGTCGATCTCGTCCCGCCCCAGGAACTCGCCCACCTCTCCAGCGATCGCGAAGCGATTCCCGTCTCCTCGCTTCAGCACACCGGCCTTGAACAACTCCTGACTGCCATCGATGCCGCGCTCGTGGTCGACCCGCTCGTCGAATCCAGTTTTCGGCTCCCGCAATCCGAAGGCTCCATCCTCGCCTCGCTCGAAGGCGGAGCTATCATCGACGAGAAACGCTTCGAAGGAAACCTCGTCTTTCTCCGAGCCCGCGGACCAGCATTCCCTTCTTGACCGGTACCGCCGTTTCCGTGATAGACATGATCGTTCCAAGCCCCTCTTGCACGATGATCAAACTACTTCGGGGTATTGTGCGAAATATCGGCTTGGTGAATGACTCGGGATTTATCAAAACAATTCTACTGGCTGGGAGATTTCTACGAAGGGCTCAGTCTTCGCCAATCGCAACTCTGTCTTCTGAATCATCTGCAACCACAAAGAATCCGGATCTGAATTGAATATTGTGGCGGTGTCTGCCGGAAAAACGAACCACGCGCCCAATTGCACCTCGGTCCGCAATTGAGCTTGCGTCCATCCGGCATATCCCAGGTAAACGTGAAAAACGTTAGGGTCAGGCCGCGCCGAAATTGTTTTTTCAAAGAGGCCTTTGTCGGAGATCAAATAGACACCACCGAAGATGTTCTCAGCTTTTTCAATCTTGGCCGAGGACTGAAAAAGTGCAAATGCAGCTGAAGGTTCCATTGGACCCCCGATATAGACGGGGTCGGAGCGGTCTTTCGCGGCTTTGAGATCAAGAACTTGAGAAAGCGGCACATCTGTGCGCCGGTTGAGAAATAGTCCGACTACGCCATTTTCATCGTAGTGAACTAGCAGGATTACTGTTCCAGCGAAATGCGGGTCGCCGATGCCGCGGCTCGCGACGAGCAACTTTCCAATACCTAAATCTTTGGGGTTCTTGAATTGAATCGGAAGAAATGACGCCGGCAGCAATTCGCCTTTCCTGCGGAATGCCTTGAGCCATCGACTTGGCTCGTTTGCCGGCCAGCTGAGGTACCGAGGCAATGCCGGAGTGTCAGGCGCAGGAGCGCGCAACAACGTATTCGGCTTCGGCACATCAAATTCCGCCTTGTAAACGTTGACCCTTTCGGGCTCCGCCAAGGCAACGATCGCGAACAGCATTGCGAACAGCAACCCTTTGCGCAACGACATGATCGGTATCCTTCCCAGAGGAGATTATCCGATTTTTTCTAGAGGTCCGACCCGAGATTTCTGTTCTCTCCCGCTTTCCGATCACTCCGGACCTCGAACCTCCTGGCACGTCAGGACCTCAACGCAGGGCCGTCATAGCCCTCTTCGAGCGCGTCGACAGCAATTCGCGGAAGCTTTCAATACTGTAGATCCTCATAATAGTACCGAACCGCAAGCTGCCCAGGATTATGGCGCATGGGCCGCACACCTCACCGATTGAGGATAAAACCTGGATCGCGGGAGTGTTGTCAGCCACTCGGACATTATCTCCTCCTTGGCGGGTAATGTCCGGATAGCCCGTAATACGGGAGTTGCGGCCAATCACTTCTCACAACAAGACATAACACCGAGCTGTGAGCAAGCAATTAGTAGCGAACATCAATGGATCGAACCCGGTCATCCTGCGGTGTAGGAAGTTTTTTCCACTCGGCAACCTCGATCGTTTTGACTTTCGATTCTCTCCAATCCGATCGTAAGGTTTTCCTGAGACTGGATGAACCGCTCACGAAAACAAAGGTTTCTCTCTGATATGTTGTTAGGCAACAGTTTTGCGTTTGATAGGGAGATTGCACGCCTGTGATAGCACGTGATCTTATCGATCGGCTGGCGGAGCATAGAACTCTGAGCGCAGCGTCCCGGACTGAGCTGGAGTGGCTGGCAGCGCACGGGTCCATTCGAAATCTGAATACTGGAGACGCACTAAGTAGGAAGGGCCACCCGGTGGAGGGCCTTTACATCATTCTTTCCGGACGACTGGTTGTGTTTGTCGATCGTGGCGACGGGCCGAGCAAATTTGTTGAGTGGCGTGAAGGAGATGTCACGGGTTTGTTGCCGTATTCACGGATGGTGACTCCGCCCGGCGATGTGCGTGCCCTGGAACCGGTGGAGGTTTTCGCGATACCCCGCGAGCATCTCAGGTCGATAACGCGAGAATGCTACGAAATCACTGCGATTTTGGTGCATAGGATGCTGGATCGCGCCCGGCTTTTTACCTCAAGTGAGCTGCAAAATGAAAAGATGATCTCGCTGGGCAAACTGTCGGCGGGTTTGGCGCACGAACTCAATAATCCTGCCTCGGCAATCGAGCGTTGCGCGGCGATGCTTGAGGATCGTCTGAAAGACTCCGGAGAGGCTACGCGCGATCTGGCTGCAGAGACGCTGAACGATGAGCAGATTGCCGCCGTGGAGGCGGTTCGCAGGTCCTGCGTCGCGAAACAGGGCCGTGAGGTGCGCTCTCCGCTGGAACAGTCTGATCACGAAGAGGCGATTGAAGCGTGGCTTGCCGGGCACGGACTGGACACGGCGAACGCACAGATGCTCGCCGATACCGAGGTGACATTTGAGGCGTTGGAGTTGCTGGCGGCTGGGGTGGAGCGACCAGCATTGAACGCGGTGTTGCGGTGGGCAGGTGCCGACTGTGCGGTGCGAAATCTGACTTCGAAGATTCAGGATTCGGCGATACGCATCTCTAGCCTGGTGAATGCGGTGAAGGGATTTACCCACATGGACCAGGCGAACGTGGCGGAGCCGGTGGACCTGGGGTCATGCCTGGCGAACACAGTGGCGGTACTTCAGTCGAAGGCGCATGAGAAGTCGGTGGATGTAACGCTGGAGTTGGAGGCCGAACTACCAAAGGTCCGTGGCTTCGCTGCCGAATTGAATCAGGTATGGGGAAATTTGATCGACAACGCATTGGACGCCGCGGTCAATGGAGGCCACGTGCAAGTGCTTGCGAATCGAGAGAAACAAAGTGTTGTCGTGCGAATCCTCGATGACGGCGCCGGCGTTCCGGCCGAGATTCGCGACCGAATCTTCGATCCATTCTTCACCACCAAACCAATGGGACAAGGGACCGGTCTCGGGCTCGACATCGCCCGGCGTCTCGTACGCCACAACGACGGCGCGATCACTTTCGAATCGCAACCCGGCCGGACAGAGTTTCGAGTCACGCTGCCGGTCGCGGAGATTGCCCCGTCCGGAGTTGTGCGATGACTGGACCTTTCACTCTTTGTGGATGACGAACGGATGGTCGGCTATCCGGAAAGTACGAGCTTGCGTACAACGGCCGACTTGCACTAAGACGTATAGCTACTCGTTGCTTAAGCGTGACTTTCGAGATAAGCGTTGCACACAGTTGAAATTGCTGCATGGTTGTGTTCTGTTATCCGAGTCAATTCCCGCTGCAATAAGAGGTCTAATCCCTTAGACCGCCCTACACGCGGCTCAGCCATGCAGTGATCGTTCTAGATAGAGCGTCGGGAGTCCCCCAGGATTAGAACAGCATTACAAATCGATTCCAATCCCCTGGCGGGACTGGAATCGGGTCAACCTACAACAACATATCTGTAGGTTTGCGGAAAAGCTGCCTCCCTTCTTATTTCCCTGCAAGTCAGAAATAATTTGATATAAGTGCTGGGTTTAGCAATATCGAAAGGCTGTCTGTTTAGACTAGGATTATTACGAATCTTTCGACGACATTCAGGTGCTTCAGAACTTCCGACCTCCCGTCAATGCGCGATCCGCATTGACGGGAGCTTTTGGGGCGTTGTGCGTCACAATTCAAATGCCGGGTGACGCTAGGGAACCTCTGCGTAGGCGTCTGACTTTCTGGGGTCAGGGAGTGGGCATGGAAGATGCGCGGGTTTTGGTTGGTTTGATGCTGTTGGAGGGCTAATTGGAACGCGCATCCGCCCGTTTTCCGGGGCTTCCAGGCGCACTACTGCCCAAGGACTGCCAGACGTTTGCGGTGCAGGTACAGGTTCACCAGCGCGAAGTTCGCGCACAGGCGGTGATGGTTCTTCGCGATGCCTCTGTATCTCACTTTGTCGAAGCCGAAGATGCGCTTCAGGATCCGGAACGGATGTTCTACCTTGGCCCGCACCCTCGACTTACTCCGGTTCTTCTTTTTCTGTAACTCGTCGACATAGTTTTTGAACTTCGTCCGCTTGCAGGTCATGTCCTGTGCCTTCGGAGCGGCCTCTTGGATGGCGTCGGTCTGGCCCTGATAGCCGCCGTCGCCCCACACCTTACGCTCTTGGCCGTGCAGCAGTTCCGGTAACATGTGGCAGTCCGCCACGCTGGCTGCGCTCGTCGCCACAGAGTGGACGATGCCCTCCCTCGCGTCCACGCCGATATGCGCCTTCAGGCCGAAGTACCACTGGTTGCCCTTCCTGGTCTGGTGCATCGCCGGGTCGCGCTCGCCACTCGCGTTCTGGGTCGACGAAGGCGCATGCAGGATGGTCGCATCGACAATCGTGCCCGTCGCGATCCGGATGCCCCTGGCATCCAGATGCACGTTCACCGCATCCAGCATCAACCCGCCCAGCTCGTGCCTCTCCAGCAGATGACGGAACCGCAGGATGGTCGTCTCATCCGGCGCAGGCGCAATCCCAAGGTCCACGCCAACGAACCGCCGCAGCGCCGCAGACTCGTACAACGCCTCTTCCACCCCAGGGTCCGACAGATTGAACCACTGCTGCACAAAGTAAGTCCGCAGCATGATCGCCAACCCTACCGGCTGCCGTCCCTTGCCCGCCTTCGCATAGTGCGGTCGTACCAGGGCTTCCAGCGCAGACCATGGAACCACCTGCTCCATCTCGTCCAGAAACAACTCCCGCCGACTCTTCCGCCCGTACTTCTCAAACACACCCTGACTCGACAGACTCTGCTGCTTCATCGCAATCTCCTCGCAGCTATCAGATTAATCAATCAGGCAAGCGATGCAGAACTTGTGCAGACTCTCCCTAGCCAGTATCAAGCCTGGCGAATAACTAAGACCACAGATATGCGTACGCCAGCACCCTACCGTTATTCCCGCTGTAAGGTGGTGATTGATAAAGGCTAGGTTGTATCAAGAATAGGTTCCATCGGCGAGCCGTCCGATCAGGTCGCGGACTTCGCGAGCACCGAACTCGCTTTGGGCGAAGTCAATAGGGCGTGCGTTGCCGAGGCCGCGGACCGGAGAGGCGAGCCAAGTTCGGGCCGCGTCGGTATCGCCGTCGAACAGTTCGAGGACGGCCTGAGAAATTTCGGCGAGGCGCAGCACTTGTTCGGACTCTCTGCGGTCGAAGGTCCCGACCTCTCGGCGGCGGGCGAAGGTTCGCTCGGGGATGGTGAGATACTTGGCGAGGTCCTGCTGAGAGAGCCCGGTGATATTGAGGAACTTGCGTACGGCGTTCCAACTCAGGCCGAATTGGACAGCCCGCATGAGCGATGCAGTCTCCATGCTTTTCAAGCCGAGCGCTTTGCCGATGCGTGTTCCAGGCATGCGGGTCGCTGACGGGACGAATGTGGCGATGGATTTGATATTAGGAACTGCCATGCACATAGCGTACCCCCGGAAGCTGACAAAATGGCGGAATGCTATTGCCAAAATGGGGGTGGTTGGCGAGAGACAATAGAGTTTCATCCCGGAACAATAGAGTCTCGTCCGGAAGTGTCTGGAGAAAGCTGTTCGATCGGAAGGCCCGACAACTGCTACGTCACTTAGCGTCATCTGAGGATGAAACCTTATCGTCCGTGCACATCTCATTGAGGAGGGCCAGATGTTCGTGCTGGCTGCAATGGAATGCTGCCACTGAGTGCAACGGAACATTATGCTGCCGCCGCGTGCAATCCAATCCTGCCATTTAATTCGAAGCGGTCTCGATTGCCAAATCCGGCGGTCCGCGGCGGCATGGCGACTCCGGTCGGAGCAACAGGCGGTAAGGTGCGGTTTGCCCGTGATTCGCCCGGAACGCAAAATTGGACCTCTTGGGAACTCTGGCTTGCTCGGTGAGTGCTTCGGCAATTTTGCGCCAAATGACGAAAGTGCGCCGGAATTACTAAGATCCCAACTATCGCGAAGCTTAAATCGGTCGCTTAGCTAACTCGAAGTGCTTTCGCGCCTGGGTAGGCTGTCGTGCGCTAAAACGAATACTTGCCGCATCCTGCGGTTACAGGCAAGATGTTGGGGTGAAGGAACTGGCTCCTGGCACGTTGCTCGGGCACTACAAGATCGTCCCAAGTTGGGCCAGGGCGGCATGGGCGTGGTCTACGAGGCGGTTGACCAGAAGCTTGGCCGCCATGTCGCCGTCAAGGTCCTCGCAAATGCTGCTGACGCACCCACCACACGCGACAGCGATCCTGCGCGGGAGCGTTTCTGGCGCGAGGCCCGCGCTGCTTCTTCGCTGAATCATCCCAGTATCTGCATCATCCATGAACTCGATGAGACCGCGGCGCCGCCGTTCCTGGTCCTGGAGCTGCTTGAAGGCAGCAGCCTGGAAAAGCTCTATCACGGTCACGCCATGCCGTACCCGAAGCTGGTCGCGATGGGCATCCAGTTGGCCGATGCGCTGGACGCCGCTCATCATAAGGGAATTTTGCACCGCGACATTAAGCCGGCCAACATCTTCATCACCAGCTCGGGCCAGGCCAAACTCCTTGATTTCGGCTTGGCGAAACTCGACGAGGCCATCGTTGGCTCCGACGGTTTGACCGCGGCAACCCCGCTCACTGATTCCGGTTCGACAGTCGGCACCATTGCCTACATGTCCCCGGAACAGGCGCGCGGCGATCCGCTGGACCTGCGCAGCGACCTCTTTTCGCTCGGAGTTGTTCTCTACGAAATGGCGACCGGACAGCGCCCATTCAGCGGGTCCACGACGGCTGTGGTCTTCGATTGCATTCTGAACCACCCTCCGCCGCCACCAATTTCGCTCAATGCGGAACTCCCCGCAGAGTTTGAAAACATCTTGAACAAAACGCTGGAGAAAGACCGGGAGCTTCGCTGCCAGTCGGCCGCCGAACTTCGCGCCGACCTGAAGCGCCTGCAACGCAACAGCAGCTCAGGCAGTGTAGCGACAACCTCTGTTCCCGCGACTTCGCCACCCGCGGCTTCCCCTCCACAGATCCAAACTTCGCAGAACCCGCAAGAGTCAAACGTAAGCAACATCGCCGCGCCTGCCGCGGGCCAGAGGCGAAGACCCGCCGTCGCGTTGGCGGTGTTGGTCGTTCTCGGGATTGCCGGATTTGTGGGGTGGCGCTTCTGGCCGCGTCCCCGGCCCTTCGCTGCAGTTTCCGTTGAACAGATCACCAATATCGGGAGCATCGAAAAAATCGCTCTCTCAGCCGACGCACGCTTCCTGGCCGAAGTGAAAAACGACAAAGGGCGCGCACAGTGTGGGTGAGAAATACAGCGACCAACACTGAGACTCAGGTACTGGGCGCATCCGGACATGGCTACCTTGGACTCACCTTCTCGCCGGATGGCAATCATCTCTACTTCACCCGTTTAAGTCCGGAGAGCGAAATGGCGAATGATCTTTACGTGATGCCCGCCTTTGGCGGGACGCCGAGGCAGCTGATCTTCAACGTCGACAGCCCGGTAAGCTTTGAGCCCAATGGCAACAGGGTTACTTACCTCAGATGGTGGCCCGAGAGGAAGGACGAATTCGCGGAGATCCATATCGCCGATAAAGATGGCGGCAACGATCAAGTGCTTTATTCGACTGCGGAGAAAGCGCTGGCGCCGGTGTGGTCTCCGGATGGAAGGAGGATCGCATGGCTACAGGCGGAAGCAGGGACGACGAGGGTGGGACTGAAAGTGATAGAGATATCTTCCAAGAGACTTACGACAGTGGCGCCGCCGGCGGGGATCTCCTGGGTGGACCCCGGTCTCGCCTACACAACGCTTGCCTGGATGCCCGACAGCCTTCATCTGCTGACGCTTTATTACAAGCGGCACAGCGACCGCGCGCAGATTGGCGTCATCACGGCGCCATCCAGGGAATTCCATTCGGTGACCAACGATGTAAATTCGTACAGCGAGTTGGCGCTCTCCGGCAACGGACGCACCCTCGCCACGGTGCTGACCAATGTCGATTCGAACATCGCTCTGTATGGACCCGATCGCGGTGAACCGATCTCGACGTTGCCGTTGAGGATTACGCCGAACGCCATTGCATAGGCCACGGATGACCGTCTGCTCTATATAGTTCGAGGTTCGAGTATCGGGACCATCGATCGAGCGACGGGGAGCGTGCAGAGCTTCGATACTGGCGAGATCACCCCCGGAGACTTCATCGCCTCCTGCACCGACGGCCACATTTTGTTCACCGGATTCCCGAATGGCGGTAGCGAGCCGCGTCTCTTCCGCATGAAAGCTGACGGAGGAGAGATCGCTCAACTCACGAGCAGTGGATTCGCGCAATCTCCCAGTTGTTCCACCGACAGCCAGAAGGCGTATTACAGTATTGGAAGCAACGTCAACGTTGCCTTGTGGAGCATCCCTGTCTCCGGAGGGACGCCGAAGCAGCTGATTCCAGCGGTAAATTACGTCGAAGCGTCGGTATCGCACGATGGAAAACAGGCAGCTCTTTTCGCGCTTCGGCAACAAAAACTTTGCGTCATTATCACTGACCTGGGCTCCGGGCGAATGCAAGCACCCTTCTTCATCGATCAGAGCCTGGCGAACCTTTCCAGGTTTTCGCCAGACGGCCGGGCCATCGTAAGCGACGCCATCCGGAGTGGCGGGATTACTCTGCTGTATCAACCCTTGGATGGCTCTACTCCCTATGTGCTCTTCAACCCGACGCCTGAGACCATCAACGACTTTGACTGGTCTCCCTCCCGCAAGCAGCTGGCGGTGGCACGTTTGAAGTCCAGCTCCGATGTGGTGCTAATCATCGACCAGACGGGTAAGGAAACGCGTTAGAGGCTTGCATGAAGTTGCGGGAGTGAGATTAGTCCTACAACCGCGCTTCTCTTCAGCTATGGGTGGATGGTCGGCAAACAGGAAGTTATGCCGGGACGAGGGTAACTTCCGAGTTGCCCGTGAGGACTAAGCCGCTGGCGCGGCGGATGGATCGTGGTGGTGTGACGAGAGGAGAACGGCGGGGCTAGCGTTGTTGGTTATAGGAAGGAGGATCCTATGACCCCACTCCGTCGACGCATGCTGGACGATCTCCTGCGGCGCAACTATTCCCCTGATACGATCCGCGGCTACATCCGTGCTGTGCAGCAGTTTGCCGAGTACTTTCACCGTTCGCCCGAACAGATGGGTGGCGAAGAACTGCGCCGCTATCAGCTTTACCTGCTTCACGAGAGGAAGTTTGCGCTCGGCACGGTGGAGAACAACATCTCGGCTCTGCGGTTTCTTTACAAGAAGACGCTGAAGCGGCGCGATTTGGCTTTCGACGATCTGCCTTTTCCCAAGCAGCCGCGCACCTTGCCAACCGTGCTCAGCCAGGACGAGGTGACGCGACTGATCGAGGCGGCGGCGAACCGCATGCATCGCATGCTCCTGATGCTGCTCTACGCCACCGGCATGCGCCGCACCGAAGCGTCTCTGCTGAAGGTGAGCGACATCGACAGCCAGCGCATGGTCATCCACATCCACCGGGGCAAGGGCATGCGCGACCGCGATGTGCCGCTGACGCCGAAGATGCTCGAAGCGCTGCGCGACTACTGGCGCTGGAAGAAGCCCCGCGTCTATCTGTTCCCCAGCAAGAGGAGCGCAGCCGGCAGCGATCAGCCTATCTCCGATAAGACGGTGTGGAACGTCTGCCGGGCGGCGGCCACCCGCGCGGGCATTCAGAAGAAGCTTGGCCCCCATACGCTCCGGCATTGCTTCGCCACGCATCTGCTGGAAGGCGGAGCCGACCTGCGTACCATCCAGTTGCTGATGGGGCATGAGCGACTGGAAGACACGACCATCTATCTGCACCTGTCCCAGCGGCATCTGCATGCCGCCATCAACCCGCTTGACCAACTCACGATCCGCAACATGCAGGAGAAGCGACTGGGATGACGCGGCCACCTTTCGAGGTGGCCGATGTGATCCGTACAGCAGGCAGCAGGTTTCGAGAACGTGCGTCGTTGACATGGCCGCAGGCGAAGGTGCTCGACGCCATCGCCCGTTGCCGCACGGCCGCGCTCGGGGGACATCGCGATCAGTGCTCCAACTGCGGCCATCAGGCCATCTCTTACAACTCATGCCGCAACCGGCACTGCCCCAAGTGCCAGACCAACGCTCGCGAACAGTGGCTCGCCAAGCGCCAGCAGGAGCTGCTGCCCGTGGGCTACTATCACCTGGTCTTCAGTGTGCCGCACGCGCTCGTGCCGCTGATGTGGCAGAACCAGCGGCGGCTCTTCGCTCTGCTGTTCGAAGCCAGCGCAGCCACGCTGCTCGAAGTCGCAGCCGATCCGAAGCATCTCGGCGCTCAAGCCGGTTTACTCGCCGTGCTGCATACCTGGGGACAGACCCTGCAGCCTCACCCGCATGTCCACTGTGTCGTGCCCGGCGGCGGTCTGTCGCCGGATCACAGCCACTGGATCTCTTCGCGCCCTCACTTCTTTCTGCCCGTCAAGGTCCTCAGCCACGTCTTCCGCGGCAAGTTCCTTGCTGGACTACGACGCGCTTTTCATCGCGATCAGTTGCGATTCTACGGCGAGTGCTTGCCGCTGACAGAAGAGAAGAACTTCGCCGCTTTTCTGCGTACTCTGTTCCAGCAGGACTGGGTCGTCTATGCCAAGCCGCCCTTCGGCGGGCCGGAGCACGTCCTTCACTACCTGGCCCGCTATACCCACCGCGTCGCCATCTCCAACCACCGCCTGCTCTCGGTCTCAGATGCCGCGATCAGCTTCCGCTGGAAGGACTACGCGCATGGCAGCAAGCATCGCACCTTGACGCTCTCGCCGGAGGAGTTCCTGCGCCGCTTCCTCCAGCATGTGCTGCCCAGAGGCTTCCCCCGCATCCGCTACTTCGGCTGGCTGACCAACCGCTCCCGTGGAAGTCTGCTTCCGCTCTGCCGCTACCTGCTCCACCAGCCGCCGCCGGCAACAGATGCGCCCTCCTCCACCCAGCCAGCCACATGGCCGTGCCCTCGCTGCCAAGGCCCCATGTATCTTATCGAGCGACTTACTGCCGCTCAGATCTTCTTCGCCGAAACTCGACCTGTAGGTGCCTATGACACGTCCTGACCTCATGTTTAACCGGACCCTTGCACCTGCCTCTGGCGATGCTCCCTGGACGTGTGTTCCACGCCTCGGACAAGGCCGTCTTGCCAGGGCGACCAACCGTACTCTGTCGCCTGCATGCCTATCGGATGCCCACTCTCCATGCCCCCGGCTCGCTATCTGCATCGCTTCTCATCAGCCACTCCAATCAGCAGCGCGATTGAAAACCCATAGCCCCAAACATCCTGCCCCGACCCCACCACCGGCTTCCTCCTCACGGCTCTATCCGAACCGCTCCCCGAAGAGGCCGTCTCGCCTTGGATCATGTGCAGGTGGAGTGGTTCCGATAGAGTCCTACCGTTATTCGGGAGAAACGTGGGAGCCCTCCTCCGCCACCGGCGGCTGGAACCAGCGAGGTACGGCTAAGAACTCTTCTTCTGATGTGGTAGCAAAGTAGAGTCCTTCTGGCTTTGTTTCATTCCGGTTTTTTAGCCGTGCCAAACACTCATCTTCAGGAACGTCCAAGTAGTGCAATACATGTTTCACTTCCGCCTCTTCAAAGAGAGAGAGGACCCACTTCCGTTCCGCTTGGGTATTTCCAGCGAAGTCGAGAACCACGGAAGTTCCGGCTCTCAGTATTTGAACCACGAGTGGCCCGATCACAGAACGGCACCGACGCGACCACTTAAGATAGTCTTCAAAGCTGGAGATTCCATCACTTAGCTTTGCGAGCCGGATATCTTCGCAAATAAATACGACACCTTCCTGATCTGCGATCCTGCGTGTTAACGTCGTTTTGCCAGACGCCAGCCGGCCTGAAATGAAGTGTAGGTTGCCTCGCGCTCGCTCATCTTCGATCCCCCTAGGCAGAATAATCCTCCCGCAATTCAACGACGCCTTGGTGAACATTCAACGAGTCCCGAGTCGTCGGCAGCTCTTCCAGAACCCCGGCGACTCAGGGATTTGGTTCGATTCCGATGTGGGGTTGGCATTCGCCGCGTCAAAGGTTGCAGAAAACGCGGCCTATTTACTCCGCCCTGAGGGTTTGCATCGGTTCGACCGAGGCGGCGCGGCGGCCGGGGATGAGGCAGGCGATGACGGCGGCGCAGAGTAGCAGGAGCGCGACGGAAGCAAAGACGGAGAGGTCGAGCTTTCCGATTCCATAGAGGGTGCTCTGCATGCCGCGGCCGACGAAGTAAGCTCCGATGAGGCCGACGGTGAGGCCGATGCCGGCGAGAACCAAGCCTTCTCCGACGACGAGGGCGATGACACGGCTGCGGTTTGCGCCAAGCGCCATGCGAAGGGCGATCTCGTGCGAGCGCTGCGCTACCGAGAAGGACATGACGCCATAGACACCGAGTGCGGCAAGAAGAAGCGCGACGGCGGCGAAGCTGACGAATAGGACGAGGGTGAAGCGGTCGTTGGAGAGCACCAGTTCGCGGACCTCCTCCATGGAGCGGGGTTGGGCGAGGGCTATCTCGGGGTCTACGGTGTGGACGGCTGCTGCGATGCTTTTGACCATGGCGGCGGGGTCGTTGACGGTTCGGACTCCAATGCCTGCGGCGGACCACGGGATCTGCCAGAAAGGAATCTCCATCTCGGGGCGCGGGTCGCTGAAGCCGCGGCTGTGGACGTTGTGGTAGACGCCGACGATCTGCCACTCGAGGGGTGGACCGAGCTTGGCGACGCCGGGGATGAGTTGCTCGACCGAGACGCGCTGCTGGAGCGGGTCGCCGTCTTTGAGGTACTTCTTCACGAAGTCTTCGTTGACGGCGGCTACTTTGACGCTCGACGCAGTGTCCTGATCGGTGAAGAAGCGGCCACTGACCATGCGAACGCCGAAGGTTTTGAGGAACTCGGGCGTAACCATGCCGAAGCCGGTGTTAGGGCGCATGGAGGGATCGTTGAAAGCAGGTTTTCCGACGATGGTGAACGGCATGCCAAAGCCGGCGCCGAAGAGAGGAAGGCCGGTCATCGCCGAGGCTGAGGTCACGCCCGGGACGGCGTTAACGCTGGAGAGAATTTGCTTGTAATAGGCGGTGATTTTCTCGGGGTCTTTTGGGCGTGAGTCCGGGACGGAAAGGTAGAAGGTTAGGACATGGTCGGTGCGGACGCCGAGATCGACACGGAGGAGATTGAGGAAGCTGTGTATTGCGAGGCCTGCGCCGGACAGCAGTGCGAGTGCGAGGGCGATCTCGCCGATGACAAGGGTCTGCCGCAAGCGATGGCGGCCTGTTCCGACACCGGTGCGATTGCCTTCCTTGAGCGCTTCGCCGGGATCGACGCGGGAGGCGTACCACGCGGGCGCGCTGCCGAAGAGAAGGCCAGCGAGAGTGGTGGCTGCAAGTGTGAAGAGCAGGATCGGAACGTTGAGGTGAAGATCAGCCTCATCCGGCAGGGTTCCGCGAGGCATGATGGCCACTAGTCCCTGAAGCATGGCGTAGCCAACGCCGATGCCGAGGAAGCCACCGGCGATTGCGAGCAATAAGCTTTCGGTGATGAGTTGTTCGAAGATGGTTCTGCGACTTGCTCCGAGTGCGTTGCGGACGGCGAGTTCTTTCTGCCGAGCCAGGCCGCGGGCGAGGAGAAGATTGGCGACGTTGACGCAGGCGATGAGCAGGATGAAGGCTACGGCGCCGAGGAGAAGCCAGAGTGTCTGTTTGCGTTCGCTGGGCAGGAAGTCGTTTTTGAGCGGCTCGACGAAGACGCCCCAGCCCTTGTTACTTTTGGGATTGGCCTCTGCAATGTGGGCAGCGACTGAATCCATATCGGCCTGAGCCTGCTGAACGGTGATGCCGGGTTTGAGGCGAGCGATGGATAGGAGCCAATGAAAGTCGTGGTTGAGTTGCTCAGGTTTAAAGACGAGTGGCACGGTGAGCTGAGCGTCGCTACGATCGTCGAGACCAGGGGATAGCACGCCGACCACGGTATAGGGCTCGCCGTTGATGCGCATGGATTGGCCGACGAGTTTGGGATCGGAGCCGAGGTGCGCCCAGAGTTTGTGGGTGAGAATGACGACGTGATCCCTTCCCTCGACGCCCTCCTCGGGCAGGAAGTCGCGGCCAAGGAAGAATGGGCGGCCAGACATTTTGTAGAAGCCGGCGGTGACCTGCCTGCCGTCAATGTTCTCGGGTTGGTCCTTGCTGGCGATGTTGAAGGAGCCACCGGTGAAGGCGTTGATGTCCTGGAAGCTTGAGTTTTCACGCTTCCAATCGGTGAAGTCTCCGGCGGAGATGCCGTTGTGAAAGGTCTGAATCTTCGACCAAACGACAACGAGCTGGTCGGGCTCGGGGTAAGGCATCGGGGCGAGCAGGGTGGCGTAGTCCACGGTAAAGATGGCGGTGTTTGCGCCGATGCCGAGGGCCAGGGTGAGTAGAACTGTAAGGGTGAGGCCGGGGTTCTTCCACAACGTACGCGCGGAGTAGCGGAGATTACGGAGGAAACTCGACATCAAACGACCTCACGGTTCCAGCATAGGTTAAAGTGACCTTGAAATTTACTGATGGTGAGCAGGATATTTGATCGCGGAGGTTGCTGGGTGATTCTTTATCCAGGCCTTCGACGACTCTTTATCGAGAACCGCAGGCGATGGAGGGGATGAAGCCACGAGCCGCCGTGCTGATATGACCCTGAGGGACCCGCTTTGTTTGGATGGGTCGGCAATGTACCTCCGCACCATCGTTCATGACAACGGGAGACGATTGAACGTGCTCCATCCACGGGTCTAAAATCCAGCCATAGCCATTCAGCGGCTGGGGAGGTTTGTATGCCCCATTATGAGTTCGTCTGCAACGATTGCAAGAAAACATTCCTGAAGACTCTGACCATCGCAGAACATGACGCGGAAAAGACTGCGTGCCCGCACTGCGGCAGTAACCTGGTTGAGCAACGCTGGTCCGCCTTCTCTGCGATTACTTCGAAGAAGAGCGCCTAGGGTAAGGTACGGAGGCGCGTATGCACTTCGATAAATTTTCCTTCGGTGTCCTCCGAATCGACGGCAACACGTATGAGGAGGATGTGGTGATCGACTGCGGGGAGATTCGCAAACGCAAGAAGGCACCGTCCAAGAGATTCCGTGACGAGTTTGGACATACACCCTTGTCCATCGAAGAAAAGATACCGTGGAAATGCCGCCGGCTTGTGATCGGAACCGGCGCGTACGGCCGTTTGCCGGTGATGAAAGAGGTGAAACGGGAGGCGGAACGGCGCCACGTCGAATTGGTGACCTTACCGACCAGTGAGGCCATTCGGCTAATGGAAAAGGAGTCCGCAGCAAATGCCATTTTGCACGTGACCTGTTAGCCAGTGTGCGAAAACTCCTGGGGCATCGGCAAACAAGGAGTTAGGCCGTTGCTTTCGGCTTGCCCGTTGGTTAGCGTTCCCTATTTTCCCTGGGATTTGACGGCGAGGTTGTGGTCTACGGGGATGACCGTGACGGCGAACGGGGTTCCAGCGTCGTCCCCCACAATGGGAAGCGCTCCCGGTTGGTTACCGCCCAGCATCGAGTTCTCGTAATACGGGGTGTACACCATCATGTGAGGAAGCCAATGGCCAACTTGAGGCCCGAGATCATGGTCCGCAGAGAACATGTACGCGAACGCCACCATCTCCATCTTTGGCAGCTCGCCTTTGGCGTATGCCGCCTGAACTGCTTCCGCGATCTGGTCCGGCGTCTTGCTTTCCATGCCGAGCCTGGCCCGTAGTTCCTGCAACGGCAAAACGGTTCGGCTCGCGACGGGATTGAAGCAGATGGGCGCGCGAAGTTTTGCGTAATACACGAGGTCCCGGAGCTGAACAGGAGTAAACGTCGGGGCTGCCCAGCCCCGCATGACCAGGCACACGAAACCGTTGTCTCCCTGGGTGGCGACTTGTATCCAGAGGGAGTAAGTATCTTGACGGTGGCATGACCCGAGATGTCTTCGGGCGCAGCACTTCTCGCCAATGCCACCTCGGCTTCGGGCGTCATCATGTACTCGCTGAGCGGAGGGTAGTTTGAACTCTGCCCATGCACTTGGGCAGCTTGCATACTTGCAAAGAGCAGCACCAGTCCTGCCAGAATTTTTTCCATTTCAATCGTCTCCTTACCGAACCGAATTGCTTTCGCGTCACACTATTGCGGCTCTAGACGGTGCGAAGCTACGCACTCAGGCCGCCGTTGAGGAGCATTCGGAGAGGACGAGCTGAGGTTGTGCCTAAGCTCGTCAGCAACTCCGGACTATCCGAGTTTCAGGAGACCTGTGCTGCCAGCGCTGTACGGCCGGCCGCACGCCGGGCGTCAGTCAAGTTGCCGCGATGCATCGCCTGGTGCAGGGCTAGCACAAGGAAGCTCTGCCCGTACGTAGCGAACTCTCGCTCCCGTCCCTTGGGAGGCGCCTTGGTCGGCTTGTCGAGATCGGCCTCGGTCAGCGACTCCAGAATGTTCAGGTTCCGTTCGCGCAGTTGCAGATACTTTTCTCGAACCTCAGCGAAGGGTGGATAAGCGCGGGCATCGGCGACGGGTTCCGAGTTCTCGGCAAAGTACTCTTGCCACTCTGCCGCGGGGTGTTTTTCTGCGAAGAGTGCCGCTGGAATTATGCCCTCAACCAGCGTGAGATGCCCGAGGACCCAGAGCGGGTGGCACCCGCCGTTCGGCGTCGGAAACGTCGTTGCAGCGTCGCTCATCTCGTCGATTACACTGAGCACCACTCCGTTCGAAATACTCAGCGCAAATTTATCCAGGCTCATGGCATTTGTTTCGGCCTCGATAAGCTTCGAATAAGGCATCTTGAACAACATCTTCGCCGTCCATCACCGATCCGGTCATTCGCGAGCAGTAACGGTGCAGGCGAGGGCGCAGTTGAGTGATTGTTTCAAGGAACGCCAGACACCGTGCTTCAAAGGGGCCAAACGCTCCCATGTCGCGTGGATTATCCATATCTATCTTTTACGCAGCGAATCGCTTTAAGGATACGGACATAATTTGTGGACCACCACATCTCCTTGAGATGATCGAGGAGAGGAAAACGGGGCTTCCTGGGACTGGTTTTCCGGGTGGGTAATCGGCTACTCGACAATAGCTACGATCGGACTTCGACCCTCTCGGGATGATGTGGGTCGGCAAAGGAGTGTAAGGTTCGGATTGCCCGTCAACCAGACAGAACCCCGAAAGAATCCTCTCCGCGCCCCGGACTTTCGATGAGGTCGCGGTAGGGACGATCATCGCTGATCGCCCCCGCACAGGTCCGCACGAGCGCTCATTAGCGCATGCGGCTCTTATCTCGGATGAGTGGCGGCGAAGCGGTCAAGGGGCCAGGGATGGAGCACATGGGTTGAGGAAGCCATTGTGCGGCCAGCTTGAGACGACGAACCCAGGCGTACCGGCGTCTTTGACTACGTCGCTTGAGCGCTTGTCCCCAGGAGCGAAGCACGCGCTCCCGGAATAGCCCCATACTGCCGAGGTTTCCCGGCACAGCATAGTAGTTGAAGTACCTTTGTACGACTGACCTCAGCCACGCCTGTCTGAGGCACGGGATCATGCATGCGCATCCGTAGTTGCTGCTGATCTCCTGCAGCTTTTTTCGCATGCGCTTGCGGATCGTCATACGCCGCACAGCATAAGACCTGTTCCCATTCTTCCCGCTGATATGCGTGAAGCAAAGGAAGTCGAAGGTCTCCGGCTTGCCTTCCCCTCTTCGTTTCCGGTTCTGTTCAGCATACCGCCCGAACTCGATCCGGCGCGTCTTATCCCGGGCGCAGTTCCAGTCCGAACTTCCCCAGCCGCTCTCCAAAACTCTTGCGAAAACGGTCTGCGTCCGTACCCCACTGGAAGGCGAGGACGATGTCATCTACATAGCGGCAGCGTCCTGATTGCATCTTTTCGGAGCTCAATACCCAGCCCACCTGTACCCCTGTTTACGCTTCGTCGAACACCTCGCGGTGTGCAACGCAAAACTCGGGGCCGAGCGGTTCGCTATTCCTTTCTCATAGGACTCTTTCATTCCCTGCTTCATGCCGGTTTATCCCGGCGCACTGCATTGGCGATTTATCACTCACCGAGAAGACCAACCGATTGCCACTGCTTGAAGGTAGGTGACGAGAAGCACGTTTGTGAGGGCTCATCTCGCCTAGTTCGCGAAAAGACGAGAGCGCGCCTATTACAGTCATCGCGCCTTCACACTTGTGCCGTTTCATCTTGGGAAAGTGAAGAGCTCGACGAGCGCCCTCACGCGCTCTTTCTGACGGCTGCGCGTAAATCGCTGGTTCTTGTTAGCTCGGCGATACCATGGCGGCTCACCAACTCCAGGAGTCGACTCCTTTACCAGCAGCGATGCGGGCTTGGCTGACCCCGCCTATTACACGCTCCTTGTGGCGGACGCGGCCTACTCATACTGAAACGATCGCCAGAGAAACACCGATCCCCACGTCTCAAAGTTCGTAAGAGACGCGGGGATCGGGGTTGAACAGAACATCTTTCCGCTGCGTCCTAGGGCGTAACCCAGGGAGAAGGCGGTGGCGGTGGAACGACCGGTGGACGGTCGTCGCAAGTAATAGTATTGGGCAGTTCCCACGGGGCCAGCCAGGGTCCGGTAGTGCCGCCGCCAACGTTGCCGCCGAGATCGATCAGCGTGAACTCCGACCCGGCCGGAGTAAAGTGGAACGAACCGCAGTTATTGACGCCAACGGCGCCTACGTTGCGGGCCTCCACGTTCTCGAAGGATGCCGAACCGGCCACCCGTGCGCTCACCACTGAAGTGCCCGTGCCGTCAACCCGGTCATCCTTGAAGTGCACGTTCGTGATCGTGTACAGGTCTTTTACAGGGAAATCGCTGACCAGCATGATCGCGTTGTAGGTGTTGTCAAGAAAGCTGTTGCCGACCACCTCAATGTCCGCGTTAATGCTTCCCTCTAACGCGTAAATCCAGATGGAGCCCAGGCCGATGTTCCAGTTCAGCTCAAACGGGCCAGACCGAACCGTAGTGTTGTTCGTGATCCATAAGCTCCCGGTGAACGGCTGGGCTCCAAAGCGGGAACCAACCTGTAATCCGCTGCCTTCGCGGATCGGATCGGCAACGAGGTTGTTCGAAATGGTGTTGTCCGTGCCACCGTAGAGGGCGATGCCGTTGGCCAACACCGGTGTCTGCACCGTGTTGTGATCGAAGGTGTTGTTGGCATCCTCAATCTTATCCGACCACATAGCTAGGGCGTCGTCCCCGGTATTGCGAACAAAGTTATTCGCCACGACCGAGTTGGTGACGCCGGTATGGAAGTTGATCCCATCGGCGATCTGGTCCACGATGATATTGTTGCGGATTCTTAGGTTCGACATCGGGCCATCGAGCCACATGCCCACCTTGGTGTGATGGATGTATAGCCCTTCGATCGTCGAATTGCTCAACGCGCCGCCGATGCCGTTTACTTGGTCGCTATCAATGCGCTCCCGGACATCACCCTCGATGGCGAAGCCGGAGAGATGGACATTCGAGCTGCCACCGTCGGTAACGTACTTGCCGTAGAAACCGACGCCGGTGTGCACCGAGCCATCGGGCAAAGGAGTACTCAGGGTCACCTGGTGTCCCTTGACGATCGTGTACCAGTTACCAGCACCTTCGATCGTGACGTTGTCAACGAGAATATGGCGGTTCACCTGATAGGTGCCTGGCGGCAAGTAGACCTCGCGGTGCCATTGCTTCGCGAATGCGATCGCTGTGTCAAACGCGTCCGCCGAATCGCTCTGCCCGGTCGGATCGGCACCGAACCGCTGCACGTTCACGGCAGGCTCGTCGCGGTGCTGCGGGGGCCAACCAACTCGGAGTCAAGCAAGTCAATTACTGTCCAGGCGGCATTGCTCGAGGCCGGAACGGTGAGACGGATCTTCTCGCCCGGTTGGTATCTGTGACCGAGCAGCAAACGCTGTTCGTCGTAGAAGTGGTTCGGTCGGAACGGTTTGGTGATGATCGGCGGCGGGGTCGTGGCCGACGGTACGCAGGCACACTCGGTAATATATTGATCGGGAAACAACAGGCCGGCGTTCGGATCATTGGAGAACGGGTACTGGTTATAGAGCCATGCGTACTGCGAGGTGAGCGTCATGGTGACAAGGGAACGGCCGTTAACTGAGACGTCGAGCGGTGCCGTAATACCTCCGCCGGTTGGCGCATCCGGGATGCTGTAACGCACCGTAATGGCATTGGCCGCTTCGGGCAGGGTGAACTCGACATATTGTCCGGGGAGGAGCTTGACCGCCGCGCGACCCGACGCTTCGGCGGGAAGCGTGTATGCGGTCCGGGCGGGGCCAATGATCGTGCCGTTGGTCACGGCATTCTCAGCCTCCTGCTCAACGAAGTGAGCGTTCGCCCCACGGTCATCGACCAGCGACGGGTGGAGGGCCGCGCGGGTTACCGAAGCGGTGTGGGCTTGGGGAGCTGCGTAGAGGGGTAGAGCATACGATGCGGTCAGGCACACGACAAAGCGAGACGTGCGACTCAGGAATCCCTGAAATTTCATGATGCCTCCTGATTAGCTTTTTCTTTTGGCACACAAAGAGGACGGTTGGGCCCACCGAGCAGGCTGCCTCGAGCCACGCGCTTTAGATATCCGGTCGAGCGCGGCGAACCTTTTATATACAACTTCGGGGTAAGACGCAAGGCTATGTTGCTTTTACCGCATGAAGTCACCGCCCATTTTGGGACGGAGGCATGTGAGCCAAAAAATGGCGGGCCACCGAGTGACCTGCCAGGCTCAATAACGGATGAAGGAACGACATGGGAGGAACGCTATTTGGGATCACTACACCAAACGTCAAAAATCGTACGTGGCGAGAAGCGCGTTTGTGAGGACTCATCTCGCCTAGCTCACGAAAAGACGAGAGCGCGCCTATTACAGTCATCGCGCTTTCACCACCTGTGCCGTTTCATCTCCTGGCAAAGTAAAGAGCTCGACGAGCGCCCTCACTCGCTCTTTCTGACGGCTGCGCGGAAAGCGCTTGGTTCTTGTCAGCTCGGCGACACCATGGAGGCTCGCCCAAAACAGTTCCGATATAACCTCTGGCTTCGAGCTCTGCCCCTGAAACAACTCTAGGAGTTGGGAAAACGCGAAACGCAGCTCCGGAGGAGTGGCCGCGTCATCGAATGGTACGTTCAGGCTGAGCGAAAACATCGCTTCATACAGTGCGGGTGAAGACGCGGCGAACTCCAGATATGCGGCCGCGACCGATTCGACCGTATTTCCACGCTTAACCCGTTTCCGTGCCTTCTCCAAAGCCAGGCCCATCTCCTGGAAACCCTCGATAGCAACTGCGGCGAGAATCCCTTCGCGGCTTCCAAAATGAGCATACAAAACGGGTTGGCTGTATGAAATTTCGTCGGATAGCCGCCGAAGCGTTACGTTGGACCACCCTTCAAGCTCCGCGATTCGTCGTGCAGCACTGATGACCTGTGCCCGGCGGGCCTGCCTGTCACGCAGTTTTCGTTCCGCAATTCGGTTAGGTGCCAGCGTCGTTGCCATTGATAGGAATTATAGCACCGCTAGAATAAACACTTGGCGGACGGTGAAACTTTTCCAAATGCTTCGTCCCAGGGCCAGGATTACCGGGGTCTTTTATTTGTTTTACTTTCTGACGGCGGTATGCGGCGAGTTCTTCCTTAAAGGGCTTGTTGTACATGGCGACGCCGCGGCTACAGCGAACAACATCCTGGCGCACCAGCGTTTGTTTCGGTTGGGTTTAGCAACCGGCCTCATCGCGACCGCGTGCTATGTCACTGTGACGGCTCTCTTCTATGGCCTATTTAAACCTGTGAACAGGACCCTCTCTTTACTTGCAGCGTTCTTTAGCCTCGTGGGATGCGCCATTCTGGCGTTCGCTAGCCTCTTTCGCATCGCTCCGCTTGTCGTCTTGGGAGGCAGTCAGTACTTGAGCGTATTTAACGGAACAGTTGCGGACGCTCGCGTCTCTGTTTCTCGAATTGTATGGTGAGGTCGTCAACATCTGCTTCGTATTTTTCGGAGTCTATTGCCTCGTGATCGGCTACCTTATCTTCAGGTCCGCCTTCCTGCCTCGAATTCTGGGTGTGTTGATGGCGTTTGCCGGTTTGGGTTGGGTGACCTTTCTGTCACCGCCGCTCGCAAACTATCTGCGCCCCTATATTCTCCTCCTCGGCGTCATCGCGGAACTAGCGCTGATGCTATGGCTGCTTGTGATGGGCGTGAACGTTCAACGATGGAAGGAACAGGCCAACGCAGCATGAAAGCCCCGTCTATCGTCGCAGCGGTACGGCTGGGCCTCTGTCGGGAAACCGGACCTGATTCGCATGAACGCCTAATTCCGTAGCTCGCATCAGGAGGAAAGAGTATGAGCGCAGCAGTAATGATGAAACGGATTGCAGAAGCGTCGCCGCGGTTCAAGGCTAGAATGGCCGGTGGCCTTTTTTGCTCCTGTTGCTGACGGCAGCATGCACCGAGTTCTTCTTTCGCGGCAGGCTGAGTTTCGCAGCCGACCTCGCTGCGGGCATCATCGAGGTCTCCTGCATGATCGCTGTGACACTGCTCTTCTATGACATCTTTAAGCCGGTGAACAGGCGCCTCTCTTTGCTCGCAGCGGCCTTCAACTTCGTGGCAGTCACGCTTGAGCTTCTTCGATTTCTGCCTCACGGCGTGAACATCGGCCTGGGATTTCACGGATTCTATTGGATCCTGATCGGCTACCTCATCTTCAGGTCGACCTTCCTACCTCGAATTTTGGGCGCACTGCCGGCGATCGCGGGTCTGTGTTGGCTGACCTTTCTGCCACCGCGGCTCGCAAGCTATCTGTCCCCCTACAACCTGGCCGCCGTCCTCCTCGTGGAAGGATTGGTGATGCTGTGGCTCCTCGTGATGGGCGTGAACGTTCAACGATGGAAGGAGCAGGCCCGCGCATGAAAGCCGCCTACACCAGATACGGTCCGCCAGACGTTATCGAAATCAGCGACCTCGACAAGCCTGTTCCCAGGGACAATGAGGTCTTGATAAAGGTCCGCGCGGCCTCCGTCAATCCACTCGACTGGAAGACAATGACAGGCGGTCCGTACATCGTTCGTCTACTGCTCGGGCTGTTCACATCGAAGATCAAACAACTCGGCGTTGATGTGGCCGGCCAGGTTGAAGCGGTTGGCAGGAACGTAACCCAGTTCAAACCTGGCGACGCGGTGTTACATGCCGCGGAGCATTTGCCGAATATGCGTGTACCTGCCAGTCGGCGAAGCTCATGAAATCAGCATTGGTCATGAAGCCAGATAACGTGACGTTTGAGCAAGCCGCTGCTGCACCTGTTGCGGCGCTCACCGCGTTGCAGGGTCTTCGCGACAAGGGGCGGATTAAACCGGGACAAAAGGTCTTGATCAATGGCGCCGCGGGAGGCGTGGGGACGTTCGCCGTGCAGATCGCCAAGTCGTTCGGCACAGATGTCACCGGCGTATGCAGTACGAGGAATGTGGACATGGTCCGGTCCATCGGCGCAGATCGAGTCATCGACTACACACAGGAGGATTTCACCAAGGGCGAGCAACGTTACGACCTGCTTTTCGACAACGTAGGCAATCACTCGCTATCAGCATGCAGGCACGTGCTGAATCCCAAGGGGATATTAATCATGATCGGAGCACCACACGACGTTCGAGTGATCGATCTTCTGGTCCGCTTGATCGGAGCTCTTATGCTCTCCCCGTTCGTGAGCCAGAAGCTGATTACCTTCATTGCGAAATCGAATGAAGAGGATCTGACCATCGTGGGAGAGCTTATGGCAACGGGAAAGGTAACACCGGTCATCGACAGGCGCTACAGCTTGAATGAAATCCCCGAAGCTCTCGAGTATCTGGAGAAAGGACACGCTCGAGGAAAAGTAGCAATAACTTTGGAACATAACAACGAAACGTAACAACGCATTGCGCAGAACTTAACTGGCCATCGGGCGTGCCCATGCCACCATAGTTTCTCCAGGATGACGGGCCACCCGCACCTTACCGGTCGTCTTCCGATTCGAATCGGTCGGTAGGGGGAGCCGGCGGGTTATAGACGAGTTGCCGACCATTCGGTCTAAATCCCATTGTTGCTTCCACGGAGCTGAACGTCCGCCTGCAAAGCGCTTGCTACTGAGACATGGGCTCGGATTCAGGGGGCGTACACTTGGAATGGCTCCTGATCGGAAACACAAGATCAAGCCAAACCGTTCCGACGCACGACGATCCCGGAGGGATCGGTGTCGAATGCCTTCTTCCCAGGTACAAAAAACGTCGCCTAAAAACACCTTACCTGAGATTCCGGTCGTGGCGATCGGGGCGTCGGCAGGCGGCCTGGAAGCTCTTACGGCGATTCTGCGTGCCCTTCCCACCGATATCGCCATGGCATTCATGCTGATTCAGCACCTCGACCCTAAACGCCGAAGCATTTTGCCCGAGTTGCTCTCAAAGGCGACCAAAATACCTGTGCTGGAAGCGATCGATGCGATGAAAATCGAGTCGAATCGTGTCTATGTGATGCCGAGCAACGTAGATATCTCCATCACGGATGGCCACTTTGGCCTGACACCGCGAGTCATAGACCACAAGCAGCACCTGCCCATCGATATCTTCATGCGTTCTCTGGCGGAGGTTCGCAAGAGCCAGGCTATCGGCGTCATTCTCTCAGGTACGGCGTCCGATGGCACAGCAGGAGTTGAGGCGATTCGGGCCCAAGGTGGAGTTACCTTCGCCCAAGCCGCCAACACAGCGAAGTTCGACGGCATGCCCCGCAGCGCGATTGAGTCCGGCTGCATCGATTTCGTCATGTCTCCAGAGAAGATCGCGGCGGAACTGGCCTGGATGAGCACTCATCCCAACCTCCGGAGGAAGTCGGCAGATTCCCTCGAAGAGCCAAAGGATAATGACCGCGTTTTCGATTCAATTTTGAACCTGGTGAGCACTTCGCAAGGCGCTGACTTTACCAAATACAAGCCCAACACGATTCATCGGCGTACGCAGCAGCGCATGGCCGCTCTCAGAATAGCGTCCCTTGCTGCATATCTTACTTATCTCGGAGAGCATTCAGAAGAAGTGGCAAAGCTCTCCAATCATGTTCTGATTCCCGTAACGGAGTTTTTTCGCAATCCGCAGGTCTTTGAGGATCTCGCAAATACGGTTTACCCGACGATTGTTGGAGACACGTCAAAGGGAACGATTCGTATATGGGTAGTCGCCTGTTCCAGCGGAGAAGAGGTGTATTCGCTGGCGATTACCTTGCTTGAGTTTCTGGGTGCCAGGGCCGCTAGTCTCCGCATTCAGATCTTTGGGACAGACCTCAATGAGAAGGGAGTTGCGAAAGCTCGCTCCGGCATCTACTCCGACAGCGCTATGAAGAATGTCTCAGCTGGGCGGGTCGCAAAGTACTTCACGAAAGTGGCAGGCGGATACCGGGTCAACAAGGCGATCCGGGATCTCTGTGTCTTTGCACGCCAGGATGTCATCAAGGACCCACCTTTTTCAAACCTCGATCTAATCTCCTGCCGGAATTTCCTGATCTACGTTCAACCGGAGTTGCAGGAAAAGATTATCTCGACCTTGCACTACGCCTTGAATCCATCCGGCTTTCTGCTGTTGGGAAACGCTGAGAGCGCAGCCTCTTATCCGCAGATATTTATGCCACTCAATAAGAAGAGCAAAATCTATTCCAAAAAGATTGGCAATCACCGTCAGCAGCGGATGTTCAAGACAAGCCGGACTCCCATTCAGGCCACTGCATCGCCCGTAGCGAAAGCGCAGCCCATCAGCCGCGCCAGCCAGAGTGAAGCGGAGTTGCAGCAACTTGCAGACCGGATCGTACTCAGGGAGTGTGCTCCGCCAGGCGTCATCGTCAACGAGACCCTCGAAATCCTCCAGTTTCGCGGGCGAACCAGTCCTTATCTGGAACCTGCGTCCGGGCGTGCGAATCTCAACATACTGAATATGGTCCGTGAAGAGTTGGCCATTGCCCTGCGCACCGCCATTGCTTCAGCCAGGAAAAAGGCTGCTCCAATCAAGAAAAAGAACGTTGCCTTTGAACACAATGGCAAAAAGCGTGTAGTGCATCTGTCCGTGACTCCCATGAATGAACCGGCTTCCGGAATGGGACGGTGTTATCTCATCCTCTTCGAGGACGCTACACTTCTGATCGAGACACATGACAAAACGAGTCAGCGCCTGCCTTTTAAAGCAAGCGATCTTGCACGAAGAACGCTTCTTGAGCAGAAGCGTGAATTGCAGGCCGCACGCGCTCTGCTCAAGGAACATCTGGGGGCACAAGAAGCGCTCCGTGAAGATTATCAGTCTGCAAATGAAGAAATGCTCTCCGCAAACGAGGAGTTGCAAAGCACCAACGAAGAGCTGGAGACCTCGAAAGAGGAGCTGCAAGCCACCAATGAAGAACTCACCACCGTCAACGACGAGTTGAATAGCAACAACTCAACCTTGCACCTGCTTGGGAATGACCTGAAGAACCTGCTCGAAAGCACAGTGATCCCTATTGTGATGGTAGATAGTGGCCTGTGTATACGCCGCATGACCCCTACAGCGGATACTGTCTTCAAGGTTCTTCCATCCGATATCGGACGTCCCATTACCGATATCAGGCCGGATCTCGACGTGGATTTGAAGCCTTTGCTGACGACCGTTCTACGGGATGTCGTGAATCTTGAACGAGAGGTACAAGATCAGCAAGGCCACTGGTATCGGCTGCAGGTAAGACCCTACAAGACACTCGACAACCGCATCGATGGCGCGGTCCTGGTCCTCATGGATATCGATGTCATCAAGAAGCGCAATCAGGAACTGGTACTTGCGGCAGAGTTTACCAAGTCCATTATCGACACCATGCCGGAACCTGTGCTGGTACTAAGTGCCGATTTGCGTATCCTGATGGCAAATCTTGCGTTCTACCGGGCCTTTGAAGTTGAGCCGGAAGCGACTCTGAATCAACTTGTGTATAACCTGGGAGACGGACAATGGAATAAACCTGACTTGAGGGTTCTGCTGGAGGAAGTTCTGCCGCATGACAGAGACTTCTTGAACCATGAAGTCATATACGACTTCCCCGGCATCGGCTGGAAATCTTTCATGCTCAGTGGGCGCTACATGGTGCAGGAGCCGGATGCGGCGCCCCTGATTCTCTTGTCGCTCACTGATATGACCAAGCGCAAGAAGATCGAAGCTGCGCTCGTCCAGGCGGAGAAGCTGGCTATTGCTAGCCGCCTCGCGGCTTCCATCGCTCATGAGATTAATAATCCGTTAGAAGCGATCACCAATCTTCTCTATCTCGCCTCGAACGGAGATGACGCAGCTGCCGCGAAATCATACGCAGCCCAGGCGCTCGAAGAGGTTGGCCGCGTGTCCCACATCACGCAGCAGACACTCAAGTTCTACCGGCAGTCGACAGCTCCCTCATCTGTGCAGGTCTCCGAGATACTGGATTCTCTGCTGGTGCTTTACAACGGTAAGCTCCTGGCTAATAACATCTCAGTCCATCGCCAATATAGAGAAGGGCCGCCGATCCTGTGCCTGGCGGGAGATCTTCGTCAAATCTTTGCGAACATCATCGCGAACGCGGTCGACGCAATGAAGTCGGGAGGCTCGCTCACCATGCGGGTAAGCGCATCGTTCGACTGGCGTAATCAGGAACGAGCCGGCATACGTACTACAATTGCCGACTCCGGCACAGGAATGGATTCTGGAACGCTCCGCAAGATTTATGAGCCGTTCTTCACGACCAAGAACGAGACAGGCACCGGGCTCGGGATGTGGGTGTGTGCTCAACTTGTCGAACGACTGCAAGGCGATCTGCGAGTGTCAAGCACGATGCACCCCGGCAGGAGTGGTACAGCCTTCTCCTTATTCTTACCCTTTGAGCGATTGAAGTAGAGAAAATCGTAGCGGAGCAGCAGGTGCAACGGAAGGCCCAGGGAGAAAGATAGGTTCCGAACCATCACCGCACCCGATTCCCCCAAGTGACTCTCTACCGGAAGTTGAGCACGAGGGACGGATTACTGTCGCGGTAGGGACGACCATCACTGATCGCCCCCCGCACAGATCCGTACGAGCGCGTCTACGCATACGGCTCTTACGAAGGATGAGTGGCGTAGAAGAGTGCGTCGGGATAGGGATGCAGGACGTGAGGTTGTGGAACCCATCGGTTCAACAGTGGGGCAAGTCGCTCCCACCGCACCTGTGCTCGCTGACTACGCCGGATGAGAACACTCCGCCGCAGCCAGTTAACACGTTGTTGAAAGATGCGCAACTGAGTAGTGTTGCCGGGCACAGCATGGTATTGGTAATAGCCCAGCACAACTGTTCGAAGCCATGCACCGACCGTGGCCGTGCGATCGTGCTTCCGGCGTTGAAGCCCAGCCTTGATGGCTTTCAGCTTCGCAACCATCCTTCTTCGCCGTGATCCGCCAGACGATGAAGGCTCCGTCACTGATGCGCTGCCCACAGAAGTGAGTAAAACCCAGGAACGTGAAGGTCTCTGGCTTTCCCTCTCCGCGCTGTTTCCGGTTGCGAGCGGCGAACCGCCCGAACTCGATCAGACGTGTTTTGTCCGGATGTAATTCCAAGCCGAACTTCGCCAGTCATTCCCGGAACTCTTTCAGGAAACGCTCGGCATCCGTTCGGTGCTGAAAGCCAAACGACAAGATCGTCAGCATAGCGGACGATGATTATGTCGCCGTTGCCACTTTCTTGCGCCAGACACCAAAGCCGATCCCGGCAGAGGGAAGAAATCATTGCCGGTCTCACCAGATTTGAAACCGCCCCCGGCGCCGCGGACTTTACGGAACACCCGGTCTCACTACTGAGATTGCAGGCACGCGTCGCGAGCTTACTGGCATCCCGTCCGATCGACAGGATGCGCGGCGGACCCGCCTTGCCCCCGAAGTTGCAGGAGGGGAAGTCTATTGGCGGAGAACTGTGGTCGGGGAGGAAATGCCTCTGAGCAATCATTTGTTTTCTTAGATTTAGATTGCGTTCTCTTATTTCAGGCGCACATGGAGGGTTTAGCCGGTGCGAACAAGACAGCGGGGATCTACTGTCACCATACCGATGCCCTCCACATAGGCGGAAACAGAGTTGACGGAAACGGGGCGCTTTCTCGTGGCCGTAAAATCTCGAACCCAGACTTCTCGCCCCTTGCCTAGAACCCCTCCAGGCATCGTTCCTTCGCAGAGTTCATCTTCAAACTGATAAGGAATGTTTCGAACAATCACACAGTTTTCTTCGTAATTCTGAGGTTTGTTCATGAAAGGCCCTTTCTGTCGTGTCTGACTAATGGTGAGAAAAAGGTAACTGTCTAGGTATTGATCTGTATGTTCGATACCTTACATCGAACCAGAGATGCGAGCACGGATCCTTTGGAACACTTCATGGTCGACGCCGTCAGAATGAATGTTGATCAAGGAGCTGCCGACGAGGGCCCCTACCATCCGAAGGTCCCGGTGCGTCGAGCCTTTGAACCGACAGCAATGAGAAATCGAGCTTGTTGAAGAGGGACTGGGTGCCTGTCGATACTTCGAGAAGACTGGTGTCCCGTAGGAGTCGTCTTTATCTCAGTCCCGTTTTTCATGCACTACGACTCTCAGTCACCAAAAGCACCGGAGCACACCGCCCGAGCGCTGCTCGTAACCGCGAAGCCAGATTGCGAGTTCTGGCATGGTTCTGCAGGCATGGGCTTCGACGGAGTTGGTTGAGCGATGACTTTCGGATCCGGAGATCTGGACAAGGCCCAGAGGGCGGAGTTAAGTCCGCCCTCTCGTGCAAACAGGGCCATCCCCATTGCTACGCTGTCGCTTGGTGGATGGTGGAATTGACAACTTCACCGCTCTGCACCTTGGGCGTTCCATCCATTACTCCTGCCAAGGTCTTTACTACGTCTGGGTAGACAGGCTGATTGCAGTGACATCTGTTCCGCCGGGACCGGAGAATGCAATTTCGTCCTTAAAGCCGTTCTGTTTACGCAGTAACGGAAGGACATCTTTCTCAAACGGATTGGGCTGACCAGTAAGAAATTTCGGCTCCCGAAGAACAGTTATGCACCGAGATTCAGGAGCTATGCACCCCTGAATCTCGAGCACGGCTGCGCAGTACTTAACGGGAAACAACGAGAATCTTGAAAGTTCCTGGCTTTGGAGCGGGACGTCCAGAAGCGTCGGGCTTTGGTTCTTCGAAATCGGCAGTGGGGAGGTAGATTTTATGCGTCGTAGTGTCGATGCCCATGGTCTTGGCTCCACGAGCGGTCTTCACTGACTGAGCCACCTCGTACTTACCGGCAGACGATTTGCTGATGACCGCGAGTGTTCCATCACCGCAACTGGCGAAAGCTTCTGCCCCTTCGACCTTGGTAGCGTCCACTCCCGCACCGATCGGCAGATCGTTCAGCACTTTGCCGTTCTCAGTGCTCATCACGATCATCCTTTGCGGTTTGCGGCAACCGATGATGAGGGTGTGATGCTGAGTATCAATCGCCAGCCCCACGGGTGCGCCACCGGGAGACACGGGCCAGTGAGCGATCACTTTCCTCGACTTAAGATCGACAACTGCAACATTGTCCTTGTCTTTAAGATTGACATAAACCTTGCCCATACCGTCCGCAGCTAGAAATTCGGGCGCGCCACCTAACATAATTGGTGCTTCGATCTTGCCGGATTTCGGATCGATGTTCGGCTTGAATGTGATCAGGTTATTGCTGTCTCCAGCACTGATCAAGATGCGATCCGAGCCCGGGTCGTAGATGATGCCATCAGCATCGGGTTGCGCGGCGATCACACCGAGCACTGCGTTGGTCTTAAGATCGAAGATAGTAACGGACCCGTTGCCTCCACCGTCGGTGATGAAGCCACGGTTCAGATTTGGAACAATAGCTACTCCGTGGGCGATTTTCTGACCAGGAATATCGGCAAGGGTCTTGCCTGAAACCGCGTCAATGACTAGCGTGTGAGTGCTGCGAGGAACGTAAAGGCGGTGTGTCGCAGGATCCACGGTGAGATAGTCCATACCTCCAATTCCTCCGACCTGAATGGCTTTTTCAACATGCCATCCAGATTGTGCTTGCGCGGAGACGAGTGCAATGGAGGCGTAGATGAAGATTCCGGGCATTATTCCCAGATGTTTTGCAAATCGCATTTTCGAATGGCTCCAGGTGTCTAGCATTTAGCTACTCTAGACACTCTGCCTTAAGCCCACCTTAAGATCAGTATCCTGCAATGGAAAATTAACAATAGGCGAAAGTATAGCCCCTCGGGTTGGGCTATCCCCCACCACTACGGACGCGAACCGAATGAGTTGACTGTCACTCAGTTGTTCTCCAAGGAGATCCTTCCAGCCTGCCGTGACGAGCGATTTGAAGAGAGTGTACGCATTGTCCTCGGCATTGTTCTTAGCTACGCCTAGCAGCTCGCTAGGCTCAGCCCCAGGACCGATACGATCAAGACAGGCCGCCAGGTGCTTGCGCACTGCCTCCGGACTTTCGGAGGAAGTAATAACTTGAAGCCGGTCGATCCCAGAGCGGAGTGGGCGCCTCCATGGCTTGGAATCATTACTGAGAGATTGTTCGCATGCCATAAACTGCTTGATGAGCTGTTCGACGAGCGCGGCGAATCTCCCATCAGAGAGGCGGATAGACCGCTTGACTTCAATTAAGAGCAGCGCTCCATCTGCCAACTCTAAGAGAATGTCGCCGCCGACTGGTTCTCCAGATTCGCAGCGAATGACACGTATCGGAGGGGTTGGCAAATCTATTCCGGGCGCAGTCTCTGAAATACAGGCCACTGCTAAGGCGGCTGCACCCCTGTTCTGATAGTTAATCCCCTTCTGAGTTGCAACACCTCCGGCGGGATGAGCCTTTGGAAGATCGTTCATGAATGGTTGCCCTTCCAATCGTGTTTAGAATAGACGAAATCCCCGTCGCATCCCCAAGGAATGGGCCGGGGAATCGCGCTTATAAGCGGTTCTCTGGAATCTGGGCAGGGTGGGCATCTTGCCACGCTCCCCAGACCGCTTTTTCAATTCGATCAATCTCCTGGTCAGAGATTTCCGAAAAGCTAGTTCGTTTGCCCTTGGAGAGTCTGCCTTTGTTTTGCAGGATGAACCTTAGCAGCAGCGATGCCCGGCGATTCGGCATATCGACGATATTGAGAACCGCACGAAGGGCAGCATCGAATACCGCCAGGAATCCGATCTCGTCTCGCAAATCGCGGTGGATCGTTTCCTCGATGCACTGATAAAGATATTCGGCCTGGGTCGTAGCGTCGAAGTAGCGGTAGAGACGAGCGGTGTCATTATGAACGACCATTCCCTTTTCCAGGTCAAGGTCATAACGAGTGAAGGGCAGGATCGAATCTGAAAAGCGTTCCAACGCCTGATCGTAGGCACGCCGGTCACGCAGCATTGCTGCGGAGATGGGAAACAGAATTCCAGGCGGCGTAAATCCAAGCTTGGCCAGGATGTGATGAACAAGGAATCGATGAATGCGCCCATTGCCATCATCGAAAGGATGGATAAAGACAAATCCGAAGGCGGTGACTGCGGCAGCCACAACCGGATCAATCCATTCCCTCAGTTCGAGACGGCGAACCATCTCCATCCATGCGTTCATCAAATCGGGCACGTCTCCCGGCTTGGGACAGACGAAATGCACATCTTCGCTATAGTCCGGAAGAGTTTGCGATACGAAGTTCTGAACTGTTCGCCAGTTCTTCTGCGCATATCGAGGATCGACAATTGCATTTTGTAGCTGAACGAAAGCATCTTTGTTCGTCGCATCAAAGACTGAGGCTTTCATGAGTGCAGCGACAAATCGCTCTGTGCGGTCCTTACTCGGCGCTTCCCCTTCAATGGCAAATGAAGACTTGGTTTCCTGGGTAAACAGATAGTGGACAGCATGGGCAAGGATCGCGGGATCACAACTCTTGACGATCGCGCTTGCCTCCTCGGCCAGCGCCTTTTCCACAAAGGCTTTGAGGGTATCTGTCCTGCGCACCAGCGGGGAGTATGCACCGGAGCCGAGGAGATTGTCGTTGATCCTCTGCCGGCGAACCAATCGGCGTGGTCCTGTGAGATGGATTTCGGGGTCGAGGAGATCAATGTAGCCGGAGGGGATTACATCGGGAATGTTAAGCTGCCGTCCCATCAGAAGTTCATACAGATACCAGGCGCGACGCGCGAAGATGCTGGTGGGTTCGGAGCGAATCCAGTCCTCCAGTTGACGAGTCTCAAGAGTCTGGAAGATAGGCAGATACACATCCAGGGCGATGGGTTCATAGCGTAAAGCAAAACGGAGATTGCCGATCAACCCCTTTGGCGTGTAATTCTTGGGGTACAGTTCTAGCACTTTACCGTCTGCGGCAGTGGTCTTCCTGGCTCCGGCTACGATCTCGGATCGCGTTGCAGGTAAGGGAATTTGGAGCTGAAGGTCCTCCGCCAGCCGATACAGGCCGACAGTCTTGGGGAGGGGACGTGTGGAATTGTCATCGGGCATGGCAAAACCTCATTTCTTCGCGAGGACTTAAGAAAAACTTCATCGAGGCGATTATCTCAGGATTGGCCACGAAATCTTCATCGAAGATGAAAATTGGTCATCATATAGCAATTTATGTATATATTTCTCATCGAATGAGCACGAGGAATTCTCAGACAGTGTCTGCAGAATGAGCTGTATCCGGTATAAATGCTTTCTTACTAGAGTTTAGCGGCCCCAAGGCCGAGAAGGAAAACGGCAATGGAGCGAGCCACGTTCCTCAACCCGGCTCAGATGTGCCTTCATAAATCGGACGAACGGATCGATAGACACGTTTGCGGCGGTTTCTCGTTCCCGGTTGCACAAAAGCTTCGATGAACCCGCGCTCGATCCAACGCCTCACCACATCTTCTGACCACCGACCATCTGGGACACTTCGACAACCGAGTACCATTTTCCTGCTCAATGGAGTCCAAAACCAGCATGAGAGTCCCGTCAAGCAAAATCACTCCACTCCGGAGCTCGTCCCCAGAACCACTCGATATGAAAGCAAAATCCCTTAATCCGATGTCTTTCTGTCCTACGTGACCCGATTCGGCGGAACGAGGTGACGTGGATTGCTACAGCGGAAACCGGCAGCCGTCATCACACGTCTGTACGCGACCCCAGACCCACGCTTATCGATCGGGCTTCAAACCGGGCACCAATATCGGCGCGGGCTGTAGCTGCCATCCAACCGGCTACACCATCATCGCTCGACTCCCGTTCCTTCACATCCTGTCTGGCCAAGGCCAGTTGCACGCTTGTGAGTACCGATTCAATGGCTCCCGCCCGCTTCGCGATTTTGGATCGATACTCCAGCGATCTGCACGCAATGCGCAATAATATGATCGTATTTCCTATTCTGCATTGCATACTCAGAGCCGACTATGCCGATAGCGCATCAGCCAAACATCGATCTGGCCGACTTGATGAAAGAGGTATTGGCTGCGCGCCGAAACATCTGGACCTACCAGGAGTTCAGTGTCTGGATGACCAATACGATGCGCGATGCCGGGAACCCCGCACAGCATGGTAAGTTTCGTCAGACGATCGCACGCGCACGTCTTGATAACTTTGTTTCGCTCGCCGACGGAAGGTCGTCTGCACAGCGAATACCAGCGAGGAATGATATTACCCTGGTGGCCATCTAGCCAAGCGTATATGCCTAGCGACGAACGCACGATAGGTTGCCGGGGAACTCACGGTTCGCTTATCCCTGCGAATAAGCCGATCCATCATTCGGCTCACAAGGGGTATCTTCTCCGCTCTGTAAAAAGGTCCCGTCGGGTTCCTCGTGCTCCTCGCGCACCGCATTAGCAGACTTCGAAGGAATTTGCCGCGAGAAGGTACCACCGCTCTGCCTCAGCCAATCTTTAGGAGTTAGCATAATCTAAGTGTACTCTAGAACTGCGCCCAAACGATCTCGGAACTCGTTACAGATGGCCACTAGCTCCCAGAGCTGATGTGATTTCGCAACGTCTAACAGCTTTGCATTGTTGAGGTTGGAACTGATGTCGATGACGCCGATACACTGTCGGCTGCGCTCCAACTCACGGAATCATCAAAATCCGGGTGGTCCAGCGAGATCGCCAGCAAAACCCCCGGCATCTCCGATCCGGGAACTGGCACGTAATATTCCAGCCCGGTGGAGGATGACTCGGGTGCAGGAACAAACAGATAAGCCCCTGAATCTTTAAAACGCCGCGCCCGCAAGGCCCAGCCCGAAGGAAAGCCAGAAGTTCCAGGAATTTGGCGGCGGGGAGCCCCCATTCAGCGCCGCATCCACCACCTCAAGACGGCGTTTTCGCTGGTTATAGGTCAGGAATGAAACTTCGACGCGCTCTCCATCCCGCCCTTCTACGCACAACGCCAGCACCTTCGTAACAAGCTCCTCAAAGGCGTAATAAACGGGGCTCGACGTCTCACCCTTCAGTCGTTGTCCGCGGTATGTCAGAAGATATTTGCGCAACTGCTGCGCTTTGACTTCGATCTGAGCAGATCGCGCATCAGCAACCATCACTGGCAATTTCCAATCAAGCGAAAAGCACTCCCCAAGCGCAGGCTCTGTCACCTCGAGTTCCCAGGTGTGCTTGCCGATTTTTCTAAGTTGCAGTTTGTCTGCAGCATCCCGGTTTGCCTTCCAGGCCGAAGGCTTGGCAAAGCGCCCTGGGCCGAGATTGAGTACTCCGCGGGTGACAACATCAGGGCGCCGGATCTTGGAGGCATACCGGAAGCGCCTGGACCTCGGGATCTTGTGTGAACTTAGGCGGAAGCTCCAGTTGCAATTTGAACGTCTCGACCGGGAACCAGACGCAGCGGGCGACATACTCCGTGTTTTCTAACTCCGAACCATCGAGGTGCTTGCGTTCGTCCTCGCGGTAGAATTGATCGAATTGCCAACTGCTCAGAGCAACCGAGTTAAGCATAGCAACACGGACCCCAACGCGAATGGGCCCTGAAAATCGGTTCACGGGAGAGTTAAACATCAAGACGCCAGAGATTTCGCTGGCTCTTACTTTCGCGACTTCCAACCGTTGTTGCAAGTCTTCGTCTTCTGGGATTGGCTCTTGCTCATCAGCAACCCAGCGCGCCCCAAGCTGCTGCGCCCATTGATCGGGCTCGGGTGCACCCACTTCACCGGCAAGCGCCTTGAGGCGGATCCAGATGCCTCGTAAGAGTCCCTTTTCTACGGTGAGACCATCCAAAGCGAGGGTCAGATATGAACGCCCATCGCTTAACACCTGGCGGGTGACAGTGAAACTCTTGGCTTGAATGCCAATATCCCGGCCAAGCTCCCTGGGCAACACTTCAGTCTCCGCGCCAAACAAGCCCACGGGCCAACGCCTTTGCCGTGATTCATCCAACTCGGAACGAAGTCCGACCCAATTTTTGCGAAGCGAATCGCTCTTGTCATAAAGCTCCTTAAAGGAGGTGATGGCCGAGTCTGGACCGAACCGCTCTAAAACCCTGTCGAAGACGCGTGGGTCCTGGCCGCCAAACTTTACAAGGAACGATTGCTTTTTGACTAATCGTCGACCACTCCACTCGTTGGGTAGGTACTCCATCTTTTCATAGTGCTCAATGTGAGTTACCAACTTCTTCTCGAGCAGGAGTCGGAGCAGAAATCGATTGAGTACAGACGCCGGCGGGTTAAACAGCGAGCTCTCGTCACTGGTAGTAATGCAAACTTCTTTGCCTACCCTCGCGTGTAACTTGCCTTCGAGGGCGGAGGCGAGGTCTGCCACCTGGAGATTTTCATAGGCGGCGGTGAGGCTCTTCCCGTCGAGGCCCCGCCTCTCAATCTCCAACAGATCCCGCTTGATGCTGTCCATCTCCTCACCGCTCGGCAGAAGCTCCAACAGGTGGGCATGGCGAAAATCATGGATACAAAGACGAAGGGAATCTGTGAGTGCGCTATCGCCTGAGCCAACAATCAGCCAGCGGTCGTCACGGGCCGTCAGAAAATCGAGCTCATCGCCGTGCCAGTAGCTCCATCGGCTTTCGGTCCTTGGTTCCAGCCCGAAGCCAACCGCGATGATGACCAGCTCAAACGGTTTGCGAAATCCTCCATTTTGCTGCGAGGTGAGGGTGGGAGCACCATTTTCAATGGCAACGTCCCCGATATTGCAGTGCTTTGCAATCTTTTCCTCCTCTGCCCGAACTGACTCGCGGAAGGCCCGGAACTGTTCATTGACTACCCGGTGCGCGTAATCGGCTGTCCAATTCAAGATGGGCAATCCAGCGGAAGGTTCCTCGGAGCCCTGCTCGGGCCAATCATAGATATGCGGATGTACCCAGCGGTCTTTGCAGACACTCTGAAACCCCACCAGACCCTGGCTCTTCTCGATAAGTGTGACCGTTGCGCCACAGCGCTGCGCCGCAAGCGCCGCGGTGAGCCCGCCCACGCCACCGCCGACGATACCCACTCTAGTCCCAGCCTGCAATTTCTTCTCATGCACGAGCGCTCCGACCAGGTTTAGCGCGCGCATCTGTTGAGAGTAGATGGTGACGTAGCGGGCGTAGCAACCGAGGATAAAAACGCCCGGCAACTCATCGCCGACAGCAAACCAGCGCTTTAGAAACTGTCCGTAATCAATGCTGCCGCTGATCATGCTTTTCCACTCTTGACGCACTTTCGAGACCTGCCACCGATTCGATAGCGCGTCAACTGGGGCGTCTCTGCCTCAGATCACTTCCGAGAATCCGACTTGGCCTACGTCCCGACTGGTCTTATCCGTATCATCTCTCGCAGGGAGTTTAGCATGCGGCTTGAAGGAAAAGCTCTTAGCCTTCACGATTTGAAAACGACGCCTGCCAGCTGGCTGATTCAAGGTTCGTTTTATGCATTATCGCCGAGTCACTCATCGAGCGTGGCTGTCGCCTCAATGAGTGACTTGGCCTGATATGGAGTGACGGTGTCAACTGGGCGATATCTATGGGTTTGTTTTGGTGGTTTGCGTTTTCTTTTCCCGAACACAGAGCGAGCAGCAGTCGGAGCAGTTTTGAGCGACGATTGATCAGTCTGATATTCGCGGGTCGGAACCGCATAATCATGATCCGTCGGGAGCTGCCTCTGACTGTTATCGCGAGTCCGGTCGAGCCTGTCGCATAGGCCAAGCGAGGGTTCTCCTTCGTGCTTGCTCTGGCTGCTGCTGGCCCTGTGTTCGAGATGGATGTCAGCGTTCATCGATTCGGTGGTCTTAGCTTTTTCCTTCTTGGAAGTTTTGTCCTTTGCTTGGTTGTTGTCAGGCTGCAGCTTGCTGCTTAGAAATAGTCTCGGCTCTGGTTCCGATAGCCCATATAAAACCCAGCAGCTCTCGGGCTACTGCTGTGACAATCTTCCTCTGGTCCTTGCCGGCTGCGCCCAGTTTCATATACCGCTTATGCAGCCGGTGTTGCGCCTTCCACGCAATCTCTTTCGCCTCTTCCGAGATGCTCTCCTGTCGTCTGCGCAGTCCGTACCAGATACCTGGAGGACGACGATAGCTCCATGCGGCTTCGACAACGATTCGTCGCAAATGCGCGTTGCCGGTCTTAGTGCTACCTTCGCGTCTGGTTCGTTTGCCGCTGGAGTCTTCGCTGGGCACAGCACCACAATAACCCATCAGCTGCCGAGCACTGCCGAAGCGGGATACCTGGCCCAATTCGGCAGCAATGGTCACGGCCGAGATATCTGCGATACCGCGCAGTGCCTGTAGATCGTTAATAACTTGTTGTAACGCGGGCGAGGCCAGCTTGACCGCTTCCGTGATGGCTTGCTCCAGGCGCGCTACCCGCTCCCGCATGTGCTCGACCTCGTGCAGATAATCCTGGCGCGTGGCCTCCTGAGCTATCTGTGTGAAACGTAGCTGCGCGACCCAGATCAGATAGGGGAGTGTCCACGACCTAACTCCGGTCGGTGGACGCTGGCCTGAGCGAAGAAGAAACTTGCTCAAGCGGTGCCGCGCTCGCATCTGGTCCTGCTTGGCTGCTTCGCGGGCGCGCACCAGATCCCGCAAGGCCTCGGAACCCTCATCCGGAACCCACACCGCCGTCAGATCTCCCGACCGATAGCAACGTGCCAGCTTCTCAGCATCGCGTCGATCCGTCTTGACTCGATCACCCGCCTTAACCGGTACCAGCGTTGGCGCTACAACCTCGCACTGGACGCCCAGTTCTGCCAGCTGCCAGTACACGACATAACCGGTCGGTCCTGCCTCATAACAGGTTCGCAACTTCTCTGCCGGGCCAAGCTTCCTGATCAGCTTGCGTACCGATTCGGCGCGGTTCGGAATCGTTTCCAGGCTTCGCACCTCGCCATCTGGCTCGGCGATCGCCACGGCAATCGTTTCGGCATGGACATCCAGACCCAAAAATCGTAGTTTTTCCTTCATGACCGGCTCCCTTCCGCTTGTGGCTCTGAGCTGTGCCCTTCTGAACTCACAGCCTAACCCACGGTCAGCGCATCGGCGCCGGTCACTCCATACTGACTGTTGGCGTCAACCGAGGATCACGCCTGGGAAATCCACTACCATAGGTACAACATTTGCGGCTTTCTCTGATCCAACCCGCCGGGCAATGGCTGCATGAGAACGCCGGATGGACAGGAGTTCTGGAATGCTGGCGAATACCACGAGATTGTTCCGCACGAGAAGATCGTCTCCTCGATGTACTTCTCTGACTCCAAGGGAAACAAAGTTGAACCTGAGCACTATGGAATAAAACATGAGGCCCATCGATGGCGCCTATGACGTGGTCACTTTTCAGGACCTTGGAAACGGCCAGACGAAACTGACCTTCGTCGGAAACCAGACCATGGAGGACGCGAAAGAGAGTGGTCAACTGGAGGGCTGGAACCAGGTACTCGATAAGCTTGCCGCAGCTCTTACGGACCTGGCGCAGGCGAAATAAGAAACTGAAGCTTTGATTCGCGAAACTCAATCGTGGAGGAAGAAATGAAAAGAACACCGTTTCTCGCTATCGCCCTGCTGGCATTCGCATTTCCCGCCCATGCCCAGGACGCGATGAAGAAAGATGCAGCCGTCAAACTTGCAGATCCAGAATTGAAAGTCGTGCTCGATTCCTGGAATGAGATTGGCCGCAAGCTGACGGCGATGGCCGAAGATTTTCCCGAGGACAAATACGACTTCAAGCCGACACCCGCGCAGCGGAGCTTCGCCGAGCAGTTGCTGCACGCGGCGGGTGCATGCTACTACTTCACGAATCCTGTGATGGGGCAGAAGCCTCCCGCGGGAGAAGATCCGAAGCGCGACCAATACAAGTCAAAGGCCGACATCGTTGCGTTCGTCAAGAAATCCTTCGCCGATGGCGCAACCGCCATCCAGTCGAAAGGCGAAAAAGGCCTGACGACGGAGGTTGTTTATTCCGCTCAGCAGAAAGCGCGCGTTATCGACATTGCATACGGCCTCATCGAGCATAGCGGTGAACACTACGGCCAGCTCGTTGTGTACTACCGCCTCGCAGGCCTTGTGCCGCCGGAGTCGCGGCCCAAGAAGTAAAGCTCAAGAGACCAGGTACCCCGTCCTTATCGCGCGCCGTCTGCGCGAATGGGCGGGGATTTTGGTTTTTGGGACCTTTAGTATTCAATGCGCCGCGCGGCATATGGATATCTCTGCTTTCGTTCCGCTGCAAGATTTGAGGTTCGGTCGCCGCGCCGTCCGTCTTGCCGTCCAGTGCGTATTCCAGAATGAGGAAGAAACTCGCTCTGAGTTTCTGTCGTTGATTCGCCAGCGCCCCAACGGTGTCTAGGATCGACGAAAATCCCTCTAATGTATTCCTCTATAGCCCTGTGTCCTCGGGGGAAGATTTTGGTCCTCCGCGCGGAGAACGCCATGCTTTCCTTCGCGAACTTTGTCGAACAAAATGTTCCCCACTCAACGTGATCATCATGCGCGAGCAACTGAACGTAAAGCAAAGGCAGGCTATCTCGGAGACCCCGGCTAAGGGCGGCGGAGGCTTAGTTGAAACCTGCTTCTCGTCACTTGGCCGGATGGTCGCCTTTCCGGGCAAGCGACCTTGGCTCGGCTGTTGCCTTCAGGGCTCAGTACTCATCGAGTGCTATTTGAAGCATGTTGGGCGGATTAGTACCGATAGACGCAGTTCGATCCTTCGATCTTCCACAGGGTGTCAATGAGTTCTATAAAAAGGGATGTCAAGAAAAAGTTTCTCCCTCGACCGGACGCCGAGAAGATTTTTGTCTCGAGATCCAGCCCACTGCCTGTGAACGTGCCCCTCGATTCGCTCGAGAGGTTTGTCTTGGCTTGTTTGCCATTCCGTGGCTTGCATCTTCCGGTGGTGACGACGCCAATCGAGTCTTAGACTTGGGCAAGCGGACCTGGTATTTGAATGTCAACCATGGTTCTATTTGAGGCTCGTGGCCTATCGCTATTTCTGGTTATCCGAGGAGGCATAGCGTGCATTAGTGACTCGGTGCCGAAGCACACAAGGCCGAACTCATTGACTGATACTCACCTCGAACCGAGCGTCTCGAGAACCCGACCGACCACCACCTAAGAGAATGGCCGGAGATGGAAAGGCCTCCTTATCAGAGACGCTCAAGCTTCTTGCCGATGCAATTGTGTGGCGTCGAAATCCACTCCTTTCTTCCAAATCGTTAGAGTGATGCTGGCAATCTTGCGTGCCAGGGTGAGACGCGCCATCGTCGGTCGCATTCCTTTTTCAAGAAGAGCAACATAGAAATCGTACAGGGGGCCAGGGTGAGTGCTAGCGGAGATCGCAGCCCCTTTGAAGAGATTCTTCACATCGGGATTATGGTTGTTACTCAGGCCACGCACGGTCATGCGCTCCCGGTTTCGTTGCAGTTTCCCTCGGACGTAGCGATACTCGCCGCTGTCGTGGGTCTCCAGCGCGAAACCACTGTAAGCCCACAGCTGGCGCTTGCTACGGAAACGGTGGGGCGTCTGCAGCTGCGCAACCAGCAAGGCTGCACGAATCGGACCGATCGAAGGAATCTGGCGAAGCAATTTCACGGCATGATGCTTGCGGCTCTCGGTCAGCAAGTCGCGTCGCGCTTGCTGACGCACTGGTTGCAGCAGATCCAGTTGCTGATAGAGCCGTTCGGCCCGGAGACGAACTCCGGGTTCCGGGATCTTGTCTAACCATTCTGTGCGATGCCGCGGTGCATAGACGCTGGTACCGCTACAGGGAATGGCCCAGCTTCGGTAGAGGGCTTTGATCCGATTCATGACTCGTGTGAGATCCTTCGTAATGGTTAGGTAGCTGCGACCTAATTCTTTTATGGTGCGCATCCCGTGCTCGCCATGGTAAACCGACGTGAGCTGGTTGCCACGCAGCAGCTCCGCCAGCTTTCGCGCATCGATTCGGTCACTCTTGCTGCCGTCTTTCAACAGGGCGTTCTTGCGCGGATCGCAGACCACGAGATGGGTGACGTGAGGTTTCAGCAGGTCATGTAACCAGGCCGCAGAGACTCCTTCTTCGAAGGTCACCGATAAACTTCCGTGTAGCCCTTGGAGGAACTCAAGGATCGTGGCCGCTTTCGTCTCCAGAATACTTTCCATGATCAACTTCCCCCGGGAATCTGTGACTGCAGCCGAGATCGTTGCTTGGTGGACGTCCATGCCGATATATTTCTCTTGGCTCATAACGCCGCTCCTTTCGGTAGGTGGTGATACGAATAACCACAACCTACAGCAAAGTGGGCGCCTTTTATATTGCGTGCATTATCGCCAATGCACTCACCGAGGCAGCATACCCGTAAGTCGTTCCAGGCCGATCTACTACGATTTCCGTTAGGCCCAGTTCTTGAGCTCGGGATATCGAGCATAGATGCGACGCTGGTCATCAGGAGTGAACTCTCGCAACCGCCTTGGTTTGTCTTGAGGCCGAGTGCCTTTCTGATTCAACACATTCATCAGGCTCCACTCACGCTGAAGGTTGTGAGGTTCTTCCGTCTTCAAGTCATAGCGGGTAAAGTCGATCACCATTGGCGGGCTACTGGTCTTCCAGTCATGGAGCAGCGCTAGTCGAAACTCCCTGTTCATGAACCACTGGATTTCCAGCTCCTTTTCCGAGCCTGGTGCCCCGGTCCCTTTAGCATCGAAACGGTAGTTGAGCGTCGCATTGTTCGGAGTGCGTCTCCTCCACTCCATGCCGAAGTCCCCTTCAGTGATCACACGGGTGTCGGGCCACCTGTCTCGCACAGCCTCGAGCCAATAGGTTAAATCCTCATCGTGACCAATCGACACCTCCCAGATTGCCGTCACCCAGCCGAAGTTGTTCATCGCATGGCCACTGTCAAAGTGCACCGCAGTGGTTTCGAGCATCTCCTTGCGACCAGCGGCTGTTCCGAGGTTTCCCACGGTCTCGATCGGTCCCACGCCCAACCTGCTATTGAAGCCACCTTGAAAGCCCTCCCGTCGCGCCGTCAGAAAGTCGCAGGTCCAACCGTCCAGGCAAACACAGTCAATAAAATCCTCCGGACCCTGGGCCGGTTTCAGGTAATGCTCACGACTCGGGTAGTAGGGATAGCAGATGCCGCCGTCTCCATCTCCGTGATCGATGCCGTGCTGGCTCCAGATCTGGCCCTGGCACACGTGAATGCCCTCATCGGCGGCGAGGAGTCGCTGATTCTCTGCGTCCATGAAGCCCGCTACAAGGCATTGGGGGCGGTAACCGCTCCCTACCATTTCTGATATTTGGCTTAGCGCATTGTGTATCGTCTGCCGGTTGTGCTCGCGCGTGTCGTACATCGGTGCGAAATAGCCGCCAGGAATGAAGGTGATCTCGTCGCCAAAGCGGTCGTGGTACGAGGCAAGCAGCCGCCGAGCCTCCTGGTACTCCTTGCGGCCGTCATTGAGCGCGAGCCAACTGATAGCCCAGGTCATCCTGCCATCGGGGCAGCCTGCGGCGAATGCCTCTCGACGCGAGCGAATGCGATCAGGGCGATTGTCGCTCGATTCGTCTTCGCCAATCGAGCGATCGGGAGTTACCTCAATTTGATTCACACGTACAACCGAAACGTAGGTCAAAAATCGGCCGCGCATGGCTGAAGACTTTCCTGTCTGCGCATCGACGCTTCCTGCAGTGCCCGCAAACGCGAGGGACGTCGCAGAGGCCGCCGCTCGGGTAAGGAACTCACGTCTTGTCCAGTCGCGTCTCATGAGTCTCCTCCGCTCTCGTCTGATTCCGACACCTACGTGCAGTTCTTCTCCGGCAGGGTTCATACACGAATCGGTCTCTTACGCTTCGAGTCGCGACGACCATCCTGCGTGGCTCGTGGCGCTTGGTCTGATCTTGCTCTTTAGCCTCATCCTTGGGGTGTAGGCGCTCTTCCGGACGCTGCGCTTTAGTTTGACGAGCCTCTGTAGAATTCGGACAAGGAGGCGGAGTGCCCATACGTCTCAAAGACATTGCGCAGGAACTTGGCGTCTCGACCGTTACCGTGTCGAAGGTGCTGCGGGGAAACCCCGATATCGGAGCCAAGACTCGCGCTCGCGTCCTTGAACGCCTGAACGCTCTTAACTACCGGCCGAATATGGCTGCGCGCGGTCTTGCGACCGGCAAAACCTTTACTGTTGGGCTGATCGTTCCTGATCTGCTGCAGCCGTTTTTCGCACACTTCGCCAAGGAGTTGGGCGGCGTTCTGCGTCAACACGATCGCGCTCTTTTGTTAGCTTCCTCAGAAGAAGATCCCAAAATCGAGGCGCAGGAGATTTTGGCACTAATACAACGAGGAGTGGACGTATTGGTGCTCGCCTCGTGTCGCGACGAGCTTCTCCCTGTTCCAGAGCTTAGCGCGTTGCCGGTGCCCCTGGTGTTGTTCGACCGAAGGTTCAAGCGTATGAAAGCTAACTTTGTGGGATCCGATGACGTGGGTGCAGGGGAGCTTGCAACCAGACATCTCATCGAACTAAACAGGAAGCGGATCGCCCACATTGGTGGCCTTCAGACGAGCCCAGCGCGTGATCGGGCCGCGGGCTATCTTCGCGCCCTGGAGCGGACAGGTAGAAAGATAGACGAGCGATATCTTGTATTGCGAAAGCGGTTGGAAGAGCGTGGGGACGACATAGGATTCAGCTGCATGCAGGGACTGCTGGCGCTGCGGCGGCCGCCTGACGCAGTATTTTGCTACAACGACATGACCGCTATAGGAGCGATCCAGGCAACACTGCAGGCTGGACTGAAGATTCCGCGTGAAATGGCTATCATTGGCTGCGGCAACTTTCGTTATGCTGACTATCTGCAGGTACCGCTCAGTTCGATCGATCAAGACACTGCCGAACTTGGCCGGGCAGCGGCCCGGCTTACGCTAAGCATAGCCGATTCTCCTCAGGCTAGAGTGCAGTCCATCGTGTTGAAACCAAGGCTCGTGATAAGGCAATCGTCCGCACCTCCGTCTCTCAAAATAAGTCGCTGAAGTTGCTAAAGATTCAGCTTGCCTGGCATGTGCAAAATTGCTTATAGTTACCGCTAACGTAGCTCTTGCCGAGGAGATCATATGGCCACCACAACGCTCACAGAGAACAGTCCACGGAAGAATCCTTTAGCGCCCGACATGGAAGAGTGGGACGAGTTTCTGAAGGGGCGCTACCAGGAGGGCAAGAGCGAGGAAGAGTTTCGCCAATACGATAAAAAGGCGAATCCCGGCGTGGCTGAGTTCTATCGCTTGAATCATGAAAACCAGTGCATGGACTATGTGTTGAGCAAGGAGAAAACGTATTTTGGTCTGGACAAGGGAGATAAATCGCTGTGGGAGGCCGCGGAGTTTCTGAACACGCTGGTCGACGATAGCGATCCCGATACTGACCTATCTCAGATGGAGCACCTGCTGCAGACTAGCGAAGCGATCCGCGCAGATGGTCATCCACGCTGGTTTGTACTTACCGGCTTTGTTCACGATCTCGGCAAGGTTTTGTGCCTTTACGGAGAGCCGCAATGGGGCGTCGTCGGCGACACATTCCCGGTCGGATGTGCTTTCTCCGAGCATATTGTCTTCCCAGAGTGCTTTGCGAAGAATCCCGATCTGCACCATCCAGTTTATTCGACCGAGTATGGAATTTATGAGCCACACTGCGGTTTAGACAAAGTACACATGAGCTTCGGACATGATGGGTATATCTACGAGGTGATGAAGAACTACCTGCCGATCGAGGCGCTTTACATGCTGCGCTACCACTCGTTTTACCCGGCTCATAAACACGGCGCTTATCAGCACCTGATGAACGAGGAAGACGTGGATATGTTCCGTTGGGTCAATGAGTTCAATAAGTACGATTTATATTCGAAGGGTCACGCAAAGCCCAACCTTGCGGAATTGAAGCCTTACTATGACGAATTGTTTGCCGAGTTCTTTCCTGCAAAGATCGCCTGGTAAGCACTGCTAAGAAAGAGATCGATCACGAGACACGCCTTAGCTAGTTGGCAGCAACGGCGGCGGGCGCCAATTGCTTGCCCACTGAGAGGGCTTGGGTCCCATCCTCAGGTGAAGCGTGGCTCCTGATTGAATCTGCTCCCATGTGATGATCGGTGCATCGAGGGGATGGCCGTCTAGGGAAGCCGATTGAATATAGACGCTCGTTGAACTGTTATTCACTGCTTCGATGCGGAAGACTTTGCCGTTCGCCAGCTGAAGAGACATGCGCCCGTACAAGGGACTACCAATCATATAATCGCCACTGGCCGGATTCACGGGATAAAAGCCCAAAGCAGTGAAGATCAGCCACGCAGACATCTGCCCGCAATCATCATCTCCATCGAGTCCACCTGGGCCATAGCCGTACTCCTTTGCTGCGATCTCTCGAACCTTTGCCTGCGTCTTCCACGGTTCGCCGCCAAAGTCATAGAGATATCCGAAGTGATGGCTTGGCTCGTTGCTGTGTACGTTGTAGCCGTCGCGGAAGTATTGATCCAACTTTTCGTCATAAGCCTTGGCTCCACCCATTAATTCAATCAGGCCAAGTTGATCGTGAAGCGGTGACCATGTGTAGACCCATGCATTACCTTCAGTCCATCCGGAGATGGAACGGTTCGCTGTTGTGTCATCCCTGCCGCCCAATGGAGCCCAGGTGCCGTCGAAGAGTTTGCCATTCATAAGCCCGAGCTCGAGATTGAAGAGATTTCTATCATTGAGCGAGCGTTTGATGAAGAATCGATAGTCCAAATCACGCCCGAGGAACTTCGCGACCTGAGCGACACACCAATCATCGTAGCTATCTTCGAGGGTGCTCGATGCGGCTTCGTCGGCCTTATCGGTGGGGATGTATCCGAGTTGCTTGTAGTAAGTCAGACCGCCTCGGGCTTCGTAGGGAGTGTGTTCTTCCCGGTCGAGCCAACGCCTTCCAGTGTCCTGATCGGGAGGGACCATCGCGTCCTTGTAGACCGCTTGCCAGGCTAGCTCACGATCGAAGCCGTGAAAGCCCTTGCGCATCGCCTCTGCAACAAGGGAGTCGGCGTGAGTGCTGATCATAATGTTTGTATAACTGGGATTCGGCCACTTAGGCATCCATCCGCCCTCCTTGTAATCCTGTAGGAGAGCAGAGACCATGCCGTCGATGCGCTCCGGGGCCAGGAGGGTGAGCAGACTGTTCTCCGCGCGAAAGGTGTCCCAAGTGGAGAATGCGGTATAGCTTTCGCCGCTGTGGATGCTGTCGTCAAAGGCGCTGTAATAATGGCCATACTCTGAAAACAAGCGAGGATACAACAGAGCGTGATAGAGCGCGGTATAGAGCCGCACCTTATCTTGCCTTGTTGCTCCATCAATCTGGAGCCGACTGAGCTTTTCGTTCCATTCAGCATGGAGTCTCTCTCTGGCAGCGGAAAATTTCCAGTCAGGCAGTTCGTGCGCGAGATTCTCTCTGGCCTGCTTAACGCTGAGGAAGGATGTTCCGACGCGCATGAGGACGGTTTCGCCCGGGTGAAACTCCGCATATGCGCCACGACTTAACCGAGCCGATGAATCATCCATTCCATAAGTGCGCACGACGGCAGGATCGTGCTCGAACTGAACTACAAAGTAGCCCTTGAAGTTCGGCAGCAACAATGGGCCAAGCCGATCGTCCATCCGGTGCGGATTGTACCCGGTAATCTCATGATGCTCCTGATCCACTGAGGCGTGGCCAAAGATGCCGGGCCGTGAAGCTTCCACTAGAATTCGTGCTGTTCCTGACCTGGGGAAAGTAAAACGGAAGAGAGCACAGCGAGGGGTCGCAGTCATCTCAGCTCGAATCAAATGGCCAGACCCTGCGTCGAGTACGACGCTGTAATAATCGGGGTGGGCCTTCTCGTGGCTGTGGCGGTAGGGAAGCCTCCGATCATCTGGCGATACATGCAGCGGACCGGACTGAGGCATGACGACGACATATCCATAATCGCCCATCCAGATCGCGGGCTGGTGGGTCCCGATAAATCCCGATATGGTCTGGTCGTCATAGTTATATGAAGTGACACTAACTCGATTCTGCCGGGTCTGCGCTGTCCAGTCCGTCATACCGAACGGAGCCATCACGAAGGGCATCGTGCCACCATATCCAATTGAGCTCTTCTGTGTGCCGATGAGCGGATCGACGTAATCCAGGGGCCGTTGCGCGTTAAGTGACCCGATGCTCAGTTGAGCCATGACGAAACCACAAGCCGAAAGTTTGAGTAGGAGATTCATACCAATAAAAGTCAATTATGCGTCCAGCCTCGGCATAATCGTCCACTCCCGTGCAACAAGCAGGCATTGGGAGAGGTGGGGAAACGAGAAACCAATAGAATACCTTCGTGTCGAAAAGTCGCCAGTCTGGTCACATGGACGAGAAACAGCTTATCGGACACTTGGAGCCTCGGAGCGTCTCCGAGGCCAGGCACCTGTCCGAGATGCCGACTCCCCGACCAAATGAATTACTTCTGGGTTGTCGACAATCTGCGAACCCGCAATTTGACTTTCGACCCTCCTCAATGAGTGACTCGGCCTGTTACCACCAGTCGAGAATTGCTCCGGTTTGGCCCCGTCACTCGGGGCCGCGAAGCGGCCCGAGTGTCCCACCCACAGAGAGCGGACGGGGCTTCGTAGACTTAATTACTTTTCACGGTTCAGTCTCGAGCGCCGACTGTCGCAAGAAGAGTGTCAGAGTTCTTTAAAGAGAGCATAGAGTTGACGGTCTCTGTCATCAGATCGAACGCGTTGTATCGCGCGAATTCCATCTGCAGTTTTAGAGCGTTCTCCTTGTACTTCTTGTCGGAAAGGACGGTACGAACGGCGGTGCGAATCTGTTCGACGGTTGGATGGCCGGTTGCGAGATTGACTCCAGCTTGAGACCAGCCGACGCGGCTTGCGGTGAAGATCTTGTCTTCGGTGTCGCCGGCTACCACCATCGGTATTCCTTTGCTGAGGGAAAGATTGACCGATTCAAAGCCGCCGTTGGTTACGAAAACATCCACTTTGGGCAGGATCTGCTCGAAGGGTATGTAGTTTTCGATCCTCACGTTCTGGGGCTTGACGCCTCCAGGCAATTGGATTACCTCGAGGTCGGGACGTCCCGCGGCGACAATCACCGTCACCTGGTCATCCGCCAGGGCAGCGATAGCTGGTTCGATCAACTGGCTCAAATCCCAGTTGGCAATCGTACCCTGCGTCACAAGCACCACAGGTTTTGACGCATCCAGAGAATCCCACCACGCTGGCAGAGGCGATTTGCTATGCCCATTGGGCATGAGATTCCCAATGAACTGGACGCTCTCTTTCAGATCGCTTCGTGGATATTCAAATGCTTCCGCCGTCAGCTGCAGGAAACGATCGGGAAGATGGGCCGCACTGTCGAAAAGAAATTCAGGAAGCTCCGGTGCTCCGCAGGAATGCAGTGCTTCATGGATGCGTGTTGTGGCAGGCTGCATCATCGCGAAAAACTGTTGTGTCTCCTCCTGATTGCGTAGCCGGCCCGCCGGACTCGTGTCGGGGCCCGAAAACGGGGCCACGTCGCGACTGCTCACGAGGAGTGGCAACACTCCGAGTGTCAGGACAGGAGGACGGGCATCTCTTGGCCCCAGCAGCAAGGGAAAAATGCCCCAAAAATAAACGTCTGTCACGATGAGATCCACCTGACCTTCGGAGAGGATCTGCTGTATGGCCCGATCTTGATCGGGAACAGGATCGATGCCGGCATAGATACATATCGCGTTCATCGCGTCGGGACCTGGCGTCGCGGCTGCTACCTCCGGAAACTCCTCATCCATACGCCTGTAGTCGAAGTCGGCCTTCCCCGTGAAGGGAACAAATCGAAAACCCAGGGTGACAGCCTGATCGTGGAAGAGCTTTCCTGAAAGAAAGATAATGGAATGCCCAAGCGACGATAAATGTCGGGCTACGGACAGCATGGGGTTGACGTGACCTGGAGCGGGGTGGAAGCCACAAGAATATTTGCCATTCACTCTCCTCAATGGGCATAAGGAGGTGAACATCCACCTCGCATAACACCCACTTGTATTAGGAACCCGCCAATATGTCTTTTATTCCTTCCGATCAGTCACTGCGCTGGTTTGTCGGTAAACAGGACATGATCTCGCGCAAGCAGGTGTCGGTGAGCGCTAAATCGCCAACTCACTCATCGAGGATGCGATTAGTCTCAGAAGTCGACTTGTGGGAAACAATTCCCTAAACCTTCTTGGCAATTACCGCCGCAGTCCACTCTAAGAAGTACGCGGATGCCAACACCACAAGAAATATTTCTTGGCACCCGCAATCCGAACAGCCACCAAAACAGCCACCTAGCGAAAATAAAATAGGCAGCCGTTTTGGCTGCCTTGCATTTCATTGATTCTATTGCTGCTTTGGCTCCTGAGGTAAAAGCCGAATTTATGTTTAGAGAGATTCAGAGACTTCCACAGAAATCCATTATAAATAGTTTATTTTCAATAATAATGATTCCTATTTCGTCCACAGAGATGCGTGAAGATCCAAGAGAAGCCGCGACAATTTGCTGGTATTTATGATGGTATTTCTTACGCCTGACTGCTATGGTTGTTGCAGCTATTTGGAGCTGCAATGGCACTCACAGATGTGAAAATCCGCACCGCAAAGCCTAAGGCCGCAGCTTATAGACTAGCCGATGCTGGCGGCTTGTATTTGCTCATTTCACCATCAGGCGGCAAGTTATGGCGCTGGAATTACCGCTATGACCGAAAACAGAAAACCATGCCGTTTGGTAAATACCCCGAAGTAACCCTAACGATGGCGCGGGAACGTCACGCGGCGGCAAGGATTGAGCTAGCCAAGGGCAACGACCCAATGGCACAGCGCAAGGCCGAAAAGGTCGCCGTTAGAGCAAAGGCCGAAGCGGAAAGGACCAGTGACGCGCATTCATTCAAGGCCATCGCTCTCCAGTGGCATAAATGGTGGGCACCCGGCGTAGACAGCGACACAGCAGCATATATTCTCCGGCGCTTGGAAGCTGACGTATTCCCTGCCATTGGGCACAAGCCGATTTCCGAGATCAAACCGGCTGAGATTCGGAACTTAATTACGGCGATAGAACGCGGCGACGGGCATGGGCGGCGCTTGAAGGGCAAAGGTGCGCGTGATGTTGCGCAGCGCCAGCATGGGACAATTAGCCAGATCTTCCGCTATGCCGTGGTGCATGACTTGGCCGATGTCAATCCCGCTTCCGCCTTTAAACCTAGCGACGTTCTTAGCCCGCGCAAGACACAGAATCGCGCACACATCGAACCGCATCAGCTTCCCGCCCTGATAGCAGCGATGGATGATTACAGTGGGCACACCGTTGTTAAGCTCTCACTAAAACTCATGGCGCTAACCTTCGTTCGCACTCAGGAACTATTGCGCGCGCCATGGTCAGAGTTTGACCTTGATAGCGCGGTTTGGAAGATTGGCGCGGAGCGCATGAAGAAAGACAGGCCGCACATCGTTCCACTGTCCCGCCAATCCATCACTATCCTGCGGCAGTTGAAACATATGGCAGGTGAAAAGCTTTTCGTCTTTCCCGGCCTGAACACTCAAACCGCTAACGGAACCATCAACCTCAATTCCATATTGGGTGCGCTTGCTGACCTTGGCTATAAGGGCGCCATGACAGGCCACGGCTACAGGGGCCTAGCTCGAACAATTCTCGCCGAAAATGGTTTTGAGAAAGCCCACGTAGAATTGCAGCTCGCACACGCGAATGACAACAAAACCGAAGCTGCATATAACCACGCGCTTTACCTGCCCCAGCGCGCAGCATTGATGCAATGGTGGGCCGATTACCTGGACACAGAACTAAACAAGGAGATGGCGAAGCTAATTGCCATTCGCAAAACCGCGTGACAAGTTCCAAGACTGGCTATTCATTGCAGATGGTAATGTTTTGTGAAGGTCAATACGTCACATTGAGTGTAAAGTGCCCGAGGTATTTGGAATTCACGGCCCGTACAGAGAACCGGACAATCATTGAAGCGCCCTGTCCAAGCTGACCTTTCGAATCACTCCAGCAAGATGGCCTGTCGATCACGACGATCACATTCGTTGGCGATCTGAGAGCCCAGATAGTTCAACCTTAGAAAACATGCACAGAGAAACAGCTTGCCGGGAACAACTTCAACGGCCTGCTAACCGAAGCGGACCGGCTGAGGTTGCAGATTGTGAGCAACGCCAATTCCTCTTCCAAACGAACAACCGAGCCACATTCGACAGAGCTTATCGCAATCGCTCGTTGACACCCTACCTGCCGAACGCGAGTCCGTGGTCACGAATCAAAGCAAGCAGGAGCAAGCTGTCAAGGCTTCGACGGCCGAATAGCCCCCGCCCGCATCAACCATTACCAGCATGTAGGCGAAAGCTGTAACAGCCGTTTGAGCTGCTTTTCGTGCGGCTTGGATCGCAGTTGCGATTGCTCGACCCACGTGCGACCCGGTTCTGCGAAGTCGTAGCAACATTGTGGCTCGCGTCTTTCATGTACGCCACAAACGGGGACTTCGTGGCTGGAGTGGGAGTATTTCTTTCAGCTAAAAATACCTCGCTAGTGTGTATTGGCGCCTGACGCGGGTCGAAATACAGTCAGCACAGTGAGGAGGAAATGACGTTTATGTACGACGACAGGATAGTCCGAATGCCGGAGGTGATCAGTATGACGGGCCAATGCCGCACTGCCATTTATCTGCTGATGAGAGCGGGACGCTTCCCGCTGCAGAGAAAAATCGGTATCGGCGGAAGATCGGTTGGCTGGTCGCATCGAGAAATCCAGGTATACATCCGCATCACACTTGCCGGCGGGGAATACCTCACCTCTGAGGTATGACACACACCCAAACCTTGGCATACACGTCAGACGAGGCTTGACATCGGTAAACCGCCAGCGGCGATGCGTGTGCCCGTCGTCAGAGTCAGCGATTTTAGCCCCCTCAACGAGTTTTCACCGAGGGATGCAGTGCATTTTCTGCATGTGAGACCAACAACGAGATGTCAAGATCGCGCGAAAACTCGGCAACAGCGACCAGAAAAGATGCTGGCGTATCCGCCTCGCAGTGCCTCTTCGATCTTGATTCCTGGCAAGACCCTCATAGCGCTGAGCAATCTGCGAATGTGCTCTTAAAGCGGCAGGTCATTGCGAGGCCGAAAGCGTTGGCTGCGCATGCAAGTGACGCGCTGAGTCTTTTCGTGGACGAAACGCCCTCTAGCGCGAAGCCAGTTCAGGATGATGCTGGTACTGCAGCACCTCTTGACTCCAGCGTCCATGTCCCGCGTGTTTCAGTGGTCCGCATAAGGAGACAGCGCATCAGCGGCGCGCAAAGAATCACGACTGCCGTTGAGACAGTGTGTTGCTCTGCGTATGGGCGTGTGGTGCTTTAACACGGATCATGACTCAATCGTGCGCGAGCATATCTTCTCTTGCCATAGAGAAGGAAAGGCATTTCTATGTTAGACGATCAGCAAAGACGAGGCCCTACTTCCCCTACGCGCCTCTGCGCTGCAGCGAAGCTGCTCATGGACACACATCTCCCAGGTAATTGCGTAGAAGTCCTGCGCAACATGGGCTGGAAGGCCCATTTGCACCCGGAGTTGTATGGATATGCGAAGACTCTGGCTGTGATTCAGAGCATCCTTCGAGACGTGCGTTCGCAGAAGTGGAACCTGACCGGATCGAAGGACTTGGACGAAACCCTGGCCCTGTCGATCACTGATGTACTTGGCAGCTTGGGAGCAACCATAAGAGACTTGGCAATCAACGAAGGCGGTGTGGAACGCGTATTAAGGATGGAGGGCCCCAATCCGCTCCGCGGCTACGGCGCGACTGAGCACGGTCTCAACTACATTTTATGGGATGATCTTCCCGAAGGCTCTGGGGAGACCACGCAGGCAAAGTGGCTTGCACTCAAAGCACATCTGCTTCACGCGCATATGCGCATAATGGCGCACGACTCAACTCCAGATAGTTGGCTGATCGGCAACGAACCACGGGAAGGATTCTGGCAATCACTTTACGATGTGTGCGGCCGATTTGCCCGCCGCTTTCTTAGAACCGAACCAGAGTGGCTGGCGGCTCTGAGCCTGATGCCGGACCTCGTCTGTCCCTCAGACTACATCCGTGGCCTTAGGGACCTGCGTTTGCTCGTGGAAGCAAGAAATCCAGAGGATGCAGGTGAGACGGCGAGGCATCTCTCTCCAATCAAACCGGATCTGTTAGCGGCGCTGGCCAGTATCGATGGGTTCGTGCAGTGGGGACAACGTCCCGAGACGCACACACCCAAGCTCTCGCCGCGGAAGCCATGTGGCGTGGATGGGGATGATGAAGGGTATGAGGACTACAACGGAGGCGGAACTGCACAGCGGCAGCACCTGCCAACCCATTGGCGGAAATCCCGCCGGCAAAAGCTGCTCGATCTCGACGACGATCCTGAAGAGGATCTGTTGTCGACCGGTTCCACCCAGTCAGAAGCGGAGGCAGTTGCTTCTCGCTCGTGTGGCGGTTCCATTGAGTCCGCCAACCAACTGCTGCCGTTTTCCGTCGATGAGCCGACCGCCGTCGAACTGGCGCGGTTTCTGGCGCATCTGGATCGTATGATCGCAGCTCCAACCAAGCGTGAGGACGTGCTTTTTGCCGCGATGATCTCGACGATCCTCTGGGCCGGCGCGTCACCCCCAGAAGCTGCATCGCTCGTGGCGTACTGTCAACCCGGAGGTGAGCCAGATGCCGATGTTGCGGTCCGGTTCAGTCTGGATGAACAGGGGCGCCCGAGTCTGCCGGGCGTCTGGCGAATACGAGCGCTCGAGCCGAAGTACCTCACATCTCAACCGCGGATTCCCGGCAAAGTGAGACCGAGGGTCTCGCACTTCGAACTTGAGGATTTCACAGGTGCGTCGAGATTTCTTATCAAGCAGTTGGAGGCGCAAACCTCTACATCAAACCTCCCCTCCGCTCTTGTGGCCCTCAGTAAAGGCGATACTGTACCGGTCTTTTCCCAAGAACGCGAAGAAGTATCGCAGGTTGCTGCGCGATCAGCTGCGCAAAATCGACTCGTCCGGCCGCCTGACCGCCATTCGTCTGAGCAGAATCGTTTTCCGGCGCATAGTGGAGACCAGCGGTGGAGATGTTGCATCTGCGGCCATTGCCACCAGAAACGACCACTATCTGGTTTCGGTTCGGCGGTTTTACGCTACACCCACAATCAAGCATCTGCGCCGTCTCCATTCTGATGCGTTTAGGTGCATCCTTGAGGAACTGGCAACTTGCGGATGGACGGCTCCCTCGCTGCCCACTCCTCAATTTTCTCAAAGCGAGGAAGCTGTCGGCAGTCGGTTGTGTGCTACGGTTCCGGCGATGCGCGACGCATTTAGCTGGCTACGAAACACCATCGAGCGACAGTTGCCCCTGTCGGATCCTGCCGCTGTGAATCGTGAGTTCGCAATCAAGCACAATGCCTACACTCTATACACCGTTTGGGCGTTTTGCCTGTCGGTTGGCATGAGGGAATTCGAACTCCCTACGTCCATCCCCGCCGTATCGACCCTGAGACACGGCTAGTAACGATCGCCGACAAGGACAACGGCACAGATTACAAACGCCGGTTGTCTATTGTGCTTGAGACGGCGTATCGCCAGATGCAGTTTTACGACCGGTATCTGGAATCCCTCGAATGCCTTGGTCTGCCACGGGGCACCACGAAGGTGCCCTGCTATTTCCTCAAGCTGCGTGGCACGCAGTTCGTTTCGGTCATTGTCCGGCCTGCGACGATCAAGTTGCTATCCAACGAATTTTTTCCGTTTCCGCCAAACTTCGGCCGACGGCTGATCCGCACCGAATTGAGCGAGCACGGAATCGCGCCCGAGTATCTGGACGCCTGGATGGGACACTGGTTTCGCGGAGAGGAGCCCTTCGGGGCGCACTCCACCTTTTCCTATAGTGACTACATCGCCTGTTTGCGGGCTTCCGACTCCGTGTTGTCGCGACTCTTCGATCAGTTCGGCTTTAGACCCTTTGCTCTGGAGGCCCGGTGAAGCGGAAAAGAATTACAGCAGAACCCGATCTGAGCGTGCTCGATCACCCGGAGTTGCTCGGTGTTTCGAAGGATCAAGAGGAACGAGTCTTGCCCGTATTGCGAGGTTTGCTTGCAAACCAGAAATCAAAGGTGGCAGATCTGTTGCTCGGGCGTTCAAACGATCTCTGGAGTCGCGGGGAAATGCGATTGTTGGAGAACAGCATCATTGATGGCGCGGGAGGTCCGAAGCTCGCGTACGATTGCCTGCAGCTGCTTTTCAAAGCGGTGACCGCATGGGTTATACGAAACCCGCAGGAGATTCCGTTTCCTCGTCTGTATACCCTCCCGAAATATGCTCTGAATCCTTTGCCCGCAAATCTCAGGCGCGTGTTCGAGACCTACGATGCATGGAAGGAGCTTGTTGCCCAGCAACTGGCCCACTTTCGGTCTCGTCTGACGCGGAACGCTGATCGAGACGATCATGCTGCGCCTCCCCTGGAGATCGTCATCGCCTCAGCAATCCTCTACGGCGGGATTCACGACATGCGCACCCTCCTTGGAATTGTCCGCGGCTTTTCGAAAGTGGTGACCTCTTCGGCGATATCCGAGCGCCGCATTCATGTAGGAGTGTGGGTTGATCAAGCGGGTGTCCGCCAATTCCGGGCTTGGCACCCAGATCCGCTCACGGCGACGCTGCTCTTTCGTTGCGGCCCAGAATCCGCAGATGATCTGTTTGTTCCCGAAAATGGTTCCGACGGCGGCGGTGTGACTGATCGTATCCTTATGTCTCGATTGCACAAGCAGTTCAATGCCTGGACCAAATCTGCATGCGGCACGGATAAGAAGAAGCTCTATGCGCTGGGTGGGCTCCAGAACCTTCTGCGAGTCGCGCAGAAGGTCGCGTACATCGAATTGCCAGTGATTGTCGCGGCGTACGCGAGCGGGGTTATCAGATCGCAGTCGCTGGGCTTCAATGTTCTCCGGCGAATCTCAAGGCGAGAGTGGGCAGGGTCTCGTCAGCCAGCGCTGCAAGAAGTTGAGAGTCCCGCCTCTCCTGTGGTCGCGCCGGAACAACCGTCGCGCAGCTCGGATTTGAGTGGAGAGTTGGCGCCACTTCGCGATGCCCTCTCGCCGGACGATCGAAAGGAGATCCGGATTAAGCTTCAAAGTTTTAAGCGCGGCGGTTCACAGAGTTCACTCCAGTGTTCAATGGCGGACTTTGCGCTGTCCATTCTCTGCGTGCCGACAAAAGGTGAACGGCGGGAGCCGGCCGCAGTGCGGGAGACCGTTCTCGCCGTTGCGGACACGTTGCACGGCGTGATTGGCGGGGCTGACCCATTAACCATGCGGGCGGAGAAACTCGACCCGCTCATCAAAGAGGCACTCGAGAATTTGAAGAAACGGCAGAGCTCGCCGGTATTTGCGAATACCATTCGGGCATTCATTGTTTTCAACACCTTCCTGATTGCTCGCGGGATCGAGGATAAAGGCCGCTCATCTGTTTAATTCCGCTGAGACAACAGGGACGCGTGGATCCAAATCTAGTCTCATTTGAGGAGTATCGGGCAATTCTGAAAGAGATCCGGATACGCTGGCCGGTCGCGCAGCCAGGATCACGGCAGCAGCTTGCGTTGGTGCTTGTGATCCTCGGATTCCGCTGCGGGCTCCGGCGAGAGGAAGCGCGAAAGATAAAGATCGACGACGTGCTTCTGAGCGGAATCCCAGAGTTGCTGATTCGATGCTCGGAAGACAGGAGGCTGAAGAGCGATAATGCACTGCGAAGAGCGCTTCTTGCCATCTTGGTGGAGCCGGAAGAACTCAAACTTATCGAACAGTGGTGGGAGAGCCGAACCAGAAACGAATGCCAGCAGGGGGAATTCCTCTTCGGAGGTGAAACGGAAGACCTCAAGGTGGTGCCTGCCACGATCTTCGATACGATCAACGAGATCATGCGCCGGGTGACCGGCGATCCAAACATCACGTTCCATCATCTACGCCATAGTTTCGCCACATGGGGCTTTCTGCGCTTAATGTACTCAGTAGTGCGGCCACCTCCGGGGCTTCTGTTTGCGCCTTCTGAGACCAGAGCATGGCTGGAAGATGGTTGGACATTTCGCCCGGAACGTTTGTACCGACACAACCTCCCGACGCGAAAGCATGCTTATCTGCTTGCTCGATTCATGGGTCATGGCAGCCCGGCCACCACTCTTGGCTCCTACATCCACTGTCTTGATTGGCTCCTTGCATCGACACTTGCTCAATCTAAGCGAATGTCGCCGGATAAGGCCACGATCGAGATGGCGAGTGGCCTGACCAGAAAGACCTATCGGCGCTGGATACAGGGCTCCGATCATTGGGAGGTTCCGCTGACTTTCTGGCGGCAAAGGGCCTGTGCCACGAATCTGAATCTCATCACGGAAAGAAGTCCAGCAAGCGCAGACCCGACGGCACTCAATCTCAACGAGTTGGAGCGGACCTGGAACTTCCTGAAGACTGTTCATAAGCCCGAAGCGATGACGGAGAGTGCAGCCGCGGCATGGGGCATCGACAGCCATCTGGCCGGCAAGATTCTCGAACAGGTTGCGATATTGAAAAATTCAGTAGGCCTCCGCGCAGCAGAACGGGAGCGGTCATTATCAGCCGGTGATCTGGAGATCGCGCTGATGGCATCGAAGGGAATTCCGAATTTTCCTCGTCACGAAGCGGATCAGCAGGTACTGGCGGCATTGGCTCCCTTCATGCAGTCGATGCACTCTGATCCTTCGGGCAAGGATGTGCTGGTTACGGCCTTGGCAACGTACATGCATCGAGTCTGGCCGAGCAAAGGGTATGTTCTGTTTCATGATCCGGAATCGGATGGCGACGAAGCGCGTCAGTTCATGGCGTTCATCGATACTCTGCCGATTCCTTGTTCCAATGCGGAACTGATCTCCTTCGACCTCAGCGAGAGATCCAAGAAGCGCTCGGCGTGGAGGGTAGTGCTTCAAATCAGCGCGAGCCGGAAGATCAAGAAAATGCGTCCACCGAACGGCCGTAGCGGAGCGCCAAAAGCTGGCTTGCAATCCGGCCGGAATTCCGATTTGACAGCCAGATATTGAGCCTGGGCCCAGGGCACGTGGGATTCCGATTCGCCTTCACCATGGGGTTCCTGCGATATGGACACTTATAAGTCCCGGAGCGGTCCGGAGATTATTACAACTACCCGATCGCGCAGATCAAAGGTACTGCTTCAGGCCAACCGGTGCGGCCGTCAAGCATCTTTCAAGTAGCACCCAGGGAGCGACTTAAAAGATGGCTCTCCGCTCTTTGGTCATAGAATGCATTTCGCCTCCAGGGGGAAGATTGAATTAGAAGGTACCTAGTGTCACGAAATCACCGGCCATTATAGAGGTTGGGCAGTCCGCCCGTGTAATGGGAACTCGATGTGTGTTTGGCACTGCGCACGACTGTGAATATGCTTGCGTCCGAGATGGCAGAGCCGATGCCCGGGTCGGATCTGGTTGTCAACCGGCTGGCAGATGTCTTGTTCATACAGTGTCTCCGTGCCCACATCGCGTCGCGATTGGAAGCCTGCAACAATGGCTTGCTGCGAGCCATTTTCGATCCGCAAATTGGTGTGGCTCTCAAATCCATGCACGAGAAGGTCGACGCTCCCTGGACAGTCGAAACCTTAGCTGCGGCCTGTGGAATGTCTCGTTCCGCTTTTGCAGTACGTTTTAAAAGAAATGGTTGGGGAGACGCCACTGGAGTACCTGACAAGTTGGAGAATGCAGAAGGCCGCTGCGTTGTTGCAGAAAGATGACCGCAAGTTGATCGACGTGGCGAGGTCGGTCGGATACGACTCCGACGCTGCGTTCAGCAAGGCTTTCAAGCGAGTATTGAGCGTGCCACCCAGGAATTTTCGTCGCTAATCGAAAGGAGGCGTTGGGGCCGCCATGAGAGCCGCCGGCTGTTTCATTCGATTCAATATTGCAAGTTGGCGATTAATCGTAGTGTTCGCTGCTCCCGATTGCTGTCGCTTATAGATTTATTCATCCCCAATGTTTGTCGAGATCAGACACCGCCGTTGGGCCATCGATCATCGTGTGCCCGCTTGGACTTGGGTCCGTAGCGGTTTCCTGCAGGTTATCCCAATGTTCGACGATCTTCCCATCCTCCTTGTAGTTGGTCATGTCGGTTTTCCTTTGAAGAGATTGAGGGCTCGTTGCGCGCGTGATGAAGAGTGTGAGTTACTTCGGGAATGAGTCGCCGAACATCGGATTCCCGCTCTTGGATTGTTGCTTTGTAGATTCGTCCTGAATGACATCCCAGTGTTCGACGAGAATCCCGTCCTTCAAGCGAACGATGTCCGCTGCGATCCAGTTCACCGGCAATCCGATGTTGGAGAACCGGCCATGAACGATGACGTAGTCGTCTTCTGCAAGAATCACTCCGGGCTCATACTTAAGCGAGGGCGGAGCGGCCTTGACGAGGTTGAAGAGTCCGTCTCGCCCCGGCTCAATATGGGCGCTGTGTTGAATGTAGTTAGGCGACCAGAACCGCGCTGCCGTTGCGTAGTCGCGTTTATTGAACAGCGCATCGAATGCTTCCAGTACGACTGCCTTATTCTTTTGAGCATTTGAATCATTCATTGTTTTCCATCTCTCGCAAATCGCTGTTGGATGTTGTCATGCGTAGCGGCCTTCGGTCAGACTTGCCCTCTGCCGCCATCGACGAATAGTTCGATACCAGTGACGAAACTGGAGTCAACCGAAGCTAGAAACAGCGCAGCCTTGGCAATTTCATCGGGTTCTCCCATGCGTCCCATTGGGATGCTGGAAACGATGCGTGCGATGGCGTCTGGAGGTTGCCCGTCTATAACTGGCGTATCGGTCGGACCCGGGCTAATAACGTTTGAGCGAATATGGCGGTCCTTGAGATCCGAGGTCCAGGTCCGGACGAAAGAGCGGAGTGCAGCCTTCGTCGCGCCGTAGACGCCGAAGGCTGGCGTGCCTTTCACGCTCGCGACCGAGCCGTTGAGAATGATAGAACCACCATCATTCATGAGAGGCAGGGCCTTCTGTACCGTGAACAGCGTCCCCTTGACGTTGATGTCGAAAAGTTTGTCGAAATGCTCCTCAGTGATTTTGCCGAGAGGGGCAAATTCCGCAATGCCAGCATTGGCGAAAACGATGTCAAGTTTCCCCTTGCTTTGACAGCCTCATAAAGACGATCGAGGTCGTCCAATTTCGCAATGTCTCCCTGAACGCCAGTGACGTTGCTGCCGATCGCCTTTACGGCCGCCTCGAGCTCTTTCTGACGGCGACCCGTGATGAAGACGTAGGCGCCTTCTTTTACGAATAGCTTTGCTGTAGCCATCCCTATCCCGGTCGTACCACCGGTAATGACTGCTGCCTTTCCTTGAAGCTTTTTACCTTCGTACATGGGATGTAGTTCTCCTCACTCTCACTCGCTTTTAGTTGCTCGCTTGGTAGATGGACTAAAGGCAATCGGCGAAGTGTGCACCTACGGGATGATCCGAAGTTCCCGAAGCTTCGTGAGTTGCCGTCTGAAACTCTCATGCGTGTCGATACAGTCTGCGAAGCCGGCCCGACGGATCTTGATTGTGCTTAGGATTGTTTCTTCGCCGAAGTTAAGCATCCAGTCCACAAAGGACCAGTTCGCAATCTGTCCGTATGGTGTTGCATGCAGCCCATAGCGAGCCACTATCGAATCCCACAGCGGGCCCTTCTCACTCATCTCCGAAACAGTCGACATTGCCAGGGGTTCTGCGACGGGAAGATCATAGAAAGCAGCCAATTCGTTCCAGAGTTGCCGCCAGCGATAGACATCCCCATTCGACACATTGAAGATCTCGTTGCGCGCCTTATCCTCGCCGAGCGCCCACAGGGTGGCGCGGCCAAACAGCTCTGCGTCGGTGGTTTCTTGAAGCGTGTTCCATCCTTCGCGGCGGCCTGGAAACCGCAACGGCAGTCCGAGTTCGCGGCTCATCGTGGCGTATGCAGCGAGGCTTGTCACAAGATTCATTGGCGAATTCAGGCTCGGCCCCATCACGAGATGCGGACGCAAGACCGTCCAACTCGCTCCATTCTTTTCCGACCAAGCAGCTGTAATGTATTCCTGCTGGTGATAGTGGATCGGCGAGATAAGACGAGGGTCGGTCTCTTTTGCAGGGGCATTGAAGGCACCGAGACTGAACCCATAGGATTTGGCGCCACCTGCGAGCACAATGCGCTGGAGTGGGACTTTGCGCGCGGCGACAGCATCGAGTGTATTTGTTAGCATCCTGGCATTGGGTTCTACGGTTTCGGCCATAGTCGGCTTCTCAACGTAGGCGGCATAAACCAGGTCGGTCACAGTATCCAAATTCGAGAAAGCCTTGATCGTGCCCTCACGATCCATGAGGTCGACACTAATATGGCGGGGTGGAGTTTGAGTGCGATATGCCGGCGCGGGTCGTCGCGCTGCCGTTGTGATACGCCAGGCCGGGTTAGCGGCAACAGCGTCGATCACTCCTGTGCCAAGTACGCCATATGGACCAACCAGCAGAATCTCACGGTCCGAAGCAGACGTTTTAGATGTCGCAGTCATAGATGTTTCCTTCCATGTCGTGTTGAGTCGTTGCCGCAAAGTGTGGCGCTTAGGAAATCACTTCGATTGCATCGACTCGTGTCGGATAAAACGCCAGGTACTCCTTAATGTTTGCCATTGCTTCATACGGCTTTTCGTATGTCCAAACGGCATATTCCGATTTCGATCCGCCGATCGGAATGGTGTAGTAGGTGCAATCGCCTTTGTACGGACAATAGGTGTAATGCGTGGTCCGAACGAGCAATGACATGTCCGCATCGCTGCGCGGCAAGTAGTAAGCCGGCGGATATCCTTTCTCTTCCAGTCGAAGCGCTCGCGTCGATTCGGCCACTGTCCGTCCAGCGACCGCGACACGCACCTTGCCCTTAGCTGGTGAAATCGTGATGGGATGATCAGTCTCCAGTGCTCCTTTGGTAGAGGCGTAAGCAAGAATCGACGGGTTATCCAAACTTGGCTTGCCCACCACCGAACGGGCTCCGAGAGAAGAGATGACAACAATGCTTGAGCCCTCACCAAGAATCGGCAACAGTTGCTGTACCAGGAAGAACGGACCTCGGACGTTTGTGGCAAAGAGGCTGTCAAATCCTCGACCGTGTGGTCCGCGATGCGTGCCGCCTTACTGATTCCAGCGTTGAGTACAAGCACATCCAATCGATCGCCGACGATGGAGCGCACCTGTTTTGCGAGCAATGAAGCGCCGTCCGGGGTTCGTAGATCAGCCGAAATTGCATCGGCGTGTCCACCTTCGGTTTGGATCTCAGCGACCAGAGAGTCCGCTTCCTGCGCGGAGCGGCCATAGTGAACCAGTACGTGCGCCCCAGCCCCAGCAAGTGCCGCTGCGGTCGCCCGGCCAATTCCTCTTGATGCACCCGTCACAAGCGCAGTTTTGTTTTGGAGTGTAGTCATTGTCTTCTCTCTTGCCAATCAGCTAACGGACAAGACGAGTGCGGCACCTGGGCCGAAGGAGAGCCGACTCCTTTAGGTCGTCGACTCTCACCCAGAACAGTACGGGATACGTCAGTCGTAGAGCCCATTGACTGAGTGCGCGTTGATTCAAGCGTTCATTCCGCCATCTACAGTAAGGTTCGCCCCTGTGATGTACGAGGACTCCGGACCGGCGACAAACGCTACCATAGCGGCGATCTCATCTACGTGCCCGTAGCGGTCGAGCGCTGTTGCCGCCTTCTGTGGTACCGCCCAATCACCCGATGCGGGATTCAAATCCGTGTCGATCGGACCCGGCTGTACGTTGTTGACCGTGATGCCTCGGCTCCCAACCTCTCTGGAAAGTGCCTGAGTAAACATCTTGACGGCTCCCTTCGTGGCCGCGTAGGGCACCAGGCCTGGCGCAACGGCACGCTCGCCCACCGCCGAACCGACCATAATGATGCGGCCACCATCCTTCATGTGCTTCAGCGCCGCCTGTGTCGTGGCGAATACACCGCGGACGTTGATGTCGAGCACACGATCCATCTCCTCCAGCGTCGATTCCTCGAACGGTTTCGGAATCGCCGTGCCGGCATTGTTCACCAGCACATCCAGTCGGCCGAAGGTCGCGACGGCCTTTTCGACCGCACCCTTGACTGCTTCGACGTTGGCAGAGTCTGCCTGGATCGCGATGGCTTTTCCGCCGCCGAGTTCAATCGCTTTGACTACGGCCGAGGCTGCGCCTGCGTCCTTTGCATACGTGATGGCTACACTTGCTCCATCGGCGGCCAGACGTTTCGCAATCGCTGCACCGATACCCCGGGAACCGCCGGTAACGAGTGCCACCTTCTTCGCTAACTTAGACATAAAATCTCCTTTTATTTCTCGGAACAATTCACGAAGCCAATTCGCTAGCGATCTTGCCCGATCGTGTCGGACGGTTCTGAACCATTCAGTTCTATACGATGATGAAGATTTGGCGAGGATGCAGAGATATTGAACTATTTAGTTCTTTATCGGATAATACGTCTATGGGGCGCCCGAAGAACTTTAGTCGAGAGCAAGTGCTGGAGAAGGCGATGCCCGTCTTCTGGAAGCATGGATTTTCGGACACGAGTCTGCAGGACCTGGAGCGAGCCACAGGCGTGAACAAGTCAGGGCTGTACACCGAGTTCCGAGACAAGGAAGATCTCTTTGTAGCGTGCCTGCGGCACTACCTGGAGAGCCAGGAGAAGAGAGGATTTCTTACCAGAGAGCCTCTTGGCTGGAAGAACGTCGAGAGGTTTCTTAAGAATGGTCCTCTCAACGAAGGGGAACAGCAGGGCTGCTTTTCCGTCAACTCTATGCGGGAGTTCGCTATCCTTCCTGATGAGGCTTACGGGGTCATTACGGAGAATCGGGCACTATTGCAGCGCCTTCTCGCCATGAACATCGAGGCGGAAGAACCCAAGATGGCTCCTTCCGCAATTGCCGAGATGGTGCTGTCCTTCTTCTCCGGATTATGCATTGAGCGCAACCTTAAATCTGGTAAAGCCTCGTCGACTCGCAAGATCGAAAACTTTATGACAGCCCTTCGCAGTCTCTAATCTGCGCCGCCTCTACTGCGCTTCGGACAGCTCCTAGCCTCTCCTGGCCTTATCAGGCCGCGCAGAACATCGCGATCTACGTCGAATGCAAACGGTGGCTCATCGTCGCAGTAAGCGTCTTTCAAGCGACGGATCGATTACCAAGTCCGCTGCGTATTCCGTAATCTGGCGTAAATAAGTATAATCGGCAGAAATAAAGTCCGCCGCAAGCGGGGCCAAGATATTGAAACGACAGTGGATGCGCGCTGTACCTGAATTCGTACCTTAGAGCAGCGTCAACCCAGAAAATGCCCAAAGCCCAGCGCACTAACGAGCGCGGCAAGCCTCTGATTCAACAGAAGATATTGGTATTTTCGATGGTGCCGGGAGGGGAATCGAACCCCCATGGAATTGCTTCCGACGGATTTTGAGTTTCCCGAGAATACCGTATGTCTATGATAAATAAGCGTAATTGAGCGTAATTAGTGAACGGCCTAAACCATGTCCCCTCCGTAATTTAGCGTAATCGGACGAAACTAGACCAAACTGACGGCTGTACCCGAACCTGTACCTGAAATCGCAGAGCTGTTCCGCTCGCGACTACGCTTATCCGGCAGCCGTCGTGCCCGCACTTTTGGGTTCGCCCCAGTGGGAATGCCTGCGTGTCAGCAAGAGATAAATGACAGCCATGACCATCACCATGAGAGCATCGACAAAGAACCAGCCATATCCCAACACTAAAATGTGACTGAGAACTACAGCAGTCATCCACACAACAGTCAATCCCGCTCCCAATCTGGCTGTCTTCGGGATCAGGAGCAGAACCGCCACAACCGTCTCGAACACCCCTGACCCTAGGCGGAATACCGGCTGAGACACCAGCCCGTGGAATGTTTGCGACATCAGTGTAAATAGGGCCACCGCACCGGGCACCCCTGCAAACTTGAGAAAGATGGCGGCATAAAGAAGGTTCACCGACACCAACAGACGAATTGCCAGTATTGCGAGTCTTTTACCCATACAACTTGCCCCCTTGACGACCTCGAACCGGCCAATGCTTCGCGAGTGGCAGTTCATTTCTGAGTCTGCATGAACCGGGATCATTGGTTTCCGGCCTTTGCTGCAGCTTGCTCGATTAAATCTGCGACTTCTTTCGGGTGAGAAAGCATTGGAACATGACTGGAGGGAACAGTGATCGAGGTGGCCTTCATCGTCGTCGCTTCGGCCTTCTCGAGCTCCGGAGATACAGCGCGATCGTTGCTGGCAATCACGAACCAAGTTGGCTTGCTCTTCCACGCGGCGGTCGTAATTGTAGCCCCAAAAACAGCTGCGGCGGTGGGACCCTGTGTCGCCGTCAACAGCTGCTTCTCTTTCTCTGTCAGATCCTGGGCTAAGTCCTCAGCAATTCCTTTTGGAGTCAGAGTCAAAAAGCCATCAGGATCGGCGTGGATTTCGGCGCCTAGAGGAGTCGGCGGATACGGCTTGGAGATCGAAGCAACGGACTGACCATCCGGCGGCGCGAGCGCAGCCACATAAACCAACCCGACCACCTTTGGATCGTTTCCGGCCTCGGTGATAACCACTCCCCCATACGAATGGCCCACAAGCAGTACCGGTCCATCCTGCAATGCGATGGCGCGCTTGGTGGCGGCAACGTCATCAGCCAGCGAGGTCAATGGGTTCTGCACCGCGACCACATGCAATCCTTTGGCCTGAAGCAGTGGAATCACTTTGGACCAGCTCGATCCATCGGCCCAAGCACCGTGAACAATGACAATATTTCTAACCCCCTGAGGGGGTTCGCCTGAGCGACCGCTCCCATCGGAATCGCCGCTGTCAGTAGGAGTCCTGCAATTGTAGTTAATGCAGTTCGGTATGTTTGCGAGAGGGTCATATTTTTTCTCCTGTTATTGCATCACGGTTGAAGTCATGGTTCATCACGCTCTTGCCGCACTACGTAACGCTAGCTAATTCACGAACGGCGATGCAGGAAGTCGACGACCAGGTCTGTCGTTGCCTGCGGCTGCTCTTCCGTGATCCAGTGCCCGCAATCGGGGATGATCACATCTTCGACGTTATCGGCGACACACCGCATCACCGCGCCGATCATAGGGCCGAATGTAGCTTCGCCGCCGAAGGCCAAGACCGGCATCTGAAGCTTGCCCTGCGCAAGGAACGTCCTGTTGTCGGCCGCATCCTGGCTGAACGCCAGGAACTGGGCAAAGCCCGCTCGCATTGCGCCGGGTTGCGCATAGAGCGCCGCATAATGCTGGCGCTTCGCTTCATCAAACCGTTTCTGGTCCCGGGAAAGTTCGTTCCAGAAGCGATCGAGATAGATGCGCTCGCGGCCGGCGACCAGCCGCTCCATGTCCTGACCACCGAAGCCAAAGTGCCACATGGCCGGATCCTGTGTGATCTGATCCCAGGGTCCGACGCCGGGCAGCGGCGCATCGATCGCCACCCATCGGCTCACGCGCTCGGGGTGGGTGGCGGCAACTGCGAAGCCGACCATGATGCCGATGTCGTGCGTCACCAATTCGGCCGTACGCACACCCAGTGCGTCTAGGACTCCCACCACGTCCGCCGCCTGATTCTTCTTGTCGTAGCCGCCATCAGGCTTCGACGAGAGGCCCAACCCACGCAGGTCGGGCGCGACAACCATGTGGTCTTCGATGAGTGCGCTCGCCAGATGACCCCACATGTCGCCCGTTGTGCCGAAGCCGTGCAGCATGACCACTGCCGGGCCCTGACCGCCGACCCGCACATGGATGGATGTACCGTTGGTTTCGATCGTCCGCGTCTGCATCACAGCCGGGAAGGGATAAACCCCATCTACATGGGCATGCTTGTTCATCTGTATACTCCGGGTTTGCATCAAGATTAAAGTCATAGTTCGTCACAGTCTTGCCCGCAATCACAGCCCGCGAGAGGCGACGCAGTTCTTGAAAACGGTCTGCTCCAGGTCCGGCCTACACCACGTTGACCGTAACGTCGATGTTGCCGCGCGTAGCGTTGGAATATGCACATGTCTCGCGGTGCGTGGCGTCCACAATGGCTTGAGCGACTTCGCGTTCCAAGCCCGGCAGATTGACGTTAAGACGTGCTCGAAGGAAGTAAACGTCGCCAGAATTGCACAGATCTATTTCGGCATCGACGGCTACCTCAGCCGGAAGTTTGACTTTCATTCTGTTGGCCACAAGCCCCATCGCGCTAATGAAACAGGCGGACCAGCCAGCGGCAAACAACTGTTCAGGATTGGTACCAGTTCCGGGACTATGGGAGACGTGAACTTAACATCTAAGCGGCCATCATCACTGTGGGAGACGCCGCCGCGTCGACCGCCCGAAGTATGGGTCTTGGCGGTGTACTGCACTTTCATGGCTTCCTGGGTTGAACCAGCTATTGGGTTGGTTTCTTGATAAGTGCTCATCTTTATTTTTCTCCGTGCGCCGGTCAAAACCGGCAACATGCAGGGATGAAGTTTCATACGTGAAGGATTAGCGAACAGCTGCTGGCAGAGCAACCATAGCAAGCCGGTTTGTTGACGCTGTTGCTGCGGACAACTCTAAGTAAACTGCACATCGCGCTAGGAGTTGTGCGGATTTCTGCGGCAATGGTCGGGATCTTGCTACATTGATGCACACAAAGCCAATATGGCTGCGGACCACTAATCACAGCCGTTGGGTATCTTCGGAATGGGTTTCCGAAACGCAACTCACTTCGGAGTCCAGAAATTCCTGGCGATACTGAGTTGGAATAACTCCACAGACATCACGAAAAACTTGCGCAAAGTGCTGCTGAGTTCTGAAGCCACAGGCTACGGCCACGGCCAATACTCGCGCACTCGGAGCACGCAACATCGCTCTAGCACGCTCGACCCTTTGGCGCAGAACAAATTGGTGCGGAGTCTCGCCCGTTGACTTGCGAAACATCCGGGCGAAATGAGCCGTGCTCAAACCCACCGATTGCGCCATCTCATCAAGGCTCAAGTCGTCTCCCAACTTGGCATGGACTAACTCTCTAATCCTTCGCAAGCGCGCTGAGCCTAGTCCGCCTCGGTATATCTGCACAGGACGGTGCCTTACTGCATAACCCTCGACCAGAACTACTGCCATCGCCTGTTCCACAGAATCCAGAAACAGCCGACCGCTCGGAAAGCCAGCAACCATTTCCGCACGAGCGGCCGCAACCAGCGCACTCAGGCGTGAGCAAGCAAACTTGCGTGAAGGGTGCAGTTCTACCTCGCCGTAAGCTCCGTCAGAGCTGGCCATCAGGGCCGCATCGGAAATACCGAGCTGCAGATGCGGCACGTTCATGAGTCCAACCCACTCTCCCTCATGACGATGACACAGTGCTAGGTCGCCCGCCGTGTAGTCAAACTTTTCCAGCGCGGAACGCTTTGAGCCCCATTGAATTGAGCCAGGCCCCAACATCATTGCGAAAGCCTGATCATGCCGCACCCAATGACGGGGCTTTGTGTCAGACTCGGGTTGAAAGAGTTCAACTCTCATTATTTTGCTCCATGCCTTCGATGGAATGCCTCTTCCGTCGAGGGTAAAGGCCTCATGTGTTCTGCAAGAAGGGGAGCACAGCTCCCTCCTTCTCAGTTATTGACTTCGAACGTCACCTCTAGCATGACCGGTAGGCCCAGAGGCAAGCTGGCTACTCCGAAGACGGACCGCACGGATGTCTTGTCCTCTCCAAATACATCGCGAAGAAGTTCCGATGCTGCGTCCGCGACGATGGGCTGGTTGTAGAAGTCGCCAGACGTAGCCAGATAGACTCCAACGCGGATGACCTTACTCACGCGATCCAGAGAGCCGATGAGCTCCTTTGCAGCGGATAGAGCATTCAGGGTCGCGGTTCGCAGAGCATCACGGCCAGCATCCGCATCAAGTTCCTTACCCAAACGCCCGACGTATTGAGGCTTGCCATCCCTGATCGGCAACATTCCACTGAGGAAGAGCAGGCCGCCGGATTGCACTGCCTCGACGTATGCGCCAAAGGGCCGGGGAGCGTTGGGGAGCACGATCCCGAGATCATGCAGCCGACGCTCCGCGCCGGCATGCTGCTAACTGCTCGGGCTTACCATTTGCCGTTGTGCTGACCGCCGTCCACGTGCAGCACCTCCCCAGTGATCTGGCGCGATTCAGTGAGATAGACCACCGCGCTTGCAATGTCCTCCGAAGTGGAGATCGTGCCCATCGGCGACAAGGTCTTGAGGAAGTCCTTTGGGTTGTCTTTGTGAAGAGGAGTGTCAACAACGCCAGGCGCGACCGTATTGAAGCGGATGTGCTCCTTTGCGTACTCAGAGGCCAGGCTACGTGTGATGGCCTCGAGACCGCCCTTCGTAATCATCGGCAGGGACACCGGCAAGCCACCGTTGGGATTTTCAACCAGCGATGACGTAATGCCCACAACGCTTCCGCCCGACTTCTGAGCGAGCATCTGCTTGACCGCAAGCTGGGTGATGTAGATATAGCCTTCGAGATTCGTCGATACGAGGGCACGGAAATCATCAGCGCTGTACTCAGTGAAGGGCTTCACTGAGAAGATGCCGGCGTTGTTGACAACGACATCAATCGAGCCAAACTTCTGAACAGCGGCATCGACCACTTTCTGTGCAGTAGCCGCCTGGCCGATGTCTCCGTCCACCAACACAAGCTTGTCGGACGCCTTCAACTCAGCCGACTTTGTCGCACTGCGAGAGGTGCCCACTACGTTATAGCCACGTTCAAGGAATGCCCTGACTACTGCAGCGCCGATTCCTTGAGAGGCGCCCGTCACGATTACCGTCTTTTGATTGCTTGCCATATATCGCTCCTTTTGTTTCTGTTCGGATGACTGCGCATCAAATCCGATCTGCGAGTCTTGCCACGTAACGCGCGTTGCTTCGTCTCCGTTACATCAAAGTAGATTCTTGTAACTAGATAAACGATTAATAAAACGTTACGCACATCTGCAAATGACATCGTCGCCCTTGAGAGTTCTCCCAGGCGGAACGCAGGCATTTCTCAAAGCGACAGATTGAATCGTGGGGACATACAAGAGAATCTAAGTAACGTGTAAACGCGAGTTCTGCGGTTACGGAGAGGTCATGAAAGACACGACGAACGAGAACCATCTCGACTTTGTGGGCGACGATCTGGCGATCAACTTCATCAACACTCGTCGGATGGTCGAGGGGCAACTGACAGACACACTGCAGAGCGACAGCGACGTGAAAACCTGGCTCAGGAGGCTCGAAGTCCCCGTCGCGAAAGGGTCACTTCCTTTCGGCGACGGCGTACTCCTAAAAGGGGCAAGAGAGCTTCGCGAGATTGCGCTCGCGGCCGTTCAGGATCGAAAGTCCGGGAAAAACCTTCGCTGGTCGCGCTCAACAGATTCCTGGCGGACGCTCCGAGTCATGCAGCGCTTACGACATACGACGCGAGGAACATTCGTGTGACTCGTGTCTACGGCAAAGAGACGGTTGAGGCATTCCTGGCTCCGGTCGCGGAAGCAGTCGCAGACCTACTTGCGGATGGTGATTTCGATCTCGTCCGACATTGCGAAGGCCACGATTGTGTCATGTGGTTCTATGACCGTACGAAAGGCCACCGCAGAAGATGGTGCACGTCGACAGGTTGCGGAAATCGCGCCAAAGTAGCCGCGTTTCGAGCGAGAGCGAGCCAAATTTGATTACTTCATATTGATCCGTTAGATGCCGGACGCATTCGCCCACAGGGCACATACTAGTTGCGTTGGCATCGAGCACAATCAACTCACCGTACTGGACCCTTTCTACAGCCGTCGGGTGCGGTACCGTGAGCGACTCATCGATCTTCGACTCATCGTCGAATTGCTCCCAAATGACGGGTTTACTCGGAAGAGTGGCACGGGGAGCTGCACTTCCGCTTACTAATGCAGGAACCATCTAGCGGCTCAGTTCACCTGAATGCCTGTGCTCGCTTGTTGAGGCGAACGGTCACGCGTCCGAATACCAGGCCACATCGTCAGTAAGTGCATTCAACGGACCGGAGAGATCGCCTCCCCGAAAGCTACATAAAAATTCCTGCACCAAAGCCTCCGAACCTAGTTATAAGTCGGTGGGGTTCTGTCTCAGGGGACATGAATGTAGCAAGATTCCGACCATCCGAGCAGAAACCCGCACAACTCCGTATGCGATGTGCAGTTTACTCACAGTTGTGAGCAGAGGTCGATTCCAATCGGTCGAGAATAACTCAACACAGGAGGGTAACTCAATGGAAGCAATTGGATTGTTAGTCACGTTCGAAGCGCGCTCAGGCAAGGAGGCTGATGCCGAGGCATTTCTGAAGTCAGCTCAGCCACTCGCGCTGAATGAAAAAGCGACCTTGAAATGGTATGCGATCAAGATCGGGCCGGGAAAGTTCGGCATCTTCGACACCTTTGCAAATGAAGCGGGCCGCAATGCCCACCTGACTGGTGAGATTGCGAAGGCGTTGGGAGCGCGCGCGAACGAATTGTTCGCGACTCCCCGCAGGTCGAAAAGGTGGAGATCCTTACAAGCACACCTTTGAAGAACTAGGTGGGAGCAATTCGAAGCGCAAGTCCGTTTGATTACGGTATTCATGCCTGCCACGTAAAAGACCTGGACGAATCGTTCTTGGCCTCTGCGTGATTTCGCTGAGAACCCCCACGAATTCGCGCGGTGAATGCCGCGAGACTCAACGACGTCAAACCACCGGCCAGGATCAACTGATGCTTCATTGCCGGAACAACAAGGAGATATGAAATGTCATGCATCACGGTTGGCAATGAAAAGCCGGGCAGCGTCACGCTCCCCTCCAATGCACACGGATACTCTGGGTCAATGAGTGTCAAAACCATGAATCAACATCCGCTACAGCATCTCGTCTATGTCGCTTTGCTGGCCGCGCTGGCAACGCCACACACAGTCTGGGCTCAGGCGAAAGCCGCCCCTCCGATTTCCGGTGTGATAGGAAAGCTCCAGTCATTTACGGGTAGCTCGCTCGATGTTATGACAAGTTCAGGCGCGGTCCACATCGATGTGAAGCAGCCCCTCACAACCTATAAGCAGATACCTTCCGATTTGAGTCATGTCACGCCCGCGTCTTATGTCGGTGTTGCGTCGGCTGAGCAGACGGACGGAAAGCAAATGGCAAAGCAGATCCTCATATTTCCCGCGGAGCTGAGTAGAGCTGCAGAAGGTAGTGTTCTGACAGACCCCCCAGGTGCAACCACTCATAGCAGAATGACCAACGGCTCCGTCTCCAGCCCTTCCGCATCGCACTCCCGTATGACGAACGGAACAGTGCAGACGGGCAGCGCCACCACGCTTGTGGTTCGCTACCAGGACGGCTCTCAGACGATCTCCGTGCCGCCTAATGTCCCAGTCACAGAAGTCGTACCTGAAAAAGTCACTTTGGTAGACGGCGATGTCGTCTACGCGGCGACTCAGAAACTTCCGAACGGATCACTCGTGACGGATAAGATATTTATCTTCATTCCGGCGGCGTCCCACTAGACCACGCAGTTGAGGTCTCAGCCCGTGAGTCCATCAATACCTCTTCATCTTGAACCAAACTCGACGAGCACGTTACTGGTCCAGCCAGGCGTGCTCGTGGTTAAACGACACCATATCCTGGTCCGCTGTAGTCACTGGTTGAACGTGCTGCTCCTTCTTGGTCTTATTCTGAGCGGCATCTCAATTTACTGGGCCTCGCCCATTTATCGACACAAGCCCGATCCGGTTACGGGAAATTTTGATGTCGGCGCCGATATTGGAATCTGGATGTGCGGTCATGTGCCCGGTTTGCACCATTACGCCAGTCCGCCCGACTGGATTTACAACCACGTGAGTCTAGGGCCGGGCATGTTGGCGCCGGCCCTGCGGATTCATTGGTTGTGCGCTTACCTATTCATGTTGAATGGCATGGTCTACGTTGCAGGGTTAGTCATGGGAAAGGGTTGGCGCTCTCTGCTTCCTCGAACGACCGACCTGTTTGAGGCGCTCAAAATGTTTCGATACTACCTCGGCGTTCCCTTCGCAAGACTGGCGCGCCGCGCTTGGCCACATCCGGAATTCAGCACAAAGTACAACGCGCTCCAGCGTGCAGCATATTTTTCTATTCCGGTCGCCGGGTTTCTTTCGGTTGCCACGGGCTGGGCGATCCATAAACCGATGCAGCTCCATTGGCTGGCAGCGCTGTTTGGAGGCTTTGAGGTGGCGCGCGTCTGGCATTTTTGGCTTATGTGGCTCTTCCTTTTCTTTGTTGTGCCGCATGTGATTCTGGTTCTCGCCGACGGGTGGGATACGCCTCGCGCCATGATCGTAGGTTGGTCAACCAAGGTAGCCCGGTCGGAGGTCAGAGCAAGTGATCAATGAAGAGGAAGGCCATACACGAAGCACGGAAGATATTCCCTCGATGGATACCGGACGGAACCATGAGGCAACGAGGCTACAGGCGGCTGGCTCTGAGGATTCAAATCCCACCGACCCAGAAGCCGCTGAAACTCGCCACGCTGTGGAATCCATCGAACAACCCGCCAAAGCGGATGGGTCGCTCTCGTCACGGGTGGGGCACACACTGCAAACAGATGAAGCGGCTTCATCTGTCCCAGCGAAACAGGAGATGGCAGAGTCCGGCCCTGAAAATACGCCTCCTTCGGCTCCAGAGGCCATTCAGAAACCTGAGGCCGTTGAGACGATAGAACAACCAGCCGATGCAGTTGAATTGCCCTCGTTATCGGTGGATCACGAGCGGCGAATGGACGAAGCCGCTTCATCTGCTGCGGTGAAGTCTGTCTCCCCGAAAAAGCCGCAAAGCTTTTTGGGAGAGCAGCCTCTCCCAATAGTTGAAACGGCTCCCTTGGTTCTGCGCTATCGAACCCGTCGCGACCTTCTGTTATTTGGAGCAGGAGCGGTAGTAGCGGTGGCAGGCGCTGGACTTCTCCTCCCACAAGCTACGCTCGGCCGTTTGGGTGTGCGACGAAAGATCAATCCTCGCGGGAAGGAATGGCTACTCAACAAAGCAGTGCGTATCGACGATGATGTGGCTGAAGCACTCTACTCGCAGAATCGTACGGTGCCCACCTACCCAAAATCTCAGATCACTCCCATCAAGAACAACTACAACGGAGCCACCCCCGACCCTAGTTATATATCGGGATGGAATGTAACTTTGGAGGGACTCGATTCTGGTTTGAGCGTCCGTCTCGATATTCGGAAGCTCATGAATCGCTTCCCGATCCATGAGCAAATTACTCGGTTTGTTTGCGTCGAAGGCTGGAGTGCAGTCGCCTGGTGGGCTGGTTTGAGGTTTGATGATCTGCTTCATGCCTACCCACCGATATCGCAGGCGAAATGGGCTCGCGTAGAGTCGTCGGTCAACCTCGACAACTCGGGAAATCTCGACCCCTACTTTGTCTCGATTGACTTGACAACGGCACGCCATCCGCAGACGCTGCTTGTCACACACCACAACGGGCAGCCCCTCATGGTGGAACATGGGGCCCCACTCCGTCTCTTGGTGCCGGTAAAACTTGGTTTGAAGAATGTGAAGGCAATTACGCGGATCACCTATTCCGCCGAAGAGCCAAAAGATTACTGGACTCAATATGGATATTCCTCCTACGACGGAATTTGAAGGAGTTTGAATTGAAGGAGTTTGAATCGCCGCCCTTTGAGAGTGCCAGACTCTGAGGAGTGAATGATGCGTGCCATCCCAATCGAGAGAAACGAACCCCTTTGACTTAAGACTGCCTTGCGTCACCAAGTCCGCTGCGCATTCCGTAATCTAGCGTAAATAAGGATAATCAGCAGGAATAAAGTCCGCCCCAAGCGGAGACAAGGTATTGAAACGACAGTGGATGCGCACTGTACCTGAACTCGTACCTTAGTGCGGGGCCGGTCCGAGACACCCCAAAAAACAGCATGCTAACGAACGCGGCAAGACTCTGATTACATAGAGGATATTTTAGATGGTGCCGGGAGGGGGAATCGAACCCCCATGGAATTGCTTCCGACGGATTTTGAGTTTCCCGAGAATACCGTAAGTCTATGATAAATAAGCGTAATCGAGCGTAATTAGCGAACCAGCTAAACCCACTCCCACCTGTAATTTAGCGTAACTTGGCGAAATTAGTGCGAACTGACGTCTGTACCCGAACCTGTACCCGATATTCCTCGTCCTCTCCAGTCGTTACATACGAATTTGCAATATGAGTCTCCAGCACCAGTCCCTCCATTTCCCTTTGCCTTCTCAATCTAAGCGTCCTTCACGACAATTTATCTCTGCCTCGGTAGATGATGAATCGGGCACGGGCCCGTAGCCGACGATACAGACTTTATCGTAAATATCCTCGATGCGTCCCCTGTCAGGAGGCCGACGCGAAACGCTTTCGGTACTCGCGCGGAGGAATGCCCAAGCTTCTAACGAAAGCCAAGCGCATTTGCTCTTCGCCGCTGAAGCCGCAATCTTCGGCAATTGTTTCGATACGGTCTGTTGTCTCCTCAAGCCGCCGACGTGCTGCATCCAAGCGAATTGCCTCTATGGCTTTCGCTGGCGTTCGGCTACGCGTCTGCACGTAAACTCGCGCGAAGTGGCGCGGACTCATGTGTAAGCGATCAGCCAGCGCCTCAACGCGAAGATCGCTTCTCAGGTGTTCTGCGATCCATTGTTCAAGCTCGTTGAACCGGTCTGAGTCAGAGACTGGCCGCCCGCACGCTTGAGATAAACCACAAGAATCCGTGCCACCTTGATCGCGACCTCGCGTCCCGCGTCCTGCTCAATCAGAGCCAACGCCAGATCAATGCCGGAAGTAACACCCGCAGAACTCCACACCTTGCGATCGTGAACGTAGATGGCATCGGGCTCTACGGTCACGTTAGGGTGACGACTGGCCAGCAGTGGCGCATGCATCCAGTGCGTCGCCGCCCGGCGGCCATCGAGGATTCCTGCGGCAGCCAACAAGAAACTCCCCACACAGACCGAGCAGATCCGCCTGGAGGCGGGTGCAGTTTTCCTGAGCCATTGAATAAGAGCGCGATCGCGAGTGACATCCTCCACCAGAAATGCGCCAGGGACAACTAACGTATCGATGGTCTGGCCGGAGACGCTGCGCACTGATTTTGTATGCAGTTCAACGCCATCTGCAGTCGTGACGCGCCCGCCACGTGCCGACACGACGATGCATTCGTAGGTTGTGCGCCGTTCTTTAAGCGCGAAATCAGCCGCGACGCGGAATGCTCCCAGCGGACCAGAGAGATCCAGCAACGAGACCCGTCGTAGGCGGTGAAAACGATTCGACGAGAGGTTGATGCCCGCATGGAAGTTATTGGCAGATTTTAAGGGAAATATGTCAGCACTGACAAATGCTCTAACACATCAATATAAACGTACACACCGATTCGGGTGCTGAGAGAGACGTTACGTACCTTCTCGAAACCGACGACTCAATTATGCTCTCGGATCTCAAAAGGAGTTGACTCACATGCTCACTAGCATCCTGGATGTGCCGCCTGCGCTGCCGGCCACGCGAATCGCATACAGTCGTGGCGAATTTCAGTTCGGCGAGCTGCGCGTGCCGTCGGGGAGCGGTCCGCATCCAGTGGCCATCGTGATCCATGGCGGCTTCTGGCGCGCGCGTTACGACTTGACGGAAACCAGGCATCTGTGCGAGGCGGTAACCCGGCTGGGACTGGCGACGTGGAGCTTGGAATACCGGCGCATTGGAAATCCAGATGGAGGATGGCCGGGGACGCTCGATGATGTGCGAATGGGCGCGGCGCATTTGGAAAAGATCGCGGCGGAGCGATCACTCGATCTGAAATACGTGGTGGCGATCGGGCATTCAGCGGGAGGACACCTGGTGCTTTGGCTGGCGAAACAGAACGCGATTGTGCTGAGGGGCATAGTGGCGCTCGCTCCGGTGGCGGATTTGCGCCGTGCGTGGGAGCTGAAGCTGAACAACACGGTGGTGGCGGATTTGTTGGGCGGGTCCCCGCAGGATTTGCCGGACCGCTACCGGTCCGCATCGCCGATAGAACTGGTGCCGCTGGGTATCGCGCAACGCGTTCTGCACGGCGCCAACGACGACACAGTGCCGTTGGAGATCAGCCGCCGGTATGTCGCCGCCGCGAAAAAAGCGGGGACGATTCGAAATTGATCGAAGTGGCGGGCGCAGGACACTTCGAGCTGATCGATCCGCGATCGAGCGCATGGCCGGTGGTCAAAGAGGCGGTGCTCGAACTAGTCAAAGGAAACGCCATGACACATAAATTTCAGAGTTGGGACTCAGTACCGCTGGAACCATGAGCGATCTGATCTCGCGCAAGGTGGTGACCGGTGAAAGATTCCATCGGCAGAGTAAGGGCCGTAATTGTTGCTAAACATGCAAACGAAACTGAATACGCCACAGAAAGTGGCAGGGAGGATTCAATGAACTTCGAATCACATAATCCGGCGACGGGTGAACTGATTGGCACTTATCCGGAGCACAACAAAGCAGAGATCGAGGTACGCTTGCAGCGCGCTTGGGACGGCTGGCGGCATTGGTCCCGCACCCCACTGCAGGAGCGAATCGCCTTCCTCACTCGGCTCGCCGAGCTGCTGGAGGAGCGGGCCGAGACCTATGGCCGCCTAATCACCGCCGAGATGGGCAAGCCGCTGGCGGACTCCATTTTCGAGATCAAGAAATGCGCGTGGGACGCCCGGCACCTCGCCGAAACAGGGGAGGCTTATCTCAAGCCACAGCCCATCCCCGGCATACCGGCACAGATCGTCTATGAATCGGTAGGGCCGATCTTCTCCGTTCAGCCGTGGAACGTACCCTTCTGGCAGGTGCTGCGCTTCTTCAACACCACAGCACTTGTCGGCAATACCGCCATCATCAAGCACGCCGAAACAGTGCAAGGATGCGCCGAAGCGCTGGAGACCCTGGTGCGCGATGCCGGTGGCCCCGAAGGACTTTATGTAAACCTCGCAATCCAGGTTGAGGCGTGTGCGGCCGTCATCGCCGATCCGCGGGTGCGCGCCGCCACCGTCACCGGCAGCGTCCGCGCCGGCCGCGCCGTTGCGGAGGAAGCGGCCCGAGTCGGCAAGAGAGTGGTGCTGGAACTCGGCGGTTCCGATCCATTCATCGTTCTGGAGGACGCCGATCTTGCGAAGGCTGTGCAGAACGGCGTGGCGTCGCGCTACTTCAACAACAGTGAGGGTTGCATTTGCGCCAAGCGCTTCCTGGTGGCGGAGTCCCTGTTTGACGACTTCACCAAGGCGTTTGTCGAACAATCCAAAGCGCTTCCAATGGGCGACCCGATGAAGGAAGGCATCAAGCTCGGGCCCCTGGCCTCCTCCGGTGCACGCAAGAACCTCCATCGCCAGGTGCTCGACGCGGTAAAGGCTGGAGCACACATTCTCACTGGTGGCGAGATCCCCGCCGGCCCCGGCAATTTCTACCCGCCGACTGTACTTGTGGGGCTGCCGCCCGAGGCGGCGATAGCCAAGGAAGAATTCTTTGGTCCCGTGGCTATGATTTTCCCCTTCAAGACCGAGGACGAGGCGATTCGCCTCGCCAATATCACCGAGTTCGGTCTCAGCGCTGCGGTCTGGAGCCGCGACCTCATCACGGCCCGTCGGGTTGCCGGCGAGATCGAGTCTGGAATGGTATTTATCAATGACTTCACCCGCACCGATCCCCGCGCACCGTTCGGAGGCTTCAAGGCTTCAGGGTATGGACGCGAACTCGGCGCTCCCGGCGCACGGGAACTTACCAACCCAAAAGTGATCTGGCAGGCTGCCTGAACAACAGTACGCGCCGAATACCAACCGACACACTCGACGTTGACCTGGTGAATGATCCGTCGTCACGCGCCGAGAAGCAATTTCTTCGGCAAAGTCCGAAGCTAAATAGGAGAGACAACAAATGAGCAGCCAAGTCCGTACAGAACGCGGATCACAGAACATGGCAGATACTTCGGATGCAGCACTGGCCGCTTCACTTTCCGGTGATTTCAGGAACGGCTATGCCGAAGTGAACGGCACCCGCATCCACTATGTCGAGGGTGGCAAAGGCACGCCCGTGCTCCTGCTGCCGGGCTGGCCCCAGACTTGGTGGCAGTTCCATAAGATCATGCCGGAATTGGCGAAGCGCCACCGCGTGATCGCGGTTGATCTTCGCGGGATGGGAGGTTCTGCCAAACCGGGCTTGGGCTACGACAAGAAGAACATGGCCAAGGATATTCACGAGCTGACCCAAGCGCTCGGGTACAAGCAGGTCAACATCGCCGGACACGATATCGGAGCAATGGTCGCCTACAGCTTCGCTGCTAACTATCCAGATGCGACGCTCAAAATCTGCCTGATCGACGTTGCGCACCCCGAAGAGAGTCTCTACACAATGTCGCTGCTCCCTCCACCCGGGCATGCGGTCCGCGGAACCGGGGAATCAATCCATCCGGTCTATCTCTGGTGGTTCGCTTTCAATCAACTGCCGGATCTTCCGCAACAACTGCTAGCTGGGAAGTCCAGGTTACTGATCGACTGGCTCTTCGATTCTCAACTGCGAGATCCGGCTGCGATCTCGGAGCGTGATCGTGCGATCTACGCCGCCGCGTACTCGCAGCCGGATGCGATCCGCGCTGGAAACGGCTGGTATCAGACGTTTGGACAGGACATCATTGACGCCAAACACTACGGCCAGATAGCAACGCCAGTTCTAGCCTTGGCCGGTGAACGTAATTACCCTTATCTGCGCGAGCTTCTTCCGACACAGGCTTCAGACGTGCGTGTCGCAAAGGTCAACTCCAGTAGCCACTATGTCCCCGAGGACCAACCCGAGGCCGTTGTGCGAGAGCTTCTCGGATTCTTTAAGTCATAGGGCTTACTGTGAGCTGCCAATCACGTGAGAAGACCCCGCCTGATGGGGTCTTCTCCCAATCATTCATGAACGCGACGAGATCGTCCGCAGCGTGCTGTGCTCGGTCGCGTGAAAAGTAGCGTAGGTCGTTACTACGGAGTCTCAACCGAGGAGGAGAGTTCAATGATCAAGAACACAACACAGATTAAGGCCGCAGTCGTGCGCGAAAAAGGCGGGCCTTTTAACATCGAAACACTAACTTTGGAAGCTCCGCGCCGAGACGAAGTATTGGTCAGGGTCGTGGCCACCGGCTTGTGCCATACAGATATGGTTGCACGTGACAAGGGCTACCCCGTACCGCATCCAATCGTGCTCGGCCACGAAGGCTCAGGAATCGTTGAGAGCGTAGGAGCGGATGTTGTCAAAGTCGCGCCCGGCGATTCCGTGGTGCTCACGTTCTTGACATGCGGACGTTGTAAGCCTTGTCGCTTGGGAAGAATGGCACATTGCGAGAAGACGTTCCCGCTCTCCTTCGGTGGAGCGCGGTTGGACGGCAGCACTGCTACACTCGACGCCCATGGCGAGAAGGTTCACGATCACTTTTTCGGGCAATCGTCGTTTGCGACATATGCACTCGCCAATGAACGCAACGTGGTCAAGGTCAGCCGTGACCTACCGCTCGAACGCCTCGGTCCGCTCGGCTGCGGTATTCAGACCGGAGCCGGGGCCGTGATCAATGCTCTGAATGTGAGACCGGGTACAAGTTTCGCTTCCTTCGGCGCGGGCGCAGTTGGATGCTCAGCGATCATGGCAGCACGGGCCGTTGGAGCAACAACCATCGTCGCCATAGACATCGTGCCATCGCGTCTGGAAATGGCAAAGGAGCTAGGCGCGACGCATGCTATTAACAGCAAACAGACAAATCCAGTTGAGGCGATCCGGGATATTACTGGTGGCGGAGTCGATTATTCGCTAGAGGCCTCCGGGGACCCCAGAGCGTTGCATCAGGCCATAGAAGCACTCGGATCTCTCGGCACCTGCGGCATCGTCGGAGCAGAGCCACTAGGCACAGAAGTGAGCTTTGACGTGAACACCCTGATGATACAAGGCAAGGGGATACGCGGCATTCTTGAGGGTGAGAGCGTTCCCGACATCTTTATCCCGCAGCTCATCGAACTCAACGCGCAGGGGCGCTTCCCGTTCGAGAAACTGATGAAGTTTTACAGCCTCGATCAAATCAATCAAGCTGCGCACGACAGTGAAAAAGGGGACACAATCAAACCCATCATTCGCCTATCAGCGGCGTGAGCGGGGAAGGAAACTCCCTGCCACAGGTCACAAATCGCGCTGCATAATAACGCGCAAAGTGGATAGCGGCAAATACCAATAGGGATATGCACTCTCGCGATGTAGTCGCTAGGGCTGATCGGCGAAATGGAGTCGATTCAAAAACACGGGATAGTCTCAATTGCATTGTCTCGACTAACAGATCGCTCCCAGCGGGGAGCACAAAAAGAAAGGAACGCACTATGGAAGCACGCCTTAATGCTCAGCAAGCATCTCCAGCGGCTTACGCGGCCATGATCGGTTTGGAGATGTTTGTTCGAAAAGCATCCAAACTCGAACTATCGCTTGTCGAACTCGTGAAGGTGCGCGCATCACAGATCAATGGATGTGCCTACTGTATTGATATCCACACCAAAGATGCCCGTAACGAGGGTGAGACGGAACAGCGTCTGTACGCGCTTACCTCATGGCGCGAGACACCATTCTTCACCGCACGAGAGCGCGCGGCTCTGGCATGGACCGAGTCTCTGACCCTGATTGCGGAGGGCCATGTGCCGGATGACATATATGAGTTAGCGAAGCAGAGTTTCTCGGATGAGGAACTCGTGAATCTCACACTGGCTGTCATTACTATCAACGGTTGGAACCGTCTCGGTATCTCATTTCGATCGGTACCAGGAGCCTACCAACCAGCAATGCATAATGCGGAGACCTCAAAGTGATCAAACGCATACTCATGTTTTCAATTCTTCTGACCGGAACACTTGTGGCTCAGGAAGCAAAGGTAACACAGCTTCTGTCGAAGGACCTGACAGGAATTCCTGGCAAGGAAGGCCTGATGATCACGGTCGACTACGCACCAGGTGCTACGGACGCGATCCACCGTCACAATGCCCATGTCTTCGTCTACGTTCTCGAAGGGTCGGTTGTGATGCAAGTCAGAGGTAGCAAGGAAGTAACGCTTGTCCCCGGCCAGACCTTCTACGAGGGCCCACAGGACGTACACGTTGTGGGTCGCAACGCCAGTAAGACGAAACCCGCGAAGTTCCTTGTTTTCTTTGTGAAGGATATGGGCGCTCCGTCTCTTATCCCCGCTAAATAGACGTCCGCAACCCAACGAGAATACTAGCAACTTCTCAATGTTCATCGCGGCGTCAGGCCTGAGACGCGATGAACTACTTGCCAGCGGCACTTAGAGGCAAGTGTTGCTTGAAAGGACGCCTCTCCTTGATGGATGTGGAGCTCGGAATGGACAGAAACTGGAAACTCCTTGATCTGAGTGCGCTTGCTCTAAGACTGGCGCGAGCGGATGGCACAGTGGTCAATGGAACGCGCGGACCCTTCCCCAATCAGATCGGCACCGATGCGTACTACCAGAACATGGGCAACTCGCACTATAACGGGCTTGAACTGACCCTCAAGCGGACCGCTGGGCCATTCTCCTTGCTCGCCAGCTACACCTACTCCAAGTCCTACGATCAGACCTCAAGCATCCAGGAGCAGGTCGATCCGTATGACTATCACCGGTTGGATGGAATATCCGCCTTCGATCTGAAGCATAACTTCGTCGTCAGCTACAACTATGACCTGCCTATCGTTCGCCTGTGGCGTCCGAACCGGCTCGTCAGCGGATGGGCGCTCTCCGGCATTACTCGTTTCGCTACCGGTGTGCCGGTGACGTTTGCGAGCTTCGGTGACAACTATCTGGTACAGGTGCAGAATAACGGCGTCAATGCGACCAGCATCGACATGCCGAACTACGACGGCACCGGCTACAAGATCAATCGCAACCCACGGAACGGCAAGCCGTTCTTCAACAATCTGGCCTTCACCCCAAATGCACTCGGAACGCAGGGTAATTCCAAACGCCGCGACTTCTACGGCCCCGGCATCGACAACTTCGACATGGCTCTCCACAAGGTGACGAAGCTCACCGAGGGGCGTTCGTTGGAGCTTCGTTTGGAGATGTTCAATGTCTTCAACCACGCACAGTTCGATGGCGGCAACTCGGTTGACGGGAACATCGGCAACCAGGGAAGCACCTTTGGTTTCGTCACCAAAGCAGCCGATCCGCGTATCGGTCAGATCGCAGCAAAGTTCCAGTTTTAGTGGGATGAGGGAGGCTAAACGGCCTCCCTCGTCTTTCATGACACGGAGAAGAACATGATCGGAATCAGTACACTTCAGTTCGCCATTCGCTTGTTGCTCGCAATTGCAATGGGCGCTGCAGTTGGTTTGGAAAGGCAATGGCGGCAGCGCATGGCTGGCACACGTACCAATGCGCTCGTTGCCGCAGGGGCTGCGGCTTTCGTCATGTGCGGTCTGCTGCTCGACAATGATCCTTCCGCGCGTGGACGGATCGTCTCCTATGTCGTCTCTGGCGTAGGCTTTCTCGGGGCAGGGGTCATCTTCAAGGATGGCGCAAGCGTGCGTGGACTCAATACGGCTGCCACGATCTGGTGTTCCGCCGCTATCGGCGCACTCTCTGCGCTCGGTTCTTTCCATCTGGCGCTTGTGCTTGCGTTCGCGGTTCTCTTCACCAACATGGTCCTTCGGCCACTGGCCTATCGCCTTCACCCCGTCCTCCCCGAAGCTGTTCCTGCTGAAACACTCTATGAGTTGAAGCTTGACTGCAAGGTCTGCATACTCGTCGAAGGGCTTCTTCGCGTCTTCATTGCGATCGGTCCAGCAAATATCCCACACGTAGTACTCATAGTTCCAGCTGAGGATGCTTTGCACCTCGGAGAGTCTCCCAGTTCCGGCTGTAAACCCTACCCAGGCTTCGCTTCCTCCCACAGCCGCTGGGATATTCACCGGGAAGGTTTGGGTCGCTGTCGTTCGGGTGACGGTGTCCATTAGCGTAAGGGCCAGCACGGTGCCGTCGTACTCGACCCAGGCATGCATCAAGTGGCCGCTGTGTAAGTCAATCCCGCTGGCTGTCAAGTCGAGAGCCGGTAGGGTTGGCGCCGCACCACCGGTAAAGATACCTGTCGAATTTGATCCCTCACCCGCATCGCTGTAAAGGTCGAACTTCACAGCGACGCTCTTCAGAATGCTCTCATATCCCAACCCCGCGCCGTCAGCCCCAAGCGCATGCTGACCCGTGTTTTGGAAGGTCAAGGTAAAGCCATCTCCCTCAGGATCGAGCAGATGAAAGGTAAAGATGGGCCGTATAATCACGACTCCGAAGGGCCCGACGACATGCCCGCGCATCTGAAGACAGCACTGACTCAGGTGCAGCTATCGATACCGGTTATAGATGGCAGGCTCGTATTGGGCACTTGGCAAGGCATTTACCTTTTTGAGCACCGAGTACGCCCTCATAGACGAGAGATCGCGCTGCACCTGATCGGGGAATAGGCGCGTCTCTCGCAAATCTGTTGATGAACCGCAAGTTCCGACTAAGGCGTCACTGTGTGTCTTATGTCGGACACAGCGCACGTAGCTTGATTGGACCCTGCGGCGGGAATTCGGCTGCCCAAGGAGCCATCCAACGACAAGATAGGGTGGATCCCCTCAACCAATGATGGAATGAGTTTTGGCTCGACGGGACGTGACAATAGAAAGCCCTGAAGATAGTCGCAATTCAGTTCTCTCAGGCTTCTGATCTGCTCTTCAAACTCTACGCCTTCCGCAACGACCTGCATATTAAAGGTTTTGGCCATTGCAATGATGGCTCGGACGATAGAGTCGGTCCCATCCTGGTTACAAAGCCGCTGCGTAAATGAACGATCTACCTTAAGCATGGAGAAGGGCAATTGATAAAGGCGGCTCAGCGAAGAGTAGCCTGTACCAAAGTCGTCTATGGACAAGCGAATCCCTTGTGCAGAAAGGTACTCTATTTGTTTCGAAATCTCCTCCAGATCGAGCATCGCCGCTGATTCCGTCAATTCCAAACTGATCCAAATTGGATCGATTTCGAAGCGACGCAGTGTCCGCATCACATGATCGGCAAATCCCCCGCCAATAAGTTGGAGACTGGAGACATTCAATGCTATGGGAACCAGCCGCATACCACGCGCAGTCCACTCCCGCAGTTGCCGACAGACCTCCTCGATGACCCAATCGCCAAGAGGCACAATTAAACCACTCTCCTCAGCAAGAGGGATGAACCTGGCCGGGCTGATCGAGCCATATTTTGGATGGTTCAATCTGAGCAGCGCTTCGCAACTATGCACTGCCCCGTCCAGGCGGTAGAGTGGCTGATAGACGAGGTAAAATCCGCCGTCTTTGAGCTGAGAGCGCATGTAAGACTCAAGCTCGACCTCTTGCTCCGAAACCGAACTCAGTTCGGGACCGAGCCAGGTAATTCGACCGCCGCCCATCTCCTGAGCGTGGCGCAGTGCGCTTTCGGCACCTCTCCATAACGGCACAGCAGCAGTCCCGTCATCCGGGCATACGGCAATTCCAATACTTGCGGAGATCTCAAGGTTATGACCACCGACTACGAGAACCTGAGAGAACAGGGTCATCAGGTCGTCGGTCACCCGCTTGGTCGCAGCGGCGTTCCGAAGTCCGCAGAGAACGATGGAGAATTCGTTTCCGCTGGTGCGGGCCAGGATATCGTCCGAGCGCAACCTTGAGCTGAGGAGTCCTGCAATTTGCCTGAGGCACCGGTCTCCGATGTTCGGACCGTAGGTGTTGTTAAGACGTTTGAAACGATCGATTTTCAGGCAAATAATTGCGAGCGTTTCCTCGGCCTTGACAGCATGGGCCACGGACTCGGCCAATCGCTCTTGGAAGAACAGACGGTTGGGCAAACCGGTAAGCGCGTCGTGTCTTTCCTGTTGGACGAGCTTCTGATGAAGCACCTCTCGCTCCGTCACATCGATCGCAAGCACGAACCGGCACGGCCTTCCTTTGAAGGTAATGTCGTGAGCAGTGATATCCATGGGAAGGATCCTGCCGTCTTTGCAGACATGTCGCGAGGCATGATTGGATTTAGGATGAGCTATATCGACTTCCCCAATGTACTCCGCGACAACGGACGGATCGATAAGGTCAGGAAGCCTGAGCTGAAGGAATTCCTCGCGGGCATAGCCATGTTTGTCGAGTGCTGCTTGATTTACGCTGAGAATCTCTAGGGTGCGAACGTCAAAGATCCAGAGGGGATGCGGGTTGGTCTCGAAAAGCAGGCGATACTCTTCGGTAAACGAACGAGCCGCGTGCTTGTCTTCGTCGAGCACCATCAAAATCATGCCAAAAGCGGTGCAGAACTTAGGGATATTCCAGAATTCCGGATTGACAGACATGCCGGGCCAGAAATGGTATGTCAGTAGCGCTCCAGGAAAGACCATGCTCCAGGTGACCAGACCAATGGCCGTGGTGATCAGCCCAATTCCATAGTGCTGATCGCGATCAAACCAAAATTCAACGGCGGCCCAAGCAAACAGCTCCGTTAAGATCGCAGAGATGAGCATCTCCGGCTTCCCCATCCATAGGATGACAAGTATCCAAAGCAGGCCGAGCGCGTTTGTTGTTGAGAGTGCATAGAAGATCCGCGGGCGATTTCGAAGATTCTTTTGTAAAACAACTGCGATCCCCACATGCTGGAGGATGAACGGGATGTATAGAATCCAGAGAGGCGCAGGGCCAAATATTACGAGGTTCAAGCACACCATCGCCATAGTCATCATCCCTACGGCGAATCCGAGAGTCACTCTCCTGGTTTCGCGGACGACCATGTTAGAGAGGACGAAACAGATTGCTCCGAGTGCCAGTGTACTGACGCTCAAGGAAGCTTGAACCTCCTGGCCAAACGGATTGGAGGGGTTATCAAATTGCTGGCGTAGTGAGCCAACACAAACACCCACGCCACGACCCACCAGTGGATTCGGGCATCGGTCCGCGCTCGGGACACGACTCCAAACACGAAGACGAGTAGGCCAAGTATCACGATGTTGACAATCACTGCTTGCATGCACGACGCCGTTTCTCGAATGAGTGCAGTACACCTTATCGGCGGATTCCATAAGATAAGCAGGGGCGAAGGGGAATTATCTTTCGAAACAAGTCGCTTTGAAGGATAAAAAAATCCCAGCTGGCAGCTCAGATGGCCAGCGACGTGTTTAAAACAAACTGCCTTGCAGAGCATGATTACGGCGAGCAATTTGGAGCCGCGCCATTGGATCCTGGATGGTGATCTGAGCCCGTTACGGGGGCAGGATTCATTCTCGCGTGATGCCCTTCAGAGCGCCTCTAATATTTGTTAACATAAGAACGCCCATCTGCCGATAGATCTAACGAGACTGCTCGCGACTTCATCACCGGGCCGCGAGTGTGACCCTTCTTAGACGGTGGACTGTAGTGGCTAATGCATTGGCATTGCTAGATGTCTTCGTTTTCAATGCAAGACGAAATACCCTCCGCCTACTGATGGTGGGGTTGCTGGCTCCTGCCTGCGCCGGGCTCGACGCACATAAGAATATGACACAGTATGTCCAGACAAGCTTGACCGATAGAACCGGTCTGCCTCAAAACTCTGTGAATTCGGTAACCCAGACCAGCGATGGCTATCTCTGGTTCGGGACCCAGGAGGGACTCGCACGATACGATGGTCTCAATGTCACGGTCTTTGACAGCCTCAAATTCAAGGCACTCAAAGACAGCTTCATCAATACGATAGCTTCGGGTCGCGACGGCAGTCTTTGGGTCGGTACCAGAACCGGCCTTATTCGTTATAAGAATGGGACATTTCGCACCTATCTTGCAGCTCAGTCTCCCATCAGCAAAATCTATGAGTCCAAAGACGGTCAGATTTGGGTCGGCAGTCTGGATGGGCTCTATGCGATCCAGGGTGAAACCGTTCGTAGTTACACAACGAAGGATGGCCTGCCTGACAATTCCATTTCTTCTATTGTGCAAACCACCGATGGAACACTATGGTTCGGCACAAGCAAAGGACTGGCTAGCTGGAAGAACAGTTCATTTCGCGGATATACCGCCCGTGAAGGTGTTTCCACGGATCCGATCTTCACTCTTGCTGCGTCCCACGACGATTCGCTTTGGATAGCGACAGCAAGCGGGCTCTTGCGGTGGAAGGAGAAACCATTAGAAAGAGTGGCGCAGTCCAGCATGCCCCAGCATGCCCGTATTACTTATCTTCTTGAGAACAGACTCAAGACTCTCTGGATTGCCTTCGACCACAGCGGTATCGCTTCCTTCCAAGATGGAAAACTCGTCCGGTATACCACTCACGAAGGACTTCCCTCAGACGATGTGACCCAAGTGTTCGAGGATCACGAGGAGCATTTGTGGATTGCCATGCTGGGGGGCGGCGTGGCCGAGTTGCGAAAGGGATCCTTCAGCAGCTTCGGAGAGGGAGAAGGGCTCGCCGAGAATATGGTCTGGTGCGTACTTCAGGCCCGAGACGGGTCTGTGTGGGTAGGTACAAACAGTAAAGGCCTGAATCATATCAGTAACAATGGTGTGGTCCACGTTTATTCGCTTCATGACGGACTGCCGACCGGATCGATCTTTGGGTTATTGGAAGCCGACGACGGAAGTATTTGGATCGGCATGGAACATGGGGAGCTCTGTCACCTTAGAAGTGGTCGTGTCACGGTGTTCCGCGATCCGCTAAGCAAAGGACAGCAATTGAGATCCATTTTGCGGATATCAAACGACACCTTGTTGCTCGGTTTTCACGAAACAAATGGCCTGGTGCGCTTCCGACGGGGGCATTTTCAACATTCCTTATTGTCTGGGCTTGTCAACACGACCGCCCTCGCCCCTGACGGTTCAATATGGGTGGGAACTGACCATGGCGGAACCGCCCATATTCAAAACGGCTCGGTAGCCAGCTACACCACTCAGAATGGTATGCTGTCGAACTTTGCGCAAGCCGTATATATAGACAAAGATGCAGTTGTCTGGGTGGGCACGTCTCCGGGCGGATTGAACCGAATAAAGAACGGTCACGTTACAACATACTCGATAGATCAAGGATTGTTCGATCTGACAGTGGGTGCCATCGTTGAGGATGATTTTGGGTACCTGTGGATGACGTGCGACAGGGGCATCTACAAGATCAGCAAAAGGAGTTGAACGACTATGCCGATGGTCGAATCTCTACTGTTCACAGCATAGTCTATGGTCTCGCGGATGGATTGCGCAGTGTTGAGTGCAACTTCGGCACTAATCCTTCCGTTTGGAAGGGCGGCGACGGTCATCTTTGGTTTGCGACCACGGCCGGCATTGCCTCCATCGACCCTAATCGCAGTCAGATGGCAATCAGCAAATCCGCGATTTTGATTGAACGCGTTCTCTTGAGCCAAAAGCCAACGGCATTCGAACACGGAATTACAGCACCGCCGGGCGGCGGAAACCTTGAAATCCGATTCACCGCAGCTAATTTTGTCGATCCGGAGCGTCTTCGCTTTAGATACCGTCTACGTGGTTTTGATTCGGATTGGGTGGAGGTAGGCGAACGGCGTGAAGCCTACTATACGAAGCTTCCGCCCGGACACTATCTCTTTGAAGTAGAGGCTGCGAATGGCAACGTCGGCTGGATCTCCGATGCCGTGCAATTGGATCTCACACTGTTGCCATATTTCTGGCAAACAGGATGGTTCCGGCTCTTTGTGTGCTTACGCTTCTGTTGGTCTGTGTCGCAATTTATCGAATGCGCGTGCGCTACCTTGTGGAGCGGAACCTTCAACTGGAGGAAAAGGTTACCCAAAGGACAGCAGAGCTTCAGGAAGCCATCGAAGTCACAGAAGCGGCACATCACGCTCTACGCGAACAGGCAACTAAGGATGCCCTCACGTCGCTCTGGAATCGTAGAACCGTCTTCGATATGCTCAATAGTGAGACAGAACGTGCGCATCGTGATGATCGACCGATTTGCATTCTGATGGCTGATGTAGATCATTTCAAACTTGTAAATGACACTTATGGTCATCTGACTGGTGACCGTGTGCTTCAGGAGGTGGCGGGAAGGATCGCTAAGCTCACACGAACCTATGACTTCGCAGGGCGGTATGGAGGCGAAGAGTTTCTTATCGTACTACCCGGATGTTCGCTCGCAGACGGGCTAAATCGGGCTGAGGAGTTTCGTTACGCTATCGCAAACGTTCCAATATCCTTCGGACATAAATCGCTTCGAGTGACTTGCAGTTTCGGAGTAGCCGAATACTCAACCCACATCACTGTGGAGGAATTGATCAACGAAGCGGATGAGGCTTTGTACTACTCTAAAAGAACTGGACGAGACCGCGTCCATGCACCCGGATTGCCCGATCTGTCGTACCGGTTACCCTGACCCTGCTTAGAGAGAGGTGCTATGGCCAAACGACTCGCTTCTCCTCATCTCCGGTCCAAGGGAGACATTCGGGACTACAACGGGACGGGCGCATGGTCCGCCCCAGCGGTTCAGGCCCGTTACCGACAATACTGTGATGTTCTTCAGGTTCATGCCCACGTGTGCTCGAAGCGAAAGAACGTAGGGAAGAAAAGATCCTTTGGATCTTCTGGTACCTCGCAGCTTGATCTCCCGGCAGCAAATCGAAAAGTAAACTGAGCCAGTGAGCGCAGCTCGGAGCCCTAGCGCTCCAGAAACCGAGAATACGGTGTTCTGCTTGGACCAAGATTCCGCGAGCATAACCGTGTCTGGATAGGAGCGCGAGGCGGTTCCATTTTGGGTCAGCGTGTGGATTTAATGCGACCGCGATCTGGTTCGAGCCTGGCTTCGAGCTAGAATGGGCTCGTATCTGCTGGCACACGTTGAGTTAGGCCAGCATCGGAGAAAAATGAAACTGTTTGATGTATGCACGTTTTTCTTGTATCGATCGTCTGCGCGAGACGATATCCGTTCCCCTGGAGACATCTGGCCGCGGCTCTCATAGAGAAAGATCGTTTCCTCCAAATATCGGCAGTCTGCGATCTCTTAGGACTGCTCACAGCCTGTGATTACGTGATGTCCCGCATCTCTAGATCAAGTCACCACCCCGCCTGGATTAGCTTTCTGTGTGCGGGCTACGTTTCCGTTGGCTTAATCGTTACTCCAACCGCCCGATCTCTTATTGCAAGGATCTTTCTCAGAAGATCTAAATTTCAACGACCTGCCAAGCGAGTGTTGTCATCGCAGTAGAGTCATGTAGGAATGCCGCCGCTGTGCAGGCTCTCACCGGGTGTATCTCGGTGGTTTTGTCGATCCTTACGACGATTGTGCTCGTGATCGCGTACCGTACGGCGCGAGCCCAGACAGAGGCGGCGAAGACCCAGGCGGCAGCCGCGTTGAAACAGGTTGAAAGCTCTGAGAAGCAGATGGCGATTCTGGAACAGCAGCTAGCTGCTGCGAGACGCCAGATCGACGAGAGCGTTCGTCCCATGATCTTCATTCCTGCCGCAGCAGCGTCTCTGCCCGAACTAACCCAAATAGATATTGAAAATCTTGGCAGCGGACCGGCTATGGAGGTTACATCAGCCTATGCGCGTTTCGGTGACCCAGAGATAGAAGAGCACTTCGTTGTGCCAGGTACCATCGTCAAAGGAGGGGCATTTCCCTTCACGATTGATCCTGATCGGGTACGCAAGTTTGGACTTATCTTTCTTTACCAGTCCCTCTCCGGGACAACATGCGTATCCGAAGTGACAGAAGTCCGACCTCACTTTCGGTATTACCCCGACGCGGGCGCATGGGTTCGCACCGCCAGGACTCGTCGAGGCTGAAGCTCCATAGACTGAAGATTGAGGAAAGACTGATGAATGCTGCCTTTGCAACCGCAGTGATCTCTGCCATGTAGCTCTGATCGGACGGTGCGGCAGGCAGAGCGTGTTCCAGTCACAAGCGATATCGACCACCTTCAGCCGCGAATACACGTCGCGTAGGAGAACTTCTCCGTCGTCCCGTCTGGACGATTAATCCAAAAGCACTTCGAGCCGAAGTCTGCGCTCCTGACGCTGAAGTGAGTAACACCGCAGCCGATCTTCTCTTCCGAGTTGGGATGCAGCGCAATCGCCGCGCGAAGCACCTCCCCATCGGCGGCGTTTACCTTATCACCGATATCGTAGCGATGTTGAAAACTGGCTAAGCGGCAGGGTCAAAGTTTTTCATCGTGGTAGTAACTCTCGGTTTTTCCCATCCGAGTTTCCAAAGCAGATTATGTTGCCTGGCATGATCTGCACTTCCCTAACTTTCCGTATTCCGATGGGACGGTCGATCCCCCAGCAGCTTGATCATCTCGTGAAGAATTGACGCGCCGACAACGATCAAGAGTCTCTTTAGGGATGAGGTAGTTTCTCTCTATTTGGGCCTTCTCCATAAATATGAACACCCAAACAAGCCGATCAAACCTAGACCGCAAAGAACCGTCCACATAGAGAAATTTGAGTGTTCACCGGCGCACGCCCCCAGCATCTTGATAGAGGCGTCTTCTCTAAGATGCCCCAAGTGCCAATAACGGCGATTGTAAGGACATTTATAGATACGAAGCCCTTCAAAGTTCTTAGGAATCTCCAGTGCGCGGAGTAATGCATCCTCGGCGAGTTGACGGGAAAGCCAGGCCCGTTTCGGGAAACCGCCACGCATGCGACAGTGGGGGCAAACAACTGCGACAGTTTCCCGTTCTCCTTCAATAGATGGATTCTTGGTTGTGATCAAACGCTCAGTATGCACCGATTCAGTTAGAGTGGAGATTGACATCCGAGCACGGCCAGTTCTTCTTCCTCGCGAGCGCACATGGACTGGCAGAGCCTCCCATTGCTGATGGTAAGCGGTCAATCTTTGCCGCGGAGTTGCCTCCGCAGGTGCTACCGGCTCCACCCCCACAGACCGCAGATAAATAGCAAGCCTATGCGCCAGCCTCTCATGTGATTCGAACATGCCACGGCGTCCCACTTTGGATTTCGTCAGAACTGGCTGACGTTTCATAACTGTCCTCCTGAGTGCTGAAGCAACTTTCCAACGATTGCGAGCGACTACGACTTCATGTTGGATTTCAAAAAGCCCTACGCCGAAAATATAACTGGGCTTGCCACAAGCAGTGCGAGTGGATCTCTCCTGATATATCGACACATTGTATGGGTGACAATCTGCGGGCGACTTCAAGGACGCGGAGCGGCAAGAAATCGTCGCCGCTCTCGAGAAAACAACCGGCAAAGTTGCAGGCCCAAACGGGGCCGCAGCTCTCCTGGGCATGAGTAGGTCGACGCTGCAGTTTCGGATGCAGAAGCTTGGCATCACCATGTCGCGTGCAGTCACGTGTGGATAGCTCTTGCTTTTCAGGGAGGGGTGTTGCGGGGAAGGAACGGCCCCGCTAGGACGGGTCGCGGAGGACGCGCACGCGGGCCGTAGACAGGAAGGAGATCTCCTCCAATTGAACAAACGTACGTTAAGGTTTGGTATTGTTCACGATTTTCAATTGAAAACAATCAGCAAAAGAGCGTATGTTTACGTTCTATCCCGATTTCCTCAAAGACAGGACCGCTGTCTTTCCAGCATCTAGGGCTTTCAAGTCACCAGAATCTGGCTTCCCAGAGTCCCACGAATTTTCGGAGGCTCCATCGTGTTCCGAATTTCACCTATTCTTGTGTCCATCGTCCTGATAGTACCTATCTGGTCCAATCAGGACCTGCTCGGACAACGTCGCGCTGGGAACCAACCATTTCTTTCAGGCTCCAATGAGGTGAATACAAAACTGTTGCAGTCAGCCTACACCGGTGACTTAGCCGGAGTCCGTTCCGCGATTGCAGGAGGAGCCAACTTCGGCGCAACGGTAAATAAAGGCCTGGCGTTTTCAGAAGAGAGTGCCTTGTGCCTTTCCATTGACAGTGCGCGCGGTCACAAACCAGTTAAAGACAGCACGCTCGCGATTATTGGGATTTTTGTGGAGCACCGACAAGATGTTCGCCACTGCGGTTCGCTTACAAACATCTCCGACCCCGTGGTTCTGGAATATTTACTTAACCACGGGGCCGATCCAAATTCCTCCAGCGACCCCTCGGTCGGTCCGTTATTGAGCGCAATTTCGCTGTGGAGTCTCGATCCGGCGTCCTGGACTCAAGAAATCCGGCTCCTGCTCGACTTCGGTGCTAACCCAAATGTGCATGACATGAATGGCAATAGCGCCCTTCACAACCTCATCTTCGCGACGATGATCGTTGGAAGGCCGGGTGCGAAACCTACACAAGCTCAATTTGACGAAGTCGTGTCCCTGCTTGTCAGGAAGGGAGCCAATGTCAACGCAACAACAGATCACTTAGAAGATAAGCAATGTGGCCCTATTTCATACGATAACGGGCACCCTATGTGCTGGAATTATCATGCAGACGACGAAACCTGCAGGCTACCTATGTCACCCTGCGAACCAGGGCGGCTTCATCACTATGACAATGGCGTAACGCCGCTGATGAATGCAGCTCGAGGGAACGACGGCTTGCCCTTGGTTAAGTCTCTGCTGGCAGCAGGAGCCGATCCGTCGATCAGAGACCATCAAGGCTGCTCGGCGCTTGATTCGCTGAGTTCAGAAGGATCGCGAGAGTTCATCAAGGCCTATGCAGCCGAACACAAAATGACTCCGGCTTTAGCTAGCCAAGAATGTAAGATATTGCCGCCAACTATCAAATTCGCACTCTCTCCACCGCCCGCTGAGGCACCCCTCGCCCTGTCGATGCTCACGATGTCGATCTGCTCTGCTACCAAGGGAACTCTCGGCTCGGGATGGTATTCAATTCCTCAAGCTCCTTCGGAGGAAATCGACTCCTCGATATGCACGTTCAAGATGTCACGCAGGCAATTTCGCCGTCAGCAATGGACGAGATATTTAAGGAGACGATCTTTTCTTTGCGTCTCTGGCGTCGAATGTGCACGAACTGTGCGATCGCGAGCGGTGGGGTGATACTGTTCAATGACAAAATCTACGCAGACGATGCGATTGTCGGACTCGCAAAGTCTATCAATTACGACCATATAAGAACGCGATTCACCCAGCCGGAAGTGATACTGCCGTCAAGAAACCGGCCTCCAGGCCCTTTGAATATCGACACAGGGACGGATCTAACGATTACCGACGCGTACATCAATAGTCATTTGAATGATCGTGTCCCGTTGTCCTTATACACCGAATTCGACAAGACGAGCGCCGCCGCGAAACGGCTTTGCCTTGTAGATAAGACGAAGGTTCCTGAAGAACTGTTAGGACTCAGACGGGCGTTGAATTGCTCGGGAGATCCAGTCGCAGCTTCGTTGCCTCTGACAGTGAGGATCATGAATGGACCGTCGGCACAATGCAGTTCACTGCAGGACGTTGTTGGTTGTGAATTCTCTGGGTCGACGGTGGAGTTGGACGCCAAAAATTTCACCTACGTTACGCATGTCAAAGCAACCGCGTCTTTGGAAGTGGTCCGGACAATATCGATTTGCAAGTAGTTCTTCTCCACGAACTGGGCCATTGGGCAGGTATCGCTTTCCATCCCACAACACCGAAAAACATCATGTATGAGTACATCAACTACGCACAATGTATCGACAACGCCGATGTCAATAGTTTGGCATCGGCGACAAACGTAGGTATGCCGGGAAAGGCTATGGCCCTCAGGTATTTGCGAAACATTCCTAAGGGTTCGGCAACACGCTAAAGTCGCAACTCCTCCGATGCGGAGAAAAGGAGTGTCACATGAGACGAATCGGTATCCTTTTATTCTGTGCCCTGTCGATAACATACGCTGCACAGGGTCAACAAAGCGCCTCCAACGAGCCGACAAAGTGCCCTGTGCCGGAAACTGTCAATCCCAATTCCACTAAAGACATCGGAGCCCCGCCGGGAACTGCCGATCTCGATTCCGTGTTGACCACAGTCTCCGCAGCCTTAAAATGCTATCAAGACAATCGAGGGACTGGTCCCGATTCACTTCCGCCGCTACAACAAGCTCAATTTGATTTCAAAACCACCACGGGCAAGGTTGGCGGTATCACTGTGAGTTTCTTCATTTTCAAGCTCGGTGCATCAAAAGAGAAGGATACGGCGAACCAACTCAGCTTTACCTATGCTCTGCCTAAGAAGAAACCCGAAGGGCGTGGGCAAGCCCTCCGACTTGCCAAACCACCAAAACCCTTGGCTGATGCCCTTGTTGCCGACATCCAGAGCGCAGCAGCAGCAGTCAAGCTGAGAGCGAAGCTCGACAAGCTCAGTTTCAGCAAGCTTACAGTGACGCTCCAATACGGAATCCAATTTGATGGCAACATTGGCGTCAATGTACCTATTCAGCTTGTCACCCTGGGAGCTAGTTACGACTCCAAACGGAATGATGTTCAGACTGTCACGCTAACCTTCAGCAACCCAGAATGAAAGAGCCACTCCTGCCGCACGGCAGCGCCCCGGTACGGCCAAAGGGTTCATCTTTATCTCTATGGAGGATGAGACCGGCATCGCCAATGTCATTGTCATACGCGACCTCTACGACCGGGATCGCCTTGTTGTTACCCGAAGCAAATTTCTGTTGGTAGAAGTGAAGCTACAAAAATCAGGATGGTGTGATTCACGTCAAGGCAGTGCAGCTGAAAGCTCTCTCGGATGGTGCGCTCGATCTGCATTCACATGACTTCCATTAGGCCATACGAGAGTGCCCGCTCACTGTTGTTTCATCCTTCGTGTACAGCGATATCAATAGTACCCAGGTAAAACCAGGTACGGGCTTGGAGTTCCTTAAGAACTACCTGCAATATGCCAGTTTAGGCGGGAAGCTGTTATCCCACGGAGAAATAACCAACGAGCCAATGAACGACTTTGAGGCGGATGTGTTCGACGCGCTCAGTGCTCAAGGTATAGAGCTAGTGCCGCAAGTAGGTTGCTCCAAGTTTCGCATCGACCTCGTCGCTTCCCATCCAAGTCAACCGGGGCGATTCGTTCTCGCCATCGAGTGCGATGGCGCAACTTATCATTCGAGCCAGAGATATCTTTCGACACGACTCTAACGAGAGTCAACAAACCCGAAGTACGATGCCAACTGAGGCTCAACTTCTGGATTGCCCGTCACGTGCGCTAGTCATCGCCATCGTCATAGAAACTGAACGTATCGACCTTCAACGTCCGGGAACGATGGAGATCGCAAGCGGATCACTTGTATCCGCTTCGAACTGACAGTGCAAAGGGTAGCCAACCTGATCGGGCAACGAGAAGCTGGTTCCAAACTCCGGCACCAGAGCCAGATTGATGAACGGATACTGGAACCTGGCACTCTGACCGGCGACGACGAAGTCGAAGTAGGTGAGCATGGTGGCTCCTGAGCCGACCGCTGCGCCTCGAACTGCACCGACGAGCGGCTTATCGAACACGCGAAGAGCATCGATCAGCTGCTTTTGCGGGCTATCGCCACTGCCGGGAGGATGGTCGAGAAAGTCCTGAAGATCATTTCCCGCAGAATAGTTGTCCCCGGCCGCGAATACCAGCACTACCCGAATCTCGGGCTTTGTCTGAGCCGTGTTCAACAGCTCAGCGAACTCCTTATACATGGCTAACGTAAGCGCATTCCGCTTTTGCGGACGATTCAGCTCGATCTTGAGAATGCCCCCATCCAGACTATTGAGAATGTATTCCATATCACCTCCTCCTAATTGCGCAACACGTCCGGCAGGAGAGTGCGCGAACGTGCGTTGATTTGGTTATTGTTTCTTCGTTCGGAAGCGATGCTGGATCGCAATCACTTACCCTGGAATTGCGGAGCGCGCTTCTGGACAAAGGCAGAAGTGCCTTCTTTTTGTCCTCGGTGCCGGCAGCAAGTGCGAAGTACTTCGCCTCGAGCTTCAAACCTAAAGTGAGGTCTGTGTCAACGCCCTTGTTCACCGCGTCGATAACGTAGCCTATCGCGATCGGCGCATTTGCGTCGATCTGCTTCAGAATGGCCTCACAGCGCGGTATCAAGTCCGCTGCAGGAACAACCTCATTCACTAACCCGATGCGATGGGCTTCGTGGGCATCGATCAAATCTCCAGTCAGGATCAGTTGAAGTGCGCGGCCTTTGCCCACGAGACGCGGTAGCCTCTGCGTTCCGCCATAGCCGGGAATGATCCCGAGCTTGACTTCAGGCTGACCGAACTTGGCATTTTCCGCGGCGATACGGATCGTGCATGCCATCGCCGTTTCACAACCGCCTCCAAGGGCGAAGCCATTCACTGCTGCGATCACAGGCTTGCCAAGTGTCTCAAGAAACAAGAGCGTCTCCTGGCCTTTTTCGGAGAACTCACCTGCCTTCTCACCGTCGATTGCCGAAAGCTCAGCGATATCGGCGCCAGCAATGAACGCCTTCTCTCCAGCTCCGGTCAGAATGATGCCTTTGACTGTGACATCCTCCTTCGCCGCATGAAACGCAGTGTTGAGTTCTTCAACGGTCTTCCGGTTCAGCGCGTTCATCACCTTTGGCCGATTCATGGTGATGTAACCGATCGATCCCTTGACCTCATACGTAATGTTTTCGAAGCTAGTGGATACTTCTCTAGCGCTCATGAAAGTTCTCCTCTCTTCTAAATGGGCTTCCCTGGAGCGTGCGTTGGTACCTCAGCATGCACCGCCTGTGGTGCTGCTCCGCTGGCGCGCAGGCCTGCGATCTCGTCACTGGTGAATCCAAGTTCCTTCAGCACTTCATCGTTATGCTCGCCGATTCTCGGCGCGCGCCTGGCAGGCACCTTAGTAACACCGTGCACTTGAATGGGACTGCTGATGGTTGAGGTCAGCTTCTCGCCGGCTCCTTCGAGCGGAACGACGATGTCATTCGCTCGCAGTTGCGGATCATTAACGACTTCCTGCGGCTCACGCACGGCGCCGAAGGGGACCAGAACGCCGTTGAAGACCTCATACCAATGCGACATTGGCTGCGAACCAAAGATCTCATCGAGCATTGCCGTCAGTTGCGGCCGGTTCAGCGCCAGCTTGGCGGGATCCGAGAATCGCGGATCCGTAAGGATATCCTCACGACCTAGAGCTTTTAGAACCGCGGGTACCTTGTCCGGAGTAACTACCAAAACGAACCAGGTGCCATCGGAAGAACGATACGTGTTCAAACCTGCATTTGCGGGATGTGCTCGATCGTGCAGCCCATAGAAACTCGCACCGCATAGGGCGGCCTGGATAAATACGCTGGCCGACCAGACACCTGCCGCGAGGAGCGAAGTCGTGACGTAGGATCCTTTGCCGGTGCGCTCGCGACGATAAAGAGCGGTCACGATTGCGCTATAAATGGCGACCGCAGTCGCATTATCGCCACTACCGGACACGGGCCATGTCGGCGGCTCTCCAGCATCGCGCGTCATAAATAACAAACCGCTTCGCGCCCAGAAGGCCGTGAGATCGAACCCCGGAAGAGCGGCGTCCGGTCCTTTCTCCCCGAAGCCGGTGAGATCGGCATAGATCAGACGCGGATTCCACTGCGCGACGTCGTCATATTCGAGCTTTAATTTCTTTCGCGCGAGATGCGGTGTGTTGACGATGAACACGTCGGCCCACTTGGCTAACCGCTCGAGAACCTGCTGCGCGCTCGCAGCTTTCAGATTGAGTGCAACGCCACGTTTGTTTCGATTAGCCAATTCGAAGGGATACGGTTCTTCCGAATACGGCTGCGGAGGGATCTTATGCCCGGTTCTCCACAGCTCTCCGCTGGGCGGCTCGACTTTGATCACATCCGCGCCGAAGTCGGATAGGATTGTCGCTGCTGCGGGACCCGCGATGAAGCTCGCTAGGTCTACTACCTTAATTCCTGAGAAGATTTTGTTTTCGCTCATAGGATCTCCAACATCTCTATTTGTTCGTCATCTTGAAGAGCGAAGCTCGTCACAATGTTCCGGATCCGCTTCGCGCTTCAAAAACCCTCTTGCGGCGGCCAGCGCATCACACACGCCTGGATTGCCCGGCCCAGTACTTCTCCCGTAGAACTCGCTTCAGAATCTTGCCCGACCCGGACTTGGGGAGTTCCTCTGTCATGAACTCGATGTGGCGGGGGAGCTTGTATGAGGCGATCCTGGTCTTGCAGTACTGCTGGACTTCTCCCGCAGACAAATTGGTTCCCGGGCGCAGAACAATGGCTGCGGCCACCAGCTCTCCCCATCTCTCATCCGGAATGCCGAATACTGCGGCCTCCTTCACTTGGGGATCTCATAAATAGCTGCCTCGACTTCACCGGTGTAGACATTTTCTCCACCGCTGACGATCATCTCTTTGGCCCGATCGATGATGTAGAAGAAGCCGTCCTTGTCCTGGCGCCCGATATCTCCGGTGTGAAAGAACCCGCCACGCAATGCTTCGGTAGTTTCGTCCACCGAAGACTCATCCCCTGGCAGTTCTTCTTCGATGTCGTGCCAGTAACCCAGCATGATGCCCGGCCCCCGTGCTACCAGGTTTCCGAGTTCGCCGGGAGCCACAGGTTTGCCGGCTGCATCGACAACTCGCAGATCGATACCCGGGCATGGACGGCCGCAAGACTGAAGTCTGTTCTCGGTGTGTTCGGCGTCTGTAAGACCAGTGAGGAAACCGGCTTCGCTCAAACCGTAAACCTGCAGCAACTTCACTTTCGGCAAAGCTCTGCGTACTTCCCGTACAACCGCGGGAGCGATGGGCGAGCCCCCGTACGCCAGCACATCCAGAGAATCCAGGTTGAATGCAACAAGCTCCTGAAACTGGCATAGGGTGTTGATCATGGACGGGACGAGTACCGTGTGTGTCACTCCGTGCACCTGAACAGAGGTGCAAAACGATGGTGAGTCAAAGCGCTCCAGCGTCATCTGCGCCGCGCCGAAGACCGGGGCCGCGAACATCGCCGGAAAATCGGCGATATGGAACATCGGTGACGCATGGAGAAATACGGCCTCCTCGCGATATGCCAGCCAGTAATTCAAATCATGAATGTTGGAGAAGATGTTCGCGTGTGTAAGGGCCGCCCCTTTGGAGGCTCCGGTCGTTCCGCTCGTGTACAGAAGCACGAGGATCGCGTCCGGATCGTAGAATTCTCCGGCGTAGGGCTCTCCTTCGACTTCATCAAGAGGATCGACGTCGATCACGAGTTCCAACTCAAGCCTTACGGTAGGTGCGGGGAACTTCGAATGCCGGATCAGGCCACGGGGGCGAGCATCCACGAGGAGCCGGTCGATCTCGGGGCTCGCATAGCGCGTGTTAATGGGAACTGCAACGACGCCAAGCAGGCTGCAGGCATAGATCAGCTCTATGTATTCCGGCCCATTCGGCATCAGCAAAGCTAACCGCTCTCCACTCAGAAAGCCGCGACGCCGAAGCGCCGCGGCGATCTTTCTTACTCGAGTATCCAGTTCCTGAAAGGTCACGGCCCTGCCCTCCCGCAACAGAGCTGTGTGCTGCGGGAAGTACTGCAGGGCGCGACCAACGGAATGGGTGTAAATCATCGAAGCCTCTCATTCGGTAACAACAGACGCGGTCTGACTAGATGAATGCGCTGAAGCCCGAAACGGCGCGACCAACGATGAGGGTGTTCATCTCACGCGTTCCCTCGTAGGAGTAGATCGCCTCGGAATCTGCAAAGAAACGGCCGATGTTGTAGTCAAGGAGGATTCCATTGGCTCCAAGAAGCTCTCTTGCAAACCCAACCGTCTCGCGCATCTTGACTGTGGTGAATGCCTTGGCGAGCGAAGCATGTTCATCCGCGAGCTTGCCTTCGTCCTGCAACTTGGAAAGCCGCATGACCATGCACTGGCATGCAGTAATGTTGCCAATCATCTTGACGAGCAGGTCCTGGATGAGCTGGAACGAAGCGATCGGCTTGCCAAACTGTTCGCGGGTCTGTGCGTAGAGCAACGCATTTTCGTACGCACCCATCTGGCATCCGGTAGCCTCCCATGCGACGAAACCGCGCGTCATGCGGAGTACGCGGGCAGTGTCGCGAAAGGAAGTGTCGTTCTGCAGGCGGTTCTCTTCCGGCACCCTGCAGTTTTCGAGTGTGATCAGTCCATTCTGGACTACCCGCAACGCCATCTTGTGCTGGATCTTCTCGACCTTGAAGCCGGGTGTGGTCTTGTTTTCGACAATGAAGCCCTTCACCTGGCCATCAGCCTCGTCGCGCGCCCAGATGATGGTGAGGTCACCCCACGTCGAGTTACCGATCCACTTCTTCTGGCCGTTCAGAATCCACGTGTCGCCCTCCCGCCGTGCGGTTGTCAAGAGACCACGGGAGGAGCCAGAGCCCACCAGAGGCTCCGTGAGACCGAAGGAGCCTATCTTTTCGAGGCGCGCCATCGGAGGCAACCACTTTTTCTTCTGCTCTTCCGACCCGCACAAGTAGATGGATCCCATTGCGAGGCCGCTGTGGACGCCATAGAACGTGGCAAGCGAGCAATCGACCTTCGCGATCTCCATCGCAACGTAGCAGCTCAACAGGTTGCTCCCGCCGGCGCAGTCATAGCCCTCATAACCAAGCCCTGCAATCTGAAGGTCGCGGATACCTGGGACGAGGTCGAACGGGAACTCATCCCTCGCCCAGAAATCGTTAATGATCGGCGCGACAGCGGTCTTCATGAACTCCCGGACCTTGTTGACCTTCGCCTGCTCGGTCTCAGACAGCATCTGAAATGTCTGGTAGAAATCGCTGTTCGGCTTCGGTATTACGATCGGCTTCTTCGCCTTTTGAGTCTGTGTATCTGACATCGGATCCTCCAGTGCCTTTCTCTTTGGTTGTGTCAACCGGAACTGTTATGCGAAACGCGGGGACCCCAGTGGGTTCAGTCCGTGTACGCCACGCCGGTCAGGTTTCCCTGAACAGCGAGCAGCGTCTTATGCGTCGCGCCGTCCAGACTCGCGCTATAGAGGAGCCTCCGAGATCGGCCATGAACATGCGATTGCCAGGAACATCGAGTGCGAGCCCAATGCCTTCCATCAAATGGGTAAAGACGATCTCGGGCTCAACTGAGTGAGGCGCAGCGTCGATCGGTGCCCGGCTGACAGTATTGCCGCGCGGGGATCGCCACGATCGGTCCAGTAAAGGAACCGGTTTTCGAGATCAAGATCGAGATCGATGGGCTCCGGCAACTGGTCGAACAACACTTCGATATCGCTACGTGAGGTGGGAGTCTCTCCCTTGGGTACCTCGAGCCCGGCTCGGAAGATTCTTCCGACGCCGGCATTGTCGATGCCTTTCTGAGTCCAGTACAGCTTGCCGTCCTGCACATCGATCGCAATGCCAACGCACCACCGTGTGAGGTCGGCTCTGTCTGCTTCACCAAGGCCGTTTTGAATCAGGGTCTGAAGATGGGAGCCGTCGAGGTTCGAGCGCATAACACGCATTCCCTCGCGATCGCACCAGTAAAGCCTGCCGTTACGCTTGTCGAGCTGCAACTGTTTTGGGGTGAAGGTCTTTCCGTTCGGGACGATGGTGACGCGATTGCTGCCGTCGATGTTGGCGCGCTCAATCGAGCCATCTTCCTTGTTCGGAATACCCATCTCCGTCCAGTAGATGTGGCCGTGCTCTACATCCACAACGATCCCGTCTGGGATGCGATGACGACCGGTGACAAGTTCCTTGACGTCGCTTCCGTCAGGGTTGACGGAGAGCAGACGGCCACCGCTTGCGTCGATGAAGAACACGCGACCGCTCTTGTTCGCAATCGCCTTGGTGTCGTTTGGTGTCGATGACATAGGATTCCTCTCCGTTTGCGTTCATCCAATTGCGTATGGGTGACTCTCGAACTCCTCTACTTCCCGGTGCGTCTCAGGGCGAGCAGTCCGAGCAAGAGCCTGTCGCGCTCTTCGGCGAGGTCGTTGATCGACTGGTTGCCGGCTTCCTCCAGAACGCCCTGGGAGATCTTCTCTTTAGTTCGGGTGTGAACTCGGGATTGCCGAGGTCCTTCCACCATGTGCTCATCGGACCTGAGAGGTGCTCCATGAAGTGATGGATACCGCCCCGGCCGCCGGCGAGATGGAAGAGTAGGTTTGGTCCCATGAGGCCCCAACGCAGTCCCGGTCCCCAACTCACCGCTGCATCCGCGTCCGAGACGCTAAGTACGTCCTGGTCGATCAAGTACACAACTTCGCGATAGAGAGCGGCCTGGAGACGGTTCGCGACATGACCGACCACTTCCTTCTTCACGTGAATCGGTCGCTTTCCGATCGAAGCGTAGAACGCCATCGAACGCTCGATCGTCTCAGCCGATGTCTTTTCGCCACCGACGATTTCAACGAGGGGAACGAGGTGAGGAGGATTGAAGGGGTGTCCGATCACGCAGCGCTCGGGATGTTTGCACTGCGACTGGCTAACACCAATCGGGATGCCCGAAGAACTGGAGGCAAGAATGGTGGTCGCCGGTGTGAGCGCGTCCATGTCGGAGAACAACTTGATCTTAAAGTCCGGCTTTTCTGGGCCGTTCTCCTGGACCAGGTCAACGCCCTGCAGCGCTTCGTTCAACTTGGCGGTGAACGAGAGTCGCTCCTTCGTGGCCCCGGCAGACAGCCCCAACTGCTCAAGCGCAGGCCACGCACTATCGACATATTCGCGCAGGTTCTCTTCCGCGTTAGGGGCTGGATCGGTGGCAACCACATCGAGACCACGTGCCAGGTAAAGTGCCGCCCAGCTCGCTCCAATTACTCCCGTACCCACAATCGCGATTCGGTTTACCGGTTTAGTAAAAGACATGTTTCACTTCTCCTTTTTGTCCAATCGAGTGATGTTGACAAAAGTTTGCGGCGGTTGATCGTCTGCGCTAGGCTTCCCTTCGCATGGATTCATCTCCCTTCCGTTGCACGGCTCGCGCCACCGTGGGCCAAACTCCGCGATCTGCTCAAACAGTTGAGTCAAGGGGAGTTTCAAGAGTGGAAACCGGGATTCGAATCGTCGCTTTGAACGAGACAGCGCTAACGGGTTATCTGTTGCGAGCCGGTTGGCAACTTGGTTGTCGGCGTCCTCAGCCAGAGATAGACGTCCGCAGAATCCTGAACTCTCACGTCCTGGAATAAGACCGGTTCCTTCGCGCGGAGATGAATTAGCCACGTTTGGCCCGTAACAGGCGAAGTTGGAATGACTGGTGGGAACTGACGACGGACGATGTCAAAGGTGGTTCAATAACACCTCTGAAGAGGGCCGACTACTTCCTATCGAGAAGCATCAGAAGAACACCACCGGCAGATAGAAAATCGAAGCTGTCAGCAATTGACGAGCGGCAGCGTTTGATCTACGAAGAAGTAGACTCCCCGATACAAGAAGGCGCAGCTGAGGAGAGTCATAGATTCACTGATAAAACAGGTCAGTTCGATACGCATTCGCTATTTGCGCTGCGCACCTTACAGAAAGGCCATTTCAGGATCTGACCTTTCGCGTCTGATTTCGTGCTTTTCCTTAATTCGTTCGAACTGCCTAATGTCGCAAATAGGGTCGAATCGTGGGTCGACCGCCAGCCAAAGCAATTCGGGCTCGTGCTCTTTACGGGCTGCAGTCAAAAGGAAAGTGGCATTCTGCGGTTCTCCCAATGCAACCTCCAGCGAGGCCCGCCGGAACTTACTGACAGGTGAATCTTGAGACCGCAGCTTATAGTTCACGGCGATTTGATTCGCCTGGACGGTATCCCCACAACGAGCCAAGACCTCTGCGATATAGGTCATCAGGCGAGGCATTCTAACCGAGTCGGGCAGTATGCTGTTTGCCAACCGCCTGGCATCATCTCGCCGGCCGAGCTGCAACTGCGCGAAAGCTAGATAGAGTCGCGCTTCCAGGGTATCGTGCCATAGACCAGTGGCCCGGAGGAGCACTCAACCGCCTCCTCATAGCGGCGACTGAAATATAGATACTTCATGCAGGCGAGCTTCTGTCTGTGTGAAAACGGGTCAATTCGCTGAGCCTTCCGAAGATAATGCCAAGCCTCGTCGAATTGACCCATAACGGTCAGAAAGAGTGCAAATTGTCTGTAGCTCATCGGGTCCGTTTCGAGATTCAGTGCATGCTCAAAACTTTTTTTGCAGCGGCCCAGTTGAACTCCAAAGCGAGGATGCTGCCCAGACAGGCATGAGCCGCTGCCAACCGTGTGTCGAGCGCGAGCGCCTGAAGGGTGGCCCTCTTTGCTTGGAAAACAGCATCGGCGGAACCGGCATTGCCAGAAAGGGCGATCTCGTAGTGGCACTGTCCGATGCCACAATGAGCTCGTGCATTCCCGGGCATAGCCTCGACTATCTCCTGGAACTTCGACAGCGCAGCCGATATCTCAGTTGGAGCTCCTTCATCGATCATCGCTTCGGCGCTCAGAACCGAGGGGCATATCGATCCCAGCAAGCTATGTGGCCGCCGAATATGCGCTTCGTTGGGACGCGTCCTGCTTATGAGCGCGGACGCAATTTGTTCCGTAATACCGAAAAGGGCGTGCCGATCCGCTTCGGTATCGAACCGCTGTGACCAGAGTTGAAATCCATCCCTATCGACAACTCGCGAAGTAATGCGTAACTGGGTATTCTCTTTCCTGACGGTACCTTCAAAGAGGAGTTGAACACCCAGCTTACGAACCAGGGAGGGGATGTCCGAAATCTCAGCAGTCAGTTGTGAGGCGAGACTAGCGGCGATCACTCGGCATCTGCCAAGCCGCGCCAATTCATAGCCCAATTCCTCAGTTATGCCTCGCGCACAATCCGTCGCGAGCGGATGATCAGATAGATCGATAAAAGGTATGACCCCTATCGAAATGCCACGATTCTCGCCAGGGTACTCAACGTCGATATTTACTTCCAACTGACTCTCAGTTGAGGGCTGCTCCCTCATTCGGAATACGGGAACGTAGCTGCCTGTCCGGAAATATATGAATACTGAGTCCGCTTTTGCTTCAGACTCGTAGTACTCCTTTAGTTTGCGTCTTAGCCGGCGTGCCTCTGTCCGGACAATTGAATCTATGCTGGGGTGATAGGGAGGTTTCCGATCGTACACATCGGTGCCGATAACATACTCTTTAAGAACGCTGCCCTCGCCACTCAAGGTGCCTTCAACTACGAAGCGAAGAAAGCGGCTAAGCCGGTTCGATTGGACGAAGATCGGACTTTGCAAGATGCGGCCCAACTGCTCGAGGACCATAGATTCCGATGGCTCTTTCGCATCGAACCCATCGCCGGCACTCAAAGACACGTCCTTGGTGCAATCCCGAACTCGATCTTGTATTTTATTCATCTTCGGGCGTAACACCGCGTCCCGACTCTGCGTCAGCCGCGAGAAGACGCGTGGAGTAATAACTGTCTGCACAATCCGCCTCCTGTATTTACTTCTGCATCTATGCACCGTGAGGGCCATACCGCTCCTACCAAGGGAAGTTATGTAAGTGGCTGAGCCCGAAAGATATTGCGCGGGAGCGACTTACTTCTCACATCAAACTTGTCAGTACCGTTCCGCTGACCAGTAACCAGTTGCCTATCGATTGGCATATGTCCGGTTCCCGTCTTTGCCCCGACCGTTCCGCGCATGCGTCAGGCTACGAAACTTATCATTGCAGAGATGCGCGCAAAGCCATCCTTGCGCGCAACACCCTCGATTTGGCGGCCGCTGACGAAATACCGAGAACCTGTGCCAGCTCCTTTACGCTGTATTCCTGTGTCTGCTGCAACTCCAGCACATCTCGAAGATTAGGCCGCAACCGCAGTATCGCGCTTCTGAGCTTCTCATTCCTCTCAATCTGAACATAGCGGGCCTCAGGATCGTCCCTAAGGTCCCGCAGCTCCCACTTGTCACCGGCTTCGAAGCCGGCGCGGGTATCGTCAATCGAGATTTCGTGGGGACGCTTCTTCCGCAAAATCATGAGAGCCGAATTGACCGCGATTCTGGTGAGCCAGGATGCAAAGGTGGATCTGTTCTCGAATTTATTCAGATGAAGATAAGCCAGTAGAAAGGAATCCTGCAGAGCATCTTCTGCGTCTTCCCAGTTCCTGGTGACGCGGTATATCGTCCGCATGACTTTTGTGGCATGTCGTCTTCTGAGTTCAACGAAAGCGGTGGTATCTCCAGATTTTGCAGCCAAAACCAACAGCTCGTCGTTCATCGCCATCGAACTGCGATCGAGAGATACGTCACTGCCGGAATAGATAGGTGAGTTCATGTGAGTTGCCCCGATTGAGGTTTTAGGTTCGAAGACAGGATTTCAACAGAAACAGATTGATCATTTGAAGAATGAATACCTTGGCTACCCGAATGCCGTTGCTAAATCCTCAATTGACGGCGGATCTCTCCTTGCTTACGCATAGGTACCAATGCAAGGACTCGTACCTCGCGAGAGTTCTCTGTCACATCCGATCTCACGCGCTGTACAAGCGAGAATGACAGAGATTCGGTACGAGTGTAGCGTTAGGAACTGTTAGATAACTGTGATGACGAGTGGATGGGTGGGACCGGCGGAAAGGATCTCTAGTGCGGTCGGTCGCCTACTGACACTGCAACGTCCTCTTGGCGGATTGTTTTTTGTGATCAGCAGTATGCCGATCTGTTTGCTTTAGTTGCGCAGGTGATGGTGCCGTGATGCACGACAGCTACCTTCGTGCGGCTGAGATCATTCTTCTCGGACATCCTTTCGATGCACCCACTGCCCTGAATTTGAGACTGGTTACCAAGGTCCTCCCCGATGCTGAAGTCCTTGGCTCGGCGGAAAAAATCGCTCAAGAGCTGGCACAGAAGCCACTGGCTGCAATCAAAGCTTCCAAACAACTTCTGCGCCGTCAAACACGACCCCGTGTCGCGCAGGCTGTCCAGGACGAACTGGTGGAGTTTAGCGAAAGAGTTCGTTCGGCCGACGCTCGAGAGGCGCTTACCGCATTCTTCGAGAAGCGGCATCCTCGATTCAATTAGGAACTACATACTTGACTCCCTGTTGAGTTTGACCGTAACCCAGATCCGGACTGAGGCCGGAATCTAGGGAGAAAATATGGAAAAGGTTACAACAAATCTGAAAGTCACGAATCTTAAGGTCATACCGTTTGAGTATGTCCCTTCAACCATTATGGGAGAAGCCGTCGAGCTGAGAGCATCGGGAACCTGGAGGGATGAAGTGGAGCGGAATTACCCTGTATCTCTGAAAATGACCCTCTACCCAGGCCATCCTGTTATTCCAGCTCTTGGCGACGAGATAACCATCACTGTAGAGCGCAGCGGCTAAGCAACTTTGCAGGGAGTCAAGTCTGTAATTCCCATTCAATTCCAGCGAAACCGCTTAAGTTCGCTCAATCGCCCCCTTCCTTCCGGCCTCGGCATACAAGCCGGGGCCGACGCTTGATACTCAGTTATAGAAGCGCAGAACGGGTTATGGCGCTCTGGTCCTGGTCTTTTCGTTTTTCTGAAAGCCTCCCCAAAAGCAAGTTGCGTAGTGGCGGGAGAGTTTATCAGTATCCACCGGGTCGTAAGCCATCGCCTTTGCGACTTAACGCAGTTTGCGCCTCATCATTGAGGCGTCACTAAAAGCGTCGAGCGCCCGAAATACCTCTACCGGGGCGAATGGTCCGTCTCGCGCCAAATATCGCACTTCTTAACCACAGATCTGCCGAACATCAGGTTGATCGATGTCATGAGCTGCAGCGATATGGCTACGAATGCGACGATCGAGAATTGGCAGTCCAGTGTCATCTTCTCGATACCTCACGACTCCGTATTGCAACGCGAGGGCCACCTGCAATTGACTGAAACTAGAGACGACGAGGACTCGCAGCATTTGAACTGCATGCTTTCAGATAGCTGACGGTGTCAAATGGAAACCCGTCGCATCGTCTTCGGCCTCTCGTGAGAGTAGTCAGCGAAAGCAAGTACGCCAATTACATAGAGCTCGTATCTGCGAAGTTAAGAGCACCTGACAGAGGTTATCTTCGAGTCAACGCTCCTACAACTCCTCATTGGGACCGAGCCAAGAGAAGCATCGAGTGACCAACACTTTCACCGGGGTCCGTCCGCTGGGCCAACGATTCCTTGTCATGACGAGTGCAAACCAAAGACCAAAACGTGTTGTGAATGCAATCCGGAGTTTGCCAGTGCAAGTGCGGTGATTATCCCATCGACTGCACCGGATGGGCCCTTCGGTGTGCTTCTCCGAGTGTGCCAATCGTCTGGCGAGAGATAGCTCTTTAGCACCCGCCAATAACATCAACCAGGAACTGCGATGTGGCTTTCGGCAGAAAACAATCCTGAACGGATCTCTAACGAAATCACGAGGTACGCAATCGCACATGTCAGTCGCAGTGATGCTTCACGATGAGGCGGGAGCCCCTTTGCCCCGTCACATAGGTCCACACCCACTGCACAAATACGCTCACTCGGAGACTCGATTGAGCCAGAAACTGTAGATGAACCGCGGCCCAGACAAGCCACGCGAGCAACCCGCTGAGACGAACTTTGCCACTCTGCAGGATTGCGAAACCTTTGCCTACAACCGCCAGGTTTCCTTTGTCGAAGTAGCGAAACGGACTTGGACATGGCTTGCCTTCGAGCCGGCAGCGGATGAGACTGCTTGCGTAGCGCCCTTGTTGCATTGCTACCTGCGCCACCCCTGGCAACGGCTTACCGTCCTGATCGAGCGAGGCCGTATCGCCAACTACGAAAATCTCCGGATGATCCTGGACAGTAAGATCACTTCTGACTCGCACACGCCCGGCGCGGTCGGTCTCGGCATTAAGCCACTTGCCTGCGGGTGAAGGAGCAACGCCCGCCGTCCAGATGACCGTCTTGCTCACAATCCGGTCACCGGCGACTACGACTCCTTCGTCGTCGATCGAATCCACGCCGTGCCCCAACCGTACCTCTATTCCTAACTCTGTCAGGCGTCGTTGAGCAGCGTCCGAAAGTTCAGGAGCGAAAGTCCCGAGAGGCCTGGTCGCCATGTCCACCAGAACTATCCGTGCTGAGGCTGGGTCGATCCGTCGGAACTCGTGCTTTAGCGTACTGCGCACCATGACGGCGATCGCGCTCGCCATCTCGACACCCGTAGGGCCGGCTCCCACCAAAACAAACGTGAGTAATTCCTTATGATGGCTTGGATCTTCTTCGGCTTCCGCCTGTTCAAACGCCCGCAGTATCTTGTTTCTAATGGCGACCGCGTCCGCCAAGCTCTTCAAGCCTGGAGCGTACTTTTCAAACTCATCATGTCCGAAATAGCTGTGCTGCACGCCTGTAGCGAGAATAAGGTAGTCATACGAGATTTTAACCCCGATTCGGTCTGCAGAGTTGACGAGGACACAGCGCGCAGCCGTGTCAATTCCCGTGACATCGCCGAGAATAACCGTCGTGTTTTCGCTTTTCCGTAAAATGCCGCGGATGGGCGATCCAATTTGCCCGGGAGCCAAAACCGAAGTGGCTACCTGGTAGAGAAGAGGCTGAAAGAGGTGATGATTGTTACGGTCAATCAATATCACTTTCACCTGCGCTTTCTTTAGCGCGCGGGCAGTCGATAGCCCTCCGAAGCCTCCACCAACGATAACAACAACCGGCGTGTGTTGCGACATAACTCTCACCAACCTTTCAAACAACGGCAATGGGACTGAGCATCCGCTGCCCCCATCGAGGAGACGATGCAATGGCTTATCCGGATGTGTTTAGGCCCCGCACTGCAAGCAGCAATGTCATTCCAGTTCACTCGCTTGGCTGAATGAGCTTGTTGCCGGGATATTGACGATTGCCCGAGAAACCTCGTCTTGACGGCAATGTTGTAAGAACGGGAGGCGCGTATTCAAAGGCTCCTCTTCTTCAGCGGCCAATCTTGCGTAATGGACCCAACAATCTCCGTCATTACGAGACTTGTGGCAACCAGTCGTACACCGCGCTCGTGTAAGAGGACTAGGAGATATCGTCCTGCATCATCAATCTGGTCCACTTCAATCAAATCCAAACAAAGCAGGCGGTTGGCAAGTTCCGCATTTGAGGACCGCCAAGCGCACTCCACTTCCAAAACCCAGGCGCCCACCAGACTGCCTTCGAGTTTCAATGTGAGCTGTTTAGGAGTGTCCTGCACGGTAATTTTGAGCATTGCGCCATCCATGAATCGCTCCCTACAGTGCAATCGCACCACCAAACTGCGTGGCCGAATCGTTGTCCAGCGAGGCGGTTGACTACGGCCGTACATTGTTGCCAAAGCCAGAGTAGTAACGGAATACCCTTTACCAACCTATAGGCGCCTGCCCTCAGGATCCTGGTCTCATAATCCCTAGCTTCTTCATACGAAACTGCAACGTAGAACGGTTTATTCCTAGACGCTCTGCCGCCCCCCGTGCTCCGGACACTCTCCATTTTGTCTCCTTCAAGGTCGCAAGGATGTGCTCGCGCTCTGCTTCCTCCAGCGTCCGTCGCTTTGCACCGTCTGGACTCGGCGCGTTGCCGGAATGAAGACCAGCAAGAGGAACCTCCAGAACTGGACCTAGAGACAAAATCACCGACCGCTCAACCAAATTCTGTAGTTCGCGGATATTTCCGGGCCACGAATGCCGGACCAACGCGTCCATCGTTTCGGAAGGGATTGTGTCAATTGTCCTGTTCATCCGCCGCGCAAAGTACTGCACGAAATGTCGTACCAGGAGCGGAATATCTTCCGGCCGATCGCGAAGCGGCGGTACAAAAATTGGAAACACGTTTAGTCGGTAGAAGAGGTCTGCGCGGAACTTCTGTTCGTCGACACACTCAGCAAGATCTCTATTCGTGGCGGCGATAAGACGGGCGTCCGTCTTCAGAGTTCGTGTGCTCCCCAGGCGCTCGAATTCTCTTTCCTGCAAGACGCGCAGCAACTTGGGCTGAAGTTCGAGTGCAATTTCGCCGATCTCGTCCAGAAATGCGGTGCCTCGATCGGCCAGCTCGAAACGTCCAAGTCGCTGCATAATCGCGCCGGTGAACGCCCCCTTTCGTGACCGAAAAGTTCGCTCTCCAGAAGTCCGGTTGGTATTGCAGCACAGTTCAGCTTAACAAACGCATTGGAACGGCGAGGGCTTCGTTCGTGAATTGCACGTGCTATTAGTTCTTTGCCGGTACCCGTCTCGCCGCAGATCAATACGGTGGAGTCGGTCGGGGCAACGGTCTCGATCTTGCGCAACACTGAACGTATTGCTGTGCTCCGACCGATGATCCCTTCAAACCCCTGTTCACTTCGAATCTCATCTTCGAGATATAGTTTTTCTCTCGCAAGCTTGCTCTGAAGCCCCTTGATTTCACCGAATGCAAGTGCGTTCTCAATTGCAATGGCCACGTGGTTTGCTACCTGCATCAAGAAGCCCACATCTTCTGGCGTGAAGCTATGACCCTCGCGACGCCAAAGTTCCAAAATGCCCAGGACTCGGTCCCGGCTGACGAGGGGCACGGCAGAGCCGCATTGTGGCGCATCCCCGTGGACTCTCCGAGGGAGTTTCGGCAAATCCCGAGCATTCACCAGCGGTTGCCTAGTTCGGAATACCTCGGAAATGTGTTCGCCACTACTGCTCTCTTCCAGCCCATCATGGTCTGTAGATTCGCTCTTGTGTTCCTGGGAATCGAGCGCAAAGATCCGCAGACAGCCGCGCTCTTCATCGGGCAAATGGATAGCGACTGCGTCGCACCGCATTAGACGGCGGACCGTCGCCGATACCGTGCGAAGGAGATCGCGCAACTCCAGATTCGACGCGATTTGGCTGGTCAGTTCAAGTAGGAGTTGCAGTCGGTCTCTCTCCGATCTCAATTCGTCTTGCGTCCGCCGGAATGCGTCGAGGTTGATCGCGTCATCGTATCGGGATTCCACGGACTGCTCTGCTTTTTGAATTGGGAGATGCGAAGTTGCTTCCATGCTCACCAGATCCGAGTGGTCTTTCCTAATGGGGTTCAAAGTTTCGGCCAATCTTAGTGTTTGTTCGGATATCTGCTCGCTGCAGAGCAGCCACGCAAGCGAACCCCCTTCGTGACCCAGCGGGGCTTCACCCGCAAGACAGGGGGATTCCATGGATGAATGAATCCGTTGATAGCCCGTCGTGCCCAATAGCCGCCTCCTCTATCCCTCTTTCCGTCGATCATTCTCAGCGACGACGACCCTCGGGGCCCTTGGATCTTCTGTCCGTTTACATTCTCAACATTTACTTCTGCAACTATGCATCGTGAGGGCCATACCCCTTGCCACGGGAAGTCATGTAAGTGACTGAGTCCGAAAGATGTTGCGCGGGGGCGACTTACTTCTCACGTCAAACTTGTCAGTACCGTCCCGCTGATCAGTAATCAATTGCCTATCGATTGGCATATGCCCGGTTCGCGTCTTCAGCGGTGGATCGGCGCGACGGACAAGCACACGGAGGCGTTGGTGTAAGCAGCCTTAGTGCCAGCCAATTAGCATCTGCGTACTGGCTATCATCGGTCGTATTCTCGATCCGTGTGCTCCCAGGACCGGCACCGGTCAATTCCGCAGTTGAGCAGCTCCGTCGGAGAACCCGTCTCAAGGGAGACGGAAACTCAAACATCCAAGCCAAAGCCTAAGCGATTGCTGGAATGTAGTCGTGATCTCGAAGTGTTGTTGTGGTGGAGAATTGGTTCCCGGTCGGTGTTCGTGGGATGGGCACCTTGCGTTCGATCATTTACCTGCCAGCGTTGTTTCTTCTTATGCCACTTGACGAGAACTAAGGACAGTGCCCCGGTTTGCTAACTAGGCCGCCCCAGGTTCACTCTTGCGACGATAAATCTGTGCTCAACCGTCAACTGCTGCAGCGGCCGCAAAGACTCTATCGACCTCTGGCGCGGCCAAGAACGTTCTTTGTAAGGATTCTTCTTCGCCGAGGGAATCTGCGAGTTTGAGAAGCGTTGCGCGGCTCAGCTCAAGGTGGTGCCGTGACAACGCTATATTACCGGTAGCTCCAAAAACCTTAGCGGCAGTTGCGTGAACTCGCCATGCAGCCAACGGCACCTCGAAACCGTCGATGGCTGATAAGGCTCTAGAAATGCAATTTTGCGTACGCTGCGCGTCGAGTTCTACCATGGCGACGCGGGCAATTGCGTCCCATGCCAGCGCCTGCCAAGTATGCTCCGAAGTTTGCTGTGTGACCTCAAGAAACCGCTCTGCGCTTACTCTCGCCTGCCCTAAATCTCCCTTGCCAAGCCATGCCTCTGTGAAACCTGATTCGAGCAACATTTTCCAGTACCAGTCATGGATAACCGGCAGAAGGTCCATATCTTTCCTCACTGCTGACAAGTGCTCGAGCGCGCGGTCGTAGTTCTCCATAGCTAATTCCGCAGAAGCGGCCAAAATCCGGCAAAATCTGTTCCAGGGTCGCGTTGCGGGTTCGCCGAGTGTGGGGAGAACCGATTCGCAGATTGTCAGGGCCCCACTCGAATCCATCGCCTGAAGATGTATCCATGCTTGATCAAGGCGCGAAGTCTGCACTCGGATATGGTCCCCGTTTTTGATGCCAAGCGCGATGCTGGATTTCGTTGTCCGGAGTGCCTCGCCCCATTCGCCCAGAAACAGCAGACTCCATGGCAAAACGAACTGGCTTATCCAATAGGAGAAACTCAGATACGGATTGTCTTCGGATTGTCCCAGCAGAATCGACAGACTCTCGACGGCGCTCTTCTGAGCCTCTCTGTATTTAGACGAGCACCAATCCATGAAGTTACAGTCGAGGGTATGCCACGCCGACAAAAGGGCGTCACCGCCACTACGAATTTCCTCGAGGGCGTTTTTGCAATCCTCCGCATCTTGGGCGTTCCATCCGCCTACCCACACCCGTCGTACCAGACAACTCGCGCGCGTCCGCGCTCGCGTCAGTGGATCCGTCTGTCTGGTGCCCAATTGAAGCGCCCGCTCAACCATCTCCAAAGACCGCTGCGCATTGGACCACGACAAAGGATAAGCCATGCCAACCAGCGCGCGTATTTCCACATCCAGCAATCCGTAGTAAGCCGCCTTTCCGCGCAACGCTTCGTAGATTTCCACCGCGCCCGTGTCATGAAAGGACACAACATAAATCGCAGCGAGCTTCTCGAGAATCTCAGTTTCGTTTTCGGCACGCTCGATCTCGGGCATCTTTTCGCACAGATCGAACGCATGGCGGAGGATTCTCGTAGCCTCTTCAGGCGCGTAGCGCTGTCCGGCAGTCTCGGCCACCAGACGCAAATACTTGATTGCCCGTCGCCAATCGCAGCCTTCTTCGAAGTGACGCGCAAGTCTGGGGACCATGTCACTGAGACGATCTGCGAACAGTGCCTCCAGACGCTCTCCGATAGATCGGTGCAGCTTCGCTCTACGTCCCGGCGACTGACGGCGATAGAAAGCCTCGTGGTAGAGCGCATGCGCAAATTCGTACATGTGCGCAAAAGTTCCATCGGGAAACTGCAGCGTGCCCCGCGGACGTACGATGCGATAGCGGCGTGAGATCCCTTCGCACAGCTCCTCAAATTTTTCCGGATCAAGATTAGCTGCCAGAGCATTGACGGATGCAGTGAATGCAGTCACAGTGATGCTGGCTGCCTCCAGACACCGTTGTTCTTCGGCCGTCAGCTGCTCCACCTGCACTTCGATCATTTGTCGCAGATTTTCGGGTACATCAAGCTCGATTTCCTCCAGAGGGACCTTGAGTTTCCACTTCCCATTCTCATGGGAAATAGTGCCCCGTTCGATCATATGGTCGAGTGCAGCCACCATGAACAACGGATTGCCCTCAGAATGACGGTGAACGAGACCAGCCAGGCCGTCGGGCAGATCTGTTCCGGAGGAATCGGCTGCAAGATATGCGGCCACTTGGTTTTCGCCAAGCGGCTCTAGGGCAATTTCATCGCACAACTTATGAACCAGCAGATCCTGCTTAAGCGCATTTACGGGATGGCCCGAAAGAACAACGTCAACCGGACGGTACGTGCCGATCAGCATCAGTCTCGCAGGAGCATGGCGACGTGCGAGCGCGGAGATCAGATCGACCGTGGAATTGTCCACCCAGTGCAAATCTTCGAAAATGAGGAGCAATGGACTTCTGGAAGTGATCGTTTCCAGAACATCGCCGATCTCACGCAACATACGTTCACGCGTAGCGCCCAAGAGTTGGCGTCGCAGCACTTCGCGACGTTGGCGCTCTGTCAATGTTGGGAGTTGTGCCAGCCATGTGGGGGCCTGGTCCGCCAGTAACTGAACGATGGAGTTCCCTCCAGTAGAACGGCACAACTCCCCCAGCGCCTCCAATACGGGGTAATAAGCCTCCTTGCCACCGTATCCTTCGATGCATTGCCCGAAAGCAATCTGGATGCCCGGCACGTAGGCCGCGGCTTGTACCTTGAAGTAGTTGACAAGCGCAGTTTTTCCAATACCGGCCTCCCCTGTGACAAAAACAATTTGCCGCTGATTCCAAAGCGTCCGTTGGAGGGCCTCGCTCAGTTCATTGAGCACACCTTCCCTGCCCACAAATTTGCTGTTCGATCGGGTTGCAGTTCGGAGACTCTCGACTAGTTCTTCGCTGATTGGAGCGATGAATCGATATCCTCGCCGCTGCGCCGTCTCAATGAAACGAGGACGTTTGGGGTCGTCTCCCAAGACCCTTCTGATTTTCGCAATATGGCTTTTCAGGACCTCCGGCTGAATGTGTATATCGGGCCATAGTCTCTCGAGCAATTCATCCTGAGTCACTAGCCGACCGGCCCGTTCAATCAAGAAGTCGAGAACGGCGAACGCCTTGGGCGGCAATAGAATCCGTTCATCCGAAACCTCTCCGCTACGCCAAAGGCATTGGTTCGTTTCGTCCAGCCGGAACGGTGGGAACTCTTTCATGTCGGAACCTGCATCACTGATTTTTGTTCTCCTCGAACTTTACAACCTTAGCTCGATAAAACTCTGTATTCATCTGAGCAGGCTGGATTCGAACATTTGTAGCCCAGGAACTCCTCGTACGAACCGCACATTACGAAGATGCTTCATCGCCGTCACGTCTCGTGCTGACCCCTGCATATTGGATTCCGTATCGACGACTTCCGGCTCTGCTGGTCTGAGCAATAGGCACTCCAAAGAAATAACAGCGCAAATCACTCAACACAAATGCTGAACGTCGCTTCGCACTGGCGTTCAGCCGATGATCGACGATCGAAAGATCACTCTGCCAGGCACCGTCGAAGTGAAGCAGTTCCTGGTTGTCTGGATTCCCACACATCGGTTTGCGCTCAACGGTAGCTGCGCAAACACCCCGGATGAATTTGAAATAGACATAGACGTGCCGCTTGCCTTCTCATCCAGGCTGAGGGAAAGCATCAATCGAACACACTCGTAGGTTCAGTGGCGAACACGGGAATTCTTCTAAAGAGAAAAGACGAAAGTAAGCTAAGTTATTGATTAATGGTATACTTACCTTGAGTCTCGCATATGAGCACTACGAGGGCATTTCGCATAGTAACCGAGCCGAAAGCACAAAGGGCCGAAACGTATCGCTACTGGCAGAGTCGGTCAATCGCGGAGAGGTTTGCCGCCATTGTCCAGGCCACTGCCGACGCCTACGCTATGGCAGGAAAGAGTTTCGATCCCTACCCGTCGAGCTGAAAGAACTTTTACTCGTATTCAACGCTAACAGCGTTGAATATCCGTTGTAAAAGGCCATGCTGTCGGCCTCCACTCCGAGCCCCGCGCGACGAAAGACCTCGACGTTTTCATTCGGTCAAGCAAGAAGAATAGCGAGGCGGTCTATCGGGCGCTCGCCATATATCGAACGCCCCGTGCCTATGTAACCCCAAAAGTCTTTAGCGACGGCAAATCCGCTTTTCAGATCGGCGTCGACCCGTCCAACAGCGCTTTGGCTTGATGATCGACGACGCCATCGTAAGATAATGGATCGGCAGCAGCTCGTTTCGTATGAGCGAGGATAATCAAATACACGCGGGGGTTCAGTGGCGAACACAGGAAAGCCTCTAAAGAGAGAAGACGAGTAGCTCCAATCGCATTGGTAAACACTAGTCGACCTTTAACTTCGCATATCTTGTTCCACATCTCTCAGTACAGAGTGCTCCTGGGCGCCGTCGAGTTCCGTTGAGCTGTCAGGCAGAGGGTTGATCTCAGTTGTCGGTCACACGCTTACCGTCTGGGTATGCGTCTTGCTAAAGGACGCTGCAACCGGACCATAGGTGATGGTTGAATTCTCCCCAGTCCCGGTAACGTGGAAGCCAACATTCGGGGGCAACTGCGTCGTTGCCTGTAGTGGGCTGGCCGCGGTATAGCGAAGCGTGCCGCTCCCTCCCGCTTGAAAGGTTGTTGTGGAATCGCCCCTGTCCCAACCAGCAGCAATTGGAATGCGAGGATCGGCGCAGACCCAAACGCGATGCCGGAGACAGCAGGCCCGTTGATATTCTGGATCAGCATTTGCGCTTGCCCAATCGTCGTGGCGCCCTGGTAAGCGAAGAAATTGGCTCCCAACACAAAGCCATACGCGTCATAGATCAGAACGGTGCGCAAGCGAAGTCCTGCCGGCAGCGCGTTCGCAGTTAAGGCCGCGAGCCCTCCGCCAGCGCGAACAAAGCTAGGGGAGTAAGGATTGGCATCCGTGCCGGCAATCCAGTTCTGGATTTCCCAGTTGAGGGTTTTGTTGTCCAGGTAAATACAATATTGCTGCCATGCGGAATTGAATCCCTGCGGCGAATAGCCATTGAGTTGCAACGAGCAGCCAAGATCTCCGAAATCGACGCTCCCTACCGTGAGGGCTGTGCTGATATCCAACTCCACGTCGATGCCAAGGATCGGAGGGGCGAGGCCCTCCGCCAACTGGCTCGTCATCACAAAATTTGAATTTCCTGTAAGTCCTTGCGCAGGGGCCAGGACCAGGAAGTCGTTGGCAAAATTGCCGACCAGCCGGTGCATGGGGGTCGTCAATCCCGCAACCGCAGCAGAAGGTACCCAACCCGCGGGCCCTTCCGCGTTATAACCCGCGGGGCCGCCGCGGCAGTCGTGTAGAAATGGTCGTTGGCGCCGGCATTGTAATAACGATTGAGCTGGGTCGTCCCCGCCTGAGCGCCGGTGGGCCAGAGATAACCGCTGATTCCGTCAGCCCGATAGCCGTCAACCGTCGTTGCGTTGTCATGTTCGGTGACATTCAGCGTATACAAATAGCCACCGGTCGCAGGGTTATATGACCGGAAGAACGGCTCGGGTGCGGCCGGCGCTGACCGGTATACGTAGCCGCAGGAGCCTTCAGCGATTCTGCCGGGTGCGATCTGAGGATATCAATAGGTGGCTGTGCAGGGTCTCTACGGGATCAAGCCAGCGACTCCAATCGGCTTTGGGCACGATGACCGGCATACGGGGGTGGATTGACTGCATGAGTTCATTGGGGTCTGTGGTGATGATCGAGAAAGTCTCTAGCGGGACAGACTGTCTCGGATCGTTCCACCTCTCCCACAAGCCAGCAAACGCCATAGGCTCGCGGCTTCGGCAGGGGTCCAGAGAGGTTGAAAGGTTTCTGCGACGGAGATAGGCACGATGGTGGCCGGTCGCTTGCTGGTATCTGACTTCATGAAGGTAGATACCTAAGCAGGGTGCTCGACCCGAATTATTAAGTGAAACTCACCAGAACTTGATGACGAAGTGAACGGCAACCCAGGCCAACGCCGCGATGATCGCAACAGGGGTCAATAGGGCAGCGCAGGCAATCGCGGCTGAAACGCGGCGTTTCCGCAGCGGCTGTTCATCCCAAACTAGCTGCCATGGAAAGTCTCGCTCCACTCTTCCAGTTATGTATCCACATAACGCGTAGCTGTTGAAAAACTCGGCGCCGCAGGCGAAGCGCGGTGCCGATCCTGCACTGTTCTAACGAACGGTGAGATTTCAATGCGGAGTTGATGCGGAGTTGGTTTTTGGTCCCTTGGTCCGGGGGCATCAATGCAAGAAATCGGACCAGACGCTTCAGGTTCTGAGCGGTAGCGGCCATAAGGAACTGCTCGCGGACGTACTTTAGTCTCCGTAGTCGAACACGGCGCAGACAGATACGATTTTTCAGTTCTCCAAAGAGCGCCTCGATCTTTTTCCTACTGCGTTGGTGGCGAAAGAAATCTTGCTCTTGATTTCGCAAACGTGCTCTTTGCCGCACTTCCTCGTCCACATGAATAACGAGTTGTTTGTATCGACCGGAAGTGCATTCTGCTTTTTTCGAGCAGCCACGGCACTGTGCTTCAGTTGATCTGTATATATGGCTTCTGTTCGCTGCCGGTTTGATTCCACGGTACTTCAACTCCTTCCCTCGGGGCATTCGAAGGAGTTGGTTTCAGGCTGATAAGTGAAGTGATCCAGGCCGTAGAGTTTATTTCCCGATGGATAGTGCAGTCGGAGCGGGATATAGGGAGTGATTCTTCTGTTCTCAAGCCACTTGAGAAAATCTGCTTTGCCGTAACCTGCATCAGCGGCTAACGTTTTTGGAGCGAGCCCAAATTTCTCTACGCAATCAGCGAGCATCTTGCGGGCAGAGATGACTTCCTGGCTTGAACTTGCGACTGTCGCTTCAACCCCGACAACTACACAACTTGCGTTATCCATAAGATAGTTGTCGAAATAGCCGAGCTTCGAAGCCCTGTCACCTTTGCTGAAGTATGCGTGGTCGGGGTCCGGAGTTGACACTTTGTCTTGCTGGGGCAGCTCCGCCTCAAGCTGATTCTCGCGTTCCAAGTCATCCAAGTATTGCCGCACGTTTCGATTTACATGCGCTACTTCGCTGAGCTTCTCGCGAGGGACCCGGCTGGAATTATTCGCGTCGGCTTGGATAAAGCTTCCGTCCACGGAAAGGTGTTCTCCTTGGACCAGACCACATACGATGCATCGTTCGACGATCTCCTGGAACAGCTGCTCGAAGAGCTTTGATTCCTGGAATCGTCCGTGACGATTCTTAGAGAAAGTAGAATGGTGCGGCACTTCCTGATCGAATGTAAGCCCCGTAAACCAGCGCCAGGCAAGATGCATGCGAAGCTCTTCAATCAGCTTGCGTTCACTCGTTACACCATACAAATAGCCGATCAGCATGATTCGAAGCAGACGCTCGGGGTCAATCGACGGTCACCCCGTCTCGCTATAGTAAGTCTTCAGCCTCTGTCGAACGAAATCGAAGTTGACGTACCGATCGATGGCGCGCAGCAGATGATTCTCCGGCACGTGATCTTCGATTCGAAAGTAGTAGAAGAGGGACTCAGAACGGCACTGCTGACCCATCATGCGAGCACGCCTCCGAACTAAACCGAGATAAAACCATCATGCTTGGCAATGCCGTGTTCTTCAAGTCAGAAACGCAGAATGCGCTCGGACAGGTGCTGAGTTTTTCAACAGCTACACGCTATGTGGATACATAACTCTGACACCCCTCACAAGGACGGCCAAGACCAGACGCTTACTCCTTCCCTACTACTTCTGCGACATGTTCGATCTTCTGAAGCGGATTCAGTGTGCTCATTGGCCTCTATTTTCCTTATGATGAACGCCGCGCTGCGCTGAAGGCGGTCGCTGGCTAAACTTGAAGAGTCATCGTCACGCAGATACACGAAGCCCTTATCCAACAGGTGCGTCAGATAATCCTCCATGGTTGCCGGACTGCCGTCTGACCAATAGACCTTATGGGGAAGATCCACGCTGCAGTCCTGCTCTGGCTTCCATCTCGCGATAAGTGTTCTTCTTTCTTCTTCCTGAGGCATAGGTTTCAATCCTTTCGAGTATTGAGGCTCAAGGGCCTCATACCGGTAACCTCAGGTGCTCGATCCGATTTGTGGACTCAGAAAGCGAAATTGTCGAAGAAAAATTACTGACCACCTTAGACACCAGAGAAGAACGCGCATAAGTTCAGACGAATCCTCGATCGCCGGACTGGGATTGCGGAATCAGGTGATCGAGTTCGACCGTGCAGGCACGGAATGTGTCGGTGGATTTGGGCTTTCGGGCTCAGACCAGGCAGCCTCAGAGTTTGTTCCCGGCCCTTATCGCCATCGCTGACCCGCCGCCACAGTCTGCTCAGGAACCCTTGCCAAAACCGTCGTGCAACTCAGTCGAACGCTTCACGTAGGGGTCGGCAAGCAGATCGCCAGCCCGGCACCGAACTGAGACGGAGTGGCCTCGGTCACGCTTAGTGGCTTCTCGTCAGTTTACTTCCGCATGGCCCGTTAGGACTAAGCCGCTGGCGCGGCGGATGGATCGTGGTGGTGTGACGAGAGGAGAACGGCGGGGCTAGCGTTGTTGGTTATAGGAAGGAGGATCCTATGACCCCACTCCGTCGACGCATGCTGGACGATCTCCTGCGGCGCAACTATTCCCCTGATACGATCCGCGGCTACATCCGTGCTGTGCAGCAGTTTGCCGAGTACTTTCACCGTTCGCCCGAACAGATGGGTGGCGAAGAACTGCGCCGCTATCAGCTTTACCTGCTTCACGAGAGGAAGTTTGCGCTCGGCACGGTGGAGAACAACATCTCGGCTCTGCGGTTTCTTTACAAGAAGACGCTGAAGCGGCGCGATTTGGCTTTCGACGATCTGCCTTTTCCCAAGCAGCCGCGCACCTTGCCAACCGTGCTCAGCCAGGACGAGGTGACGCGACTGATCGAGGCGGCGGCGAACCGCATGCATCGCATGCTCCTGATGCTGCTCTACGCCACCGGCATGCGCCGCACCGAAGCGTCTCTGCTGAAGGTGAGCGACATCGACAGCCAGCGCATGGTCATCCACATCCACCGGGGCAAGGGCATGCGCGACCGCGATGTGCCGCTGACGCCGAAGATGCTCGAAGCGCTGCGCGACTACTGGCGCTGGAAGAAGCCCCGCGTCTATCTGTTCCCCAGCAAGAGGAGCGCAGCCGGCAGCGATCAGCCTATCTCCGATAAGACGGTGTGGAACGTCTGCCGGGCGGCGGCCACCCGCGCGGGCATTCAGAAGAAGCTTGGCCCCCATACGCTCCGGCATTGCTTCGCCACGCATCTGCTGGAAGGCGGAGCCGACCTGCGTACCATCCAGTTGCTGATGGGGCATGAGCGACTGGAAGACACGACCATCTATCTGCACCTGTCCCAGCGGCATCTGCATGCCGCCATCAACCCGCTTGACCAACTCACGATCCGCAACATGCAGGAGAAGCGACTGGGATGACGCGGCCACCTTTCGAGGTGGCCGATGTGATCCGTACAGCAGGCAGCAGGTTTCGAGAACGTGCGTCGTTGACATGGCCGCAGGCGAAGGTGCTCGACGCCATCGCCCGTTGCCGCACGGCCGCGCTCGGGGGACATCGCGATCAGTGCTCCAACTGCGGCCATCAGGCCATCTCTTACAACTCATGCCGCAACCGGCACTGCCCCAAGTGCCAGACCAACGCTCGCGAACAGTGGCTCGCCAAGCGCCAGCAGGAGCTGCTGCCCGTGGGCTACTATCACCTGGTCTTCAGTGTGCCGCACGCGCTCGTGCCGCTGATGTGGCAGAACCAGCGGCGGCTCTTCGCTCTGCTGTTCGAAGCCAGCGCAGCCACGCTGCTCGAAGTCGCAGCCGATCCGAAGCATCTCGGCGCTCAAGCCGGTTTACTCGCCGTGCTGCATACCTGGGGACAGACCCTGCAGCCTCACCCGCATGTCCACTGTGTCGTGCCCGGCGGCGGTCTGTCGCCGGATCACAGCCACTGGATCTCTTCGCGCCCTCACTTCTTTCTGCCCGTCAAGGTCCTCAGCCACGTCTTCCGCGGCAAGTTCCTTGCTGGACTACGACGCGCTTTTCATCGCGATCAGTTGCGATTCTACGGCGAGTGCTTGCCGCTGACAGAAGAGAAGAACTTCGCCGCTTTTCTGCGTACTCTGTTCCAGCAGGACTGGGTCGTCTATGCCAAGCCGCCCTTCGGCGGGCCGGAGCACGTCCTTCACTACCTGGCCCGCTATACCCACCGCGTCGCCATCTCCAACCACCGCCTGCTCTCGGTCTCAGATGCCGCGATCAGCTTCCGCTGGAAGGACTACGCGCATGGCAGCAAGCATCGCACCTTGACGCTCTCGCCGGAGGAGTTCCTGCGCCGCTTCCTCCAGCATGTGCTGCCCAGAGGCTTCCCCCGCATCCGCTACTTCGGCTGGCTGACCAACCGCTCCCGTGGAAGTCTGCTTCCGCTCTGCCGCTACCTGCTCCACCAGCCGCCGCCGGCAACAGATGCGCCCTCCTCCACCCAGCCAGCCACATGGCCGTGCCCTCGCTGCCAAGGCCCCATGTATCTTATCGAGCGACTTACTGCCGCTCAGATCTTCTTCGCCGAAACTCGACCTGTAGGTGCCTATGACACGTCCTGACCTCATGTTTAACCGGACCCTTGCACCTGCCTCTGGCGATGCTCCCTGGACGTGTGTTCCACGCCTCGGACAAGGCCGTCTTGCCAGGTCGGATGCCCACTCTCCATGCCCCCGGCTCGCTATCTGCATCGCTTCTCATCAGCCACTCCAATCAGCAGCGCGATTGAAAACCCATAGCCCCAAACATCCTGCCCCGACCCCACCACCGGCTTCCTCCTCACGGCTCTATCCGAACCGCTCCCCGAAGAGGCCGTCTCGCCTTGGATCATGTGCAGGTGGAGTGGTTCCGATAGAGTCCTACCGTTATTCGGGACTTAGGCGACTCGCTTGCGATAAGCCAACTTCATAGCACGGATAGGGGGAATCGTCATTTCCGCGGGCGACGGTAGAACGTGGCTTCCATTTGCCCCAAAAGTTGGACCGAATGCCTAGGTCGGGACATCCCAGGATCCGAAGCTTCCTACTACTGAAAGCAGTCGGGATGTGATACGAAGTATGCCTTCGATAAGGTCAAAGGCCCCAAGACAAACTTGAGGCAACGATGATCGGACAGATGACCGCGCCTTCGGCGCCAAGCGAATGGAATAAACGCGCTTCAATTCAGTTTCATATTCAGACGGAAGCCTTCCGATAGCGTCAAGTTTCGAAAGCTGTCTGAGGGTGCGGGCTCAATAAAGTTCGACCAAAGGAGAAGTGAAATGGCACAATCTGAAACTCAGATCAAGAAATCCGCGAATCGGCGCGCTTTCTTGAAGACCGGAATCACGGCGGTAGGCGCAGCGACTATAGGCACAGGCTTGTTGGGCGGTGGAGTATCCGCCTTTGGCCAAGAGCATGAGGGAGACGGCGATCTCACACAAGGCGACATCGCGATTCTCAGGTTCCTGAATGCTCTTGAGCAGATCGAAGCCGATCTGTGGATTCAATACTCCGAACTTGGAGGAACCCAGGACAAGGAAGTCTCCGGGGTCAATGGGGGAAACCCGCTCTACACGGCCGCCCTCTCCATTCTCGACGGCGACATGGCCCAGTACATTCACGACAATACCGACGATGAAATCAGTCACGCCGCCTTCCTGAAAGCCTACCTGGAATCGAAGGGCGCGGAGGCAGTTGACCTAAGCCCCTTTGCCACGATCCCAGGCAGCACGGCAACAGGGTCCACCGGGAAACACCGGCTCACAAACCTCATGCAACTGACGGTGGACACCAGTTTCTGGTCAGTCTACCGCAGCATTACCAACCCCGATTTCGACCCAGGTGCTCCGTTCGCTCAAGCAGTCCCCAGTCTGAATGTGGGTCAACATACCGCTATCCCAAGAACCGATGCCGACACTGCCGGCAGTTCCTTTAGCGACAACCTCCCGGCAAGCATCACCAACCACCTCCAGGCGATCGCCTTCACGGCAGGGTTCCACTTCGCGTTTATTGAGCAAGGCGGTACCAGCCTCTATCCAACACTGGCCCAAAAGGTAACGAATCTTGAAGTCTTACGGGTCTTGCTCAGCATTGGCCCCAGCGAAACCATGCACTTTCAAACCTGGCAGGACAAGGCAGGCAACGCGCTTCCTTTGACCGACGTGGACAATGGACCCGGTGGAACGGGCGCAACGGTCACCTTTACAACTCTTGCTAACGCCCAGGGAGAGACCAATCCGGAGTCCCTGAAAGGCGACACCCTGCAGGCCAACCTGATCATGCCCGAGCCAACCCACTTCCTCAACAAGAAGTTTCCGCCGGTTGCGATCATTCGTCCCACCTCTACCAAAAATGGTGGAGCAGTGGCCTCTCTCCAGAGCTTTGTGGATGACGGGCTGTTCATCGGCCAGAAGAATCCAGAGTTCCTGCGAGTGATGTTCCGTCTGGCAGAGGAGGCGGACGAAGCGCGGCGCCGATCCTAAGCGGACTACCTTCTCTCACCCCGGCCGGGGGCGAGAGAAGGGTCTTATTACAAAACGATGTCATCCCGAGAATCCGAACTCGTTGCCTTATATCAAGGAGAAAACGTCCTGAAGCGCTTTGCCAATCGAAGCCTCGACAAGTAGACGGTTTCCCTGGATCTGCAGCGGTACTGCCGCACCTGAGTCCGAGTAGTGGAATCTTGCGCCGAGCGAGTCGAGGCTCTTCACCCTGCTCTCCTCAAACAGTCCAAAGATCAAGCACCCCTCAACGCCGTACGGAATTGTCTTCTGCAACTCACGCCCCTCCATGAGACAAAAGAGTCGGTCATAGTGGACGGCTTGTTGAGATCGACAGAGGCGCTGCGTGCTCGAAAACAGGCGATATTCGTGGAGATGGAACAATCCGTATTCGATGCTCTTTGTGAATTGCGGCCGCAGGCGAAGCGTAGGGCGGCGCATCGGATGGTGGCGATGGTAGCCATCGGTGCGATGCGTGTCGCCATGGAAGCCTGGAGGCCCTTCAATGCTGCCAAAAGGCACGCACCTGACTGGCTCAATACTTCAGGCAAAACCTGGGCGCTGGTTTGCCCGAAATGGCAAATTACGTTTCACCTTTCGCAGCATCGAGTTGCCAGCAGGGTCAGAGCAAGAGGCAATGGAGCATACCGTACACGGTCTAATGACCGCCGCCGAGGCCGCTCCGGGACAGAGCGTTTCCGTTGACTCGGAGGGTGGTGCAAAAGCTGGCTCTGACAACAACAAGTATCCAGCTCCGCTGGTTCTGGGCGTGCTGGCTGCGTCCTCAATGGACCGAGATGAAGCCAGCGACGTATTCAAGAATGGTGTGATCAGCAACGGCTTTGAGTTTGTCGCTCGCGTTGTTACTTAGCGTGACAAATGAAACTGAGGAATATGAATGGGATGGAGACATAGTGCATCAGCGGTCTTAGCATCGTTGGTGGAATTCGTAGAGGCTTTGACAATGGTGCTTGCCGTGGTTGTGACCAGGGGATGGCGTTCGGCCGTAGCAGGAGCACCCCTAGGGAACCTCTGCGTAGGCGTCTGACTTTCTGGGGTCAGGGAGTGGGCATGGAAGATGCGCGGGTTTTGGTTGGTTTGATGCTGTTGGAGGGCTAATTGGAACGCGCATCCGCCCGTTTTCCGGGGCTTCCAGGCGCACTACTGCCCAAGGACTGCCAGACGTTTGCGGTGCAGGTACAGGTTCACCAGCGCGAAGTTCGCGCACAGGCGGTGATGGTTCTTCGCGATGCCTCTGTATCTCACTTTGTCGAAGCCGAAGATGCGCTTCAGGATCCGGAACGGATGTTCTACCTTGGCCCGCACCCTCGACTTACTCCGGTTCTTCTTTTTCTGTAACTCGTCGACATAGTTTTTGAACTTCGTCCGCTTGCAGGTCATGTCCTGTGCCTTCGGAGCGGCCTCTTGGATGGCGTCGGTCTGGCCCTGATAGCCGCCGTCGCCCCACACCTTACGCTCTTGGCCGTGCAGCAGTTCCGGTAACATGTGGCAGTCCGCCACGCTGGCTGCGCTCGTCGCCACAGAGTGGACGATGCCCTCCCTCGCGTCCACGCCGATATGCGCCTTCAGGCCGAAGTACCACTGGTTGCCCTTCCTGGTCTGGTGCATCGCCGGGTCGCGCTCGCCACTCGCGTTCTGGGTCGACGAAGGCGCATGCAGGATGGTCGCATCGACAATCGTGCCCGTCGCGATCCGGATGCCCCTGGCATCCAGATGCACGTTCACCGCATCCAGCATCAACCCGCCCAGCTCGTGCCTCTCCAGCAGATGACGGAACCGCAGGATGGTCGTCTCATCCGGCGCAGGCGCAATCCCAAGGTCCACGCCAACGAACCGCCGCAGCGCCGCAGACTCGTACAACGCCTCTTCCACCCCAGGGTCCGACAGATTGAACCACTGCTGCACAAAGTAAGTCCGCAGCATGATCGCCAACCCTACCGGCTGCCCTCCCTTGCCCGCCTTCGCATAGTGCGGTCGTACCAGGGCTTCCAGCGCAGACCATGGAACCACCTGCTCCATCTCGTCCAGAAACAACTCCCGCCGACTCTTCCGCCCGTACTTCTCAAACACACCCTGACTCGACAGACTCTGCTGCTTCATCGCAATCTCCTCGCAGCTATCAGATTAATCAATCAGGCAAGCGATGCAGAACTTGTGCAGACTCTCCTTAGATAATTTCGGTGTTCATGCATATGATGAGCCTCGAATCGAGTTTGGAATTCGTTGATATCAACTGAACCTCTGAGCGCAAGACTATCTCCCGAACTGTCGATGTTCGCGTCACATTCTATTCCTGCGCATTAGTAAAGCAATCAATCGCAAAGGAGCACGGAATAATCGGTCTAAATTCTGGTTAGGGAGTAAAGCAGAAAATTCCTGTACCTCCCTCGGGAATCCCACAAGTAACCGCAGCCGTGCAAACTCTCTCTTGCTCATGGTGGAATCTCGGAGGATAGACATGGTTAGTTTCAATGTTCTCGTAGGCGTCCCATCGTTTCGCTCTGCGTCGAAGCTAGGTCAGATGATCGCGCTTCTATTTGCGGGATTAGGTGCGACCATTGCTCTGCAAGCCCAAAGCGTTAATCCGGTATCTTTTTCCCGTCGTCCGGTAGTGGTTCAGAGCAGGTATTTGTGGCGACATACTCCGATCCCGGAGGCGTAACGGAGGTGCAGTCGCTTTCTCTTTTCATTATGAACGGCATTGCTCCTGGAAGTAGGAGCGGATGGTCGGCAGATCAATGCATTCTGACCTATACGGTTAGCTCAGGCGTCATCCAACTGACCCAAGACTCGGGAGGTGAATTCCTCTCCACCACTGCCACAGCTGAAACTGCTCAAACTGTCAGCAACTCTCAGTGCTCGGTGCTCGCTAGTCTATCTTCCGCAACTATCGCAGGCGACAGTGTGACGGTTAGACTTTTCGTAGCATTCTCAGCTGAATTCAGCGGGGATAAGCAACTCTACTTGTCTGCTGACAGTAAGGAAGGGACACACGACACAGATCCACCGACAGAAGTCGGAACTTATAATGTTACCGCCAGTGTGTCGTCGGTATTTGTTTCGCCTTCCTCCGGTAGTGGCTCAGAGCAGACATTTACGGCGATATATTCAGACGTAACCTCTCAAATTCAATCCGTTTTCTTGAATTTGAAGAGCTCTGGAAATAACACCCTCGCAGCCAACGCATGTAAGTTGCGTTATGATTCCAGCTCGAACGATATATATCTTGTGAACGACGCTGGCACCAACTATGGCTCGCCAATAACATCCGGATCAACTGCCGTCCTTAGTAACAGTCAATGCAAGTTGTTTGGTATAGGCACTTTTGCGACAACTTTCGGTAACAACGTCATAGCGTATTTCAGGGTTTCCTTCTTCCCTCTATTTGTTGGCAAGAAGGAAATTACGTTGGGAGGGGTGGACCAGATTGGCGTCTCTACCTTCAGCAATCTGTCGCGTGGGACCTACACAGTCACCGCATCGCCCCTTGCCGCTTCTCAAGCCTTCACGCTTACCAGCACGCCAGTCAGCATTGCGGCGCTGGAGCATCTGCAAATTCGACCATCACCTTGTCTTCAAACGGAGAATTTAATGGAAGCGTCGCATTGACATGTGCTGTCATCAGTCCGGGAGGATCAGCTTACCAACCTACCTGCCAGATTGTCGCACCTAGTACCGTATGGTTGGGGACGGCGGCGACAGCAACACTCGTTATCAACACCACTGCCGCATCGGCTTCCACGTCTCGGAGTCCCTTGAAGCAATTCTCTGTCTTCTACAGCAGCATCACCGTAGCTTTTCTAGTCTCTTTTCGAACGCGTATCCGATGGAAATGGCAGACACTACTTCCCCTGCTGGTATTCGCTATCATTTCCGGATCTGCCTTCGGGTGTGGCAGTATGGACAATCCAGTCATTGAACCCACCGGCTCCGGCACAACAAATTCAGGTACGACCGCCGGGAACTATATCGTTGCGGTAACGGGCACAAGCGGTTCAATCACGGCAACGACAGCGGTGAGTGTCACTGTGAAATGAGCGCCTGGGTGAGCCCGGAATCGCCACGCATGCTCGCAGGGATTCGATCTACACCCCGGAGCGCATACCTCGAATGCTTCGCCACCATTTCACGAATATCATCGTTGTGCACCTAGACAATCTCATCGATCAAAATTCGATACGGATCGCTTGTTTCCAGAGCGGTTCGATAATCCACATGTGAGAGCCCATATGAATTCTTCGCTTGGCTTTCACCCCGCTAGTATCTGCCAGGACAGAAATCAACGTTGCAGTGGCTGCTTTTTCCTGCCTTAGCGCAACCAGCTTTGTGCAATCCATCCAGACCGCGACAGACGCCCCATCTTGAATCACAAGGTCGACATTTCGTGCATCGGGGTGGGCACGGACCATGCAAGCCGCATGTTCAACCATTTTGTTCAGGGATGCCCAACAGGGATGCAGTGTCTGGCCTGTTTTCGCAAGCAGTAGAAGAGAATCCAGCATACCCGTCATGTCCTGGATCACTGCGTGTACGTCCTGCAGAAGTTTTTCGCGCTCCAACTGAGTCGTCCTGGGTTCGCTCATGAATTCGACATTGGAATAAATAGCAGACAAATGATTGCGGAGGTCATGTGAAACGGATTGAGCCATTGTCTCCGGGATCGCCAATGGCCTGGATTCTTTACAGCCATTAAATATCTGAGGCGCCGGGTTCATCGCACCCTCAGATAGAGCTTCCGAGACTAACAGCCCCGGAATGGGGGTTTTGACCGCATAGTATTGACTTCCCTGAGTCTGGCTCGAAGGATCGCCCTTTCAGAGAGGCAGCTTGTGGTGGCGGAGTTCCACTGATGCTTAGCTTTCATGAATAGATTCTCCTGGTGTGCAAACTTCGGGGAGAAAAATTTATTCCCACGGCACGGAATAAATTCGTTCCATGCTCGTTTTCCTTTAAAGAGAAGGGAAAGCGGCGATCTCCTCATAGATGGCCGATATGCGCCAAGTGCGACGTGAACGAGAGACCTGAAGATGGTCTGCAATTCCTCTGTATTACGCATCACCGAAGAGAACTCACACTAATCGTCGCCAAACTGGTTCGATTACCCCTTGCAGGGAGGGCACATTTATGACACACGAAGATCTTCAGGCAAATCAGGAGTATATGTGGCGAGCGCTTTTCGGAGAGCAACGAACTACCCTCGCGCTCGCAGTCGAGATGCTGTTACGTTGTCATCTATCTCCACAACAGATCCTGACCAAAACAGTGAGAGCTCTGGAAGGCTCGCAGCACGATTCGTGAAATTCTTTTTGGGCAATTACTCAGACTTCCATGACAGTTAAGTTGCCGGATCATCAGTAACACTCACGGACGGCGCTACCCTACCCACCGTGAACGGAATGCGGCTTCGTCCGACGCCGGAAAAGATGCTCGCCATTCGGTATCGCCTGAACTAGTAGTAGCTCAGCGCACACCTCCCGCAACCGACTAAGCTTTTTCTTAGCCGCCTGTCTCTGAATTGCTATGCGCAAAAGTTTATAAACTCCCTCTCCAGCAAAGGCAAGGGCTGCCTCTTGGCAGCCCTTCGTTAGCGCGAGATCTCATCTACTGCACTGTAAAGGTGACCATGACGCTTTGCGTAATCGACCCTGAAACTGCATTGACCATAACCTGTATCGTGGCGGGTGCGGCGGGCGTTGTACTAGATGCCTGCTGCGGAGATGTGGACGAAGAGCAACCGGTGATTGCTGCCGTAGTCACCACCAGTAGAAGAGCAAAGAGCGATCCGCCTGCGAGGATCGATCTGCGCTTCAGACCGACGAAGGCAAGTAACCCGGCTGGGCCGATGAATGCCAGGGTGAGGCCGGCCCGTGACTGGAACAGATGGACAGAATGATTGGAAGACCTGTTATAGCCCCCACCAGTCGTTGGTGGAGCCGCTGTGGCTGCTGGAGCGATGGCTACCGTAACCGAGGTTGTGCCAGAGCCCGAAAGCGTCACCGACGGCTGACTGAAGGTACAGGTCACCGAAGTGGGCGTGCAGGAAAACGTCACAGGGCCTGTGAACCCGTTCGTGGCGGCGAGTGACAGAGTCACACTCCCAGCCGACTGTCCTGCGGCCACGTTGACCGTGTTGGCAGACGCCTGGAAGGTGAAGTTACCCGCTCCCGTTGCAGGCGGAGCGACCGCGATCGAGCCGAAGAGACCGCCCTTCTCTCCGTTGATACCGGCGGCGAAGTACAGGGTGTTGGGATCGCCCAACGTAGTGGTCTGCCCGCTGTTCTGTCCGAAGAATATCTCCCACAGGCCGACGTTCGCAATCGGCGTGCCCGCTCCCGTGTTTAACGATCCGATTAGCGCAAACGTCTTGGGGTCAAACGCGTTGATCACGCCGTCTCCGAAGTTGCCGATCAGAAGGTCGCCAGCGAAACTGCCAAAGCCCGCAGGAGCGAGTGCCATCCCCCACGGTGCATTCAACACGCTCTGACTGGCAACTCGCGCGATAAAGGTGCCATTGTTGTCGAACTCATTGACATAGCCGAGACCTGCACCCACACTCTCGCCTGTGGTTGCGTTGACCTGGGCATAGGTCACATAGACGTTTCCGCCAATGCTGTGGATGCCAAAGGGCGAATAGCCCGCAGGCAATGTCGGATCGGCGAAGCTACCCGTAAGAGCGTGCGCAGCAAAGGTGCTGTCGAAGACGTCCACGGTGCCTTGCTTGAAGTTAGCCGCAAGAAGGAACGTTCCAGTTGCGTTGGTGTCGAGCGCGATGTCGGTGTAAGAGGCCTTGGCGGAGTTATTGACCACCGTCACCGCTTGCGTCCCGCTGCTCACATTCCAGGCGGCGATCGTGCCGTCGAGGGTGCCGAAGAGAAACAAGGCCGATGTGCTGCCCGGAATATCGAAGATAGCGTTGTTGCTGTTGTATACCGTGCCGCTCGGACTGCCTTGCGCCGGCGCGGGAGCGGCTGCCGGTATCGTGACCGACGGCAGCGACGGTGCCGCAATGGTGCCAGCGGCGGTGTCGACCGCCACCGAGCCGCTGCCGGCCTTATTGATCCAGATAGCCGGACCGACTGAAACGCCCCAGGGATTGATCAGCGTGGGATCGGTAACGAGTGCTTTTACCGTCGCACCGTCCGAGATGATGTTTGTCTGCACATACGTGCTGCTAGTTTGCGCTAAGGCCCCGATCGAGAAAATGCCAGACAGGGCAAGGACCGCAACAGGGCGGAACCAGTTCTTATTCGCTATGAGGTCGAAGGAAGATAAAGCTCTCCCGAACGAGGCGGAAATATCAGAGAAGTACGACATAGAGTTACTGTTCAACATAGTGATTTCCTCTGCAGTACAAAACTGAGCAAGGTCACCGTTATTCCCAATTCGCCCTCAAATTATGGAATAGGCTGTGAGCAATTCGGTTTACGGTAGGAATGCTCGATGCCCAAAGGCCACGGATCGCTCTATCGTGAAGAGACCGGTATGTCTAGAGAAGAGTCGACCATCTGGTTGTAAATAGTGGGCGTCGGTTTACACCTTGCTTAGCAGGGCTCGAGCGAGACCCTGCTTCTCAAGGCTTTGGTCATCGTGTGAAAACTCTTTTGATCGACCAGCAAAAATGATGATGCCAACAAACTCCGCCTCTTCCTACGCCTCTTCGCCGCATCCCGTTCCCCGTTGAGCAATTACCCAGGACTGTCCAGTCAGAACCGCTCTATTTCTTCCTCTTCGGAAATTTTCTGCTCCGCGATGGGAATAATCTTTGCGCAACCCAGTTTTGATACGTAAAGGACTTCTGACTTCGGGCCCAGTTGCCGGTCGTTTTGTTATGGCTTTGAGGATTTGAGGTCAACGGATCAGCCAGCTCACGTCCCGCACTGGCGTAGGCGACTGGTGTCTTTTGGAGGAATGCTCATGTTCATACCCCATTGGAGAAAGGTTCTCCTGTGTTCTTGCCTTTTCGCGATATTGATCGCGTTGGGTACGGGACTCGTTAGAGTCGCAGCGAAGTCAGCAACTGAAGCGCCGGCCGGGTTCAACACTCCCAGCTTCAACGGTGCACAAAGTGTCAGCAATGGAATCGTCGAGCCAACTGGAGACACGTTTGCTCGGGATCAGCAGGTCTATGAGCAAAACGAGACGGTCGCGAATGGACTTGGACCTGTGTACAACGCAACTAGCTGCGTCAGTTGCCATCAGAATCCGAATAGTGGGGCAGCCAGCCAGATCACGGAACTCCGGGTTGGGCACAACGACGAAAATGGAAATTTCGTCAACCCGACCATCTTCATCAACGACGGAAAAAACACGATTACCGGCAGGTCCATTGTCAACGATCGCGCTATCGGTCCGGAAGCCCAGGAGACCATACCTGCAACAGAAAACATCCGCACATTGAGGGCTGCCCTCAACACCCTGGGGGATGGCTTTGTGGAAGCCATCGACGACAAGACGCTGATCGCTATCGCAGAGGAAGAACCCGCACTGAGCGAAGGCAGAGTTCATGGGGAAGTGGTGCAGGCTCCAATCTTCGAAGCCCCTGGACAGACTCGCGTCGGACGCTTCGGCTGGAAGGACCAGCACAGTAGCTTGCTCTCCTTCATTGGGGATGCCTATCTCAACGAGATGGGAATCACGAACCGGCTGCGCCCCACGAACGTTACCACCGTCCTCAACACTACGACGGGCGTGGAAGATCAACCAGATCAGCTTGGCTTGGCTGACATCGACCACTTTGCTCAGTTCATACGCGGCACTATGGTTCCACCTCGAGATACGGTGCTTGCCGCGACCCCCGCAGCCTTGAAAGGCGGAGCTCTCTTCACCCAGCTCGGTTGCAGTGTCTGCCATGTGCAATCCATCACCACGGCCCCTCCTGGGACAGTTATCGATGGTGGCATGTTTACTGTTCCAGAGGCTCTCGGAGATAAAATCATCCATCCTTTTAGTGACTTTTTGTTGCATGACATCGGAACTGGAGACGGTATTGTCCAGGTCGGTCCGCAAGACACGGCCAACAAATTAAGGACTGCGCCACTTTGGGGCTTGCGCGAAAAGGCCCGCTTCATGCATGACCTGAGATCGTTATCTCTCGAAAATGCTATCTCGCGTCATGATGACGAAGCACGCGAGCCCGCCAGACACTTTAGAGAATTGAGCCCCGAGGAGAGAGAGGCGTTAATTACCTTCCTGAAAACGCTGTGACTGTCGCGCCTTGAGCACAACAGTGGGTTGACTACAGGCGGACTCGCGTCCGCATCGGATCTCCGTAGTGGCCTGCGGCTCGAGTGTCACCGCCGAGGGACTCCAACCCGCCGCTCCGGTTGGCTAATGGCAACGGCTGACGGCTGTCCTGTCTATCTCACATGGCACGAAGCCCTTTCGTCCCAATTCCGGAAGGAGCGGACGAGGCGTGCGTCGCATGTTGGTTCGGAAAAAACTGTACGCCTTTGAGATCGGCTGTTCGTGAGGTGCGAGATGGGGTTCTTGTCCACTGCCATAGTTATATCCATCTGCTCGCTGACCTGTGCCTGCGCTTCCGGCTTAGGCCAGGACGTCTCAAGCCAGGGTGACAGTACAACCGCTCTCGCCGCGCTTCACGTAAAAGCGGATCAAGCTCAGGCTAGAGACAGATGCTTTCTCTATGCCGAGCTCGTGAGCCAGATGACGGATCTGGCCGGCAAGCAGTTCAACTCCGGCGACTCCGAGCAGGCTTCGCAGACCCTCCAGCTCGTGCAGCGATATACCGGGAAGATCCATGCGGGCGTTACCGATGACAGTAAAAAGCTAAGAGATGCCGAGTTGCTCATGCGGCGCGCCTCTTTTCGCCTTAAAGGCATTCTCAGCGTAGCTACGTATGAAGACCGACCGGTTTTGGAAGTGACACTAAAGCAGTTGAATGAGGTTCAGTCAGAGCTCCTGATGCAGGTCTTTAAAAGTAAAGTGCGGTTGAATCGACCTTCTTTCAAGCGATGTGATCGTGCATTTTCCCACGATGAATTCAGTCGAATTTCCGTACACCGCATAGGAAGACGGACCGGTATCAGCGAGAGATTGCTTATTCAGACGCCTGGATGTGCGTAAAGCTCCGTTGTTGGGAATAAAAAATGGAAATTCCGGTTTACCTCGGGTAGTGGAGGAAAGTCATGGGGAAATATGAAAGCGTGATAAAGCGTCCGGTAAACCGCCGTTCTCTCTTGAAAAGCGGAATGCTGGCAGGTGGCGCAGCAGCGGCTATTAAGTTAAGCAGCATCACGCGCATGCTGATCTGGCTCCTTCGCAAACTCGGGCACTCCTTTCTGACGCGCGCTGTAGAAGCGAAATCACCTATAGACATGCTGAATCAAACAGAAGTGAGAGTGCACATGACGCAGAGCTATCCACAATTTGTTTCCGAACCTCTTGCCGCACGCCATGCGCACGCTGGCAATCTGGCTGCCACGAAGCGAAGCTCGCAGCAAGCAGATGACCTGAAAAGGAGAACAACCGCGCAGATCCGCACAGCATTTGCAATCGCTGTGGGGTTTGCTGGCTTGATGGCAGGATTCCCGAGAGCAAGTGCTCAAATGATTGTTCCTGTGGATCGAACACTGCATCCTCCGCAGGGATTTGACTTTAGCGGTGAATGGAATTGCGGAGATGGCGCCTCGACCGCACACCTGGAAGTGGAAAATCGAAATCGTTCCACTGGAGGCGCGTTACTTCGTTTACCGGGACCCTGGACAGAGATTCATGAAAGTCAAGACGGCTTCAAAGGGAACTATTTTGTCGGATACGACCGGGATAAGAGTCAGTTCCTCATGATCGATGCGGATGATCCCGCTTCCGTGGCCTACTCTACCGAGGGCTGGAACGGGAAAAAGCTTCTGCTTACATCGACAAATGACAAAGGTCAATTGGGTCTGCCGCTTCGCATTCAATATGATGTCGATGACTCGCGTCGGTTCACCGTGACCTGGGAAATTTTGGAGGGCGCGGCCTGGAAGGCAGAACCAGGTTTCAAGTGCATCAAGGTCGGCGGCCGGCGATCCATCACCCGCCTAAAAAGTAGACAAGTCCGAGATCCCCACTGAAATACATCTGCACCTGCGCTCGCACGGGCCGACTGACTCTCTAATCACCGCAGCCGAAGCCTCGTTCTGCAAGTCTTCGTGAAGACGTTCGTGGTTAACATCGAGCGGGAGCGATAAAAAGCCAGAATCGCAGGCTGCAATCGGACGGGATGAGCTCTCTTTCTATCGTCAAGAACTCAAAGGGTAGGCAAAGAGGTCCGCGCCCATAGCTGGACCTGGGTTGCCGTTCTTGTGTTGCTCGGGTTCGCTCTGGGAGGAGCCACCGGGTACTACTTTTTCGTCCAGGACATGAATCGAATGAGCGATCGGCTGGATGCCATCCAGCAGCAGACCGCCCCGGCTACGGCTTCCGAGGCGAAGCCGACGGACGGAAAGGCGGGCAAGGGGCACCGGGGAGGGCATTGATGCTCGGGCAGCAAGGCTAATATCGATTGTCCAAAAGACTCAATTGCCATTGAACACTTCCTGCCCGACGGCAAGATTCATTTGGCCGGCGGCCATCAGATAGGAGCCTATCAGTTGAAGGTAGGCAAGCTGAACGACTCGATAGTCGCTTTGTGCATTCAGGAAATCCATCAGTGAGGCCACTCCCCGCTGGTAGGAGAAAGTGATGGTCTCACGGACGTAGAGGGCTTCATCTAAATATTCCTTCTTGTAGGGCTTGAGCAATTCGATATTGCTGCGCAACTGCTCGTATGAGGAATCAACGTCACTGAAAACCTGCGCCTGTGCCGCATCGGCGGTTTTCTGGCTCCGGCCAATGTCCAGTAGGGGGCTGGCTTTTTCACCTTGATTGCGATCGAAGACGCGCAGCGGAATGCTTACGTTAGCACCGAGCGTATAGCGGCCGAACGAATTGTTCAGGAATATCTTCTGGCCAACAATCGCGGCGTCGCCCGCAAAGCGCCGCTTCCAGAATGAGTTCGTCAGCATCACCGACGCCTCAGCCTCAGGCCGATCATCGCTCTCGGCAAACGTGCGCCCCAGCGCCGGCGTCACTCCCAGCGTCGAGAAGAAGTTCCACGAGCACCAGCCCGCGTTGATCTTTTCCGGCAGCTGCCCTCCCGCTGCCGAGACGTTGTATTGCTCCCAGGCATCCACCAGCGCCAGATCGGCCGCGCCCTTTGCCACCCGTTGCCAGTCGAGAAACTGGCCCCGGCGACTGGTAAATAAGAAGTCGTGTTCGGCTTGTTGTGCTCATACACTGCTACCAGTTGGCCCGGGTCGCGAAACGGCAGCGGATTTAGCAGCACCGCCCGCACTACCGCAAAGATCGTCACATTTTCGCCAATGCCCAGCGCCATCACCAGCACCGCAATCATGGTGAACCCAGGCGCACGCGCCAGTGTTCGCATGCCGATCCGGATATCGCGCCCCAGCCGTTCTACCCAGTTCCAGCTCCACGTCGCCCGCGCCTGCTCACGCACCAGCCCGCGATTGCCAAAGGTGCGCAGCGCCGCCGCCCGGGCCTCGCCTACGCTCATGCCGGCAGCGATGTTTTCCGCCGTCTGTGCTTCGATGTGATGATCAAGCTCCGCCGTTGACCGATCGCCAGCACGACCGCGATCCAACAACATCGTCGCCCGCATCTTCATTCTCTGCATCCACGCCATATGTCTTCTCCTTCGAGAACAAGCCTCATCACTCCGAGCGCAGCGCCTGCATTGGGTCCACCCGTGAGGCCCGCCATGCAGGAACCACGCATGCCACAACCGCCGTGAACAGCAGGCAACCAACCATTCCAGCGACGACCAGCGGATCGTAAGGGCTCGCTCCGTAAAGCATCTATCGAATCAGCGATCCGGCCACAGCTGCTCCGGCCAGGCCAGCCGCGGCGCCAAAGAGGACCGGCATCAGTCCGTCGACGAGCACTACGCGAAGCACCTCAGGCCGCTGCGCCCCCAGTGCGATGCGGATGGCGATCTCGACGGAGCGTTGCGTGACCAGGTACTCCATAAAGCCCGACACCGGCCAGCAGCAGCGAGATCCCTGCGAAGGCCAGCACCAGGTTTGCGGCGAAACCCTGGCTCGCCGTGGTCTTGTTGAGGATCTGGTCCATGGTAAGCGCGTTGTATACCGGCAGCTCCGGTTCAAGCTCATTCACCTGGTCGATATGGAACTGGCCACCGACCTTCAGGGTGTGCGCGCCGATGGCTTTCGAGAGTCCGTCGCTCAGATAGTACGTGTTGTTGACCTGCGTCTCATTGGTGATCGGAACGCCCATGACGAACGTGGGAAATGTAATGTTCTCCACGCCTTCAAACTGCGGTGCCTGCACAAAGATCCCCGCCGTTCCTGCGCCGGTAGTGAAACCCTGCGACGCCAGACTGACGCCGAGCCCACCCTTGGGTTGCCCGATGATGTTGGCATTGCGTAAATAGCCGGCATGAAACTCATTGACGGTGTTCGAACCGATGAGCTTGTTGACGCCCACAGACAGCAGTTGTGCTCGCCCGAAAAACAGCGCATCGAAACCCGGGATGCTGGCCCCCGCAACGGAGCCCGGATAGGGATTGTCGAGACGATAGTCATCGACAAAGTAATAGGCTGAGATCTGGCCCAGATGGCTGTTCCCATCTATGCGTACCGAGCCCTTGTCGTCTCGAACAGTCTGCGCAAATGCCGAGGTCGAGTACTGACTCGTGCTGACGTTGGGAGATGGAATGTACTGCAACAGATTCTTGCCCGGCGTCGACCGCGCGCGTTGTGGAATGATTCCGTGGGGGAAGACGCTGGAGTAGGCCTCTCCTGAAGTGACAGCGTAACCCAGCTTCTGCGTAAGCAGCGACGCGAGGTAAGGGCCGCTGATTGAACCGGTTAGGTCGCCGAAGTCGCCACTCCGCTGAGCGACAGTTGGCACTGAGATATAGCCAGTTGAAACACCCTGGTTCGTACGAGTTCCCTGATAGTTGGCGAAGAAGAAGACCTTTTCGTGCCTAACCGGGCCGCCGATCGTTCCGCCAAGCTGGTTCTGGTTGAACGCCGAGCGGGTCGGATCGAAGTATCCTCTTGCATCGAGCGCCGTATTGCGGAAGAACTCGAAGACGTCACCGTGAAACGTGGTGCCTCCCGACTTGCTGACGACGGTGACCATGCCTCCGTCGTAGTTCCCGTACTCTGGATCGAAGTTATTGGTCAGCACACGGAATTCTTCGATCGAATCCAGGTTCGGAACGATGGAGGTGCCACCATTCATGTGCTCCTGCACGTCGATTCCATTCACCAGGAAGCCGTTGGACGACTCGCGTTGCCCATTGATGGACAGGTTGCCGGGATTCAGATCACCGGAAGGGTCGAGACTTCCGGTGACGCCTGCCATGATGACAGAGCTGGGGCGACAAGGTCGAAATAGGGGCCACTCCCGGTTGAGTTGCCAAGAGGTCGGTGTAGCTCCTTCCATTTAACGGCAGCGCAGTCATCTGTGCGCCGGATACGACCTCGCCAAGATGTGTCGCAGCAGTCTCAACTGCACGCCGACCGTACTGCTGGTGACCGTCAGAACCTCTGACTGCGTTGCGATCGCAAGTTTTGCGTCCACTCGCAGGGCCGAATCCGTGTCGACTGTCAGGTTCGTCTTTCGTTGGGTTGCGAACCTCTTGGCCGAAATGGTCAGTTCGTAGTGACCCACAGGAAGGTTTGGGAAGGAGTAGAGACCCCGCCTGTCGGAAACAGCTTGATAACTCGTCCGCTGGGAGATGTTGACCAAGCTAAGGATGGCTCCCGGGATCGCCGCTCCGCTGGAGTCTGCAAGTGTCCCTGAGATGCTGCCTCCTGTGGCTGCCCGCAACGGCAGGGCGGCAATCAGAAGGAAGACGATGGCCAAAATAGATAGGCGCGCTCTGATGTCGGTAAATGGGGAGATCGGGGGTGCCATCCAATCGCTCGTCGCCCGGAGAGCTTTCCAGGCGAGCGAGGGTGATGCTGTTTGGAAAAGCGGGCCGCCCTGGTGCGGTAGAGATCCTCTCCGAGGAGAGGTGCCAGGTTCCTTCGGATTTTCCGCAGAACTACATTATTAGGTTTTGCGGGACCTTGATACCGTTTGCGCGTTCGGGTTTCGTTTCAATAGGTACGCGACAAACGGGCATCTGGATTGCGGAGCTCTCGAATATTTTCAATAAGTCGCCGCACGCGCAATCCAGCCGCCCAGGTTGCAGCGTAAGCAAAGAAACGAAGCCTGAGTCCCTGGGCCCCCATCAATTTATTTCCTGCTCCCGTCTGGTTCAGGAACTCCCGCTCCCAACCGCAGTGAAGTGAAATTGGAGGGTCGTATGTTAAGGCTAAAGTCTATAGGCGGACTTGCATTGAGTCTGCTCATCGCTGTGCCGCCCGGTGCGTTTGCATCCAGCCACCGGGAAGCACCTATCACCGCCCTGGATCACACCGCCGACATTACCGATGTGTACGCATTTGTCAGCTACGATCATCCAGACCGCGTCACTCTCATTATGAATGTCGATCCGTTCCTGCAGCCGAGCAATGGACCGAACTACTTCCCGTTTGACCCGTCGGTCGTGTATCAGATCAAGATCGACAACAATCACGATGCGCTGGCACACGTCGTGTTCCAGTTCCGTTTTCAGACCCACATCCTTGATCCTGGGCTCCCTGTTGGGTACGCAGGAGCGGGCAACGGGGTTGCCGCGCCGGCAAACTCGCCGAGCCCCGTCGCCCCTGGTACGCCGATCGTGCCCCCGCGATCACTTCTCTGACTGGTGCCGGGGCCGCAGGCCTGAGTCTGCAGCAGACGTTCACCGTGAACATGATCAAGGATGGTCGTAGCATCCCCTAACGAATACCAGCGGTGGCCCTTTGATCGCGGTTCCCAGCAACGTGGGCCCCCGAACCATGCCGGACTACAACGCTCTAGCCGGGCAGGGCATATATAGCCTGCAAGGCAACGGCGCCTCCGACGTTCGGGTCTTCGCCGGCACGGCCGCAGATCCCTTCTTCATCGATCTGGGCGCGACCTTCGATAGCCTCAACTACCGCGCCGGCACAGGGGTTGAAGCGCTTACTCCTGCACAGGATGCCAACGATCAGCTCAATTCGGCTCCGAATTCGGTCGCCGGATTCAACGTAAACACCATCGCGATTGAGGTTCCGATTACGATGCTTACTAGCGATGGAGTCATCCACGCCGCCACGGATCCGAAGGGAACCATCGGCGTCTGGGCGACAACCTCCAGGACAGAGATCACCATTCGCATACCCAGGAAGCCCGCTCAAAACTTTGGCAACCTGGCCCAGATACAGCGCTTTGGCAATCCGCTGATCAACGAACTGATCATCGGGACAGGCAGCAAGGACTTCTGGAGCATGTCCGAGCCGGTCAACGACAGTCAGTTTGCCGCGTTCGACCTTGATCCTCTCATTGCAAGAGTATTCAACGCCGTATATGGGTTCAAAATACCTACTCCACCCCGAACCGATCTGCTGCCGCTGGTGACGTATGCGGCGCCGATCGCCCCGAAAGGCACTGCAGCCGGGCCAATCGCCGACCTTATGCGGCTCAACACTGGTGTACCTCCTACCCCGGAGTCGCAGCGCAAGCGTCTTGGCCTGATCGCTGGTGACGCTGCCGGGTTCCCCAATGGCCGCCGTCTCACCGATGATGTAGTCGATATCGTTGAGCGGGTCGGCATTGGCGGGATTCTGAACCCTCGGTTCGATGTCGCTCCGAACATCTTGCTCGGTGATGGTGTTAACGCACCAGACGTTCCCCCGCAGGAAACGTTCCCGTATGTTCACTTTGCATACAGTGGACGCGACAGCCGTCATAGCAGTCCGGGCGATGCTACTGGCTGCGGCGACCAACCAACGTCCTCCAGTTCTCAGAACTCGGCGGCCCCACCGGCAAACCAGGGTGGTCCTCAGCCCTGCCCCGTCAACTAACACTCAGTCGCGCCCAGTAAGGCTAGTTGGGTCGCCTGAACACAACCCGTTCTCTGCGCGGAATCTGTTTCCGCGCAGAGAACCACTTTCTGAGGCTCTAGAGAATAGGTTCCTTATGAAATCACTGTACGCGTCACTGTTCCTTCTCAGCGTCTTAACCTCCGGGCCGGGATTCGCCCAGCAAGCGGCCTTCCCTGCAGCGGACCAGCGTAACCCGTCGGGCCAGCCGGCCGTTCAGCAAGACACTCCCGCACAGCAGCGCATCGCAGGGGCACAGCTGCAGATCAGGACCGATCCGAAGAAGGTGCAGGCCTACAACGAACTGGCGCTCGCCTTTTTGCGGAGGACTCGCGAGACCGCCGATTCCAGGTACTTGAAGGATGCAGACGCCGCGCTTGCTCAAGGCTTGAAACTGGATTCGACCGACTTTCAGTTGCAGAGAACTCAGGTCGCCCTCCTGTTGAGTCGTCATGAGTTCGCTCAGGCAAGGGATCGGGCGACGGTTCTCAATCACCGCACACCCGACGATGTGATGACCTATGGATATATCGCCGAGGCAGATATCGCGCTCGGCAATTATCCAGAGGCAGAGACGAACGTGCAATGGATGATGAATATGCGGCCCTACAACACTCCAGCACTCCTGGTCGGGGCCACGCTGCGGGCGTTGTACGGTGACGCGCATGGCGCGATCGATTTTCTAAATCGGGCATATTCGCAGACGTCCCCGGCTGAGGTGGAGGAGTTGGCGTGGATTGCCAACCAGATCGCATCGATTCAGATCGAATCGGGCCAGAGCGCCGCGGCAGCGCAGACTCTGGAGGGGGCCGAGCAGGTCTTCCCTCGTTATCCCTACACTATGGAGAATTTGGCCCGCGTCCGCATGGCCGAGAATCGAGCAAGCGATGCCGTTCAGCTTTTGATGCAGGCCTCGTCGATCGGCAACGATCCTCACGTTCTCTATGAACTGGCAAAAGCGCAGGAGGCTGCGGGGCAGGCAAAGCAAGCTCGCGCCACGTATGCGGAGTTCGAGAAGCTGGCAAGCGAGCCCGAAAGATCAAGCGGCGCGTCAACACTTGACCTCATTATGATGTATGCCAAAAGTCCCGCCACCGCGCCCATTGCGCTGAAACTTGCGCAGCACGAGATTGCGGCACGGCAGGATGTAAAGACTCTAGATGCATACGCCTGGGCGCTCTATGCCAATGCGAAAGACCAGGACGCGGACGCCGCGGCACAGAAGGCTATCGCGGTTGGAATCCAAAGCCCTCAGATTTTCGATCACGCCGGGCACATTGCGCAGAAGCTCAATCACAGTGCGGACGCCACAAAGTATTTCGAGCTCTCCATCCAATCCAATCCTTCGTCTGAGTATGCCTCGGACGCTCGCAAGTCTGTCGGTCTCGCGACGGTCACGGGTGATCAATGGCCGAAAGCTTCGCCAGAAACGCCTGCGTCCGCCGTGCCACAGGGTGCTCTTCCGAGTGGGACTTTGACCGCGTCGGATCAATCGGATCACAGTGCAGCGTCCGTTGGCGTTGGAATGAGGGCCGATGCTCTCGTTTTTGCTCCCGTACCCGAGGCTCTGCTGACGCCTCAACCGACGAGCACCAGCCGTATGATCCATAGCGCTCAGGTTACTGTGGCTCGCAATCCGAGTGGCGCCGCAGGATATGCGGGATTGGGCGCTGCATATTTCCAGCGCGCCAGAGAAACCGGCGACGTAAGCGACTTTCAGCTCGCTGAGCAATCTCTTACCAAGTCGATCGATCTTGTTTCAGCGGACTTTTCAGCAGATGAAGCCTTGGGAACGATGGCTGAGGTCTGCATGGGGGAACATCGCTTTGCCGACGCCCTCACCTACGCGCAGCATGCACTGTCACTCGGAACGGGCGACATTTCGCCTTTCGCCATAGTCGGGGATGCCTACGCGGATATGGGTGAGTACGAGAAGGCGGGTGTCGCCTATGGTCGATTGACGCCTCGCGACATGACGCTTTCGCCGCGTGCCGCGTATGCGCGAGACAGCCGAATCTCCTATTTGATGGTGATCGCCGGGGACACGGCCGGGGCGATCGACCTGATGAAGACAGCAGTCACGGAAGGAGTCGAAGCTCAACTTCCGAGTGAACACCTTGCATGGTTGTACTACGAGTTGGGAGAGTACGATGCGCAGGCGGGTGACTCCGCTTCCGCCGACTCGGCCTATCTTGCCGCACTCACCATCCATCCTGGAGACTATCGCGCTTTGGCCGCTCTGGGTAAGCTCAGAGCGAACAACGGTAGATATGCGGAAGCAATCCTGCTTTACCAAAAGGCCATTGCCGTCGTCCCCATGCCTATCTTTGTCGCGGAGCTGGGGGACCTGTATGCAAAGTCTGGAAATCAGGCAGAGGCCCAAAAGCAGTATGCGCTTGTCGAGTACATTGGACTGCTTGGGCACATCAATCAAGTGCTGCACAATCGCGATCTGGCACTCTTCTATGCCGATCATGATATGAAGCTCGCCGAGGCCCTGGACCTCGCACAGAAAGAGCTTGAAGTCCGGCATGACGTTTACACCTGGGACGCGTTGGCTTGGGCCTTCTACAAGAATGGCAAGCTGACGGAGGCGGCAAAGGCAAGCGAGAAAGCGATGCAATTCGGAACACGGGACTCGCTTCTTCTCTTTCACGCCGGGATGATCGCCGAGCGACTGGGACAGCTAGAGCGGGCTCGCAATGAACTAAAAGAAGCACTCCAGATCAACCCACACTTCCATCTGATCTATGCAAATGCGGCACAACAGAGACTTACCGCTTCGGAAACGCAATCCAAATCAAAGGGAGGCTCTGAATAACATGCTCGCTAAGAGATTTGGCAGGCTCGTGTCGCTGCTTTTGTTGTTTGGTCTTTGTCGATTGGCTTCGGCTCACCCTATGGGCAATTTCAGCGTAAATCACTACTCCAAAATTAACGTGCAAGGCGACCGAATCATCGTTCGGTACTCCATCGATTTGGCAGAGATTCCCACCTATCAGGAACTACAGCAAGGGAATATTGCGGCCACCCACATGGATCCGAATTCCGCGGCGGTTGTCCGCTATGTGGCTGCCCGCGGCGCAGAGCTGGGACACGGTCTGATTGTTGACATGGATGGCAAAGAGATTCCACTACGCCTGGTCTCGAGCGGAGTCATCTTTCCTCCCGGCGCGGGTGGTCTGCCCACGATGAAGATGGGCTTCGTTTACGAAGCGGCTTACCCGTCGACCGTGGACCGACAGCATGTAAGCCTGCATTATGCGGACAACAACTACCCAGGACACTCCGGATGGAAGGAAGTCGTTGCACTGGCTGCCGTCGGCTCTTTGCTCGGCAGCTCGGTTCCCGCAACGGATCGCAGCGGCGAGCTGAGCAACTATCCAACCGATCTGCTGACCAGCCCACCTCAGGACCTCGAAGCTTCAGTCGTAGCCACGTTGCCGCCATTACCGACTCAGGTCGCTGATGCGCAGTCTTATTTAAGTTCCCAGCCGCTATCGCGGCGTGTGGAGGCTCCTGCAACCAGCGCGACGCTTCCGCAGAATCATTCCAACACGGCTGTGAAGGCTGTGCCCGCACCCAAGCAGATCGCAGCTGTACCCGTCGCAGTGTCACTTGAACCGTCTCAACCTGCATCGGCGTCGTCGATTACCATGCATCTCCAGGCCAATCAACAGCAGACGCCACGCAGCAGATTTACCGAACTAATCACGGCCCAGCATCTGAGCGCCTGGTTTCTGTTTACCGCTGCAATCATTGCCATCGGTCTCGGTGGACTGCACGCATTGGAACCTGGTCACGGTAAAACCATCGTCGCCGCCTATCTGGTGGGTTCCAAAGGAACCGCGCGGCACGCTGTTCTGCTGGGCATGATCGTTACCGCATCGCATACTGTCGGTGTATTCGCGCTTGGAGCGATCACGCTGTACGCTTCACGCTACATCGTGCCCGAGCAACTCTATCCCTGGCTGGGCGCTTTCTCTGGGATCACGGTTGCGGGACTTGGGTGCTATATGCTCTTGCGCCGCCTGACAGGCACGGCCACGGATCATTCTCACGCCGCGGGCGGCTCTCACAGCCGCTGGTTCTTCTCGAAACGCACGGTGAACGAAGGTGCAGAGGAGAATCAGGTCCGAATCGAAGATGCTTCGGCTAAGTCTGTAAGTCTTACCCAACTTTTTGCCTTGGGCATCACCGGGGGAATCATCCCATGCCCGGCTGCGCTGATCGTTCTGTTGAGTGCATTTGCACTGCATAGGATAGGATTGGGTTTCTTCCTGATTGTGGCCTTCAGCATCGGACTTGCCGCCGTACTGATTGGGTTTGGCATGTTGATGGTCTATGCGCGTCGCTTCATGACGCACCTTCAAATCGATGGTCCGCTCACCAGGCGTTGGCTTCCGGTCGCGTCCTCTGCATTTATCACTGTCCTCGGCCTTCTGTTGACAATACAAGCCCTTTCAGCCGTGCACCGCGATGTGCACATGTTTTCCAAAGAGAGACTTGGACCCATCTTGTTCGTCACAGGCTTGGGCCTGATCCTCGGAATGCGGCACTCTACTGACGCGGATCATGTAGTTGCCATTTCAACCATCGTCAGCAAGCAACGGAGCATCCGCAATGCCGCATTCATTGGTTTCGTCTGGGGAATGGGTCACACGATCACGATCTCTATTGTCGGCTCACTGATCATTCTCTTCGGAGTCGAGATTCCACCTCGTGTTGGGTTATCAATGGAATTCAGCGTCGCCATCATGCTGATTCTGCTCGGCGTCCTGAACCTCACCGGCGTGATGCAGAAGGTGACTGCCTACTTCACCCCAGCCAGCATGGCGAGTGCAAAGCTAGCAGAGAATGTCGCGGGCAGGGGGGTCAAGACCGCGACAGAAGGGCTCTATCAGAACTCGATTGGCCGTTTCGGTTTGTATCAATGCGTCCGGCCGCTGGCAATCGGCTTGGTGCATGGGCTCGCGGGATCCGCAGCCGTGGCTCTACTGGTCTTGTCTACGATTCACAACCCGGTCTGGGCAACGGTATATCTGCTCATCTTCGGCGCTGGAACAATGATTGGGATGATGTGCATGACTGCAGCCATTGCTTTACCCCTGGCCTATGCAGGAGATCACTTTCCCGTGCTCAGCCGTTATCTCGGAGTAGCTTCCGGTATGGTCAGTCTTTGTTTCGGATCATTTCTCGTGTATCAACTGGGTTTTGTAGGTGGACTGTTCACAAGTCACCCCCAATGGACCCCGCAATAGTAGTGTGATCCAAAGACAATGCTCAGCTTCGCAAAATCCGCGACATCGCTTCCACCTTTCACATCGAATCCCCTCAGTTGGGATTTCAGTACCTTCGTCAGACGGCTCTGGTGCAATGTATGGTCCGCCGTCTGACTGCAAGGGAAGAATTGAATCATGGTCGCAGTTGTGACCGAATTGATGGTTGGTGGAGAACGCTCCACCCAAGATGATTCGACAAAGGGATCCGCTCGGGCTCTGGTCTCTAAGCTTCGACTCCGAGCGTTGCTCCAGGCAACGGGAAGGATATCTTTGCCCTTGACAACATCTTCGCCCTTATTGACGGATACATTGACGCAGACTTTCTCATCCCTCAGATGAGTTGCGCTGCGTGCTCTTCCTGATAAACGGGACGGTCCTGGAAGACCATTTTCGGGAGCAGGTTGCGAGCACGCCGTTGGGAACTGTTCGTTCGTCTTAGCTATCCAGTGCAGACCTTGGTTGGAGAACTTGATGCCGGTGGTGGCTAATCTTGCTTAGGCAGTCATTGCGTCCGGAACCGCTCGATAGTCCTGTCCGCTCGAGAGAACGGCCCACGCGATACGGGCGAGCTTGTTGGCTGCGGCTGTGATCACTACCTTGACCGGGGACCGGCGCTCAAGAGCGTTGAGCCAGGGACCGAACGGCGAACGTTCTCGCTTGACGCGGAGGACGGCGGATCGGGCACCATGCACAAGCAGCTTCCTCAGATAGCTGTTGCCGCGCTTGCTGATGCCGAAGAGTCTGATCTTGCCGCCGGTCGAGTGCTGTCGCGGCACAAGTCCCAGCCAGGAGGAGAACTCCCGGCCCTTATGGAAAGGCCGCTCCGTTGCCGATCGCCGCTACGATCGCGGTTGCAACCAGAGGCCCAATACCCGGGATCTGTCTGAGTCGCTGGCAGGCTGGATCGGAAGAGGCGATCTGTTCAACCTCCACGTTCATCGCAACGATCTGCTGCTCCAGATCCTTCCACTCGCTCCAGAGCAGGCTGACGAGGTTGCGCATGCGTAGGGTCAGGTTCGCATCTGCGTTCTCGAGGATCTCTGGCATCGCCAGCTTCAGCTTCGCGGGCGTCTTTGCGAACACCATGCCACGCTCGAGCAGGAAGGCCCGTAGTTGGTTGATGACGGAGGTTCGACGGGCGACGAGGCGATCACGCACACGATGCATCGCCTGAAGGTCGAGCTGGTCGTCCGTCTTGATCGGAACGAAGCGCATGTTCTGCCGATCGACAGCTTCGGCGATCGCTTCCGCATCCAGGAAGTCGTTCTTGTTCGACTTCACGAATGGCTTCACGAACTGAGCTGGGATCAGCTTCACGTCGTGGCCTTGTTCTCTCAGAGCACGACCGAGGAAGTGAGCACCCGAACATGCCTCCATCCCGATCAGGCAGGTCTGCATGTTCGCGGTGAAGATGATGAGCTGCTTCTGGGTAAACTTCTTCCGCAATAGCACCTTGCCCGCTGCGCTGAGAGCTACCAGGTGAAACGTCGTCTTGCCAAGATCGATACCAACCGAACGAATCTGCATGTCGATGATCCTCCTTGAACCTGCCAACAAGATCACCCACTTCAATGTGGAGATCAAGCGGTAGAGTCGAGATGTGGCGCGGTGGTTTAGGTGCCCCCTATCTGTTTCCGGCTCTTTCGTCTGCCGGTGCCTCACTAGGTTTACCCTGCTCCGTTTCCACATCCCGCTCATCGAACCGGACAGGCGGATCTCCCGCATCCGGCTCTCGGAGAAGACTCACGCTTTCGCCCACGGAAAATTGCGTGTCCGTCGGTCCAGACGAACAAGACCTAAGGCTCCATAGAGATATGTATCCGGGAACATCCCGTTCGCACGTCCTGAGAGCTTATGTTTCGTTCGCAACCACAGACGCAGCCTCATCGTCGCGTAACCATCTACAGCACGATAGGCTGTACTGACCGGTCCAAGACAGAAGTAGTTCGCCCATCCACACATTGTGCGGTTGAGCTTCGTCACGATTGTCGCTGGAGCCAACGAGGTTGTACTCCGTCCGGTCATTTCGCGTATTTCCCCGCAGATGCGGTGCACCCGCTTTCGCGCTGGAACGGTGCCAAGATAGGCTCGTCCAGTTTTGGGGCTATAGCATTGACCAAACGTGTATCCAAGAAAGTCAAACTTCTCTTCCGGCACAGAGCAGACCCGCGTCTTCGAGTCGTTCACCGTCAACTTCAGCTTCAACATCATCTTCTGCATCGTGGCTAAAGCTTGATCCGCTCCAGTCCGACAGCAGATGACAAGATCATCGGCGTAGTTCACGATGTACGCTTCCCAACGCGCCTCGTACCCGAGCTTCTTCCACCCGAGCACAAACCGGCGCATATACAGATTGCTGAGCAAGGGGCTGATCGGAGCTCCTTGTGGAGTACCTCGACCTTCGTCCCGATTGCGCGTGCTCCGACGCTGGTTTCCACGCTCATCGGTTTCTTCAACCGGAGCTTCCAGCCACATCTTGATTAGATGCAGCATCGCTCCGTCGACGACCCTTCGAGCTACCGACCTCATAAGATCGGCATGTGGAATGCTATCGAAGTAGCTGCTGAGATCCGCATCTACAATCCTCCTATGGCCAGTGTTGATGGCCGAGATGCCAACCGTCCGGCAAGTTACTGAAAAATGGGATGAGTTGTTCATGACCTTCGGTCACAACGACGGATGAAAATGGGTTTAGGCTGTTGTGGTCGTGCCCGCATGAGGTCGTGACCTGCATTGGCGTTTCGAACCCGCTGATGAGTTTGACCCTGGATGCGTTCAGGAACAACGGACTGTAGCCTTCCTCACGGAAGAGCACGCGAGGGAGACTCTCGCACTCTGCATCCTTGCGAGCACGGCAGAGGAGGCAAGGATGGAAGTGCTCTATGAGAGGTGTTGCGGTATCGACGTTCACAAGTCGTCGGTTGCGGCGTGTATTCTGCTCGAGCGAGGGCACAAGCCAAGGAGCATCTTCGTCGCTTCGGTTGCACAACGCGAGACCTGCGTGAGCTAGCTGAGTGGCTCAGGAGCTTTGACGTTCGACATGTCGCTATGGAGTCGACAGGCGTTGAAGAGGCTAGAGAGCCTCGGCGTCAGTGTCACGCTGCAACCACAGGCTGGATAGGTGGGCATTTTCGAGGGAGAGCAGGTCCTTCGGATCGAGTCGATCTTCCATCTCGGAAACGACGTGTAGCGTCCGGTCTGCCCTCGTTGATTGGGATCGATCTTGGGGATGTCTGGAGCCATTACTGCACGCCTTGTTTCGGTAGACTAGCCCTGTGGTCGTCTCCGCGAAAGCGCGGGTTTCTGACTTGCGACCCGGTACAGAATGGACTTCAAGATCACCCCGCGCGCTGATGAACGCATAAGCGAACGCAACCTGCGCATTTCGCCGCTCGAGTGCGGTCCGGCAAGCTCGCTTTCCGATTCGGCAGGCCCGCTTGTGGACACTCGCAACCGCGGCCTGCGCGACCTGCGCATCTCCGTCACCGACCGCTGCAACTTTCGCTGCACCTACTGCATGCCCAGGAATGTGTTCAACGACAAGTATCAGTTCCTGCCGCATGACGAGGTGCTGACCTTCGAGGAGATCGTCCGTCTGGCGAAGATCTTCCGAGGCCACGGCGTGGAAAAGATTCGCCTTACCGGGGGCGAGCCGCTGCTGCGCCATGGAATCGAGAGGCTGGTCGAAATGCTGGCGAGAGCGTTGCCAGGCGTCGATCTCACGCTCACCACAAACGGATCGGCATTGAAAGCCAAGGCCAGGGCCCTCAAGGCAGCCGGCTTGACGCGCGTCACCGTGAGCCTCGATTCCATGGACGACGCCACCTTCAAGGCCATGAACGACGCCGATTTCCCCGTAGCCAAAGTGCTCGAAGCTATCGACATGGCTGCAGCCGAAGGGTTCAGCCCAGTCAAGATCAACATGGTGGTCAAACGCGGTGTCAACGACGGGCATGTCGTCGACATGGCCCGCTACTTCAAGGGTTCCGGGAACATTGTGCGCTTCATCGAATTCATGGATGTGGGCGCCACCAACGGCTGGAAGATGGATGACGTCATCCCCGGTGCGGAGGTGGTCAAACGCATCCACGAGGTGTTTCCTGCGAACCCGTCGACCCCAACTATTCCGGTGAAGTTGCCAGGCGCTGGCGCTATCAGGATGGCGCGGGCGAGTTCGGCGTCATCTCCAGCGTTACGGAGGCCTTCTGCGGCGCCTGCACCCGCGTGCGGCTTTCCACCGATGGCGCGATCTACACCTGCCTGTTCGCTCGGAAGGGCTCTGACCTGAAGTCGATGATGCGCACCGGAAAGAGCGATGGGGAGATTCACAACGCCATCGCCGCCATCTGGCTGCACCGCGACGACAACTACTCCGAGATCCGCACCGCGGAGACAGCGAAGCAGCAGAAGGTGGAGATGAGTTTTATCGGGGGTGAACGGGTCCGCATTTCCAACCTTTGGTGGTTCACAAAGCCTGCCTCTTCGACATTAAACTGCAATGCCTGTCTGGTGGTCTGTTCCTACTCTGGCGGTGGTGCATCGTAATACTTGACAAAAAGTATGGTTTTGGGACCATGGCTGTAGTTGGAACCGCCCGATGAAGATTACAGCCCAAGAAGAATACGGTCTTCGCTGCATCCTGCAACTGGCTTCTGTGCCCGCCGGGGAGCCTCTTGCCGGCGGAGAGATTGCGCGGCGCGAAGGTCTCTCCTGTCCCTATGTCGAAAAGCTGCTCTGGACCCTGAAGAGGGCTGGTCTCACCAAGAGCCATCGAGGGGTCAAGGGGGCTACGTATTGTCGAGGTCCCCTGAAGAAATCAGTCTCGGCGATGTGCAACGGGCGTTCGGTAGCCTGTGGGCGACAAAGGACATTTGCAGCCGCCATACGGGCAACCGCAGGACATGCGTTCATCATGGGGGCTGCGCTCTGCGGCCGGTCTGGGAGGGCATCGAACAATACATTGTGGGGGTGATGGACGGCATTCCAATTTCCCAACTCCTGGGCAAGGAAGCGCTGGTCCAATTGTCGCTGGAGGAGACATTTCGCATGTCTGCCTAGGTTCAGGTTCGCGAATTATTTTTTTGACGTGAAACAGGAAATTTTTGTCAGGTTTAAGTTTTAAGGATGGCCTCAGTTTTGCAACTGCACAAAACGCGTTGAATCGGACGCGTTGAACTCCAGGAGGAGGCATCATGAGTACCGACACGAAGATCATAGACTCTCTTGTCGAGGGCGAATATAAGTGGGGCTTTGTCACTGAAGTTGAGTCGGACTCGGCCCCGAAGGGTCTGAACGAAGACACCATTCGCCTTATTTCGACCAAGAAAAACGAGCCGAAATTTATGTTGGAGTGGCGCTTGAAGGCGTTCCGTCACTGGCTAAAGCTGGAGAAACAAGAGGCTGAGCCGAAGTGGGCCAACATCAAATACGACGCCATCGACTATCAGGACATCATTTACTACTCCGCGCCTAAACCCAAGAAGGCCGGGCCGAAGAGTCTGGATGAAGTGGATCCCGAGATACTTCTCGCATACGAAAAACTTGGCCTCCCACTGAATGAGCAGAAGCGGCTGGCCGGCGTGGCGGTGGACGCGGTGTTCGACAGCGTCTCCGTGGCTACCACATTTCAGGCCAAGCTCGCTGAGATCGGCATTATCTTCTGCCCGTTCTCGGAGGCGGTGCAGCGCCACCCCGAACTGGTGAAGAAATATCTGGGTTCGGTGGTGCCCTACTCGGACAACTTCTTCGCCGCTCTGAACGCGGCCGTATTCACCGATGGCTCGTTCGTCTACGTCCCCAAGGGGTTCGCTGCCCGATGGAGCTGATGACCTATTTCCGCATCAACGCGGCGGATTCGGGCCAGTTCGAACGCACGCTGATTATTGCCGACGAGGGTTCCTATGTGAGCTACCTCGAAGGCTGCACGGCGCCGACCCGCGACAAGAACCAGTTGCACGCCGCGGTGGTTGAGCTGGTTGCGCACGACAACGCCGAGATCAAGTACTCGACCGTGCAGAACTGGTATCCGGGAGATCCCGTGACGGGCAAGGGCGGGATCTATAACTTCGTCACCAAGCGCGGCAAATGCGAAGGGTGAACTCGAAGATCTCCTGGACGCAGGTGGAGACCGGCGCTGCCATCACCTGGAAGTACCCGAGCGTCATCCTCCAGGGCGACAACTCCGTGGGCGAGTTCTACTCGGTGGCGCTCTCGAACCACTGGCAGCAGGCTGACACCGGCACCAAGATGATTCACATCGGCAAGAACACGCGGAGCACGATCATCGCCAAGGGTATCTCCGCCGGACACGGGCAGAACACCTATCGCGGCGGAGTCAAGGTGCTTAAGGGCGCAGTAGGGGCCCGCAACTACACGCAGTGCGATTCCCTGCTGATCGGCGACAAGTGCGGGGCGCACACCTTCCCCTACATCGAGGCGAAGAACTCCACCGCGCGCATCGAGCACGAAGCATCGACCTCGAAGGTCGGCGACGACCAGATCTTCTACCTGCAGCAGCGCGGCCTGCCGAAGGAAGATGCGCTTTCGATGATCATCAACGGCTTTTGTAAACAGGTCTTCCGCAAGCTGCCGATGGAGTTCGCCGTCGAGGCGCAGAAGCTGTTGAGCGTGAGTTTGGAAGGGAGTGTTGGCTAGCCTATGTCTATGTTGGAAATAAGAAATTTACACGCGAGAATCGAAAACCGCGAGATACTCAAAGGTCTCAATCTGACGGTGAATGCCGGGGAGGTCCACTCGATCATGGGACCGAACGGCTCGGGGAAAAGCACGCTCGCGCAGGTGATGGCCCGTCGCGAAAACTACGTGGTCACCGAAGGCGAGATACTGCTCGATGGCAAGGACCTGCTGGCTATGAAGCCGGAAGACGCAGCCTGCGAGGGCGTTTTCATGGCCTTTCAATACCCGATTGAGATCGCTGGAATCAGCAACGCCTACTTCCTGCGCGCAGCGCTGAATGCCGTCCGGAAATACCATGGCAAAAAAGAGATGGATGCCATGGACTTCATGCCGTTCTATAAGGAAAAGATGAAACTGCTCGAGGTGGACGAGAGTTTTATGACCCGCTCCGTGAACGAAGGCTTCTCCGGCGGCGAGAAGAAGCGCAACGAGATTCTGCAGATGGCGTTGCTGGAGCCCAAGCTCGCTATTCTGGACGAGACCGACTCCGGACTCGATATCGATGCGATGCGCATTGTGGCCAACGGCGTCAACGCCATGCGCAGCCCCGACCGGGCCATCATCGTCATCACCCACTACCAGCGTCTGCTGGACTACATCGTTCCGGACTTCGTGCATGTGCTCGTCGATGGGCGGATCGTCAAGTCGGGCGGCAAGGAACTGGCGCTGACGCTCGAAGAACAGGGTTACGTTGGGGTCGAGACAGAGGCCAGTGCAACTGCGGTTGCGGTTTGATGGAGGGTACGAACGTGTCGACGACCATACAACAGCCCCCGAGCTACCTGGAAACGTTCCTTCAGTTGCAGAAGCAGTCGCCAGTCCATCGGCAGGAGTCCTGGCTGCGAGGCGTGCGCGAGGACGCGTTTACCAGTTTCTGCCAGTTGGGCTTCCCTACCGTCCATGACGAAGACTGGCGCTTCACCAGCGTTGCGCCCATTGCCCAGACTACATTCCATCTCTCCGAGATTCCCAAAGACGAAACCGATACAGTCACCGAGGACGACATCTCTCCGTACAGGCTGGAGAGTCTGGCCGCGCAACTCGTGTTTGTGAACGGACGCTATGTGTCGAGACTTTCGCGCCTGCCAGCGGGGCACAAGGGCTTGCAGGTTTCCAGCCTTGCCGAAGCGATGCTGAAGGAGCGGGAAAAATCGAACCGCATCTCACACGCTACACCGATTCCAGCAAGGAAGCCTTTACGGCACTGAACACGGCGTTCTTCGAGGACGGAGCATTCGTGTTCATTCCCGGGGCCTTGCGCTTCAGAAGCCTATCTATCTTCTGTACCTCAATACCGGCAGCGAAACCCCACGGATAGCGAACCCGCGCAACCTGATCATGGCCGGCGAGAACAGCCAAGGCACGATCCTCGAGGACTATGTCTCGCTGGGTGTCGGCGTGTCGTTCACCAACGTCGTGACCGAGGTCGTCGCGGGGGAGCAGGCGGTGCTTCACCACTACAGGATCGAACGCGAGAGTACGGAAGTGTTTCACGTCTCCACGCTCAGCATCCAGCAGGGACGCAGCACGACAGTCAATTCGCATTCGGTGCTGACCGGCGGTGCGCTGGTACGCAACAACATACAACCGGTGCTGGCCGGCGAAGGCGGCAACTGTCTGATCAACGGTCTGTTCGTCGGCAATGGCCGGCAACATCTGGACAATTACATGAAGGTGGAACACAGGAGCGCACATTGCGCCAGCCACCAGTTCTACAACGGCATTCTGGACGGTGAGTCGCGCGGCGTCTTCCATGGCCGAATCCTGGTGTGCAAAGGCGCGCAGCAAACCGACTCGAAACAAACCAACCGCAACCTGCTCCTGTCGGACACTGCGCAGATGGACTCGAAGCCGCAGCTTGAAATCTTTGCCGACGACGTGAAGTGTACGCACAGCGCGACGATAGGCCAGATCGACGAGGAAGCGCTCTTCTACCTGCGCTCGCGCGGTCTCGATGAAGCTGCGGCCGAAGGCCTCTTGTTGTTCGCCTTTGCCAGCGAGTGCCTGGAACGGATGAATCCGGGCTCGATTCGCAATCATCTGGCGAAGATCATCATGCGGGCGTTGCCCCAGGCTAAGCAATCGGAGGCGGCGCTATGAGCATAACTGCCAACCGCGTAAGCGCTGTGGCCGCTGGTTTCGATGCTGCCAGGCTAAGTAAAGACTTTCCCGCGCTGAACCAACTCGTGCACGGCAAGCCACTCGTCTACCTGGACAACGCCGCGACGTCACAGAAGCCGCGGTCCGTCATCGACGCCATCACGCGCTTTTACGAAGAGGATTGTTCGAACATCCACCGCGGCGTGCATCTGCTCTCCGAGCGCGCGACCGAGGCGTATGAAGAGGTACGGCTCGCCGTCCAGCAGTTCATCCATGCAGCCAGTCCCGCCGAGGTGATCTTCGTCCGCGGAGCCACGGAAGCCATCAACCTGGTGGCGCAGAGCTACGGCAGGATGCATGTGCAGGCTGGCGACGCAGTCCTGATCTCGGCGATGGAGCACCACTCCAACATTGTGCCCTGGCAGATACTGTGCGAGGAGAAGGGTGCGAAGCTGCACGTTATTCCGATGAACGATCGCGGCGAGCTCTTGCTCGAGGAGTATGAAAAGCTGCTGACCCCTGAAACAAAACTGGTGGCTGTGGCGCATGTGTCTAACGCCCTCGGCACGATCAATCCGGTGCGGCAGATCATTCGCATGGCGCATGAACACGGCATCCCCGTGCTGGTGGATGGTGCTCAGGCTGTTCCTCACCTCCAGGTGGACGTACAGGACTTGGACTGCGATTTCTACGCCTTCTCCGGGCACAAGATGTACGGACCGACGGGAATTGGCATCCTGTACGGCAAGCAGCGGCTGCTCGAAGCCATGCCTCCTTATCAGGGCGGGGGCGACATGATCAGCTCGGTCACCTTCGAGAAGACGACCTACAACTCCCTTCCCCACAAGTTCGAGGCGGGTACGCCGGACATCTCCGGGGTCATCGGCCTAGGCGCAGCCATCGAGTATTTAACGCGCATCGGGCTGGACAACGTGGCGGCGCACGAGCACGACCTGCTGGCCTATGCCACGGAGCGGATCTCCCTGTTGCCAGGGGTTCGCGTGATCGGCACCGCGCAGAAAAAGGCCGCTGTGCTTTCCTTCGTCCTCGACGGCATACACCCGCACGACATCGGCACCATCCTCGATCAGGAGGGGATCGCTGTTCGCACCGGGCATCACTGCGCCCAGCCGGTGATGCAGTTCTTTGGCATACCGGCGACCACACGCGCTTCCTTTGCGCTGTACAACACAGAAGCGGAGGTCGATGCCTTGATGCGTGGGATCACAAAGGTTCAGGAGATGTTCGCATGATGCCAGAATCGCGGGACGTTCGGGATCTCTATCAGGACATGATCCTCGAGCATTGGAAGAGGCCGGAAAACTTTCACCCCTGCCCGATGCAAACCGGAAGGCGGAGGGCTTCAACCCGCTCTGCGGCGACCACTTCACAGTGTTCCTGCAGCTCGATAACGATACGGTCACGGACATCAGCTTTGAGGGTTCGGGCTGCGCCATCTCCAAGTCCTCGGCCTCGATGATGACCGCCAGCCTGAAGGGCAAGACGAAGAGCCAGGCACAGGAGTTGTTCGCGCAGTTTCAACGGCTGGTTACGAACCAGACGAGCGAGGCGGATGAAGAAGCAAACCTCGGCAAGCTGGTTGTCTTTTCCGGCGTCTGTGAGTTCCCCGTGCGGGTGAAGTGCGCCATCTTGGCATGGCACGCGATGATGTCGGCCCTCGATCAGAAGAACGACACGGTTTCAACCGAGTAGTCGCCCCATCGAGTTGCAATGCGAGACACAGCCAAAGCTGGCAATGAACTGGCGTTTTAGCAGGCTGTACAAATGAAAGGAGCGCTTGAATGATTACGCTGACAGCACACGCGGCTGAGGTTGTGCGAGGCAATATCGGCAAGGAGAAGTTACCGGTGGACACGGCGCTGCGGCTCGGGGTCGTCAACGATGGCTGCAAGGATAGCAACACCCAATACCGCTACGTGCTGGAACTCGATTCGGAGGCGGTTCGTCCCGGCGACCACCTCTTCGAGAGCGAAGGAATCACGATACGGGTCGATCAGCAGAGTCTGGCCCATCTCGACGGGGTTAAGCTGGGAGTCAAGCAAGGCCCCCACGGAAACGAATACATGTTTCTAAATCCTCACGCGGAACATAGTTGCAGCTGCGGGAACACTTTCTCGGAAGTTATGCCGGACATACAAGTCAAGGAAGTGGAGGCAAACTAATGGCTGTAAACGAAATGGTTTCTCTTAGCCGCGATTGTAAGGTGAGCATCATCCCCAGCGGGGAGACAATGATCCTAGCTACCGGCACTCAGGTCTGGATTACGCAGGCGTTGGGCGGCTCCTACACGGTGATGACAGGGACAGGTCACATGGTCCGCATCGATAACCGCGACGCTAACGCTATCGGAAAAGAGGTCACACCCCCACCAGGCAGCACAAAAGGCGCGGCTGAGGGCTCCCTGGAGAAGATGGTCTGGGAGCAATTGAAAACATGCTACGACCCTGAGATCCCAGTCAACATCGTGGACCTCGGCCTCGTGTATCACTGCGGGGTAACGCCGCTGGCCGAAGGCGGCAATCGAGTGGACGTACGGTTCACGCTGACTGCTCCGGGTTGCGGCATGGGCGGCGTGCTCAAGCGAGACATCGAGGGCAAGGTCGCCCGTATTCCGGACGTAACCCAATGCAGCATCGAGGTTGTTCTGGATCCGCCCTGGAACCAGGGCTTGATGTCGATGGCGGCACAGCTGCAGCTTGGCCTGATGTAAGCCTGCTGCGAGGATTGGAGAGCAATGCGACCCGAAATCGAAAGTACGGAAGGAATCGACATGCCAATGGCCCCAGCAAAAGCCCGCGAAGAAGGATCCGCGGCCCAGCCGGCCATCGGCCCGGACGCCACGATGGCTGATGTTCTCCATGCCTACCCAACCGCCAAGATAGCGCTGTTTATCCGGTATCACATCGGGGGATGTACCAGTTGCAGTTATCAGCTCACTGACACGCTTGCGGAGGTCTGCCAGAATTACAGCATCGCGGATTCTTTCGAGGCCTTGCGCGCCGTCATCCGGCAAAGCGCAAGCGTGGAGGCGAAGATCCATATCTCGCAGCAAGAGCTTGCCAGCGCACTCCAGCGGGGAGAGGGCCTGCGGCTTCTCGATACGAGATCAACCAGCGAATGGCAGGCAGGCCACCTCGTGGGTGCGCGGCCGGTCACGGTGGAATTGACCTTCAACGCGCTCGATTCCTGGTCTAAGGAGACCCCGATCGTTTTCTACTCCAACGAGGGACGGAGGAGCCTCGACAAAGCAGCCTACTTCCAGGCCTACGGTTTTACGAACGCTCGCAGCCTCGACGGTGGAATCCAGGACTGGCCAGGCAGGCTTGAATCACCCCTGACCGCCACTCTTACGTGATTGAGATACCCGCGAATCTCAAAGGAATCCGAAATTCTTTTCTGACACCGATCAGCTCATAAAAAATGAATGCGTGGGTTAAGCAACTGACAGGCAAAACAGAAGTCCCTTTCTAAGAAGTTCTGTCTACTGAGCGACCGACTCCCCAAAGCCAGCTAGTGCAAAGTATTCTCATGACAAACGATCTTGCTCCCCGCATACTTTCGGCGGATAGAATGAGTGGCGGCGTAATCATCACGTTCAGCGATGGCAAGTGCGCAATTTACTCAGCGTCTCTTCTACACGCAACGTTAACGCAAGCTAAACAATTTTTGGAGCCAGTCAAAGATAAGTAAAGAGGATCACCCTTCTTCGGAGGGCTCCTTATCGTTCTGGTTTGCTGCTATCTTGCGGTATCGCTTTCCAGTCTTGGCGGCCTTCGCTTCTTTGAATCTTCTGTCTAATTCTTCCTCGGATACAGACATGCTTTTATCCATTTGCCTTATCGAATTTTTCAAATTCTTCCTCAGTCTCTCGATCTTTTTTATTCGGCATCGTGCTCCTCCAACGAAGCCTGCAAACGCTTCATCATGATTAGCTATCGCGACGCTGACTCGGGGCGCCCAGTCCTCTAATTTGTGATAATCTCGCTTTCCGAATGCTCAGATCTTTGGTGAGGCCAACTGTCATGAGCAACTCCGCTGCGAATCGGCGCTCTGCGAGTATTCCGCAGATCGCGTGAGAAGGCGTCTTGCACGCCTATATGAGGAAGCTGCCGGGAGGTTATATGAGGCTGCGCTATTGATTTCAACAAATGTTGGTCTAAAGGGAGAACTAACCGGCTTTCAGTTCGACCACTCCAGAAAGGTGCGCACGCAGACCGAGCCTGACGCTGCAGCTCAGGGAACTCCAGCCGTAGCGGCATTGGTGCGCTATGTCACAGTCGGTCACAGAGTTTACGTAATTGCAGACAGCGGATGCGGCTATTTATGACTTCGACGCGGGAGTTTGTGCGTCCGCACCGTGCTTCTGACAGTCACTCCGAATCGTCACACCAGAGTGTCATTTCTTTTCGGACGACATCCAGAAACTGGTCGCCTGTTCGTTCATCACCCCGAGGAAATGCCTCGACGATGACCGGGCATCGCGGTCGACATGACCTCCGGGGCGCGTACACATGCAAAGCAGCGATCGAAGCTGAGAAGGCAGATGCGGAGTTCTTTCGAAACTGGAAGCATAGTGTGACAGTATGACACTCATATGATCGTGAACGCATCTTCGTCACGCTAAAAGCCCCGAGCATGAAGATAGAAAACCATTCCTGATGCCACAAGACAATAGATTCCGAAGAGATACCACTTCCCGGATTCTAGCCAGCTCGACAGCCACTTGAGGCCTATAAGGCCTGCCACAAACGCCACTCCCATCCCCAGCAAACTTAGCCCGAGCGTTCCCTGTAAATTCAGGGCCGTGCCGGTTGCCGCTGCCTCGTGCGTGGCCTTTACCAGCCGCATGACCTCATAGCCTACAACTGCTGGCGTTAAGCACAACAGCCAATGCGAAGCTGAAGTCTCGGCATGTTCTCGGGTTGTACCAGCGAGCATTCCAGCAGAAATCGTTGAACCCGAACGAGAGAACCCACGAAACGGCAAAGACAACCCTTGAACGACCCCCATTAGACTCGCTTCTCTGTCTTCTGACGCTTGCCGACGAATCATAGGACGGTGCTCCAGAACTCCAGCTGTGAGGATGATGATCCCTGCAACCGCCGTGTAACGGACCCCTCCCCGGTGGCGTGGCAGGGTCGGCGGGTGACCGCCGCCCCCTATGCCGATCTCACGGGCAACCCGGAAATTATGAACATGCGAGCATGTCTGATACGCCTGAGCTGACCCGCCAGCACGGCCTGCAAGGTCAAGTCTGGCCCATCACAAATCATGTGCTCGACTCCGTTCAGGCCGACACGGACTCAATGGAGAGCTTCCGTAGTAGCTTAAAATCGTCAAGCATCTTGCCAGTCCCCAGAACAACGCAGCATAGAGGGTCATCGGCAATTGAGACAGGAAGTCCGGTTTCTTCTCGGATGCGCCTATCCAAATCCTTCAAGAGTGCGCCACCGCCGGTGAGCACGATGCCGCGGTCGCTGATGTCAGCTGAGAGCTCGGGCGGTATGCGCTCTAGCACCACACGAATGGCGTTCATGAGCGTCGACACCCATTCACTCAATGCCTCGCGGACTTCAGTGTCATTCAGAATGATGGTCTTGGGTACCCCTTCAATCAGGTTGCGGCCCTTGATTTCCATCGTCAGCGGTTTCTCGAGCGGGAACGCGCTCCCTATTTCAATCTTGATCCGCTCGGCGGTGCGTTCGCCAATCAGCAAGTTATATTTTTGCTTCACGTAAGTCATGATGGCTTCGTCCATTTGGTTTCCTGCCATTCGCAAAGAACGGGCGTAGACGATGCCACTCAGAGAGATCACCGCAATATCCGTGGTACCTCCCCCAATATCGATGATCATGCTTCCGGTGGGTTCACTGGTGGGCAGCCCGGCACCAATCGCCGCCACCATGGCCTGGTCCACCAGATAGACCTCGCTGGCTTTCGCGCGGTAAGCTGAGTCCATGACCGCGCGTCTTTCCACCTGCGTGATCTCCGCGGGCACACCAATCACAATGCGTGTATGCACCAACATTTTGCGATTGTGCGCTTTCTGGATAAAGTAATTCAACATCGTCTCGGTCACTTTGAAATCGGCAATGACCCCCTCTTTCAACGGCCGAATTGCAACTATGTGGCCCGGTGTACGGCCCAGCATTTCCTTGGCCTCTCTTCCCACCGCTTCCACCTCACCGCTGTTCTGGTTAATGGCTACGATCGACGGCTCGTTCACCACGATGCCCTTGCCACGAACACAAACTAGTGTGTTGGAGGTTCCCAGATCGATGGCCAGGTCGCTTGAGAAAGGCTAAAGAGCGGCCTTAGGTTGCACCCGCGCGACGCCCCGGGACAAAAACCACGAGGTGACATACGGATGCTTCTTTCTAAGCTGCCTGTTCAAAACAGGATCATCCACCGAAGTTCCTCAGCCTCAGTCCTCGTCGGCCGAATCCAGTCCACCCTAAGAGTGGCCTTCAGTTGGGGTAAGTCTCTTGTTCCTGCATGCTGCTGTTGATCACGTGCGGATAGGGTTCGAAACAGCAGGGCAAACGGAAGGATCGCAAAATCGATGGATCTCCATCCCAAGCCAAAAACAGCTTACTGCGATTGTATCTGTCAATCGTTGCGGGCTGAGTTTTGTCGAAAACTAGCTTTTCCCCGGTCACTCGCCAACTCACCGGGCCTCACCGCTATCAAGCTGGCAAGCCAAAAACAATAAAGTGAATCCACGCCGCATGGACCCTGCGGCGCCATCCACCGAACGTGAGTGAACTAGTTTCTTGCAAGGGGACGTATGTTCATAGAGCTGATGGCGCTTCTTGGGGAGCGGACGGTGATGTTGACAGTCGCTCGTATCGACCAGAATAGAATCCGCGTTAACGTGATTCCAACAAGAAAGAGGGAGGATGAAAACGCCGCATTTGCGCGCCACTCAGCTTCAGCGGCACACCAGAGGAAGTGGACGGCGAAATGGCGAGGAATCTCGGGGTGTACGTCGAGGAAAATCTGCGGCTCCAACACACCTTGGAGGAGGCGAAGGCAGAGATGGACGCCGCGGCGTAGACCGCACGTGAGCGGGCCAGCGGGAGAGCAGGTCAGACCGCAAAGAAAACGGAATTGCAGGGTGGACAACAAACCGATTCGACAGGGACCGAGGCCCGGCGGATCAGGAAAATCCCCCGTTACTTCCAGCTTGCCGGCTATCCGGAGGTTATCGCACATGGGGCTATTTAGGCGCAGTAGATAGGGACTCGGAGGATCGGATATTGTGGCCAGCAAGTGTGTACTTACCCAAGAATCGGACTGTCGCGATGCCGTCGAAGGTAACGGGCACCCACATATCGCCAAGTTGCGCAAATTGCAGGGTTATATGAATCTCCTTGAGCCAAAAGGAGGGACTCTTGACGGGCACTCCTTCAATTCGGCGGATGCGGAAAGTGCTTGCATCTACCCAGATCTGGCCGCGTAAAAGGTTTTTCTCCTTCCGCTTGGGGAAGATACCCAAAACGTACTCAGGAACAATGCCGAAGTTCTGTTGCCGAAGAAGGACGAAGTCATAGTTCGCCCGACTGATCTCGCTACTGCGTTTTTTCGTCGTCGAGTCGGTTTCCCTGTCCAGAATTTCACGAACCATTCTTTCGCCCGCCGAGTTGCCTCTCGCCTGAATAATCTTGTATGTCTTCACGTCGGGAGGAACGAAATCGATCTGCGCGATGACCTCAGAGGTGGATTGCTTATCATAGCCGCGGAACACTTTGTATTCTCGCGTCACCTCATATGGTAGAGATTGTGCGGGATCCCGGTGCAGGATGTCCTCCATGCGTTGCAGGATCAGGTTCAGATCGGGGATTTCAGCGGTGGACGAAGTTACCTGGGACGATGAGGCGAGCGTTGCCAAGAGAACGAAACCTGACAGGCGGAGCATTGGCGTAGCTGTTTTAGTGCGTCTCAAACGGACCGTCCGCAGGAGGGCATCAAGTTAGCGAGAAGAATCCCGATCCACTTGATACGGATGATGGTTTCACCCCTCGGCGCCAAAGGTCAACCGTTGCCGCTATGGCCATTCCCGACACATTCTCTATTCCCGAGTGACGGTAGGACTCTATCGGAACCACTCCACCTGCACATGATCCAAGGCGAGACGGCCTCTTCGGGGAGCGGTTCGGATAGAGCCGTGAGGAGGAAGCCGGTGGTGGGGTCGGGGCAGGATGTTTGGGGCTATGGGTTTTCAATCGCGCTGCTGATTGGAGTGGCTGATGAGAAGCGATGCAGATAGCGAGCCGGGGGCATGGAGAGTGGGCATCCGACCTGGCAAGACGGCCTTGTCCGAGGCGTGGAACACACGTCCAGGGAGCATCGCCAGAGGCAGGTGCAAGGGTCCGGTTAAACATGAGGTCAGGACGTGTCATAGGCACCTACAGGTCGAGTTTCGGCGAAGAAGATCTGAGCGGCAGTAAGTCGCTCGATAAGATACATGGGGCCTTGGCAGCGAGGGCACGGCCATGTGGCTGGCTGGGTGGAGGAGGGCGCATCTGTTGCCGGCGGCGGCTGGTGGAGCAGGTAGCGGCAGAGCGGAAGCAGACTTCCACGGGAGCGGTTGGTCAGCCAGCCGAAGTAGCGGATGCGGGGGAAGCCTCTGGGCAGCACATGCTGGAGGAAGCGGCGCAGGAACTCCTCCGGCGAGAGCGTCAAGGTGCGATGCTTGCTGCCATGCGCGTAGTCCTTCCAGCGGAAGCTGATCGCGGCATCTGAGACCGAGAGCAGGCGGTGGTTGGAGATGGCGACGCGGTGGGTATAGCGGGCCAGGTAGTGAAGGACGTGCTCCGGCCCGCCGAAGGGCGGCTTGGCATAGACGACCCAGTCCTGCTGGAACAGAGTACGCAGAAAAGCGGCGAAGTTCTTCTCTTCTGTCAGCGGCAAGCACTCGCCGTAGAATCGCAACTGATCGCGATGAAAAGCGCGTCGTAGTCCAGCAAGGAACTTGCCGCGGAAGACGTGGCTGAGGACCTTGACGGGCAGAAAGAAGTGAGGGCGCGAAGAGATCCAGTGGCTGTGATCCGGCGACAGACCGCCGCCGGGCACGACACAGTGGACATGCGGGTGAGGCTGCAGGGTCTGTCCCCAGGTATGCAGCACGGCGAGTAAACCGGCTTGAGCGCCGAGATGCTTCGGATCGGCTGCGACTTCGAGCAGCGTGGCTGCGCTGGCTTCGAACAGCAGAGCGAAGAGCCGCCGCTGGTTCTGCCACATCAGCGGCACGAGCGCGTGCGGCACACTGAAGACCAGGTGATAGTAGCCCACGGGCAGCAGCTCCTGCTGGCGCTTGGCGAGCCACTGTTCGCGAGCGTTGGTCTGGCACTTGGGGCAGTGCCGGTTGCGGCATGAGTTGTAAGAGATGGCCTGATGGCCGCAGTTGGAGCACTGATCGCGATGTCCCCCGAGCGCGGCCGTGCGGCAACGGGCGATGGCGTCGAGCACCTTCGCCTGCGGCCATGTCAACGACGCACGTTCTCGAAACCTGCTGCCTGCTGTACGGATCACATCGGCCACCTCGAAAGGTGGCCGCGTCATCCCAGTCGCTTCTCCTGCATGTTGCGGATCGTGAGTTGGTCAAGCGGGTTGATGGCGGCATGCAGATGCCGCTGGGACAGGTGCAGATAGATGGTCGTGTCTTCCAGTCGCTCATGCCCCATCAGCAACTGGATGGTACGCAGGTCGGCTCCGCCTTCCAGCAGATGCGTGGCGAAGCAATGCCGGAGCGTATGGGGGCCAAGCTTCTTCTGAATGCCCGCGCGGGTGGCCGCCGCCCGGCAGACGTTCCACACCGTCTTATCGGAGATAGGCTGATCGCTGCCGGCTGCGCTCCTCTTGCTGGGGAACAGATAGACGCGGGGCTTCTTCCAGCGCCAGTAGTCGCGCAGCGCTTCGAGCATCTTCGGCGTCAGCGGCACATCGCGGTCGCGCATGCCCTTGCCCCGGTGGATGTGGATGACCATGCGCTGGCTGTCGATGTCGCTCACCTTCAGCAGAGACGCTTCGGTGCGGCGCATGCCGGTGGCGTAGAGCAGCATCAGGAGCATGCGATGCATGCGGTTCGCCGCCGCCTCGATCAGTCGCGTCACCTCGTCCTGGCTGAGCACGGTTGGCAAGGTGCGCGGCTGCTTGGGAAAAGGCAGATCGTCGAAAGCCAAATCGCGCCGCTTCAGCGTCTTCTTGTAAAGAAACCGCAGAGCCGAGATGTTGTTCTCCACCGTGCCGAGCGCAAACTTCCTCTCGTGAAGCAGGTAAAGCTGATAGCGGCGCAGTTCTTCGCCACCCATCTGTTCGGGCGAACGGTGAAAGTACTCGGCAAACTGCTGCACAGCACGGATGTAGCCGCGGATCGTATCAGGGGAATAGTTGCGCCGCAGGAGATCGTCCAGCATGCGTCGACGGAGTGGGGTCATAGGATCCTCCTTCCTATAACCAACAACGCTAGCCCCGCCGTTCTCCTCTCGTCACACCACCACGATCCATCCGCCGCGCCAGCGGCTTAGTCCTAACAGGCAATCCGGAAACGCGGATGGTTTACGGATACTTCTATTTCTTCATGTCCGAAGCGCTCTTAAGGACCGAAAGTGGCAGCGGCAGCGGATCTGTCCACAACCGGCGTTTTCCGCTGTTTGACAGTCCCGCCGCATAAGACTAGGGTCAGACTTGAGGTGGCTTTTCCTTCTCCTCGTCTCAGGTTCCCTGAGCTAAGTCAGCCTATCTGAAGCATTCCTTCTTAGCCCTCCCAACCTTAAGGAGGTTGCTATGTATGCACGCAATGTTTCGATTCATTTGAAACCCAATATGCTTTCTGACTACACCCGGACATTTGAGAATGATGTCCTTCCGTTACTGCGGAAACAGAACGGTTTTAAGAACGAAATTGCATTCTCCGGTTCCGACGGAACGGATGTCACTGCAATCAGTCTGTGGGACAACAAGGCCAATGCAGAGGCTTACAATAACAATATCTACCCAGACGTGGTAAAGACCTTGGCAGGAGTATTGGATGGAGCGCCCAAGGTGCAGAGCGGTGAAGTTGTCAATTCCACCATCCACTAGATCGCGACAGCGTCGCAGTGTAATGGGCATGGCCCTGTTTGCTTGAGAGGGCGGACGTAACTCCGCCCTCCAGGCCTTGTCCCGCTCGTTCCGATTCTCGCGACGCTTGCCTATTTGTGGCGCGTCGGCGCTCTTGATTGGAGACAAGGAAGCAGACGGACGGTGAGTTAGCAACGGGTGGTGTGCCATGCGCTGGTCGATCAGTCGGCCTGATGTTTCGCAGCAGGCTGAGAAGGCCGATGGGAATCTTGAGGAGGCGATCCGCCGTACTCTCGTTATGTCCCGGCTGGATGACCTTGTGGCGTGGAGCCGCAAGAACTCTGTCTGGCCGTTTAACTTCGGCCTCTCCTGCTGTTTTGTGGAGATGGCTACAAGCATTACAAGCAAATACGACATCGCCCGGTTCGGCGCTGAAGTGATCCGTGGCACGCCGCGCCAGGCGGATCTCATGGTCATCGCGGGTACGGTCTTTATCAAGATGGCGCCAGTCATCAAGCGCCTCTATGAGCAGATGATGGAGCCACGTTGGGTCATTTCAATGGGGTCCTGCGCTAATTCGGGCGCATGTACGACATCTACAGCGTGGTGCAGGGCGTAGACAAATTTCTACCCGTAGACGTGTATGTCCCCGGATGTCCGCCTCGACCGGACGCGTTTCTCGAAGGCGTTCTGTTATTGCGAGACGCGATAGGAAAGGAAAAGCGGCCCCTAAGTTGGGTCATCGGGCCGCAAGAGGTACAGCGGCCTGATATGCCTTCGATGCGTGATGCGAAATGGGCACAGCGGCAATCGCTTACTGTGCTCCGGACTCCCGATAGCGTTTAGCCGTACCATCGGTGTGTATGATGCGCAGCCTTGTCGTCGATCAGGAATTACGGAATGAAATGGGCACCGCGGCTGCACCCCAGCCTGTCTGCGACGGAGTTCCGACGTTCTGGGTGTCGAAGAACGTTTGCGGAGACGCATTTCAGCTACTTTCTCTCATCCCCCGCTCTGTCGAGTTTGAAGCTGGCCGCCAGAACGGCAGATACAAAAGCACGAAGAGCCCGAGAGCGATTCCTCCCCCAGAAAATCGAAAAGTGATGGATTCCTCGGTTTGGCCCGGAGGTACATGTAGTTCGTTTTGAAGAAAAGGTCGAAAGTACCCGCGATTGCGGCAAAGATGTTAAGACCTAGCATCGCTTTCCAGATCGATCCCGGCCGTGGTCTCGCCTGTCCGGACCATACGAGATACAAGGCGCCAACCAGGACGAGGCCGTGGGAGACAAAAAACTGGACCGTAGAGAAGGAAGGAAAAGGTTCCCAGAGATCCGGGGTGAGCAGAGCCATCGACGTTCCGGCCAGTGCGCCATAATAGGCCAGCTCGAAGATCGTCGCATTGAGAGTAAGCAGGGCGACGATCATGAGGCACAGAGTCGCGTCGCAAAGCTCCAGAGGGAGGTGGTAGCGGAATGTGAGCCAGCCACGCGCAGCTAAATATCCATACCGGACAATCGAGTTCAACAGAAGAGTAATTGCCAGCCCAATTCGCAGCCCTCTGCGCCCGGTAGAAATCCACCGCTCAATCGCTGCAAGAATTGCTGCAAGAACGGGGATGGTGCTCAGAATTGCAATGTGGACCGGACCGAAGATCCCAAACTTTGTTTGCATGGCTGGATCACGTTTAAAGCGCCGGGAGCCAACGGACGACAAACATGACCATACCTCAGGCCCGGCAACTGCATGGGGATTGACCCGGGCTGCCGTGATCAATGTGGCCGTCTCGCCCCTCAGCGTATGCAGCAACTACAGAGCTGCAAGAAATTCTTTCCACGGAGTGGCGACCAGCGTTTCCGTAATTGAATGTCCATGGCTGCGGATGATCATCACAGCTCTTTCAATATCCTTGGGATCGTCAGCCTCGACTATGTCTACTACGTCGAAACGCCCCAATGTAGAGAAGCTTTGCTTCCAGGTAACGCCTTTACATTCCTTCTTGATTCTTGAGGACACTGCGTCTGCCAGTTTTATGAAGTCCTTGGGCTCTGCGAATGCCTCTGGCGAAAACCGGCTGAGAATCACATAAGTAGCCATTTCATACCTCCGGCGGCGCGCGAACGACTTACCTGACCCATTATCAGCCTCCTGCGACCCGCAGCGCGTAGTCACGGCCTCTTCCTCAGAGTTACAGGTCGAAGTACAGGAAAAATTCGTAGGGTACGGGGCGCAAGTTCACAGGTGCAAGCTCACGCTCTCGTTTGTAGGTGATCCACGTTTTGATCACGTCCGGTGTGAACACATCACCCTGCAGCAACCAGTCGCGATCCCTTTCCAGCGCGTCGAGTACCTCACCGAGCGAACCCGGCGTGCTCCTGACTCTTGCGGCATCCTCGGGCTCAAGCTCATAGAGGTCCTTATCGATCGGTTCACCGGGATCGATCCTGTTCCGGATTCCGTCGAGGCCGGCCATCAACTGAGCCGCAAAGCACAGGTAAGGGTTACAGGCCGGATCCGGACAGCGGAATTCGACTCGTTTTGCCTTCGAACTCTTGGAATACATGGGAATGCGAACGCCTGCCGACCGATTACGCTGCGAATACACGAGGTTCACCGGAGCCTCAAATCCGGGCACCAGTCGCCGGTACGAGTTGGTGGTCGGAGCACAAAGAGCTAGGAGCGCCGCCGCATGCTGGAGCAGGCCACCGATGTAGGACTTGGCTGTCTCGCTGATTTGTGCGTAGCCCCGTTCATCCCAAAACAGGTTTGCTCCACCGTTCCACAGGCTCTGATGCGTGTGCATACGAGTCCGACGCTGCGTTCAGTAAGGCGTTCAAGCGAGTCGTCGGGGCCAACCCTGGTGAATACCTCAAACGTGGTTTTGAAGGCCAAGGTAAAGCCAGAATGGCGGAAGATTTTTGAAGCGGAGGATTCTAACTTTGGCGGTGGGGCCTAGGTACCATGGGAGTGTGTTCTTCCACTGAAATGGGTGCCCCAGGTGCCTCGCATTTGGGAACGGGAGACCACGGCCACAAAATCGACCGAAGCAGACCACGATCAGTCCCGGTAAACGCCCTAGCGTCTAGCCATCCGTAATGCTGCCCCCACTGGAATACCTACCAGAGTCTCCTCAGCGATCCTGAATCTGGAGGAAATAACATGGTACAGACATTCTTTAAGCGTTCGTGCACGATAGATCGTCTACGACAGGGACCTTTGGCGGGACACATCGATCTGCTCGCAGCCCGGCTGGCAACCCACGGCTATTCTCGGGTCCACAGCCGGATTCAGCTTCGGTTGGTCGGGCATTTCAACCGCTGGCTTGCGCAGAAGCATCTCACCGCGGAGCAACTCGATGAGGACGTCATCGAGCTTTATCGGCGCTACCTGAAGCGCAGGAAGCGAGTACGTTCGGAAGATGTATGCACATTGGTCCGGCTACTCGATCTACTGTTGGATCGGATGGCAAATTCCAATGCTTTTCGGGCGCGCGCCTCTGGATAACCGCGTTGAATCCATTGGCAAATGATACAGAGATCGAGGTGCTGGTGTATCCATCTGCAAGCCCGCTGCAGATCTCAGAAGCGGTCGAGATCGAACAGAACATCCTCTATGTCTTGCATCGCCAATCGAGCAAGGAGCGGAATGTCCAAGAACTTCGGTATCAATATTCAACAAGCCCAAACGATCTCAGAGCTTCCTTCGCTGGGAAGGACAAACAAATATGGAAAGACGTCATGAAGGTCAGCCTGAGGACAATCCAGAATCTAATGAGCTCTCTCCGCTAGCGTCCGCCAGGCGCCTGCTGGTGCCGATAAGGCTGCCGCGAGAGGCATCGATCAGGACCAGACCCGCCAATTGTTATGGTAATCAACTCCCTCCGAAACTCTCGGATCTCGCCGACATACCTACCGATAAACCCAAAAAACGTGCATGTGAAAGTGAAGGATTCTCAGGCCATTGAGCACGGCCACTGGAATCCTCCACTATCAGGGTGATGTGGTAAGTCGATTTATGCGTCGTCAGATTGGGCTAGGACTTCTGTCCGTTCCCGAACTCGACCGCGATCCGCTGCCAATCAGCCACATCCGTTACGTCCGGTCCGAAGATAGCGCCGTACGATAGCCCGACGGATTCGCGATGGCGAACCTGATTGCCTTCCGAGATGGTGAGTTCTCCGTGGTAATCGTCGGTGCGTGTCACGGTCACCTCGTACCTGCCGTCGAGGGTAGAGGTCCACACTACGTTGTCTTGCATCGATGACTCCTTTGTTAGGTTGGGCTTGTGTGCCGTGCCGCGTCAGGCACGGGTGGCACAAGTGCATTGCATGATGCCGCCAAGGCCAGCGATTTCTGATCAGCTGGTTGACGCTCGGGCGCGCAAATACAGGAAACCCCCAGTGCAGGGCTTCCGCATTCACACGCGAGTTTGGCGGAGAAAATTTGGGAACTTAGGGCGGGCTGTCCCTACGCGGCGATCAGCTTGTTGTACTGTTCGGAGGTGAGATTCAGCAGGATGCTGCCGTGACCGATTTTCATTTCCCGGTAGAGACGGACGCGGTTTTCGTAATTTATGATTGCTCCGCCGCGCATAGCTAGCGAAACGACCGTCTCGCTGGAACGGTAGATGAGTGTTTCACGAATCCTTGCAACTCCAGATGACTCATAAAAATCACAAAACCAACGGTTGCCCTTCCGCTCAAAGCGGAGCAGTACACACTGGGCAACATTCGGCAGTCGGCTAAACGCAAGGAGTTGGCCCCCTCCGTACCTGCTACCGCCCTGGTGAATGCGTTCCATCAGCCACTCGGACGCAGGCAGGGCTGGGGCTTCCCTGTCAACGTACTCGCAGTGAGGATGGACGTGCATACCTGGACCGGGAATGGGGACATAACTCTCCTCCCCCAAAAGGCAAGCGCCAGGCGCAATCACGCCGCAGTTGCATATCGGCAATCCGGCTGCTGGCCATTCCAGAAATGTGAGAATCTCATTTGGGCCGCGGACCTGCAACGTGCGCGAGATGCGAGGATCACGTTCGCCAAACTCCCGCATAGTTGCTAAACCGGTATCGAGAGAGAACTTGATGGCGAATACTCCCGACTCATCTCCGGTCGCCACCGCCCAGTTGTACTCGGGATATTGGTTCTCCCAATGTTCGATTTGCGCCTCATCGGAGGTGGCGTCGTGCAGGAGTGGCTGCGACACCGCAAAGCGGCTGCTATGCACGAGCGGAAATATCTTCCACCCGCGCATAGCAGCCAACGACAGATCAGAGTTCATAGGGCTCCTTCTGTAAGGGATTGATATTTAGGTTGAGTTCTTCGGTGTTTTCCTATGCCCCAGGTGCCAGAAGCCTGATTGAACCGGGCAGGGGTATGTCACCATCAGGGGATCTCGGAGAGAGAGCCGCACTGCTTCGGCCATTTCCTGCGACGGCCAGGACCGTTTGGGAATGTCAAATCCCCTGACTTTGCACCGAGGACACGCCGGCGTCTCCGGCGGCCACCGGCTTGCCTTCTCCCTGTGTTTTTGTAATGCGAGTTCCAGCCGTATAGTCTTGGTCGGCACTGGCACAAGATGACTTGCCGCGGCATCAAGATCGCCACACTCGCGAATACGCATTCGGCCGAGCCGCTTTGCATCCTTTCTCTGCTCGGCTGCAAGTTGCTCAAACTGTCGACTGAGATTGACGACATATTCGCGATAGCTATTACCGGATACGTTCGGCGCTTGTTGGATCGAGTCGAGATAGAGAGCCAGGCGCATAGCCTGGAGTTTGATTAGGGGCGCGATACTACCTCCTTCCATGGGTGGTTCTGATTGTGTGAAGTAAATTCAGCGGCCAGTGCTGGCACAGAGAGTCTCGGTGCGTTGTCGTCTGATGGCAACTCGCGCAACCGGCTGTTATGGGGATTTGGTTTTGGACTTAATCCAAGAAAGATGACCGAGCGCACGGAGGACAGCCCGGTGTTCCCATGCACAGTACTGACTGCCAGTTCCTCGCTTTCAAGCTGTTAAACAATCTGAATTGCCTTTTGGCAAACCCATACGAAGGTAGGAGTAAACCGTTTCGCGACTGATGCCGAAGGCCTTTGCAATTTGGGTCTTTCGCTCGCCGGCCGCCGCGCGAGCGAGCAACTCGGCAACCTTCTCTGTGGTTAGAGAGCGAGACCTTCCTTTATACTTTCCCGCAACTTTTGCCAGCACAATGCCTTCACGCTGCCGGCCAAGAATGAGGGCTCTTTCGAATTCCGCTACCGCACCAAGCAATGACAAAAGAAGAACTGAAATAGGGGAATCGTCTCCGTTGAACCGCAGGTTTTCCTTCGTGAATTCGACAGCGATACCACGCCCGGTTAGTTCCGTTACCAGCCCTCTAAGATCAACGAGGCTGCGTGCCAATCGATCCATCGAGTGAACGACAAGCGTGTCGCCTTCGCGGCAGTAGCTGAGTGCTGCTTGAAGCTCTGGCCTGTTGGTGTCCTTTCCGCTGGTCTTGTCTTCGAACAATTTGTCGAGCGGGACACCGTCGAGTTGCCGCGCGGTGTTTTGATCGATAGTGGAGACGCGTTTGTAGCCGATTTTTTGTCCGTTCATCTTCGCTTCCTTTGAATGTCAGGTTGAGATCTAGAACTGCCGGTGGTGGTGTCAGAAAAAGAAAAGCAACTCCATTCGCACACCTTTTCAGGCATGTTTTGTCAGGGTCGGGATGTGGTGGTTGGGTTTACCCTAGCCGGACACCGGGCAGTATCCGATGGATCGCAAATCGCATGGCGAAACTCGTATTGTTCCTGCTCATGAGTCAGAGAGGCCAGTGCGTCGTTGGCATGGGCAACGGAGCAACAGTGTCGAACGCTCGATTGCGGCCTTCTGGAGTGCTATGGTGCCGATGGCTTACCATTTTTCGATTAGCCCCCAGGGGGCGAATTGAAAAATGATTAGCTGTTCTTTGTCCATAAAACACGTTTCGCCCCTAGGGGTAAGATTGAATTAGAAGGCACTTGGTGTCACGAAATCGCCCGCCATTACAGCGGTTGGGCAAGTCCGCCCGTGTAACGGAAACTCGATGTGTGTTTGTAGCGAAGATCGTGGCATTTGACGGAGCGAAGAGACCGAAGCCGACGAAGATGATCGCCAGCCAGGAGATGAGGACCACGAGGAGAGGAGTGGGTACCGAGCTGTGTTGGGACTTAAGAAACATGAGCCATTGAGTGTGTCGCAAAGCAATGATCTGCAGAGTGATCTGGGACTTTGCGGCAACCTGGCTGGAATCCTTCGGCTGAAGATGCTCCAGCTGATCCACCAGTGTTTCGGCTTTGTCAGCTGGTCTACGCTCTGAAGACAAGGAGCTTTGCGCTGGCCAGATACGTTGGATGCCCTCCGCTACAACGCGGCGGAATTCAGGGCGAATGTTCTCAGTTTCCGGGCCGTAACGTTCCAGGGATCGATCGATGGAGACGATCTCCGAGGACATTTCTACGACCTCGTTCTGGCTTGCATCGTAGGTCGACTTTGCGGACGATACAAGCATTCCGAGGACCAAAGCAGCCATGGTGGAAATTAGAGCCGTCGAGAGCCTTACGGTCTCCTTGACATCCGTGCAAAGGTGATCTTCCGGGAGGATTCGTCGGATAGCCATACCAACCAATGCAGCCACGACGACACAAGCAAAGACGACGCCACTGAGCGGAATTGAATTCATCGTTCTCCTTCTTCTTCCAGGGCAGATCGGGCCGATAGACTGGCTCAGCAGTGACGTTGAACAGCTAGGCACTTGGAACAACCTAGGCCACAGGGCCTCGGCTTATGAGAGGAAGTCAGTCGGCCAACATATGGTGAGCAGAAAGACTACACCGGGAATCGATAACAAAGCCAGATATCTTGTCGTCACCAATCCCATGTGTGTTGTTCATCTTCGGTCGGAACCATCTTCGCGGAAAGTTTGATCTCAGTTGAAGCAGATAGGTCCTAGCTCCCTTCCGGTTTGCCTTTCTATCTGCGTTCAGCGTGCCGCGCTCAAGACACCCCCGCCCTTCGGACGCCCGCTCTCCTTCCCAGAATCCGCTGCGCGCCTCACGAGGTACGGACTCCCGCCCCAAGGCGAGCTTGGGTCCCCTTCCGCAAATTCCATCCAGTCGCCGAGGGAGTAGGTCGCGACGGCACACCCTCTGGGCAGAGCATGTACCGCAGACAGCGGTCAAACCAAAAGAAACGGAGCTAATCACCATGTTCAACAAAGTCATCCTCATCGGCCGCCTCGGACAGAACGCAGAAGCCAAAACCGCTCAAAACAACAGAGAGTACGTCAACTTCCTCGTAATGTGGGTCCACAAGTCGCGCAGTTTGTCATGCCGGCGGAATCTGCTCTTATGTAAATCTTCCGGGGCGAAGCCGTGGAAAAACTTTCACAGATTCTCCCTTGAAAAGCTCTAGCAATTGATGTTGAAAGTTGTATGAGAAACTCTCCAAGGATCACTAATTTGCTATGCGGCAAATGAAGACTGTGGCCCGTTTGAACGAGCGATGAATGTGTTGTCAACGCTTGCGAAGGGTGGCTCCCTCCTCCCGATACGGGTGTGCATCGATGTGATTGGTAATAATTACTCATACTGAGCGGGTTATGTCCTTAATAACCAACTCGTGATAGTGTCCAAACAAAGCTGGTCCGTGCTGCCTTTGTTATTTTTTTGACTTGCATCGTCTGATACAAATTCTGCTCTTGGGGCCCATATGCGAGACAAACAAGCTGAGTATTCCTGTGCCGCAGCATCCGCTATTGAAATCCTGCAAGGAAAGTGGAGAATACAGATTCTCTGCGTGATGAGGGACGGGCCGGTCCGACTGGGCCGCCTTGGACGCGTTGTGCCTGCAACTCGAAAAGTTTTGACAGAAAACCTCAGAAAGCTTGAATCAGCGGGTCTCATTCCGTATTCGTCGTCAGCAGCCGACCCGCTTTGTCGAGCGTGGTCTTGTGGCGGATGCAGGTGAAGACATCGAGGATTTCGCGCTCATACTCCGTTGCGTGACTTACGCCGCCGGTGGCGAGGATCGGCAGGTTCAACGAGCGGGCAATGCGGATGGCCGCACGATTGCGATGCTCCTCCGCACGGTCGAGGTGGCGCTGCAACTCGACGTAGACGTTTCGCGGGCCGAAGATTTGTACCAACCGCTCAACGCTCTTTTGCGCGGCGTCATATCCACCATGCGCGAGCGCAGAAGCTAATGGCCCCTCACTCCCACCCGTCAGACAGATCAGCCCATCGTGGAATTCCTCGAAATCGGTGGTGAGTGCCGCACCTTCAGCCTTCTTGCGTTCACGAAGTTTGTAGCGAGTGATGAGGCGGCAAAGGTTCTGATAGCCGATGCGTGATTCTGCCAGCAAAGGCAGGCGCACAGGCTCGATAGGATGCTGGTGTGGCAGGTACGACGCAGGCCGTAACCGTTCGCCCAAATCGCTTACGCCGACCTCCGCGCCAATGTGAGCCCGGACACCACACTTCTTTCCTTCCATGTGAAAGCGCGGCGCACCGTAGACAGAGCGTCCATCGATCCATCGGGAATCACGACAGCCACCATGAGAGAAACTGCCGGCGTGCTCCAAGAAAACGATCCCGATTCGTCTGCAAAGATTCGCATGACAGCCTTTCGATGAGGGATTCGAACCGTGACGGCCTGTCTGGTCATTCAACCCAGTGGGGAAAAATCACCACTCTTCCTCATCGTAGTCGGAATCAATCCAAACGCCATCCTCTGTTAGGTGCACAAACTGATAGTCGTGGGTGTATTGAATGGACTTGGTCGTGTACAGGGCGACGCTTTTCTCGACATAGGAGAGTGGAAACTTGCCTTCCACGTCCGGGAAAAGCACGATGTTCGTTCCCTCGGATCGTTGCACCGACTGGAAAATGATACCGTCGAAAGGCCTCTCGTGGACATGCGCTAAGTATTCCGCAAGTGTTTGTGTGATGATGTAGTCCGTCTCTCGACCGGGGATGATGGGCTGGGAGATTAGCTTTTGCAGGCGCCGGAGGAAGGCTCCCTTTTCGCACTGCTCGGTGAAGTCTGGTTGAAAGTAGCTCAGTTGACTATAGGATTTCTCAAGCCTTCTGAAATCGAGCAGGCGCAGAGGTTTTGTGGTGTGCAGTGTTATCACTGCCGTGTCGTTGCCGAGGGCAGGCCGCGTCTCTGCCAGGCAGGTTTCAGAGTCCAAAGAACCGTAGAACACCGCGACTCCTTCTGCATTCATCCGGCCTGGTCGTGTTCGCTCCGGCGGAGGAGGGCCAACGTTCTTGTAGGGGTCCGAAAACGCCTCCTTAATAGTCACGATGGACTGGCAGATTCGAGATCGATAAAGTTCTGACCCTTGAGCGAACTCCCAAACTACATCTTCCTTATTACCGCTCTCGGCCCAGGCTCGTCTGGTCTCGACGCCGCCGAACAACTCCGTGAAAAGAGTCTTTGCCGCCGAGCTGAAGAATCGCCTTCGGTGCTTCAATTCGTCGAGCACAGAGCCCCATTCTTCGACGTACGTGTGGGGTTTGGCTGGAAGTGGAACATAGTCCTGACTGCTGTCAAAGAATGCTTCTTCTCCATCTTGAGGGCGAACATCCTCGTTTGACTCCAGAGCTTCGACGATCTCATCTTCAAAGCCAAGGTATTGGCCGATTACCTCTTGAAGGTGGTGCGACAGAGGATCGCCTTCCTGCTCATACCATTCACTGTCGTCTTCGCCGAATTTCTTTACTTCCGGCCCTTGTGCGAAGTGTTCGCGCATGAGAGGGTCCAGGACTCCAGAGAATTCATCGGGGCCGAATGCTTTCTCATCGTCCCGCCTACAGAGATCGCATTCCGCGACTTCTCCAGATTCGCGGACGATGGTCTTGAGGTATTCGTCTTCAATACAGCGCCAGCAGACTGCAGCCATCTTCTGTCCTCTTCGGAGAGTAAAAATGTCGTTCGCTATTGGAAGTAGTCCGAAAATCAAGAGGCCACGATCGAGTCCATCATGTAAATCAGCTTAACGAGCGAAGGCGTCGCAGGGAGAACTCGTGGCGTTTCGGCCCGGTAGACTACTCATTGCCCCTGAGCGGAATCTTGAGCCAGCAGTTGCTCTCTATATTGTCCCTCATAGAAAACAGCACCGACTTTGGCGAAGGTAAAGGATAGCTTCTTGGCGCGTCGAAGCTGCCTGCTTGCGACTTCGGCCGCATGGACATCGAACAGAGCTACGTTTTTCCCATCGCCAACTTGGCTGGTATACATGATTCCGCCATATCCCGCCGCCCGAAATGCTTCCGCGATGTACTGAGTCGGCGCATAGTCCGCGACATCTTCGGCTTGAAATACCGGCATCGAAAATGCCTCATTGAGAACGTACCAGCTATTGCTCTCTAGTTGCTCTTGGGTGTGACTATCGAGGTCAAAAGTGGCGGGTAAAGTGCAATCAACTACCGTGACTTGCTTCAGCAGGACCAACTGAGAAACGGTGAGAACAGAACCGGCCCACGGGCGAGTCTCCATCATCGCGGTCACGGCATCCGTCGCCATATAAAGACACGGAACGCCTTTTGGGTTTACGCGCCCTTCGTAGGCTCTGTCTCTGAGCGGTTTCATGCGCTCTATCGTGTGGGGTTCGATAGACTCAAGGAAGAAGACATCGTGCGGGTGCACGCCCTCTTCGGCAACACAACCTTGCGCGGCACGCCATAGAACCTGACCACTTTCTATCGTGGTCGTTCTCTTCGTGCTGGTTTCCACAACAGGGTCGAGGAACGCTTGCTGTCGTGCGTCCAGTACGTATCGTGATTCGCGCCGGATGTAGTCGGCAAAATACTCGTAGTCTTCGCTGGATCGAAACATTCTGAACGGCTCCGTCTGTCTGCCTCGATTTTGGGAATTCGACAGGCTTGAACCTGTTGTTTGATTCCATCTAGCCAGTCTCTGAAAGGTTTTTGACCGGCTTCCCGTATCAATGATAGCCAACCGGCATGTGGAACAGCGATTGGCAAGTCAAGGGGCAGATCTTTCCAAGGTTGAAGGTGGAGGTTTCCTCCCTGGCTCTGGCCGCACCGCCTCCTGAGCCACCCGCCTCAGCGGGACGTTCCTTCCCGTAACGCCCTCCCCAATAGATCTTGCGTGCTGACGCACGCGCATACGGAAGACAAACCTCGCTAAGGGGCTCTGCCCCGATCGCGCGGCGCAAGGGGTTTCCCCAATCTTCCGCGCTTCGCTTGTGCAGACCTCCGCTGCGCTCCGCCCTTTCTGTTCCGCCTTCGGCTCCTTCTCCAAGGGTGGGGAGACCCCTCCCCTTGCGCCTTGCTACCCCCGCCTTCGCCAGGAGGCGTTCGGCATGTACATGCCGCGTTTCAACGCGGAAAGTGCAGCAGCCAAAACCAAGGAGAAGCCACCATGACCACCACAGCCCCCACCACCATCGACAGCAAGAAGCCTAATACCAAACAGGAACTCATCGCCGCCAACATCAAGCTCTTGATTGAGCAGTTGGAGGCGGGACACTCCGACGCCCTCACCAACTACCTCACCGCCATGAGCCGTTTTCACAACTACAGTTTTGGGAACGTGCTGGAGATTGCGCGCAGATGCCCACTGCAACCCGCGTTGCCGGGTTTTGGACGTGGAAGAACCTCGGCCGCTCCGTCAATGCAGGAGCCAAAGGAATCCGCATTCTTGCCCCAATTGTTGGCGTGAAGCGCAAGAAAGACAGCGAAGCCGAGAAGGACATCACCACGCAGAACACCCGCGCCCTTTTGGGCTTTCGCAATGCCTACGTCTTCGATATCTCCCAGACCAACGGCGTAGACCTTCCCGAGATGCGCGAAATCTCAGGCGACCCCGGTGAGAGCATCGACCGTCTCGCCGTCTTTCTCAAGAGCCAAGGCATTCAGCTTGTTTACAACGAGAAGATTGCCCCCGCCTTGGGGATGAGCTACGGGGGACGTATTGCCATCCTTCCCGGCCAGTCCAAGGCCGAGGAGTTCTCCACGTTGGTACACGAAGCAGCCCACGAGATGCTGCACAAGGCCGAACGGTCGAGATCCCGCAAGGTCAGTCACCCGCGAATCGCACTGACATTGAACTTCTATATGAAAACCTGCCTGAGCCAATCGATCTGGACCTCGACCTCGCCAATCGGACTCTCTATTGGACCGACCGCGGCGACCCGCCGCGCGGCAACACAGTGAATCGTGCGCCCATGGATCGTCAATCAGGAAATCGCAAGGAGCCTGAGATCCTCTTCACCCATTTAGAAGAAGGCATTGGGCTGGCTTTAGACCTGAAAGGTGGTCGCATGTTTATGACGGATTATGCTGGCTCGCTCTACAGCGCCAAAATCGACGGATCAAACCGGAAGATGTTGGCGTATGCGCAAGGAAACCTCACTGGCATCGCGTATGTAGAGCTGCCCGCCGGGCATTAACCGAAAACCCCGGGTTCCCCCTAATCGGCAACCCATGCTTCCTGGCTCGTAATGCGGAAGAAGCGTTACGAGCCAGGAAACAAATCTTCGATAGAAGATTGAGGTTTGTCTCACTGGCGCGGGGCAGTACTGTCTCAAAAATTAAAGATCTGAGAGCAAAGAGATGACAACGAAAGCTCCTCTTGTGGTGATTGTTGGCGGCGGATTTGGTGGACTCGCCGCAGCCAGGGGATTAAAACGTTCTCCGGTCGACGTGCTGCTCATCGATCGGTCCAATCATCATGTGTTCCAGCCCCTTCTATATCAGGTGGCAACCTCAGTGCTGGCCCCCGGTCAGATTGCATCGCCCATCCGAAGTCTGCTGGCTGAGCAGGCAAACACATCTGTGATGCTGGGCAGCGTGACCGGTGTTGATGCAGCGTCAAAGCAGGTCATTGTGGATATTGATGACAAGCTCGGAATCAGGATCAGCTATGACTATCTGGTTCTCGCGACTGGGGCGACTCACAGTTACTTCGGCCACGACGAGTTCGCTGCGTTCGCGCCGGGACTCAAGAGCCTGTCGGACGCTGAATCTCTCCGGAACCATTTACTGGAAGTCTTTGAGAAAGCTGAGAGCGAAGACGATCCGGATCGGCGTGAGGCTCTGATGACCTTTGTGATGGTCGGAGCAGGACCGACCGGTGTCGAGATGGCGAGCGCCATTGCAGTCATGACCCAAACCACATTCCGAAAAGACTTCCGTCGCATCGATCCGAAGTCAGCCCACATCGTTCTCGCGGATATGGCGTCCCGCCCTCTTGGCACCTTTTCGGAGAAGCTATCTGAAGCCGCGAGGCAGCATATGGCGTCGCTTGGGATCGATGTCCGTCTTGGGAAGCCGGTTCAGGCAATCGACGGAGATGGCGTTGTGATTGGAGATGAACGCATTCAGGCAAAGACGGTAGTATGGACGGCCGGCGTCGCTCCTTCGCCGGCGGGGAAATGGCTCGGATGTGAGGTGGACCGTGCGGGCCGCGTTCGAATTCAACCAGACCTTACGGTTCCCGGTCATCCGGACGTTTTTGTTGTTGGAGACACGGCATCGCTCGATCAGGATGGTCGGCCGCTCCCAGGGGTCGCGCAAGTTGCGATGCAGCAAGGCAAGTATGCAGCCAAGTCCATCTTCCGCAAGATGATTGGCCATCCTCCATTGCCACCATTTCGTTATTTCGATAAGGGTAATCTTGCCGTTGTTGGCAAGAGTTTCGCAGTGCTGCAGAGTGCTGGAGTCCAGTTCAGCGGGTTTGCGGCCTGGCTGGTGTGGGCTCTCATCCACATTCAATTCCTGGCCGAGACCAGCTTGAGGTTCAGCGTCTTTCTGCAATGGGTGTGGACCTATCTGAGCGGTAAGCGCGGTGATCGGCTGATCATCCGACAGCGGTCAGGCAGTTGATGGACAATTGATCTAAAACTTGATTGTCCCGTAGAAATGGGGAAGAGGGAATGGCACCAGCCCTGAGCAATTATTTGCTGAAGGCTGTGCAGCCTGTTTCATAGGCGCCGTGAGAGCTGCTGCGGACTAGCGCCACATCCGGATACTGTAGAAGGTAGCAGTTGACGCAGCTGTCTCTTTGTGACCCTCGCGCGTGAGTATGTTGAGGTCACCATGCGAATCATAAAATGGGCACTGTCGCGCTGGCGAGCCGGCGTTGCTAGCAGAGCTCTTCGCAAAGATCGGCTATGAAGCTGCATCGATGAACTGGTGTCGCCGAGCCAAGGGGATTTCGGCGCTCGACTACTGGTCAGCTTTCAAGGCGGGGCACTCGCCGCGCGCCACAGGGAAGTTTAACGCTGAACTTGGCTCCATAGTCTGGATTATTCTCAGCCCATAATTGTCCATCGTGCGCTTCAATAATAGATCGTGAAACGGCGAGACCTATCCCCATGCCCTTTTCTTTGGTAGTGACGAAGGCGTCAAAAATACTCTGAGTATCCTTCAGGCCTGATCCATTGTCTATAACTTCAACTAGAAGCTCGCTTTCATTGACGAGAGTGGCCCTAATCATGAGACGGGGCGGTCGGGCCTTGCTTTCCATCGCCTCGATTCCGTTCGAGATCAAGTTGATCAATACTTCCTGAATTTGAATTTGTTCAACTACGATTGGCGGAAGGTTAGCCGCAATTTGTACATCGATTGGAATCTCAGCTCTGTTCGCGTCCTCTTGAACAAATCGTATGGCTTCGCGGATGATCTGCGAAGGCCAGGCGTGCTTCTTCCTGAGCGGTTGCTGTTTGAACAATGCCCGAATGTGCTGCATCCTCTGGTCGGCAACGCGCCCGTCGCGCAGCACTCGTTCTATGGAAGTCATCGCTTCACTGAAATTCGGTGGACTGTTTGATAGCCACCGCCGGGATGCCTGCGCGTTTGCCATTACAGCAGTTAGAGGCTGGTTCAGTTCGTGCGCGATAGATGCGGACAACTCTGCTACAGTGGCGACGCGCGATGCTCGCGCCAGTTTGTCACGAGTTTCCCGTAAATGATCCTCCGTTCGTTTTCGCTCGTCGATATCGATGTCGAGCCCAAACCACTGTACGATCCGCCCGTCTTCGTCTCGCAGGGGTTCTCCGCGACATATATGCCATCGATAAATCCCGTCTGCTCGCCGGGTCCGATGTTCGATTCCGAAGGAGCTCCCGATTGCAAGAGCTTTCTTAAATTCCTGGACAACGTATTCCCGCTCCTCCGGGTGAATGACTTGAATCCATCCCCAATCCTGGATCTGATCCACTGTTAATCCGATATAGTCTCGTGCCTTCTTGTTGATGAACACGGCTCTGCCATCAGGTGCCACCGACCATAAGATCGAAGGAACCGTGTCCATCATCCGTTGCATCTGCTGCTCAGATTCTTGGAGGGCAAGTTCTGCAGCCTTGTGGTCAGTCGTATCGAGCATGATTCCGTGAAACGCGATGGTCTTTCCGGTGTCATCGCGGTAAGCGGCAACGCTTGTGTGAAACCATCGATATTGCCCGTCAGCGCACATAAAGCGATGGACGGTGTCATATTCAAGGCCTTTTGTGAGCAAGCGATTCCAATGGACTGACGTTTCCTCAAAATCATCCGGATGGAGCAGATCGGTCCAACCTTTCTGCTGTAGATCCTCAGCTGTTCTTCCGCTGTATTCGATCCCTTTTTGATTGATGTAAACAATCGACCCATCCGGTGCCGCCTTGAACAGAACCGCGGGAAGGTTCTCGGTAAGAAGATACAGTTGCAGCTCTTTCTCCCTGAGTAACTCTCTTGAGCGGTAGAGCTCATCGATGTCGGTTGCGACGCCATACCAGCAATAGGACTTTCCATCCACGCTTAGATATGGTTCTGCGATCGTTCGGAACCAGCGATACGCCCCATCTGCACCACGGAGCCGGAACAGGTGATCCATGGGTTCAATTTTTCCTGTTGACCGTGCCTGATTTGCCAATGCACGTTCTCGATCTTCAGGATGAATGTATTTCTGCCATCCCCCACCGTGTAAAGCTTGCTGTTCGACACCGACGTAGTTGTGAATCCGTTGATTTGTGTAAGTAATACCCACCACAGTTCGAAGAGAAATCATTGCAGGCACACGTTCCAGCAATTCTCGCGCCTCATGCTCCGCAACCCGCAACGCCTCCTCGGTCCGTTTGCGATCTTCGATGTCGGTGCCAATGCCATACCACTTCAGAATCCGTCCCTGCTCATCCCGGAACGGCTCGGCAGCAACAACAAACCAGCGGAACTCCCCGTCGGCGCGACGGAGCCGTACCTCATCCTCAAAGGACACGCCTGCTGCTGAGCACTTGCGAAAAGCTTCAAAATGCCGTTCAAGATCGTCGGGGTGAATGGCCGCCTTCCAGTTCATCCCGGTCGGGGAGAGACCCACATACTCGATCCAACGCCTATTTATAGATACGACCGAGCCGTCGGGAAGCGCGATGCACACCATTGCCGGAATGGTGTCCATTACCGCACGCAGCTCTTTCTCGCTCCGACGAATGGCCTCTTCGTCACTATTGCGGTTACTTGCGATAGCAATGCTGATCCACACGCAAGCAATGCAAAGGGAAGTTTCCAGGAGCCCTCCACCAGCCTTGAGCTGAGAGTGAGGTGCGAGTGCGAAGAGAGCCGACACAACTGTAAAAGTAGTCGCTGCTAGCTGCGCCTCGAATTTGCCAAAACGCTTGACAAGAACCACGATGAAGAGAACAGCAACGACTCCGATCGAATGAGGCAACCAGCCGAACGTTGCTGCCAAGAGCATGATCAGTAGTGGTGCTCCGAAATGTCTCAGTTTCCGGGGACTCGTGTTCATAACGTCCGCCCTACCTCCAATCCACTTTTTGCGTGGCGTTGGCGGATTCGCTTCAGGGAAGAACTACTAGCGCGGTGGAGGCATTTGGGTTGCTCGTAAGATGCGTTGTGGTTTTCTTGCGTTCGAAATCCAATAAAATCAATGCAACTCCTAAAAACAGAGAACATCCTCGACTTTATGAATAAGACAATATGCCGCTGAGCACCCTTGATCTATTACATGTTTATGTCAAGCATGATGTTGAGCTGACGACGGAGATTACGGGTGTTATTCGCATAAAATGCGAGAATGCTCTCGACTGTCCCAAATTCTGTCCGAGTGGAGCCGCAGCAGGAGCGTTCAGCGCGGCGGCTTGCGAATTTTCTGGATGTTGCAGAGGTGCTCTTCGTAGAGATAGGCTATGAGGCCACAACGATGACTGCTATCGCCGAGCGTAGCGGTTCCGGGATTGGCACGCTTTATCACTATTTCCCAGACAAGCAATCTCTGGCCTTCGCTCTATTCAACCAATACACGCAGAAAGTCGAGGCTTATTGGAAGCCTTTGATAGAGCATGCAGAGACACTGTCCCACACCGCCTTTGCGGAGACCTTCTTAGAACGCGTCGTTGAATTCCTAAGGGAACGTCCCGCTTATCTGCAGTTATTGGCGGCGCCGATCCGGTTTTCTCGTGATCCAGCTGCACGCAGGGCTTTGCGCATTGCTATCGCGAACGCCTTTAGAGCGAAGGACCCATCACTCGCCAGCGAAAGGGCTATGTTGGCCGCAAACATCAGTCTCCAGATGGTCAAAGGGATGACAACTCTCTATGCGGAAGCTTCTTTGAGGGAGAAGCCTCTGATCATCGCAGAGTTTAAGAAAGCCCTGACGCTGTACCTGGGAAGCGTTTTCTCCGATGACGAGCGGTCTTCAACAGAGAGACGGCGGTAAGGTCGGCCGTTTCTCGATACAACACTGCTAGCGTTGAGGTGCTCGCAGTGGGGGAACCTTGCCGTATTCGTGGAGAATTTGCCTTGTGCAGTTCGCGAGCGTGATGATGAGCGTTGCGTGGCTTGGCTCATCTGGGTCTTGATATACCTACAGTTTCTGGCTGAAGACAGCTTGCGGTTCAGGGTCTTTTTCCAGTGGGGTCTGGACGTATCTCAGTGCAAAGCGCGGTTATCTTGGAGGCGCTCTTAACGCAAATCTCCGCCATCCACTCCACATCAAGATGCCATAAATATGTAATAGATTGATGGGGCCAAGTGACATATTGTCTCATTCATAAAGTCGAGGATGTCCTCGAGTGCGGGGAGGTATGTTGAACTGGCATGCGGGCCATTCGTTTTGAAAACGCAGGCAATGCAGACGTGGTCAAGCTGATGGAAGAACCAATTCCTCAAGTGCGACCACACGATCTTCTGATCCGCGTCCGCGCAGCCGGGCTGAATCGCGCCGACATTCTCCAGCGCCAGGGATTCTACGGAGAACGACCGGACTTCGGCGACTCTGTCATTCCCGGTCTGGAAATCGCCGGCGAGGTCGTTGATGTGGGCACTGCGACGACGGGCTTCCGGAACGGTGACCGCGTGATGGCCATCGTCGGCGGCGGAGCGCACGCGGAGTATGCCCGCGTTGACTCACGCATGGCCATGGCGGTTCCTGACCGGCTCGATTTTGCCGCCGCCGCCGCAATCCCCGAAGTCTTTGTCACGGCACACGAAGCACTAATCCATCTCGGAAAACTGACTTCGGGCGGATGGCCGCTTATCCATGCAGCAGCAGGCGGTGTTGGTTCCGCAGCAGTCATACTTGCGTACGCGCTTGGCGCAAAGACCGTTTTCACAGCTTCCGGCCAAAAACGCATCGAACGCGTCACCGAACTGGGCGGTACGGTCGGGGTGGACTACCGCAAACACAACTTCCTCGATGCTGCGCTTGATGCTACAGACCATCGAGGTGTTGATGTGGCTGTGGACTTCATCGGCGGCCCCTATCTGGACCGGAATCTGCGCGCTCTGGCGCCGGGTGGCAGGCTCATCCAGGTAGGAACGCTGCAAGGTGGTGAAGGCCAACTATCGCTGGATCTGCTGCTACACAACCATCTGCGGGTTATCGGCACAGTCATGAAATCACGCAGTTTTGATGAAAAGCTCGCTATGACGAATCGATTTCGCGAGCGTTGGCTTTCAGCCTTTGCGACAGGACAACTTGCACCGCTGATTGACCGCGTCTTCCCGCTGGCGCAGGCCGCAGAGGCTCATCGCTACATGGAAGCGTCGGGCAACCTGGGCAAGATTGTTCTCGCTATCGACTGATATCTCCTTCCTACTCCCACGTGAGACTCAATATCCGGAAAGAAGAACACTATGACCAGTGACCGCAGCCTCTCCAATTCAACTGTTACCGCCATCATGCACGTCCCGCTTGAGAAGGTGAACATTGCCGACTGGCTCTTGACTCTTCCCGACGCTGAGTACCAGCGCTGCTCCCATGCGCATATCGCCGCCGGCACTTCCACCACGGACGACGGCAGGATCATGTCCATCAATGTGGAGACTATTGGCGATGCGTTGATTGTGCAGCACTATGTTGCCGAAGTGAAAGAGCCTGCGCTCTGCCGCATGGTGTCGATATCGGATGCGATCAATAAGAAGGGACGCACTAAGGTGAAGGTGGAGTGGACGCTCAGTGCGCGGAGAATCGACGATCAGACGACCGAGTACACCAATTACATCCATGCCTCGGCCACGGACGAATTCATGGTCTTCATCCAGGAGCATGGAATCACACTTGAACAGGCTGCAGCGGCCCGCCAGATTGCATCCGATGCACACAACCGGGAAGAAACGCCCAACTTCGCAGCGAGCATCGAACGCTATGCGCTTAAGCAAAGCGCGGAGGGATCTCATTGAAAATCTCTAGTCGGGCAGTACACGCGAATGGGATACGCCAACATTACCTTGAGGCGGGTGATGGCCCTCCGGTTGTCTTATTGCACGGCTTTCCCGAAACGAGTTACGCATGGCGTTATCAGATTCCCGAACTTGCGAAGAAGTACCATGTGATCGCGCCCGATCTTCGCGGATACGGAGAGACTGACAAACCTTCATCAGGCTACGACAAGCGCACGATGGCAATGGACTTGCGCGAGTTGATGCTCGCATTGAATCTGCCGAAGATTTCGCTGGTGTCGCATGATCGTGGCTCTCGTGTCGCAACGCGCTTCGCCAAGGATCATCCGGAAGTTCTCGACCGTCTGGTCGTGATGGACAATGTACCGACCCGAATCGTTGGTCGAGAACTTGATGCGGCAAAAGCGAAGGGTTATTGGTTTTTCTCTTTCACCTGGTTCCAGACCTTCCCGAGGCACTCATCACTGGCCGTGAGGACATCTGGTTGCGTCATTTCTTCTCCGACTGGTGCTTTGACCCACTGACAATTCGGGGCGAGGCGTTTGAGACGTATGTCAAAGCGTATCGGGCACCTGGCGCGATACGCGGCGCCATGGAGGATTATCGCGCCAACGCCTCCGATGTTGCCCAGGACAACGCCGATGCTTCAGTTAAGATCGCCTGCCCGGTAATGTCGCTTTGGGGGCGCGACTTTAAGTTAGTCGGCGAGATGTTTGACATGCCTCGTGTATGGGCGGAGATGGCAAGCGATCTTGTCACTCACGCCATTCCTGAATGCGGGCATCTCCCTCATGAGGAGAAGCCTGAAGAAATCAATCGTCTCCTGATCGACTTCCTCGCAGGCTGGAAAGGGTGACTGCAATAAGAAACCGCTGCATACAGGAACATGTGATTGTTTCGGCACGATGTGATTGCTACTCTCTGGCGGGAAGGTACGCGCAGTATTGGTCACTTCGAGAAAGTCTAGGAAAGCAATCTACGAACGCTCAGCTTCACGGCCGGGCGCAACGGAGGAAATCGCTATGAACATACCAACGCAGACGAATGATGTGAAATCACGGATATCCCCGGACTCAGATGAAGAATCGAGCTGTTTATCCCGACGTAACGTGATTCTTGGCGCTGCAGCAGTTGTAGCAGCCATAAGTCTGCCGAAGAATAGCCCGGCATCAACGCCACTTTCAATGAAAGACCAGCCATTGAAGAACAACAATGAAAAGGATAGCAACATGAATTCGACAATAGACATACCGGAAACCGCGCAGACCTTTGACCCCACCAACTTCACCGTCGTACCTGCGCGACGTTTGACGACCTGCGCGTCGGCGAAATCTTCCGCGCACCAAGCCGCACACTCACCGATGCGCATGCCACTGCTTTCCAAGCTGTTTCAACTGACAATCATCCTATTCACTACGACGTAGAGTATGCGCAGCGTCATGGACACACAGCCCCGGTAGTACATGGCCTGCAGGTACTCGCGTTTACAGCTCCCGGTGCAACCCTCTTTCCTCAGTACATCGGAGACGTGTTCATCTCGTTTACTGAGGCGTCGTGCAAGTTTCTGAAGGAAGTACATGCCGGAGATACGCTCTATTCTGCTCTCGAAATCATTGCTCTCGCCCCGCAGGGAGATAGCGGTCAGGTAACGACCAGGGCCACAATCCATAACCAGCGCGGTGAACTCGTGCTCACTGGGGAACACAAGTATCTTCTACGCCGACACGCCTAATTAACTTCGAGCCCTTGTATGACGGCGCGCTTGCACTTGCTCAGGTGCCGATAGGAACAACCTAACGTTTTCGATGAATCTGAAGGCCTCTTTGAGAGGCGTCGACTTTGTCCAAGAAAACGGACCAAGGGCGGTGGATCTCAAGCTCAGATAAGGAGAACACTCATATCTCTTTCCGGTCACAGTTGAGCTTCTGGAGGCCGCACCTTAGGCGGCTGTGTCTCGTAGTTGGGACACTGGTCATCTCCTGTCGCAGTCTGACGTGGTCCCAAACAGCCCCGATGTCACCGAACCTTCCCTGGCACCCGTGGCAGGAGAACTCCATACGCGACGAAGCAAAGCAGATTGCGTCGGAGAGGGTTACAGTAAACGCCTCGTCCACTTATTCACTTGCCGAATTGATCGATTTGGCCGAATCGCACAATCCGGAGACGCGCGCCGCATGGGAAAGAGCCCGTTCGCTGGTGGATGCCTTCGGCGTCGCCCGCAGCGAGCTCTACCCAACGTTGGTTGCCGTGGCGCTCTCCCAAACAAGCCGTCAGCAAGCATTCCTCAATACGAGTTTTTTCCGGCAAGTCGTGCAATCCTCCGATCTGGCGTTCGACGTGAATTACACAATCTTCGATTTTGGGGGTCGGTCTGGTCGCATCGATCAGGCTAAGGCACGGCTACTTGCCTCTGACTTTGACTTCAACGATGTGCATCGGCGGGTGATTTATCAGACCCAAACGGCCTACTACCTGTTGCTTAATGCTATCGGACAGGAGGAGGCAGCTCGTGCAAACCTGGCAAATGCGAATGCTGTACAACAAGCAGCCGAATCCTCCTTGAAGAATGGGCTCGCTACGCTGCCCGATGTCCTGGAGGCCAGAAGTGCCGTTGCCGAAGCAGTTTACAACGTGCAGGCGGCCATTGGTACCGAAGATGTGGATCGCGGAAATCTTGCAACCGCGCTGGGAACATCTCCGTTACAGCCGGTATCGGTGCAGTCGATGGATCAGATCTCAAATCCCGCAGAGATCGAGCCGTCTCTCGACCATGCTATCGATCGTGCGATACAACAGCGTCCTGATCTCTTGAAGGAAGTGGCCGAAATTCGCTCTGCGGACGCACGCGTGAAAGAAGCAAAATCTGCATACTTTCCTACTCTTCGCATGCATGCTTATCCCGACTTTCAGTCGCTCTATGGAATGCAACAGACACAGCCCTGGGGGCACACCGCAAGTCTCGATGGGCAAATCAACTTCAGTTTGGACTGGACGGTATTCGATGGAGGCGCCAGAAAACATGCCCTGGCGCAAGCCGAGCACGACGCACAAGCATTACGAGCACAGAGCATGGCCACGCGAGATCAGATTGAAAATAGCGTCTGGGCCGCTTACTCCGATCTGAAAACTGCCTTCCGCCAGCGGGAGGCAGCAAAGGCTCTCTTAGACGCAGCCACGCAGTCTTATGATGCCGCGTTCCAGTCCTATCACTATGGAGTCCGCAGTCTGCTCGATGTAACCGAGGCACAAAAAACATTGGCGCGTGCAAGGTCGAAGGACATCCTTGCACGCACGCAGGTGCTGACCGCACTTGCAGACCTTTCCTTCCAAACCGCCGACTCCATTCAGTCAGTCAGTGGGAGTCGCCAACCATGATGCGCAAGACTGGAATTTCCGCAGCGATATCCCTTGTTCTGATGACGGTCATCGGTTGCTCACAGGCGCCGGCGGTCGACGTGATGGGATCGCTATTTCCGGCGTGGCTTTTGTGTATCGCATTGGGGGCGATCTTCTCGACTGTTACGCACTGGATTCTGACGCGGCGCGTGATCAACCTCCCTTTCCCCTTTCTTACGTATCCCTGTCTTGGGGCCGTCTATGCCTTCACCATTTGGCTCGCTTTCTTCTGATCTAAGGAGTTGGGATGACAATATTCGATAATGCCGGTCCTACGCATCGTTCGCCAGAACATTGGGCGAGCGCTGGGATCATTGTGGCTGCCCTATTGCTAGGCGTCATCGTATTCTGGCGAGCAGAGCGTCATCCGCGTACCGACGATGCAGAAGTTTTTGCGAACTTGATTGGCATTGCACCTCAGGTCGAGGGCCCTATCGTTGAACTGAAAGTCCACGATAACCAGTTCGTCAGGAAAGGCGACCTCCTGTTCATGATCGATCCACGTCCATACCGGTACGCGCTGGAAAAGGCGGAATCTGTCCAATCGTCGCTGGAAGGTCAGATCTCGGATGAACAGCGCAGAATTGCAGCTCAAGTGAGCGAAGTGTCTGTCGCTAACGCCGGTATCGGCACAGCTCAAGCCGATGTGAGCCATTGGGCAGCAGGAATTGAGCAGGCGGAAGCCGACATCTCCAATGCCGAGCGCGGTGTAGATAAGGCAAAGGCTGAGCGGCAATACGCGAGCAACAATCGGCACCGTCTGGAGCCTTTGCTCGAAAAGCAATTTGTTACGGTGGATCAGGTTGACCGTGCACGGAGTTCAGAGGAGGCGGACGCCCAGTCGCTGAAGCAGGCAGAGACCCAATTACTTGTTGCAAAAGCCGCTTTAAAATCGGCTCATGCGCAGTATCAGCGCGCCGAAGCCTCACTGGAGGAGAGTCGCGCACATCACCAACAGACGCAGCACGCGGTCCTTACTCTCGAACCCCTGGTGAACCAGCGCGGTGAGCGCACCGCGGAAGTGAAGAATGCAAGCTACAACCTTAACAACTGCCGAATCTACGCTCCATTCGATGCGATCGTCACCAATCTTACGCTTGCCGAAGGGCAATATGCGCATGTTGGCCAACAGGTCTTCACACTCATAGACGCTCGGACCTGGTGGACGCTTGCAAACTTCCGCGAGGGTCAATTACGTCATATCCGGCCCGGTATGCATGCATCCGTATATCTGATGTCCCGGCCTAATGAGAGGTTCAACGGCGTGGTCGATAGCATTGGCTACGGCGTAACTCCCGACCCTGACGTCGTCGGTCGTTTCGGTCAAGGCTTACCGGATGTGCAACGAACTCTGAATTGGGTCCATCTCGCTGCCCGTTATCCGGTTCGGGTGCGAATCGAGAACCCACCGGTGGACATCTTTCGCATGGGTGAAACGGCGGTTGTTACGCTGGACAGGCGCTAGTAATGGCCACGGCAGCCTCCCCGATATCGCCTCGCCCCAATTCACTGGCCTGGTTGCGCGATTTGTTGCGCGAAGAGTTGTCCCCCTATCCGGGTCGAGGAGCGTTAGTTGCTCGAATGGTTTCTGCCGCGAGCATCGTCATGGTCATTAATATGACCTTTCAGATCCCGTACGGTATATATGGTGCAGTCTACGCCCTGATTCTCTCGCGTGAACACCCGGGTGCGACACTCCAGGCCACAAAGAACTTGATTGTCTCATTTTCATTTGCGGCTGTTTATGCACTCGTAGGAGCAGTGTTCTTCTCCGGAGAACCCATGCTTCGTCTTCTTTGGGTCTTGGCAACCCTGTTTCTGATCTTCTTTGCGCTCAAAGCGGTATCCAACTACACGGCAGCGTTTAATTTCGGCTACTTGGTTATCGTCACCATTCCCATCTGGGACAGTCAGATTTCCGCAGAGCAAAAGGCCGTCCAGACCTTATGGACGGTTGGAGCAGTTGCCTTCGCTACCATCATCACCACACTGATGGAATTTGTTTATGCCCGATTACGGCCCGTGAATAGTCTCGCCAGCGCCATTGTCGAACGTCTGCAAAGCACAGCATCTTGGCTCCGCTCCCCATCAAGAGGAGTTGCGTCCCCTTCAGCCGAACACCAGTTGATTCGGCTCGCAATACTCGGAACCTCGCGAATGCGGCGTGATCTCCTGCACTCCAGCTATTCCCCCGAATCAACTCAGCAGATGGGGGCCATTGTGGCATTGGTGGGGAGGCTTGTTGATCTTGGAGCTAATCTATCTGGTCTATCTACAGAATTCTCGAAGACCGATCTGCAGAGACTCGGGCGTCTTGCAGATCGAATCGAAGCGTTATGCGATGACATCTTAAGTCGGCGAACTCCGCACCAGTTCGAGACCCTGGAGGAATCCCCGGCTACAACAGTCCCGCTGCTCGAGGAAATGGAGGAGACGGTGTCCCTCATCGCCGAGGTGACGAGCGGTTCCGACTCTCTACCAGATAACCAACCTCGAATGACCCGTGATCAGACGCCGAGCCCATTCTTTGTTCCAGATGCATTCTCAAACCCTGCTTACGTGCGGTTCGGCATTCGAGGCGGTCTGGCCGCAAGTTTTTGCTATCTGATCTACAACCTGGTTGCGTGGCAAGGCATCAGCACAGCAGTCACAACGTGCCTTTTAACCGCTTTGACGACGATCGGTGCCTCACGGCAGAAACAGATACTACGCTTTGGCGGAGCGATCATAGGCGGGATTGTTATCGGCTTCGGTGCACAGGTGTTTGTGTTGCCCGCCCTCGATTCTATCGCCGGATTTCTTATGTTGTTCGTGGCGGTATCCGTCTTCTCAGCATGGATCATAACCTCAGGTCCACGGCTCTCTTACTTTGGTGTGCAGATTGCAGTTGCCTTTTATTTGATTAATCTTCAGGAGTACAAATTTCAAACATCCCTTGCCGTCGCGAGGGATCGCGTAGCCGGTATCCTTTTGGGCCTCGTTGCTATGTGGATGATCTTCGATCAACTCTGGGGAGCATCGGCCCTGGTCGCGATGCAGCGCTCGTTCGTCTCTACGCTGCGGTTACTCGCGAAACTAATGACGCCTGTCGCCAAAGCACCCGGCGTAACAGTCGAAGAGGCTTACAGGCTTCGCGAAACGATCAGCACAAATTTCGAAGAACTTCGGCAACAGGCTGACGGACTGATGCTTGAATTCGGCGGCAGCCGTGAACATAATCTTGAGGCTCGGTCGCATCTCCTTCGATGGCAACTTCAGCTTAGGATTATGTTCGTAACACGAATCGCCTTGCTGAGGTATCTCCTTCGCTTGCCCGGCTTCGAGATTCCGGAGCCACTCCTTCGAACCCAGGAGATCGCTGACGGCCAACTTGCGGAACGGCTCGAGAGACTAGCCGATCGAATTTCCGACAAAGTGCCTTCCTCACTTGCAACGTACGACACACAGTTGTTCGTTGCCTCAAGTATCCTATACGATTCAAACTCTGACACAAGTATCGCTCCACACTCTCGCAGCTTTCTTCTTCTTTCTTCACGAATAACATCCCTGCTGACGTCGCTGGAAACGGACATTGTTGCGCACCAATCGCAATTTGCGAGCGTCAGTCCTGTACGAAATGCCGGACGGCATAAAGAGCCGGGCGGTTCATTGCGCTCGCCTCCCAACCGAATTTGAAATGGGCTATTCTCTTTTCTTTATATTTGCCGCTTCGGACGTAGTCGGTTTGAGGGCTTCCTTGCCTTCTCTTTTGCGGCGAACTCCTGCTTCACTTTCAGGGCAATGGCGTCGGCATCTACTTTGTAGATCGAAGCAGCATCGCGCAAGACGTAGCGGGTTAGTTCGAGCCCTGCAAGGAGCATCGAAACCTGAGAACCCATCTCCAGCTCGCCTTCATAAGTTTCGGCGCCGACCTTCAATGCTTCCGTCACGCGCGCTTGCGTCACCTCGCTAGCGACACTCACATGGATCTAAATGCTCCAGTATCCACAGCCGCCTTGGCTAGCGCCCCTTCAGAATTCCAGAGTTCTTACCAAGCAGTGGCAGCACGACGTCCGCTGAGTTTTCCGGAGACTGGGTTTGGAAACGTGCCATATCTTTAGATTAGACGAGGAAACGTTGGCACACCGCTTAGTTGAGATTCATGTTTATGGAATTGACGAAGTGGGGTGAGCTAGTAACGTTATCCTTCAAAACCCTGGCGGGTCTAGTTCATGCGTATTCCTGGATTTAAGCCGTCTTGGGACTCGCATGAGATAGTGGTAAAGCCACGTTGAAGATTGCACCGCCAGCTTTGTTATTCTCCGCCCAAAGCCGCCCCCATGGGCTTCAACGATGGAGCGTGACACGGCCAATCCTATACCCATGCCTTTCTCTTTTGTCGTCATAAAGGCGTCAAAGATTTGTTCCGGATCATGGACTCCCGGCCCGTTATCGATCACCTGGACTAGCATCCTGTCTGAATCTGTAACAGCCGCTCGGACTGTTACGAGAGCGGGCATTTGTTGTCCCTCCAAGGCTTCGATAGCATTCACGATCAGATTAATGAAGACTTGCTGGATCTCAATCTGATCGATAGGGACCGCAGGAGAGACTCGTCGAAGTGGCACTCGATGGGTACGGCGCGTTTTTCGGGTCCTCCTGCACAATTCGGATAACTTCATTGAGTATGTCCGGAATCTTGACATCTTTCTTGACGAAGGACTTCTGCTTGAAGAGTGCTCGAATATGTTGCATTCTCTCGTCAGCCGCACGGGCATCTCGTATAGTCCGTTCAATCGACGAATTCACCTCTTTCATATTCGACTGAGCGGTATTCAACCACCTCTTCGCCGCCTGTGCGTTTGCAAGTATCGACGTGAGTGGCTGGTTCAGTTCGTGAGCGATCGAGCCCGCAAGTTCAGCGACGGTCGCCAACCGCGAAGCTTTCGCGAGCTTGATTCGTGTATCGCGAAGGTGGTCTTCTGCCCGTTTCCGCTCATCGATGTCGATCGCGAGGCCATACCACTGAATGATCTTGCCGTGGTGATCACGCAAGGGGTCGCCTCTCGATTGATGCCATCTATACTGTCCATCTGCGCGTCGCACGCGGTGTATTACGTTGTATGACTCTCCAGTTTCGATTGCCCGGGAGAATGCCCTCTCGGTCTCCTCCAGATCATCTGGATGAATGGATCTCTCCCACCCGCGATTAACGAGTTCTTCTAAGGAAGCCCCACAATATTCAAGGATTCTTTGAAAGAGATGAGTTGTTTCCCCAGTCGGCGACGCTGACCAAAGCATTGAGGGAATTGTTTCGATGATGCCGAGGAGTTCATGCTCTCGCATCTGAAGAGCGTGTTCAGTGTCCTTCAATGTATTGACGTCGAAGAGAATCCCGTACCATTTAACGATCTTCCCTTCGTCATCACGGAGAGGGAGACTGCGATTCAGGAACCAGTGATAGGTCCCATCCGCACGCCGGCAACGTAGCTCCTGCTCAACTGGTTCTCCTGAGGCCAATCCTGCCTGCCAGTTTGCCAACACTCGATCGACGTCTTCGGGGTGAATCGTACCTGCCCAGCCCCACCCCATCACCTCTTCTCTGGTCTGGCCGGAATAGTCCAACCAGCTTTGGCTCAGAAAATCAACTGTTCCATCAGGCAAAGAGGTCCCCACGTAAGCGGGCATTATCTCAATGATGGTCCGAAACTCCCTCTCGTTGCGCAGGATTCTCTCTCCCGCACGGAAGCTGTCAGTCACATCAATTACCGTACCTACGAATTCCCTGAGATCCCCGGACGGGCCGAGCGTCGGGTGGCCTACCACGTGGATATTCCTGGTCTCGCCGTCAGGGTGAACGATTCGGTAATCCATCTGGAAGTCCGCCTTGTCGCGGATGGCCTCCTCGAACCGTTCTCTGCTCGCGACCTGATCATCTGGATGAATGCGCTGGAAAAGGGTTTCGAATCGCGGTGGCGATCCAGCCGGGTCGAATCCTAGCACGCGGTAGCACTCCTCGGACCAATATCTAATGTCGCCGGAGAGCGGGCTCCATGCCCAACTGCCCGTGCGGGTCAGCCTTTGCGCTTCCAACAGGTATGCTTCACTGCTTCGGAGGGCCTCCTCGGCTCGTTTTTGCTCACTCAAATCGAGGACGAACGCGACGCCCTCGCTTCTACCTTCATACAGGGCAGCTCCGAGCAGCACGGGCAAGCGGTTCCCATCTCTACGGAAAAACTCCTTCTCATATGGCTGAACAGTCCCGGTTCCGCTCAGTTCGGTCACAGCGCGTTCGTCGCGCTCGCGCCATTCGGCCGGCGTCAGATCGGTCCAGCGCACTCGACCCGAAAGGAGATCTTCACGGCCATATTGCACCATGCGCAGAAACGCTTCGTTGGCCCCGACGATCGTACCTTCGAGGTTCCAGATGAAGATCCCCAGAATGTTGGCGTCGACCAGACGCCTAATCTTTCCTTCGCGATCTGCGAGATCGCGATAAAGCCGCGAGTTCTCGAGCGAGATTCCTGCTTGCGAAGCAAGCACTTTCAACACCGTTACGCGCTCAGGGGTGAAAACGCGCGGCGTCAGATTGTTTTCAAGATAGAGAATACCGGTGACTTTCCCCTGATTAATCAATGGCAAAGAAAGAATTGAACGGGCGCGACGCTGAACGATGTAGGGATCGGCAGAAAATGGATTCTGGGATGAGGCATCCTCAAGCATCACGGTCTCTTGAGTGCGTATTACATACCGAACGAGAGATTCCGGCAACGCGGCGGGAGTAGGGGTGCCATCTCGCAGATGCACGGTTACATCCTCTCCACCGGTAGTTGCTTCCGCTTCCGTCTGGAGCTCATCACCTCGCGGAACTATCAAGAGACCCCGCTCGGCGCCGGCGTGCTCGATAGCCACGCGCATGAGCCTGTCGATCAATTTTTCCAGAACCATTTCGCCCGAGAGCGCTTGCGAAATTTTAATCACCGTCGCCAGATCCAGAAGGTCGACCGGTGCCACAATGGTGCTCGTGGGGCCGGGAGAGGGCTCGTTCTTGAGGTTTGGATACGACAGGAGTTCGACCGGCGCCCCAGTTGTGCTCGTCGGCCCGGGAGCGGGCGTTTCTTGCCCGAGGTGTGGATACAAACGGTCTAGTTGCTTCACCTTGCCATTCGCTCCCCAACGGAGATAGCCGTGCCGAGCGTCCTGCAAATACGCGTTCGCGATTTTTTCGAAACCACGCGCCGCGTAGAATCGTGCAGCGAGTTCATTTGCGAGTGCCGCATTGTGGACAAAGCCGTTTGCATGCGCTGACCGGATGGCCTTTTCGTAGAGATGTTCGGCATCCAGTTCTCGCCCTTCCAGGCGAGCGATCTCTGCGCCCACCAGTGCGGTGCGGTTCTCGAAATTTTCCGGACAGTTCGCTGCCCAGACCTCGAGCTGGCGATAATGGGCGGCCAGAGCCTCGAAATGATCGCTGCGCTCGGCCGGCAATGTGCAATCACACAATGCTGCCCGGCAGAGGCCGCTGTAGAATTCATATTCCGCTGTCTCAAAAAAGGAAGGTGATGTCCAAAGCAACGGTTGAGCCTTTGAGGATGCGTCGATTGCGGAACGATAATCGCCCGCCAGCACGCGAGCCTGCAGCTTCCGAATCCAGTACCAGCACTCCGCCAGTGCCAGATCCGCCTGGGCCGCCAAGTCGTGTTCGAAGCGACCTTCATCGAACTGCTCGTCGTCAAAACATCCGAATGCCGGCGTCAGACCACGAAGCGTCCGGATCAGTTGGAGCTGCGCAGTAATGATCGCAATGACGAGACCAAATCGGGCCTTCCGCGCGAATTCGAGCCCATTCTCGGCTTCGCGCTGCGTATAACCTAGCGGATCCCCGGCTCCGAGAAGATTCGTGTTCAGGTTGTTGCAGCTATATGCCGCAAAGGTTAGGTCGCCGATCTTGTTTGCGGCGTCGAAGGCGCGACGCACCAAATCCCGTCCGGTTTGGATGTGCTTCGTCCAAGGCATGACCAGATTCCCGAAGGACATGTAGGCACGTGCCTGGTAGCGATGTAGTCCGCGCTTCTCCACCAATTCGTAGCCGAGCCGGCCGAAGCGGAATCCGGCCCGGTAGTCGCCGAAGAGCGGTCCGAAAAGCATACCGAGCCAGACATAAGCAAAGCATGATCCGTCGCTGTTGCCATGCTCCAGGCTGAGATTGACCATCCTGCAAATCACGAGTGCGAGTAGGTTTTCGTCAGTAAACAATGCCGGCGTGACGACCTCGGTGAGAACGTTGAGGGTTGCGAGACATTCCGGGTCGTTCATCAACGGCAACTCAACAAGCTCTTCGATCGAACGGCTTCCGAGCTGCTGCCAAATCCGATCGTATTCCTGCCTGACCTCATCTTTCGTGGGATGCGGCGACCAGTGCACGCCTCGGAACCCTTGGTATTCGAGGCACACTTCGACACCACGGTCGCTCAGATCCAGTGTCGTGTACAGCGTCAGGCGCAAGCACGCTACGGCGGCAATATCGATAGGATTCCCGGCGCGACGTGCAAGCATCGTGAGGCGCTCTTCCGACGCAACTAGATCGCCAGTCAGCAACTCGCATTCGGCCCGGTGCAGTTCCAGCGCAAGAATGAGCTCCGGCCGCCGCTCCCAACAGTCGTCTGCCAACAGTGCCTTACCGGCGATGAGATAGTTGAGGGCTGAGGCGTAGGCCGTAGAGACCTTGGCGCGCCTGCCCGCAATCAGGTTGAACTCCGCCAATTGCTCGCGCTCGTCTTGTGAGGTGATCAAGGCCGCGCCGCGGTTCAGTTGATTGACAATCTCGAAGATTGCCTCCTCCCGCTTCTCGCGAGGAGTGTGCGCTGCCAGCAGCCTGCCGATTCGGAGATGCGTCTCGGGGCGCAGATGTTCCGGGATCAAGGAATAGGCCGCTTCCTGAACGCGGTCATGGAGGAACCTATAAGCGCCTTCCGAATGGAGAACGAGTCCGGTTCGCAGCGCTTCCTGTAGATCGCTATGCAGTTCCTCCGCCGAAACCTCGTACACCAATGCCAGTAAGGCGAATTCGGCGTTGTTGCCGAGGCAGGCGAGCTTCTTTAATGCATTCACGGTTTCGACAGGCAGCCGGTTCAACTTCCGAACCATAAGGTCGACCACATTGTCTGCATAACCCTTGGCGTGAATGCGATTCAAGTCCCAGGACCATCGGCGTTCGCCGTGATCGAAGGTGAGCAGGTTTTCTTCGGCAAGCGCAGAAAAGAACTGAATGGCGAAAAATGGATTGCCAGCAGTCTTATCGTGGATCAGTTGTGCCAGCGTTTTGGCGTCCTCCGGTTCGCAGTGGAGAGAATCGGCAACTAATTGTCGCAGGTCTTCAGGAGCTAGAGGGGCAAGTACGATATTCTGCACTATCGCACCAGCTTGGCGAATCGTTTCGAGCTTGCGCATGAGCGGATGGGTAGGATTAACCTCGTTGTCCCGGTAGGCGCCGATCAACATCAAATGTTGCACGTCCGGCCGGGTCAACAAATCCTCCATCAAATCGAGCGTTGCCGCGTCGAGCCATTGCAAATCGTCGAAGAACACGGCCAGCGGATGTTCCCGTGTGAATACGCTGATAAATCGACGGAACACCAGTTGGAAGCGGCCCTGCGCATCCTGTCGCGAAAGCTCAGGAACCGGTGGCTGTTCTCCTATGATGAGCTTCAATTCGGGAACCAGATCCACAATGAGCTGTCCGTTTGGATCTAACGCTTCACGAAGGGCATCTCTCCACTTACTCAGCTCCTTTTCGCTCTTGCTTAGCAGTAGGCGGATGAGGCTCTGAAAAGCCTGCGCCAAAGTGGCATAAGGGATGTCGCGCTTGTACTGGTCGAACTTGCCTGACGCAAACAAACCCCGCGGCGGAACAAGCGGCTTGTGGAGTTCATTGACAACGGATGACTTGCCGATGCCGGAGTATCCAGAAACGAGCACCAACTCCGGTCGGCCGCCAGCGACGATACGGTCGAAAGCAGCGAGGAGGGTCTCAATTTCAGATGCTCGCCCGTACAATTTTTCGGGAATCAGCAGCCGGTCTGGCGTGTCGTGTTCGCCAAGCGGAAACTCATCAATCCAGCCCCGCGTTTCCCATTCATCAAGACAGCGCCGAAGATCGCTCGCAGCGCCCGCTGCTGTCTGATATCGTTCCTCAGCCGTCTTGGCGAGCAATTTCATCACGATTGCCGAAACCGGGCCCGGTAAACCGTTCAACCGCTCTCCTGGCGGCACCGGCTGTCGCGCGATATGGGAGTGCACCAGTTCCATCGGATCGGACGCCGTGAACGGAAGAGTCCCGGTGACCATCTCGTAAAGCGTCACCCCGAGCGCATAAAGGTCGCTCCGCGAATCGATCGAGCGATTCATTCGCCCGGTCTGTTCGGGGGCCATGTAGGCGAGTGTTCCGGCTATGAACTCGGGAGGTTCGGGCGCCTGGCGCTCGCGCGGAAGGCGCGAAGCAATCCCGAAGCCCATGAGCCGAGCCTGACCCGTCGCGGGATTGACGAGAACATTTGCAGGCTTCACGTCCTTGTGGATCAGCTCCTTCTCGTGCAATCCGCTGAGTGCGGCTGCGGTACCGACGGCGAGGCGCAGGAACCGCGCCATTTCCATCGGCCCTGGAAGGAAGCGATCGAGAGTCTCACCGCCAGGATCTTCGAGCACGAGCGTCATCTGCCCACGGTGCTCGGAGAGGGCCAGGGACCGAACCGCCCAAGCTGAGTCCAGCTCATCCCTCAACGAATATTCGTGCCCTATTTTTCTTAGGGTCTCCGGCGCTGGCTGCATCGAAGCCGGAGCCAGCAGCAGAATTGATGGCAAACCGGAGTGGTTCGACTGCGCGCCCCGGTACAGGACGATCTCCTCATCCGTGCGGAGAGCCTCAAACACGTATTGTGAGAGGTCCACGATGATTGTTCTCCAACTTCCGAGCGTTTGTCGGTCGACAATCGGCGATTACAGCCGGGATAGGCCTCGAACATTGCAAAACGATAGTTTACTGCGGAGATCGATATTATTCCTGCGCATGCTGATTGATGAAATGAAGATAGCCACCCGGCCGCGCTGTATGGAGAAGCGTTCAGCGATGAGAGCGCAAGGTCAATCGAATGGGCTCTGCGAGCGCCTATTCAGACCCAAACGATTTTGTTACTCCTGCTCCACCGAACAAGTCACCCCACCGCGCAATCTGTGCTATCGGCATAGGTGGCTTAGCTGGGTGCCGATGTCCCGTTGTTCAGGCTGTTGAAGCCCAAGTGTTTGTATTTTCATAGATGATCTTTCTGGCAGGGCCGCCGTTTGAAGGCTGACTAGATCCTGCATACAATTGCTAGAAGGCAGCGATAACGGCTCGCGCCGGATACGACAGAAACAGGCGTTTTGGGGTGGAACCTCTCCCAGGTCTGCCCCTATTTTATGGTTTGAAACTCTGGTTAAGCTGGCTACCTCCAACCCGTTAATCGCCATAGGGTGAGATCACGGTTATCCGATTTGGCGTGGCGGCTTGCCGCTGCCCCATTTTTCACTCGGAAAACGCGGATAAATTTCTTGGCATCAAATGAATTAGTGACAGTGGGGACTGTGGTGGTCCCAGCGTCAGAATTGTAGGACGACAAGTACATTCAGGCAGAGTTCATACCTCTGGCCTCTGCCTTCTTTTTCTGGTTACATTAGGTCTCAATCAGTCCAACTCATCCAGTGCTGCCCACTGCCTGTCCTCTTCTGACTTAACTTCGGCTGTAGGCAGTTCGATTGGTGGCAGGTTCAATTTCAATCTGGATGCAGGAGTCATTCCCAGCTTGCCCAAGACGGTCAGCAGCGCGTTGTAGTCGCTAGTCTTTGCGTCTGGATGTCTCACTCGAACGAGCAATCGAGCAGCAATCTCCACGATGACCCTGTCTGAGCGGGTGAACAAGCCAGGATGAGCAATGCGCACAAGTTCACCCCACGATTATATGTTTCACGTCGTTGAAACTAAGGAACCTCTGCGTAGGCGTCTGACTTTCTGGGGTCAGGGAGTGGGCATGGAAGATGCGCGGGTTTTGGTTGGTTTGATGCTGTTGGAGGGCTAATTGGAACGCGCATCCGCCCGTTTTCCGGGGCTTCCAGGCGCACTACTGCCCAAGGACTGCCAGACGTTTGCGGTGCAGGTACAGGTTCACCAGCGCGAAGTTCGCGCACAGGCGGTGATGGTTCTTCGCGATGCCTCTGTATCTCACTTTGTCGAAGCCGAAGATGCGCTTCAGGATCCGGAACGGATGTTCTACCTTGGCCCGCACCCTCGACTTACTCCGGTTCTTCTTTTTCTGTAACTCGTCGACATAGTTTTTGAACTTCGTCCGCTTGCAGGTCATGTCCTGTGCCTTCGGAGCGGCCTCTTGGATGGCGTCGGTCTGGCCCTGATAGCCGCCGTCGCCCCACACCTTACGCTCTTGGCCGTGCAGCAGTTCCGGTAACATGTGGCAGTCCGCCACGCTGGCTGCGCTCGTCGCCACAGAGTGGACGATGCCCTCCCTCGCGTCCACGCCGATATGCGCCTTCAGGCCGAAGTACCACTGGTTGCCCTTCCTGGTCTGGTGCATCGCCGGGTCGCGCTCGCCACTCGCGTTCTGGGTCGACGAAGGCGCATGCAGGATGGTCGCATCGACAATCGTGCCCGTCGCGATCCGGATGCCCCTGGCATCCAGATGCACGTTCACCGCATCCAGCATCAACCCGCCCAGCTCGTGCCTCTCCAGCAGATGACGGAACCGCAGGATGGTCGTCTCATCCGGCGCAGGCGCAATCCCAAGGTCCACGCCAACGAACCGCCGCAGCGCCGCAGACTCGTACAACGCCTCTTCCACCCCAGGGTCCGACAGATTGAACCACTGCTGCACAAAGTAAGTCCGCAGCATGATCGCCAACCCTACCGGCTGCCGTCCCTTGCCCGCCTTCGCATAGTGCGGTCGTACCAGGGCTTCCAGCGCAGACCATGGAACCACCTGCTCCATCTCGTCCAGAAACAACTCCCGCCGACTCTTCCGCCCGTACTTCTCAAACACACCCTGACTCGACAGACTCTGCTGCTTCATCGCAATCTCCTCGCAGCTATCAGATTAATCAATCAGGCAAGCGATGCAGAACTTGTGCAGACTCTCCCTAAATCAGATAAATAGAGACGAGTTTACTTGACACAACAAAATCTAAGAACCTAAAGGGTTCCGAGTGGAGATTTACGGGCGTGTACGTCGAGCGGTTCGTGTTGAGGGTCGGAGTCAGCGTGCGGTGGCCCGGGAGTTTGGGCTGTCGCGAGAGACGGTGCGGAAGGATTTATGTGTCCAAGTTCAATGCCCTTTAAACTGGAAAACATCCCTTCGGTGTTCCATGAACCACGTTGCCAAGGCAACACCGCTCACGAAACCAAGATCCCGCGGTGGCCTACTTTTACTCCGCCGCAAAGCGCCGCTCCCGCGGCGTTCTGTGGCCTATTTTTACTCCGGCGCTTACACTGGTCTTTCGCGAACGCTGTCAATGCTCGCCACAGCGCGAAACTTTGAGCCATCGATGGCGATCCACTCGCCACGGATAAGTCCGCAGCCGCCTGCAAAGCGAACAAGTTCGGCGCCTGCTACCGTAACTGCATCTCGGTGCATCCGACGAAACTCGGCGATGCTCTTGTGGTCTGGGTACAGGCGTCCTAGAAGCCACATCAACTCGACATTTCGGCGGCACTCAGCTTCCAAGCGCCGCGACGAGCGGATCTGGTTCAGATAGCCGTATAGATACAACTTCAACAAATCGCGCGGATCGGAGCCAGGTCGTCCTGTCTCAGCTGCCTGAGCGCGCTCGAAGCCAAAGCTCCGACATCACAAGCATTTCGACGAACGCGTCAATCACGCGGCACACATGATCTGTTGGCACAAAGTCATCCAATACAATAGGAAACAGTGTTGCTTGATTTCGTCCCTCGCCCTGGATGTAACCCATAAGAAGAGATGCCTCCGCTTAGCAAGGCAATCTTCTCACCTATCTCTGTTTAAAAGGCGCCGGTGGCACAACCACGAAACCCTTTTCTAACGGCGTAGTCGCCCTTGTGCTGGGGCGTCAGTAAGAATCGCAAACACTGGCGATCGGAGGTACATTCCGGATTGCCCGTCATCCAGTAGCTTTCATTCATCAGTTAGTGAAGTTGATTGTGCCACTCGCTCAGCGTCACCACACGCTCACGGCGAGACGGCTTGCGTGCTGACCACAACGATTCCACTATCAGTGACGTGAAACCGATTTCGATCATGTTCCGGGGTATAGCCTATGTGCTCGCCGTCAGGTATCGTGACGCCTTCGTCGAGAATGGCTTTACGAATTTTGCAGCCTGACCCAATGACGCAATTGTCGAGGACAACCGAATCTTCGATTAGGCTGCCCCCATGGATCTTGACGCCTCGCCCGACGACGGAGCCGCGGACCGCGCCTCCTGAGAAGATGCAGCCTCCAGAGATGATTGAGCCGCTCGCAAACCCCGCATCGCCATGCTCGTCGAAGCTGAATTTGGCGCTAGGATCGGGATAGCTGGCCGTATGAATCGGCCAGCGGCTGTTGTACAGGTTCAACGAAGGGATCAACCCGCAGAGATCCATCTGGGCGTCGTAATAAGCTTCTAGAGTTCCGAGATCTCGCCAATACATCGGCGCTTCGCCTGATTCTCCGGGAATTATGTTGGTTTGGTAGTCATAGGCGTACATCGCTGCTCTTCCCAGCATGGACGGCAAGATGTCGTACCCGAAATCATGCTTGCTCTCCTTCCGAAGAGCGTCGGCCTTCAACTCCTTCAATAGAACCCGTCCAGAGAACAGATAATTCCCCATAGACGCGTAGATTTGGTCTGACCTGCCTGGAATCGTAGGTGCAGCTATGTCCTTCTCGTGGAACCCTTGTATGGCACCGTCTTGACCAGCCTCTATGACGCCGAACTCGGTCGAGAGATGAGATGAGACCGGAATTGCGGCTACGGTTACGTCAGCATTCATCCGCTCGTGGAACTCGACCATATGTTCGATATTCATGCGGTAGATATGGTCGGCCCCAAAAATCGCCACCGTGCACTCATCGGGGTTGTCGATCAGGTCGAGATTTTGGAATACCGCGTCAGCAGTTCCTCGATACCACGCCTCCTCACCTGCGCGGACCTGAGCCGGGGCTGGAATGACGAAATGATCTTTAAAGGAGGCCACTGAATTGCCAGCCGTCTCGCAGGTGCTTCAAAAGTGATTGGCTCCTGTACTGAACCATGACATAAATGGAAAAGATGCCAGAGTTGATGAGATTGCTGAGGACGAAATCGACCATGCGGTACTTCCCCCGAAAGGCACGGCTGGCTTGGAGCGCTCTCGGGTGAGGGGCAATAAACGATTGCCTCTGCCACCTGCCAGAACAAACGCGACTATCTTGCGTCGCATATTGACCTCACCATTGGATTTAAGCGGCTCTGACTGCAGGCGCGGGTGCAATGACGCAGTATTCCAAGCATATGGTTGACGGAATCCTCCGTACGAACTCCGGGTTTGATGTGGGCACCCTTTGAAGTCAGTGGACAGATCCCGAAACGGTTATTGCCTTGGGCGATCGCGACGTGGATCTGGGCCGAACGCATGCTGCCTCCGATCTGATGCGGCGAATAAAGTGTTTCGACTGCACGGAAGTCAGGGAAGGCAGCGATGCGCATCCGGACCGCCGGGAGGCGCCGCGCTCGTCACTCCGAAAACGGCATGCCGAAGGAAAGCATCGCACTGCGCGGCGGCCGATGCGATTCACCGATGATCGTGACACGCATGCCCATCTCGCGCCACACACTCAGCGCATCCGCATTCATTTAGAGAAGCCGCGACTGATCTCTCGACTTGCCTCTACCCGTGTAGACGCTGATGTGATTCAGTCTTCGCGGCTGCGCGGAATTCAACAGGTAGGGCCACATGCTGACGCTCGGAGAATTTTCAGGAACCATCATTTCATCGCGGTTCTGCGTAACAACCGTGTAATTGGCTGATGTAATGTGACAGCTTACGACCACATGCAACGCCAGCTGATTCGAGACTTTGAGACGAACTGATCCTGAAGCAAGGTTGTGTAGACGGAAATATTCATGGTCAGCCGCCCGGCTTGAGACTATTTGGGTCCTTGCGCACGGCTGCCGGAGCGCGTTCCGCCACCGCTTCCAGGTACTCGTCTGTCGAGTCCGTGATTATCGGTGGCTTCGCCACCAACTTTGGCTGGGGCCTCTGCTTTCGCGCGAGATGCCTGGAGACGTCACTAGTTCGGGGAAAGCTCATGGAATTGCTCCTTTCGAGCTGTTGCGTACTTCACGACGCTCGTCTGGAGCAAGGTTTTGAGGCTGGAGGCGAGGAGTTCGACTGTTTCCAGCCTACGCCTATACGGCCGTCTGTGCGGACGAACATGTGACTCAAGGCACAGCACGACGCGGGCGTTAACCGGGCAAACCCACTCAGGGAGTAAAAGGTGTACGCTTCAAACGAGGTCAAGGCGATGCCGTGCAGGATTTGTATCCAGTTGGAACAGGCAGCTGCGGCGGCAGTAAGATCAGACCCGCCCAATATCCTGCTTGGACTCAATGAAGCTGGTATACGCAACCGCGCTCGGCAGAAAGAAGAGCGGACACTCAAGGCAGAGACTGACCTTGAAAAGCACCAGCGATCATGCGCCAAGAGGGTAGACGGTTCCTGCGTTTTGATTGGGGCTGCATAGCGGCTTCCGAGTGCTCGGCGTATCGGTCCATTCACCCCGAATCGCTGTGGGTGAGCTTCCTAAGCTCAGGCCGCGCATCTTACGGACAACGGAGTCGCCGGAATGCCCACCCCTCGTCGAATCGCCGAAGTGGATAGATTCAACCCGAAGACACTAGTGGTTTCGTATACCGACGGCACAATATGTACCTACAGTGTCGAACAGTTGCGTAGTCTTGAGCCCTTCTTCCGCAAAGCAGCTAACTGCCAGCATCAGTGGAGCGCATCTACCGGCAAATGACCTGGCGCGAATATCACGAAGCAACGAAGCATAGCGTTGAATCGCTGAAGAGAGCGCGGCAGGTTCTCGATTGGGCTAACATGCCTGATCCGTTTCGTCATTACGAGGGCGTGCCGGTGCTCGATCTGCCAGCAGATCCGCCCGCCCCTGAAATGCCAGCACTTGACGTGCTTCTGGGTACCTTGGGAACCACGCCTGTGGGTGACGGATCGACTCTCCTCTCGCAACTACTCTTCTATTCCGCCGCGATTAGCGCTTCCAAGCGTGTCCCGTCTACCGGATGTAGGTACGCGCTAAGAGTGAATCCATCCTCCGGGAATCTGCACCCGACGGAATTCCACTTCCTCACACGTGGTGTGAAGGGGTGGCCAGATGGGTTGTATCATTACGATCCATCCAGGCACATGGCGGAGCAGCGCGGGCGCGGTGATTTTGAAATGACGCTGGCCAGCGGCTCTGCGCCAATTGTGTTCGCTTTGACCAGTATTGTGTGGCGCGAGGCGTGGAAGTACGATGAACGGGCATATCGGTACTGCTTGCACGACATAGGGCACGCTTGGCAAGCGCTTGCACTCTCCGCCCGCGCTATCGGCTGCGACAGCCTCGCGGCCGGACATTTCCCGGACGATGAAGTGGCCGAGTTGTGTCGCCTGAATATGGATGAATGGCCCATGCTGATTGTCAGCCTGCACGGTAAGTCCATTCCAGTGCGCGAAGCGGCTCTGGTGCAAATAACGAGTTTCCCCATCGGGTACAGTGTTATTTGGGGGAGCTGAGTAGGGGATGAGTAGACGGAATGGAACGAAGGCATTGTTTGCGGGTCGACACTTTGATCGTGAGGTGATCCTGTTGTGCGTACGTTGGTACCTTCGCTACAAGCTCAGTTTGCGGGATCTGGTCGAGATGATGGCAGAACGCGGACTGGAGCTTGCGCATACGACGATCATGCGTTGGGTGCAGCGATATGTTCCGGAGTTCGAAAAGAGCTGGGCTCGCTATGCACGCAAAGTTGGCCGCTCCTGGCGCGTCGATGAGACGTACCTGAAGGTGCGCGGCCAATGGGTCTATCTCTACCGTGCCGTGGACAAGGAGGGCAATACAGTCGACTTCCGGCTGTGTCCAAAGAGAGACGTTGCAGCGGCCAAGGCATTCTTCCGCAAAGCGCTTTGCACCCAAGGGCGTGCTCCCCTCCGCATCACCCTGGATGGCTATGCCGCATCGCATCGCGCAGTGCGTGAGATGCCGAGCGAAAACGAGGTATGGAAGCACACCAAGCTTCGATCATCGAAATACCTGAACAATCTAATTGAGCAGGATCATCGCGGGATCAAGTCCAGAAACGGACCTATGCTCGGATTCAAGCGTTTCAATTATGCTGCCATCACCATTGCCGGAATCGAACTACTACGTCGTATTCACAAAGGCCAATTCGCCCTCGGATCCTTACGCCTCAAAGACCAAGCTGCGCCCGCTATCTGGAACGCTGTCCTCGCTGCATAGATCAATCCTTCTCCAAGACCTCTTTCTGCCCACCGAAAATATTTGCACCAGAGCCCTCTGAGCCTCGACTAGGCTTTAACCGGTCCGTCGTGGTGCGGTACCGCTCGTTCCTTGAGGGGCTTTCTCTGTCAGCTGCTACGATCAATCTTCATCTTTCCGCGATCCGGCGGCTGGCAGAATAAGGCTGCGGAGAGCGGTTGGTTGAGCCCGGAGCTGGCGATTGGAATCCGACGAGTTAAGGGCGTCAAGCGTCTTGGCCGGAGGATTGGCAATTGGCTAACTGGCGATCAGGCGCAAGAGCTATTGAATGCCGTTTCCCAAGGCCCCCGCGCGGCAGAAGAGATGCTGCAGTGCTCGGATGTGCTCTGCGACGCTCGGAAACCGTGAACTTGCGATTGGATCAGCTGCAATTGAGGGAGAGCCACTGGGTGATCGTCGATATGGTTGGGAAGGGCGGACGACTGCGAACGGTCCCCGCGCCGGCGTGGTGTAAAGGTCTCATAGATGTTTGTATCCACGACACAGGAGTGACTGAAGGCAAGGTGTTCAGGCGAATTTCGAAGAATGGGACTCGGCAGGATGAAGGAGTGACAACCGACGTAGTCTGGTATGCCGTGAAGCGATACGCCAACGAATCGGCATTGACCATCTGGCACCCCACGATCTTCGTCGCACTTGCGCCCGCCTCTGCCATGAGGCCGGAGGCGAACTCGAACAGATTCAGTTTCTCCTCGGTCACGGGTCGGTGCAAACGACCGAACGGTACATCGGATGCAGGCAGAACCTCAGAGAAGCGGTCAATGATCGATTTCGAATCTCACCCTCAAACAATGCGGCCCACTAGGTTAATGGGGGCCGCGTGATAATCCGGTTTATCGTGTAGTCAATGGAGCACGGCGGGGGCAGGGGTGAATCACCCCGTATTCTCCATTAGGCGGGATGTAACCTACCGCTTGCCCGAAGGGCGGCAATCTGGCAAAGTCACCTGACAACCCCCTCAACAACATTCAGGGCATTATCCCCATGCAGGGCGAGCAACCGCGATGAAAAATTCAGAAAACGAACAGTACTATTTCGAGATGTTCCGGCGTGACTATCCACTGCCGGAGGGAGCGGTGGAATACGGCGATAAACCGGATGTCATTGTGCGCGGAGCAAGAACCATCGGCATCGAGATCAGGAATTTCTTCCTCGAAGAAGGCTCCTTGCCTGACAGCGAGCAGATACAGAGGAAAGCGCGAGAGGCGGTCATAGCCAAGGCCCATCATCTCTACCAGGCACAGGCGGGCAAGAAATTTGAGCTCACATTTGCGTTTGACCGCTCCGTTCCTATCCGTGATCAAACGAGCGTGGCCCAGAAAATAGCGGACTTGGCGGCCACGCTGCAGAAAAGCGATACCGGACAGCTTTGGCGCGACGATTTCCAGCATATTCCCGAGCTCTCGTTCGCCTACCTCAACGCGATCGAATATCCCGATGCGTGCTGGAGGGTTTCGCAGGTCTATGACGGCGTCTTCATGTCGCTCGATAAGCTGCGAACAATTGTCGAAGAAAAGGAACTCAAGGAAAAATTTACCGGCCCTGTGAAACCTACTGGCTTCTCGTTGTCGTGGATTTCATGGACCGGGCGCAGGATCAGGAAATTGGCGTTGACAGTCTGGCAGGTTTAACGTCCCAGGTCTTCGAGAAGATAATCGTGTACAAAACCTGTTTCTGTCAGATCGTGGAAACGCACTGAGAAATCTTGTGGCAGGTCTAAGTCATTCTTTAAACGCGATAATGGATTTTATCAATGGGGTGAGTTTGAGCCGTGAACCAGCCTGACGAAACACTGTTTTTTGAAGACCCCACTGTCAGCCGGTCACCGCCGGGTGATTTATGGAATCCTCTACCTGCTTCGACGCGACATTATCCGGTGCATGGACAATTCCATCTTGTGGCCAGCAGCGATGACTACTATGGCCGGTATTGATCTCCTCGCCAAATTCGAGACTGGGGAGAATCGAGATACAAGCTGTATCCCAGATCGACCGCCATTCCGCGAGGAGAAAGAGCTGCTCGCGACTGCTCAGTTTGCGTAGAAACAAAATCAGCACCCTACACGGTGTCTGCAAACGAGAAAAGCCGATGATAGGCTTTGGCAAACCCGTTCAGCACGTTTTCGACGGTGGGAACTGGGCGTACGTAGGTCCTGATAAACGCCGAAGGCACATGGTTTTCTGCGGGCACGGTCATGGGATTTCATGACACTGGCCGACTTACGAGTACCGTCACCATCGACGAACACGGTGGATGAAAGCTGTTCACAGACTGAATAGCCCGGCCGGAACCACCGCTAAAGGAATCCATGCACAATGCTCTGGGCTGTGACTGAGCCACAGAGCAGATTTGATGGCATTTCTGATGGTATTGTCGTTATCCAGTTATCTAACTTGTTTATTTTATTATGATGATGGCTCCTGAGGTAGGACTCGAACCTACAACCCTTCGGTTAACAGCCGAATGCTCTGCCATTGAGCTACTCAGGAACGTCTTTGGACCGCGGGAGAACTCACGCGCTCCCTCAGTTATAACAAATCGGGATAGAGGGGTCAAAGGCTACCTTGGTGTCAGCGGTGCTATAGTGGCATTCTGCAACAAGCGTTTTTGAAACGACTCCTACGCCCACGTATCTCCCGACTACGAGGTGAGGTATCGCCAAGAGTTGTAAACATCTATGACCAATATCGCCGAGGCCGCGCGAGATGCTCCAATCTGTTCCGGACTATGATTCATCGGGGCGAAGATTCTTGGAACGATCATTGCGCTTATGACGCCGATGCTGAATTAGTACCCCTGTCCAAAGCCCTCAAACTTGCAGTCGTTCGGACCTGCTGAACGGCGGCCTAACAAGCCTGCGAGCGCTGAAGAAGTCGCGACAACCGGCATAGTGGCTGCTGTCCGGCATTCCTAGGGGTAGAGCAGGACTGCGATGTTATAGGCGGTAAAGGGGCTGTTGCGGGTTACGGAGCAGGCGCCGACTACGGCCTGGTGATATTTGCCGGATGCCAGTTTGCTTTTGAGCTGACTAGGAATTTGATTGAGACTTCCAGCGGTGTAACGCATGATGTACCAAGGTTGACGAGAGCCTGCGTAGCCAGTGGACATCGTGCAGGTCTGACGAGCTTCTTCGGTGGTTTCTGCAACGTGCATTCCCGACTGTGCGATTACGCTGGCAACGGTGCGCTCCTGCTGGTTGAGCGACAGGGTTTGAACGGTGCTGGCGAAGTCTTCTACCGCGTAGAGTTGATGATCGCGGATGACGATGGCGATTCCGATTGAATCCACGTTGGGATCGAGCAGGTTGGCGCGGTGGCCGGGAGAGTGCATCCAGAGATTGTGAATGATGACCGAGGTGGGCGCTTCGGCTACGTTTTCTGTGATGAGGCTAAAGTGTGCGCCAGCATTGGCTCCGCGAGCAGCGAGTGCGGGCTCACCGTCGAATTGGTGGGAGATTCCGGCATGGGCGGCCATCTCGCGGGCGTGAACATAGGAGGCTTCGGCGAGGACTGGATCGAAGCGAAGTGGCTGAAGTCCTTGATTGACGCGATCTTCGTTCGCTGCGGCCAAGAGGTATTGCTCGGCTACCGTGAGATTTGTGGAGGATTCGAAGCTTTGGGCAGGGAGAATGCGCGACGCTGAGAGGAGCAGCGCGGCCAGCGCAAGGGCCCAAACGTACGATTTCTTGAATGAAATCAGAGACTTGGCGCGCGCTTCGAGGGAGGCCAGCATAAGGGCCATTCTAGGTTTGGGGTGCCGGGCTAGGTAATACAACTTTCTGGTCAGCATGAGATCCCCTGCCCTGCCTATCGGTTGGGACGCCGGGAAGGTGAGAGAACGATGCCTGGAGTTGCAAACTTTAGTACTAAAAAATTTGACAGGGGAGAAACCTCACTTTTACAGGGGGTTTTGTAGATTCTTGACTGTTTTGTGGTGGCGAAATCGTGGTGAAGTTGTGGTGAATTGCGTGGTGGACGTGGTGTTTTGGACGTTGTTTTTTGAGCGTCGAAAAACACGCCATGTTTTTCAAGTTTATTTTCGACTCGCCAACCAGAGGTGTCCGTTTTTGGGACAGGTATCTGATTAGTCAGAAGTTAGCGGGCGGTTTGGCTAAGATCTCAGGTCGGGGAGGCGGCTGCGGTTACGGAGCATGATGGCGAGGAGTTTGCGGGCGTCCCAGTAGCGGGGGATGTAGCGCTTCGGTTCGGCGAAGGAGCGGAAGAGCCAGCCCAGGTAGTACCTGTCGGCCCAGACGGGGATGAGGACCTGATCGCCGCTGAGGAAGGCGATGGCTGCGCCGATGCAGTGGACGGCGGGTCGATAGGCGAGATTGCGCTTGAGGTAGAGGCCCAGGCGCTCCTGGGTTCCGCCGCCGATGGTAACGACGACATGTTGGGGGCGAAGGCGGTTGAGGCGTTCGAGCAGAGCAGGATCGTCGATAGGAGCGTTGCCGTACAGGGGCGCCATGTAGACATAGTCTTGAGGGATGACGATTCCCTGCCCTGCGAGCCAGTCGAGATTGCGCCTCGCGCTGACCGGGCTCGCCATGATCCAGAGGACGTTGCCGGGTTCGCGAATGTCGGATGCGAGGAGGAGTTCGCGGAGGTACTCGAGTCCGGAGAGGCGCTTGATGGGGATGGGCTGCAGGCGGTTCCAGATGAGGACCATGAAGGCGGAGTCGGTAATGGCGAGGTCCGCGTTGAGGAGGGCGTCGCGATAGTCGGGGCTGCGGTCGAGATCTTTGAGGGCTGGGGCTGCTGGAACTACGAGGAGACCGCCTTTGGTGCGCATGATGTCGATGGCTTCTTTTGCTGAGCCGGCGAAGAAGTCGATGCCGAGGATTCGGTGGGTGATGGGAGGTGTCGGCATGAAGAGGTGTGTTCGTTTCTATCTTATTCGAAGACGGGCTGGCTCTTTGTGGATGGTTCATCCGGTTCCTGATTCGTGTCACCGCACCGGTACGGATTAACACATGCGAGAATGGCCCGGAAGATGACGAGCTGATTCCAAGTGGAGAGAAAGCGGTTCGCGCACGGCGCGAATGCCCACATCTCAGAGTCGAGATATGGGGCACCCGGCGCGAAGGCTCACATTTCAGAATCGAGATGTGGTGAACCCGGCCGACGCTGGTATGCGAGAAGCAAACCTTTTTGCACGATCTCTGACTGAGAAGTACAGGGCTTATCACTCACCAGATTGGCACCCAGTTGGTTACTTTTTGGGGCGTGATTCTGGAGGGACCAGGCCGGCCACGCGGTAGTAGACGACGAGCTGGCCGTAGTGTTCGCCCGAGTGTTCGATGAAACCCCACGCCTGATCCGACATACGAACCTGTTGATCCTTGGAGAAGGGGTCCAACATCAGATCGCTCATGCCCGAATCGCCCTTTTGCTTTATGAGCGCAGCACCGTCTGCGAAGGATTTCTTCACAAAGGCAACCACTTCAGCCTTGCTTTTGTACTGATCCCGTTTCGGATCACCCTCCGGTAGCTTCTTGCCGAGGAGTGGGTTAATGAAAAAGTAGTTCGCGTTTGCCGCGTGCAGCAGTTGCTCCGCAAAGCTTCGCTCGACAGGAACGGGCTTGAAATCATATTTGTCTTCAGGAAAATCTTCTGCCATCGCGGATAACTTTCGCCCGATATCGTTCCAGTTTTCCAACAATACCTGTGAGGGGTTTACCGGCGGTTTCGGCGTGAGTTTCTTGGCGTCATCCTGTGCATGCGCCTGAAGTGGGCTGACGATCAGGGCGAGAAAGAGCGCTACGAGAGTCTTCTTCATTTAGGAACCTCCAGAAGTTCTGTCGTTGTAGTCCAATCATCTTAGCCAAGAATACAAGGGGTTGCCGAGTGTGTGATCGAAAATCGTACGTTCGCCTGGCGGGTTCGCCATAAGAGTTGCGTTCGTATCTATCTTGGGAAGACGGGTGCGCGCTTTGATACAGTGCCTGCCGACTCGTCAGGCAGTTTGACGTGAAGAGTAAAATGTTCGCGCACGGCGCGAATGCCCACATCTCAGAGTCGAGATATGGGGCACCCGGCAATTCTTGCGGCGTCACCTTGTTACAACCTGCAAAGCCGACTTATGCAGCAATCCGTGTCTAGGATTTTTTCGCGAGAAGCATTGAAAACAGAATTTTTTGAAGCTTTCCGTTGGAAATGAACTCCGTTCCGATTTCGCCACGAGAATAGCTCCTTCAAACGCAGCATGAATGAATCCTGCCAGATCATCGCATTTCGTTTTTGTTGGCAGTTCCCCGGCCTTGACCGCGGCACGCAGACAGTAAGCAATGTTTTTCCGTTCCTCACGAAAAGCCTCTGCCACCCGCTGCTGAATCGATTCCACTTCAGAGTTTGCTTCCGCTCCAAAATTTCCCAGGAGACAGCCGTTCCAATGATCGTTCTGATTGAGAGAGTCCACGCCACCCTCTGCCCAGAGACGCAGACGTTTCAGCGGGGTAGAGCATCGTTGAGAAGCGTTTCATCCATAAAACGCTGAATGTCTTTGTAGTAGATGTTGACGAGTTCAAGCCCGAAAGCCTCTTTCGACACGAAATGATTCGTAAACGATCCCTGCGGAACGCCGGCTGCCTCGATGATGTCGCGGACACTCGACGCTGCGTAACCGCGCTCGTGTACGACACGCAAACCGCTGGTCAAAATCTTTTCCTTATGTGAAGGCCGTGGCATGAATTCACTCTGTCCGAACGTATTGGTATCTCATCTCCATGATATCGCTCTGTATCGACGTTATGAAAGAGAACCCTGCATCGACAGTCTCGATGCAGGGTATTGTTTTGGAGATCTTTAGACGGAGGCGTCATAGGATGGGATGACGTTTATGCGCGTCTGTTGCCGACTCGATCAGTTGGCCAAGACGAAGAATCGTTGCTTCATCGAACCATCTTGAAACAAGCTGGACGTTGATCGGAAGTCCTTCTGAACTGAAACTGAACGGCACGGACAGACCAGGCAGACCGGTAAGGTTGAAGGGTACCGTTGCCCGCATCATGTGGGTCGATGGAACTTTTTCGCCGTTCACTATGTATTCTTCGAGGCCCGGCGGGGGTGCCGTGAATGGAATTACAGGAAGGAGCAAGACATCATACTGCTGAAAGTATGTCGCGAAGGCAGATTTCAAATCGTCGACTTGTCGTTCGGCTGCGAGGTAGTCCGCGATCGGCGGAGGCGGGAGGGTAGCGTAGATCTTTCCGATGAAGTGCAGATCTGCCAAACGATCGCCAACAAAGGGAGGAATGTATCGTCCCAACTCGGCGCCGTAGAGCACGAGCGCGGTATCGAAATAGTTGTTGTGCTCAAACGAGGGAATACGGACTGCTTCGACTGCACAGCCAAAACTTTTCAGGAGATCGGCGGCGGAAGCGACAGCAGAGGCTACTTCGCGGTCTACCGGTCCAAGACCTGGCTCCACCAGCCAACCAACGCGAATTGGCTTGCCAGCAACTGGCTCAATTGCGGCGGCGGCGTTTTTAGCGTTAACAACCAGACCATCGATGCCGTCAGCACCCTGCATAATGGAAAACGCTGTGGCGATGTCCCGAATGCTTCGTGCCATCGGTCCGATATGCCGATAGCGATTGAGCACTTCCGGCCAGTGGCCAGTGTAGGGGATACGACCATGCGTGGCCTTGAGGCCGACAATACCTGTCAATGCGGCTGGTCCTCGTACAGAAATTGCAACATCGCTGCCAATGCCGATGGGCGAGATGCCTGCAGCAATTGCAGCTGACTCACCGCCACTGGAACCGCCCGGAGTGCGGTCAAGGTTCCAAGGGTTTCTGGTCAGGCCGGTGAGAACGTTATCTGTTTCCTGCCATGCAGAGAACTCCGGAAGATTGGTTTTGGCAAGCGGGATGGCACCGGCAGCTTTGAAGCGCGTCACGACGGTCGCGTCCTTTGATGGGATGTTTCCTGCGAAGATCCGGGAACCACGCTGGGTGAGCACGCCTGCCGTATCGATCGCGTCCTTGATTGTGAACGGGACACCATGGAGCGGCCCGAGTTCTGCACCGTCTTTCACAGCTTTGTCGGCAGCGTCTGCGCCCTTCAGCGCCTCATCGGCTAGTAGGGTAACAATCGCGTTCACCTTCGGGTTCACTGCAGCGACCCGGTCGAGGTGCGCCTGGACGACTTCCCTCGAGGAGAGCTGCTTTGTGCGGATAAGGGCAGCAAGGTCGGTCGCATCCTTGTAATAGATTGCGTCGGCGTCCTTCGTAGTAGCAACATCTGGATTTTTGGCGGTCATGATTTGCCTCTTTCTGAAGCTGGTTATATGTCGGTTGTGCTTTATCGAGCGCCTGGAGACCGCGAACGGTATGATGGCCTCAACGATGAATACGTACACCCGTATTGATTCCTCCGTGACCTAACTTGATTCAGAGAAATTCACATAGAACGGCTTATTTCCTGGCTCCAAAGTCTGTGAAGAAACAAAAACGGGACCCTCGAGGATAGCTACATGCTCGAGGATCCCGTTTGTTTGCCAGGCCTACTTACTACCGTGTGGCGGCAGCGAGGGGTTTGCTGGAGAGGATCTCGTCTTCGATCCAGGCGTAGGTTTTGGCCAGGCCGTCGCGGAGCTTGATGGACGGTGCCCAGTTGAGTTTTTGCTGGATGAGGGTGTTGTCGCTGTTGCGGCCGTTGACGCCCTTGGGAGCGCTGAGGTTGTAGTTGCGCTTGAGCTTGATGCCGGCGATGTCTTCTGCGATGTCGACGAGCTGGTTGATGGTGACGAGTTCGTCGGAGCCGAGGTTGAGAGGCTCGTGAATCTCGCTCTCGGCGATCATCTGCGTGCCCTTGGTGCAGTCGTCGATGTACATGAAGGAGCGAGTCTGCTTGCCGTCGCCCCAGATCTCGATCTCGTGCTTGCCGGAGTGCTTGGCCTCGATGACCTTGCGACAGACTGCGGCGGGAGCCTTTTCGCGGCCTCCGGTCCAGGTGCCTAGCGGGCCGTAGACGTTGTGGTAGCGGGCGACGCGTGTTTGAAGGCCGTAGTCCTCTTCGAAGTGGCGGCACATGCGCTCGGAGAAGAGCTTCTCCCAGCCGTAGCCGTCTTCGGGGAGTGCGGGGTATGCGTCCTCTTCTTTGAGGGCGACGACGTCGGGGTTGGTCTGCTTTTCGCCGTTGTAGACGCAGGCGGAGGAGGAGTAGAAGAAGCGCTCGACACCCTTTTCGCGGGCGGCCATGAGCATGTGCGTGTTGGTGAGAACCGAGAGCATGCAGAGGGCTTTGTTGTTTTCGATGAAGCCCATGCCACCCATGTCGGCGGCTAGCTGGAAGATGACTTCGGCGCCTGTGGCGGCGGTGAGGCAGCTGTCCTTGTCCTTGAGGTCGAGGGAGAGGCTATCGACGTCGTTGGATACTTGATACCACTCGTCGAGCGGCTTGATGTCGACGGCGCGGATGACATCGACGCCGTTGTCGAGGAGGCTTTGAACGAGGTGGCCGCCGATGAAACCACCGGCACCGCAGACGACTGCTTTCTGTCCTTTGAGCTTCATAGAGGGGAGACTCCTTGGGTCTTGAGTTAGAAGCTGTTGAAGTGGTTCAGGTTATCCGGCGAACGCTCTGGCAGTGCATTTTTCGCTTTGCTTCCAAGTGCCAAGTATAGCTTGGAGGGAAAGAGGGTGATATGAGAAATAAATCCTAACGGGAGGGATTGACTTTTAGAACTTTGGTAGCGTGAATTGAATTTGAGATCAGACCTTCGCCAGCTCTCGTTGATCGATGATGGATCGAACGGGCGCTGTGTTCGCTGGTTTGTGCAGGAGATCGATGACGGACTGATAGAGGCGGTTGCGTACATCGAAGCGGTCGCCGGCGCGGATGACGTAGCGGACGACGATGTCGACGCCGGAGGCTGCGGGGCGCATGTCGACCGAGGGGGTTGCTTTGAACTGGCTGAGGCCGTTCTGTCGTGTAGCGCTCTGCCACTCCTGCTCGGCGAGCTTGGCGTCGTGTTCGGTTTGCTTCAGGACTGTGCCGTGGATGGCTTCGATGGTTTTGTAAGAGTCGACGCCGGGTGGAATGTTGACGGTGATCTCGTCCCACATCCACTGGCCGGTAGTGGAGAAGTTGAAGTACTGGCCGGAGATGGCGAAGTTGTTGATGAAGGTGACGCGACGTCCGGTGGGATGGCCTTTGTCGGTCCAGTTGCCGGTCTCGAGGAGAGCGGTGCGGAAGAGGCCGATCTCGACGACCTCGCCGCCTACGCCGTTGATCTCGACCCAGTCGCCGACGCGGATGCCGTTTTTGCCCATGAGGATGAACCAGCCGAAGAAGGCGAGGATGAAGTCCTGAAAGACGACGGTGAGGCCTGCGGCCCCGAGGCCGAGGATGGTGGGGACCTGACTGGGTGCGCCGAAGATGACGAGCAAGACGAGCAGGAATGTAACTAGCTGGATGCCGAGGCCGATGATGGTGCGGAGGGTGCGGAGACGGCGCTGCTCCATGCGGGAGCGGTCGATGAGTTGACCGATAAAAGTGGCGAGGAGGACGCCGCAAAGAATCAAGAAGGCGATGAGGGAGAGCGACTGCAGAGCGAGGTGAGTGACGATGGTGTGCTGAAGTTGGACCTGGGTGAGCCATTTGGCGTAGACGGCGGAGAGCTGCTGCTGGGTCTGGAGCTGGTCTTCGACGATGCTGTGCATCTGCGAGAAGGCGTGGGCCTGGGCCATGCGGGCTACGCGGCTCTTTACGGCGTCCTGCGGAGGGGCGGTGTTGGATTGGGCGCTGGATGCGTTGGTGCTGGATGCGTTGGTGCTGGATGCGTTGGTGCTGGATGCGTTGGTGCTGGATGCGTTGGTGCTGGATGCGTTGGTGCTGGATGCGTTGATGCTTGCTGCGGCTGTTGAGGCTTTCTTTTCAAAGTCTGCGTGTTTTGCAGTGAGGGCGGCGATATCGAGATCGGTCTCGGCTTTGGCCTGGCGGATGAGGTCTATGCGGCTGCGCTGATCGAACCATGCGGAGACGCGGCCGGAGAGAGTGCCGTAACGGCGGGCGGAGAGGACGGAGATCTGACCGCCGCTGTCTGCCTGGGCGGCGTCGTACTTCTTCATGGCGGCTTCGCGGGCGGTGAGTTCCTGCTGGATCTGGCCGCGCTGGTCGCCACTGAGGCGGGCGAGCTGTTCGGTGAGGTCGGAGAGTTCGTCCGTGTCCAGCTGGAGCTGGGCCTTGGCGACGTCGAGGTCGTCGGAGTCGGCGATGGTGCCGTTGGTCTGTTTGAGGGAGGCGGTGAGGGCGTCCACCTTGCCCTGATCTTCTTTGACCAGGGACTGGATCTGGGTGACTTTTTCCTGGAGGGCGAGGGCGTCCCCGGTCAGGGTACGGGTCTGGAAGGCGGCCTGGCGAAGGGCGAGGGCGAAGGCCTGATCGACCTCGTGGTCGGCCAAACGCTGGGCCTCATGAGCGAAGGATTGCTCTTCCGCGGAGACGGCGAGGGGGCGAGGGACTCAATGGTCTGCCAGGGGCGCTGGTCGATGAGGTTGTTGGCGCCGGCAGGGCTGCCGTTGGCTTTGAGAAAGGGCATGTGGGCCATGGCGCCGCGCGTCCACCAGGCCGCTGCGAGGCAGAGGACGAGGAGGGCGGCGGGGACTGCGATGGCGAGACGACGGAGTTCCTTCATCGTTTAACCCTACATGCTCCTTCAGTTAGCTTCAAAGCCCCCGTTAGGGTCATTGCGCATGCAGGATTGTGGGGTGGGGAGACATCTGTTGCAGATGCCGTAGTTACGCCCGGACGCCTTCGCACAGAGATAAAGCGGTTTGCTGGCTTGGCAACGCGGGTCGTAACCGGAATTTCACAAATACAGGAAGGCCGGAGGGGTAGATTTCTTCGGTAGTGTTTCTCCGGGAGATCAGTGTGACCAATACATCAGAGGTTCCTTTTCATTGTGCGGTAGAAAATTCGACGGAAGACGGCGTCAAGGTAACGACGGTTCGGTGCTATGGCCGCCTGATCAACCAGACCGCTGGCGAAGTAAAAGACATCGTCAAGCCGTTGATTCCTCAGGGTGGAAAGATCGTGATCGACCTGGCAGATGTGACGTTTCTGGATAGCCTCGGGTTGGGAACGCTGTGGGTTTGAAGGTTTCGGCGATCAACGAGGGGTACTGCACGTTGAAGCTGCAGAATCTGTCGCCCGCATCCAGGAGCTGGTGAAACTTACGAGTCTTACGAATCTGTTCGCGTCCTAGGTTGCGCGTGTCGCGCGGTCGGTCGAGTCTCGACGTTTCTCAGGTCGTTGTGCATGTAGGATTTAGGGCGTGGAGATCTCTGTTGCAAATGCCGGGGCTGCGCCCGGGCGATCGGTGATGGGGGCGGTGCGAAGACAGCCGCTGGCGGCGGTTGGGGTGACGCTGCTGCTGGTGTTTGCGGTGTGCGCGGTGTTTGCTCCGTGGCTGGCGCCGTGGGATCCTGCGCAGTTGGATCTGACGGGGCGGCTGATGGGGCCTTCGGCGGCGCACTGGTTCGGAACAGATGAGTTGGGACGGGACATTCTCTCGAGGACGCTGTTTGGCGCGAGGATCTCCCTGGTGGTGGCGGTGAGCGTAGTGGGGCTCTCGCTGGCAGTGGGGCTGGTGGCGGGCGGACTGGCTGGGTTTTATGGCGGGTGGACGGACACGGTGGTGAATATCTATGTGACGAATGCATTTCTGGCGCTGCCGGGGATTCTGCTGGCGATTGCGTTTGTTGCGTTCATGGGGCCGGGGCTGGGGAATGTGATTCTGGCGCTGGCGATCTCGGGTTGGGTGGGGTATGCGCGTCTGGTGCGGGCGCAGGTGATGGCGGTGAAGGAGCGGGAGTTTGTCGAGGCAGCACGTGCGCTGGGGGCGACGGATATTCGCATCATGACCCGGCATATTCTGCCGAATATTCTGCAGCCGCTGATCGTGCAGGCTGCGATTGGGATGGCGGGGGCCGTGTTGGCGGAGGCTACGCTGAGCTTTCTGGGGCTGGGTGTTCCGCCGCCGGCGGCCAGCTGGGGGTCGATGCTGAACGATGCGCGGTCGCATCTGTTTGACTCACCACATCTAGTGTTCTTTCCGGCGATGGCGGTGATGCTCTGCGTGCTCTCATTCAATTTTATTGGCGATGCGCTGCGGGATTATCTCGACCCGCGGACGAGGCTTAGCATAGGCCAGTAAACGGGGCCGTGGGTTATCGGATATGCTGGCCTTGGAACTGTGAGGCAACACAAATGCGCAAGAGTATCGTTTCCCCTTCGACTACGACAGCAACTCCCATCAGCGATCTGTGGCGTGATCTGGAGCGGATTGCGCGGGTCGAGATCAGCTCCGAAGATGAGGGGTTTCCGATTGAGAATGCTCTGAGCAAAAAGGTGACAGAGGGATGGCGGGCCGCAACGACGGGGCCGCAGTTGATCCGGTTGCACTTTGATGAGCCGCTGACGATCAAGCGGCTGCAGCTGCACTTTGTTGATAAAACTTCAGAGCGGTCCCAGGAGTTTGCGTTGTTTGCGGGTGCGGGGACGGAGTTGAAGGAGATTGTGCGACAACAGTGGACGTTTAGTCCCAACGGTTCGACCGAAGAGATTGAGGACTACGCGGAGAACCTGAGCGGGATTACGACGCTGGAGTTGCGGATCGATCCTGACCGGAGCCACGATCCGAAGGCGAGCAAAGAGTACGCTTCGCTGCAGAGTTTGAAGCTGGCTTGAACGACGAAATACGGGGGTCTCTCCACTGCGGCGGCAAAGTGCGCCGCCTTCGGTCGAGATGACGTATTTGTTATGCCTGAGGAACGGCGGCGATGTTGATTGGGGTGATCTCGGATACGCATGGGTTGATGCGGCCGGAGGCTTTGGCTGCGCTGCGTGGGGTCGAGCATATTCTGCATGCCGGGGATGTGGGGGTGTTGCGATCCTCGATGCGTTGCGTGAGATCGCTCCGGTGACGGCGATACGCGGGAATGTGGATGTGGCCGAGGCTTGTGCGGATTTGCCTGCTACGGATGTGGTGGAGTTGGGTGGGCAGCTGTTTTATCTGGTGCACTCGGTGCATGATCTGGATATCAACGCCAGGGCGGCGGGCGTGGCAATGGTGGTGAGTGGGCACTCGCATAAGGCTAAGGTTGAGGTGAAGGATGGGGTGGTCTATTTCAATCCGGGGAGCGCGGGGCCGAGAAGATTTTCGCTGCCGGTGACGGTGGGTTTTGTGACGGTGGAGGATGGGGTGGAGGCTAGTGTGAAGGAGTTGTTTGTGTGACGAAGGCGGTCGCGCGCCTCACGAATGGCATTCGAAATTTACACGACGCGCATTGACACAAGTCTGAAGGCGGAGCAAGCTGGGTGAGTTTCACATACTGGAGAGAATGACATGTGGACTAACCGGAGATCATCTTCAATCCCGCGAACCGAACACTTACGCAAATTCCTATCTTCACTGGCTGGTGTGACTGGAATTTTCATCTTCGCGACGGCTGCACTCTACTTGACGACCGCGCTCTACTCTCAGACGCCGCCGGTGGTCAACTTCAAAGTACCTCTTAAATTCAACGGCACCTCCAATGGAGGGGTGCCGGTCGGAGAGCTTCTCCTGGACAGCGAAGGGTTCGTGTATGGAGCCACGACTCTGGGTGGCGAAGCGTACGGAGAGTGCGTTCCTGGACCTGGTTGCGGCGTTCTCTACAAGTGGGGCCATGGCAGGTTTACCGCGGTGCATGATTTTACGGGTCAAAACCCCAGCATCTTCTTTCCTTCCTCCGGGCTGATTCGTGACGCGCAAGGCAATCTTTACGGTGAGACGAACGGCAGTAGCAGTGCGGGTTTTGGAACGGTCTACAGGATTGATCCGGCAGGCAGCATCAATGTGCTGCATTCGTTCAGTGAGCCGGAGTTCTGGCCGAGCGGCGGTCTTATCCAGGATGCGGCCGGAAACCTCTACGGCGTTACGATCGGTCACTGCAACTCCGGCGCCGGCTGTGGCGAGGTGTTCAGAATTAATCCTGCTGGCTCCGAAACTGTCCTTTTCGCCTTCCCTTCCGGTGGCAACGAAGGCTCCAATCCACAATCCGCTGTTGTTCGAGATGCACAGGGAAATCTGTATGGGACGACTCCCTTCGGCGGTACTCACGGGAGGGATAAGTTCGGCGATGGCGGCGATGGCGTGCTCTACAAATTGACTCCGGCCGGCAAGGAGACAGTACTTCACGATTTCACCGGCGCAAGTGATGGATCCCATCCGACGAACCTTGTTCGTGATCCACAGGGCAACTTGTATGGCTACACGTCGGCTGGAGGGAACCTGGCGGGATGTACGACCAGCCCAGGCTGCGGCGTCGTATACAAGTACGATACGAGCGGCAAGTTTACGGTGGTGTACACCTTTACAGGCGGAGCAGACGGAGCGGCCCCGGTGGGCATTCCGCTCCTGATTGGAGACAGCATCTATGGTGCAACCTCCAGTGGTGCATACCAAGGGAATGTCTATTGCGCCGCTGGCGGTGGCTGCGGTGTGGTGTTCAAGCTCAATCTCAATGGGACCGAGACAGTCCTCCACACTTTCAAGGGTTCCGGTGGCGATGGATCGACACCATCCAGCGGACTTGTCATGGATGCGACTGGGAACTTCTGGGGCGCCACGGAGCTGGGCGGCACTCGATCTGACACATTGGAAAGTTGTGTAGAAGGTTGCGGCACTCTTTACACGTTTACGCTGACCAATCCGTGATGAGAGCAAGAAATACTTGTCCGGTCGGGCGCGGAACCGGACAAGTGATTACTTGAACCAGAGATTGCGGTCCCTGGCGTTTTAGCTGATCGTCAGCCTTTGCTGCGATCGGTGAAGCGGAAGAAGAGGGACTGCTCGGCTACGGGGGCGGCTAGTTCGTTGAGTGCGGCCATCTGGGAGTTGGAGAGAGGCGTGAAGTCTCTTGCGATCTGCACGTTCTCTTCCAACTGGGGGATGTTGTCGCAGCCGATGATGACCGTGCTGACCGGGTGCGAGAGCGTGAAGTTCATCGCGTCCTTCATGGTCATGACGCCGGGGCGGTGGGCGATGGCGGAGCCCTCCCATGAGTGGCGCTGGGCGTCGAGCGAGGGCGGCGTCCATGAGGCTAGGAGACGGCCGCGCGAGGGAACCTTCATGCCGATGATGCCCATCTGCTTTTCGACGACGAGGGGAGGAGCTTGTCGGTGAAGCTGTGGATGTGGGTGTCGGCGGCGTTCATCGCCATGAGGATGGTGTCGAAGTTGTGGCGGTTGACGGCGTCGATGAGGGCTTCGGGGCGGTAGTGGCCGGTGACGCCGAGGTAGCGGACGACCTTCTGGTCCTGCATCTCGATGAGGGCTTCCATGGCTCCGCCCTTGGCGAAGATGGCGTTGACGTCTTCGGGGAGGCCGACGTCGTGGAGCTGCCAGAGATCGACGTGGTCGGTGTTGAGGAGCTGGAGGGACTTCTCGATCATGCGGAGAGAGCCGTCGCGAGTGCGCTCCTTCGTTTTGGTGGCGAGGAAGGCTTCGTTGCGGCGGGTCTTCATGACGCGGCCGACGTACTGCTCGCTCCAGCGCTCCGGGCCGCCATAGATGGACGAAGTATCGATGTAGTTGACGCCGAGGTCGAGAGCGCGCTCGATGATGGGAACGGCGACGTCGAAGTTCGCGGGCTTTTCGAGGGCAGCCTGGCCGCCGAGTGAGAAGATGCCTACCTTGTAACCTGTCTTGCCGAGATTGCGCGTGGGCATGGCGGCAACCGTCTTTGTGTTGTCGGGAAGCGGCGGCAGAGTGCGCTGCTGGGTTTCAGCGGCGATTGCGCCCTTGGTCAGGAGAGCTGCGGCGGCGACGCCTCCCGTCTTGAGGAAGGTACGGCGGTCGGAGGTGGACGGCATTGCGGGCAGATTCTTTGGCTTCATTCGAGTCCTCGGAGGGGTCAGACGCTTCTAGAAAGAGTGTAATCCTAACGAGGATTTTGGTCCGCGATTTGTGTTTAACGCAGCATTACAATTTTGAACTTTGTCTCGGCGGATTTCGTAGAATGCCGAATGCGAATTGTCTTGCTTCTGCTGTTGTGTCTTGCTCGACTCTCCAACGCGGCGGCGCAGGATCTTGCAATCGTGGATGCAAAGGTCTATCCGTCGCCCGAGGCGCAGGCCGTCAACCACGCAACGATCCTGATTCGCGGCGGAAAGATTACTGCAGTTGGGGAGCATGTTGCTGTTCCGCATGGTGTCGCTCCGCTGCCCTGCACCGGATGTATCGTGATGGCCGGTTTCTGGAATACACATGTGCACTTTACAGAGGCTAAGTGGATCGATGCGGCGCATCAACCTGCAGAACGTCTGGCACAAAACCTGCAGCAGATGCTAACGCTGTCGGGCTTTACGACGGTGGTCGACACCGCCTCCGACCCGGAGAACACGGTCGCGCTAAGACATCGCATCGAGTCGGGTGAAGTTGCCGGACCGCATATCTACACTGCGGGAGCGGGGCTGTATCCGCCGCACGCGATTCCGTTTTACATCAAAGATCTGCCGCCGGAGATTCTTGCGCATCTGCCGCAACCGGAAGATCCCGCTGCGGCAAGGGCCGTGGTCGAAGAAAATGTCGCGTTGGGATCAGACATCGTCAAGCTGTTTACGGGTTCTATCGTTGCTCCGGGACATATTGTGCCCATGCCGGTTGCGATTGCGACGGCAGCAGCAGCGGCTGGTCACGAGCACGGCCAGCTGGTCTTCGCTCACCCTTCGAATCTGGCGGGAACTCGCGTAGCTATGGAAAGCGGAGTTGATGTTTTAGCTCATGCGCCGGAGGAGCTTGAAGGAATCGACGACACTCTGCTTCGTCAGATGGTTGCTCGTCACATGGCTATGATTCCAACTCTCAAACTCTTTTCTGACGATTCGAGCATCGCTGGGATACGGTCGGCCGTCTTCAAGTTTCATCAGATTGGCGGGCAGCTAATGTTCGGCACCGATACCGGTTTTCTGACCGACTACAGCATGACGGAAGAGTATCGGCAACTTGCGCTGGCTGGCCTGACGTTTCGCGATGTTCTGGCTATGCTGACGACGGCTCCCGCACAGAAATTTCATGTCGCTGATGAGAAGGGGAGGATTGCGGTAGGCATGGCTGGCGATTTGACTGTGCTGTCCAACGATCCCGCTACTGACTCGCTGGCGTTCACGCAGGTTCGCTACACGATCCGCGACGGGAAGGTAATCGCAAGCAAGCCTTGATCCGCTAGCTTCTGTGAGCTGTCCTTAGTTGGTGTCGAAGTGGACGGAGTCGAGGATCTTCTGCATGCGATGGCGGACGGCGTCGAGTTCGCGGGGGAGATGTCCTGTACGCCACTGACGTCGCCGCCGCAGAAGGTGTTGATGACGGCGTCGAAGCGATAGCAGGAGTTGTTGTGGGCGGTGGTGTAGATCTCGTCGCGTGATTCGGTACAGATGCCGCCGTGCTCGTCGTAGCCTCGAGTGAACGGGATGCCGCCGATCTCGGCGCTGGAGGCGGTGCGAGGATCGCGCGCGGTGGCCTGGGCGCTGCACTCGGCGGAGCTGAGGTGCGGAGTGACGCTGAAGTAGAAGAAGGCTCCGCTGAAGGTGGAGTTGGGATGCGGGTTGAAGCCGATGCTGGCGACGGCGCGCAACTGGGTGGTGTGGGCGACGGATCGGGCGTCGAGGTTGAAGGTGCTGACCTCGGAGTCTTTGCGGTTGAGCTCCCAGGCCGCGGGGACGGTGAAGGTGACTCCGTAGCGTGCGTCGTGAAAGGGATGGGCGGGCGGCATGGTGGGTTCGACGGCCGGGGGTTTGGGTCGAAACATGGGGGAACCGGTTCGGATCCGGCGGATTTGGCCTGCGCCGAGGCGGGGATGGAGGTGAGTACGGTCATCAGAAGGGCAGTGGTGCAGCGAACGAGGGGAGTGGGTTTCATGCTTCCTTCTCTGGGCGCGACTACTGGGCGCGCATGCGCGGATTGGCTATAGTGTAGGCGATGTCGGTGAGGAGATTCACTACAACATAAGTTAGCCCGACCGCCAGGATGCAGCCCTGGACCAAGGCATAGTCGCGATTGGAGATGGCGGAGAGAGTAAGGCGGCCGATCCCGGGCCAGCTGAAGATTGTTTCGGTTACGATCGCGCCTGCAAGGAGGCTGCCAAATTGGAGGCCGATGACGGTGAGAACAGGGATGAGGGCGTTGCGCAGGGCATGGCGGTAGATGACGGCGTTCTGGGTGAGGCCTTTGGCGCGGGCGGTGCGGATGTAGTCCTGGCTCAGCTCTTCGAGCATGGCGGTGCGGACCATGCGGGTGAGGATGGCGGCGAGTGACAGACCAAGCGTGATGGCGGGGAGGATGAGGTGAAGGATGAAGCTGGTGAGGTCGCCTGTGCCAGCCCCGGAGACGGGTAGCCAGCCGAACTGGATGGAGAAGACGAGGATGAGGATGGGGCCGAGGGCGAAGTTCGGGAAGGAGAGGCCGATGAGCGAGACGACGCCGAGGGTGCGGTCCTGCCAGCGGCTGCGATGGAGTGCGGAGGCGATGCCGGCGGGGATGGAGAGTGCTATGCCGATCAGAAGCGCGGCGGCGGTGAGAGCCAGGGTGTAGGGGTAGCGCTGCAGGACAAGGTGGACAACGGAGTCGTGGAGGCGAAGAGATTGGCCAAGGTCGGCGTGGACGATGCCGTGCCAGTAGTGGGCATACTGCTGGCTGAGTGGGGCGTCGAGGCCGTAGGAGTGGCGGAGGGCGTCGATGTCGGAGGCGGTGGCGCCTTCGCCGAGCATCTGGACGATGGGGTCGCCAGGGACGAGGTGAATGAGGAGGAAGACCACCGAGACCACGACCCATAGGACCGGAAGAGTGAGGAGGATACGGCGGAGTGGTCGCCAGATGGCCGCGGGATTCAGAGTCACTGGATGGCTTCCCTACTATCGGCTTCGTCCTGGATCTGGTTGGGCGGGGGAGCTACGTCCTCGACGATGACGCGACTAATACGGCGGCCAGACATCTCGGCGACTTCGTAGCGGCGGCCGCCATGCTCAACACTTTCGCCGACGCTGGGGATGTGGCCGAGATTGGCGAGGAGATAGCCGGCGAGGGTTTCAACACCGGGTTCGCGGGGAAGGTCCAGTGGAGCTGGTTGCCGAGATCGCGGAGTGTGGTGCTGCCATCGAGCACCATGGCTCCGGTGGTGCTGAGCAGGGGGATTTGCTGACGTCGAACTCGTCTTCCAGTTCTCCGACGATCTGCTCGAGGACGTCTTCGGCGGTGACGAGGCCGACGGTTGAGCCGAACTCGTCGACGACGATGGCGATGTGGCGGCGGCGCTCCTGGAACTCCTGAAGGAGCTCGATGGCGAGCTTGGTCTCGGGGACGACGGTGAGCTCGCGCATGACCTGGCGAAGGGTGAGAGCTGACTCGCCCTTGCCACCGAGCGAGAGCGCCACGGTGCGGAAGTGCATGAGGCGGGAGATGTCCTTGGAGTAGACGATGCCGATGATGTGCTCGGCGCCGCTGGCGGGGTCGTAGACGGGGACGCGGGAGTGCTGCTCCTCGACGATGCGGGCGGAGGCCTGCTGGAGCGGCAGGTCCGCGGAGAGAGAAGATGCTGCCGCGAGGGGTCATGATCTCTCGGACGGTGACGTGGTTGAGCTCGATGGCGCGATGGATGATCTCCTCTTGAAACACCGGGAGGAGACCCATGCGGCGGGTGGCAGTGGCGATGAGCTTTAGCTCCTCGGGCGAGTGAACTGCGCCTTCGCCACGCAGGGGAGCGCGAAAGAGCCGAAGGACGAGCGCCGCGGAGGAGTTCATCAGCTTCACGATGGGGCGGGTGAGGCGAATGAAGACGTCCATGGGACCGGCTACGGCCAGGGCAATGCGCTCAGTGCGTTGCAGCGCGAGGGATTTGGGGACGAGCTCGCCGAGGAGGACCTCGAAGTAGGTGATCAGGGAAAAAGCGAAGATGACCGCAGCGGTGTGGGCGTAGAGGACAGCATGTGGTGGCACGCGATGAAGCGGACCGCCGAGGAGATTGAGGATGACCTCGGCGACGGCGGGTTCACCGATCCAGCCCAGGGCAAGGCCTGCCACGGTCACGCCAAGCTGGACCGCGGGCAGGAACTCATCGATGGTGTGTTTTAGTTTGAGGACGGTACGGGCGCCGGGACGGCCTAAAGCAATGAGCTGCTGGACGCGAGTCTCACGGACGCTGACCAATGCGAACTCCGCAGCCACGAAGAAGCTGCTGGCCAGAATGAAAAAGGCCACCATGATTATGCGGAAGAGCGTCCATTCGAGCATTAAGGCTTGAGTTTATCAGGCGGATTCGGCAGGCGATCCGGGATGGTTTGCTGCAGGCAAGCAAACGAAACGGCCCGCGAGTTGAACTCGACGGGCCGTCCTTTGGCGTCGCTTGAAACTTACGCCAGAACCTTGTTCACGGACTTGTCGATGGTGTCCTTGGGGACGAAGCCAACGATCTGCTCTGCGACCTTGCCATCCTTGAAGATGAGCAGGGCCGGGATCCCGCGGATGCCATAGCGCATCGGGGTAGCAGTGTTGGAGTCGACGTCCATCTTCATGACCTTGAGCTTGCCCTGATAGTGGGTGGCAACCTCGTCGACGACCGGGGCAAGAGCGCGACACGGTCCACACCATGCGGCCCAAAAATCGACGAGCACAGGCTCAGTCGACTGAAGAACATCTTTTTCAAAGTTTGCATCATTTACTTCTGTGATCAACTGTCCAGCCATTTATCTTCCTCCAGAATGCTCTGCACTTTTACACCCATCCGGTGCAGCGCAGTCTTCTCTATAGTAGATGCAATTTTGAACCGGGAGTTTCAGGGGCGAAATAGCACTTAAAGAGTAAACGCCCGGACCTCTGTTAAGAGGTCAACGGGCGGCGTAGCAGCCCTCCCCAGAACTGCCCACTCGGCTAAAGTACGAGGCTTTTTACGATTCGTAAAGAACTCTTAGGTAACAAAATGAACATTACTGATATGTTACTTGCGTGTTCTAATCCCTTTTGAGAGAGGGGGATGGGTGTCAGGCTTCAAGTGCTCCCGTAGAGATCGTGGTTTGAATTACCTCGAGAGACGGATCGTTTGCGGCTTCGCGGATGATTGCCGGCAGGATCGAGGGCCGGGCGTCCGGTGTGATGATCAGCACAGACGGGCCTGCGCCGCTAAGAGCAACGCCGAGGATCGCCGGATGGTCGGCGAGCGGCAGCAACAACGGGAGCAGAGGACACGCCTTCATCCGGTAGGGTTGATGGATGCGATCCTTCATCGCGGTACGGAGGAGATCGCCGCGTCCCTGAGCGAAGGCGGCCACAAGCAGGGCGGTCGATTGAATGTTGGCGACTACGTCTTCTCTCGAGTAGGTGGCAGGGAGCAGGGCTCGGGCTTTCTCTGTGGCGAGGCTGGCGGAGGGCAGCGCCAGATTCAACCCCCACGTTATATTTTCTCCACAACTCGCTGTTATTACTGAGTTTTTACTGATCGCAGAAGCGGTCATCCCGCCCAGATAACACGCGGCTACATTATCGGGATGGCCTTCGCGGAGGCAGGCTTCTTCAAGGATTTGCTGTTCCGACCAACCCAGGTTTCCAAAGTGATTTGCCAGTAGGGCACCGGCCAGTAGCGCGGAGGCGCTCGAACCGCAACCCATTCCGAGGGGGATCTCGTTGTGGAGTTTGAGGTGTAGGCGAGGAGCCAGCACTCCGGCACCCGCCAGAACGTCGATGTAGGTTGTGAGGATGAGATTGCCTTCGAGCTTGGCGCATTGGCCGGCGTCGCGGCCGGTGGCGTCGATTCGGAAGGCGTTGGCAACCGTGGCGTCAATGGTGAGGTAAAGGGCCATGGCCAGGCCGAGGGCGTCAAACCCGGGACCCAGATTAGCCGAGGTAGCGGGCAGCCGGAGGAGGTAGGGTTTGGCTGGGCTTTTCGCGGTGATTTGACTCATGCTGGCTGAGGTTGCTTCATGTGGGATTCCAGGGTACGGAGGACCAGGCCAGGGTCGGCTTCGAGGACGATAGGAGGCTTGCGCAGAGCCGCATGGTGAAGTTGTTCTGCATGGCTAAGTTCAGCGTTTTCAGCATCTGAGAACAATTCGTTGCGGTGATAGTCGATGGTATAGGCCGAGTCTTTGAGAGTGTGGCCAGTGAGGATGAGGACGACGCGTTCCTCTGTGGATATCTTGCCCTGGGAGACAAGTTTTTTGAGGCCGGCGAGGGTTACGGCTGAGGCGGGTTCGCAGCCGACTCCTTCAGCGCCGATCTCGGCCTTGGCGAGGGCGATCTCCTGTTCAGTGACCTGCTCGCACCAGCCGCCGGTGGTCTGCAGGGCGTTGACTGCCTTGCGCCAGGAGGCCGGGTTGCCGATGCGAATGGCGGTGGCGCGGGTGTTGGCGATGACGGGAGTGAGGCGTTTGCCGCCGTTCTCCTGCAGGCTGCGGTAGAGGGGTTGGCGCCCTCGGCCTGGATGATGCTGATCTTCGGAGTGCGCGGGATGAGGCCAAGCTCGCGCATCTCGGCGAAGCCTTTGGCCAGGGCTGAGGAGTTGGCGAGGTTGCCGCCTGGGACGATCACATGCTCGGGGACCTGCCACTCCAGTTGCTCGACCAGCTCGAAGGCTGGCGTCTTCTGGCCTTCGAGGCGGTAGGGGTTGACGGAGTTGAGAAGGTAGATGGGGAACTGTTTCACGAGTTCGCCAAGGATCTTGACGCAGCCGTCGAAGTCCGTCTTGAGCTGGATCGTAAGGGCGCCGTAGTCCATCGACTGCGAGAGCTTTCCCCAGGCGATCTTGCCTTCGGGGATAAAGACGATGCTGCGAAGGCCCGCACGGGCGGCGTAGGCAGCCATGGCTGCGGAGGTATTGCCGGTTGAGGCGCAGGCTACCCACTCGAAGCCGCTCTGGGCGGCGACGGAGAGAGCGGCGGTCATGCCGGTGTCCTTGAAGGAGCCAGTGGGATTCATGCCCTGGTGTTTGGCGAGGAGCCAATCGATGCCAGCAGCTTTGGCGCAGCGGGGGAGATCGTAGAGAGGAGTATTACCTTCGCGGAGGGTGATGACTTTTTCGAGGTCGTCGACGATGGGAAGCAGATCGCGGAAGCGCCAGACGCCGGATTGGTCGACGGGCATGGTGGACGACCGGCGCTCCTGCCAGAGCCAGCGGAGGGCGCTGGGATTGGGAAGTCGGCTGTCGGGGCCGGCGGAGGCGTTCGTCCATGGGTAGATCACTTCATAGAGACCGTCGCAGAGCGGGCAGCGAAAATTGCTGCTGACCTCATCCTTGCCGATGACGGTCGCGCATTCGGTGCATCTAAGGTGATGTGTTGCTACTTTCATGGTTGCTACTAGCCTATCGCAAAGGTCGAAGTGCGTCTGCGGCCCTGATGTGCCTTGTTGTGTGTCTGGGCGGGCTGCTGGACGGTCAAAGTGCCTGGGGGCAGAAGGAGCTTCGGGTGGCGGCGGCGGCGGATCTGCAGCCGGTGATGCCGGTGCTGGCGCAGGAGTACGAAAAGGCAAAGGGCGTGAAGCTGGTGGTTAGCTTTGGGTCGTCGGCGACGTTGGTGACACAGATCCTGAATGGCGCTCCGTTTGATATCTTCCTCGCGGCCGATTATGTGTTTCCAGAGAAGGTCGTGATTGCCGGGCTGGCGGATGGAGGCGAACCGACGGCTTACGCGAAGGGCACGCTGGTGTTATGGACCCGGAAGGACTCCGGCCTGTTGCCGCTTAGTCTGGACCGGCTGACCGATCCGCGGGTGAAGACCATTGCCGTAGCGAATGAGTTGCATGCGCCTTACGGTCTGGCGGCGGCCGTGGCGCTGCGAAATATGAAGCTTTACGAGAAGGTGGCTCCGCGCTTTGTAGTAGGAGAGAATATCTCGCAGACGGCGCAGTTTGTGGAGTCCGGCAATGCGCAGCTGGGGCTGATCTCGTTGACCGCGGCTAGTACTGAACACTTCAGGGAGATCGGGACCTACGTTCTGGTGCCCACCTCGCAGTACCCGGCGGTACGCCAGTGCGCGGTGATCCTGGCAAAGTCCGAACACAAGGCAGAGGCGCACATCTTTTTGAACTGGCTGCTCTCTCCGGCGATCCAAGGAGAACTTCCGCAGATGGGTCTGGGCCCGGTGCAGTAGGAAAGCTGTCCTGCCGGACGGGCCTCCTGCGCGGAGAGCGGTCACTTCGTGACGCGTGTACCGGTCTAAGTAGGATTGGCTGTATAGGGCCTCCCGCTGGTCGGCACAGTCTTTCCCTCCGACCAACGGGAGGATTAATGCCCTTCACTCACCGCAACAACAAGGTATACAAGTCACGAAGTGACCGCCCTCCGCGCAGGAGGCCCGTCGGGCAGGACAGCTTGTCATAGACTGGCGCTGTATGGATTTTGAGGCGTTATGGTTGACGTTGCGGCTGGCGGTGGGAACGACGGCGATTCTGCTGGTGGTAGCGCTGCCGCTGGCATGGTGGATCGCTTCAGGACATGGGCCAGCTGCGGGTGGGATCGTCTTAGAGCCCCAACTGGACTGGCTCTTGTTCAAGCTGAATATTGAAGCGGCGAGCGACTTCACGCTGGATAGTATCGCGTAGCGCTGCGATATCGGCGAAGGTGGCGTGGCCGCGGTTGATCAGGGCAAGGGTGTGGCGGGAAGAGATGCCGGCCTCGCCGAGATGAAAACCTTTCGGGAAGCCCGCGCGTTCGAGGAGCCACGCGGCGGGGAGTTTGATGCGGTCCTTGCCGGCGGACCAATGGGGGATCTCATCGGCGGAGAGATCCAGCGTCTTCGCGATGTCGTGCAGAAGAGACTCTGGAACGATGGGATTTTTGAAGAACGAGCCTGCGCTGCGGCAGTCGGCTTCGCCTTCGACGATCAACATGCCTTTGCCGTGGCGAATCTCGCGGACGGCGTGGTAGATGTCGATGGGTGTCGGTGGGCTGGCGGTGTTGGCGAAGTGTCTTTGTAGATCAGCGTAGGTGAGGTTTGGGGTTGCGGCGCTGTTGAAGCGAAAGGTTACCTGGGTGACGATGTACCGGTTGCGATGCGTGGTGTTGAAGATACTGCTGCGGTAGGCGAATCGGCATTGCTCGTGGCCGAGGGCGGTGAACTCGAGAGCTTCGAGATCGAGGACGCGGACCTGGGTGATTGTGCTGGCGACCTCCTGACCGTAGGCTCCTACGTTCTGGACGGGGGTACCGCCGACGGTGCCGGGGATGCCGGCGAGGCACTCGACGCCGCTGATTCCCTGCTCGCAGAGTTCGAGGACGAAGGCGTTCCAGTCGGCGCCGGCGGCGGCTGTGACTTCGAGGAGTCTCCGACGGCACTGGCTAGCATTGGAGTGGCGATGGCCATGTGCAGGACGAGGCCGCCGAAACCGCTTTCGCCCACGAGCAGGTTGCTGCCTCCGCCCAGAACGAAAAGGGGAAGATTACGTTCGCGAGCGAAGAGGACGGCTTCGAGAAGCTCGGTTTCGGTGGTTACTTCGCAGAAAAAACGCGCCGGACCGCCAATGCGGAGGGTGGTGTAGGGGGCGAGCGGGACATTCTCCTGGACGTCGAGTTTTGAAGAGGGCACGGGTTAGAGAGTACAACACCGGCTGGTTCGGGCAACGGCAAGCTGGCGCGGCCAGGGGAGAGACCGTACAATCGAGAGAAGCGCGGCTTTTACCCGCGAGCAAAATGGGTTAAAGGGAGAGTGTTATGTATCCAGAGATTATGGTGATTCCGATGCGCGAGGAGTTGACGCGCGCTGGGTTGACGGAGGTCCGCAGTGCGGCCGAGGTGGATGCGGCAGTCGCAAAGCCGGGAACGACGATGGTGGTGGTCAATTCCATCTGCGGTTGTGCAGCCGGCAAGATGCGTCCAGGAGTTCGTCTGGCGATGCAGCATAGCGCGAAGCCGGATCACTCCGTGACGGTATTTGCAGGGCAGGACCGCGAAGCGACTGAGAAGGCACGCAGTTACTTCGGTGGACATCCGCCGACCTCACCAGCGATTGCGATTCTGCGCGACGGCCAGCTCGTATACCTGATGCAGCGTTCGGCGATCGAGACCTCGACCGCTCCGGCGATTGCCCAGGAGCTGCAGCGTGCGTTCGATACCTACTGCGCGCCAACGACTGCTTAATCCATCAACCTGTTCAAATCTAGGGCCGGAGACTTGCTGCTGCACTGGGCGCTCTCCGGTTTTTCGCGTCTTCGGGCTGAACGTAAGGCGGATTTTGCCGATGTAAGAAACAGCCATGTCGATCACACGTTCTGATTCTTCCATCTTCCTTGATCCTTCTCTTGGGCTAGTCGAAGAGCCCTGGCCCGAGGGGAATGATCTCGAGATCGTGGGCTCGAGCGCGGAGATGCGGCGGCTGCGGTTGCAGGTGCGGCGGATCGGCCCGCACTTTCGAACGGTGCTGGTCCATGGCGAGACGGGGACCGGGAAGGAACAGGTCGCTCGTGCGCTGCATGGAATGAGCCACGCTGCCGACGGTCCGTTTGTGGTCTGCCATGGAGCCGCTCTTGAAGAAGCGGTTGCGGGACGACGCCTACAAGAGGACGATTGGGGTGGGGACGCCTCGGATGCAATCAGCTGTCTGACCAGGATGGCGCGGCGAGGAACGCTCTTTCTCGATGGAATCCACGAGATGCCGATGCAGACACAGCTTCGTCTGCTACGCCTTCTGCGACGGCAGGACTCGACGCAGAATCAACCGGAGACCCGCAGGCACGACCTACGGTCCGGTCTCCGGATGATTGCGGCAACGAGCGAAAACCTGAAGATATTAGGTTCCGCTGGACGGTTTCAGCAGGAGCTCTACCAACGGTTTGCCATGGTGGAGATTACCCTGCCACCGCTGCGGGCGCGTAGAGACGATATTCCGGATCTGACGAAATATTTTATGTCTCAGCTTGCACCGCTTTACAAGAGAAAGGTGCCCGCCGTGTCTGACCAAGCGATGGAGCGCATGCAGCGGTACGACTGGCCGGGGAACGTACGCGAGCTGAAAGGTATTGTGCGGAGCAGCCTTTCGCGAGTTGAGGGCGACGTGCTCGAATCGCATCATCTGCCTGCGCTGGCTGAAGAGAGTACGCCGAAGTCCGTGACAGAGGGGACGGCAGAAAATGCGCGGCTGCAGGATGTGATCGAGCAGCATGTGCTGCGCGTGCTGAAGGACTGCGGAGGCAACAAAGTGCGAGCGGCGGAGATGCTGGGGATCAGCCGCTCAACGCTCTACAGGATGCTGGATGCCTCCGCTTCGGCGGTTTTGCAATAAGCCTCACCTTGGGTATTGCTGTGAAAAGCGCTTCAGTAGAAGTGGCAGACGGAGTGCAGATGCTCTGCTTGCCACGATAGACTGAAGGTCAGGGTTGAGGACAGATATGACGAGATTGTGGCTGGGTCGTGCGGGTGGGTGGATACTTGTTTGCTGCTTGAGCGTAGCGCCGAAGACGGTGCAGGGGCAGTTGACAGCTGCGGCGCCAGCCGCCAACTCGGTTGCGGCGCAGAGCAAAGCCTTATCCATACTCTTCACGCAGATCTGGGAGGACCGGCTGAAGCGCTCGCCCGAGTTTGCTTCCTCAATCGGAGACAAACGCTACAACGATCAGTTGACGGACTACTCGACCCAGGCGTTGAACACTGCGCTGGCACGCGGACGCGCCTACATTCAGAAGCTCTCGGAGATCGATACGACCGGGCTTACAGACCAGGAAAAACTGTCGGCGGATCTGATGTTGCGTCAGTTGATCGAAGAGCAGGAGGCTGCAAAGTTCAAAGAGTGGCAGATGCCAGTCAATCAGTTTTATGGTTTCCACACCGAGCTTCCGCAGCTTCCGAACCGGTTGCAGTTCGACTCGGTCAAAGACTACGACGACTATATTACGCGGCTCAAAAAAGTTCCGAATGCTTTTTCGCAGATTATGACGAACATGCAGTTGGGCGCGGACGAAGGCCGGGTGCAGGTGCAGTACCTGATGGAGAAGGTGCTGGTGCAGACCCAGGCGCTGGCAAATCAAAAGCCGGAGGAGAGTCCGTTTGCCCAGCCGCTTAGGAAATTCCCGAAGTCAGTGGGCGCGGCTGAGCAGAAGCGGATTTCGGCCGAGACGATCGATGCGATCTCTACCGACGTACTTCCCTCGTACAAACGCTTTGCCGGATTCCTGAAGGCTGAGTACATTCCCAAATCGCGCAAGGAGATTGGGGCTTCAGCGTTGCCGGACGGAGATGCTTACTATGCGTTTCGCATTCGACAGAGCACCACGTTGAGCAAGTCCGCCTCTGAGATCCATCAGATTGGGCTGGACGAGGTGAAGCGCGACGAGGCAGAGATGCTGGCGATTGTGAAGGGCCTTGGCTTCACCGATATCAAGAGCTTTAGTGCCGCGCTGAAGTCCAATCCGAAAGAACACCCTGTCTCGGCCGACGCCCTGATCGATGACTACAAGGGATACATCGCCGGGATGAAACCGAAGCTGCCGGAGCTGTTCGGACGGCTGCCGAAGGCTCCGCTGGAGATTGTTCCTGTACCAGCGTACATGGAAAAAGATCAATCGGCTGCGTACTACGACAACGGCACGCCTGATGGAAGCCGACCGGGCCGGGTTTATGTGAATGAGTACAACTTCGCCGAGCGCTCGCTGGCCCCGGTTGAAGCGGTCTCGTATCACGAGGGGGTTCCAGGGCACCATCTGCAGATCTCGATTGCGCAGGAGCTCACCGGAATTCCAGAGTTTCGAAAGTACACCTACTACACGGCGTATACCGAAGGCTGGGGTCTGTACAGCGAACGGCTTGGCAAGGATGTCGGGTTCTACAAGGATCCCTACAGCGACTATGGCCGGCTGGAGGCGGATATCTGGCGCGCGATCCGGTTGGTCGTGGATACCGGAGTGCACTCTCAACACTGGACGCGGCAGCAGATGGTCGATTACTTCCACGATCACTCGGCGATCGACGAGACCAACATCCAGGCTGAAACCGATCGATACATCGCGTGGCCGGCGCAGGCGTTGGGCTACAAGATGGGACAGCTGAAGATCCTCGAACTGCGGGAGCGCGCTAAGACGGCGCTGGGTCCGAAGTTCGATATCAAGGCGTTTCATGATCAGGTGCTCGACTCGGGTGCGCTTCCGATGGATGTGCTGGAGCAGCGCGTCGATGCGTGGATTGCCGCGCAGAAAAAGTAGGATGCATAGAAAAAGTGCTCTCTGATAGCCTTTGGAGATGAGCGAGAGCTATGAAGTAGTGGTTCCGGCTCCGGTGATGCCGGGGCTGCGGGTAGCGGTATTGGGCGCAGGTAAGATGGGCGGCATTCTGCTGCAGGCCTTCTTGAAGAACAATCTGCTGGCAACGGAGCAGATCTTTGCCACGGTGCAACACGCGGAGCGAGCGCAGGCGTTGTCGGCGCAGTTCGGCGTCGAGGTGACGACCGACAACCTTGCCGCAGCGCAACAGGCAGATGTGATTCTGCTTGGAGTAAAGCCCACACAGGTGCCCGCGTTGATCGAGGAGATCAGGCCTGCGCTGACTCCGAAAAAGACGGTGCTGTCGTTTGCGGCTTCGGTAAAGACCCGCAGTATCGAGGATGGCGCGGGATGCGAACTTGCTGTAATCCGCGCAATGCCAAACACTCCGGCGATGCTGGCTGCGGGTATTACGGCGCTCTGCTGCGGGCGGTTCGTCTCGGCAGAACAGATGGCAATGGCGCAGAAGATCTTCCAGACGGTTGGCCGGACTGTTGTCGTCGATGAAAAGCACATGGATGCGGTGACCGGGCTTTCAGGTTCGGGGCCGGCGTTCCTCTACATCATCATCGAGGCCCTTGCCGAAGCCGGCGTGAACGTAGGACTGCCGCGCGATGTAGCTACTCTGCTGGCCGCGCAGACGACTCTGGGATCGGCGAGGATGGTGCTCGAGACCGGATACCATCCTGCACTACTCAAGGACGCCGTGACGACGCCTGCTGGGTGTACCGTGGATGGCATTCTGGAGCTCGAAGAGGGTGGTCTCCGCGTGACCCTGATCAAGGCGGTGAAGCGAGCGACCCAGCGGGCGAAGGAGTTAGCGAACGGGTAGTCCCAACTCCTTCTTGCAAACAAGCGCAGCGCCACGCTTCGAAACGGCGGCATCAAATGCTGCGTAGAATAACGATATGGCTACGGCTGGGGCAGTAAAGGTGCCGGACGGTTCGACAACGACGAGGCTTGAAGTGTCTCGAGCGCTGGTGCGTTTTGCGTGGGCTGTGGTCGGCTATAACGTGCTGGTGATCCTTTGGGGTGCGCTGGTGCGGGCTACGGGTTCGGGTGCCGGGTGCGGAAACCACTGGCCGCTCTGCAATGGACAGGTGATTCCTTTGTCGCCGCGCATCGACACCGTCATTGAGTTCACGCATCGATGCATGACAGGCGGTTCTACTTTTCTTGTCATCGGGCTACTGATCTGGACGTTCCGTGGAACCGTGAAGGGACAGGCAGCACGAACGCTGGCTGTCGTGTCCATGGTATTGCTGCTGAACGAGGCGTTCCTGGGTGCGTTGCTGGTCAAGCTTGGCTATGTGACCGGCAACCAGTCCATGGGACGAGTGGTGGTGCTCTCCATTCATCTCAGTAACACTCTCCTGCTGCTCGCCGCATTGACGCTTACCGCGCGGCTGTTGGGGACGGGACAGAGATGGGCCGAGTTCAAGGTGAGCGGAGCGAGAAAAATGTGGTCATTGCTGGGGCTTGGCGCGACACTGGTCGTCGGGGTCAGTGGGTCGCTCGCAGCGTTAGGAGATACGTTGTTCCCTGCTTCCTCACTGCGGGCGGCGTTCGCCCAGGACTTTGCAGCGGGCTCGCCTTGGCTCTTGCGATTGCGTGGCGTACACCCGGTCAGCGCTGTGATTGCAGCGGCATTCGTGCTGTGGTTGGTGGGACAGGCCAGGCGCGCGGGTGCGGGTCGTATCGCCGGGGTTGTCCTATGTCTTCTCGGCTTCCAGTTCGCGCTTGGGCTAGCGGATGTTCTGCTGCTGGCGCCGGTGTGGATGCAGATCCTGCATCTGCTGGGAGCGGATCTCTATTGGGTGGCTCTGGTAGTGCTGGCGACGATGGTAGCGTGGCCGAAACAGACTTCGAGCAGAATTTAGACAGCAAGTTGAGCCTTACCTCTCGAGCCCCCGCCGACGAGGCAGAGGCTCGAAGAGATAGCTATCCTCAGACGAAGCCTACTGCGGAGTAGGTTTGCCTGCGATCTTATCGCCCACTTTCTCGGTTCCGTGGGCTGTGTCCTTCGCCGCAACCTTGGTGCCGTGACCAACATCCTTACCCACGGCCTTGGTTCCGTCGGCGGTCTTATCGGCCGCTGTCTTGGTCCCGCTGACGGTCTTGTGAAAGACCTTCTTGGTGCCGGTGGCGGTCTTTTTGGATCCGGTAGCGATGGCGTGGCCCGTATCTTTGGTGGCGTCTTTGGTGTCAGTTCCGGCAGCCTTCAGGTCGTGTCCGGCGCTATCCTGAGCGAGGGCGAAGCTGGCTGAAGTGGACACCGCGAGCGCGGACGCCAGAATGATGAATCCTAGTTTTCTAACTTGCATATTTCTCCTTTTAGGTTCGAATAAACCCTTTACGGGATAGAGTATTGATTCAGGAAAAGCGATTCATAAGCGACACGGCATCTCGCTCTCGGACCCACCCGGTGAGGCGAATCGGATAAAGCCAGAGGGTGTCGATAAGGCACGCTGATCGAGTCACGGTGGCTGAAAAATCGCTGTTGCATATTTGCAACGTTCGAGAGGTGATCTGTTCAAACATCCGATAGACCCGTCTTGAACGGCTGCGTAAATGCGATCTTTCTTAAAACTATACAGACATTCGAAGCCGAAAGTGAATGTCTGAAACGCGGTAGCACTGACGTCGTTAATTTTTCTTGGAAGAATCAACGCGAGCATTGGCTGATTTTTGGGATAGATGAGGGAGCGTTATGGCGAAGCAGATGACGATGGATGTGATTGTGTGCAACCGCGTATTTTTCCAAGCCACCTGGCTATCAGCGGAAGTCTAGAGATGGTTGCAGCACACGAAGCCAAGGGATCAAGCCGATTTTACTGACACCGGAAGAGACCGCGCGCATGGTGCGGTTGAGGGGTATGAGGACGCGAAAAAATTGTGCTGTCCTTTTCAGGACAGCCGAGATCGACGGCATCATTCATCACGCCTCCACACTTCGGCGAGGAACGCGGTCTCGCGAATTCGTACCATCTAGTCCGGTCTGCGGAGTTGCTGGTTTTTGATCAAAAGCTCTGCGACCAAGCGATGGAGTCGAGCGTTCTCCATCTCAAGTTCGCCAAGACGGTCCTTGAAGTGGGCTGCGGACTTTCGACTGTACATGGAGGAAGACGCGTTGTTATGCCCGCCAGGCTCCGCATCCTCTCCAGTGTCGGTGCGACTTGTGTCGATCTCGTTCATATCTGTGTCTCCGCGTGTGAAGCGAAGGGCGCACGGCCGCAACGCATACCTTTACGAAACTTTTCGCGATCCTCGGGTGTCATGTGATCCCAGCGATCTTTCATGCGCTGTCTCCAACGAGCGCGGCCTCCCCCGCCATGCCGGTGAAAGCCTCCAAATAGAATTTTGCTAAGCAAAAACAGGCCGAGGCCCTGCCAAAAGGTAATCATGTGCCATCCAAAGATCGGCGGCATAAGGACATTCCACAAGCTCTTGACCAGGAAGCCGAGCGCTGCGCTGGCAACTACGGCAAATAATGCGATTTTTACCACTTTGACTGCTGGATGATGACCCATATATAACTCCTTATTTCTTGGCGAAATCTTCGTATATCAACTGCAGTCTTTGGCGCAGATGCGTGACGGCATAGTGTTTCCTCGAAAGCAGAGTGTTGACGCTGAGGCCAGTTTCGACAGATATCTCCTTGAAGCTTCGGCCCTGCAACTCATGAGCGATGAAAACTTCCCGCTGCGCCCGGGGCAGCTCTTCAAGAGCTTCTTCCAATGCATCGAGGAGTAAATTCCTGGCATAGGCCGCTTCGGGTCCCGCGTCGACCGAAGGGAGCAGGTCTTCGAGCGTGTCTCCATCCTCTTCGACGGACGCCGGGCTGTTGAGCGAGGCAGGCTTTTTCTACGGAAGAGATCGATCATCCGATTGCGGGCCACACGAAAGAGCCACGCAGTCACATGCTCTACGGGCTTCATTAGGCGATAGGCCTCAAGAAGTTCATAGAAGACGTCTTGAAGGATGTCCTCCGCTTCGCCAGTGTCGGCGACATGTTTACGGATGAAGCTCCGCAGCCTGGGCCTGTCTCTCTCAAGCGCCTGAGAGATGAGTTGGTCCTGCTCGATAATGGTCCAATTGCCCGGAGTCTGACTCATCTATAGGTGTAGACGGATCAAGCGATTGAATATTTTATGACAGTCACGGATTTGTTTTTTTACTTTAATTTGCAGCGGATGCGGTGACCATCGGGGGGCAACCGTCGATATTTCTCGGTTCTTTATACTTTGGATTCATACCATTGGGGTAATCTTTTAGACCTCTATGACTTCTACGAAGCGAACTGCCGGAAGCTCTGCCAGTGCCAGAAAAGCCGTCGGGAAGGTGGTCGAGAATCTTTTTTCAGCCGCGACGAGTCCTGGATGCGTTTCAACCAGCGTGTACTCGAAGAGGCGCAGGACGAGACCAACCCGCTGCTGGAACGAGTGAAATTCCTGGCAATCACTGCCAGCAACCTAGATGAGTTCGTGGAGATCAGGGTCGCTGGTTTCCTTCAGCGGATCGAGGATGGTTACAATCTCGCGCAGCCACCAGACGAGGGCGGGCTCACCCCGCAGGAACGGCTTGATGGCTTGATGGAGCGAATTCATCAATTCGTAGTGGCTCAATATCGGTGCTGGAATGAACAACTGTTACCAGCGATGCAGGTGGCAAAGATTCGTGTACTGCGGTGGAGTCAGCTGAGCGATGCGGCACGGAAACAGGCGTTGGAATTCTACGACGATGAGGTCGATCCTCTACTGACCCCTGTGACCATCGATCCTTCTCACCCCTTTCCGCGAGTGCTAAACAAGGCGCTCTGCATCGGTCTTCTGCTGAGACATAAGCGACGTGGCTTGAAGGCTTCGACGGCCCTGGGAGTGGTGACCGTTCCTCGCGCCCTCCCGCGGCTGGTCCCACTTAAGAGCGCGGACGGAAGCTGTGACTTCATTCTTTTGCATGAGCTCGTCGAGTCTCAAGTAGAGCGGATGTTTCGTGGGTACGAGGTACTGTCTCGGTCAGCATTTCGCGTCACGCGTAATAGTAATCTCTATATGCAAGAGGAGGAGTCACGCTCTGTTCTGGAGAGTGTTCGTGCGGAGTTACATAATCGGCGCAAGGGCGACGCCGTTCGGATGGAGATTGAAAGCTCCGCGGTCGAAGAGATGGTCGAGCGTTTGCGGATCAACTTCGAACTCGAGCCGGAGCAGGTCTTCAGGACCGACGGGCCCGTGAATCTTTCGCGCCTGATGAATCTTTACTCCGAAGTGAAGCGGCCCCAACTGAAGTATCCAGCATTCGCTGCGAAAGAGTTCAAACTGAGCGCAAAGTCCACCGATATCTTCGACGAACTGCGGAAACGGGATGTGATGTTGCATCATCCTTTCGATTCTTACAAAACCGTAGAGGAGTTCATCGAGGCCGGGGCGCAGGATCCCTGTGTGATCTCAATGAAGCAGACACTCTATCGCACAAGCAAAGACTCGCCTATCTTTACTGCTCTTACCGACGCCGGACAGAGTAAAGAGGTGACCGTCGTCGTGGAGCTGATGGCGCGCTTTGACGAAGACTCGAACATCCGCTGGGCACGAGAACTGGAGGACGCAGGTGTCGGTGTGTTTCACGGCATCTTCGGTTTGAAGACCCACTGCAAGTTGTCTCTGCTGGTGCGGCGCGATCCCGATGGCGTGGTACGGCGGTACGTGCACCTGGGGACCGGGAACTATAATCCTGTCACAGCGCGTTTTTACACCGATATCAGCCTTCTGACTTCGAAGCCGGAGTTAACGGGCGAGGTACAGAAGGTTTTCAACTACCTCACCGCTGAAACCGAATCAGAGTCCTATAAGCCTCTTCTGGTCGCACCGTTGACGCTTGCCGACGGCCTTGTCGCGCTCGTTGAACGAGAGGCGGCTCATGCCAAGGCTGGTCGTCCTGCGTCGATCATCGCTAAGATGAACGGCCTGCTGGATCGGCGAACAGTAGAGGCCCTGTACGCAGCTTCAAACGCTGGCGTCGAGATCGACCTGATCATTCGCGGAATGTGTTCCCTAAGACCCGGCCTCAAGGGTGTGAGCGAGAGAATTCGAGTGCGAAGCATAGTGGGACGCTTTCTCGAACACAGTCGAATTTTCTGCTTCGCAAACGGGGGCAAGGAAGAGGTCTACTGCGGAAGCGCGGACTGGATGCCCCGAAATCTGATCGAACGATGCGAGGTAGTATTTCCGATAACCCAGCCGGACCTACACGAGCGGCTGCGCGAGCAGATTCTTGCCGCCTATCTGGCGGATAACACCAAGGCAAGGCTCCTGCGGTCGGATGGTGAGTATGAGCGGGCTCTGAAGACGGGAACTCCGTTCAGTGCACAAAACTATCTGATGCGGGTAGCCGAGGGCGCAGACGAGAAGGTTCCCGAAGCTGCGAAACATGAAAAGATCACAACTCATTAATGCGTCACTGATGTCGAAGGAGACAAAGTAAAAGTGCCGATTGGATCGATAACAGTGAGCGTGGCGGCCGCCGAAGTACTGGCGGGATGATTTTTGTCGCCGGAGTAGTTGACCTGAAGGACGTGCGTTCCGGATTGGAGCGTATTGGTAAGAAGCTGAGTGCAGTGGCGCTAAGGCCAAGGGAGGAGCCGGTGACGTAGACGCCGACAGGAGTGGAGGTGGACGGTTGATAGTTCATATCGCCCGAATAGCTGGCCGTAATGGTGTTGTTGCCAACCGAGAGCTGACTGGCAGGAAAACTAAAGTTCACCAGCCCAGAGTCTGTGGTGAAAGCAGGATAGGCATTTTGCGTGACAACCGCGTTGCCGAGCGTAACCCCACCAGCGGTGAAGGTCACCCTACCACCGGGAGCCACGGCGCCGAAGCCTCCAGGTCCACTCATGGCAAAGCTTTGTGCGTTGATCTGAACAGTGAGTGTAACCGTTGCGCCCGCGGACACGTAACCTGTGTTTGCTTGAAGCAGGCTGTTGGTCTGGGCTTTGGTGATCGTAAACGCGAACGGCCTCGATTGGCTCGGATTAAAGCTCACGTCCCCAGAGTAAGCCGCAGTCAATACATGCACACCTGGACTTAGCGACCGTGTCTGATCTTCGGTATTCGATGCGGCGTTGAGTCGAAATGTGCCGCCATCGAGAGCGAGACCTGAGTCGGCAAGCATGATGTTGCCGGTGGCCACTCCCTGTCCAGAAACACCCGCGACGTCTGCACGGATAAGAAAAAATCCTCCATAGGGGTACGCGGAGCCAGGCCGTACCGGCGTGACGGTACCATTGGCTGGATTGTAGAGCAGAGCCTGCAGGCAAGATTATTGTCGACGATATAGATAGCCGACAGATCGGTGCCCCTGGGAGACCTCGGTTCCTTCCGAGACTACATAATCGATGGTCGCCCCTTTTGCGAATGCAGCCGACCTCTGGGTGTCGATGTCCGCCTCACCTTCGTCCGCAGTGACACCGGGGTTAGGGCCATTGTAGATAATGTTGAGGTACTCGGCTCCAGTCGACGTCGCAGTATTGCCGAGTGGAAGGCTGAAGAGCTTACGGAAGTTGACGAAGTCCGCGGGATTGATGTTGGTCTCTGTCCGACGATGGCGATCGTCTGGCCAGTACCGTCAATCGGAGTGCTAGCGTTCCACCGTGGCAGCACGTTATAGATTGTGGCGAAATCATACGGAGTCACGCCATAGACGGCAATGCCACCACTTTTAACGGTGAAGGCTGGCTGACTCCTGCTCGTAGCTTGCTCCGGCAGGCCAGTCATGAGGTTCGTAGAGGTGTCATGTCGGAAGCTCCCGACCCTGCGGCCTGCAGGCCTGCGTCTGAAGTCGTTGAGCGACGCGATGCCCGACACCACGGGTGCTAGTGCAACTGGAATCTGCGGATCGGAAGCATTCGCAACGTGCTGTTCGCCCCGAACAACGTATCGGTGCGTGTTTGTGTGAAACGCTGTGCGCACCATCCCTGCCGTTCCGCTGAATTCAATCAGCGTACGTCCGGAGTTGACCCGAACGTCGCCGAAGCCGTGTCCTGAGAGCCAGGTAGTAATCGAGGAGAGATCCCGGTCGGACGGGCCAAACGCTGCACCGAAGCTCTACGGAGTGATCCACTGATGGTAAGTCGAGGAGCTCTTGTCCTGCGGTTGATCGATCAAGCGCTGCAGCTCAACCTCCTGCTCGGGACCGCGCTGAAGAATCAAAACCATGCGGCGAAGGAGGACGGCATCGGCCATCGCACCCTGGTCGAACTCGGAGCGAGCCATTGGGTTAGTGTTCCTCGCGAGCGTCGTACGACGACTTTCGTCGACGGGCTGCAAGATCCTCGAACGCAGAGTAGGAAACGATGACTGCGCGAACGTCGATACAAAAGCAGCGAACAACAGCACAATCGCCGGAACAGTAAGCAGCAGCTTTCGGATGATACGAAACATTCTTTCGTTTCCTGCTGCTGAGAAAGACAGAAAAATTCTTAGCAGATAAATTGTGACAAGGACTACAGGGCTGATGCTTTCGTGGTCTATATAGAGCGTCAACGAAAGATAGTCAGTAAGACAGGAATATGCAGAGACGGTTCTATTAAGGGAAGGCCGCGCCCTCAAGGCGCGGCCGGCAAAAGACTAAACCTACTATTTCTACGGCACGTTGTAGGAAATCTGCGCGCTATGCACCAAGGTGCCGCTTATTGCAGTCACCGTAAACGTATAGATACCCTTAGAGGCATTTGTCGTCCCAGTAGGAGGAGGAGTCCCGCCGCTTCCACCGGTGTTGGAGGTGTTTGACCCGCAGCCCACCGCTGTTAGAGCAGAGATGCTAATCACAGCAGCAAGCAGAGCGACCCAACGGCGGCGACGCGGCAGCATAAGCAAACACAATCCAGCAACCGTAGCTCCAGAACTAGCCGCATACCATGGCATCTTAGTCGCGGGATCTCGGCCGGAAGGCTTCAGCGCGGGTCGGATTGAATTCGCGGCCGTCGTCGGTTGAGAAGCTACCACGACAAACGAAGTGGTCACGCCCGTAGAAGTAGTGATTGCGACCGGCGACACAGAGAAACTAGGTGTTGCCGCCATTCCATCATTGTTGCTGAACGTCAGATTGACCGGACCCGTAAATCCGTTGACGGGCGTGATCGTAAAGGTAACCCCCGAGGCTGTAGCTCCTGGCTGCACAGTTGTCGTCGCGCCACAAGTCGCAGGTGCGAAAGAAAAATCAGGCTTACCGGAAGAGGTGGACGAGACTATGTCGACCGACGCGAGCGGGCCATTCGGGTAGAAGTTGGCGTTGATGTTTGGTCCCAGAAGCGTCCCTTTGACCCCGCATAGTTGCCATCGCCAGAGTAGACCGCACTGATGTTGTGCCCCCGGAAGAAAGCGAGGAGGTGACAAGGCTATAGCTCGCGGTTCCACCGGACAGAGTAGTAGTGCCACCCACGACAGCTACATTATCGACAAAAAATTGGATTGTGCCCGTGGGCGTTGGACCCGAAGCAGTCCCTGCAACCGTCACGTTGAGGGCAAGAGTGCCGGCCGAAACCGCGCACAGAGAAACGCTGGTGGTAAGCGCCGTCGTGCTGATGCTAGTCCCACCACCGCTTCCCGTACCCGTGCCGACTGTCGTAACCCCGCTCCAGCCAGTAACGAGTTTATTGACATCAAAGCTGCCGAGGCCCATAGCCAGGTCATAGCCGGTTGTCGCGAAGTATCCAATCGATCCTCCGTTTGGGCAGTCCGGCGTCCCTTGGGTGCAAGTGACCGCGTTGCTTCCGGCAATGGTGTCATGGAAGACGGTACCGTAGGTTGGGCCATTCAGGAAGCCATAGAGAGTTGGTCCAATATTTCCAAGTCCGCCGGCCGCCACGGAACCGAGCTGTTGTTCGACAAGAGCAAGGATGCCGGCGAAGGAAGGCGCAACAAACGAGGTCCCGCCAAACACATTCGGCTGTCCGTTGGAAGAAAGGAAGCCGTTGACACAGGGGTCTCCCCTTGTCCGTCCCCCGAGCTGCAGACCAGGTAACCATCATGCAGGGCTGCCGCATTCAGAGAAATATCAGGAAGATCTCGGGAAGAGTCGTTTGGAACACCTAAACCTGTCTGCCACCGTGGTTTTGAAAAGAAAGCGCTGACACCGCCGCCCCCTGCACCCCCGCGCTGAGTCCCCCGAACCCGAGGTTTCGTTCCAGGGCTGTTCTGGAATGTATGAGATCGCTGAGCCGCCGTTGCTGCCATTATTGCTATTCCAGTATTGGGCTGAATCATTCACATCCCCGCTGAACATCGTCCCGCCTGCAGAGGTGACATACGGAGAGCTGGAAGGAAAGTCAACGTTAAGCCCCTCTGTCGCAAGACCGGTCGCATCGCAGTCGGTAGCACCGGCGTCGCCAGACGAACTGATTACGGTCTGCCCCTGGGCGTTCGCTTGCGCCAGCAGACTGTTGTAACTCGACAACATTGCGGTACCCCAACCGCTCTCGCACAAGCCATAGCTGATGGTGATAATCGGAGCCACCTTGTTGTCGATGGAGTAAGTCAGAGAGTCCGCAAAGATGTTATTGCTGCTGTAAACATAAAGAATCGTGGCTCCCGGAGCTGCCGCACTCGACCACTCAACATCAAGATGGGCTTCATCGACATCGCTCGCCGAGACTCCGGCGTCAGAGCCGCCTGCAGGAATAGCGGATTGCAGCTTGAGATTGATCGCGGGAAGGCCAGCCGCCGACCGAAATTGCGCAACATTCGCGTCCGGAAGCACGTTGCCTGAGGTAAGATCCGTATTTCCCATCACAGCAATTGTTACGCCCGTGCCATTAATCGGCGTGGAAGCGGTAAGCAGAGGATTCTCGTCGTAGATGGTATAGAAATCAGCGGGCGAGATGTAATGACTCGTAACACCGCTCAGAGTTTGCGTGTAGAGGGGCTGCGATGGATCTATCGGGGAAGCTTTTCGCGCACGCAAGTGAGGCTTTGCCTTGAAGTCATTTAGTCCGACGATCGAGGTCACGACACCCGCGATGTCTGACGGAAGCACCGGATCGGTGACATTCGAAATATGCGGTTCGCCGTTGAGCGAAAGATTGTGAATCGAGGTCCCAAAAGCCTGCTGCACCTGCGCAACCGTGCCTGAAAAAGAGATGAACGTAGAGCTCCGAGCCGTCCGGGTGATGGTGAATCCCTGACTGGTGAGCCATGTCGAAACCTTGGCAATATCTGCGCTGCTCAGGCCGAACCGAGTACCAAACTGCTCCGGTGTCAGCCACTGGTGATAACTCCCGGAACCGGGGTTCAACTGATCAGCGAGAAGCTGGCTTAGACTGGCCTGCTGGGCCGAAGTCATGCTGAAGCGCAGTGACATCGACTCGAGCTTCTTGTCGGCCGGCGCAGCACCAAGATCCGTAGAACGCCGTGCCCGGCTCATTATCGTGCCGGGCAGAGAGGTCCGAGAACCGCCGTCGACAGCACTGGCAATTCGGTTCTGGACTGCAGCCTGGCTAAGAGGGCAAAACGCGGAGGCAAGGAGGGTAATGGGGCCAATCAATTGAGAGAGAAAGCGGCTGCGCATTGGATATCTTCTACCTTACTACCGGGTTACGGGGTGGCCTACTGGTCCACACACTGCGATCGACTGGCCCGACGAACCGAAGAGGGACCGAGGTGAGGTACATGCTTAGACAGACGATAAAACGAAATGTTGCGTTTACAGAGGTAAAGAGATTATTTCGTCTCTCTGATTGTGCCATTTCAGGAAGAAAAGCTGAAACCTAGAGGAGCACACCCGATCTCAGACGTCCAATCGCTCCTCATCCGGATCGGTTTACCCCACATCACTACGAGAAAAAGGACACGTTGAGGATCGCTCAACTAGTCCCTTTTTCATAATCACGTTCCTCTAAATACTGTATTTTCCGGCCTTGAGCATGTGCCGGGCCACCTGCCGGCGGAGCTTGATCGTATCCGCGGAGTCATGTTTTGACAGACGGCGAAGGATCGTAAGTTGCGTCCGCAGCATATCTCCCTCAGCCACTGCCGCTATTACCTTCCGCGCTGCCAGTTCAACCGTAGCCATCGCCTTATCAGCATAGATCTGCGCCATCGCAACAGGCATAGCTGAAGCCTCCGCCGGCTGCCCGGCCGCAATCTTCTCCGCGCGCAGAATCGCGCTCTCCATCGCGAAGACCTCGATGATCATGTCCGAGATCGCCCCCATCACCTCCTGCTCATCCGCGATCTGCGTCATATACTTCTGCGTCGCAGCTCCAGCGACAAACAACGTCAGCTTCTTCGCATTCGCCAGCAGGTTGCGCTCGTCAGCCAGCGGCCCTTCGCGCTCCATTTTCTCGCCAGGCCCTGACATCACCTCGTCCATCAACTTCGTGATCGCAGGCATCAAAGCCAGCTTGCCACTCATGGCAGACTTCATCAGCCAGCCTGTAATGATCAGGCGATTGATCTCATTGGTTCCCTCGAAGATCCGATTGATTCGAGCATCGCGGTAAGCCCGCTCGGCCGGAAACTCCTCAACATAACCGTAGCCCGCGAAGATCTGCAGCGTCTCGTCGACGACCATGTCAAGCATCTCGCTCGCCCACACCTTCACAATCGAACACTCGACCGCATAATCCTCGATACGCTTTTGAATCTCCTTCGTATCGTTCTTATGCACACCCGCCAGAGCCCTATCGATCAGCCCCACGGTGCGATAGCACACCGCACCGCCAACAAAGATGCCAGTGGCGCAGTTCGCAATCTTCTCCTGAATCAACCCAAACTCGGAGATCGACCTTCCGAACGCCTTACGATCAATCGCATACCTAATCCCATTATTCAACGCCATCCGAGCGCCGCCAATCGCGGCATTCCCCAACTTGTAGCGCCCGACATTAAGAATATTGAATGCAATGTGGTGGCCCTTGCCCACCTCCCCCAGCAGATTCTCCGCCGAAATCACACAATCGTTAAGGATCAGCGGACACGTCGAACTGCCGCGAATCCCAAGCTTGTGCTCCTCTTTGCCCTGCGTGAAACCAGGCGTTCCTCGGTCGATCAAAAACGCCGTGAGTTTCTCCTTCCCCGCATCCGGACCATCGGGGATCGCGCACTTCGCGAAGACGGTAAACAGATCCGCAAATCCCGCATTCGAAATCCACATCTTTTCGCCGTTCAGCGTGTACGTCTTCCCATCCGCGGAGAGCACCGCCTTCGTCTTTGCATTGACCGCATCCGAACCGCTCGTCGACTCAGACAGCGCATACGCCGAAACAATCTCACCCGATGCAATCCTGGGCAGATACTTTTTCTTTTGCTCCGCGTTGCCATACCAGACCAGAGGCAGCGTACCGATGCCGGTATGTGCGGAGAAGGCCACCGAAAAGCTTGCCTGCTTCGAGATGTTCTCTGCGACGATCGCGGAGGTAGCCTTATCCATCTCCAGGCCGCCGTACTCCTCGGGAATATCAACCGCAGTGAGTCCAAGCTCCGCGGCCTCCTTCAGCAGACGCTTCGTAACTGAGAAGTCCTTTGCCTCAATCGAGTCAGACGCAGGCATAATCTCGTTGATCGCGAAGTTCGCCGTGGTCTCGGCAATCTGCTTATGCTCGTCGGTAAAATCCTCAGGAAAGAAACAATCCGCAGGCGTGGGATCGCTGATAAGGAAGCTGCCGCCAGCGATGCGGGTAGCGGTGATCGGGTCAGGGGTCGTCATCGTTGCCATGGTGTTACTCCTTCTGCAGAATTCTGAACTCTAAAATGCAACCTAGCTCACTTCAGCAATCATCTGGTCGGGCTCAAAAGAATTCCATCGAACAACACATTGTTGGCCCTTCCATCGAACCGTCTCCAACTCTGCTTCGGCGAGCGTGACCGGCGGTTGTTCCACCGTGATCCATCTCTCATGCGCTACCCCTCAGAGATGTACCTCGCAAGGATCGAGACCTCGTAGAGAACGACTCCACTTCTCGGGCCGTTCACGTACTCGATCACTTTTGGCTGAACGTCTTCAATAGTCGCCGTTGCACACTTCCAGTTCTGTGCAATATCTTCACGATGCAAGTGTTTGATAAAAAATGTAACCGCAAAAATAACTGCAATCACCGCGACATATCCACTCACTACTCGAATCTGATGCCAGTCACTCCGGCCCGCCGGACGCAATTTCGTCAGGACGGTTCTTTCCGGCATGGAGTAGCGACGCATCGTTTAATTCATAGCCTCATAGATCCCAGCCGCACCCATCCCCCGCCAACACACATCGTCACAATCCCATACTTTGCATTGCGTCGAGGCATCTCACGCAGAAGCGTGGCGGTCAACTTCGCACCGGTACAACCAAGCGGGTGTCCAAGCGCAATCGCGCCCCCATTCACATTCACCTTCGCCGGATCTATACCCAGCACCTTCAATACAGCCAGCGACTGCGCAGCAAAAGCCTCGTTCAACTCGAAGAGATCAATACTTTCAATTGAAAGCCCCGCCATCTTCAAGACCTTTGGAATCGCATGAATCGGCCCAATCCCCATCTCTTCCGGATCGCAGCCGGCATAGGCGAACGCGATGAACTTACCCATCGGCTTGATTCCAAGCTGTGCGGCGCGCTCCGCTGACATCACAACCGCCGCCGCAGCTCCATCCGAGGTCTGGCTCGAGTTCCCCGCCGTCACAGTTCCCTTCGCATGGAACACAGGCTTCAACTTCGCTAGCGCTTCAAGAGAAGTATCGGCACGTGGCCCCTCATCCTGCTTGAACGTCGACTCGGTCGTCTTTGCCTTCTTCCCATTCGGCACAGTATTTGTAACCGTCACCGAAACAATCTCATCCGCGAACTTCCCAGCCGCAATCGCAGCCAGAGCCTTCTGATGGCTCTCATACGAAAACTGATCCATCTGCTCCCGTGTAATGCCGTAGTGAGTCGCAACCCGCTCCGCAGTCAACCCCATCGACATATACGACCCCGGAAAGTTCTCCACCAGCCACGGGTTAACCGAGATTTTGTTGCCTCCGAACGGAACATATGACATGCTCTCTGTGCCCCCTGCGACGATGCAATCTGCTGACCCGCCACGGATCCGATCCGCAGCCAACGCAATCGACTGCAGCCCTGAGGCACAATAGCGATTGATTGTCATTCCCGAGGTCGTAACCGGCAACCCAGCTCGAAAGCTGGCCACCTTCGCCACATTCATCCCCTGCTCTGCTTCAGGCATCGCGCAGCCCAGGATGACATCCTCAATCTCCGACTTGTCGAGTTGCGGAACCCGCTCCAACGCGCCACTAATCGCGAAGGCAGCCAGGTCATCCGGGCGAGTGGTACGAAGAGTACCGCGTGGAGCCTTCCCAACGGCGGTGCGAACAGCGGAGGCAATAATTACTTCTTTCATAGCCAACTAACTCCCAATCTCTGTCTCCGAACCTACTCCGAAGACCGTAAATGAAAAGCATCTTTTGACTTGAATCTAGCTGTTGGTAACCATCTCCTAATTTCGCAGAGGCTTACCTGTCTTCAACGTAAACGCGATTCGTTCCTGCGTCTTCTTCTCTCCACACAGCGACAGAAAAGCCTCGCGTTCGAGGTCCAGCAGGTACTGCTCCGTCACCGGTGTGCCCGGTGTGACCTTGCCTCCACACAGCGCATACGCCACCCAGTTCGCAACCTTTGCGTCATGATCGGAGATATACTGCCCCTCCCGCATCGTCCACACGGCAAGCTTCAGCGTGGCCAGAGCATTCTCTCCAGGAGCCGCAATGTCGGTACGCGGGGCGGGGGCACTATAGCCCGCATCGGCGAGCGCCCGGGCCTTCGTCTTTGCATCCGTGAGCAACCGTTCGCGATTCGTCGTTATGGAATCCGATTGCTTCAGGAAACCGAGCGAGCGAGCCTCGGCCGCACTGGTCGAAACCTTCGCCATCGCAATTGTTTCGAAATTTTTCTTCAGCGCTTCAAAAATCTCCACGCCTTCACCGCGGGCATCCGGACGAATGCTCCACCCCGCCTCCACCGACCGGATGGTCATCTCTTTACAACCGCCGCCACCCGGAATCAGCCCGACGCCAGCCTCCACCAGACCCATATAAAGCTCAGAGTGAGGCTGGCGCGCGGCAGCATGAAGCGCAATCTCCACGCCACCCCCAGACACATTCCATAGGGCGCAACCACCACAGGACGCGGGCAGAATTTGATGGCCTGCGTCATATTCTGGAACGCGCGCACCGCCATCTCTACCTCATCCCACTCCTCCTCCTGAATCCCAAGCAGAAGCTGCATCAGATTCGCGCCAACCGAAAAGTTCGCGGAGTCGCCCGTGACAACAAAAGCCTCGAAGTTTCTAACAATATCGCTCGCAGGCTTCAGACTCTGGGTGATCAGATTGACGATGTCGTCACCCAGCGCGTTCATCTTGGAGTGCAACTCAATCGCTGCTACTCCATTGCCCAAATCGACAACAGACGCACCGGGATTCTTCTTCACCACACCGTTCCGCTTCTTGATTACAGCGAGAGAGGTCACTCCCTCCGCGGTCACAACCGGAGCGTACTCACCGCTCACAACATCGAAGAATAGCCGACCCGACGGTACCGAAACGTCATCCTTGTACCACGTGGGATTCGCTTCCCCGTGCTTCTCCGCATAAGCAAGCAGCTTTTCCACATTCGCCGAAACTGGCGCACCCGCAGCTCGCATTTTCTCGGTCGTCGTTCGAACACCTGCAGCATCGAACATCTCGAAGGGACCAAGCTCCCAATTGAACCCAGTCTTCATCGCCTGGTCGATCTCAGCGAGATTGTCCGCAATCTCCGGCACTCTGTTCGCACTGTACGTAAACAACTCCGTCAGCAGCGGCCAGTAAAACGCAGCCGCCTTGTCCTTCGTCGCGTCCGCATGCAGCAACTGCGCGATACGAGCATGGGTCGACTCCACGTTTTTAGCCATCTCGATCGCGGGAAACTTCGGGCGCATGCTCGGCTTGTAGTCCAGCGTCTGCCAATCCAGAACATGCCGCAGGTCGCGCCCCTCAGTATCTTTGCCTTCTTTCTTATAAAAGCCCTGCTTCGTTTTATCCCCGAGCCACTTCTTTTCGAGCATCTTGCCGATAAAGGGTGCCAGTGTAACCTCGGCACGTTCATCCTTAACCTTTGCGGCTTGGGCCGTGAAATTCATCGCTACATGCGCCAGCACATCCACGCCGACCATATCGCCCAACCGAAAAGTCCCGGTCTTCGGCCAACCCAGCGCAGAGCCGGTCAACGTATCAATCTCTTCAATCGACAGCCCCTGCTCCTGCATCAGGCGAATCGCATTTCCCATCGAAAATGTGCCGATTCTGTTAGCGATGAAGTTCGGCGTATCGTGCGAGTGAACGATCGCCTTGCCCAGCCGCAGGTCGCAAAAGTGCTCCACCGCCGCAATGTCCGCCTGGTCCGTATCAGGAGTCGGAATAATCTCGAGCAGCCGCATATACCGCGGCGGATTGAAGAAGTGCGTTCCGAACCAATGGCGGCGCAGCTCCATCGGCATCCCTTCAACTATCTTGTGAATCGGAAGGCCGCTCGTATTGCTCGTGAGTATTGCGTCTCTACGGCGATGTTGCTGCACCTTCTCCAGCAGCGCCCGTTTGATCTCAAGATTCTCCGCCACCACCTCGATGATCCAATCGCAGTCCGCGATTAAAGCAAGATCGTCCTCGAAGTTCCCGATCGTTATCAGCCGGGCGCTGTCGATCGAGTAGAAGGCGCCAGGCTTCGACTTTTTCAACCCATCCATCGCCGCCAGGACAAACTTGTTCCGCTCCTGATTCGGAGCGCTAACCTCCGTACCAGGAGGAACGATATCCAGCAGAACCACCGGCAATCCAGCATTAGCAAGGTGGGCTGCGATTCGCGAACCCATCGTTCCCGCTCCAAGAACGGCGACCTTACTGATCTGTCTCTGATCGCGAGACGGAATAGGCTTTGCCGAACTCTGCGGCGTAGGTGCTTCGATAGTGCTGGAAGGCATAGTCAAAGGCTCCGGCGGGCAGGAATACCCGAACGATGCGAAGCATACTGAATGACCATTCATTCCGTCAAGTGAATAGCCAGTCGATTCATTAATTCGCTCATTCTAAAACTCGATCCCGCAGCCTCTACGCCTCTGCGCAGCATGGTCGAAGGGAATTTCGCTGTTAGTCACAGGTAGGAAGTTTGTCTCAAAGCCCATCATCAAAGCAGGCAGGAGGTAAGTCGGATCCACGTTTCAGCAAAAGACTGAACCCGTGCGATCCGAGGAGATCGCGGGAAATTGATTTATGACCAAACTACGGCATTGCGTATTAGGCATTGGCACCCCCAAATAAGGCAGAGAGCGCGGGACTATAGCAGGAAAGTGGAGAACCCACGACAAGAGAACAAAGGATCGACATTCGCAGTCAACCGAGGGTGAACGGAAGTATTGCAAAGATGTCGCTAGCCCGTGCTTTAGCGGGAAGACGCTAAAATATAACGTGATGATTGATCTTGCATTTGTTCGGGCTAATTTGGCCTTTGTGAAAGAGAAGTTGCGTGATCGGGGAATGGACCCCGAAGTCGCACTCGGTAACTTCGTCGAAGTCGATCGCGAGAGACGCGAGGCTATCACTCGAGTGGAGACGCTCAAGGCTCAGCGAAACAGGTTGACTGAAGAGATCGCAAAGCTCAAACGTGAAGGCGCAGATGCAACCTCACAGTCCGGGCAGACACGCGCCCTGAAGTCTGAAGCGGAGTCGCTTGAGTCCTCCGCAGCAGTTGCCGACGAGCGTTTGAAAGAGATCCTGCAAGCCCTTCCCAACCTACCCCAAGACAGCGTACCCATCGGTAAATCGGCAGACAATAACCGACAGGAGAAGCTCTGGGGCGAGCAAACGGTCTTCGATTTCCCCGCAAAACCTCACTGGGATCTGGGCGAAGCGCTGGGCATCCTCGATTTTGGTCGCGCGGCCAAAATCTCAGGCTCGCGCTTTGTTGTCCATTTCGGCCAAGGAGCGCGGCTTGAACGCGCCCTCGCCAACTTCATGATCGACCTTCACACCGGGGAGCACGGCTATACCGAGGTTCTGCCACCGTACATGGTTAACTCCAAGTCCCTCTTCGGCACCGGCCAACTGCCCAAGTTTGCGGAAGATCTTTTCCATTGTGACGACAAGGGTAGTTATCAGCCCAGTGTTTACCAGGAGAACGATCACTGGCTCATTCCCACGGCTGAAGTTCCAGTCACTAACCTATTTCGCGATGAGACGCTCGAAGAATCGCAGCTTCCATTATCCTTCTGCGCCTACACTCCTTGTTTCCGGTCCGAGGCTGGTTCCTACGGCAAGGATGTTCGCGGTATGATCCGCCAGCATCAATTCCAGAAAGTCGAGTTGGTCAAGTTCGTACGCCCCGAAGACTCGAACGCCGAGCACGAACGGCTCACACGTCACGCCGAGACTGTGCTTGAGCGTCTTGGCCTTCCTTATCGACGAATGCTGCTCTGCTCGGGCGACATGGGCTTTTCTGCTGCCAAAACTTACGACCTCGAGGTGTGGTTGCCTGGTCAGCAGCTCTATCGCGAGATATCGTCCTGCTCCAACTTTGAGTCCTTTCAAGCTCGTAGGGCAAATATCCGATACCGCCCAGCTCAAGCAAAAAAGAGTGAGTTTCTTCACACTCTCAATGGCAGCGGACTCGCCGTAGGCCGTACCTACCTTGCGATTCTGGAGAACTATCAGCAGGCTGACGGCACGATAAGGGTTCCACCCATTTTAGTTCCCTATATGAACGGCGACACAGTCATCGGCAAGCAACAAGGCAGGAGCTAACCCATGTTTAAAACTCATTCGCAGCTACATCTTCTGGGCCTACGAACGAGGCAGCTTCCACTATGACGTCATGGTGACGGCCATTCTCGTCTTCATGTTTGTCTCGCCCCACTTGATTGACTTCAAGGACAAACCCGTTGAGACGGTCGCTCTTCATGCGAGCGAGGTGCTGGTCCGAGAAGCTGGGACCTCCGGCGGAAGCAGCCGCTTCATCTACCAGGTTCGCGCCGATGATATGAGCGGCGCCAGCAACGACCTCGAGCGCCGCACCGCGATTTTGCGCGTGATCGAACCGATATCAGGCGAGGTATCGCTTGAGCGGTATGAGCCCGTCCACGATGCACAGGGTAAAATCATCGCCTACAACGCCTGGGTGCTTCGTTAACTACCTGACGCATAAAGCATTCAACTTTCAGGAGTACCTGAGTTATGACCACATTCCGCCGTGTTGTTGCATCACTTTTCTTTTCATCTGTTGTTTCGAGTCTCGCCACAGTTTCTGCGGTTGCGCAGCCGAAGCCTGGCCACCTGGATGAAGTTCTTCGTCAGATGGACGCGGCGAGCTTGAAGTTCCAGTCGGCTGAGGCCGATTTTCAGTGGGATCTCTACGAGAAGGTTGTGCAGCAGACAACGACGCAGAGGGGCGCCATCTACTTCAAGAAGGAAGGCATGAAGACCGTCATGGGAGCCAAGGTTACCTCTCCCTCGACCAAACTTCTGGAGTACCGCAATGGGATTCTGACTCTGTTTGACCCTGGCACCGATCATGAGACCATCATTACTCCTAAGGGGAACCAGGCTCAGATGGAGAGCTTTCTTACGCTTGGATTCGGTGGCAGCGGCAGAGAGATGGCCAAAGCCTGGTCGATCTCAGATCTAGGGGATGAGATGCTGAACGGAGTACAGACCGCTAAGCTCGATTTGGTGCCGAAGGATCCGTCTGTCCGCAACAATTGCACGCATATGACGATCTGGGTTGATCCCGCCCGCGGCATTACTCTGAAACAAAGCTTCTACATGCCCTCAGATGACTATCGGACTGCCGTTTACTCCAACATCAAATATAACCAAGGCGTGGATACCAAGCCTTATCAAATAAAAGCGGACAGCAAGACAACGACGGACTCGCACTAGGGTCATAGCCAAGGGCTTGTAACAAAGAAGCAGACTCCCTGGTGCGATGGCTCAGGCGTCGAGCAGAAACTGTCCGTCTCGCATGATCTGCTCTTCCCCTGGGCGTCGCCAAGCCAGATGCTGAACTCGAGGCCTACTACGTCGATGTGGGTTGAGGACTTCCAAGGGGCTCCGGTGTGGGCGCCGTAGGGGTCTCCGAATGCGATGTGGATGCCGGGAAATTTTTCGTCCTGAAGGATGTTGCCGATGACGCGGTCGACGCCGATGTTGGTGCCGATGGCGAACTCGCCGACACGATCAGAGTTTTCATCGGTGTGGGTATAGGCCCAGAAATCGCGCTCGAGGGCTTTGTTCTCGCTGAAGGCGCGGGTGATGCGATTGCCTTCGATGTTGATGGTGAGGGGTGGGCGCGGAGGATGCCGTAGCGGGCGCAGAGGAAGTCGCCTACGACGCCGTCGACGACGAAGACGCCGTTGACCTCGCCAGGCGCGGTGAAGCATTCGCCGCCGGGGAGGTTGCCCCACTTTTCGGTGCTGATGATGCCGGAGGTTTTGAACCAGCGGTAGTCTGGGTTGAGCTGGGCGTGGATGTCGGTGCCGGCGGGGGTGGTGGCACGCACGTAGGTGGCAGCGCGGACCTTGTCGAGGACGGCCTGGGAGAGGCGGTCGATGGCGAGGAAGTCGGCGCGCATGCCCTGGGTCATGATCTCAGGAGTGATGTTGACCATGTGGGCGTGACGCATGCGCCGGCGGTTGACAACGTCGGTCATCTGCATACGGCTGTGGAGCTCGTTGGGCTGGACCTCGACCGCGAAGATGCTGACCTGCGAGGACTCCATATCTTCGAGGATTGCGGCGGGGAGGTCGGTAAGGGGCGTGGGGCGAGAGCCTCGAGGACGAAAGCGCTCCAGGTGCAGCCGATGCGCTCGAGTTCTGCGACGAGAGAGGCTGCGATGGTGAGGCAGCGCTCGTCGGTGATGAGTGTGACCTTTTCGCTTGGCTGGATGCGCAGGCAGGTAGTTACCGCGTTGCGTGCACCGGCAGTGAACTCGGGTGGGAATGCGGTGGTGCGTAGGTCTGGTGCTGTCGGTGTTGCCTGATCAACCATGAGTGCTGCCTTCCGGATAAACTTGTTTCTAAGATAGCTTGTTACTGCCGCGTGACTGGAGAAAAAGGTAAGGTGTGACCACTCCGCTACCCCTCCCTCCCTTACTTTGCGCTAAAGTATTAGATCCTCGAGACTTAGGTTTGGACTAGTCATTTTGGTTTAGACGCAAAGTCCTGAAAAGACAGAGACTTTTTTATGACTGCCTGTAAAGTCTTCATTTCAATAGCCCTTGAAAACGAAAACCCCGACACGAGGTCGGGGCACTTTTTGGTCCTGTTTTAATTATATCGGGTCTGGTGGGGTTTTGTGCCATGCGAATCTGCTTGTCTGGCGCGGGGATTTGCGATTTTGGGGCTTGACAGGTTTTTGAGATGGGCAGCCTTGGTTGGGATAAAGAAGAGGCAACGTTGGAGTGTTTGGGCTGGAAGGTTCGAACGGTATGGGTGGGTTGAGTGTGTCGGGATCCTTCACTTCGTTCAGGATGACAGCAACAGCGAACCGCAAAAGCTAGGGCTATGGCTAAAGCTAGGGCTATGGCTAAAGCTAGGGCTATGGCTAGGGCTATGGCTAAAGCTAGGGCAGTGGCAAACAGCAATATCGACGGTAAGAACAGTTAGAGGCCAGCGCGGGTTTCGGCGGCCATGTAGTCGACTACGGATCTGAGGCTGCCGGTTTCGCGAAAGACCTTGAGCTGGCGATCGGCACCTGAGCCTTCGCGTAGCATGGTGTGGATGTAGCTGATCTCGGTGCGGCTGCCTAGCTCGTCGAGAACGTCATCGACGAAGGCAAGGTATTCGAGAATGAGCGCGCGGACAGGGACCTCGGCCTCTTTGCCGAAGTCGATCATCTTGCCGTCGAGGCCGTAGCGGACAGCGCGGAATTTATTTTCCATGAGCAGGGCGCGGGAGTATTGGCGATAGTCGACGTTGCGGGAGTGGAGGTGCCAGAGCTTGCAGGCTGTGGCCTGGATGAGCGCAGCGATGGCGATGGACTCGTGCGCTCGGAGGGGGATGTCGCAGATGCGGACCTCGACGGTGTCGAAGAAGGGATGAGGGCGGACGTCCCACCAGATTTTTTGCGTTGTCGATGGACTTGGTCTTGATGAGAAGGTTGACGTAGCTCTCGAACTCGGAGTAGCTGGCGAAGCTGTCGGGCAGGTTGGTGCGGGGGAAGTTTTCGAAGACCTTGGCGCGGTAGCTTTTGTAACCGGTCTCCATGCCGAGCCAGAAGGGGAGTTAGTGGAGAGCGCGAGGATGTGAGGGAGGAAGTAGCGAAGCGAGTTCATGATGCGGATAGCGGCTTCGCGGTCTTCGATGCCAACGTGAACGTGGAGGCCGAAGATGAGGTTGGCGCGGGCGACGAGCTGGAGGTCTTCGACGACCTGGGCGTAGCGGGGGTCGGGATAGATCTCCTGGACGCGCCAGTCGGCGAAAGGGTGGGTGGCGCCGGCGATGAGAAGGAGGTCATGTTCTTCGGCGAGGGCGATCATGTTGCGGCGAAGGTCGAAGAGGTCCTCTTGCGCGACCTGAATGTTGCTGCAGACTCGGGTACCGACCTCGATGACGGATTGGTGCATCTCGGCCTTGACGCGCTCTTCGAGGCGGAGCTTGCCCTTGGCAAGCATCTCGGTCGCGATGTGCGAGCGCAGATCGCGGGTTTCGGGGTCTACTGTCTGGTACTCCTCTTCAATGCCTAGCGTGAACGATGGCCGCATATGCTCTCCGCTTTCAGTTGTGAGTCAGAAGCGTAACACTTGAGGCAAGGATGGTGGAAAGCAAAGGCAAGTACAACCGCAGATTCCTTCGCTGCGCTGCGGAATGACAACAAAAGAACAGGCAACTGCCAAAGCAGTGGTTATTCTTCTTTCTTGCTGAGGCTATTCTTCTTTTTTTGTTTTCTTCTTCACCGCTTTATTTGGTTCAGCTTTTGCGCTTGATTTGGATATCTCTTTTTTGCCCGAGGGGCCAGGAAGGCGGACCAGTTCATCTCCGTTTTCACTTTGCCGGAGGATTGCGCCTTCCTTACAGCTAATTTCGCAACCTTATCGACGATCCAGTCGAAGCTCTCTTTACCGACGGCGTGAAGGTCAGCATCTGGAGCTGGGTTCATAAAGTCGATGGCGTAGGGGATGCCGTCTTCTACGGCGAACTCGACGGTATTGAGGTCGTAGCCCAGGGCTTTACAGAGGGTGAGGGCATCTTTCTCTACGCGCTTGAGGAGCTTCTTGTCGTACTCGGGGGGTCGAGGACGTAGCGATGTTCGTGCGGGCGACGCGGATCGTAGGGCATGATTCGGACGTCGGTCTGGCCGACGACGTAGCAACGGAAGTACTCCTTGAAGTTGACCGCCGCCTGGAGGGTCATGCAGAGGTCGCGGGTCTGGTCGTAGGCGTGAAAAAACTCGTCGCGATTGTGGACGTGGAAGACGTCGCGCCAACCGCCGCCGTCGTGTGGTTTGAGGAAGGCTGGGAAGCCTACATAGTCGAAGATGCCGTCCCAATCGAGGGGAAATTGGAGGTTTCTGAGGGAGCGCTCGTTGATCTGAGGGGGAAATTTTTTGTGCGGGAGAAGGACGGTCTTCGGGACAGCTACGCCTAGTTTTGAGGCGAGGGCGTAGTTGAAGAACTTGTCGTCGGCGGACCACCAGAAGGGATTGTTGATGATCTGTGTGCCGCTGAGAGCTGCGTTTTTGAGGAACGAACGGTAGAAGGGCATGTCATGCGAGATGCGGTCTACGATGACGGCGTAGCCTGATGGTGCGGCCATGGAAACGCCACCGACACAGACGAACTCGGCCTGAATGCCTTCGATCTCCATGGCGTTGATGTGATCGACCAACGCGCCGGGAAAGGTATTTTCCATTCCGAACAGAACACCGATCTTCTTCACTGAATCCTCCATAGACGGGGTTGTAGGAGAGGTTTGCCCGTTGGGACTAGAGATAGGTCTGCAGCATTCTCTGCCACCAGGGCCAGTCGTGGCCTGTGTTGTCGCCCCAAACATCGAGGCGGCAGGGGATATTTTTTGCGCGGAAGATCTGCGCCATGCGTTCGTTTTCGTTCCAACACTGGTCGTGGACGCCGGTGGCCAGGACGTAGGAGTTTCGCCGGTAGCGATCGAGGTACCAGGAGTCGTTGATGTTGGGGAGGAAGTGCATCGGGATGTTGAAGTAGCAGTCGTCGTCGTAGTAGCCGCGGAGAAAGTGAGACGGATCGAAGGCTCCGCTCATCGAGAGCATGCCGGTGAAGACGTCGGGGTGGCGGAGGGCGATGTTCATGGCGTGGTAGCCACCAAAGCTGGTGCCGATGGTGCCGAGGCCGGAGTACTGGTTCATCTGGCGGATGAGGGGAACAACCTCATTCATGATGTAGTTGCCGTACTGCACCTGACGCGCGATTCGCCAGCGGGGTGGGACGTCGCGGTTGTACCAGCTTTCGCCATCAACCGAGTCGACGCAACAGAGCTGTAGGTGGCCGTGCTCGAGCTTATCTTGCACGGCGCTGACCATCTGGCGATCTTCAAACTCGTAGAAGCGGCCCTGGGAGGTGGGGAAGACGACGGCGGGATATCCGGCGTGTCCGAAGACGAGCAGCTCCATATCGCGCCCGAGGGAGGGAGAGAACCATTTGTGGTATTCGCGTTTCATCGAACTCCCTCTGCTAGTCTGATGCAATCGTAGTTTATTGGAGCAGCTTCTTTCGCATTGAAACAAACATCGCCATCTCATTCAATTCCTGCGCTTAAGCCACTTGAGCGCGAGCTTGCGTCCGTCGGTTTGCCCGAAGAGGCGATGACAGAGCATACCGCAGACAAACTGGATTCCAATCCGAGATATAGCGTACGTAAGTTTCATTCGAGGATTTTGCCCGATGACCGAACCGTTTCGGTTTATGTGCCGCCACAGTATCTGGAGGATGAGGATCGGCGTTTCCCTGTTTTTTATCTGCACGATGGTCAGAATCTGTTTGACGAGCGGACGTCGTACATCGCAGGGCGAACGTGGAATGCGCATACGACGGCTGACGAGCTGACCCTCAATGGCGAGATTGAGCCCGTGATCCTGGTCGGCGTGGCGAATACAGGGCTTCGGCGGATGGCAGAGTACACTCCGACGCACGACTTCAAGATGGGTGGGGGAGAGGGTCGGAGCTACGGGCGGTTGCTGGTTGAGGAGTTGAAACCGCTGATTGACAACTCATACCGAACTTTGACCGATGCAACGAATACCGGACTTGGCGGATCGTCGCTGGGCGGACTGGTCTCTCTGTATCTGGGATTTTCGTACCCGCAGGTGTTTGGCAAGCTGGCGGTTATGTCGCCTTCGCTGTGGTGGGATCAGCGCAGCATTTTGCAGGTGATCGAACAGACGGACCCGAAGCCTGAGCTCCGCATCTGGCTGGATATCGGGACGGCAGAGGGAGTTCGTCATGTTCGAGACGCGGACATGGTGGACCGTGTTCTGCTGAAACGGGGCTGGAAGACTGGGAACGACCTTATTTATGAGAAGGTTGACGGGGCAGTTCACGATGAAAACGCCTGGTCGAAGCGCTTTGGGGATGTGTTGCGGTTTCTTTTTCCGTCAGGGTGAGAGAGTTTGCGATTCTTCGTTGCGGAAAGGCGCGTTTTCAGCCATACTTAGGTGTTGGGTAATGTATCTAAAGTCCCTGTCCGAGCGATCGACAGCGTGGCTATCACCCAAACCAATAACGTTCTGAAAGGCATTGCCCGTGTTGATGATTCGTTTGGCGCGCGTTGGAGCGCGTAAGCAGCCACATTACCGCATCGTTGTTATCGAGAAGGACCGCGCCCGTAACGGTCGTTCGGTCGAAGTGGTGGGGACGTATAATCCGCGCACCAACCCCGCGACGGTTGATCTGAAGCGCGACCGCATCGACTACTGGACCGGTAACGGAGCACAGTTGTCTGAGCGCGTGGGGAAGCTGATGGCGCAGAAGCCGGCAGAGGCAGTCGCGGTAGCCTAGGAGTTACTGGGCAATGCTATCTTTGGGCATAAGTTAATGGTTCCCAAAGATAGCTGACAGAATAGGTTCCTTGAAGCACGTCCTGATACCGTTTCACGTAGACTCCTTGGTATTGCACAGTCGAACTGCAGTGGCCTTGCAAAAGCAGAGGGCCCGGGGTTTATAGCCCTGGACTTCCTGCGACCGGTGTATCGCTCGTTGCAGCACTTCCTGGAAGATCTCGCAGTAGACGAGACAAAGGGAAAGAGCTTGAGCGTTACTCCGTGACTCCCAGACCCAGAAGGTGTGTGATGACTCAGGCAACCCAGTTTCCTGCAGGGGACAACCCTGTAAAGAACATGACAGACCTTGTAGCAGAGATAGCTCGTGCCTTGGTAGACGACCAGGACAGTGTCTCGGTCGAGGCCGTAGAAGATGGCGAATGCACCGCGATTCGCTTGCGGGTCGCTGCCAGCGATGTTGGCAAAGTGATCGGGAAGCAAGGTCGGACAGCGCGTTCCATGCGTACGATTCTTAGCGCAGCCAGCATGAAGCTGAAGCACCGCTTCTCCCTTGACATCGTGGAAGAGGACCATCCCCCTGCACCATAAAGCTCAGAGCAGTTGGCAGACTCTGGGCTTTTGCTTCTCGTCAGATTTTGCCCTATGACGCAGACCGCTCCAGCCTGGATTGTGCTGGCACATCTACTTCGGCCCCAGGGTCGCAAGGGTGAGTTGCTGGCAGAATTGTTTACCGACTTCCCTGAGCGGTTCGAGGAGCAGACGAGAGTGTTTCTCGCTCCTTCGGGCTTCGAAGGGGAGGAGTCGGAGGCACGTGCGATGGAGGTTGTGGCGTTCTGGCTTCCCGTTGGGAAGAACCAGGGACGCGTCGTACTCCAGTTGGCGGGCATTGAGACGATTTCGGATGCTGAGGCGGTCGCCGGCTTAGACGTGCTCGTCCCTCGAGAAGAGCGGCTTCCATTGGATGACGATTCGGTTTACATCAGCGAGTTGATCGGCTGTACGGTGTATGACGGAGCAACGGCGGTGGGTACGGTCGAAGATGTTCAGTTCGCTACGACCGCAGATGGGGCGCGCCGACTTACCGACGCTGCGCCGTTGCTGGAGGTGAGGTCGCTGGCCGGGGATGAGATCCTTATCCCGTTTGCGAAGGCGTTTTTAGTGGCAGTGGATACAGAGGCGAAGCGCATTGAGATGAAGCTGCCTGAAGGTTTAGTCGAAGTCAATCGAAGCTCGGGCGACGAGAGCTAAGCTTGAAGGATCAACGCAAAATTCAAAGCCAAGAGCTAGAAGTGATAGGCGACTCCCAGTGAGAGGATCGGGTAGACGGGGACCTTCTTCAGGTCTTCGTTGATTTTGTGAATCTCCTGAGTCAGGCTGGCCTGAGCCTCGGAGTTGGTGGCGAAGCTGGTGCAGCCGTCGCTGGTGCAGGCGGTTCCGGTGAGATTGACGTTGATGGTGGCCGCGCCGGTGTAGGCCACCCCGAACTCCATGGGAACAGAGAGGCGGCGGCTGTTGCGGGGAAGAATGTTGCCAAAGCCCAATAGAAGCATAGGGGACAGAGTGCGTGGGTACGCGAGCGACATGTTGCCGTGGACTGGGTCGCCGACGCTGTTGATGAAGCTCTGGTCACCGAGGGAGAAGTTCTGGCCGGCAGGGACTGTCGCAGTCGCGGAGGCTGTGTTCCTGGAGTAGAGGATTCCGGGGCTGATGTGGAAGGCGTGACCACCGGGGAACCAATCGAGAGTGCTCTGCGAGGATTTGAAGTGGAGATTCGCGTTGTAGTTCACGCCGTCGATGCCGAAGGGGTAGGCGAAGGCCAGGAAGTTGACGCCGGAGCGGAGATTGAAACGGCGGAAGAGCGGCGTGGCCAGTTCTGCGCCGCCTCCTAACGTATTGGCTTTAATGCCAAAGGCTGCCGTGCGAAACGGTCTTTGGGAGGGGAACTCTTTTTCGACCTGGGGCGCAGGGGTGATACGGATGACTCCTTCGGCGCTCGATGATTCGACGGCTGGCTTATGCAATTCTTCGGTCGATCGGCTCGCCGTCACCGGCAGGGCCAGGGCGAGTTGCGAGGGCGCAACGGGATTCGAAGGCATCTGCTGCTGTGCCGTAACCGTGACGCTGAGGGATGACGGCAGTAGTATCAGGAGAGCGGCGAGTTTTCGTTGACGCATGTGGATGCTCTTTCGGCTCGCCGCGATGACCTGAAAAGACGGCGGGAGTAGCGCCCAGGTCTTCTGATCATCTCGATGAGATCTTCGTTTGAGATCAGCCGCGTGATTCCACAACTTCCAAGTGATATGGTGCAACCTGGGAGTCAAAAAACGAGCGGCTGTACCGCTCTTATCGTCTATGCGCTTTGACATCATTACGATCTTTCCCGATTTCTTTACAGGGCCCTTCGATTACGGGATTCTGAAGCGCGCCCGCACTACGGGCCTGGTGGAGATTGCGACGCATGACCTGCGGAGTTTCACGCACGATCGCCATCGAACGGTGGACGACCGGCCGTTTGGCGGGGGCGAGGGGATGGTGCTGAAGGCCCAGCCGATCTACGATGCGGTGCAATCGCTGAATGTCTCACCGAAGGCTGAACGGGACAAAAGCAGAGAGACTGTGATTCTGCTGTCTGCGCAGGGGCAACCGTTCACTCAGGCGCTGGCGCAGGAGCTTTCGACGACGGAACGGGTCGTCATTTTGTGTGGCAGATATGAGGGGGTGGATGAGCGCGTCAACGAACTGCTCTGCGACCGGGAGATTTCAATTGGCGATTATGTTTTGTCGGGTGGAGAGCTGGCGGCTGCGGTAATCGTCGATGCTGCGGTTCGGCTGCTGCCGGGGGCCCTGGGGAATCCTGACTCGTCGCGATTTGAAAGCTTTGGGGCTGAAGATGTCGTGGACCTTCCCGACGCTGCGGATGGGCCGCCGCGGTCGACCTATGGAGCGGGAGGGTTGCTGGACTACCCGCACTACACGCGGCCAGCGGAGTTTATGGGGACGATGATTCCGGAGGCGCTGTCGGGAGGCAACCACGAGGTGATCCGGCGATGGCGAAGGAGAATGGCGCTGAAGAAGACGTTGGAGAACCGTCCTGACTTGCTGGAAAGGATTGAGATCACCGATGAGGACCGCGAGATTCTGGCGGAGCTTCGGGGCGGTGATTCAGGATCTTTTTGAGGGATTTGGCCTGCCGGCCGGGCCCACTGCGCGTGGCGCGGTCACTTCGTGACTTGTATACCTTGAGGTGGGAAGTGAAGAGGACCAGTCCTCCCTCGGTCGGAGGAAGATGATTCTAGAGGCATTTTGCGCAGATTTCGTGTACACTGGAGGTCGAGTCCAACATAGGAAAGTTGTGTCATGTCCATTCATCCGATTATGCAGAAGCTGGCCGCAAAGTTCGAGCGGACCGATTTACCCGCATTCGCCCCTGGCGATACAGTTCGAGTTCAAGTCAAGATTCGTGAAGGCGAGAAAGAGCGTCTGCAGGCGTTTGAGGGCATGGTGATTGCCTGCCGCAAGGGCGCGCAGGGATCCTTCACGGTTCGCAAGATGAGCTTCGGTCAGGGCGTCGAGCGCATCTTCCCGTACAACTCCAAAGTCGTCGACAAGGTCGAGAAGGTTCGCTCCTACGAAGTTCGCCGTTCGAAGCTGTTCTATCTGCGCGGTCTGCGCGGTAAGGCTGCTCGTCTGCGTGAGGTTGAGCGCGCCGCCAAGTAAGCATTTAGTCACCTGATTTCCACTGAGCTTTCCACTGAGCCACGACTTCGGTCGTGGCTTCGTTCTGCGCGGTGGGTTTACACTCGACCTTGAAGGCATGGCTTCGACTCCCTCTACTCGTGCTCCCCGAACGGTGACTGCTGCTACCGCGAAGCAGCGCATGCTGAAGATGCTTGTTTGTAGCGATGCGCCCGAGCAGGCTCTGCGGTACTACGGTTTTCAACGCATCGCCGGGGTGGATGAGGTGGGGCGTGGGGCGCTGTTTGGGCCGGTGGTGGCGGCAGCAGTGATTTTGCCGGAGTGTCTCGACGAGTTGGCTAATGCAGGCTTGAAAGATTCCAAGCAGATGACGCGGGAGGAGCGCGAGTCGCTCGACCAGCAGATACGCGGGATGGCACTTGCTTTTTGTGTCGCGGAGGTGGATGCCGAGACGATTGATCGAGTGAACATCTACCAAGCTACTCGGATGGCAATGCTGGCTGCTGTACAAGGATTGACGCTCGCGCCGGATCATTTGCTGATCGATGCAATGCGTCTCGATCATCCTTGCCGACAGACGAAGCTGATCTATGGAGATGCGCTGAGCCTTTCGATTGCCGCCGCTTCGGTGGTCGCGAAGGTGCATCGCGATGCGTTGATGCGTGAACTGGACGCTGTGCATCCTGGATACGGACTGGCTTCACATAAGGGTTATGGGACACCGGAGCATCGGCGGGCGTTGGCCGAGATTGGACCTTGTGCGCTACACAGGAGGAGCTTCGCGCCGGTGCGGGGGCGATCCGGATGCTGAGTTGGAACAAGCGATGTCGGCTGAACTTCTGTTTGAAGATGCCGATCTGGATGCAGGCCTGGAGGAAGCTGAGTGGGCTTGAAGTTGATGTGTGTGGTGGCGCATCCTGACGATGAGTGCTACGCGTTTGGCGGAGCGTTGGCGCTGGCAGCGGATCGAGGAGTGGAGACCTACGTGGTTTGCTTGACGGACGGTCAGGCAGCAACGAATCGAGGCGACGCTGAGGACGGAGAGGCGCTCGGGAATATGCGGAGAGAAGAGTTTCGCGCCTCGTGTGAAGTGCTGGGCGTTACGCATTCCGAACTGATGGATTGCCAGGACGCGCGGTTAGAGTTTGTTGAATTCTCGCAGACCGCCGAGCGGCTGGTGGAACGTATACGGCGATTCAAACCGGATGTCGTGATTACCTTCGGCGGTGACGGCGGACAGAATACCCATGCCGATCATATGATGACATCGATGCTGACAACCGCCGCGTTTCATTGGTCGGGGCAGTCAAAACGGTATCCGGGAGCGGGGCATCCGCACAAAGCACAACGGCTGTACTACGTCACAGCAAACTTCCTGATGCCCGATCGACAGCCTGCAATGATGATGCCCTGGACGGTCACGCTGGATATCCGCTCTGCACGAGAACGGAAGAGCGAGGCGTTTCGGAAGCATGTGTCGCAGGCGCCGTTGATGGAAAAGACGAAAGAGATCTTCGAGCGTTATGGAGCTGAGGAGTTCTATTCCCTCGTGGCTACGACTGAGCCGGAGGCTTGCGAGTTGCGGACGGATCTGTTCGAGGGATTGAGCTAGTTCGCTTCTGCGATCTCCGCACGCGACCCAGTGCTCGAGAAGTTGAGCGGGCTGTCAGGCTCTGCATTATTTCTCCAGGCGGGATTCGTGCTCCAGTCGCTGGGTAGATTGGGCGGGCGATAGGACGAATCGAGCGAGAGTTTTTGCCACACGGTTTCGTGAACTGCGGAGCCAGGTGGAATAACTCGGCGAGCGCCGAGAGGGATGCGCCATCTTTTCTTTTTGGTTGCTGCGTCGTAGTAGGAGTGCGGAAATATTTCGAGAATCCACCAAAGCCGAGTAAGGGAGTTGTGTTGGCGCTGGGCGGGATTCGGGACCACCTCGGTGGAGGGAGTTACTTCTGCCAGAATCTGATTTGTCTGATTCGGATTGACCAGCAGACCGAGCGAGATGGCTTCGCAGAGCATCCACTGCAACGTGACTTGCGAAAGGCCGGCCTCGGCGCTGGGATAAGAGCCGCCGATATCGGAGTGGACACCGGCGAACCAGACTTGCTTGATGCTTTGGCCGTCGAATGGGTCACCCCAGACATTATTGCGGAAGTAGCACCGGCGCTCGTCGATGGAGATGGCGTGGCGACCGTTGGCCATATCGGGGTTGCGCCCCGTGTAAGGCAGCTTCAGGGGATCCCAGATCCAACCGACTGAGCTGACCGTGTCCCACACGCCAACCAGGTGCAGAGGGCATGGCCGGCAGAAGGTCGCTTTGAAGCCTTCGGCGACGTGGAAGGTGTGGGTCATGCCGCCGGCCTTGCGGCTTCGTCTGGCGTACATCTTCACAACGTACGGGATGAGTCCATCGTTGCCGGGGCAGAGAAGGCCGAACATCTGAAGGACGCCCGCGATGGCGCGTGCCGTGTAAGCTCCTCGGCTAAAGCCGAAGAGGTAGACGTTGTCGCCCTGTTCGTAGACGTCCATCAGGTAGCGATAGGCGTCGGCGACATTGGCTAAAAGACCTGCTCCGAAGGCAAGGCCCGCGACGACGGAGAGTGCGGCGGTGAGCTTGTTGGTTGAGTTGGGAGAGCCTTCGGTGCCAACGCCGGGATGGTAGTAACCGACTTGTCGCTTCCCGTCGATGAGGAGCGTTTGGTAGAGCTTGACTACATTGGAGTTGTTATCGCCGTAGGCGTTGCCGGTGCCATCGCAGCAGATGACGATGTTCTTCGCCATGAAAGATCTCCTTGGAGGATCGGTGGACGAATCATATTTGCCGGGAGCGGGGAATGAAAGATGTTTCGCCGGAGCAAAGTCGAGAGAGAAAAGTTCAACCAATCGTCAATTGAAACGGCGCGCGCGACGAAGCCTAATCGACGATTCATTTCATCTGTAAACTTGAGGCGAAGCGAGGTTTTGATGAGTGAAATCGATGTCGAAAGAGCGGTCGACCCAATTGCGTTATTCGGCTTGTGGATGAAGGACGCAGAGGGTGATGAGTTGAACGATCCGAATGCGGTGGCGCTGGCCACGGCTACACGGGAGGGTGTGCCGAGCGTCCGGATGGTGTTGGTTAAGAGAGTGGATGCTCAGGGGTTCTGCTTCTATACAAATGCGGAGAGCCAGAAGGGCGCAGAGTTGAGCGAGAATCCGCGGGCGGCGATGTGCTTTCACTGGAAGTCGCTGCGGCGGCAGGTGCGCATCTCGGGGTCAGTGAGGGAGCTGCCGGGTGGGGATGCGGATGAGTACTTTCATAGCCGATCGAGGCTAAGCCAGCTTGGTGCGGCGGCTTCCGAACAGAGTCGCGTGTTGGCCTCTCGAGAGGTGCTGGTGCAGCGTGTGCAGGAGTTGGAGCGGGAGTTTCCAAGGGAGATCCCGCGACCGAGTTACTGGCGAGGTTATGTGCTGCGGCCCGAGCGGATTGAGTTTTGGAAGGATGAAGAAGGCCGGCTGCACGACCGATTTCTGTTTACGCTGCGAGGAGAGGTGTGGCAAAAGGAGCGATTGTTTCCTTAGGTTGATGATGACGGATCAGATCCAGAGTCTGGCGAGGGCACCGGAGGGGCCGGTGAGCGGGTCAGAGTGGGGAAAGCGGACCTTGCGCATACTTGCGAGTGTCTCCGGGCTGGCGGCGGTGCGGCAGATGTCCCAGTGCTCGTTCTCCGGGTAGGCGCCGATCACGAGGAAGTCGTCGGAGGCCGAGATGCGGCAGTGGCCGGTGCCGGTGGGCAGGACGAGGATGTCTCCAGCGTGTACGGTGAGTGGATCGTTGCCTTCACCGCCGAGGACGAGGTCGGCGTGGCCGGCTGCGAAGCCGAGGACCTCATGCGCGGTGGAGTGGTAATGGTGAAAGGAGTAGACGCCGTTGCGCCATTGGGGCGGCCAGCCGTTGGCGGAGAAGATGCGCTCCATGTCAGAGGCGAGGTCTCCTGTTAGTGGAAGCGCCTTTCGGTAGAACAAGACGGGCAATGGGCTGTTCGGCATCCAGCCGTTGGGCTTGAGGTGAAGCTGTTCGGGCGTCGCAGTCTGCGGGCTTTCGATTGCGGACGCTAAGGTTTTGGTGGTTGCCAAGCTGGCAGCTACGAAGCCGGTCGCGAATTGTCTGCGGTCGATTGGTGTCATGTTGAATGAGATGGCCTGGAGGTTAGCGGAGTTGGAACTCGGGGCTGCCCATGACGAAAGCGGTCAGCAGGTTGAGGGTGTCGGTGGAGTTAGAAGTGGGAATTTCGGTGATTTGTTTATGGATGAGTTGATTGGTCTGGGTGGAGACGTCGTCGCCGATGAGCGTGTCTTCGAGAACGTGAAGAGCGATGTCCTGGCCGGCTGCATCGGGTGAGGGTTGAGTCGTGGTGCCGTTGTGAATCTCGGCGGTGAGAAGGGCTTCGGAGAACTTTGCGCGGCTGGATTTTTCTGTCTCGGACATCTGGGGAGATGGTGAGCCGGCGGGTTGAGACATGAGGCCGAGCGCGAGAACGTGGGCTGAGTCGAACTTTTGATTGGCAAACTTGCCGCCGGTGAGGGAGTAGGCGAAGTTGAGGCGATCTACGAGAGCGGTGGAGTTCATCCACTGGTCGGCGGTGATGTAGTAGCCGGTGGGCGGGAGTGCGTAGTAGAGGGCCATGCCCATCGTCTTAAGGGTATTGACCAGAGCGCCGGGGTTCACGGGGTCCGTGGCGGTGGTGCGGAAGGCGGAGGCGACGAACTCCATCGGGGTCTTGACCTTGTTGCGGAAGTACTTCTTCGAGTTGAACTCGGGAGATTGGACGAGGGTGCGGAGGATGGCTTTGATGTCGCCGTCGGTGGAGAGGTAGGTGGCGGCCATGCGGTCGACGAGAGCTGGAGGTGGGTCGTCGGCGACAAAGCGCTGGGCTAATTTGTAACTGATGAAGTGCGCGGTCTTTGGGTTTGCGGCGAGCTTGTTGAGGGCGTAGAGTCCCTCGCTTTTGCCGGCGTCGTTGGGCGCGAGTGTGGGGTCTACGCCGCGAATGGTCTCGCTGAACCATTGCTTGGGGCCGGGCTCGTGACGCTTGGGATCGTATTGGAAGGGACCACCCTGGTTGGGTCGATCGACGGTCCAGCCGGTGAAGATGCTGGCGAGTGCGGTGACGTCGGCCTGGGTGTAGCCTCCGTTGACGCCTGCGGTGTGGAGTTCCATGACTTCCCTGCCGTAGTTCTCGTTGAGGCCGTGGTTGCCCTTCTTGGAGTTTGGGTTGGCGGGGTTGACGCCGTTGGCCTGGGAGTCGGGGCCGATGGAGAGCCAGTTGTCGAGGTAGATCATCATCGCCGGGCTGGAGGCGGTGGCGAGAAGGAGATCGCGGAACTTACCGAGAACGTGTTTGCGGATGGCGTCGCGTTCGTAGCTGGTGGTGTACCAGGTGTCGGAGTCTTTGCCGATGTAGATGTTGAAGTGGTTGAACCAGAAATCGGCCATGACCTCCTGGAGTTGGCGCTCGCTGAGGATGGCGCGAAGGATCTTGGCCTGGGATAGTTCGTCGACGATGTAGTGAGGCGCGCCGATGTTGGCTGCCATGCCGTTGAAGATCTCGCGCTCGCGGGGGTTGAAGTCGGCCAGGAAGAGATTTTTTGATCGCCGGCGACGTAGGTGGTGAAGGCGATGCGCTCGGGGACGGAGAGCTTGATGAGCTCCGCCATTCGCTGATTTTTGGGGAGGGCGAAGAGCTCTCCTGCGATGCGGGCGGCGGTGTCCTGGTCGTTTTTCTTTTGTGCGGCGGCTTCGGCGTCGGTGGGTGGGGGCGTGATGAGTTGGCCGTTGGCGTTGGTCTTTTTGCTGTCGATGTCTTTGTTCAGTTTGTAGACCTGAACCTCGTACATGGCGAGGAGGAGGGGTCGGTGGGGTAGGGGCGCTTGCCTTCGGCGGTGATGGCGATGGTGAAGTGGTCCGGGAAGAGCTGAAGGGCCTGGTCGGGCTGGAGGTTGAGGGTGGTGTAGTCGGCGAGGCGGTGGTCGAGGGCGGCATCGGGGATGGCGGCGGGGTTGAGTTGCTGTTCGAACCACTTTTCGGGGGTGAGGGCGATTACTTTTTCGAGGTCGCCGGGGCGAGGGCCGAAGGTGAAGCGGTTGAGGAGCTGCTGGGCTCGTTCCTGCTGGGTGAGGGGGACTAGAGGGGCGTCCTTTGGCGGAGTCGTTGCCTTGGAATTGGCGGGCTTGGGCGAAGGTTTGGGCGAAGATTGGGTTTGGGGGTGCGCCGGCGCGGCGACCGATAGAGCCAGGAGAATCGGTAAGAACCTTCGCATAGACGCCTCTGGCCGGTTAGACCTGATTCGGGGTTCAAAGTTGCGTTTTCCTGGGCTTTTGAGAGAGGCGACGGTACCCCCTCCCCCGGGGTTATCCTGGGCGTAAAACCTTTCGATTCAATGGCTTGCGGGCCGCAACTGCCGGTAAAATATTGCAATCAAAAGAGCTACGCACAAAATGCTTGTTATCAATAAGTTAGCTTGGTTATTCGTTCTCGCGGCTGTCTGCTCTTGTGTTCTATATCAAGTATAGCTATTGGAGGGTAACTGGTACGCCACACGAATCTGCAGGATTGGCGCGGGTTTTGTTGAGTTGGGGGCTTGACAGCCGAGGGCGGTGTCGCGGATCGCCGGTCGTGTGGGGGCGGTGGAGTGAAATACAGGGATCTCTCCACTGCGCAACGAACGGTGAAACTGTTCGCTGCTTCGCTCGAGATGAAGTGTAGGTGATTTATTTATGGTGGGCTGGGAGGGTCCAGATGGAACGATAAGACGCTGCGGTTGTCCCGCGCGGAGACTGTCAGGGGGCGGTTCGACATACTTGATCGTGCCGCCATTGGACGGTATGGTGAGCGCATGAGTCTGATTCGAGTTGCGAATGAGCGGGATGCGGGCGCGATTGCGCATGTGCATGTTGAGAGCTGGCGGACGACGTACGCGGGAGTTGTGCCGGAGGCCTACCTTGCGAGTTTGAAGGAGGCGGAGCGCGAGGCCTCGTGGCGGGAGTGGCTGACACTCGATGTGGACGTGTACGTTGCGGTGTTGGAGGGTGAGGTGGTTGGGTTCGTCAGCGGAGGAGCGGTACGGGAGCCTGTGGAGAGGTTCGATGCGGAGTTGTATGCGATCTATCTGCTGCGGGAGTTCCAGGGGCGTGGGATCGGGACGGCTCTTTTGAAGAGGCTGGCTGGGTCGTTGAAGGCGAGAGGGTTGGGGAGCATAATGGCCTGGGTGCTCGAGGACAACTCTTCCGGGGGCTTTTATACGCGGTCGGGTGGGGTGCGGGGGGCTTCGAAGGAGATGGAGGTGGGTGGGGCAATGCTGCCTGTGGTGGCTTATGGGTGGGCGGATCTTGAGGCGATTGTCGCGGGTGGTTGACGTGGTTTTTTCGTGGTGAGTTCGTGGTGGTTTTGTGGTGAGACAGCGACCGCAACTGAAACGACTGCAGCAGATTCTTCCCCGTTCGACTGCGCTCAGGATGCGGAATGGCAACCAAATAGACAGGCAACGGCGACGGCTGGGTGCTTGGGATGGAACGTTCGGACGGTATCGGGGAGTGGAGGGTGTCGGGATCCTTCACTCCGTTAAGGATGACGGCGAGAACAAACAACGACGACTTACCAATACAACGAAAATGATCTTGCCGTGGCCTGGAAGACTCGGACGGTATCGGTGGGCGTCAACTGCAACGCCAACGACAAAAGCATATACAGGGACTCTTTGCTCAGGGTGCGGAATGACAAACAAAAACAGGCAAGTGCAAAAGCGAAATGCGGGGGTCTCTCCACTGCGTCGCGCGATGAAGCCGCGCGACTCCGGTCGAGATGACGCATCTTTTATCACTCATCGCTTATATGCATCTTTATCACTCATCGCCTGTTGCGTCTTTAGAACTCTCTTCGCTTTGCTCAGAATGACGGTATGGAACGATATCAGCTAGACGGAGCTGGGGCGGGCGGGGATGGGGGTGGGCTTTTTGAGGCGCTTCAGGGCGGTGTAGGCTACGCGGGCGAGGAGGAGGAGGGTTAGGACAGCGGTAACCTTCCAGGGGGCGTTGTTGCCTTTTTTGACGAGCCACCAGAAGTGGACGATTCCGGCGATGGCGGCGAGGTAGACAAGGCGATGGAGGCGCTGCCAGTTTTTGCCTCCCATGGCTCGCATGATGAAGGCGGGCGAGGTGCAGGCGAGAGCGAGGAGAATGAGCCAGGCGAAGAGGCCTACCTGGATGAAGCGGCGCTTGAGGATGTCATCGACCATGCGGGGCCAGATGAGCTTCCATTGGGTGACGAGCTCGCCGGGATGGCCGGAGCGGAGACCGGTGAGGGCGGTCTGAAGGTCGTAGCCGGAGAAGAGGAAGATGTAGGTGGAGAGGTGGAGCGTGGCGTAGAAGAAGGCGTAGAGGCCGATGAGTCGGCGGAAGCGGATGAGAAAGCCGAGGCTGGTGGCGAGGCGGCGGATGGGCGTGATGGCGAGCGAGGTGAAGAGGAGGTAGAGGGTCCAGTCGCCGGTGAAGTGGGTGATGAAGTTGACGGGGTCGGCGTTGAGGGCGAGGCCGCCTGAGGTGTAGAAGTGCAGGAGCCAGGCGAGAGGGGCGAGGCAGAGGAGGTGGATCAGGACTTTGAGAAGGACGATGGCGCGCTTGGACATTTGTCTTGGGTTTAGTTTAGCTCGGGTGCTGAAGTTGCCGGACGGCGTTGATGTTGAGCGGGGATGATGACCGGGTACATGAGGACTGGGGAGATGATGAGCGGAAGATGCGAAGATCCGTACGGCAACGAAGAAACTTGCGATGATGGAAGACGGGTTGCCATTCCAGTTCTTTATCTCGCAAATTGACGGGAAACGAGCAACTGCAAAAGCGAAATGCGGGGGTCTCTCCACTGCGCCGTGCGATAAGGCCCGCACGGATCCGGTCGAGATGACGCATCTATAAAGTTTCCAGACAGGTTCTTAGGCTCTTGGCTTCCAGACAGGTTCTTAGGCTCTTGGCTTCCAGACAGGTTCTTTGGCTCTTGGCTTTTTCTTGAGTCTTAGTAGTATTTTTTGAGGTCCATGCCAGAGTAGAGGCTGGCTACCTGGTCGGCGTAGCCGTTGAACATTTGAGTGGGGATGTTGCGCGGGAGGAGACTGGTGTCGAGACGGCGCTCGTGCGCTTGAGACCAGCGGGCGTTGTCGTAGTTGGGATTGACGTTGGAGTAGAAGCCGTATTCCTTGCCGTCGACTTCGTTCCAAGTGGTCGCAGGCTCCTTGTCGGTGAAGTGGAAGCGGACGATGGCCTTGGCGGATTTGAAGCCGTACTTCCAGGGGACGATGACGCGGACGGGGGCTCCGTTCTGGTTGGGGAGAACTTGTCCGTAGCAGCCGAAGGTGAGGAGGGTGAGGGGGTTCATGGCCTCGTCCATGCGGAGACCTTCGCGATAGGGCCAGTCGTAGCCGAAGGGCTCGTCGGGCATGACTTTGCGGTTGTTGTAGGAGAAGAACTGAACGTATTTTGCGCTGGGGAGGGGCTGGCAGAAGGTGATGAACTCGGAGAGGGAGTAGCCGTCCCAGGGGATGATCATGGACCAGGCTTCGACGCAGCGGAAGCGGTAGACGCGCGACTCGAGGGGGCGGTAGTGGATGAGGTCGTCGATGTTGATGGTCTGGGGCTTTTTGACCATGCCGGTGATCTGTATGGGCCAGGGGCGGATTTGGAGGCGGTAGGCTTCGTGGGAGGGGTCGGACTTGTCGGTGCCGTACTCGTAAAAATTGTTGTAGCTGGAGGCCTTGGCGAGGGGAGTTTGCGGGTCGTCGAGGGTGTATTTGCTGGGGATGGTTTTTAGCTGCTCGGCGGCTTCGACGGTGGTGGATGGGTCGATGAGGGAGGGAACGGTGCGGGCGGCGAGGGCGGCGGCGCCGAGGGTGGCGGCGGAGGTGAGGAAGCGGCGGCGGGTCTGCTGGTGCTGCTCGAAGACGTGCTGGGGAGTGATCTCGGAGGAGCGGATGATGGTTTCGAGGCTGGGAGATTTGCGGAGAAGCATTGCGTTGGTTCCCTCTGAACGAATACTGATGCTAATTATGACTCGAAAGCCCGGTGGGGGTTACAGGGTTAATTCTCCAGCTGCCTAGTAAGTTGAGCGAACCAGAGCGAGGACGAAATACGGGGTTCTCTCCACTGCGCGGTTCACGATGAGACCGTGAACCGCTTCGGTCGAGATGACGGTTTTTCGTGTACTTCATGGTATGTACGGCTGGGGTTGAGTGGTGGATGGTGGGATTTGTCACGTGATTTGGGGCGGTTGGGTGTGAGAGATTAGAAAGTAATGACTTCTGAACGGGTTGTGGCGGGTCTGGCTGCGGTTTCGGTGATGTCGCTCGTGGTGGCGGGTGGGTTTTGAGCTGCCAGGAGCTGCGGGAGACGGCGAGCCTTGCCGGGGAGCAGGTACGGCCAGCGGTTGGGGTGCAGAAGATTGCGGCCAATGAGGGGTCTGCGGCGCTGTGGCAGAGTTTGGTAAAGCTGCGGACACGGGCGAGCCTGATGATGATTGTGGCGCATCCTGATGATGAAGACGGCGGGATGCTGACGTATGAGGCGCGGGGGCAGGGCGCGCATGTGGCGATGCTGACGCTGACGCGGGGCGAGGGTGGGCAGAATTTGATGTCGGCCGACTTTGATGACGCGCTGGGGTTGGTGCGGACCCAGGAGTTGCTGGCTGCGGGCCGGTACATGGGGATCGACCAGATGTGGGGGACCGAGGTGGACTTCGGGTTCTCGAAGACAAAGGAAGAGGCGCTGGAGAACTGGGGGCACGATCGCGTGTTGTATGACGCGGTGAGGGCGGTGAGGCTGTATCGGCCGCTGGTGGTGACGGCGGTGTTTGTGGGTGGGATCACGGATGGGCATGGACAGCACCAGGTGTCGGGCGAGATGGCGCAGGAGGTGTTCGATGCGGCGGGTGATCCAAAGGTGTTTCCGGATCAGATTGCGGCTGGGTTGATGCCGTGGAGTCCGCTGAAGGTTTATGGGAGGGTGCCGTTTTTTCGGTGACGTCGAAGGGGATGTATGACTATGCGACGGGCAAGTATGCTCCGGCACGGTTTTATAACTACGTGACGAAGGAGTGGACGACGGAGTCTCCGAAGGCGAATGTGACGGTGGCGGAGGGAGACTATAGCCCGGTGCTGGGGATGACTTACTTGCAGTTTGCGCGGATGGGGCTGGGGCTGCAGAAGTCGCAGAATGGCGGGATGGGGATACCGGCGGCGGGGAGGTTTGATGTGGGGTATCACCGGTATGGGGCTCGGCTGCTTGATAGCGCGCAGCCTCGGGAGGAGGAGAAGGGATTCTTCGATGGCGTGGATGTTTCGCTCGCGGGGATGAGCTCACTGGCTCCGGGGAGAGTACTTTTTGAAGCAGGATCTGGCTAAGATCGATGGGCTGGTGGGGCAGGCTGTGGGGGTTTACAAGATTGCTGCGCCGGAGAAGACGGCTCCATTTTTGCGCGATGGATTGAAGGCGACCGATGAGTTGATTGCGAAGGTGGAGGCTAGCGGGCTGACGGATCGGGAGAAGTACGATCTGCTGCATGAGCTGCGCGTGAAGCGAATGCAGTTCAATGACGCGATTGTGCACGCGCTTGGGCTGAGTTTGAGGGCGCAGGTTGCGGGGAAGGCGGAGACGGGACCGTTTGCGCGGTTCAGCGATGGCGCGGAGACGTTTGTGACGGCGGTGCCGGGGCAGAGCTTTGCGGTGAAGATGCTGGTGGTGAATGGAAGCAAGCTGCCGGTGACGCTGAAGGGGGCGGGGCTGGAGTCGAGTGCGGGGGCTACGTATGAAGGCTCGGGTGCGAAGGCTGGTGAGAAGACGATCGTTAGCGGTGAGGCTTACGAGGATCTGTTTCAGGTGAAGCTACCGGAGGATGCGAAGGTGACGCGGCCTCCGTTTACTCGGCCGGGGATTGAGCAGGCTTACTACGATGTGGCTGATCCGGCGATGCGGAATGCTTCGCTTCCCTTGCCTGCGCTTACGGCTTGGGTGACGGTGGACTATGACGGCGTGGAGGTGAAGCTGGGGCAGGAGGTGCAGACGCTGCATCGCGTGACGGGGCTGGGAACGGTGTATGAGCCGCTGGTGGTGGCTCCGGCGATTTCGGTGGCGGTGTCGCCGTCGGCGGGTGTGGTGCCACTGACGGAGAAGACGTTGATGGTGACCGCGAAGGTGAAGAGCAATGTGAAGGGTACGGCAACGGGGACGGTGAAGCTGGAGCTGCCGAAGGGTTGGACGGCGTCGCCGGAGAAGGCGGAGTTTTCGCTGGGGAGGGATGGTGATTCGGTGGATGTGCCGTTTGTAGTGACGCCGGGGAAGATGGCGGAGACCGCTTATACGATGACTGCGGTTGCGAGCTATGAGGGAAAAGAATATCGCGAGGGGTATAAGACGGTTGGGTATGCGGGTTTGCCTCCGGCAAATCTTTATCGTCCGGCGACGTACCGGGCGCGAGCGGCGGATGTGAAGGTGGCTGCTGGAGCCGACGGGCGGGGGTTGAAGGTGGGGTATCTGCCGGGGACCGGGGATGAGGTGCAAGCGTCGATTGAGAATCTTGGAGTGCATGCGACGACTTTGACGATGGGCGATGTTGCGGGCGGAAAGTTAAGTGGATATGACGTGGTGGTGCTGGGTGTGAGAGCTTATGCGGCGCATCCTGGACTGGCGGCGAATGGGCAGCTGTTGCAGTATGCGAAGAATGGCGGCGTGGTGATTGTGCAGTACAACCTGGGGAACTTCGACTACGGTCCGTACTCGTATTCACTGGGAGACGCCGAAAAGGTGGTGGACGAGAGGGCGCCAGTGCGGCTGCTGGTGCCGGAGAGCCCGGTGTTGAGTTGGCCGAACAGGATTACGGAGCGCGACTTCGATGGATGGGTGGAGGAGCGCGGGCACGGCTTTATGGAGACGTGGGATTCGCAGTATGTCGCTCCGCTGGAGACGCATGATCCGGGACAGGATCCTCAAAAGGGTGGTCTGCTGGTGGCGAAGACGGGCAAGGGAGCCTATGTGTATGTGGCGCTTGCGTTGTATCGCGAGCTGCCGGAGGGAGTGCCGGGAGCCTACCGGTTGTTTGCGAATCTGTTGAGTTTGGGGAAGAATATGCCCGCGAATTGAGCGAATCGAAAGACCCCACGACAGCGATAGGACTCTGCGAAAAAACCGTCGTGAAGTTATATTTTTGTGGCAGTTCGGAAAAGAAGCAGGCCTCTACTCCGCCAGGCTTCGGTCGGAATGACATCGTTGCCGATGGACGCACTTGTTTAGAACGATCATCGTTGCGATGAGGCTGCGGGTCGTATTTTGATCGCTTTCTCCGCGAGGCTGGCGGCGAGACAGAAGCGGGCTGGTTGAGAGACACTGGACGACATGATGACTGGGGAGAGAGAAAGACAACTGATTGAGGCAGCGGATCTGCTGCTCGATGCGCGGCGAACGGGAGTGCCGATCGAGGATCTTCCGGAGGCTTTGCAGCCGAAGAATACGGACGAGGCTTACGCGCTGCAGGATCATATCGCAGAGGCGTATGGGGAGATTGGCGGGTGGAAGATCGGAGCTCCCAGTGCGGAGGCCGAACCGTTGTTTGCGCCGATGCCGCTGGCGTGGGTTGCGCGAGATGGTGCGGTCGTTGTCGGGGTGCGGAGGTATCGCGGACTGGAGGCGGAGATTGCGTTTTTGATGGGAGCGGATCTGCCGCCGAGGGCGACACCGTACTCGCGGGATGAGGTGGTGGCTGCGATTGCAAGCTGCCATCCGGCCATCGAGGTGATTGAGAGTGGCCTTCGCGATCCGTTGAAGGCGGCGCGGATGTCGATGATTGGGGATCTGCAGATGCACGGCGGGTTTGTGTATGGGCCAGCAGTAGCGAATTGGAAGAATATCGATTTCAAGGCCGAGCATGTGATGATTGCGGTCGATGGTGCGGTGAGGGTGGAGCGGACGGGATCGAATACGTCGGGGGATCTGATGCGTTTGCTGCCGTGGCTGGCGAATGAGGGCGCTGCGAGGACTGGTGGATTGAAGGCTGGACAGTGGGTGACGACGGGAAGCTGGACCGGTGTGACCGCAGCTGTTCCGGGGTCTACTGCGAATGTAAAGTTTTCTGCTGCGGGCGAGGTTCATCTGCGGTTTCAGTAAATCGGAAACGCAGGATTGTGTTGGGCTTTTGATTGCAGCCTAGAATTTCTTTGGCTCATGCCAGTGGGATGGCTGAGGGGCTTTAGTTCCCTGCTTCTTCCTTCCTCTTGCTTGCTCTTCTTTGCTCGTCTTTAGAAGATATGCCTGCCGGACGGGCCCACTGCGCGTGGTGCGGCCACTTCGTGGCGTGTGTACCGGTCTTGGCAAGATGATCCTCTACGGTCCTCCCGTTGGTCGGGATCATCGGCTCGGGTACGAGTGCCCACGTTCGACGCACACCGGATTGAAAGTGTCGCTTAGAGTGGGGGCGGCTCAGCTTCATCACCAGACATTTGGCGGCTCCGCCGGCCTTGAGGAATTCAGTGAGCTCGACCTCGATGATGTCGAAGCCGCGTGACTCGAGTTGGCGGCGGAGGTCGGTGCTGATGTTGTTCAGGATGATGGTGCGGTCGACGTTGATGGCGTTGCAGGCGAAACAGACTGCGTCGGCTTCGCGGACGATGACTCGCTTTTCGGAGGGATAGAAGGCTTCGATCTTCGCAAGGGAGGCTTGGTCGAAGGCCTCGGGATAGTACATGACGTAACCGCCTTCGAGGGAGCGAAGCAGGTGTCGAGGTGGTAGAAGCGCGGATCGATGAGGTGGAGTGAGGTGACCTCGATGCTCCAGATCTTGCGTAGAGTGTGGTGGCTGGAGGCGACGGTGCGGGGGCCGTAGCCGACCCAGAGACGCGTGCCGTCGGCGGAGAAGAGAGCGTCGCCCTCGCCTTCGAAGGGGTAGCGCGCGGAGTGTCGATGACCTTATAGCCGGCGAGCTGGAACCAGCGGCGGAAGTGTGGCTCTTCGCCCTGGCGTTCAGGATGGAAGAAGCTGCTGATGGCGACGGTGCCGTTGCGCTCGAGGCCGGCGTTGGCGGTGAAGACCATGTCAGGAGAGCCGGGCTCGGGTTCGACGAGTTGAACGTCGGCGATGGTGCTGACGGCTTCGTAGAGACACTGCCACTGCTCGGCTGCGCGAGTGCGGGAGGAGGCGTGGACGTTGCCCGCCATCCACGGGTTGATGACATAGTCGACATCGTAGAGCTTGGGGGCACACATCAAAAAAGTCGCGGGGGTGGTGCGGATTGTGGCTAGGATCGCTGGGGCGGTGATCTCGATTGGCTGCGTGCTCATACAGAATGTTTCTCCATGATCAGCATGGAGGATGACAAAAGCCGCGTCAACACTAATGATTATGCATTGCCGACGCATAAAGATACATTTTGTGGAACAAATATGCGAGAAGTTGAGTAATTGCTATTTAGGGGTTACGGGCCATCGTTCGTGGAAAGGGAGCCAGTGCGTCGGCATGACGCGACGCTTCATTTGAGGGGAGGGGCGATGATGGAAGAGCGAGAGCGGTGGCCGGCATGGCTATACGTGAGCGTAACGGCAGGTGCAATTTTGATGGCTCTCGGCGGAGTGATCGCGCTGGTAAAGCCTGGATTACTTTTGGGGCCAGGTGACGCGATCAGTCCAGGGGTTCGGGTGTACGCGGGGTATCTGGTGTCGCGCAATCTGGCCTTGGCGGCGATGCTGCTTGTTTTGCTGTTTTTGCGGGCAGGACGAATGCTTCAAGGGATGATGTTGCTGACGGCCGCGATTCAAGTGCTGGACGCAGTGCTTGATGTAATCGAGGGGAGGCGGCCGATTGTGCCTGGAGTGCTGGTCTTCGGGGTCGTCTTCCTGCTGGGTGCGCGGTGGCTTGGTCGAAGGGTTTCGAGATGAGCTCCTTCTCTCGCCCCCGGACAGCTATCCGGGGTGAGAGAGGTAATCCGCTTAGGATCTGCGCCGTGCTTCGTCCGCCTCCTCGGCCAGACTGAACATCACTCGCAGGAACTCTGGATTTTTCTGGCCGATGAAGAGCCCGTCATCCACAAAGCCCTGGAGAGAGGCCACTGCTCCACTATTTTTTGTAGAGGTTGGACGAACGATTGCAACGGGTGGGAACTTCTTGCTGAGGAAGTGGGTTGGTTCCGGCATGATGAGGTTGGCCTGCAAGGTGTCGCCTTTGAGGGACTCGGGATTGGTCTCTCCCTGGGCGTTAGCAAGTGTGGTAAAGGTAACGGACGCCCCGGTTCCACCTGGTCCATTGTCAACGTCGGTCAATGGGAGTGCATTGCCGGCCTTGTCCTGCCAGGTTTGAAAGTGCATGGTCTCGCTGGGGCCGATGCTAAGCAGCACCCGCAGGACTTCCAGATTGTTTACCTGCTGGGCCAGTGTCGGGTAGAGGCTGCTTCCACCTGCTTCTATAAATGCGAAGTGGAATCCCGCCGTGAAGGCGATTGCCTGGAGGTGGTGTGTAATGCTTGTAGTGTTGTCGCTGCTGATGAAGCTGCCTGCGGTGTCAGCGTCGGTTCTTGGAATCGCTGTATGTTTTCCTACGTTGAGGCTGGGGACTGCCTGAACGAATGGTGCGTTGGGATCGAAGTCAGGATTGGTGACGCTGCGGTACTTGGACCAGAAGCTGGTGTCCACGGTAAGCTGGGTCAGGTTGGTGAGCCTTGTCTTGCCGGTGGAACCGGTCGCAGTGCTGCCTGGGATGGTGGCAAAGCGGCTGAGGTCGACTGCCTCCGCACCCTTCGATTCCAGATATGCTTTGAGGAAGGCGGCGTGGCTGATCTCATCGTCGGTATTGTCGTGGATGTACTGGGCCATATCGCCGTCGAGGATAGAGAGCGCAGCGGTGTAGAGCGGGTTTCCCCGTTGACTCCGGAGACTTCCTTGTCCTGGACTCCTCCAAGTTCGGAGTATTGAATCCACAGGTCGGCTTCGATCTGTTCAAGAGCATTCAGGAATCTGAGAATCGCGATGTCGCCTTTTGTGAGATCGCCGTCTCCTTCATGCTCTTGACCAAAGGCGGATACTCCACCCACTAACAAGCCTGTGCCCATGGTCGCTACGCCTGCTGCCGTAATTCCCGTTCTCAAGAACTCGCGCCGATTGGCGGATTTCTTGAGCAGAGTTTCAGATTGTGACATTTTCACTTCTCCTTTTGTCGGAACTTCGTTGAACCCGCAAAAATGCTGCTGACTGCGGTGACGAGACAGTAGCCGTTCTACTCGTCGCTGTTGTCAGTGCGAAGTCAAAAGAGTGTCGGCCTGAGTAAAAATTTGGTAAGCGCAGAGAGCACGCAGAGAGAGATAGTCTGCTGTCGTGATCAGTTTGGCTTCTTGATCCTCTTGCTCCATCCGGTTGCAAGCTTCGCGGCTCGCCCGTTCACGGCACTGGAGGCACAGCTCTGCAGCCAGGGTCGTAGCCCTTAGCGGCCATATGTTAAATAGCGGTTACAACTGTCTCGCTCATGTCGGGCCATGAACAATAGATCGTTATTTTTTACTTGGCGGTGCACTCGGTAGATGCGAAGGGGAGATGGTCGAATTGAACTGCTGATGCGGCGGTCGCGATCTTCGCTAAGCGTGCAGCGACCTTGTACGGGCCGATTCTCTCAGTCACAGGAGATGTCTGTAACACTCGGTCAACAGAGAGTTTGCTAGGCTGGAAGAATGACAGTTCGACAGTATGCTGCGTACCTATTGGCGACGGCACTCCTCTTGAAGACCGGTTCAATGTCAGCACAATCTGGCTTGACGGCTATCGATCTCCCCACAAGCAAGGAGATTCTGCAGCCGGTCCCGGGCAGCCCGCAAAGGCTCAATGGACTGCCCATGTCGATGGCCATATCGCCGGATCAACGCTTTGTTGTCACGGTCAATGCGGGATACGGAACCTTCGAGTCTGGTTACAAACAGTCGCTGGCGGCGCTGGATACGCAGACCGGCGTTGTGGAAGACTTCCCTGACGACAGGACTTCAGTCAAAGCCAGACAGACGCTTTATTCGGGGTTGGCCTTCAGCCGAGATGGGAGGCATGTCTACGCAAGCATGGGATCGGAGACCGATCCTCTTGGCACGGAGAAGGGTGATACCGGCAGCGGCGTCGTGGTCTATGGTTTCAACGCTGGCAAGATTTCACAGGAGCGGATGATAAAGATTCCGCTGCAGCAACTGGCTGCGGGCCGCAAGACGATGCTGATTGGCAGCACGGCTGGAGATAAAGGCGTGCCTTTTCCGGCTGCGATCGCTGTGGTGGGTTCGTCAAGCTCAGAAAAACTTTTGGTGGCAGACAATCTCTCCGACGACGTACTGCTGATAGATCCGGCCTCGGGTGCGATTCTTACGCGGTTCGATTTGTCGGAAAACGATGCGGTGCCGTCGACATATCCTGTCGCGCTGAGCGTCTCAAAGGACGAAACCCGCGCGTTCGTGGCGCTGTGGAACGCAAGCGAGGTTGTAGAACTTGATTTGAAAACCGGTGTCGTCGGCCGTAAGCTTGCCCTGCTAAAGCCTGAAAGTTCGACGGCGGCCGGAACTCATCCCTGTGCGCTCCAGATGTCGGGCGACGGCCGGACGATGTACGTTGCGCTAGCGAACCGCGATGCGGTTGCGGCTGTTAATGTGGATCGCGGGCAGTTCGCGGTAAGAGGTTACTTCGACACCCGACTGCCGCACCAGACCTACTTCGGAGCAGAGCCTGAGGCACTGGCTTTGTCTCCTGATGGTTCAAGACTCTACGTGGCGAACGCGATCACCGACGCAATCGCAGTGCTTGACACGAGGAAGCTGTCGGCGAAGGTGGCGAAGGTGGGGATGGTCGAACCTCTGGGCTTTGTGCCAACGGAGTGGATGCCGATGTCCATTGGACTGACCGGTGGAAAGCTCTATATCGCGACTGCCAAAGGAAAGGGAACGGGACCAAACAATTTTCAGCAGCGAGAGTCCGAGTGCACTAGAAGCACCAGGCCGGGCTCTTCGACTTACATCGCAACGCTGCTTTATGGATCTCTTGCCGTGTTGGACACGCAGACCATGGAGCGAGACCTTCCGAAGTGGACGGCCGAGGTGGTCGAGTCGAATCGGATGAAGGCGGCCGAAGAAAAGATTCGGTTTGCAGGTAATCAGCAGGACCGCATCAAGCATGTGATCTACATCATCAAAGAGAACCGTACCTATGATCAGGTCTTCGGAGATCTTCGACAAAATGGGAAGGCCGTCGGCAACGGTGATTCCAAGCTGACAATGTATGGTGCGGAGATCACACCGAATCAGCACAAACTCGCTTTGCAGTTTGGAGTGCTGGATAACTTCTACGATTCCGGTGAGGTTTCGGGCGACGGGCATGTGTGGTCAACCGCCGGCATCGGCACAGACTATCTGGAGAAGACATGGCAGCAGAACTACCGGGGGAATGAGCGAACCTACGACTTCGAAGGGGTGGTCGCTGAGGGCTATCCTCTTCTGCAAAAGATTCCTGATGTCAATGAACCCAACAGTGGATACCTTTGGGGAAACCTCGCGCGACAAGGCAAAACTTACTACCACTTCGGAGAGTACATCTCGTCCACATTTTGCGATGCAAAAAAGACTGCAAGTCAGGAAGGCCCGCTGCTGGAGGGAGCGAAGTGTCAAAAACCCTCGATCCTGCCGGGGAGACTCTGCCGGCCGAGTGGGGCGGCGGCGTGAATAAGTGGCCGTGGCCGATCCCACTTCTGGCGACCAACATCGCAACCAAGCCGGAGCTTGTTGGGCACTTTGCGACAGAGCAGCCAGACTTCAATCTGAGGGTTCCAGATCAGATCCGGGTGGAGGTCTTTCTGAAGCACTTTGGAAGATGGGTCGCCGACCGCGAGGCAGGCAACGACGATATGCCGAACTTTATCCTCCTGCGGCTTGGAAACGACCACACAGCAGGAACAACGCCCGGTGGACCAACTCCTAAGTCTTCCATCGCCGACAACGATCTGGCCGTCGGCCGTGCGGTGGATGCGGTATCCCATTCAGCCTTTTGGGATGACACGGCATTTTTCATTCTGGAAGACGATGCGCAGGCCGGTGCGGATCATGTGGATGCACACCGCAGTCTGGCTTTGGTTGTCAGCAAATACTCGCCAAAGACGGCGAGCGGAGAAGCGTTCGTTGATAGTCGCTTTTACTCGACTGTCAGTGTCCTGCGGACCATGGAGACCCTGCTTGGGCTACCGCCGATGAACAACAATGATGCCTTCAGCTCAATGATGGGTTCTTTGTTTACCGGAGATGGGAGTCAGCCGGCATTTTCGGCGGATTACAAAAATCGCGATAGCGAGCTGATCTACACAGCAAATACGAAGTCTGCACCAGGGGCGAAGGCGTCTCAGGCGATGGATTTTCGACATGCCGATCACGCGGATACACAAAAGCTGAACGTGATCTTGTGGAAAGACGCCATGGGCGACAGCCCAGTACCAGCTCTGCTGCTTGCTCGCCCCAAGAAGCTGAAGAACGACGACGATTAGTCAGACGGAGAACCTCCGGGCCCGCGATGGTCTGGTTGATCCCTGTGTTGACATGGGGCTTCGCTTCGTCGCATCAACCTCTACCCGATGACGCGTTTCAAGTGCCCCTTGCTCCCGCCAGTCCCATGAGCACTCTATGGGCCTTAATGGTGGAGGGATGTTCAGGTAGCACGGAAGGTGTAGAGAACTTGAGCGTGTTTGCGGATATCTTTTCTAGAGATTCACCTTTTGCTGACCGTTGGGCCTGGAACACTTGTTTTTCTCCTGCACGTAAAGAGCTGTTTGCGAGGGTGATGGGCCCGAGCTGACTAAATTTGTAATCCTTTCCAGGAGTCCCGATGTTCAAAGTAGCCGCATCCCTCAATTTGTTTATCGCCTCGTTGCTCTCGAAGTTGTGCCTCGCTATCTGGCCTGACGATCGACGATCCGGTGGGTCGATGAAGGTCCGCTCAGGAGGTTTCCGGCTTCTGACTGCCATGCTCGCGCTGCTTGTGATGACGGCGTGCGGTGGAGGGTGGAATGGCTACTCCAGTCAGCCTCCAACCATTACGAAGCAGCCCGTAAATCAGACCGTCAATGTCGGACAGACCGCTACGTTCAGCGTCACCGCGACGGGGACCGGGACACTTACTTATCAATGGTTCGACAACGGCACGGCGATCGCCGGAGCCACTTCCAGCACCTACACCACGCCGGCGACGGCAAGCACCGAGAGCGGTTCTGTCTTTACGGTGACCGTAACCAATGCCGGGGGAACGGTGACCAGCTCGCCGGCTACCCTGACGGTGGCTGCGAGCTCTACAACAGTGCCGCCGAACGCTCCGCTTGTCATTAGTCAGCCAGCAAACCAGACCGTGCAGGTGGGCCAGACTGCGACGTTCAGCGTTACTGCCACTGGGACCGCTCCGCTCACTTACCAGTGGTCGAAAAACGGGGCTTTGATTCCCGGCGCGACTTCGAGCAGCTACACTACGCCTGCCACGGTGATCGGCGACAATAACTCGCAGTTCACGGTGACTGTAACCAACGCTGCAGGAGGAGCCACGAGCAATCCGGCTACTCTGACGGTGACCAGCTCTACAGCGGTGCCGCCGAACGCTCCGCTTGTCATTAGCCAACCAGCAAACCAGACCGTGCAGGTGGGCCAGACTGCGACTTTCAGCGTTACTGCCACGGGGACCGCTCCACTTACTTACCAGTGGTCGAAAAACGGGACTTTGATCCCCGGCGCCATTTCGAGCAGCTACACCACGCCTGCCACGGTGATCGGCGACAATAACTCGCAGTTCACGGTGACGGTGACCAATGCTGGGGGAGCAGCCACGAGCAATCCGGCTACTCTGACGGTCATCAATACGATCCCGGTGGCCAGCAGTCTTGCATGCAACTCGGCTACTCCTGCGTACAACACCTCTGCAACACTGATTCCCACCTTTTCGGGCGGCACGGCGGTCATCGGATCGGCCGGAGTTGGGAGTAGCGATATCACGTTGACCGCAATCAGCGGCAACTCATACTCGACTCCGCTGCTGACCTCGCCCAAGACGTACACTCTGTCGGTCACCGGCACGGGTGGAGCAGTGGCTTCGACAACGTGCACGGTGACGCCTACCAATGTGACGATCTCACCGATCACTCCTGCGAATTCGACGATAGCGCCGGGGACTCAGACCTTTTCTGCCACCGCTTCGGGAGGCGCTACCAATACCTTGGTATGGACCGCCAGTGCGGGGAGCTTTGTGGGCAATGTCTGGAACTCTCCCAACACCGTTGGCACCTATACGATCACAGCTACCAGCGTCGATGAGCCTTCTGTTTCGGCTACCACCAAGGTAACCCTCAGCTTGCCGGTGATCACTGGGCAACCGCCGAGCGTGAACGTTTGCAACAACGCCTCGACAACTCTTTCTGTCGTCGCGTTGTATGCGAGCACGTATCAATGGTTCTTCAACGGATCGCCGATTGCCGGGGCGACCAGTTCGAGCTACTTCATTCCGAGCGCAGTTGCGATGGATGTCGGCAGCTATACAGTCACCGTTACAAATGCTGCGGGCAGCGTCACCTCGAATGCCGCGAAGGTCGTGGTGGGGACAACTATCACCTCCAACCCGGTGAGTCTTTCTATTCTGCCGGGCCAGACCGCTACCTTCTCGGTTGCGGCTGCGGGAGACGCTCCTTTCAGCTACCAGTGGTATGTGATTGCTCCAGGCGCCTCGACGGGAGTTGCAATCCCGGGAGCTACGCTAAGCACTTATACGACACCCGTAGCAGTGAACACGAGTTCCAGCGGCGCTAAATACTACGCCACGGTCACGGATAGCTGCGGAAGCCTGCTTACGAGCACGTCGGCTACCCTGACAGTCACTCCCGGCAATGATCCACCCACGATCATCACTCAACCTGTCAGCCAGACCGTGGCGATTGGCAGCACGCCAACATTCACTGTGGTTGCGGTCGGATCGCCTACCCTGACCTATCAGTGGTACCAGATACCTGCGGGCAGCGTGACGGGTACTGCTGTACCAGGTGCAACGTCGTCCACTTATACTGTTCCGGCGACCGCGACCACTATCAATAATGATCAAGACGGCTACTATGTCATCGTCAGTAACAACTATGGGCAGGCGTTGTCTCAGACTGCCACCCTGGCGATTGGTACTGGAATCCTGATCACGAAGCAGCCGGTGGATGTCTTCGTCAACGCGGGAGATTCGGCTACCTTCTCGGTGACAGCTACTTCGGCGCTTCCTTTGACCTATCAGTGGTTTGAAGCAGCACCGGGAGGCGCCACCTTCTCTGCGATTCCAGGAGCGACGAGCGCTTCGTACACGCAGGCTTCGACGGCTACTTCTGACTCCGGTTCCGTCTTTTATGTGGTTGTCAGCAACGGAAGTTCCCTGCGGTCACAAGCAATTCAGCATCACTGTTCGTTGGAACTCTAACGGGCGTCGGCAATCTTTGCGGCGGTTGGAAGTTGATAGGCAATGCCCTTCCGCCTAATTCTGCCTGTGCTATTCAATTGTCCGCAGCCGTGCTTGGTCAGCGGGGCGAGATCGTCTGGCCCAACCTGATCTCCACCGGAGACATTCAACTCAGTTTCACTATCACCACCAGCAACTCAAGCAATCCTCCGGCGGACGGCTTCGCCATGGTGTTGGGCGATCCGTCTCTCGGAGCAACGACCACCAGCATTGGAGCTACCGGAGGCGGATTGGGGGCGGAGGGAATTCCTGGAATCGTGCTTGCCTTCGACGATTACCACGATCCAGGCGATCCGCCCGTTCCTTATCTTGGCGTTGGCAGGGGGAGACCGCTTTGTGGGAAAAACCATACTTCAACGTCAACACCAACATTCCCCCGCTTGCCGTTGCAGGAGCCACGGTATCGCATGATTACGTCGTTTCTATCGTGCAGGGAATGATGACCGTGACGATGGATGGCACTCAGGCCTTCTCGGGCAGCGTCTCCGTCCCTCCTGTGGCCTACCTTTACTTCAGCGCCTCCACCGGTGCTCTCGATGAGCAAACGGTTATTAGCAACCTCTCAGCCACTGTTACCGCACCGTCCAACTAACGTGCGGACGAGGAGACACCAGAGATGCGATCGCTTTTATTAGTCTGTGTTTGGATGATTGGAACAGCAGGTACGGCTTTGGCCCAGGCGATTTCCGGGGGACCATCGCACAGTGGAGATGCTGCCGTGACGTACCACTGGGTGCATACGAACGCCCCCCGAATGGAGGATGCGGCTGCTTTCCGCTGAATGGCGGTGGCATCTCCGCCTCCTGGAACCTTGGCACTCGATTGGCCGCAGTTGCAGAGTTCAGCGTTGATCACACCAGCAATGCGCTCTCTTCCAGCAAGTCGCTTACTCTGACTTCCTATCTCGGCGGCGCTCGCTATCGCCTTCCGCGATTCTGGAATCATGGTGATCGCGCTCTTGAGCCATTCGCCCAGGTGCTCGTCGGAGGGGCACACGCAGGCGGTGGAATGGCCGGTGTGGCGGATGGCACCTCTGCTTTTGCCGGTCGTCTTGGCGGCGGAATCGACTTACCCTTGACCCTCGGAATCTCTGTTCGCCTTATACAGGCTGACTACTATATGACCAGTTTCGATAACTCCGAAGACAATCGCCAGAACAATATTCTACTGGGCGCAGGGGTTACCTTTCATTGGCTCCACTGAGTGGAAGAGTTCGCAGACTTGCTTCACGAAGGGTTGCAACAGCGGATTCGGGTGTGATGTCCCTTTGTGGAGAACCGAGCAGTTCGTAGCCGACCATGAACTTTCGGATGGTGGCCGAACGCAGCAGCGGGGGTAGAAGTGGGCGTGAAACTGCCACTCAGGGTGCTCCTCGCCGTCGCAAGGAGCAGGATGCAGGCCCATGGAGTATGGGAACGGAGTGTCGAACAACTGGTCGTAGGTTGCGGTGACCGAATGCAGAATGGCGGCGAAGTCTGATCGTTCCGTCTCTGTGAATGCCTGCAGACTGGTGACGTGTCGGCGTGGCAGAATCATCACTTCGAAGGGCCACACGGCCCAGAACGGTACGACTGCAAGGAAGCTCTCGTTCTGCGCGATGACACGCTCGCCGAGCGACTCTTCCAGTTTCTGATACTCGCACAATAGAACTGCCTGGTTCTTTGCGAGGTATTCGCTTTGGCCGGCGAGCTCTGAGACTACTTCGTCAGGGATGGAACGGCTGGCCCAAAGCTGCCCATGGGGATGGGGATTGCTGGCCCCCATCATGGCTCCGCGATTCTCGAAGATCTGCACATAGTTGACGTCGTCGCGTGCGCCCAGCTCTGCGTATTGTTCGCTCCACACCTCGACGACTGCGCGAATCTCGGGTACCGACATCTTCGATAAGGTGAGGTCGTGACGTGGAGAGAAGCAGATGACGCGGCAGACTCCACTCTCGCCCTCGGCAAGCAGGAGGCCTTTGCCTCCTTCGTCGCTGGAGAACTGCGGTGCATCCGGCCTCAGTGCGGCGAAGTCGTTTTCAAAGACGTAGGTGGTGGTGTATTTGTCGGTTCGCACTCCGCCTGCGCGTACGTTTCCCGGACAGAGATAACAGGTCGGGTCATAGGCCAGTGCCACCTCTGTGGTCTTGGTCTCTGTCTGCCCTTGCCACGGGCGCTGCGTGCGATGGGGAGATACCAGAACCCACTCGCGTTTGAGCGGATTGAATCGACGGTGAGGGTTCTGCTGCGCTAAAGGAATCACTGGACACCACCGTTTGCCGCCATGGCGAGCGCTCCATCGGAGGGAGCACTGACAAAGCACTGTGCGTCGATTCCGGTCTTTGCTGCGTACTGTTCTTTCAGAGTTTGGACGAATTGTTCCGCAAGCTCGGCGCGAACGACATTCACGGTGCATCCTCCGAATCCGCCCCCGGTGATGCGAGCACCGAAACACTCTGACTGCCGCATGGCAATCTCAACCAGCGTATCGACCTCTTCACAACTTGCAGCAAAGTCATCCCGCATACTTTTGTGCGCCTCCACCATGATTCGTCCAAACTGTGTCATATCTTTGTGCAACAGCGCCTCCCGAGCATCTAAAACGCGTTGATTTTCTGTGATGATGTGTCTGCATCGTGCAAAGCTGGCGGCTGACATTTTACTTTTGCAGGCTTCGAGATCTTCCAATGTCGCATCTCGAAGGAGCTGAACGCGTGGCCGCTCGCGCTGCAGGACTGCTTGACCAGACTCGACCTCGTCGCGGCGGTCTCCATATTCGCCGGTCGCCACGGCATGTTTCACCATCGAGTTGCAGATGACCACACGCACCTGCTCTGGCAAGGGCAGAAGCTCGAAGTTGAGAGATCGGCAGTCAAGCAACATTGCGCGATGCGCTACGGCACCTGCGACGACGAACTGATCCATGATGCCGCTCTTTGCGCCGACGTATTCGTTTTCTGCTCGACGACAGAGGGTTGCGAGTTTTTCGAGGGGAGGGTTGCTCCGGCTTGGGCCAAGAGCCCTAACGCTGTCGCCACTTCGACGGAGGCAGAGGAGCTCAGGCCGGCACCCAAGGGAACATCTCCTGCGAGAGTCATGCTGAAACCGTCCACCGCGATGTTTTGCTGTTGGAGAGCCCATAAAACGCCAGCCGGATAGTCAGACCAACGTCCGACCGGAGTGCGTTCCAGAGAGGCAACTTCGAAGGAAGCCTCTTCGTTGTAGTTTGCTGAGTAAAAGACGGCGCGTTGGTCTTGTCTGCTACTGACGACGGCGACGGTTCGAAAGCCTATCGCCATGGGCATGACCAGACCACCTGTGTAGTCGGTGTGCTCGCCGATCAGATTCACCCTGGCAGGCGCAGCAAATATTTGTCCCTGCTGACCAAACCGCTGCCGATGGGACTGCAGCACTTGTTCGTTGTCCACCTTCATTCACAGAACCCGCATTCTTGAAGTTACTGACAAGATCATCTCATAACCGTGTACGTGCACGTAATAACGTGGCTACTCTTCACGAAGGACTTCCAACGGCTTTCGACCCAGGATGCGATGACTCGCCACCCATCCGGTTGCGACGGTCAGCGCGGCTGTTCCGAGGAGCGCGCCCAGCGTCCACCATCCTTGGAAGTGGTAGGTAACTGTGAGTTTTGTGAGCAGCACTCGCGCGATGATGTTTGCGAAGAGGATGCCGACGAAACCGGCAACGAGCCCCAGGACGGCGAATTCGATGGAGAATACGGTGGCGATGCGCGCTCGAGTGGCGCCCAGAGTTTTGAGGACGACGACCTCGCGGATGCGGCGATAGCGGGTTCCGGCGATCGAGCTGGCGAGAATGATGATGCCGGCGAAGATGGAGAATGCTGCGAGAAACTGGATCACGTAGGTGATCTGGAGGACTACGGCTCGTACGGTTTCGAGCGCCTGCGCAACGTTGATGACGGTGACGGTGGGGTAGGAGTTATAGAGGGCGCGCTGCAGTTCGCCGACGTGATTTGGGTCGGCATGAACGCCGCCGTACCAAACGACCGGCAGGCCAGCGAGGGCTGGTTGCGGCAGAATGAACTCCGCTCGCGAGTAGGCATGCTGGCCGTCGGATTTCGTGAGGGCGACGACCGTGGCGACGAACTGAGTGTCTTGTGCGGCGAAGGTGATATGCGATCCGACATGAACGCCTAATCTGTCCGCCTGACGTTTTTCGACGGCGACTAGGGGACGCTTTTCGTCTGTGGGCCACCAGTTCCCTTCCACCGTCTTGGTTCCGGGAGGCGAGGCGGCAGACCAGGTAAGGTTGATCGACCGCAACATTCGCTTGGGGAAGTTCTTCAGCTTCGCCTCGTTAGCGGGGACGCCGTCGATATCGACGATGCGGGACGATACGACGGGGAGAAGCTCCGGCGGTGCTGTGACACTGGGCTGCGACTTTAGTAAGGTACGAATTCCGTTGATCTCTTCGTTAGTGATGTCAATCAGGAAGACGTTGGGTAGATTGGGCGCAGCGGATACATGGAGTTCCGAGACTACGGCCTGCTGGACGAGATAGACCGTCATGATCTGCATCACACCGAGCCCGAGTGCGGCCAGCAAAGCCGCAGAGGGATTGCCGGGGCGATACAGGTTTGCGAGTCCGTGACGAAGCGAGGACGGCAGATGGAGCCGGGTCTTTGAGAGGAAGAAGCGGAGTCCGGCCAGCACGGCTACCGAGGCGAGTAGTAGAACCGCGAGGACGGCTACCAGGCCGAACGAGAAGACCTCGCCCACGACAAGCGAATCGCTTAGTGTCGTGGCGATAGCGGCAAGTCCTGCGAGGATGAGCACTGCCGCGGCAACCTGGGCGAGATTCCTGGTGATCTTGCGCCATGCTGCAGTCACGAACGGGTCGTCGTTATCTTCCACGGCTCGGCGAAGAATGAGTATGGGACGAACTCCGCGAATATCGAGCAACGGGGGCAGGGTGAAGAGGAGGGTCGTGAGCAGGCCGGCTGCGAGACCAGTGATGACGGTGCGAAGTTGAAGATGAAGCTCAGTGTCGACGTGGATGAGACGAGCCAAGAGGTGGGGAAAGCTGAGCTGCACTGCGACGCCGAGGGCTACGCCTAGAAGACCTCCGGCGAGGCCTAGTAGCAGCGTCTGAAGCAAGTAGATTTTGATGATCTGGCCGGAGCGTGCCCCGAGGGACTTCATGATCGCGATGGTGTCCAGTCGCTGCTGAAGGTGCGCCCGCATCGCCATGGCGACACCAATGGCGCCGAGGACCAGAGCTACGAGACTCATCAGTGACAGGAGGCTTGTTGCGCGGTCGAGTCCTTGCGTGAGCGCCGGGTTGGTCTCTCGGTAGTCGATGATTTGTGCCTCTGGAAGGAGCTTTTCCAAACGGGCTTTCAGATCTGCCACTGCTTTGTCGGAGATAGGCGCGCCGTTACTGGGCGGAGGAACCTTGAAGAGATAGCGCTGCCCGGCGTGGCTTCCGGGTGCGAGGAGACCGCTGTTGTCCAGGCCCTCTCGCGAGATGAGCACGCGTGGACCCGCCGCGAAACTGCCTGAAAGACGATCCGGCTCGTTTACGACAACTGACCCGATTCGAAAGAGCTGAGTGCCGATCTTGAGTTGATCTCCTACCTTGACGTTCAACCGCACGAGGAGGTCGTCAGCAACCGCGACGGTGCTCGCGTCGAGTACGGTCTTCAGCTGGGCCGACGGGCTGAGTTCAACCTGTCCGTAGAACGGGTACTTTGCTGGATCTACCGACTTGAGCGAGACCAGCAGCGGATCGAGCGTCTTCGCGGAGGACGCCATCGAGAGCAGTTCGGTGACGGGGGTGATCTCGACTCCGGTGGCCGCGATCTGATCGAGCGCCTTTTGCTGATCAGGCGTCGGCTGCTGAAACATTCTCGCCGAGAGGTCGGCCGCCATGATGCTGCGGGCTCGATTGAGTAGAGTGCTTCGGAAGGAAGAAGAGAAGCCACGCACTCCAGTGAGCGCGGCGACGCCGATGGCGACTGAAAGAATGACGAAGAAGAACTTGCCGCGAGAGGAGTGCATCTCGCGGGCGGCGATCTTCGCGGCGGACCGATAGGAGAGGGTCGCCATCAGCCCTCGGTCAGGGCGGCTTCGCGCGAAGTCTCGGCAGGGGTGGGATTGATCTCGTCGGCGATGATCAATCCATCGCGCAGAGTGATGCGGCGGTTCGCGTAGGCGGCGAGCATGGGGTCATGCGTCACCAGGACGAGGGTTGTGCCTTCCGTGCGATTCAGATTGAGCAGAAGCTCCAGCACATGAGCACCGTTGGTTGTGTCGAGATTCCCGGTGGGCTCGTCGGCAAGAACAATGGGAGGCCGGAGGATGAAGGCTCGGGCGAGGGCTACTCTCTGCTGCTCGCCGCCCGAGAGTTGAACGGGGTAGTGGTCCATGCGGTCTCCGAGACCGACGCTGGTGAGCAGATCGCGTGCGCGGCCCAGGCCACTTTCTTTCGTGTCGGCGTTTAGCTCGTAGGGGAGCAGGACGTTTTCGAGTGCAGTCAGCGTTGGAATCAGCTGGTACGACTGAAAGACGAATCCAATGGTCTTTCCGCGAACCTGCGCCAGCTTGTCCTCCGGAAGATAGCTGATGGCGGCGCCGTTCAGATGGACGTTCCCGGCGCTGGGAGTATCGAGTCCAGCCAGGAGGCCGAGGAGTGTGGACTTTCCACTGCCGCTCGAGCCCATGATGGCTGCAAACTGCCCACGTGGAATGGTGAAATCGAGCCCTCTAAGAATGTCGACGGTGCGGGGACCGTTGCGGATCGACTTGCGAAGACCTTCGACGACGATCATTGCAGTTGGTGAGGTCAACTTCGGGGACTCTCCTTCTTCGGCAAGGGTTTGTTACTTTGTAGAGATGCGGAGAACAGTGTCTGTAGCTATTCTAGCGGTCTTGCCTCTCCTGGTTGTGGCGCTTTCGCTGAGCGGCTGCCGCGCCGATAAAACGACGAAACCGTCTGAGGTGTTGGATTCGAGTCAACCGGTTGCCGAAAGCGCCGCTCCGGATGCGGCTTCCGAGCCCTCCCCGGCGGCCGCGAACGACAAGCGGCCGGTCATCGTTTGCTTCGGCGACAGCCTTACTGCCGGCTACGGAACTGACCTCGGGCAGAGCTATCCTGACTATCTTCAGACGGATCTGAATGCCGAAGGGTATAACTACCGCGTCGTTAACGAGGGGATTAGCGGCAATACCACCAAGGACGGCGTCGATCGCCTCGACAGGGTGCTTGCCCTAAAGCCTGCGGTAGTGGTGGTGGAGTTCGGTGGGAATGATGGGTTGCGTGGCCTTCGCATTGAAGATTCACGAACAAACCTGGATAGGATTGTTGGCACCCTGAAGGCCAGTGGAACGAAGGTAGTTCTCGCTGGAATTACTCTGCCGCCCGACTACGGCCCTGACTACATCAAGCAGTTCGATGACACCTACGCGACGCTTGCCGCGAAGTACCATGTGCCTATACTTCCATTTCTTCTGAAAGGCGTCTTCGGTGTGGACGGAATGATGCAGGCTGATCGGACACATGCGACGAGTGCAGGTAATCAGATCGTGGCGAAGAATGTGCTCCCACTCGTAACGCCTCTGCTAAAAAATAGAGCTACCCGAGAACGACGATGGGCTGCATCAGCGTGCCGGCGATGCGGCGGGCGATTGCGAGTAAGTCGGTCGGGGTGGTGAATACCTTGATCAGGGGAGCCTGCGAGAAGTCGGGAAGATTGACCTGCATTCCGTTTCGCAGACGACCGGCCATTTGATCGTCCACGGTGACAGAAGGCATCTCGGGGAGCAACGTGCGCGGGTGAGGCAGCAGCGCCTCGAGTTCGGCCATGGAGGCTGTCTTGAGTTGGTCGATTGTTATCGCGTGTTCCAGAGAGAATGCTCCGGCACGCGTCCTTCGCAGAGTGGAGAGATGCGCTCCACAGCTCGCCAATTGGCCGAGCTCGTGCGCTACGGAACGCACATAACCGCCGGCGGAGACCGACATGACGAAAGATGCCGTGTCGCCTTCGAGAGAGGTGAGTTCAAAGTTGTGAATCGTGATGCGGGCCGGTTTGACCGCGACCTCCGCGCCTGCTCGCGCCAGCTTGTGGGCGGCGACTCCGTTGATCTTCTTTGCAGAGAAGATTGGAGGAACCTGGTCTAACTCTCCGCGAAATTTTTGACTCAGTGTTTGCAGCTCTTCGAGCGTCTGGCGCAGGGGAAGGGCCTCGCCCACTGGTGTCCCGTCAGCGTCGAAGCTGTCGGTTGCGAAGCCGAAGCGGATGTGGCCAGTGTAGTGCTTGTCTGCCTGCCCGAAGAATTGAGCGAGGCGTGTGTATTTGCCGAGAAGCAGCGGCAGGACGCCAGTGGCCATGGGATCCAGTGTGCCCAGGTGGCCGATGGACTTTTCGCCAGTGGCCCGGCGGACGATGGCGACGACGTCATGCGAGGTAATTCCGGAGGGTTTATCGAGTACAAGGAGACCATTCATGCAGTCTCCAGTTTAGCCGCTAGAACGAGTTTCCCTGACGACGGACAAGAGAAAGGAATTCATTACGCGTCTGGAGCTGCGTTTTGAAGACGCCGAGCATTGCAGAGGTGACAGTTGAGGAGTGCTGCTTTTCAACACCGCGCATCATCATGCAGAGGTGTTGCGCCTCGAGAATTACGGCTACGCCTTGCGGGTGAATCGCATCTGTGATGGCTTCACCTATCTGGCGGGTCAACCGCTCCTGCACCTGCAGTCTTCGGGCGAAGACATCGACCAGGCGCGGGATCTTGCTTAGCCCGATGACCTTCCCGTTTGGAACGTAGGCTATGTGAGCCTTGCCGAAGAATGGGAGGAGATGATGCTCGCACTGCGAGAAGAACTCGATATCTTTTACGATGACCATCTCGTCGTAGTCGACGTCGAAGAGAGCCTCGTGGAGAACGTCGGTAACGTTCATCGTGTAGCCGCGCGTAAGGAACGTCATGGATTTTTCCATGCGCTCGGGAGTGCGCAGCAGGCCATCACGCGTGGGATCCTCTCCGATGCGGAGAAGCAGCTCTCGATAGAGATCCTGGGTTGAAAGGGTGTCGAGTAACGCTGGTTCAATCGTGGCCGAGGTGCGTGCCATAGGACGGGCCTTTCTTACATCATGCCTGGCGTTGGTGTCGCGTCGCCGGCGTAGTCGAACGAGTTGTTACTCGTCTCCTCAACGTGAACCCGCTCCAGGTGGGCCGCGGGAAAGCGTTGAAAGATGCGATAGATCTCGATACTTAGATTCTCTGTCGTGGAGACGATATTCGCAAAGCAATTCATCGTATTCAGGTTCATGGAATCGAATCGGGCGAGAAGATTGGTTTGCGCAAAGGCATCAAGCTCCGCGAGATTGCAGACCATTCCTGTGGACGGATCAACCGGACCGCTCAAGGTTACCTGCACGGTGTAGTTGTGGCCGTGGCCATGGGGATTATTGCACTTCCCGAAGACGGCACGATTCTTCGCAGCATCGAACGACTCGGTGTGGAGGCGATGCGACGCGCTGAAGTGGTAGCGGCGATTGAGATGCGCCTTCATGATTCTCCATAGTAGTCCGCGAAGAGATCCGGCATCTCGTAGACGCGGACGCGGTGCAACTTTGCGTGCGGTATCTTGTTGTCGAGACGTTGCCAGATCGCGATGGCAATGTTCTCGGTCGTCGGAATCTTAGTTTTGAACTCGGGGACTTCGAGGTTCAGATGCCGGTGATCGTAGATGCTGACGACCTCGCGCTCGAGGATGTCTTTCAGCTCTTTGAGATCGACGACGAAGCCGGAGGTCGCATCTACGGAGCCTGCGACCGTGACCTCCAGGGTGTAATTGTGCCCGTGGCCGTTGCGATTGGCACACTTGCCGAAGACGCGTTGATTCTCCTCAGGTGACCAGGCTTCGTTCCAGTAGAAGTGGGCGGAGGAGAATTCGGCTTTGCGGGTAAGAAAGATCATCGTTATTCCTGTGTTTAGACGTATTTCGGGGATAGGTGGATGCAAACCTAAGTAACTAGGGGGCCGTGTTGTAGTTACGTCCCTTCCAGATAACGGTTTTCTTGAAGCGATAACGACTCGCGCTGAGTATAAGCAGATAGATGAAAAACGGAACGCCAAGAATGGAGATTGCTATATCTGGTGCTGGGAAGTTGGAACGTGCAACCCGGGAGTAGAAGCGCCATAGCGTCCTGACCCAGATAAGAAGGATAACGTTTCTCTGCCACGGCTGCAGCCAAAAGAGGCCAAACGCCGCAACGGGCAGTCCGAAGAAGAGAAGGACGTCGAGGACGCGCCAGAGGGCGAGGGCCACGGGCTTTGGAAAGAGGAGGGCGAGATTTTTCGTCCAGCCTTCGACCATCTCCGACATGTTCCAATACATGCGGGTGGCGAGGGCCTCGGGAGCGTAGCGGAAGCGGATGATGCGGGAGCCGCCTTTGATGTTTTCGGCGAGGGCGACGTCTTCGAGAACGCTCTTGCCGACAGCGCGATGTCCTCCGACAGAGAAGTAGGCGTCGCGTTCGACGAGAAGGAACTGGCCGTTGGCAGCGGCGAGGCGGCTGGTTGGATCGTTGACCTGCTTGGAAGGGTAGACGGAGGCTAGTTCAGAGAAGATCAGCGGCATGACGGCGTGCTGCCAGAAGCCGGTGACGATTTGGCGGGGGAATAGGAGAGCAGAGCTGCGTTGTGGCGGTCGGCTTCGCGAAGGGAGCGGGAGATGTCGTTGGTCTCGTGGATGGTGTCTGCGTCGGTGAAGAGCAGGTTTCTGCCGCGTGCGGCCTGCGCGCCGGTCCAGCAGGCGTTGGTCTTGCCGGTGAATCCTCCGTTGGCGCTAAGGTCTAATGGTGGGGCGTCGAGGACAAGGACGCCTTCGTGGGTAGCGGCGGCTTCGGCGGCGATGGTGCGCGTGCTGTCGGTCGAGTCATCGTTAACGACGATCAACTCCCACTGCTGGCCGAGGAGGAAACCGGGCTCGGACTGGCTCAGAATAGAAGCCAGACAGGAGGCCAGCGAGCGCTGCTCGTTGCGGGCCGGAATGATGACCGAGAGTTCGAGGTCGGGTGCTTCGGTAGAATTCAGTTCCTGCGCGGGGTCGGTGTCGCTCACGACTTCGTATTATAGGAAGTGGAGTGACTTGTGCGTAGATTGATAATGAGTGCGGTGTTGGGATCGCTGCTGGTGGCGGGGTGCGACCGCGGCAGCCATCCCGGAAATATCGATAAGCCGGCGCCGCAGTTCGCGATGGGGGATGGCACCCGGACGGTCGATTTGAGCAAGCTACGCGGGCGGATCGTGGTGCTGAATCTCTGGGCGACCTGGTGCGCACCGTGCATCGAGGAGTTGCCAAGCCTTCTGGCACTGCAGAGGCAGATGCCGGAACTGGCGATCGTCGCGGTGAGTATGGACCAGGATCCAGATGTGTATAAGCGGTTTCTGGTGGACCATCACGTCGATCTGTTGACGGTGCGAGATGCGGATCAGAAGGTGAATGCGCTGTACGGGACGGTGCAGATTCCTGAGACCTACATCATCGATAAACAGGGCGTATTGCGACGGAAGTTCATCGGAGCGCAGGTATGGACCAGTCCTGAGATCACCAGCTATCTCTCGAAGATGTGAGAGGGGGAATGGTCGAGCGTTGCCGCCGAAAACCTCCCGTTTTCACAAAACTAGCGATAACGCCTGAATTCTTGTCCTTACGGGTCGCAAAGGGAGTTTGGCACAGAGGGCGGAACGGGTGACGGTGTGACTGGTATCATCGAAGCCATGACACAGCTTGATGTTCTTTACCGCTATGGAGTTCCGCCGACCGAAGCCTCCGTCGTGGCGATGGCGAAGATGCGGGAGGTGTACGGTGTTCGCCACATGGCGCTGGACGAGGCAAAGAAGACGGTGCGAATCGAATACGACGCGACCCGTTTGACCGAGCCTGTGATCCATCAACTGCTGCGCCGCGCTGGATTGGATATCGTCGAGACCATGCCTATGTTCACCCCGCCCGCGCCACCTGAGCCTGCGACTGCAACCTAGTTGCCTGAGGATGGTTTCTCGGGTATTTTTAGGATGCTGTTGTAGTTCACTTCCCTGTTTTTGCGCGCCCGTAGCTCAGCTGGATAGAGCATTTGGCTTCGAACCAAAGGGTCGGGAGTTCGAATCTCTCCGGGCGCACCATTCCTGTCAATTATTTAGGCATCCATCTGCCGCTGCATTCACATCCGTGCCTGATGGCATTGAGACGATGATCGTCGCAGCGCGCTATGAGGTCGTATCGCGTCGCCAAAGGGCCTTGAGCTCTCTGCAGCCGGGTTGACTTGCTCTCAGTTATGAGAATCTAGATCGTCGACTCCTGCTTTCTGCGTGGGGTCTTGCATGGTCTGCAACCTCGAATGGAGCGTGTCTGAGTGTCTACCCAAAGCCGCAGGGAATTTATGAGGAATATGGCGTCAAACGCAGTAGCTCTTTCGGTTGCGAAAAACGGAATAGCGCAATCGCGGAGTCACAAAGAGAGCGAGAGGTACGTAGTCGCCGCTTACTACTTCGGCAATTATCACAAGGATCCCCGCAATGATGTCGCCCACGGCAAGGGATGGACCGAGTGGCAGCTTGTAAAGGACGCCAAGCCGCGCTTTGCCGGCCACAAACAACCCAAGGTCCCTCTATGGGGTTACGGAGATGAATCTGATCCAAAGGTCTTTGAACAAAAGATCGGTGCAGCTGCTCGTGCGTCGATCTCCGCCTTCATCTTCGATTGGTATTGGTACAACGACGGCCCCTTTTGCAGGGCGCTCTCGAAGAGGGCTATCTGCGCGCGTCCAACCGCCCAGACGTCGAGTTTGCCCTCATGTGGGCGAACCATGACTGGTTTGATCTACATCCCGCGAAGTTGACGGCTCCCCCACACCTTCAGTATCCAGGCGAGGTGACGGCCTCCACGTTTGACAAGCTCACAACCCACATCGTCAAGAACTACTTCAGCCAGGCCAGCTATCTCAAGGTGGATGGGGGCCCATACTTTTCCATCTACGAGTTGTACCGATTTGTGCTCGGAATGGGCAGCGTTGAGAAAGCCGCGGCAGCCCTACAACAATTCCGCGATAAGGTGAAAGCCGCAGGGTTCCGTGACCTGCATCTCAATGCGGTCACCTGGGGAGTCCAACTCTTACCTGGTCAGACGGAGGTGACAGACCTGAAGGATCTGCTCGCGCGTTTGAACGTCGACAGCACAACCTCCTATGTATGGATCCATCACGCACAACTGGCAAAGTTTCCCGCCTCGGAGTATCAGGACTTGGCTTCTGCTTATGAAGTCTATCGAGCTACTGCCTCCGCCAAGCTGGGAAGACCCTATTACCCGAACGTTTCCATGGGATGGGACTCCTCGCCACGAGCATGTCAATCTGACATCTATACCCAATCATCGTATCCCTTCATGCCCGTAGTGCAAGGGAACACACCTCAACGATTTGGCGATGCCCTTCGCTCGGCGAAGCAGTTTCTCGACGACTCTCCTGACCTTAAAACAAAGCTGCTGACCGTGAACTCATGGAACGAATGGACTGAGGGGAGCTATCTGGAGCCTGACACGGAACACGGATATGCGTACCTTGAACAGATCCATGCAGTCTTTGGGAAGAAGGCTTGATCTCGATCGCGCGACGCGAATGAAGCGTCCATCTACGTCGCGGCGAGGACGATGGATCAGGCGAGATGTGTGGTTCTGCTTGCCGGAACCAGTAAATCCTCAATACGCACCGGCAGATCGCGCACGCGAATACCGGTCGCGTGATAGACGGCATTGGTAATCGCCGCGGCAATCCCAGCAAGACCGATCTCGCCCACACCTCGAGCTCCAAGAGCGTTTAGCTGATAATCCGGATAGTCGAGAAATGTGACGTCGATCTCCGGCGTATCCGCGTTGACCGCTACCACATAGTCGGCGAGGTTGTTGTTGATCGGAGCACCCGAGCGCGAGTCGTACATCGTCTCTTCGAACAGCGCCATACCAACGCCCATCACCACCGCACCTTCAATCTGGTTGCGAGCCGGGCGCGGATTCAGCATGCGTCCAGCGTCGATGACCGTAACGACGCGGCTGACACGAAGGCGTGCTATCTCTGGCTGCCAGGTCACTTCTGCAAACTGTGCACCGTAGGAGTGAAACGAAACCTTGGGCTTGCCAGCTCCGAAGGTACCATCCGACTTGTTGGTGCCGGAGACTGAGTTGACTTTGGCGATTCTTAGAATCTCCGCTATCGGCACCGCACCTTGCCCTTGTCCCTTCAGACGGACCGTTCCGTCGACGAGCTCGAGCTCCTCCTGCTTCTTGCCTTTGAAGGGCGATCCATCAGACTTGATCGCTGCGAACAAGAGAGCTTTGCCTGCGCTCTGGGCTGCTCCCAGCACTGCCGGCGTCATGGAGGCCGTAACCCACGAGCCTCCCGAGATCGGCCCCGGTGGAAGCGAGGAGTCGCCGAGTACGACATCGATTCGGTTGACCGGAATTCCTGTTTCGTGGCTCACCACCTGAGCCATGACGGTATAAGTTCCTCCGCCGATGTCCTGTGTACCGCAAGCGACACGCGCTGAGCCGTCCTGTAGAAGTTCGACCGTCGCCTCCGTCTCGATTCGCGCCGCCAGCCACGAACATGCGGCCATACCCCAGCCAAGCGTCAGACCATCGCGCTTCATCGAGCCTATCTCTGGTGTGCGCCGCGCCCAGCCGAACTTCTCCGCCCCAACCGTCAGACACTCCTTCATGTGACGAGAAGAAAATGGAATATTCAGGCTCTCGTCCAGCGCCGGCTCGTTCTTCAAGCGCAGTTGCACTGGATCCATCTTCAACGCGATAGCCAGCTCATCCATGCCGGATTCCAACGCGAACAGACCAGGCACTGCGCCCGGCCCGCGCATCGCCGTTGGGTTGCCGACGTTACGGCGCACCAGTCCTCCAGTCACAAGCAGGTTCGGAGTGCTGTAGAGGAACGGCGTGATCTCGCCACAGCCTTCATCGTAGTCATCGAGCATCGAAGTGTGGTTGACGTAATCCTGTTGCACCGCGGTCAGCTTGCCATCAGAGTCTGCCGCAAGCTGGATTCGTTGATCGATTGCGGGCCTGTGTCCAACGCTTTGAAACATCATCTGCCGGCTTACCACCAGCTTGACGGGGCGCCCGAGGTTGCGTGCACAGGCCGCCGCAAGTAATCCGTGGGGCCAGGGCCACAACTTACCCCCAAAGCCCGAACCAAGGAATCGCGTAATTACCTGCACCTGCTCCGTGGGAACGCCCAACATCTGCGCCATCACATCGCGATGGTTTACCACCGCCTGCGACGTCTCGTACAACGTATATTTTTTACCGTCGAAGACCGCAACCGAGGCATGCAACTCGATCGGGTTGTGGGTTTCGACCGGAATCTTGTAGACCACATCGACCTTCGCCTTCGCCGCTTTCAACGCTGCCGCTGTGTCTCCACGCTTGCTCTTTTCGTCAGGCTTGTCGGTCGTGAGCGGCGTTCCAAGCAGCTTTTCGCCAGTGTCCTGCTTCTCTTTGTTGTAGGTCACCTTTACACTTTCGGCCGCGGCCCGCGCCTGTTCCACGGTCTGCGCCACGACGACGGCGACGTATTGGCCGTAGTAACGAATCGTGTCGTCCTCGAACGGAGGACGCTTCTCATCCACGATGAGCGTGAAGCCCGTTGATGGCGGCACACGGTAGAGCTTCCCTATATTCTCTCGATGGTAGACCGCAACGACGCCGGGCATCTTCTCCGCTCCGGCCGTGTCCAGGTGCGTAATCGTTCCTTTCGCAATCGTTGCGCAGACCGGCCATGCGTAGAGCAGGCCCGGAAAATGATGATCTGACGCATACATCGCGGAGCCACTTACCTTGAGCGGGCCATCGATCCGTGGCGTTGCGACGCCAATCACCTTCGACTCAGTTACCTGATCCATCGTCATCTCCTTAGGCGCTTCGACTCGCCTGTCCCATCGCGTGCGTCAGGCAGCGTTTTGCCAGCTCAACTTTGAATGCGTTCTGGCTCTGAGGCTTCGCGCCGTGCAGTGCAGCCTCTGCTGCGGCTAGGAAGGTGGACGAGCTTGCGGTCCTTCCAAGAAGCGCCTTCTCAGCTTCTGCAGACCTCCATGGCTTCGTTCCAACCCCACCCATCGCAACGCGAATGAATTCAATCTTTCCGCTTGCGTCCTGCTTCATCACAATCGCCGCTGAGGCCAGCGCGAACTCATAGGAGGCGCGATCACGCAGCTTCAAGTACACACTCTTTGCGCCGACGGGCAGCTTAGGCAATGTGATAGATGTCACCAGATCGCCCGGCTCCAACACAGTCTCGCGCTGCGGGGTAGATCCGGGAACAAGGTAGAACTCCGCTATCGGCACGGTCCTCTGGCCCTTTACGCCCTCAATATGGACTGAGGCATCGAGCGCCATCAGCGCGACGTTTTGGTCGGAAGGGTTCGTCGCAATGCAGTGCTCGCTTGTCCCCAGGATCGCCAACATGCGGTTGTAGCCGCCGATAGCGGAACAGCCGGAGCCCGGTTCACGCTTGTTACAGGCAGTCGCCGTGTCCCTGTAGTAAACGCAGCGTGTCTTCTGGAGCAGGTTGCCTCCGGTCGTCGCCATGTTGCGCAGCTGCGGTGATGCACCGGCCAGCAGCGCCTGCGACAGCACTGCATACTGCTCCTTCACGGTTGCATCCTGAGCCACGTCGGCGTTGCGTGCGAGAGCTCCGATCTTCAGTCCACCGTCGGCAGTCTTCTCGATCTGGTCCAGCGGCAGACGATTGATGTCCACCAATCGGTTCGGCCGTTCGACGTTCAGCTTCATGTAGTCAATCAGATTGGTCCCGCCTGCAATGAAGCGTATCTCCGCGCCATTCTGGGCCGTGGACGATTTCGCCTGAGCCTTCACCGCATCTGGAACCGTGTTGGCCGTCACCAGTTCGAAGAGTTCCATCGTCGATCTCCTCCTATGCCATTCGCCGAACTGCCTGGACTGCCGCAACGATATTTGGATACGCTCCGCAGCGGCAGATATTGCCGCTCATCGCCTCCTTCACATCGCTATCCCCTGTTCCCCACGGCTCCTTCACCATGGCGACCGCGGACATGATCTGTCCGGAGGTGCAATATCCGCACTGAAAACCGTCGTGCTCCACGAAAGCCTCCTGCATTGGGTGCAGGTGGCCGGGTTGGCCGAGACCTTCGATGGTGGTGATCTCGACGTTTTGCTGCATGCCCGCAAAGGTAAGACAACTGTTCACGCGCCGACCATTGATGTGCACCGTACAAGCACCGCACTGCCCGTGGTCGCACCCTTTTTGGTCCCGGTGAGATGCAATGTCTCGCGCAAGGTGTCCAGCAGAGTTGCACGCGGATCGATCTGAACCGAATACGACTTGCCGTTCACCTTGAGTGTCACTGGCATCGTTCCCGGAATGGCCTCGGCGTCAGGAACTGTCCTCTCCTGCGTCTCAGCTATCGCCGAGGAGACGACTAGCGGAGTGACCGCCGTCGCTGCGGTAGCAACGCCCGCGGCTCCCATATGGGACAGAAACGATCTGCGGCTCAGCTTCCCTAAGGAAGACGTTGGTTCTTTTGTGTCTCTTTCATCAACGGCCAAGTTCCACCTCCGAACGCAGCGCTCTTTGAACGTACGAAATTATTTCATATACGGCGACTACCTGCCTCCGGCGACCTCCGAAGAATTTTGCTGATGCATTTCGTGAATCAATGGGACAAGCGGTCGGCATCTCTGCGGCAAATGGTCTGCAAATCAAATCTCCCCAGACCATACGTCTACAGCATTTTTCCCATCGTCGGCCGATCTTTCGCTGGGCTTTGTCTTCCCTGGGGCGACTTGTCGGCACTCGCTTTCGATGAGTGCTCGGCTTGCCGCAGAGAGCGAAATCCTATATCTTTAAAAGGTTGCAACCCACGCAATGTGCGCCCGTAGCTCAGTTGGATAGAGCATTTGGCTACGAACCAAAGGGTCGGAGGTTCGAATCCTTCCGGGCGCACCATTCCATCCAACTCATATTTAGCCTGAGAAGAACTACCAACTCTTATGAAAGAGTCTGCTATTCGGTGCCCCGAATACGTTTGACCTCTTCATGGGCGAGCACGAGGATCATTCCGAAGATGACGCCGAGCGCGTCTATCATGATGTCTGACCGCTCGAGTGGATTGTTGTAGATAAAGTGTTCCAGAAACTCCAAAAGATATCCGAAGGACACGACAATGGCGGCCAGAGTAAATCGTGACCGCAAAGAGGTTACGCTGCCGACCAGAAGAAGAGTCACCGTAAGGAAAGCCAGCACATGCCCCCAACGATGGTAGTGCCCCGTTGTGTGTAACAGGAGCTTGTCGTGGTTGGGCAAGAAGGACAGAACGGCAAGCATCACCATCCAGACGCAACCCAGAATAATCGCTGCAGAGCGGCGCTTGTAGTCTTCCAACATAGATTGATGGTCTCATTTCGTCATGTCACTCGTCGATGAGACTTTCGTGACATTTATAGTTCAGCCGCGCAGGGAGTTTGAACTTGGGCGCACTCCGAAGCTTTGTTTTTAGACGTATCTCGTCTGCAAACGGGCCTCGCCTGAACCTTCGAATGTGCGGAAGTTACCGTCAAAACAAAACCAGACCATCTAGTCTTTGCGCGAGATACGGTGAAGTATCACTCTGCGAACCTCGACGAATCCCATTCGAAGATAGATCTGAATGGCTCGTTCGTTCGTCGCGCTGACGTGAAGCCACGACACCAGGCCCTCGCGACGATGGTTTCGTACAAGATGCCAGATTAGATTTTCGGCATAGCCTTTACCGCGGTGGCCTGGGCGAGTGCAGATTCCGCTGACCTCCGGGTAGCCATCGAGAGTAAGACGTTCGCCGCCCATTGCGATGAGTTGGCCTTCCGACCGTACCCCGAAGTAAGAGCCCATCTCGCAGGTTCTGCTGCGAAAGAAGCCGGGAAATGCGACGTCGGTGAGGGCGACCATCTCTGGCGCATCTTCGTTTGTAAGCGGGACGATTTCAACGGTTCGCGCAGACGGAGTTATCTCTTCAGGAAGGACCATCTGGAGACACTCGAGCCTTTGTTCGAAGACGAGCTGCGGCAGACGGGGATAGCTTTCGCCCACAATCCAGACGGATTCACCCGGAACCAGAAGAGCGTGAAGCTGCGTCAATGCGGCTTCGTTTGGCGAAGCGACGGCTGCGAAGGGTGCTACATCGCCAGGATAGCGGCAGGCCTCCCCAACGGAAAGCGCGAAGTGGCGGTGCTTCGTGTGGAGGGCATTCCACACCGGATTTGCGAAGAGGCTCTCGGGCAGATCGGTCATTCTTATAGAGAATACGGTGTTCGACCGTTTGGCTCGAGAACCTGGTGGGTGGAAAATCCGGCTGATAATCGGGCAGCTTTGATTGACGACCAATTTAGTCCGCAATACACTGGATACTGGTACGAGGAGTCGATCCAGCCTCGTGGAGATGGGCTCGGGGCAGGCGGTTGCCGGCCTGCCGGAGCGTCGCCAGGGAAGAGAAAGACGTTATGTTGCAGGCATTTATCATCACGCTCCGCGAGGGGGTCGAAGCATCGCTGATCGTCGGCATCGTCTTCGCCTACCTCTCCAAGATCGGAAGGCCGGAGCTGAAGCGGACCGTCTTCTGGGCTCTGGGCTCAGCAATTGCTGCCAGCGTCGCGGGGGCAGTCGTGATCGCCCGGAGCCAGTTCAATACGGATATCTTCGAGGGCTGGGTGATGCTGGGCGCCGCCGTCTTCGTCATCAGCATGATCTGGTTCATGCACAAAACGGCTCGGACGATGAAGGGATCGATCGAGGAGAAGATCTCCCAGTACACCGGGGCGGGGGGCGTATCGAAGGCGGGGCTGTTCTTCTTTGTCTTTCTGCTGGTCCTTCGCGAAGGCGTCGAGACCGTCCTGATTCTGTCGGCAGTCACCCTGAACTCGACGGAGTTGCTTAGCTTTACCGGAACGCTGTTAGGAATCGCAGTTGCCGTTGTGTTCGGCATTCTGTTCATTCGGGGCAGCGTAAAGATCAACCTGCAGCGATTCTTCCGCGTCACCACCGTCATCCTTTACTTCGTGGCCTTCCAGCTGATCGTCAGCGGCCTGCATGAGCTAAGCGAGAATGGCGTGCTCCCATCGAGCCCTACGGAGATGCGTCTGATCGGCCCCATCGTCCGCAACGATCTCTTCTTCTTCGTCACCATGCTGGCGTTAGCCGGACTGATGATGCTCCTGGAGTACAAGCGCCGCACTCCCGCTGTGCTGAGCGCGAATGCGACCCCTGCCGACAAGCGCCGAGCCGAGTGGACCCAGCGACGCGAGAAGATGTGGATGACCGCCGTGGTTGCGACGAGCTTCGTCTTCATCTTTCTCTCCACCGCGGAATTTATCTACGCGAAGAGTTCCACCGCTCTCTCTCCAACCGCTGCGGTGACGCTTGTGGGTTCGCAGGTGACGCTGCCTACAGCTGACGTCAACGACGACAAGCTGCATCGCTACGGCGTTCATCTTGACGACGGCAAGGGCGGCAACGTAGAGATCCGCTTCCTTCTGTTCAAAAAGCCCGACGGAAACATCGTCTCGGTGGCAGACGCCTGTCAGATCTGCGGGCCGGTTGGCTTCTACATCGGCGAGCAGGGGATCACCTGCAAGATGTGCGCTTCGCCTTTGAACGCGTCGTCGATGGGGCAGAAGGGCGGTTGCAATCCCATCCCGCTGAAGTCGACCGTCGGTGGCGGTCAACTGATCATTGAGGCTGCGGATCTTCGGGCGCTTGCCCCGGTCTTTGAACGCTGATGTTCTTTCGCCTGCTCATGGAGAGCTTTCGCAGACAGCGCCGGCGCAAGATGCTGGCGGGTGTGGCGATCCTGCTTGGGACCACGGCCGTGACGGCGATGCTCGCGCTCGCGACTACCATTGGCGACCGAATCCATAAAGAGCTTGCAGTCTATGGAGCCAACATCGTTGTCTATCCGAAGGCTGATCTGCTCGATGTGAAGGTGGGCGGTGTGGATCTGAAGCCGGCTTCAGGCGGGGTTTATCTGAAGGAGAGTGATCTAGAAAAGCTCAAGACAATCTTTTGGGCAAACAACATCACTGGTGTAAGCCCGGAGTTTCATATGGCTGGAATGATGCTCGTCAGAAATACGGCGACCGGTGGCCCATATGACCCACGTGTAATTTGGCACTGGAACGATCCAAGGATGGCAGGCTTCGGGGCGTTTCCCATAACTGCAGTTGGATATTGGTTCCAGCATCCATTCGGAGCACTTGTGACGGGCGCGCCACAAATGCATCCTTGGTGGCAGCTACAGGGGCGCTGGCCGGTTGAGCGGAGCATCACCGCTACGCACGGCGAGGGCGCACAGGAGATCGTACTCGGCTCGGCGCTAGCAAAGCGACTTGGCCTGCATATCGGCGACTGGATAAGTATGGGTAATGAGTTCGAAGGTGACGTCGTCGGTATCGTCACTACTGGTGATGTCACCGATCAGCAAATCCTCTACCCTCTTGACGCTGACGATCAGGTTGCGCCGGTTGATCAAAATGGTAAAAGAATCGGTGAAGTGCAGCGCGACATCTCGCGCGTCGAAGTAAGCGCCCGAACCAAACCGGAGGACGCCTTTGCGCGGGTCGATCCCGATTCCCTGCCCCCGAAGCAGCGGGAGATCTGGTACTGCAGGCCCTATGCGAACTCGATTTCTTACCAGATTCGCGAGGCGATTCCTGGAGCACAGGCAGAGCAGGTTCGGCGCGTGGAACAGAGCGAAGGCAATGTGTTGAAGCGAATCTCGGGGCTGATGTGGCTGATCAGTGCAGCAGCATTGCTGGCTGCAGGATTTGCAGTGAGCGCTGCGATGGCAACGGCGATTCTTGAGCGGCGTGGGGAGATTGGTTTGATGCGGTCGCTGGGTGCGAGCAAAGGTGCGATTGCCCTGTTGTTCTACGCAGAGGCGGGTTTGCTCGCGCTGATCGCAGGGAGCATGGGATATCTGCTTGGCTCGGGACTTGCGGCTTGGCTGGGCGCGAGAATCTTTGCCGGTGACGGCGGGGCCGCGGAGGCTGTGTTGATTCCGGTGTTGCTGCCGGTTGTGGTCGCGCTGGCGCTGGTAGTCGCGATTGCAGGAAGTACGCCATCGATTCGGACGGCCCTGCGCATGGAGCCTTCGGCGATCCTGAGGGCGGATGCCTGATGGTGAAGCTGAGCCTCTTTGGAATGTTGCGGCGGTCCCTGGTGCATCGCAGGGCGCGAAGCATCTCGGCGCTGGTGGCGATGACTGTGTCGGCTGGCGTAGCGACGGCGCTGCTAACGCTCTACGCAGATCTCGACGCCAAGCTTCATAAAGAGTTTCGCAGCTTCGGCGCGAATGTTGTCCTCTCTGCTCCCGCTTCGACGCCTCTTCGCACCAATGTCCTTGCCCGTGTGCAGGAGGCGGCGGGGCCCGATGCGCTGGCCGCAGAGTTTGCCTATGCCGTGGCGACGACCGATACCGGAACACCGGTAGTCGTCGCAGGAACAGATTTTGCGGCGGTCAGACGGTTGGATTCGTGGTGGCAGGTGGAGACATGGCCCGATGCTACAGCCTCGGACGCTGCGTTGCTTGGTCAGAGGGCGGCGCAGTTCGTCGGGAATGAACACGCGGTTGCGCTCACCTTCGCAGGACACTCCATCACGCTGAATGGCGCAGGACGGATCAAGACCGGCGGCGACGAAGACAGTCGCATCTATATGCCACTCGCCGCCTTCACCGCATGGACCGCAGTCGGCCCGAGCGTGATTGAACTTCAGGTTCCGGGAGGCGCGGCGAAGGTCGAGGCAACCATAGCGCGTCTGCAGCAGGACTTCCCCGAGATGCAGGTGCAGCCCGTGCGGCAACTGGTCGAGGGAGAGTCGAAGATCGTCGACCGCACCCATGCGCTGATGTATGGAGCAGTGTTGCTGATTGCGCTGACGGTGGCGGTAAGCGTATTGGCAACACTCTCAGCGAGCGTGCTGGAGCGGCGGCGGGACTTCGCCTTGATGAAGGCGCTTGGCGGATCGCAGGCGCAGTTGATGGGAATGTTCCTGCTGGAGGCTCTGGTGCTGGCGCTGGCGGGCGTAGCGGTGGGCTTTGTCGTCGGATCTGCGGCGGCGTGGGCCATCAGCGAGGGGAACTTTCACACGGCCACACTGCCGCATCCATCGGTCCTGCCCCTGGTGCTGCTGCTGAATCTGGCAATTGCTGCAATGGCAGCGCTATTCCCTGCCCGGGTGCTGCGTGGTCTACAGCCCGCCGCGCTGTTGAAAGGTGAGTGAGAAAATATGACTGTGAGCGAAGCGAAGTTAGTCACGGGGCCGCTGGCTGATCCAACCGGAAGCACGCGGGACGACTGCGCTGTCATCGCACTGAAGCACGTGACCCGCGAGTACGCTGGGCACGGCGGCGTCGTGCGTGCACTTGGAGATGCCACCTTCTCGATCGTCGCCGGAGAGTGGGTCGCCATCACCGGACCCTCCGGTTCGGGCAAGAGTACGCTGGTCAATCTCATTGGCTGCCTCGACCGGCCGACCGCGGGTGAGCTGAAGATCGATAACGTCGATACAGCATCCATGACCGCGACCGAGCTCGATCGATTTCGCGCGGACAAGATCGGTTTCATCTTTCAACAGTTCCATCTCATTCCTTACCTGTCCGCTCTTGAGAACGTAATGCTGGCGCAATACTTTCACTCGATGACCGATGAGACAGAGGCACGGGCCGCGCTGGCACGGGTTGGGCTCGGCGACCGGGTCTCGCATCTGCCTAGTGAGTTGTCAGGGGGCGAGCAGCAGCGGGTCTGCATCGCGCGTGCGCTGATCAACAATCCACCCATCCTGCTGGCGGACGAGCCGACCGGAAATCTCGATGCCGCCAATCAGAAGATCGTGGCGGAGCTGCTGCAGGACCTGCATAGGAACGGCCACACGATCGTGATGGTGACGCATGATCCCGAGATGGCTGGCCTCGCGCAGAGAAGGATCGCGCTGAGCCATGGACAGGTCTTCTGCCATCCCGTCAGTGGGCCGATGGTCACCCTGCGCCGCGCGACGGACCGTCTCTAAAGACGCGGCGACGGATCGACTTTGCCCGGCTGCACCAGGATTGTCGAAAAATTATCGCTCCGTTTGGCGCATTTTTTGCGCCCTCAAAAGTGAGTGCCGGCGCACCACGTTTACCACGCATTTCACCACATCCACACCAGCAAAACACCACACCAAAACAGCCGATTTCGCTAGAACCCCCAGCAAAAACGCGCTTCACCACAAAAATAAAAGTTTGTCCTGCCGGACGGTCCTCCTACGCGGAGGCGGTCACTTCGTGACTTGTATACCTTGTCAGAGATGTGCGATCTGCTTGCGCCTCCCGTTGGTCGGAGAGGGAGATTATGCTCGCTGGGGATTTGCTTAGCGCTCGCCCCATTTGAGTTTCGAGCGGAGGACGCTAAAGAGGCCGTTGGGGCTATGGCGAAGGAGGCGGACGCTGGCTTCCGAGCGCTGGCAGTGGACCAGGTCGCCAAGCTTGAGCTGGACTGCTTCCTGGCCGTCGACGGTGAGGTAGATCTCGTTGGGGACGCCGACGACCTCGACGCTGACGGTGGAGTCGCCGGGGACGACGATGGGGCGAATGGTGAGCAGGTGGGGGCAGATGGGGGTGACCAGCATGGCGTTGACGCTGGGCATGACAATAGGCCCGTCGGCGGCGAGGTTGTAGGCAGTCGAGCCGGTGGGAGTGGAGACAATGATGCCGTCGGCGCGGAAGGTGGCAACGGCCTGTTGGTCGATCTCAACCGAGAAGTCGCCCATGCGGGCGATGGTTCCTTTGCGACTACGACGTCGTTGAGGGCATCCCACTGCTTGACGATCTGGCCGTCACGGATGATCTCGGCTCGCATCATGCTGCGAACTTCGATCTCGGCGCAGTTGTCGCACCAGGCCTCGAGCGTGGGGTAGAGCTCGGAGAGTGGGATCTCGGTGAGGAAGCCGAGGGAGCCCAGGTTGACGCTGAGGATGGGGGTGGTGGTGCGTGCGAAGGCCCGGGCTGCGGCGAGGAGAGTGCCGTCGCCGCCGAGGACGATGACAAGGTTTGGCTTGTGCAAGGGGAGGTCTACGCGAGCGATAGGGTTTACGCCCGAGACGTAGGCGGCGCTGTCGGGATCGAGAAGGTAGTGGTAGTTTCGAGCTTCGAGCCACGCGATGAGGTCGCGAAGGATGCCGGCGAGTTCCGGCTTCTGGGGCTTGGAGATAATGGCGGCCTGGAGCATTGATCTCTAGTGTAACTGTATGTCAGCAATGCTTCCCTGACGGTTGGGTAGGAATTTGGAGCGGCTTGACCGCAGTCAGATCGGTCGAATTGGCTTGTAATGACTCTCGGAAAGGGTAGCGCCACCATGAGACCGCGTGATGCTCTCGCGATGGGTGCCGTAGGACGCAGGCGTGGCGTGCTGCCACACGGAGGCGCAAAGACATTCAGGTTGCGTCGATACGCTATCAGACGTAACCTCTACCCCTGACGGCAATTGAGGCCACTGCCCGAAGTGCAGTCTTGAAGGGGAATGAATTCGCCCCCTTCCGTCGGCGAATTGCTGCTGGCCGGGACCCCGTCCGAGTGGGCGTGCAACATCGATTTTGGCGGCGGCATCTGAAATTAGATACGGTACGGACGAGGTGATGGCATGGGAAGACCGGCACGGTTGATCCTGATTGCGGTGGGTGCTGTTCTGGCGCTGATCGTCCTTGCGGCTGTTTGTGTGCCGCTGTTCCTCAACACGGATAGTTTCAAGGCAAAGATTGAATCGACGCTGACCAAGTCGCTGGGGCGGAAGGTTGCGATTGGGAAGGTGAATCTATCGGTGCTGACGGGGAGCCTGGTGGCGGAGAATACGGTGGTTGCCGACGATCCGCGATTCAGCACGCAGCCTTTTATTCAGGCCGATACGGTAAAGATCGGGGTGGAGCTGTTTCCTTTGATCCTGAGTAAACAGGTGATTATTCGCGGGTTTTCGATGCAGTCGCCGAAGATTCAGCTGCTGCGAGCGGCGAATGGGACTTGGAATTACTCCACGATTGGGACCGGAAGCCAGCCGGCGCAGAGTGAGGAGACCAAGCAGGCGTTTCCGAACCTGACGGTGGGCGAAGTAAACATTCAGAACGGGCGGATCACGGTGGGTGCGGGTCCCGGAACGACGGGAGCGGCGAGCGCGACCAATCGCGTGTACGAGAATGTGAATTTGAAGGTGAAGGATTTTGCGTTTACGAAGTCGTTTCCGTTTGAGGCTTCGGCTGGTTTGCCGGCGGGAGGGACGGTGGAGCTGAAGGGTTCGGCGGGGCCGTTCAATCAGCAGGATGCTTCGGCGACGCCGTTCTCGGGGCATCTTGAGGTGAAGCATCTTGATCCTCTGGCGGCGGGTTTTGTGGATGCGTCTGATGGCGTGAAGGGGACGATCGACAACCTGGTGCTGGATGCGGCGTGGAGCGGGACGCAGATGCATGTGACGAAGCTGCTGGTGGATACTCCGAAGCTGACGCTGGTGCAGAGCAATGGGCCGAAGCAGCCGAAGCCTAAAGATCCGAATGCGGAGGGGGCATCGATGTTGAATAGCCTGTCCGTGGACGATGCGCAGATAAAGAATGGAACGATTACGCTGGCGACGGCGGGCAAACAGGGTACAGCGGTGTATAGCCAGGTGAATGCTCAGGTGACGAACATGTCTCCGAAGAGTGCTTCGCCGTTCAGCCTGAGCGGGCAGTTGCCTAATGGCGGAAGCGTGAGTGCGAATGGAACGGCGGGTCCGTTCAACCAGGAGAATAATGCGAGCACGCCGCTGAATGCGGTGGTGAATTTGAAGCATGTTGAGATTGGCTCGGCGGGAGTGGTGCCGCCGGATGCGGGGATTAGCGGCGTGGCGGATGTGCAGGCGAAGATTCAGTCGAATGGGCAGACGTTGAATGCGCAGGGAGCGGCGACGGTTGCGGGCATCAAGCTGGCGAAGGATGGTGTGCCTTCGGCGAAGCCGGTGCAGTTGCAGTTCACGCTGACGCAGAATGAGCAGTCGATGAGTGGTGTGGTGCAGCAGGCGGTAGTGACCATTGGCAGCGCTGTGATCAACCTGTCGGGAACGTATCAGACGAGCGGGCCTTCAACGGCGCTTAATCTGAAGGTGGTTGGTAATGCGCTTTCGATCAACGAGCTTGAGGCGTTTTTGCCGGCGCTTGGAGTGCATCTGCCGCAGGGCTCACGGCTGCAAGGAGGGACGCTGACGACGGACCTGGCGGTGACCGGGACGACGGCTACTCCTGTGATCAGTGGGCCAGTGAAGATTAATAATACGCAGCTTGCGGGGTTTGATCTGGGATCGAAGCTGCAGGCGCTTTCGTCGTTTACGGGAGGGCGGATTACTTCTGCAACTGGATCGGGGACTACGATTCGTTCTTTGAGTATGAATGTGCGGGAGGAGGGCGGGAATATTCGGACGGATAATATTGCTCTGGATGTGGCGGGTGTGGGGACGGCGACCGGGGCAGGAACTGTGAGTGCCGGGGGCGCTTTGAACTACAACGTCGTGCTGAAGTTGACGGGCTTGTCGGTTGGCGGAGGCGGGACGCAGCAGGCTAGCTCTGGGGCAGGCGCGGCTGGGCTGGCTGGAACGCTGTCTGGGTTTATTCCGGGCGGCAACTCTGGCGGGGCTGCGCTGGGAGGGATTGCGGGAGGTGTGCTGAAGTCGGGAATTCCTGTGGCGATTGGCGGGACGACGAGCAATCCCACGTTCAGCCCGAATGTTGCGAGTCTCGCTACGGGCGTGGGAGTGGGTGCGGCGCAAGGTCTGCTGAACGGGAAGGGGCAGCAGCCTAACGGAAAGAAGGCTGCCGATCCTTTGAGCAATGCGCTGGGTGGTTTGCTTGGGAAGCACTGAGTCATTGGCTACAACAGGCGACGTTGAACAGTGAAGCCGACCGCAGATTCCTTCGCTTCGCTGCGGAATGACAAACAAAAGAACAAGCAAGGGCAACGGCGAAGAGCAAAGGCAACCGCGGGGTCTTCTCCTTTCGACTAATGCTCAGGGCGCGATGGATTTTTTGCGCGTCTCTGCCCGTCTCCATGAGCAGCTTTGAATCTGCGCTAGAGGAAACGCGCGTGGAGTAGGTATTCGTGGTTTCCTTCCATGCCGAGGATAGGTGAGTCGATGAGGTCGATGGCGGTGCCGTGCTGCTCGATGACACACTCGCGGACGCGCTCGATGGCGGCCTGGCGGGCGTCGGGATCGCGGACGATGCCGCCCTTGCCGATGTTGGCGCGGCCGGCTTCGAACTGCGGCTTGACGAGGATGATGGTGGTGCCTTGCCAGGGATGATCGGGTGTGCTGAGAGCTGCGAGGACGGCGGGGAGAACGAGGGTCGCGGAGATGAAGGAGACGTCCATGGCTATGAAGGTTGGGATGAGGGTGTCGGGCGCGAGGAGTTCGCCCGGAGTGAGGAGGCGGGCGTTGGTGCGCTCGCGGAGGGTGACGCGGGGATCGTCGCGCAACTTGTGAGCGATCTGGCCGTAGCCGGTGTCTACAGCCAAGACAGATCGTGCGCCGCTTTGCAGCATGCAGTCGGTGAAGCCGCCGGTGGAGGCGCCGACGTCGACGCAGGCGAGGTTGGTGAGGTCGATGGACCAGTGGGCGAGGGCGCGCTCGAGCTTGAGGCCGCCGCGGCTGACGTATTTGAGATCGGAGCCGAGGAGGCGGATGACGGCGTCGGAGGAGACAGGGGTACCGGGTTTGTCAATGCGCTGCTCGTCGACAAGGACACGTCCTGCGAGTATGAGAGCTTGTGCGCGTTCGCGGGAGGCGGCGTGCCCCTGATCGACGAGGAGCTTGTCGATGCGGGACTTTGGTGACTTGCTGCGCTGGAGCTGAATGGGATTGCTCATCGGGTTGAGTCTGTCTGAAGCGGGGCGAACAGGGCGGCCGATTTTCTTTATGAGAATGAAATTGCAAATTCGATACGCGTGGAACAGGAAGTCTGCCGCAGGTTGCTTTTTCGGGTAAAGTAGCTCTGGTGTGCAGTAGATAGAGTAACTTCTTTGAGGTCACATTGGGTTGCCTGAGGGAACCTAAATACTTGGCGCTTTTTGCAATCTGCAATTGTATTGGGTGCGTTTTATGTACAGAGAAACGGGACTCGTGAATTCACCGCCGCCCTCGGGGCAGGACGACGCTGTTCTGCTTGGCCTTGTGCAGAGGGGGACGAGTACGCCATGGCGGCGCTGTTCGACCGCTATTCGAAGGTTGTGTACTCGGTGGCCCTTCGGGTTCTCAGAGACCCGGCCGCGGCGGAGGACGTGCTCCAGGAAATATTCATGCAGATCTGGCGTAATCCTGATGGGTTTGTTGCAACTCGCGGTAGTCTTGGCGGCTGGCTCGCTGTGGTATCGAGAAATCGGTCGATCGATGCACTGCGTAGAAAGCGTCCGATGGAATCGGTCGACGATATGTCGTTGGCCTCTAGCTACCATCTTGCGAACGAAGCGGAACGAAATAGTTTGATGGAAAAGGCAAGAGCGGTGATCAATCTGCTGCCGGTGGAGCAGCGGAAGACGCTGGAGATGGCATTTTTTGATGGGTTGACGCACTCCGAGATCGCGGAGATGACGGGCGATCCGCTAGGTACGGTCAAGACAAGAATCCGCAGCGCGCTGACCTCGCTGAGAAAGGCGTTCCCGGCATGAGCGAGCCACGGCGTATCACATCAGAAGATCTGGCGTTGTTTGCCATGCAGCTGCTTCCACCAGAAGAGATGGCGGAGATTGCCGCTTATGTGGAGCGGTCGGCGGAGGGCCGACGGGAGTTGGCCGAGATTCAAGGCGATCTCGCGGTGTATGCCCATACGGTCGAGATGCAATCGCCGTCTGCAGAGGCTCGCGAGCGGCTGATGAAGCAGGTCGGACGCGAGAAGAAGGCAATTCCGATCGATCGTTCGGTGGAAGCAGGGGCTTCGACCGGTTCGAGTGCGAGCGTTGCTGCGAACGAAGGGTTCGGACGTGGGGCGGGAAGCATTTACTCCACTGCGGAAGAACCGCTGAAGCGCCGGTTTGCCGGTAAGGTGCTGCCGTGGGTCGGCTGGGCAGTTGCTGCGGGTTTGGCGGTGGCAGCGGGCGATCTCTACAAGGAGCGCGAGACGCTTCGCAGCGCTGTGACGGAGCAGACCAGCAGAATTGATCACCTGACCGCGGATGCTGCGGCAGCGCGCCAGGTTCTGGATGCGATGACCGACAGCTCCGCGCTAAGGGTGACCCTGAACGTGAAGGGTGCGCCACCGGCCGTTCCGCAAGGCAGAGCGACGTATGTTGCGAGCAAGGGAACGCTGATCTTCCTGGCGACGAATCTTCAGCCGCTGCAGCCGTCGAAGACGTATGAGCTCTGGCTGATCCCGGCCGGTGAAGGGCAGAATCCGATTCCGGCGGGTACGTTCCGTCCGGATGCGCGCGGAAACGCGAGTGTGATCATGCCGCCGCTGCCCAAGGGCGTCGAGGCGAAGGCGTTCGGCGTGACCGTGGAGGATGAAGGCGGAGCGACGACACCGACTCTGCCGATTATCCTGGTCGGCGCCGCTGTCGGCGAGTAAGCTCATCGTCAATTTCAATGGAAACGAAAGAAGCCGTCCTCTGCGGGATGGCTTCTTTTTGTCCGATGAATTCGCGTCTGTATTTCAGGGCTTTGATGTGGCAGCTGCATAAGCGAAGACAAAATACGGGGTCTCTCCACTGCGTCGCGCGATGAGGCTGCGCAACTTCGGTCGAGATGACGCCTTATAAGGGTTATACGTTGTTACAAATTCCACCCTCTTAGACGGGTTTGTCGTTGAGTTTGAATTCGACGACTGTGTGAAACCCATGTCTCAGAATCGAGACATGGGGCGCCCGCGTTTTGCTCCATCGAGGAGTTCTAGGGTTGGGTGACCCGAACTGAGACTCCTCCGCCCTGCAACGGGACGGTGGTGTCTATGGCGTCTGTATCGGTGCGGATGACGGTCATGAAGTTGGAGTCCGGCGATACGACGTAGACCTTGCCGGTGGGAGTGCCGCTGGTGACAGCGATGTAGTTCGGATGACCGTTGTTGGCCGGGGTAGATGCGTTCGGGCTGAGGCTTAGCGGAAGTGGGATGGTCGCGATGACGGTGTTGGTGTTGAGGTTAATCACCGAGACCGAGCAAGTGGTGGTGGCGGCTGTGACTGCGGCCGTCGGGGCTGCGCAAGGCAGGCTCGTGTTTCCCTTGTTGATGACGTAGGCGCGGCTGTTGGTGGTGTCCTGCAGGACACCGACCATGACCGGGTTGACGCCGACTGGAACGGTCGCAACGACGGTGCCGAAGCCGATGGCGTCGACGGGATTATTGAGGTCGCAGTTTGGATTGCCGGTCTGAGCAGTCGCCGAACAGAGAGGGATGCTGATGATGCTGAGCGAGCCGGGGTTTACGCCGTCGCCGGCGTTGGCTACGACTACCTCATTACGAACCGGGGCGAAGTCTGCCCAGAGCGGGTTGACCGTCGCGGGACTGGCGCATGCCGGGGCGATGCAGAGCTGGATGGGATTGGTGGGATTCGTCGGATTGGTGAGGCTTACCGGGACAGTGTCGAGCCGATTGGTCTGGGCGTTGATGACTGAGACGGTGCCATCGCCCTGGTTGAGAACGAAGGCGCGCTTGGCGTCGGCGGTCATGACACCGTAGACGGGGTTGACCCCCAATGGAATCGGCGTAGGGTCGATGGTGTTGGTTGATACTTCGATGGTGCTGGCCTGACCGGGTGCGCCTGGGGTAAGACTCTTGCTTAGTGCATAGACGCGCGGGCCGTTGGCGACGCCGACAGTATAGACCGGAGTGAAGGCTGGGTCGATGGCAAGCTGCTGGCGGAGCGCAAGGGGGAGCCGGTGAACTGTGAGATGACACCCTGTCCGGGATTGATGGTGGGGTCGGTGGCGTAGGTGTTGACGCCTTCTGGAAGGATTGCGACCGGGTTGGCGCCGGGGAGGAGTGTGGTCTGGAGGATCTGGCTGGTGAGCAGTTGGGTATCGATGTCGAAGCTGGTGAAGGTGTGATCGCTGTTGAGCGTATATCCGGTGCTCGCGTTCGAGTTAGTGGTGGTTCCACCGTTCAGGATGAGGTAGTAGGGGTCCACGCCTACATTGGCCGTGATGAGGATGGTGTCTCCGGAGAAGTCAACGAAGGTCAGCAGACCCGGTTGAGGATTGGCCGCGGTGCCGGTGCTGGAGATGGCTACGGCGAACTTTTGCGGCTGGGCCGCGGGGCCGACAGGATTGATGGCGCTGACGACAGGGCGGTAGTTGTTGCCGCAACCACTAACCGAAGCCAGGACGGCGACGATCGCTGCGAGACTGAGTGTAGACCGGAGGGTCTGAGCTGCAGACCGAACGTGGCGCCGGTGCGACCGCGACTGGATGGTTCCTTTTGCTTCGATACTTGCTAAGTGCAAAACTGCTCCCGCGTTGGTGCTGGTGTTGGCTATGCTCAAGGTTCGATTGTAAATCACGGAATGGCATGAGGTTGGGATGGGCGGGGAAATACAGGGGGCGAGTGGAATACGGGCTGGAAGAAGGCTATTCCGGAGGCGCGAGACCGGTTGCAGTCGAAGTGGCTGGTTGGAGTGGTGGGTACCGTCTTAGCTTTGGAGACCACCTCCGTTCATCCTCAGATTTACTTCCTATGGGATACGGATAGAACTGCTGCATTGATTCTTATTGTGAAGATCGTCGGGATCAGTATTGCGTTTGCGTGTCTCGTCTCGGCGTTGCGAGCTGCCACGCTGGGGGTGCATTGGCTGGCGGAATGATCTGCATGATTCTTCTGAGTGGAACTGTTTCTTCACGCGACACGATACTGAGATCCGGGCTTACGCCTTTGGTTCTTCTCTTCGTACTAACCTTTTTTCGACGCGAGCAGGCAGACGAAAAAAGCGCGGGCAGGGCTCGCTGAAGGTCGCCGGGGGCGAAGTGCGGCGCAGGTGATTGCAAATCTTGCGGCAGCGGCGTTGAGCGTCTCGTGGCTTACTTTCGTCTTTCTGATGGGATTCGAGAAATCCCACTACTTGACCGGGGTGCATCCCCTGATGATGATCATGTGTCTCGCGGCGCTGGTGGAGGCCACGGCGGATACGGTTTCTTCGGAGATTGGACAGGCGTTTGGTGGGGCTCCGGTAATGCTTGTGGGGTTGCGACGGGTCGACATCGGAACGGATGGAGCAGTGACTTTGCTAGGTTCTGGTGTGGGAGTTGTTGCCGGGGTGCTAGTGGCTGCGGTGGGAGCCTGGGCGCTTCGACTGAGCGTTAGGGATGGAGCGATTGCGGGGATTGCCGGGGTGTGCGGTTTATTTTTCGACAGCCTGCTGGGCGCTACGGTGGAGCGTCGAGGTTGGCTGGGGAATGATCTGGTGAACTTCAGTTCGACTGTGTTTGCTGCGATCTTAGCCGCGGCTGTCTATCGGCTTTTGCTGCATTAGACGTCGGGTTTGCCTTCGAGCCAGCTGTGCAGGAAGCCTACGTTGACGTTGAGGCGGAGCGCGGTGTAGCTGATGATCTCGTGGACGTAACGCATGAAGAGGTCGTAGTTGCTGATGTGTCCGAGCAGCGGGCGAGGTGAGGTGTAGACGTCGAGGCCGGCGTCCTCGCAGAGCTTGCGGATGCGGAAGAGATGGGTGCCGTCGGAGACGACGACGATGTGGTGGAGATTGTTTTCGCGGGCGATGGCGGCGAGACGGTGGACCTGCTGCTCGGTGTCGATGGAGCGGGTCTCGGCGATGATGTTGGCGAAGGGGATGCCGTTGGCGAGGAGATAGTCGCGGCCTACTCCGCCTTCGGTGTTGCCGGAGTCTTTGTCGGTGCCGCCGCCGAGGGTGATGACGAGGGGGCGATCTGTTTTCGGTAGAGTTCGACGGCGTGGTCGAGGCGGGCGTGAAGGACGGGGGATGGATGGCCGAGGTACTCTGCCGCTCCGAAGACCGCGATGGCATCGGCGGGCTGCGCGTTGTCCTGGCGGGCGACGGTGTCGATCTGAACGTAGACCCAGATGCACCAAGCCGTAGCGATGATGAGCAAAAGCGCGAAGAGGCGGCGCAGGAGGAGCCCGCGGGTTGTGCTTCTGCTGCGCAGATTGGATTGAGGCGCGATCATGTTTGTCCAGAGAGCGTACGAAGGCCCAAGGCTATGCCAGAGAGTTCAACTTTTGCATCGAGCTAGTCTACAGGGTCGGACCCTAAGGCTCGATGCAAAAGTTGCTGGGGGACGGAAGAAGATGAATCGCTAATGCTGGAGGGCGAGGGCGATCTCGTGGGTGGGGATGGCTCCTTCGCGGAGGATCATCCAGGAGTTGCCGCCGCCGGAGAGATCGACGATGGTCGTGGCGGTGGTGCGGGCGGTGGGGCCGCCGTCGACGATGAGGGGAATCTTGTCGCCGAGTTGCTCGAGAACGCCGCTGGCGTAAGCGCACTCGGGAAAGCCGGCGAGGTTGGCGGACGTGGCGGTGATGGGCAGGCCGAGGCGGCTGACTACGGCGCGGGGGATGGCGGCTTCGGGGACCCTAAGGGCGAGGTTGCCGGTGTTTGCGGTGACGCGGAGAGGGAGTTTGGAGCCGGCCTTGACGACGATGGTGAGCGGGCCGGGCCAGAACTTTTCGGCCAGGCGGTCGAAGGCGGAGTCGAGCTGACGGGCCAGCTCGTAGGCCTGGGCGACCTCGGCGATGAGGAGCGAGAGAGGCTTATGGCGGGCGCGGGCTTTGAGGTCGTAGATGCGGTCGACGGCTTTGAGGTTGACGGGATCGACGGCGAGGCCATAGAAGGTGTCGGTGGGGAGAGCGACGACGTTGCCGTTGTTGAGGCTGGAGACGACGTAGTCGATGAGCGCTGGTTCGGGCTCGTCGGGATGAATACGGAGTGTTTCGGCCGTCAAATCTTGCTCCTGTACCGGTTAACCCGTCCGTTTGGGCCGGGTGCTGCTGGCGATGCCGCAGTCTCGCACCTTAGCATACCGCCTCTGTGGACTCAAGGACAGCGGAGGGGTGAGAGCCGGGACGGCGTAAGATTTGGGAGATGCAGACTTCGGAGTTGGTGGTTTCGAGCAGGGCGAATGCGCGGGTGAAGCAGCTGCGAGCGGCGTTTCAGGGCCATGCGCGGTTGAGTGGGGGAATGGTCGCGATTGAAGGGGACCATCTGCTGGAAGAGGCTCTGCGGAGCGGGATGGTGCTGAAGAGCGTGTTTGTGAGTGAGCGGCGGACGGTGCCGGGGATTGTGCCGCGTGGGGTGGAGGTTCTGCGGCTGACGGATGAAGTGCTTGGGAGTGTGGTGGAGACGCAGTCGCCGCAGGGGGTGGCGGCTTTGATGGTGCCTCCGGTGCGGACTTTAGCGGATTTGTTTGAGGGCGCGGGGGCGGCTTTGATTTTGATTGCTGCAGGAGTGCAGGATCCGGGGAATCTGGGGACGCTGGTGCGGTCGGCTGAGGCGTTTGGGGCTAGTGGTGTGCTGACTACGGCGGGGACTGTGAGTGCTTGGAACCAGAAGGCTCTGCGGGCTAGTGTGGGGAGCGTGTTTCGTGTGCCGGTGGTTGCGGTGACGCCTGCCGAGGTTGCGGGGTTGAAGGGGCGTGGGGTTCGGTTGATTGCTGCTGTGGGGGCGGATGATTTGGGTGTGGTTGCGGCGCAGGAGATGGATTTTGTGGCAGCTTGTGCGGTGATGGTTGGGAATGAAGGAAGCGGGCTGGCGGCGGAGTGGATGGAGATGTGCGATGCGCGGGTGACGATTCCCTGCCCTGGACCGGTGGAGAGTTTAAATGCGGCTGTGGCTGGGTCGTTGTTGTTGTATGAGGCTTCGCGGCAGAGGAGTGGCTGATGAGTCCGGTATCACGGAGCAAGCGACAACAAAGACGAATGCGGGGGTCTCTCCACTGCGGCGGCAAAGTACGCCGCCTCCGGTCGAGATGACGGCGATTTTTGCCAAGGCCGAGAAACAACGATTCGTTGAGGGTCGAATGGGCGATTTGTTGAGGTCGGGGAAAGATCTTAGCGGCAGGGGTGAGGGAGAGGAATGAGTCTGTTTGATGCTAGTCCGATGACTGCTCCGGCTGGGCGTGCGAGGCAGGCGCCGCTGGCGGAGAGGATGCGGCCGCGGACGCTGGCAGAGTATGTGGGGCAGGAGCATCTGTTGGGTCCGGGGAAGCCTCTGCGGCTGGCAATTGAGGGGGATGATCCTACGTCGATGATCTTCTGGGGGCCTCCGGGGACTGGGAAGACTACGCTGGCGAAGATTATTGCGCAGATGACACAGGCTAGTTTTATCGAGTTCTCGGCGGTGTTGAGTGGGATCAAAGAGATCAAGAACGTGATGGTGGCGGCGGAGAAGGCTGCGAGTTTCGGGTCGCGGACGATTCTGTTTGTCGATGAGATTCACCGGTTCAACAAGGCGCAGCAGGATGCGTTTTTGCCTTATGTGGAGCGGGGGACGATTCGGTTGATCGGGGCTACGACGGAGAATCCTTCGTTTGAGATTAATGCTGCGCTGCTGTCACGGTGCAGGGTGTATACGTTGGTGGCGTTGACGGAGGAGCAGGTTGTGGGGCTGCTGCAACGGGCACTGACGGACGTTGAGCGTGGGCTGGGAGCGAGTGGCGTTGAGGCGGATGAGGAGGCTTTGGCTACGATTGCTTCTTACTCGAGTGGGGATGCGCGGAATGGATTGAATGCGCTGGATGTGGCGGCGAAGCTGGCTGTCTCTCTTGAACCAGGGGGCGCGGGGAGAAGCTGATCACGAAGGCGCTGGCTGCGGAGGCTTTGCAGCGTAGGGTGCTGCTGTATGACAAGAAGGGCGAGCAGCACTATGACATCATCTCGGCGCTGCATAAAAGTGTGAGGAACTCGGATCCGGATGCGGCGATGTATTGGCTGGGACGGATGCTTGAGGCTGGCGAAGATCCGATGTATTGCGCGCGGCGGATTGTGCGGATGGCGGTGGAGGATATTGGGCTGGCGGCTCCGGAGGCGCTGAATCTTTGTTTGAGCGCGCGGGATGCGATGCACTTTCTGGGGCATCCGGAGGGTGAGCTGGCGTTGGCGCAGGCGGTGGTGTATCTGGCGCTGGCTCCTAAGTCGAATGCGGTTTATACGGCTTATGGTGCGGTGAAGGCGGATATTGAAGCGACGGCTGCGGAGCCGGTGCCGCTGCACCTGCGGAATGCTCCGACGAAGTTGATGAAGTCGCTCGACTATGGCAAGGACTATCAGTACGCGCATGATGTGGAGGGTCGCGTGGCGGATATGGAGTGTCTGCCGGCGGGGTTGGCGGGGCGGCGCTACTATCATCCGACGAATGAGGGACGGGAGAAGCTCCTGGCGCAGAGGATGGAGGAGATTTCACGGATCATTTCACAGAGAAGGGCAGCCAAGCGGGAATAGTGCGTGGTAGAGTGTCGGTGCTTTCCAATTCCGTGCTTTCGAATTCTGACAGCAGAAGAGAGGAAATATGCTCGCACCGGTTCCGCCTATCACTCCCTACCTGGTCGTCTCCAACGCCGCCGAAGCGATCGAGTTTTACAAAAAAGCCTTTGGGGCTACGGTCGACGGCGAGCCGCATTTGATGCCGGGGAGCAACAAGATTATGCATGCGCGTCTGCTGATCAACGGCGGCATGATTATGCTGGCCGACGATCTTGCTTCGACGATGGGGCGCTCCTCTGAGACTCCGCAGGCGCTGGGTGGCTCGCCGATTACGCTGGCGCTAAACCTGAGCGACGTACAGAGCTTCTGGGACAGAGCGGTTGCGGGCGGCGCGACGGTGACGATGCCTCTGGCGGATATGTTCTGGGGCGACCGGTATGGGCAGATGACGGACCCCTACGGACATAAGTGGTCGTTGTCTCAGAGGCTGAGGGCTATGACGGACGAGGAGATGAAGTCTGCTGCCGAACAGGCTGTGATGGACAGATGGACTTTGATGGGTGATCCCGTTGCTCCTTAGTGGGCGTATTTGACGGAGCAGCCGTAGGGGCGGGTGCTCTCGACCTGCAGTGGTTTGCCGGCCATGGCGGCGGTTAGGGTTTCGTTGAGGTAGTTGCGTGCGCCTTTGAGGTCTTCCTGCTCGGTGGTGGGTTTGTCGTCGATGGCTCCCTGGTAGATGAGCTTGCCGGTGGGGTCGATGACGAAGATGTGCGGGGTGGTCTTCGCTTCGTAGAGACGGCCGATGGTGCCATCGGGATCGAGGATGGCGGCGGTGGGTACCGCGTGCATGGTTTTGAGGTAGGTGTTCTCCTGCGCGGGGGTGACGTAGCCTTGCTGACCGGGGGCGGAGGAGATGACGGAGAGCCAGACGACGCCCTTGCCGGTCCAGTCCCGTTGCTGCGACTCCATGCTGCCGCTGAGGTAGTGCTTGCGGTCGTAGGGGCAGCCCTGGTTGGCCCATTCGAGCACGACGAACTTGCCGCGATACTCCGATAGCGTGTGCTGAGCGCCGTTGGAGTCGGTGCCTTTGAAGTCGGGGGCTGGAGTGCCGGGGACTACAGCGAGAGCGGGAATGGTAGTGAAGGCGAGAACGACGGTGAAGAGAAGATTGCGGTGGGTCTTGAGGGTCATGGGAGCACCTCCACAACTAAAAATGGCGAAAAGTTCGCAGCCAACGTCGCGGGCGAACTGCCCGTTTAGACGATGGAATTAGACCAGGGTGAGGAGATTGGCGTCGCGCCAGATACGCCATTGGCCATTGGGGCCGCGGCGGAGGGCCGTGAGGACGTTTCCGGCGTGCTTGCGAGTTTGGCCGCCTTCGATGGGGGTGAAGGAGACCTCAAGGAGATTCCAGCAGAGGGCGAGGTCGCCGCTGATGGTGATCTCCTGCACGTTGGAGCGGCAGGTGAGGTGCATGATTGCGACCATCGCGGCGAAGGCTTCGGCGAACTGCTTGCGGCGCATGGGAGCGCTGCCGGAGGTGAGGAAGACGACGTCTTCGGTCATCAATTGCATCTGGGCGGTGAGGTCTCCGGCTTCGGAGGCTTCGCCCCACGCGTTGATGAGGTCGCGGATTTTTTGCTCGTCGGATTGGGTGGATTCGGTCGTCATTGCTTCACGTCCTTTTCGAGGGCGGTGAGGACGATGTCTTTGGTGAGGAGTTCGGGGAGGACGTCGGCGGAGGAGTTCTTCATCGCCGGATAGATGACGTAGGTGGGGACGCCGCTGCGATTCACCGAGGCCAGCTGTTTGGTGATCTCGGGGTCGTATTGGGTCCAGTCGGCCTTGAGGAGGGTTACGTTGTTTTTGCTGAACTGATGCTGGACGTCGGCGGATTTGAGTACGGCGCGCTCGTTGACCTGGCAGCTGAGACACCAGGCGGCGGTGAAGTCGATGAATACGGGATGACCGGCGGCGCGGGCCTGGTCGAGGGATTGCTGCGAATAGGGGGCCCAGACAAGGGTGGTGTCTTTTGGCTGGTAGAGGGGATGGCGAGGCCGAGCGCGGCGATGAGGACGGCGGCGATGGCACTGATCCAGTTGGCGGGCCATTTACCGAGAGCCCAGCCTGCGATGGCTAAGGCGAGGAAGCACCAGAGCAGACGTGTGAGGTGATCGACTCCCTGACTGTTGCCGCTGTGGAGGTTGCCGTAGACCCATGCGAGCCAGATGGCGGTGCCGAAGAGAGGGACCGCGGTTAACTGTTTGAGGATCTCCATCCACGCGCCGGGACGGGGAGGATGCGGGTCCAGGCGGGTTGGAAGCTCAGGAGGAGGTAGGGTGTGGCGAGGCCGAGACCGAGAGCGGTGAAGACGGCGAAGGTGACTCCGGCGGGTTGGGCGAGGGCGAAGCCGATGGCGGCTCCCATCAACGGCGCGGTGCAGGGTGTGGCTACGATGGTGGCGAGGACGCCGGTAAAGAAGCTGCCGGTGTAGCCCTGCTTCTGCGCGAGGCCGCCGCCTACGCTGGTGAGGGAGAGGCCGAGGTCAAACTGGCCGGCGAGGGAGAGCGCAAAGAAGAAGAGGCCAGCGGCGAGGACCGCGATGAAGGTTGGGGATTGAAGCTGGAAGCCCCATCCGGCCTGACTGCCGGTGGCGCGGAGGATGAGCAGAGCCGCGACGATGATCCAGAAAGAGACCAGGATGCCGAGGGTGTAGACGATGCCGTGGCTACGGAGGCGGCTGCGCTCTTCGCCGGAGGACTGCACGAGGGCGAGGCCTTTGAGGAAGAGGACCGGAAAGACGCAGGGCATCAGGTTGAGGATGATACCGCCGACGAATGCGAGGCCGATGGCGCTGAGTGTGGTGACGCTGCTGGCGGCCGGAGCGCCGGGTATTTTGCTGCCGGGGGCGGCGGCGACTTCGCCGCGGGTGACGGGGGCGGTGACGTCGTAGGCTTCAGTGTCGGAGAGCTTGAGGACGCCGTGGAGCTGCGCGGGGAGGGTCTTGAGGTCTTCGGAGCGGCGGACTCGGAGGCGAACACCGTCCGAGGTCGGCTCGATCTGCTGGGGGGCGGCGTTGGCGATCTGATCCTGATCGGCAGGGTAGAACTCGGCGTTGGTCTCGCGGCCACCGCTGATGAGGTTAAAGACGAAGTCGGTCTTGCCGCCGCTGATGGTGAGCTTTGCGTCGGCGGGGAGCGGCTTGGGGATGAGGGTGAGGGCTTCGCCTATGGCGCCGACGGGTTGTGCCGGGGCGGCTCCGGGGACGACGTTGAGATTGAGGCCGAGATGCGCTTTGCCGGGGATGCAGACCTCGCGGCAGACGAGCCAGTTGATTTTTGCGTCGAGGTGGATGGGGCCGGGCTTGACGGAGCTGGCGGCGGTGAGCTGGACGGGGAAGGCTACCTCGTCTTCGTAGCCGAAGTCCATGAGCGGGCCTAGCGGAAGGCGGCTGGGGATGGGAAAGAGCATGGGGCCGGCGGTGACGCCTTCGGGGAGGGTCCAGTTAATTTTGGGCGGCTCGCCGGAGTCGCCGGCGTTGATCCAGTAGACGTGCCAGTGCTCTTCGAGGGTAAGGACGAGGCCGACCTGGAGGGTGCCGCCGGGGGCGATGCTGGGGGAGAGAGAGACGAGTTCCGCGGTGAGATGCTGGGCTTTGACGGGGCCGGGGCCGCCGTCGCCGACCACCTGTAGCTGGGCGTTCGCGGGTGTCTGGAAGAGGAGGGCGCAGACGAAGGTCAGAAGTGCGGATAATTTGCGTACGTTCTTCATTCACTTCCAATTGTAGGGCTTGTTTCGCGGCGTTTTGTCACCTGGGTGTCAGGTGGCGGTGTTCGACCATGATGCAGCGATCCATGACGACGTGGATTCCTGCAGCTTCGGCGCGGTTGGCGGCTTCAAGGTTGATGATTCCCTGCTGGACCCACACGTTGGGAAGGCCTAGCTGAATCATCTCGTCAACGATAGCGGGGATGAACTTTGGCAGGCGGAAGACGTCGACGATGTCGGGTTTGATGGGGAGGTCGGAGAGTGACGCATAGGACTTCTCGCCGAGAACCTCAGGAATGGAGGGGTTGATTGGGTAGAGCTTGTAGCCGTGCTGCTGCATGTAGGCGGAGACGTAGTGGCTGGGTTTGGCAGGGTCTTCTGACAGGCCAATGACCGCGATGGTGCGCGGATTTTCTTTAGCGGTGACGCCGAGCATTCTGCGGATGATCTCTGGTTCGTTCACTTTTGTACGGAAGCCTTTGACGGGAGTTCTATTTGTGCCATGCGCCTAAAAGACGGCGGATGATGAGGAGTTGGCCGAAGTGGTAGGCGTTGTGGTCGGCGACGAGAAGAGCTTCGCGGAGCAGGTTCTGGCCATCGCCCCAACGGAAGGGCTTGTAGAGGTCGGAGCTGGGATTTTCGATCAGAGCAAGAAAGTGCTGGGCGTCAGAGCGAATGGCTGCGATGCATTGATCCCAGGAGTTGGTCGCGGGTGGCTGCGGAGACTTGGGCCAGTATTCGTCTGGCCATTTCAGACCGTGATAGCCGCCGGTGGGGGAGCGCAGAAGTTGAGTATGTCGCGCTGAGTAATGCGGAGGTGCTCGAGGATCTGCCAGGCGGAGTAGGGGAGGTTGGGTGGGACGGTGCCGCGGAGGTTGGCTGGAAAGTCTTCGACGACTTCGTCGAAGGTGGCGTGGGCCTGACCGCCGTGGAGAAGGGCGATCAACTGTTTGCGCAGAGGCGCTAGTTCGTCTGGTGTTTTTTTCTTGTCGTTCGTCTTAGCTGTGCCCGATTTGGAGATGCTCACTGAGTTTTGCCTCCGACGTCCCATTTGTTGGATGCGACCGAGGCACCAGAGTTACATCGGTTTGCGGGGACGTCGGCGAGGTGAGTGGCAGTAAGTTTGGTAGTTTTTTTGTTTTGTGATGGGTTTGGTGTTTTTGCTGCGGGTTTTGAGGAAAAGGGGTGTTTTGTTGTGGTGTTTTTGTGGTGAAAGTGTGGTGGATTGCGTGGTAAACGTGGTGCGTTAGCATCCACTTTTTCGTGGGCTGGGAGTACGCCACATTTTGTGGATTTATTTTCGCTGGGACTTTCGCGGGGCTGAGATGGGCTGGGTTGGAGTGAGATTAAAGCAGATCCCTGCGGGATGACAAACAAAGGGACAGGAAACGGCAACTTCCAAGAACAACTGCAACCGCAAAGACAAATGCGGGGTCCTTCGACTGCGTGACTCACAAAGTGCCGTGAGTCACTTCGCTCAGGATGACGAGGCTTTATTTTAGAGGATGAGACTTGGCTGGAGCCGTTCGTGCTGCGACTCCAGCTCAGAGGATCAGGCTACGTCGTCGTCCTCAGCGACTTCGGCTGGGAAGTTGCCCTCGCGACGCATTCGGAGGTAGCCGCGGATGAAGGGCTCGAGGTCGCCATCGAGGACCTTATCGACGTCGCCGACTTCTACGCGGGTGCGCAGGTCCTTGGCCAGGCGGTAGGGCTGCAGGACGTAGCTGCGAATCTGCGAGCCGAATTTGATGTCGAGTTTGGAGTCTTCGAGCTTGCGGGCGGTGGCCTTCTTTTTGTCGAGTTCGTACTCGTAGAGCTTGGAGCGCATCATCTTCATGGCCCGCTCCTTGTTCTTGTGTTGAGAGCGCTCGTTCTGGCAGCCGGTGACGAGGCCGGTGGGGATGTGGGTGATGCGGACGGCGGAGTCGGTGGTGTTGACGTGCTGACCGCCCTTGCCGCCGGAGCGATAGGTGTCGATGCGAAGGTCTTCGGTCTTGATGTCGATGACGATGGTGTCGTCGATCTCGGGCGAGACGAAGACGCTGGCGAAGCTGGTGTGACGGCGCTTGGCAGAGTCGAAGGGGAGATGCGAACGAGACGATGAACGCCGGTTTCACCGCTGAGGAGGCCGAAGGCGAAGTCGCCTGTGATGGTGAAGGTGGCGGATTTGATGCCGGCTTCGTCGCCATCCTGGATTTCGTTGATCTCGACCTTGAAGTTCTGGCGCTCGCCCCAGCGGATGTACATGCGCATGAGCATCTCGGCCCAGTCCTGACTCTCGGTTCCACCCGCACCGGGGTGTACGGTGACGATGGCGTTGAGCGGGTCGGTCTCGCCGGAGAGCATGGTCTTGGATTCGAGCTTTTCGGAGAAGTCGACCAGGGCGGGGATCTCGCGGGAAAGGTCGGGCTCGGTGTTTTCGCCTTCGCGGGCGAGTTCGAAGTAGGCTTCGATGTCGTCGGAGCGGCGGGCGAGTTCGGCGTCGTCGGCGAGTAGAGTTTCGAGGCGTTTGCGTTCCCGCATGAGGGGCTGCGAGCGGGAGGCATCAGCCCAGACGGTGGGGTCGGCTATCTTTTCTTCGATAACGGAGAGTTCGCGGCGGAGTCGGGCCGAGTCAAAGATACTCCCGCAGATCGCGTACTTTGTCGCGGACTGGGGAGTAGGAGTATTCGAGATCGCTAAGCATGTCTTTCAATCTTAGTGCATTTTTTCATGTGGGATGGATTCGGCTCTGAAGGAGACTGTGATTGAGCTGGAAGCAGTAGGGTTATGAGGGCGTGGGGACTGAAAAATCGGGGAGGACAGGTAGAAAGCTGCTGGCTGTATAGGCTATGTGAGGTCTATCGGGATCCTTCACTGCGTTCAGGATGACTGCAGGAACGGGAACAGCACTAAATCAGAGGTTCCCTAAAGGCCCCTTTCTATCGCAAGTGTGGAGAGACCCTAAAGCCTTGGTGTACCTAGATGCAGAAGCTTCGATGCGTCCGGCACGACCTAAAGCCTCTTTTTCGGCACGACTGAACGCGGTCCCTTCAAATCTTAGCTTGTCGTTCGTCCGAAGAGGCCCCATGCGAAGGCGAGCGTGGTGAGGAACGCGCAGGCGTAGGCGAAGAGGTCACCGTGCGCGGCGTAGAAGGTGAGGTCGTGCTCGTAGCCGAAGTGGACGCGCAAGCTGGAGCGTAGATGGCGTGGCAGAGCAGCGGTTACGTGACCGAAGGGGTTGATGGAGGCGGTGACGCCGGTGTTGGTGGCGCGGAGGATCCAGCGGTGGTTTTCTATGGCTCGCATGCGGACCATGTTGAGGTGCTGCCATGCGGCGCTGGTGTTGCCGTACCAGCCGTCGTTGGAGATATTGATGAGGACGTCGGCTCCCTGCTGGGTGAGATGACGGATCTCATCGCCGAAGATGGATTCGTAGCAGATGAAGACGCCGTAGGTGTGGCCGCCGGTGGAGAAGACGGTGCGCTGGGCTCCGGGTGAGAAGGTGCCTACTTCGTTGAGGAGATTCTTTGCGAAGAAGAAGAGGTCTTTGAAGGGGACGTACTCGCCGAAGGGGACCAGATGCATCTTGTCGTAGTGGCCATCGAAGGTGCCGTCAGGATTTATGAAAGAGGCGCGGTTGTACGGGGTGTAGCCGGATTTATTTGTGGGGCTGGGCTCGAAGCCGATGTTGCCTACGATGACGGGGGCTTGTGCGGATCGGGCCAGGGCCGAGATCGCGGTGCGGAACTGTGGGTCTATGTCTTCAAAGGGCGCGGGAGATTCGGGCCAGACGATGAGGCTGGTTGCGATGGGAGCGCTCGCGTCGGATTCTCCAGTGGATTGGGGGCGAATGAGATAGACCGCCTGGGTGCCTGGAAGTTCGGGGGTTCCAAGCAGAAATCTTGTTGACGGGTAGCGGCTGAGGTAGGAGAAGGAGTCGAGGAACTGTTGGGTTGTTGGTTGCGGGCCGGTGTTGGCTGCTCCTACTTCTAGATTCTCCTGGACGAGAGTCGCGGTTGCGGCGGTGGGCGATGGCTTCGGGTTTGCGATGAGGCGGAGGCCGAGGATGTAGACGACAACGATGACGACGCCCGCGATGGTGAGCGCGGAACGGGTGTAGCGGCGCTCGCGGAGACGGATGCGAACGAGCCAGAGGGCGTTGACCGCAGCAATGACGAAGGAGAGGCCATAGGCTCCCGTGATAGGAGCGAGGCGGGTCAGCATGGGGTTGTCGACCTGAGCGATGCCGAGAAGATCCCAGGGGAGACCAGTGATGCGGGCGCGGGCGAGTTCAACGGCGACCCAGGCGAAGGGGACAAAGACCAGCGCGGCCTGACGGCCGAAGCGATTTCCGAATGCGGCGAGGAGAGTTCCAAAGAGAGCGTGGTAGAGGCCGAGGTAGAGACAGAAGAGGATGAGAATGCCGGCGGCGATGGGCTTGGCGAGGCCGCCGTAGAGATACATCGTCTGGTAGATCCAGTAGCAGTTTCCCATGTACCAGAGGAAGCCGCAGAGGTAACCGAGGGCTGCTCCCTGACGGAAGGTAAGTGTGTTGCCGCTCTTGTCGTTAGCGAGAATCGCCCAGAGGAGAGGAAGGAGTGCGACCCAGCAAAAGATGGTTCGCCAGAGAGGCACAGGCCCCGCGATGGGAAAGGGTAGAACTTGAAGGATGCCGGACAGGACGGCCATGGCCCAAAGTCGCAGGGGGATAAGTCGCATCGCGTCTGAAGTCTAACATTGAGCTGACAATTTCCAGTTAGTTTCCAGCTGGTTGAGAGATACAATGGACGCGCATGGATTTTGTCATTCATCTCGTTGCAAAGGTTGTTGTCCCGCTGTTTTTTATTGGGATGGCGGGTTCCGCAGTGGTGATCGTGGTGAGTTTTGCAGAGGATTTGAAGGAGTTGCTGGGGGATGAAGAATAGCTGTCAACGGCGGAAGCAGGATCACACTCTGCTCTTGCCGGTGGGTGTTGGCAGTGTTCCACTTAGGTTGGGGGAGTGGCCGTCGAACATGCTGAAGTTATTCAGTATCGCTGGCTGTTCGCGTTATCAAACAGCAAACCATAATGGGATCTAAACAAACGATCAATAAGCCGCAATCGAACCGCGTCCGCCTGGTCGTGGCGTCGTCGGTGATGCTCACCTTTATTTCTTTCTGGCGAGCGGCGGCAATTGTGCTGAACGACCTTGGGTCTTCGGCGTTCTATGCGGGCGGCATCGCGGAAGAGGCGGTTGGCAAGGCTGCGCCGTGGTTCATCCTGGGCGTGATGCTGTTCAGCTTTGCGGTGCGTTCGGTGTATGTCGAGAGCTGCAGCATGTTTACGCGCGGTGGTGTCTACCGAATTGTGAAGGAGGCGTTGGGGGGAACGTTTGCAAAGCTGAGCGTGTCCGCGTTGATGTTCGATTACGTTCTGACAGGACCGATCTCGGGCGTTTCAGCTGGGCAGTACATCGTCGGTCTGCTGAATGAGTTGTTGCGGCTTTGTGCAGCACACCATTGGGCTAGCGGGTTGGTGCTGCATTCGAGCGGCTCGGCTCGACAGTTGCCGGTGGACGGGACTTCGGCTGCGATTGCGGGCCTTATAACCACCTACTTTTGGTGGCAGAACACCAAGGGGATTGAGGAGTCGAGCGATAAGGCTCTGAAGGTGATGAAGATCACGACCGTGATGGTTGTGATTCTACTTAGCTGGGGAGTATTCTCTGCGATCCATGTTGGGGCCCACCTTCCGCCCTGGCCTACGCCGGACAATCTCCATTTCAGCAAAGATGCTCTGGGATTCTTGAAGCACACCGGATTCATGCGGTCGCTGGGGCTCTTCGGTGTGTTGATGGCATTCGGTCACTCGGTGCTTGCGATGAGCGGCGAAGAATCACTGGCGCAGGTGAACCGCGAGATTGAACATCCGAAGCTGAAGAATTTGAAGCGGGCAGCGATCGTGATTGCGATCTACAGCTTCATCTTCACGGGCATCGGCACGTTGCTGGCTGTGATGTTGATTCCGGACACGGTGCGGGTGCCGGTTTATCGCGACAATTTGATCGCCGGAATGGCAATGTTCATGGTGGGGCCGCTGGCGGTGCGGATCGGCTTCCGTGTCTTTGTGGTGATCGTGGGATTCTTGATTCTTGGCGGAGCTGTAAATACCGCGATCGTCGGTTCGACCGGCGTACTGATGCGGGTGGCCGAGGATGGAGTGCTGTCGGACTGGTTTCGTAAGCCACAGAGGAAATATGGGACCAGTTATCGTATCGTGAACCTGGTTGCAGGACTGCAGGTGTTCACAATTCTTGTAACTCGGGGCAACGTCATCATGCTGGGTGAAGCCTATGCGTTTGGCGTGATCTGGAGCTTCACCTTCAATGCCCTGGCGATGCTGGTACTGCGGTGGAAGTACAAAGGCGAACGGGGTTGGAAGGTTCCGCTCAATATTCGGATCGGAAAAACAGAGATTCCTCTGGGACTACTTTCTGTCTTCCTGGTTCTGCTTACGACTGCGATTGTGAACTTGTTCACGAAATCGGTAGCTACGGTAAGTGGAGTTATTTTTGCGGCTGCATTCTTTGTAATTTTTCTCTCTCGGAGAGAGATAACAAGCGTCGTCACGACCTAACCACGCTGCAGATGAAAGAACATTTTCAGCTGGAGCATCAGGATAACGTGGGACGTGAAGCGCTGGAGATTCGTCCAGGCGCGGTAGTGGTGACCATGCGCGACTCGGCCGCACCGTTTGCGCTGAAGTGGGCTTTGACTCACACCAACACAGACGATCAGGACCTAGTTGTACTGGCTGCTCGAATGATGGGCGCGGGCGGACCGGAGTATGTCGACGCGTCGGAGCAGTTATTCAGCGAACACGAGCAGATGCTATTTACGAAGGCTGTGTCTGTCGCCGAAAGCTTCGGGAAACATATTTCGCTGCTGGTAGTTCCGGCTGGAGATATATTTTCGGCGCTTGTGCAGACAGCTAATTCTCTTGATGCAGCGGCTGTTGTCTCAGGACTATCGACCAAGCTTACTGCTGAGGAACAGGCTTACCATGTTGGCCAGGCGTGGGAGGCACTGCCTGAGCCGAAGCGTCAGTTTACTTTTTATGTCGTCAAACCGGATGGCGAGTCGCTGAGCTTCCACATAGGTCCCCATGCACCTACTATCGAACCGCACGAAGTGCAGCTTGTACATCGTCTGTGGCTCAACATTCGGCGCGCGCCGGACATGGAGGATATCCATCACAGCGACATACTCACCTATGCCCTGACCCGCATGGCGACTGAGTTTGCGCGAGACAAACAAGGAACCCTGAAAGATCTGCAGAGGTGCATTGATGAGTCCCATCATCGTCGTGGTTTGGGGGCTCGCGGCACGAAGAGTTGGATGAAGCTGGACCAGGGTATGCGATCCGCGCTGCCAAAACAGCACATAGTACCGAAGACCATAAAGTTACTACCGCTAAAATCAAATAGTCGGACGAGTTACTTATTGTTTGCATCACATTAGTTACTTCTGTATCGTCATTAGGTGGCAATAAGAATTGGTCGACGCAGATAGATCCTCGAATAACTCGACCTATTGATGCCACTGGAGGTAACACGTGGAAGTTAGCCGTATTATTGCCGAGATTGATGCCCAGATCGTGAAGCTCCAGCAAGCGCGCGCGCTACTGGGGGGAACAACGGCAACAGCGAAGCGAACAGGCCCTGGCCGTCCCAAAGGTAGTAAGAACGCCGCTGCTGCAACGCCAGCCACCGCCCCTCGAAAACGCAAATTGAGCCCCGAGGGCCGTAAACGAATCGCCGATGCGATGAAGAAGCGCTGGGCCGAGCGCCGGAAACAGAGTTCGAAGGGATAGAGTTTCTTGGAATTTCTGCTAAAGAAAATAGGCGCCTCTAGTCGAGGCGCCTATTTTCTTTAGATGAGTTCGATTCCGCCCGAACATCCAGGCTTACCGCTCCATTATCGGGTGATAATGACCTCGCGAAGGCTGTCTTTAGCGAGGAAGAATCGGAAGTTACTAAACTCGCTCAGCAGGTTTTCAATCTTGCGGTTGTTGAAGATGTTAAGAAGTGGATAGTTCCCTGCACGCTGCATCTCAACTACATCGGTGTCGGTGAGATGGTATCGGCAGAAGAAGGTCTCGGGACTGCTTGTCTGGTGAAAGTAAGCAAGCATAAGGCCTCCCGGTTGAAGCACCTTGTGGATACGGGACAGTACAGGTCCTATAAGAGGTTCGGGCAGATAGTCCGCCGTGTCCCAAAAGATGACGACGTCGAATACGCGACCGGAAAAATTAAGATTGCTCTCGAGAAAACGCTCGACATCGAACCTGGGTTCCTGCCCCTCTTCGCCGGGAGTGAGCCACTCTGGCTTCGAGGCTTCGTCTACAACGCTCGCCATGTAGATGCTGTGGCCGAGGCTGGTGATGTAGTTGATGTTGGTGGATGAAGTTGGTCCGATGTCGAGGATGCGCAGTGATTCCTGCGTCTGCAGGTGTTTCATCAACTCTTTCCATCCACTGGAATGACGAGGAATACGACCGGTGTCGCCACCTCGTGGAGTACTTGTGCTATCGCTACCGCCGAAAAGGCTGCGCATTGAGCCCGCTTCCCTTTCTGGTCCTAGGCCTGTGGTTGAGAGAAAAGTGGAGCGCTTGCCTCGACGGACGCGGAGGGAGTTGCGACTGCCGTTGAGGACTTGGATTGCGCTTCGGAGGAGAGTTTGAGTTCGACACTTCCCTTCAGTATTGCACTCTCTTCAATGCAGAGCCGGCCGGCCAAGATGTCTCCGTTCACGATTGCGGACTGACGCAGGTCGACGCGACCAGTGGCCTGGACATTACCGGTAAGATGACCGAATACGGTGACATCGCGGACGCTGATATCAGCCCGAACGCGTGCGTTGGGCCCGATGGTCAAACAGCTTTCTTTGAGGGTGATGGTTCCTTCGATGTCTCCGTCGATGTAGAGGTCTTCCTCGCCGGAGAGTTCTCCTCGAATGACGACCGACTTACCGATGACGGTGGAACCCTCTGCTGGTTTCATAAGCGTGTTGTTCTCCCTTGAGGTCCTGTCTACTGCATGTGCACCTTGCCCGAACTATACCCAAGCTCATGCCGAGAGGCAAACCGCGAATACTTTGCCGCCCACCGTGAGTCATATAAAAGAACCATAGAATGGAGAGATGAGAGGTGTGGATTGGTAAGAGCCACAGTGGACGCGCGTGAGGCAACTTCAGCCGGCAAGCCCCGATTCAGGACAGTTTTAGAGCACAGGAGGTGTCGGAAGCGAATTGTCATCGGATCTCTCCTGTTGCTGGCGGTCACGACCGGGATGGTAGCACGAGCACAGAGTGCCACTACGACGAAAGATGTAGATGAGGCGGCCTTGCTAACGGTGCCACCACGTTCGTGGGTAGTCGACGCGTCGAAGAATGAGTTAATAGCCCTTCACCACAACGACTCGTACCTGCGATATCGCACCCACACACTCAGCGAGAAGGGCGACGTAGTTCGCGACGTCGTTGAAAGTAAAGATGGAACTGTGGCGCGGCTGATTATGAGGGACGGAAAGCCGCTGACGGAGGAGCAGGATAAAAGCGAGCGGCAACGGCTGAGCGATATGATCGCGTCACCATCAACCTATTTCAGGCATATTCGAAATACCGATTCGGAGCGGAAGATGGCGGACAAGTTAGTGCCTTTGATGCCAGATGCGGCGATTTATACCTACACCCCGGGCCAGCCGCAGACCGGCAAAAACGGCGGCGCGCGGGAGATCGTAATCGACTACAAACCGAACCCGAAGTTCAATCCACCAAATACCGAGGCCGAGGCACTGACTGGGCTCGAGGGAAGAATCTGGATCGATGCCAAGTCGCATTATCTGGTTCGGATGGATGGGACGATCGCGCGCGGGGTGAACTTCGGCTGGGGCATGCTGGCCCATATCTATCCTGGGGGCAAACTAGCATTGAGCCAAACCAATATTGGTGAGAACAGATGGATATTCACTTATTTTTCAATGAAGCTGAGCGTGCGTGCGCTGATGTTGAAAACGGTTAACGTCCATACCGAGTCGACTGCCAGTGATTTTCAAAAGCTTGGTCCGATGAGCTATCAGGACGCCATTCGCATGATGCTGGATACGCCTTTGCCGGGCCGGTAGACGATCACGCTGTCACACTAGCCTTAGCGTGGAGTGTTTGTCGGCGCACGGTGAGGGACTCGACGCGGTCGCGCTGCACTTCGAAGCCTCTGCCAACTGTGGTTGGGACTGCGATCTCACCTTTAGCACTGACGGTGACCGGTGGCTCGATGATGTCCTGCGTCCAATATCGGCTGGAGGCAGAAACGTCGCCGGGAAGAGAAAAGTTCGGCAGGGACGCGAGGGCGATGTTGTGAGAGCGACCGATACCGGTCTCCAGCATACCTCCGCACCAGACGGGAATACCGCGCTCCTCTGCCGCGTTATGAACGGCGATGGCCTCGCTAAAGCCGCCGACACGGCCGACTTTGATATTGATAATTCGACAGGATTCCATGTCGATGGCGGCGAGGGCGTCGCGGCGGTTGCGGATGGATTCGTCCAGGCAGATCGAGGTTTCGAGGCGCTTCTGCAGCATGGAGTGGAAGTAGAAGTCGTCGTACCAGAGCGGCTGCTCGATCATGAGCAGGTTGAAGCGGTCCCAGTCGACGATATTTTCAAGGTCTTTCATGCGATAGGCGGAGTTGGCATCGCAGCTGAGGGTGATGTCGGGCCACCGGTCGCGGACCGCTTCGAAGATATTGACGTCCCAGCCTGGTTTGCACTTCAGCTTGATGCGCTGATAGCCTGCCGCGAGTTCGGTGGCGATCGTGTCCATTAGATGGTCGGGCGAGGGTTGAATGCCAATCGAGACTCCGCAGGGGATGACGTCGCGTGTTCCGCCAAGGAGTTCAGCCAGGGAGACGCACTTGGCCTGCGCTTCGAGGTCCCATACAGCGTTTTCGAGCGCAGCCTTGGCCATGCGATGGCCGCGGACTTGCCGGAAGATATTCGGACAGTCCCCGCCGCGGTCCAGATTGGCTTCGAGGAGACGGGGGACGAGCTCCGACTCGGTGATGATCCAAGCCGTGTCGATGGTCTCGTCGCTGAAGTACGGGTGTTCGCCGGCGACGCACTCCCCACGCGGTGAGGCCTTCGGATTCCAGTTCTATCAGGAGAATACGGCGGCTAGTGGTGACGCCGAAGCTGGTCTCGAAGGGATGAGCTAAGGGCAGGTTGATCTCTCGGAGGTGAATCGCATCGATGTTGAGCATGTACAGTCCTGTCTTTCCGAATTGCTGGATCGTGGCGGGTCTGGTGGGTCTGGCTCAGTGAAATTGTATGCGATCGCGGGTGTTGATATGTCAGATCTCTGAGGTGTTATTCCAGGGGGCAAGGAGGAAACTGCCGTTGCCCTGTGTATCCCGTTCGTACCCGACGACGGCCAGTCCGCGCTGAAACGCCGATTCGAGCGCCGTCCGGTTGTCGCTCTGGAGCGTTCTGGCGAGGCTTCGTTGCTGAGGGTCCTGCTTCCATTGGTAGATGGTATGGGGGACCATGATGCGTTCAAGTATCTGCTGGGGCTGAGGCTCGCCTCGGAGCAGATCCGCTACGTGACGGGAGCGCAGCCACCACTCCGCGTATAGCCTATCGGTCGGGAGGCCGCCCTGCAACGGGGAGGAGGAAGGCCCGTAAAAGTCCGGCTGATAGCGCCGAACGATAGCGCCGAGCCGGCTAATGTTCAGGTGCGAGTTCCTGATCTCCAGAGGATCGAAGGTCCATTCCATTAGATCGATGCCGCGGGCAATGGCGTCGTCGCGCTGGGCGAGCTTGAGACGGCGGCCGATGCCGGCGTTGCGGTGCTGCGGGAGGACGGCGAGCATGTGGGAGTGGAGATAAGACTTGCCTTCGCGGTAGCCAGGCAGGGACATGGCGAAGCCGACGAGGGTATCGCCATCGAAGGCTCCCAACACCTGTCCGCCGATGCGCTGTGCGACTACGAAGACCCGCCGGGGACTACGTCGCCGTCACTGTAGCCCCAGACTTCCAGCTGGAGGACGACGCAGCGCTCAAAGTGTTCGAGGCTGGTAAGTGACTGGATGTGGATGGCTGTCTGAGGACTGGTGTTCATGACCTTGTGGGTTCGGTGGCGGCGTTCTTCGCTTGATTCCATAGTATTTCGAGCTGATCGGGGTGGAAGCCGCCAGAGCTGCGCTGTTGCCCGCGGCAGACTCCATTGCGGCGAAGCGACGGCGAAACTTTGTATTTGTGGCACGCAGGGCAGATTCGGGGTCAACCCTGAGGTGTCGGGCGAGGTTGACCGCTGTGAAGAGAATGTCTCCCAGCTCTGCTTCGATCGCGGTTGTGGAGCTGGCCGTTGAGGATCTGGCGGTTGAGGAGGGATCCAACTCGGCCTTGAGTTCGCCGATCTCCTCGTGCAGCTTGTCGAAGAGGCCGTCTGGATTAGGCCAGTCAAAGCCTACCTTTGCTGCGCGAGAGCCGAGTTTTCCTGCTTCCATCAAGGCCGGCATCGAACTAGGAATATCGTCGAGCATGGAGGTTTGTGTTGAGGCAGATCCCTTCTTTTCAGTCTGTTTGATCTGTTCCCAGTTGCGCAGAACGGCGTTGGAGTCAGTCGCCTCAGCGCCGGCAAAGATGTGTGGATGGCGGCGAATCAACTTGGCGTTCAGGTTCTCAGCTACATCCCGGATCGTGAAGTAGCCGGCCTCGGAGGCCATCTGAGCGTAGAAGAGTACCTGGAGGAGAAGATCGCCCAGCTCATCCCTGAGGTCAGGCCAGGCGCGGCGCTCGATAGCGTCGAAGACCTCGTAGGTCTCCTCGAGCGTATGCCGCTTGATGGAGTCGAAGGTCTGCTCGCGATCCCAGGGGCAGCCGTCCGGGGCGCGCAGACGTGCCATGATCGTTATGGCCTCAGCGATCGGGTCCGCGGTAGGTGAAGCGACCTCTTGCAGGAGACTCTCCGGGCTTGACTCGGGCATATCTTCCATATCTTCAACTTTACCCGATGACTTAGTCGATGACATGCTTCCGGCCTCGAGGTAAATGCATTATCCTTTGCAGAATATGGTGCCAGAGCAGGAAGCTAACTCTAAACCAAGGCAACGCAGGAGTCGCTGGGTACTGCTGCTTCTACTGCCTTATCTTGGACTGTGTTTCCCCATAGTCTATGCGCGTTCAACACCGGCGCTCTGGGGCTTTCCATTTTTCTACTGGTATCAGTTTGCGTGGGTCATCCTGGCCTCTGTGCTTTTGGCTATCGTCTATCGCAAGCTCAAAACGTAGCCTCTATAGCACGGCATTTTGATGCCTTTTCGAGCGTAAGACGGAGTTAGAAAACGAACGCGCCGACAAGAACATCGGCGCGTTGCGTGACTTCGAGTTGAGTGAACTGACTACATCTGGCCGTTTGGCTTGGTGGAGGCAGCAGTACCTGGCTGATCGCTGTTCATGTTTGTCATAAGCTTGATGTCGACACGACGATTCTTTGCGCGACCCGCGGCTGTGCTGTCACTCGCGACCTGCTGGTCCTTGCCGATGCCAATTAAATAAAACTTATGCGGCGGGATGTTGTATTTCGATGCTAGATAGTTGACCACGGCATCAGCACGATGCTGGCTAAGTTGATAGTTATAGGTTGCATCACCTACTGAGTCGGTTCCACCAGTCACCTCAAGGATGTAACCGCGGGTACTGCTGAGATTTGCCGCCAGATCGTCGAGCTGCTTTTTATCAGCTGCCGTTAGAACGTACTTATCAAATGCAAAGGTAACGCTCACATCCGAGATTTGCTTATAGTTGTCCAGATTGGCGACGACGCCACTCAGGCTGTCGACCCGGTTATATGCTTCCTTCGCAGATTGGTTAGCCGCATCGGCGGATTGCCCGGCTGCAAGGGCATGCTGATCGGCTGTGTTCGCTGCAGATTGTGCGCCCGCGATTCCGCTCTTGGCACGCTCGTCTGTGTCGACAATATTGCGGTGATCGGCGGCAGTCTTGGTGTCGAGATCATTCGTTTGTTGGATGATGGGGGCGGTCTGAGAGCGGACGTAGTTCTTTGTCGAGCATCCCATCGTAAACGTGAGGGCGAGAGCACTGGCAAAGGCGGCGGTGCAGGCAGATTTGATCTTCATGTCCCTATATTTATTGGAGCTCATTCTCTTTCACTCTCCTGGTCGTAAATGCTGCAGCGGTTGATCCACAGCAGTAGATAAGATGCAATCAGAGCGCCAAAACGTTGGCACAATTAACTACAATATTCTCAAATACTTACGGCAACGAGCATACCTGGCCGAACAGCGCGACTGGTGTCTGGCAGGAACTTTTGATCGGCTGTCGCGTCAAATCTACCGAGCAAACATGTGCACACAGCAGCCGCAAGAAGCTGCGTCTACACTGAGATGCAGGCTTTGACACAGGCATGGATCTTCATCAGAAAATTCGAACTCTCCCCACTCAGCCAGGTTGCTATCTCTATAAAAATGCTGAGGGCGAGGTTATCTACGTCGGTAAGGCGAAGAACCTCCGTGCACGGGTGCGCTCATATTTTTTAGAGGCGTCGCAGGCTAATGCCAAGACGGGAACCCTGATGCGCGAAGCCGTCGATGTGGAATACATCACGGTTGCCAATGAGCATGAGGCGCTGGCGCTGGAAAACAATCTCATCAAACAGAAGAAACCGCGCTTCAACATTCTGCTGAGAGACGACAAGACGTACCCATACATCAAGCTGACGATGAATGATCGCTACCCAAAGGTCTTTGTGACCCGCAGGCTCCGGAAGGACGGCGGGGCCTACTACGGTCCTTATTTTCCGGGCAATCTGGCCTATCGGCTGGTCGACCTGATCCATCGGAGCTTTTTGATTCCAAGCTGCAAGGTTGACCTGTCGCGATATCATCCGCGGGCATGCCTCCAGTACTACATCAGGCGCTGCCTGGGGCCTTGTCTGGAGGGACTGACAACACCGGAGGCTTACCGCGAGACCGTTCGTGACGTCCAGCTCTTTCTGGAGGGAAGACCTAACGAGCTCGAGCAGTCGCTGACGAAGCGGATGGAGGCTGCGGCAGAATCGGAGCAGTTTGAGATGGCTGCGCGACTGCGCGATCAGATCGTTACGGTTCACCAGATGCAGGACAAGCAGCGCATGGCGAGCGCCGACAATGAGGATGCCGATGTCTTCGGCTACCACTTTGAAAACGAGATGCTGGCTGTGAATCTGTTTCATATGCGCAGCGGAAAGATCGTGGACCGCCGTGACTTCTTTTGGGAGGACCTGCCAGGGTCTCTGCTGGATGCTGCAACGGCGGCGATCTCGGAGGTTGACGAATTGGAGGCTCTGCCTCGCATGGAGCCTGACCCTTCGGCGCCGGCACCGGAGATCGGCGAGGGTATCGCCATCGTGCAGCATGCTGCGGTATCGGAGCTGGGAGGTAGTTTCAACGCCGGCGTGTTTTTCTCTGCTCTGCTGAAGCAGCTCTATCTCGATCAAAGTTACGTGCCACGATCGATTCTTGTGCCCATCGAGTTTCCTGACCGAGCGCTTCTGGCTGAGGCGCTCACACAGCGAACGGGCAAACGCATTGAAATTCTTGCGCCACAGCGCGGAGAAAAACGATCGCTCGTCGATCTAGTCTGTCAGAATGCAAAGCAGTCCTATGACCAGCGATTCCGAGTGCTGCAGCCTGGAATGAAAGCGATCCAGGAGGCGTTGCAGGATGCTCTCATGCTCGAGGAGCTGCCGCGCAGGATCGAGTGCTTCGACATCTCGCATATTCAAGGCGCCGAGACCGTGGCCTCCATGGTGGTGTGGGAGGACGGCGCAATGAAGAAGTCCGACTACCGGAAGTTTCAAGTAAAGACAGTCACTGGAGTCGATGACTTCGCGAGCATGCGCGAGGTGATTCAACGTCGTTACAAACGACTGCAAGAGGATAACAAGCCCTTCCCTTCCCTGATCTTGATCGATGGAGGTCTAGGACAGCTGCACGCGGCTTATTCCGCGCTTGAGGAGATCGGCGTGACGCTGCAGCCGCTGGCATCGATAGCCAAGAAGGAAGAGATCATCTACGTGTACGGGCAGGAGAATGAGCCGGTGGTGCTGGACCGACGGTCTCCGGTGCTGCACCTGATGCAGAAGATCCGCGACGAGAGCCATCGATTCGCCGTGACCTACCATCGCAAGCGACGCCAGATGCGCGACCGCGACAGCGAGCTTCTATCGATACCCGGGGTTGGGCCGAGAACTCGTCAACGATTGATCGAACACTTCGGCAGCGTGCGCGGGATCAGGCAGGCTGGTCCGGACGCGCTCACTGCGGTAGTGAATACCGCAACTGCTGAGCGAATTCGTAACTACTTCGCCGCGGAGGCGTCTGGCAATGCGGTGCTGCCGGTCTTGAACGAAGCTTCTTGACGTTACTCGGCGCTGTCGGTCGGCGGAACTGCACCGCCGAATTTGAAGGTGTTGCAGGCGGTGATCGTTCCCTGCTGAAATCCCCGTTTGAACCAGCCGACGCGTTGCGCGGATGAGCCGTGGGTGAAGCTCTCCGGGCTGACGGTTCCTCGCTCCAGGCGTTGTATGTGGTCGTCGCCAACCGCCGCCGCGGCTTGCAGGCCAGCGGTGATATCGGAGTCGTGAACGATGTTGCGCTGTGCCGTGCTGTGCGCCCATACGCCCGCGAAACAGTCCGCCTGAAGTTCAAGATCGACAGAGAGGCGATTCCTCTCCGACGGATTTTGACCTGACAGCTGTCGCACTTTGCCTTCGATTCCAAGGAGATCCTGCACATGGTGGCCTAACTCGTGAGCGACGACATAAGCCTGGGCAAAGTCGGCGTTGCTGCCCCCGAGGCGTCTCAACTCATCCCAAAAACTAAGATCGATGTAGACCTTTTCATCCGCGGGACAGTAAAAGGGCCCGCTCTGCGACTGAGCGGTGCCACAGCCTGAGTAAGTGCGACCGCGAAAGAGCACGAGCGTTGAGCGCTGGTAGTTTTTGCCTGTCTGCACGGGAAGAAGCTTCGTCCAGGTGTTCTGCACATCATCCAACGTCCAGGAGACCAGCTGCGCCGCTCTCTTCTCCTGAGGCGATTCACTAGCCGGAGGGCGGTTGGCCGGGGAAGGCGCGCTCTGTTGCGTGTAGGACGGCGACGCGCTGTGGCCGGAGAGATAGCTGCCGATGTAATTACGGCCCGTGACCAGGCTGACGACTAGCAGAATCAAAAAGCCGACGATCCCAATACCACCGCCGCCAAAGCCTCCACCGCCGCCTCCGGAAGAACCACGTCTGTCTTCAATGTCGCCACTGAGCCCGCCGCCAGGTGTCCAGTCCATAGTTCACTCCAGTTGGTGCGTCTCCATCTTATAAGTAAGATGTTTTATTCCGTCTCACTCAAGTCAGGTTTTATCGCCAATTTGCGAGTCGGTGAGGGCTGCCCGGCAAGACGGACAGAAGGTTGAGGTTGCATTTATTACTTTCCGCCCAGCGGCGGGGGTGTGCTACTCTCCGGAAACCGATGCCAAATAGCAAGTCTGAACTGCCCCGCGTTCTGAACGCGTCCCACGCGACTTCCATCGTCGTGGGCATCATTATCGGTAGCGGTATTTTCCTGGTGCCGCGGGAGATGATGGCTGCGGTGGGTTCGTCTCGCATGGTCTATGTAGTCTGGATTGTGGGTGGCCTGCTCTCACTCTTCGGCGCCATGACCTATGCGGAGATCGCTGCCGCAAGACCGCGGTATGGCGGCGAGTACGCTTTTCTCCGCGAGGCCTATGGGGATCTGACGGGCTTCCTCTACATGTGGACTCAGATCACGGTGGCCAAACCTGCTTCGCTTGCTACCATCGCTGCCGGGCTCGCGCGCGTGTTGGGGACGTTCGCAGTCTTCAGCTTTTTTGCGCGTCCAGCTTTCCTTCATCTTTTCTGGGGACAGATCTTTGCCATCGTGGTGACGTGGCTTATCGCCATTCTCAACATTATCGGGACGAGAAGATCTGCCAACGTGCAGCTTCTGCTCACGTGGCTCAAGGGCTTGCTGATTCTCGTGATTGCGGGTTTCTGTTTTGCAGCCGCAGGCCAGCATGGCTCGTGGCACAACTTCAGCACCGACTTTGCGGGAGCCCGCGGAGGGTTTACGGGCTTTATGATCGCGCTGGTCGCCGCACTATGGGCCTATGACGGGTGGAGCGATGTCGTAACCATGGCGGGCGAGGTGCAGAAGCCGCAACGCAGCATGCCGCTCGCTTTGGTCGGAGGCGTTGCCATCGTCGGTGCGCTCTACATGCTGACCAACGCTGCCATTCAATTTGTATTGCCCGCAGCAACAATCGCCGCAGCGGATCGACCTGCAGCCGACGCAATGCGACTCGTCACCGGGCCGTGGGGAGCGACCTTAGTGTCGATCGGTATGGCGGTCAGTATCTGCGCGACCTTTGTAGGATCTTCGCTCTCCGGTGCGCGCGTACCATTCGCAGCGGCTCGCGATGGGTTATTTTTCAAACAACTGGCGCATGTGAATTCGCGATTTCAAACACCGTCGACCGCATTGATCCTTCAGGCTGTTCTGAGTTCACTGCTGCTACTTGCCATCGGAAAGTTTCAGGCGCTGTTTTCGCTGGCCATCTTCGGCGAGTGGCTGTTCTACATGCTCACAGCCAGCACGATCTTTGTGTTTCGCGGTCGTGACCGAGACACGCCGCGTCCATACAGCATCTGGGGATACCCGGTGCTGCCGGCCCTGTTCATTCTGGCGGCAGCGGTACTGCTGGTGTTTTCGTTTGCGGATCAGCCGCGGAACTCCCTGATAGGAACCGGGATCATCCTGCTTGGAGTGCCGCTGCACTACCTGCTGCAACGAAGACGAACTGCCTAACTGCGATTCTGGATGACACGCTCGTAGACGCGCACGTACTCGGCGGCCGGCTTATCCCAGGAGAAGTCCTCCGCCATACCTCTCTGCATCATTTGAGCCCATTCCTGCTTATTCCGGAAAGTTTCAAGAGCGCGCTTGAGCGCATCGAAGAGCGCCCACGCACTGTAGCCCCAAAATTTGAAGCCATTACCGCCGCCGTTAGGCTGCTCATCGATGGTGTCGTCAAGGCCACCGGTAGCGCGGACAACCGGAATCGTACCGTACTTGAGGCTGTAAAGCTGGTTCAGGCCGCCGGGTTCATATCGGGACGGCATCAAGAACATGTCGGCCCCCGCCTCGATCTTGTGCGCCATTACATTGTCGAATTTAACCTGCACGCGCACCTTGCCGGGATGGCGGTCGGCCATCTCCACCAGGAGACTTTCGTAGTACTCTTCGCCTCTACCCAGGATCAACAGCACCATGTCTTCCTGCACCAAACGATCCATGATCTCGACGATGAAGTCGAAGCCTTTCTGCGTGGCAAAGCGGGAGACTACGCCGATGACGGCAGTGTCATCACCGACATTTTCCAGCCCATACGCGTGGAGCAGATCCCGACGGCACTCCTTCTTGCCAGCGAGATTTTCTGGCGTGTAGTGCGCTGCAATGTGGGAGTCGGTCGCCGGGTTCCACTCTTCCGAATCGATGCCGTTCGTAATTCCGAGAAGGTCTGAGCTGCGTTGCCGAAAGACGCCCTCGAGCCCGTTGCCAAACTCACTTGTCTGGAGTTCTTCGGCATACTTGCGGCTTACCGTAGTGATTGCATCCGCATACAAGATGCCGCCTTTCAGGAAATCGACTTTGTCATAGTGTGCGAGTTTTTCAACCGTGAATAAATCCGGCGGGAGGAGCAGTTCTTCGATGGTCTGCGGAGGAAACCATCCCTGATGACCGGCATTGTGGATCGTCAAGACCGATGGAACGTGGCGAAGGACAGGATCGAAGTAGTAGATGGAGCCGAGCATGACCGGGAGCATCGCCGCCTGCCAATCATGAACGTGGAAGACGTCAGGCACGCCGAGCATCTTAGAGGCTTCGATCACCGAGCGGCAGAGAAGGCCGAAGCGCTCGGCATTGTCGGAGTAATCGCCGGAGGGCGTCTCATAAAAATGCTCGCGATCAAATAATTCGGCACAATCGATAAAGTAGGTCTGGACGCCGCCCTTGTTTCCACCGTCGAGGATACGTACGAAGCGATTATAGGACGGGAAAGGAATCGTCACACTGGGCAGTACAACGGGAGGGTTGGGTACGGATTTGGCGACTTGCCGGTAGTAGGGTAGAAAAACACTGACGCGATGTCCGAGTTTGGCGAGTGCGCGTGGAAGCGCGCTCACTACATCTGCCATGCCGCCCAACTTCGCCCAGGGGGAACACTCCGATGCTGCGAAAACAATATGCATACCTTCGTCCTTTATCTTTGCAACCAAACCGTTAGTGTATAGAAGAGCACAGGAACAAACCGCAAACATTGGATGCTGATGAAACGTAAGCCGAAGCTGGGGCAGAATTTTCTCGTTGACGACTCCGCCCGTCACGCCATCGTCGATGCCCTTGGTGATCTTAGCAAGCGCACCGTCATCGAGATTGGCCCTGGCCATGGGGCGATTACCGACATACTCGCAGGACGTTGCCACAAGCTGATTGCGCTCGAACTCGACCCTGCTCTCGCAGCCGAATTGACCTTTCGGTTTCGCGATCACCCGCAGGTACAAATTCTCGAGTGCGACGTTCTAGAGACGGACCTGCGAGCGCTCGTGCCTATGGGGGAGACGGCAGACGTGATCGGGAATCTGCCGTACTACATCACCTCGGATATTCTGCTGCAACTCTTCGCTGCTGGCAACGCCGGCACGCTCGCCCGCGCCGTTCTGATGATGCAGCGAGAGGTAGCCGATCGCGTCTCGGCGGCACCGGGTGTTCGCGACTATGGCTTGCTCTCCGCGACGGCGCAGATGAACGCGCAGGTCGACAACCTATTTACGCTGCCGCCGTCCGCTTTTTCGCCTCCTCCAGATGTTTACTCCACCGTGCTGCGGCTGCACTTCGCGCCAAGGTTTGCTGAGCTTGGAGTCGATCCTGACGGGTTTAACATTTTTCTTAAGCAGTGCTTCGCGCAGAAGCGCAAGACGCTTCAGAATAACCTCCGTGCCGCTGGCCACTCCGCCCAACAACTCTCCGCGGCATGGCCACGCAGTATCCCGGCGCAGGTACGCGCCGAAGCAATCGCGCTGGAGTCGATGGCAGAGCTCTATCGATCATTATTTGAGCCGCCGATGCACAATGAGTAAGTTCTTCGCGTGATTGCTGCGCCGTAATCAGCAGGAGCTTCAAGGACGATCCGATGCAACCTGCTCCAGCATCTTTGCCGCCCGCAATCGAACGCGTTGAATCACTGCAGTGTCGTCTGCGATTGAAGCCAGCGTCGGCGAGATCGTTCCCAATTCGAGCGCACGTCCCTCCTTCACTTCGTCCGCGAAAGAATTCATTTCGGCATCGAGGCCGAGGCGATCGTAACGATGCAGAAACTCCAGCTTACGTCCTTCATCGAGCGTAAAGGCGATTCCATGGAAGGTATCGGTCAGCGCGCCAACCATCTTGTTCTCTGAGTAGTTGTAGACACACGATCCCGACCCATCTGGACCAACATAAGTGAGCGTCTTCGTGCCGGTGTCGGCTATGTTCTTCGCCTTGGAAGCACATTCGACATTGAGATGATTCAGTCCCCGTGCCGCCTTGAAGATCTTTGCGACGACGCCCGGAGTCAGGTTGATCGGCCGATCGACATGCTGCGCCGCCTGGCCCCGCATCGATGTCTGCGTGGCCGGAATCTCTGCCTGGTCCGCCTGGTAGGTGCCCGCTCCATCCTCATAGATCCGCAGAGTGAACCGCGGGACGGGAAGCCCCGTGTGGTCGAACTGAAAGCTAACCTCGGCCTGTTTCGTTGCAGCCACCGCAGGTTGCGCTTCGGGTGTCTGGGCCATTGTCGAAAAAGCCGAGCCCAGAAACAGAGCCGTGCCAAGCACAACGCTCGCTGTTGCTCTCATCGGCGCGCGCCCTGGAGTTCAAGTGTCTGCGCGGTATGGATATGGCAGATCGCAATGGCCAGCGCGTCGGCTGCATCTGCGGAGTCGAAGGCGTTTTCGTTGTTGAGTAGACGCCTCACCATGAACTGCACCTGCTCTTTGGCAGCCAACCCATAGCCTACCACCGAGCTTTTTATCGAGAGCGGCGCATACTCGGCCACAGGCATTCCACAAGTCGCCGCGGCCAGCATCGCGACGCCTCGCACCTGGCCAAGCTTCAACGCAGATTTTGCATTCGCCGAGAAGAAGACCTCCTCGATAGCGACGATCTCCGGCTGGTGCAGGGTCATCAAGGCAGTCAGCTCAGCGTAAACCTGAGCCAGCCGTTGCGGTGTCTTCTCTTTCTTGTTGAGCCGGATGGTACCAGCGGCAAGGTGAACCAGCCGAGGCGTGCGGGCGTCGCAATCCACTTCCACTACACCGTAGCCGGTGAACTCTGTTCCGCAGTCGATGCCGAAGACTCGCATGGGCGAAGTTTACTGCATCTCGCATCAGCATCGGACTATCAAAGTTGAGTCCACCCAAAGTAACTGAGTGAATTAGCGGGAGATCCCCTCCAGCGGCGAACTGGCCGTGGCGTATAGTTTGCGTTGCATCCTGCCCGACAAGAAAGCCTGCCTACCCGCCAGAACAGCATGCTGCATCGCTTCGGCCATCAAGAGGGGTCTTTGGCGGCAGCGATCGCGGTGTTCATCAGCACAGCATCAAATCCCAACTCCATCGCGACCGCCGCATCGGAGGCAGTGCCGACGCCTGCATCCACGATCAGCGGCACTTCGGTGATCAGTTCCCGCAGAATGCGCAGGTTGGCCGTATTTTGCAGCCCAAGTCCGCTGCCGATGGGTGCACCAAGCGGCATAACAGCCGCCGCACCAGCGTCAATCAGCCGCTTGGCAAAAACGATATCGTCTGACGTATACGGCAGTACGGTGAACCCCTCTTTGACCAGTACGCGAGTCGCTTCGAGCGTCGCTTGCACATCGGGATAGAGGGTCTGCTGATCGCCGATCACCTCGATCTTGACCCAATCCGACAGCCCCACTTCGCGTCCCAATCGCGCTGCTCGAATTGCCTCCTCGGCGGTGTAGCATCCAGCCGTATTGGGCAGCAGGAAATAACGCCTTGGATCGATGAAGTCCAGCAACGACTCGCTCGTACGGTCCAGGTTGACCCGACGAACCGCGACCGTCACCATCTCAGCTCCTGAGGCTTCGATGGCGGCCTGTGTCTCGGCGCCATCTTTGTACTTGCCTGTCCCAACAATCAGCCGAGATTGAAAAGCTCGTCCTGCAATCACCAGAGGTTTCATAGTTAATATCCTACCGTTAGGATGCGGGCAAAACGCAAACGGCTCGCACTCTAAGGAGAGCGGCGAGCCGTCTGGCGGTGAACTGTTGAGATTGACCTGAGGCGTCCATACTCGGACTTGGCCTCGGCGTGGACTTTTCTACAAAGACCGCCAGGACTAGAGCTATGGACGCTCTAAGCCTCAGTCACCTCACGTTGCGTTGAACTACATCTTCCATCAATTTTCATAGGCTGGACCATCCTCCTTTCCCGTGTAAAAGCAGACTACTCCCGACGTCCGGTTGCATGCAAGTATGGCGGCAAAGTGCGGGAGGTGCATCTCCAAACGTTCGGGGTGGCATCAGATTGAGAGTGGTGATCCTTGCCCACGGAAAGAAAGGCGCTCCACATGAAGGCCGCAACTATTGTTGGCATTCTCCTGATAGTCCTTGGAGTCATCGGATATGCCACCGGCGGTCTCTCTTTTACCCACGAGAAGAAAGTTGTCGACGCAGGACCGGTTCAGATCTCGCGTAAGACTCAGGACACATTTCCCCTCTCTCCTATTCTGAGTACAGTCTGTTTATTAGCTGGGATTGGTTTGGTTGTGGTCGGAGCGAAGTCAAAATAAAGCGATCCCGCTGTTCCTCGTGGGATGATTGCAGAGAGGCCGGACCGTAGCCGCTGCAAGGTCCCTCACGAGCTAAGTGGAGCGGGGGCGTTCTCTTTCTGTTAATCTGCAAGCCTGAAGATTAATTCAATGACAAAAGACCTTTTGCGAAGGGGCTGCCTTACAGGCGTTTGTACCCTTCTGTTTATTGCCTGCAGCTTTGCCATAGCGCAGAGTGACACGGGCGTGGGTCCAGTGCAGACGCCACAGCCGGACGCGCCGACTCCGTCTCCCGAGACCGATCCTTCGGCTCCGACGATGTTTCCGCACTGGGAGAATTCCCGGTTTCTCATCGGCGGTCAGGCAAACATTATCTTTCAGGCGCACGGGCCATTCCACTCCCCTATCAAGACACTAATAGTCTGCTCCCCCGCGGAGAGTACAAAACCTCGCTGCTGGGCACGCTCTATCTCGCCGCGCAGGCGATTCGTAACCCACGGTTTGCTCTGGATGGACTCTTCGACCTCGAATCCGCAGGCGGTCGCGGCGACAGCGAGGCCCTGGGACTGGCCGGTTTCACTAACCTGGATGTGGTCCGCAATCCGAATCTGGGCTCGACGCCCTATATGGCGCGCGCGCAGGTCCACCAGACGATTGGCTTCACAGGCAAGCTCATAGAGAGCGCCCGGACGCAGTTCTCTCTTGCCACCGAGGTGCCGGAGCGACGCCTGGAGTTCCACGTCGGCAAGATGAGCCTGCCCGACTTTCTCGACATCAACAGCATCGGCAGCGACAGCCATTTGCAGTTCATGAACTGGACGGTCGACAACAACGGCGCGTGGGACTACGCCGCCGACACTCGCGGCTACACCTACGGCATCGTCAGCGAATACGACGACAAGGTTTGGTCTGCCCGATACGCCCTCGCGCTGATGCCGACCGTGGCCAACGGAATCGATCTGGACTGGGCTTTGCGGCGTGCCAGCGGCCAAAACTGGGAGTTCGAGCTTCGCAAACCTCTGCTGGGAAGGCTACTCCCGCCTGACCGCAAAGGCACCGTTCGCGTACTCAGCTTCGTTAACCACGCTCACATGGGCTTGTATCGCGACGCCAATAAGGCTTTCCTCGCCGGCGAAGGCACGCGGCCGGTCATCCAGAACTCTGAGAAGTACGGCGCGGTAAAGTACGGCTTCACCTTCAATGCCGAACAGGAGTTGACAGAGAACGTGAGGGTGTTTGGCCGTCTTGGATGGAACGAAGGCCAGCACGAGTCCTTTGCTTACACAGAGGTTGACCAGACAGTGGAGTTTGGTGGCGACTACTCTGGCCGCAAGTGGTCTCGCCCCAATGACAAGCTGGGTCTAGTCTTCGTCTCCAATGCCATTAAGAAAGATCACCAGGCGTACCTGAAGCTCGGAGGTCTCGGCTTTCTTCTGGGCGACGGCAAACTGAACTACGGCCGAGAAGACATACTCGAAAGCTACTACAACCTGCATACATGGCGCGGAATCTACTACGCGCTCGATCTGCAATTCATCGATCATCCTGGCTACAACCAGGATCGCGGTCCCGTGCTGGTCGAATCAGTCCGCATGCACGTCGATTTCTAGGCATCACGCCTACCTATACTTTTTTGGCGCAAAGTCTTCGGAGGAAGAGACTTAGGTCCGGACTTCCGCCTCTTAGCCCTTGCAGTGAACGCGCCCACGAAACCGTATACTCATCGGGTGGACCAGCTCGGCATCGTTCTCTTCGCAGCGTTTTTGTTTGGACTTCTCTTTGGCAGCTTCCTCAACGTCTGCATCTCGCGACTTCCACAGCGTCAGTCGGTGGTCCATCCGCGCTCACGGTGCCCGCAGTGTGGAGCGCCCATCCGCTGGTACGACAATATTCCCCTCCTAAGCTGGGCTCTTCTTCGGGGACGCTGTCGTGATTGCAAAGAAGCTATTTCATGGCGCTATCCGTTGGTAGAGGTCGCAGTTGGAGTGTGGTTTTGGTTGAGTACCGCGAGATTTCTATCCGAATACAGTCGAATACACGACTTCGGGCACGATTTCTCTTCCGCAGACTTTCAGCGCGGCATTGCCAGCTTCGGCATCGCGATTCTCGGTTTTGGGCTCATCGGCCTGATGGTGATGGACTGGCAGACCATGATCCTGCCTGACTCCTTCACGCTCGGCGGCATCGCCATTGCCCTCTTCCTCGTCTGCACCCAGGCCCTCTTCCTCGGTCCAAACGAAGATGAGGTCGTTCTGACCAAGCACCACATCCAGCTAACGAGTCCCGGCGGTGTAGTCGATCGCGGCAATCTCTTTTTACCGGTCCAGAGAGCCTGATCTTCGGGCGTATCGCGGCTGTCTGCGGAGCTGCGCTTCTGCTTCTGCTCATTCGCTGGCTCTACAAGGCAATCCGTCACCGCGAGGGCATGGGACTGGGCGACGTGAAGCTGCTCGCCATGATCGCGGCCTTTCTCGGCTTCTGGCCAGCGATCCTGTCGCTCTTTCTCGGGACCCTGGCGGCTGCGGTCTATGGAGCGGCACTTCTCGCGCGTGGCAAGGCAGGAGCAACCTCCCGACTCGCCTTCGGCAGCTTTCTTTCGATCGGCGGACTGGTCAGCGCACTCTTCGGTAATTACCTGATCAATATGTACATAGCGTTGCTTCGATAGCCGCACATCGACCTGACAATCGCTTGACACTTGCCAGCCGCAATCTTAGAGTCGAAGATGGCCATGCACAGTTACCCCTACATTTGGAACTACCTTCCACTCGTGCTTCAGGTTCTGGTCGCTCTCGGACTCGCTGTGGGCATGGTGGGCGCCTCTTTTGTCATCGGAAAGCATAAGAATTCACGCACCAAGGCCGGAGCTTATGAGTGCGGCATGGAGGTGATCGGGGACGCCCGCGGCCGCTTCACTGTCCGCTTCTACATGGTTGCGATGCTGTTCATCCTGTTCGATGTTGAAGCCGTCTTTATGCTTCCTTGGGCTGTGATCTTCCGTCGTCTGCCAGCCATCACCGGCTCACGCATGTTCGGCTTCTACGAGATGCTGGTCTACCTCGGCTTCGTCGGCGTTGGCCTCTTTTACGTCTGGAAAAAGGGCATCCTGAACTGGGCTAACGATAAAGGGGACCTCTAATGTACGATCCAGCCTCCGCCATCAAGGGCAAACAGGCCGTCTTCGAGGCTCATCCTGAAAACGCCGCGGTCAAGGCCCTGGCCGACCTTGCGACAGATGCCAAGTATGACCGAGCTGAGCTGACCATCACGGTGGCTCGCGAGAACATCATCGCAGCAGTTAAAGCCGCTCAGCAGGCTGGCTACAACTTCCTGGAAGATGTCACAGCAGTAGACTGGTACCCCTCCGAGCCGCGCTTCCAGATCACTTATCACATCCTCTCGCACAAGTTGAAGGAGCGTGTGCGCCTCGCCGTTCGCCTCGATGGAGAGGACGCCGCGCTCGACAGCATTACTTCGGTCTGGCCCTCCGCCAACTTCTACGAGCGCGAAGTCTTCGACCTCTTCGGCGTCCACTTCGGCGGCCATCCCAACCTTCGCCGAATCATGATGCCAGAAGACTGGAAAGGGCATCCATTACGCAAGGACTACCCCGTGGAGGGCTACCGCTAATGACTCCCCTGTTGAAGAACTTACCGGAGTGGCGGCTATCAATCCGGGCATAGATGATTTGATCGCCAACTCAGCGCGAAATCGACAGAACCCTCCGTCCGGCGATCAGACGATGATCATCAACATGGGTCCGCAGCATCCTTCGACCCATGGTGTGCTTCGTCTTGTGATCGAGGTCGACGGTGAGACCATCGTCGGAATGGCTCCGGACATCGGCTACCTGCATACCGGCATCGAGAAGACCTGCGAGGCCAAGTTCTACCAGCAGGTCGTCCCCATGACCGACCGCATCGACTATCTCTGCCCCATGACCAACAATCTCGCCTACTGTCTTGCGGTAGAAAAGTTGCTGGGCCTCGAGATTCCCGAGCGCGCCATCTATCTTCGCGTCCTCTTCAACGAACTCACCCGCATCCAGTCGCACCTGGTCTGGCTCGGCACCCACGCCATGGACATCGGCGCGCTCACGGTCTTCCTCTACTGCTTCCGCGAGCGCGAAGAGCTACTGCGAATCTTCGAAGCTGTAGCGGGCCAGCGTATGATGACGAGCTACGTTCGCATCGGGGGCCTCAGCCTCGAACCACCGCGTGATATCTACGATAAGATCCGCACGTTCCTCAAGAACTTCCCCGCTCATGTAGAGGAGTACGAAGGCCTGCTCCAGAATAACCCCATCTGGATGAACCGCCTGAAAGGCGTGGGCTACCTTTCGGCCGAAGATGCGATTGCGCTGGGCGTCACCGGTCCCCGCTACGCGCCTCTGGAGTCGATTTCGACGTTCGCCGCGACATGCCGTACTCCGGCTACGAGAAGTTTCAGTTCAATGTGCCGGTCTCGGATGTCGGCGACGTGTGGGCGCGCTACATCGTACGCATGCAGGAGTTCCGCGAGTCGGTCAAGATCTGCCTGCAGGCGCTTGACGGCCTTCCCGAGGGAAGCATCGTCGCCGACGCACCTAAGATCATCCTGCCAAACCGTGAGCAGATGAAGACCCAGATGGAGTCCCTCATCCATCACTTCAAGATTGTGACCGAAGGCTTTGGCGTTCCGGCCGGTGAGGCGACCAGCTCCGTCGAAGCGCCGCACGGCATGATGAATTACTACGTCGTCTCCGACGGCACCGCCAAACCCTACCGCGTTCACATGCGCAATCCGGGATTCGCAACTCTGCAGGCACTCGAAACCATGTGCAAAGGCCGTCTCCTCGCCGATGTCGTCGCCGTCATCGGCAGTATCGACATCGTTCTCGGAGAGATCGATCGCTAATGAATGTCGCTGACACCAAAGCGCAGATTCACGCAAGCACTTTCAACTCTGAAGAGGAGGCTGGGATGCGTGCCGCACTTTGGGTGTCGCTGGTTTCTGAATTGCGATCGAAGTCATCGCTTATGGAAGCGGCAGGACAATTAGAAAAACCAACCATAGACGAGCCGCTTTATCAAGAATTCACAATGACAGCAAACGAAGGATTTCTTAGCGTTTGGCTAAACGGCGATACCGGCAAAGGAAGCTGGAGAGTCATAAGCAAACTCCTGGACATGGCGGAACCTTGGTTCTTGTCAACCTCAGGCGATTTCAAACTGGATGGAGAGGTAATGAATCTCTCCGCGGCGGCAAGCAGATTTATCGCAAAAGTTTCCGGGCAATGGATTGGGCCAGCATCAACTTGATGGATAGTAGGCTTCACACCGAACTTTGGACCTCGTGGGCCTCGCTGCTTCGCTCTTACGCGGCCGCCCACGGATTGAACAGCAGGCATCATGCGGTAGTTGAAGTCGGAGCAGAAGAGATTACACTTCGTGTGGCCAGCCGTTGGCTTCGCTTCACGCACGAGACGATGGAATCAAGTAATGGAAGCCGCTCCAGCTTCAACATGCAGGAAGATGGAACGGTCAAACTGAACGGTATCGCCGAAGAGATGGACCTTGCCGCCGAGAGGCTGGCGCGGGAGATGATGCAGAGTGAGTGAAATAGCCAATACGATCTTTTCGCCAGAGACGGCCGCACGCTTCGACCATCTCGTCACTATCTATCCGCTCAAGCGGTCGGCGCTCGTGCCCATGCTGCTCTACGCACAGGATGAGATCGGCTATATCTCTGATGCCGTCATTGCTGAGATCGCGCAGCGCATCGACCTTCTGGAGTTGGACGTACGCAACGTGCTTTCGTACTACTCCATGCTGCGGACCAAGCCCGCGGGCAAGTACAACGTGCAGGTCTGCACCAATATCTCCTGCATGCTGCGCGGCGGGTACGAGATCCTCGACCACTGCAGGCATAAGCTGGGCATCGGCCACAAAGGCACTACCCCGGATGGCATTTTCTCGCTGGAAGAGGTCGAGTGCATCGGCGCATGCTGCTGGGCGCCAGCGATTCAAATCAACTACGACTTTCACGACGATCTCACCACAGAAAAAGTCGACGTTCTCTTCCAGATGTATCGCGACGGCCAGGGAAAGGACGTGAAGTAGATGCCATCACTCGTCTCGCATCCCGATGAGGTAAAAGTAGTCTCCCGTCGCTTCGGCCTGGGCGCAACCGACATCGACAAATATGTTGAACTCGACGGCTATAAGGCGGTTCAGCAAGCCATCGCCAAGGGCCCTGAGTGGATCATCAGTGAGATGAAGGCCAGCGGGCTGCGTGGTCGTGGAGGCGCTGGATTTCCGACCGGAATGAAGTGGTCTTTCGTCCCGAAGCAGTCGGAGAAGCCGAAGTACGTTTTGGTGAACGGCGATGAATCCGAACCCGGCACCTGCAAGGACCATGTCCTCTTCCTTCACGATCCCCACTCCGTCATTGAAGGCACGATGATCGCCGGCCTCGCGATCGGCTCCAAGCTTGGCTTTATCTATCTCCGCGGCGAGTATCGCTACCTGCTCAAGATCGTCGAGAAAGCAGTTGCCGACGCCTACGCGAAAGGTTTCCTCGGCAAGAACATCTTCGGCACTGGCGTGGACTTCGACATCCTCACGCAGACGGGAGCAGGAGCCTACGAGGTCGGCGAAGAGTCCGCTCTAATGGAGTCGCTCGAAGGCAAGCGCGGAGTGCCTCGCATCAAGCCTCCTTTCCCTGCTGTCGTTGGGCTGTATGGTGGCCCTACGGTCATCAACAACGCTGAGACGATCGCCAACGCGCCGCACATCCTGCTGATGGGAGGCGAGGCCTACGCCAGGCTTGGCAGCGAACGCAACGGCGGTACACGCCTCTTCGGCATCAGCGGCCATGTCGAGCGGCCCGGCGTTTACGAACTTCCCATGGGCTACAACCTCAAGCGAGCCATCTACGAGGTTGCAGGCGGCATCAAGGACGGCAAAAAGCTTAAGGCAGTCGTCCCCGGTGGATCGAGCTGTCCCGTCATGACCGCGGACGAGATCGACGTCGGCCTGGACTTCGACCAGATGGGCAAGGCCGGCACCATGCTCGGTTCGGGCGGCATCGTTGTGCTGGACGAGACGGTTTCCATCGTCGAATTTGCTCTCCGCACCATCGCGTTCTATCAGCACGAATCGTGCGGCTGGTGCATTCCCTGCCGCGAAGGTACGGACTGGATCAAGAAGACTCTCACTCGCGTCTATAACGGCGGCGGCAATAAAAAGGACGTCGACAACGTTCAGTACCTTGCCGAGAACATGCTGGGACGCACCTTCTGTCCGCTCGGCGATGCTGCGGCTATGCCCACCATCGCGTTCGTCAAGAAGTTTCGCAAAGAGTTTGAAGACTACATCGAAGGCCACAAAGCCGGAACCCCCATCATCACCGTTGAACAGCTGGTTGGAGCGCACTAAACCATGGCAGACGTAACCTTTACCGTAGACGGCAAAAAACTGACCGCACCCGCGGGCACGCTTCTGCTCGAAGCCTGCAAGACCGCCGGTATTGAGATTCCCGCCTTCTGCTACTATCCGGGGCTCTCGCTGCAGGCAGCCTGCCGCATGTGCGTCGTGCGCGTTGAGAAGATGCCCAAGCTCCAAACCGCCTGCACCACCCCGGTTACGGAGGGCATGGTCGTCACCAGCGAATCTCCCGAGATCGCTCAGGCGCGCAAGGCGACGCTGCAACTTCTTCTCGGCAATCATCCTCTCGACTGCCCCGTCTGCGACGCCGGCGGCGAGTGTGAGTTGCAGGATATGACGTTCAAGTATGGCGCCGCCGAAAGCTTCTACGCCGAACCCAAGAACCATCGCGAAGAGCAGAAGTGGTCCCCTGTCGTTTACTTTGATCGCCCTCGCTGCATCCTCTGTTATCGCTGCATTCGGATGTGCGGCGAAGGCATGGACGTCTTCGCTCTCGGCATTCAGAACCGAGGCAGCTCCTCAGTCATCGCCCCTAACGTCCCCGCGCAGATGTCTCCCGATGACCTCGCCCACGTAGACTGCGAACAGTGCGGCATGTGCATAGACGCCTGCCCGGTCGGCGCGTTGACCTCTGGCACGTATCGCTACAAGACGCGCCCCTGGGAGATGAATCACGTCTCGACCATCTGCACGCACTGCGGCGATGGCTGCAAAACCACCCTCGGTGTTCGCAGCACCACGGACGGCTCAGAGATCGTCCGCGGCGATAACCGCGACAAGTCCGGCATCAACGTCGACTTTCTCTGCAACAAGGGCCGCTACGCCTTTGACTTCGCCAATAACGAAGACCGCCTTACCCAGCCACTCGTCCGCCAGCCCAACGGCGAGATGAAGCAAGTCAGCTGGGAGGTCGCACTCGATCACGTCGGTAAGAAGCTCCGCGAACTTCGCGACACCCGCGGCGGTAAGAGCATCGGAGTCATCGGCTCCAATCGCACAACCAACGAAGAAGCCTACCTTCTGCAGAAGTTTGCCCGCACCGTCCTCGGCACCAACAACATCGATCACCATCGCACCGCCGACTACGTCTCCTTTGCGCGGGCTCTTGCCGGTACCACCGGCCGCACCGCCAGTCTGAACGATACGCTGACCGCGCCGGCCATCATGATTCTCGGCGGCGACCCAACGATTCAGGCCCCCGCAACAGCCTGGAACATCCGCACAAGCGTTCGCAATCACCGCGCCCGCCTCTATATTGCAAACTCTGCCGAGATTAAGCTCCGCCGCCAAGCCAAAGCCTTCGCGCACATCGCGCCCTTCAGCTACGGCGCGCTGGCCAGCTTCATCGCGGGAGATGATAGTGCCGTCGATGCCCTCACCCACTCCGGCGCAGACGCATCCTCCTTCCATGACTTCCGTAAAGCCATCCGTTCGGAGGAGAGTCTGCTCGTCCTTCTCGGGTCGGAGTTCCGCGGCGGCGATCTGCAGCGCCTCCTCGCCTTCGGCAAGACTCTGCCCAACCGCAAGTTCGCCCTTATCTCCGACTACGTCAACTCTCGCGGAGCCGCCGACATGGGCCTGCTGCCTGACCTGCTACCCGGCTTCACTCCGCTCGCAGGCAACTCTACCTTCGCCGAGTACAACACTCCCGCCGCCCCAGGTCTCGACATGCTCGAGATCTTCGAAGCAGCCGAACGGGGCGAACTCTCCGCTCTCTACGTCGTCGGCTCCAACCCCGTCTCTCGTTACGGAATCGATCCCATGTCTCTCAAGGACACCTTCGTAGTGGTGCAGGACATGTTCCTCACCGAGACGGCAGCCCTTGCCGACGTCATCCTCCCGGCCGCGAACCTCTACGAAAAATCCGGCTCCGTCACCAACAGCTATGGCGACCTCCAGCTCGTCAACAAGGCCGGCGACCGTGCCGGAGTCCGCACAGACTTCGAGATGATCGTTCGTATCGCCGACAAGATGGGCGCTAACATGCGGGAGCTCATTCCCTTCGGCAAAGGCACTCGCGCCGACATGGGCCAGTCCCGCGGCGTACAGTCCGGCGAGGCAGACCGTCATGCCATTTGGCTTGCCGCGAACAACATGGAGCCGAAGCTCAGCCCCTTCGATCCCTTCGCCATTCTCGATGAGATCCAACGCCTGGTCCCCGGCTACAACCTGCTGCGACTTCAACTGCTCAGCGGCAACAACCAACACCTGCAGCCTGCCGCAGCAGTCAACGATCTCGTTCAAATCGGCAGCCGCCGCGACCTCGTGCTGCCCGCGAACGATACACTGTTTACCTCGGGCACCCTGGGTCGCTACTCCGCCATGCTCTCCGACCTGCAGCAAAACGAGAGTCTCCGTCCTCCAACCGGCCTCACCCAGATTCAACCTGCAGCCGACTAAGTAGACTCAACAGCAGACGCAAACACCTACAGGAGCCCAACCCACCGCCGTGAGCCACCTCAGCCCATTTCAGACATTCCTGCTGCTCAGCATTCTCAAGGTCGTGGTCGTCCTGGTCATCACCCTGATGTCGGTCGCCTATACGGTGCTACTCGAGCGCAAGGTCCTGGGCCGCATCCAGAATCGCTGGGGGCCCTCGCGCGTCGGCCCCTTTGGCTTGATGCAGCCGCTCGCCGACGGAATCAAACTCTTCCTCAAGGAAGATCTCCTGCCTATCGCCTCTGAGCGTCCTCTCTTTATTGTCGCGCCGATCATTGCGTTGGCCTGCGCGCTGATCTCCATCGCTGTCGTCCCCTTCGGTGGTATGCAGACGGTGAAGGGCGTCGAGATGTTCAACATCGCCGACCTCAACATCGGTCTTCTGGTAATTCTCGGCATCACTTCAATTGGCGTCTACGGAATCGCTCTCTCCGGCTGGTCCTCGAACAACAAGTTCGCCCTGCTCGGCAGCCTCCGCGCCACCTCGCAGATGATCAGCTACGAACTCGCCCTCGGCCTCTCATTGGTCGGCGTTGTTCTCCGCGCACAGTCTCTCAGCCTTCGCGATATCGTGAACAGTCAGGGCGCACACGGCCTGCTTTCCTGGAACTTCTTTGGCGGATTCCAATTCGTTGGATTCTTCATCTACATCATGGCCGCCTACGCCGAGACCAACCGCGCGCCCTTCGATCTTCCCGAAGCAGAATCCGAACTCGTCGCCGGTTACCACACCGAGTACAGCTCCATGAAGTTCGCCATGTTTTTCATGGCCGAGTACGCAAACATGATCACGGTCAGCTGCGTCGCCTCGCTGCTCTTCTTCGGCGGAGCCTCCAGCCCCCTCGGCCATCTCCTCCCAGCGGACTTCGGCGGCCCCATCCTATCGGCCATCTTCCCCATCCTTTGGTTCGTACTCAAAGTTCTGGCCTTCCTGCTTCTCTTTATCTGGGTGCGTGGCACGCTGCCGCGCTTCCGTTATGACCAGCTCATGAGCTTCGGCTGGAAGTTTCTCCTGCCGCTCGCCATGGCCAACATCATCGTCACCAGTCTTGTCATTGCCTTACGGAGCTAGCTCCGGGGAATAAGCAACAAGGTGTTTTACAATCAGCAGATAGCCCAGTTCTTCAAAATCGGCCTCTGCCCTGTTTCAAGCGTCTCAAGAGATTCACAAAGGACCTGACGGAACATCATGCAACTGGCACTCTTTCTCATCTTTGGCGGGCTGGCCGTAGCGGGAGCGCTCAACCTCCTCCTGCAGCGCCATCCCATCAACAGCGCCCTCTCGCTGGTCGTCGTCATGATGTCGCTGGCCGTCCTCTACTGGTCACTCGGAGCCGAGTTCCTCGCCGCATCCCAGGTCATCGTCTACTCCGGTGCCATCATGGTCTTCTTTGTCTTCGTCATTATGCTTTTGAACGCAGGCGAAGAAGAGCGAACTACCGGCAGCCGTGCCGCCTACCTCGTCGGCTTTCCCGGTGCTGCGGCCATCTTCTGCCTGCTCAGCTTCGTCTTCCTGTCGGAGCGCAAGGCTCTCGGCTACACCAGCATCGGCGGCTATCTCAACCACGTCACCAGCAATATCTCCGAGATCAGCACCATTCTCTTCACCAAGCTGTTGCTTCCTTCGAAGTCACCTCGGTCCTCATCCTGGTAGCCATCCTCGGAGCCGTCGTGCTCGCGCGAAAGGAGCAGTAGAGATGCTTCCACAAGTGCCCATCGCCGCTTATCTCATACTCGCCGCCATACTCTTCTCGATCGGCGTCGCGGCCTTCCTCATCAAACGCAACCTCATCACCATCTTCATGTCGATTGAGCTTATGCTCAACGCCGTCAACCTCACCTTCGTCGCCTTCGCGCACATGTGGCACCAACTCTCCGGTCAGATCTTCGTATTCTTCGTGATGGTCGTTGCCGCAGCCGAGGCCGCCGTAGGCCTTGCCATCATCATCACCATCTTCCGCACGCGTAAAACGCTGAACGTCGACCAGATCGACCTGATGAAATCGTGACCTCTATGCCCTCTGTCTCCATGATCTCCGACTATCTCTGGCTGATCCCGCTTGTCCCCTTTGCCGGTTTCCTCGTCAACGGCACGGTTGGCCGCAAGTTTCCGCGTGCTCTCGTCTCCGCAGTTGCTCTCCTCTGCACCGCTATTCCCGCCGCGATCGTCGCCTGGCTCTGGGTCGTCATGAAGGCCGATGGCGCGCCGGAAGTCCTCCGAGTCGTCAGCCAGCCGTGGATCGCAATCACCGGTCTTCAGATCGACTTTGCCTTCACCGTCGATCACCTCACCCTCATCATGCTCGGCATCGTCACCGGCGTCGGCTTCCTCATTCACGTTTATTCGGTCGGCTACATGGCACATGAAGAGGGATACTGGCGTTTCTTCGCCTATCTGAACCTCTTCATGTTCTTCATGCTCGTCCTCGTCCTCGCCGAGAGCTTCCTCCTCCTTTTCGTCGGCTGGGAGGGCGTAGGTCTCGCCTCGTACCTGCTCATCGGCTTCTACTTCACCAAGGATTCTGCGGCCAACGCCGGGAAAAAGCCTTCATCGTCAACCGCATCGGAGACTTCGGCTTCCTTCTCGCGATGTTCCTTCTCGTTCGCGAGTTCGGCTCCCTCGACTTCACCCACATCTTCCAGGCGATCAGCGTCAATCCCGGCTGGAACGGCGGCATCCTGACCGCAATCGCTCTTCTGCTTGTCCTCGGCGCAGTCGGGAAATCCGCCCAGATTCCCCTCTACGTCTGGCTCCCCGACGCGATGGAAGGCCCCACGCCTGTCTCCGCGCTGATCCATGCGGCAACGATGGTCACAGCCGGCATCTACATGGTCGCCCGCTGCCATGTTCTTTTCGACCGCAGCCCTTACGCTCTCGGCGTCGTCGCTATCATCGGCGCGGCTACGGCCATCTTCGCCGCCTGCATCGGCATGGTGCAGCACGACATCAAGCGCGTCCTCGCCTACTCCACCGTCTCGCAGCTCGGCTACATGTTTCTGGCCTGCGGAGTCGGAGCCTACACCGCAGGCATCTTCCACCTGCTCACCCACGCCTTCTTCAAGGCGCTGCTCTTCCTCTCCGCCGGCTCAGTCATCCACTCACTCTCCGGCCAGCAGGATATGCGCAAGATGGGTGGCCTCCGCAAGCGCATCCCCGTCACCTTCTGGACCATGACGATGGGCGTCTTCGCCATCTCAGGGATTCCGCCGTGGGCGGGCTTCTTCTCCAAGGACGAGATCCTCTATCAGGCTTTCGTCGCGACCAATCCTCTCGGCAAGCTGCTCTGGCTGGTCGGACTCATCACAGCCGGCATGACCTCCTTCTATATGTTCCGTCTCTGGTTCAAGACCTTCTTTGGCCCGGAGCACTTTGAAGAGCACACCGATCTTCACGCCCACGGAGCAGCCGTCCACACTCACTCCGACAGCCACGCCGTTATGGTCGTCGACCCAGAAGACAACCGCCCCCACGGCGTTCACGAGTCCCCTGCGATCATGACCGTTCCGCTCGCCATCCTCGCGCTGCTCTCGATCATCGGCGGGTTGGTAGGCGTTCCCGCCGCTATGGGGGGCACAACGAGATCGAACACTTCCTCGATCCGGTCTTCAGCACGGGCGCGGCGGTCGAAGCAGCATCCACCAGCCACGGTCCCGAGCTGGGCCTCGCCGCAGTCTCTGTCCTCGTCGCACTCGCAGGCCTCGCCGTTGCCTACCTCTTCTACTACAAGAAGCCCGGCACAGCTGCCGCCCTCGCCGCAAAGATGCCATCCCTCTACAACCTCGTCGACCACAAGTTCTACGTCGACGAGATCTACGGTGCGTTGATCGTCTCCCCGCTGCTGATGTTCAGCCGCCTCTTCCTCGGCGGTATCGTCGACGGCGGCGTCGTCAACGGCGCCGGCGCCGCTGCTGGAGCAACCACACGAGGATTCAGCTCTCTGGTTCGCCGCGTTCAGTCTGGAAACATTCGCTCTTACGCCGGCTGGCTCGCACTCGGGGCCGCCGCCGTTCTGCTCGTCATGATCTTCGGCCGCTCCATCTGGATCCACTAAAGAAGCTCGTTTTATCAGTACCTTGCTTTTGCAACACCCAAAGGAAACGATGAATATCGACCACACCATCCTGACCGTACTCATCCTTGTCCCGCTTGTGGGCGCGGTCCTGCTGGCCTTGCTGCCCGACAAGGGCAGGCTGATGCAATGGGGTGCTCTTGCCGTCACCCTCATCACGTTTATCTGCACCCTGCATCTGCCCGCACGCTACGACTACTCGGCTGTCGCCGGCAGCTTCCAGTTTGAACAGAATCACGAGTGGATCAACTCGCCCGCCATCCGCTACCACCTCGGCGTTGACGGCCTGTCGATGTGGCTCGTCGTTCTCACCGGCTTCCTCGCCCCCTCGGCGTCCTCGTCTCCTGGAACACCATCGGCGATCGCAGGAAGCTCTTCTACACCCTCTTCCTCCTGCAGCAGGTTGCGATGATCGGCATCTTCGTCTCGCTCGACCTCTTCCTCTACTACGCCTTCTGGGAGCTTTCGCTGGTTCCCATGACGCTGCTCATCGCGACCTTCGGCCGCAGCGCCAACCGCCGCCGCGCCGCAATCAAATATTTCCTCTACACCTTCATACCCTCGGCGATCCTGCTGGTTGGCATGCTCTGGGTCTACGCCCGCACCGGCACCTTCCAACTCCCTGAGCTCGCCCAGCTTGCCGCCGCCCACAATATCTCCAGCAACAACGCAGCGCTCTGGCTGGCCTCACTCGCGTTCCTCGTAGCCTTCGCAGTCAAAGTTCCGGTCTTTCCGCTTCACGGCTGGCTCACAGACGCAATCGCCGAAGCCCCGACCGCTGCCGTGATGGTTCTGGTCGGCAAACTCGGCCTCTACTCCATCCTGCGCTTCTCCTTCAGCATCTTCCCCGAGCAGTCGCGCCATATCGCACCGCTCATGATCGCCCTCGGAGCCATCGGCATCGTCTACGGTGCGCTCCTCGCTCTTGTCCAAAAAGATCTTAAGCAACTGGCAGCATACGGTGCGCTCGGACATGTCAGCGTGGTCATCCTCGGCATCTTCACCTTCACCATCGCCGGCATCGATGGAGGCATCTACGCCACCATCAACGAAGGCATCGGCGCCGGTGCGTTCTTCATCCTTCTCGGCATCCTCTACGAGCGCTACGGTACCTACGACATGCGCGACTACGGTGGTCTCGCAGCCAAGCTCCCCTGGATGGTCACCCTCTTCGTCATCACTACCCTGTCGGTGATCGGGTTGCCAATGCTCAACGGCTTCGTAGGCGAGTTCCTCGTCCTTACCGGCAGTATGCAGGCTGCGGTCATCCACCGCACCGCGTGGACCTTTCTCGCCACGACAGGCGTCATCCTTACCGCCTCTTACATGCTCTGGATGATTCAGCGCCTCTTCTATGGCGATCTGAACGAAAACACATCCGACGTCCCAGTCCCTGACGTGACCGCCCGCGAGCATCTCGCACTCTGGCCCCTCGTCGCGGTCATGCTGTTCATGGGAGTTGCCTCGCCCTACTGGTTGCGAGCCATCGACACCGCTGGTAAGGTCCTCGCCGAAGGCCCGGCACAAACCTCAAATGCCGCTCGAAACTCCTATATCGGTCTCGAAATGCTCCCGATAGCGCAGCGAGATGCCGCCGGACGTTGTATCTATAATGGCCTCTCCCGCGCCGTCCCCGGAAGCCAGCAGATACCTTTCGTTCCACTTGAAAATGGGGGAGCCCGCTAAATGTCCGCTAACGTCCTGGCCCTCCTTCCCGAGCTCATCCTCACCCTCGTCGGTGTCCTCGTCATGCTCGCAGAGCCATGCCTGAAGCCAAGCTCCAGCCGCAAGCCTCTTGGCTGGCTCGCGATCGCAGGCACCGTGGCAGCTCTCGCCGCCAGCTGGTACCAGATTCAGTTTGGGACCGTCCACGCCTTCTCCGGCATCATTCAAATCGATGCCTTCTCGGTACTCTTCCACTTCGTCATTGGCTCTGTTGTTCTAGTCACCCTCCTGGGATCGCTGGATTACTTCGAAGGCAACGCCAGCCACGCGGGTGAGTACTTTGCCCTCATCCTCTTCGGCGCAGTCGGGATGATGCTGATGACTTGCTCCGTCGAACTCCTCATGGTCTTCGTCGGCCTGGAAATCTCCTCCATCTCGACCTACATCATGTGCGGCTTCCGCAAGGGTCAGGCAACCGGCACCGAATCCTCTATCAAATACTTTTTGCTCGGGTCCTTCGCCACCGCCTTCTTCCTCTATGGTGTAGCTCTGGCGTTCGGAGCCACCGGTTCGACCAACATCTACGCCATTGCCCACGGCCTCGAGATCACCGCGACTCCAGCCCTCGCCTTCACGGCACTGGCCCTGATCATCATCGGCCTCGGCTTCAAAGTCTCGGCTGCTCCATTCCACGTCTGGACCCCCGACGTCTACCAGGGCGCACCAGCTCCGGTTGTCGGCCTCATGTCGACCGCACCGAAAGCCGCCGCCTTTGCTGTCCTGCTCCGTATCACCTTCACTGGCTTCCCCACCTATCAACATCGCTGGACCATCCTGATGTGGGTTCTCGCCGCCCTGTCGATGACGGTCGGCAACCTGGGCGCCCTGCTCCAACGCGACGTCAAGCGCATGCTCGCTTACTCCAGCATCGCTCACGCCGGCTACCTGCTGGTCGCGTTCACCGCTTTTCCCTTCGATGGAATCGCCGCAGCCTGCCTCTACACCGCCACCTATGCCGCGATGAACGTTGGTGCGTTCGCTGTCGTTACGCAGATCGCCGGCTACGACGAGCGCGCTCGCAGCATCGACGACTTCACCGGCCTCGGCCAGAAGCGGCCCTACCTCGCCGCTCTGCTCAGCTTCTTCCTGCTCTCGCTCATTGGAATCCCCTTCACCGGTGGCTTCTTCGGCAAGTTCTACGTCTTCTCCGCAGCCATCCACGGCGGCAACGTATGGCTGGCTGTCATCGGTCTGCTCAACAGCGGCGTCGCCTGCTTCTACTACCTCCGCCTGCTGGCTGCGATCTACACGCGTCCTGGCAGCGAAAGCACTCGCCTCAATCAGCTTCGCCGCATCAGTGTTCCTGCAGCGATTGGGATTGCTCTTGCCGCCGTGGCGACGGGCGCTCTTGGCATTCTGCCCAGCGGTGCGGTCTCCTTTGCGGAGTATGCCAGCCACTCCACTCTGATCGAGCAGGGCCGACAGGAGTGTGCTGCCTCTCCTGATAGCTGCCACCTCCAGCTTCAGTTCGACGAGAAATGATACGTCCTGCCGGACGGGCCCACTGCGCGTGGGGCGGCCACTTCGTGGCGTGTATACCGCTCTTGGCAAGATGATAACCATAGGTCTCCCGTTGGTCGGCACGAGTTCTCTTTCCGACCAACGGGAGGACCACCAAAGATCTTTTACCCAAACAAGGTACATAAGTCACGAAGTGACCGCCCTCCGCGCAGGAGGCCCGTCCGGCAGGACAACAGATCTTACACAAACAGAAAGCCTCCGCAACATGCGGAGGCTTCTATTCTCAAAAACTCCAAAAGGCCAGCGGCGTTACTGAACCTTCAAGAAGATGATGACGAACGTGAACAACGCGAGCGACTCGATAAACGCGAGACCAAGAATCAGGAAGATAAAGATTCCAGGACGAGCACCCGGGTTACGTGCCAGCGCCTCGGTAGCCGAAGCAGTCGCCTTACCCTGACCCAGACCGCAAAGACCAGCAGCCAGCGCCATGCCCAGACCAGCAGCCAGAGGAACCCACTGGGCTCCGGGGCTTGCAGCGGCAGCGCCCTGCGCAAAAGCCGGCGTTGCGAAAAGCAGCGCGGCCAACGACATAAAGAGATATTGCAGCTTCTTCATCGTGTTACTCCTGCCTCCGTGAATACGCCGCCAGTGGGTGGTTGATGCTCACCGTGCTGGCACCCTCACGCTATGCGGCGTTGTTGCACACTGCGAGAGGAGGCCCCAACGCAGCGAAACTTGGTAGCCCAGGCTTTAGCCTTGGGTGATGCGAAGCATCAATGATCGTGTGCTACGGCCAGTGACAAGTAGATCGACGCGAGCAGGAAGAACACATAGGCCTGAACTACAGCCACACCGAGGTGAAGCCCGAGGAAGATCAACGGAATTCCCACCGGAACCAGCGAGAAGAACGCGATTGTCACCAGATCCCCCGCAAACATATTCGCGTAGAGACGAACCGTCAGCGAGAGAACGCGAGCGAGGTGCGAGATGATCTCAATCGGCAGCAGCAGCGGATACAACCACCACACCGGTCCCAGAAACTGCTTGATGTAAGCCCAGCCGTTCTCCCGGACGCCGTGGTAGTGGTAGTAAATGAAAGTACAGAGCGCAAAGCCGAGAGGCACCACCGCATACGCGGTAGGCGATTTCAGTCCCGGAATCACACCCATCAGGTTGGCCAGCAGAATGAACAAACCCAGGGAAGTCAGATAGCTCGTAAACCGCTCCGACCCGTGGCCGATGATCTGCTCGCCCTGCTCCGAGACAAACTCATGGGTCATCTCTGCCAGATGCTGCGCACCGGCTGGCTTCTCAACGCTTAGCGTCATCCGTACCAGGATGAAGTAAGCAATCAGAACGAAAAACACCAGCAGTTCCATCGCGAAGGAATCCGTAATCGGATAAGCCGCATACTTCGGATGCACGTGCAGCGCCTCAAGAAACGAGGTCGTGAACGCACCAAAGTGGTGATTCAAAAATTGAGTGAAGAGTGTCTGTGTCGGCATATAAATAAAAACTTCTGTTCAATCTGATCCACGAACGCCGGTCTAAACTGTCCACGCCTTCATCAGCCTCAAACCCTCGACCGTAAGTGCAAATACACCCAGAGCGAGGCCAGCGGCAAGCGCGTAGACCGAACCATTCAGAATCTTAAGGCTAACATAAAGCAGCACAACGGTCAGCCCGAGCCGCAGGAAGAAACCGAACAAAATCAGCCCCATCGGCTTGGCTTTCCCGCCGCCATCCATCCGGACCATCACCGCCGTCATCAGCCGCAGCCACTCGAACAACCCCGACCCCGAGATCAGCGCCCCCACCAGCAGCAAGACCGCGGATTGCCACCCCATCTTCCACCAGATCACCGGCGCCGCAACCGCGGTAATCACCACCAGCAGTCGCAACGCGCTCAAAATCGTCCGCTTGAAGTCCGCGTCGCTGAAGCTTTCCAACGTTCTCACAATGTCGTCCTCACCTGCACTCTTATCCACGCTTGATGTACCGCGACGCCGTCCGGAAAATCTGGACAAAACCCGCCGCTGCGCCAAGCAAAATCCCTGCAATCGCGATCCACCCCTGATGAAAGTGCCGATCCAGCCAACTCCCTAGCAGCCATCCGATGACGCACCCTGCCGGCAACGCAATCGCCAGCTGGATCATCGACTCAGCCTTTACCAGCTCGCCGAGAGCACCCTTCCCACCGCCACCCGCATCATTACCGCCGTTCCTTGCTCCATCATCCGCCATAGCAGGACTATTACACCACGCACAACGTCGACTGACACATTCTATGTATCCTTCGAGGTCCTCACGCCTCGCTATACTGGGGTGTCAGCAACATCCAGCTAAAGGAATCCCTGTGTACGAGTCGGAGTTCGAAAAAATCTCTATCAGCAGCGCCGCGAAAAGCTCCAGCAGATCGCTGCCCTCGGTCAGCTCGAAGGCCTCAGCCAAGCCGAGGCGACCTACCCTAACCACTACGCCGCCAGCCGCACCATTCCCGAGATCCGCGCCGCCTACGACTCTCTCACCGCCGAGCAGCTCGACGCCGACCCCATCCTCGTCAGCATCGCCGGCCGCATCATGGCCATCCGCGTCCAGGGCAAGGCTGGCTTCGCGCAGCTCCAGCAGGGTGGCCAGCGCTTCCAGATCTACGTCCGTAAAGATGACGTAGGCGAAAACACCTTCTCCCTATATAAACTTCTCGACCTCGGCGATCACATCGGCGTCCGGGGCCACCTCTTCCGCACCCGCACCGGCGAACTCACCGTACACGTTGGAAGCGTCGATAACCAGCCCGGCCTGACCTTCCTCACCAAGGCTATGCTGGCCCTTCCCGACAAGTACCACGGCCTCGAAGACACAGAGCTTCGCTACCGTCAGCGCTACGTCGACCTCTTCATGAACACCGGAGCCACCAAGCCCGCCACCTCAGGCGAAGCCCCAAACGACGCAGCCGAACCCGAGACTCCCAACGTCCGCGAGGTCTTCGTCAAGCGCGCCGCCATCCTCCGCGCAATCCGCAAGTTCTTCGATCACCGCGGCTACCTCGAAGTCGAAACCCCGATGATGCATCAGATAGCCGGAGGCGCGGCGGCCCAGCCCTTCACCACGCATCACAATGCCCTCGATCTCGATCTCTTCCTCCGCATCGCGCCCGAGCTCTATCTCAAGCGCCTGGTCGTAGGTGGTATGGACCGCGTCTACGAGATCAATCGCAACTTCCGCAACGAAGGCATCAGCACCCGTCACAACCCCGAGTTCACCATGCTCGAGTTCTACCAGGCCTACGCAAATTATCACGACCTGATGACTCTCAGCGAAGAGCTCATCATCCACGTCGCCAAGGAAGTCAACGGCACGACCATCACCCACTTCAACGGCCACGAGATCGACCTCAGCAAATGGACCCGACTCTCCATGCGCGAGGCCATCATCAAGTGGTGGCCGCCGAACGCGCCAGTTCAGCCGACCGTAAACGACTTTTCTTCCGAGGAGAAGTTCAGGGCGCTCATCAACGAGGGCGAGAAGTTTGCCGATCCAGAGAAGTCCTCCTTCGATCGGGCCCTCAATCGCCTCGGTGCAGACTGCCACTTCGTTCGCGAGTTCGTCCTCGATAAAGGCGCACCGTACGGCAAAGCCATCTCCGATCTCTTCGAACTGAGAGCCGAGGCTCTGCGGGGTGGCGAGATGGGCATCGAAGAGCCGCTCATTCAGCCCACCATCATCTACGACTTCCCCCTGGCCGTCAGCCCCCTCTCGAAGGTCAAGCCCGACGAGCCTGACTGGGTCGAGCGCTTCGAGTTCTACATCGGTGGCTTCGAGGTCGGCAACGCCTTCTCCGAGCTCAACGACCCTGACGACCAGCGCACCCGCTTCGAGCAGCAGATGACCGAAAAGGCTCGCGGCGACGACGAGGCCCACCAGATGGACGAGGACTACGTGCGCGCCCTGGGCTACGGCCTGCCCCCAACCGCCGGCGAAGGCATCGGCATCGACCGCCTCACCATGCTCCTCACCAACTCCAAGTCCATCCGCGACGTCATCCTCTTCCCTCTCTTGCGCCCCCAGGTCAAACAGGCCGAGGCAGCCGAAGCCAAACACGGAGAGTCCGCCGAATAGCGCACACGCGGCGACGCCAACCCCGTCGCCGCGCCCCAAACGCGTTATCCTTACCTTGTGGCCACCTCCGCGACAACCGATGCAGTCCTCGCACCCGCGAAGCCCTATTCCCTGCTCGCCGACTACGCCACCCTCTTCAAGCTCCGCGTCTCCACCATGGTCATCATCACCGCCGGAGCGGGCTTCTACCTTGGCAGCCTCCGCAGCGGCATCAGCCCCTTCCACGCCGGCCTCCTCCAGGCTCTCGCGGGAATCGCCGTCGTCACCTGCGGCAGCAGCGCGCTCAACCAGGCCCTGGAGCGCAAGACCGACTCGCTCATGCGGCGCACGGCCTCACGCCCCATGGCAGCCGGCCGAATCTCCCTCACGCACGGCCTCATTCTGGGATTCGCGGCCATTTTTCTCGGCTCCCTCTACCTGGCCTACACCACCAACCTGCTCACCGGAACCCTGACCCTCCTCACAGCCATCGGTTACGTCGCCATCTACACCCCGCTTAAGCGCGTCACCACCATCAACACCTTCATCGGCGCATTCCCCGGCGCACTGCCGCCCCTCATCGGCTGGACCGCCGCACGCGGCATCATCGAGTGGCCCGGCGTAGCCCTCTTCGCCATCCTCTTCGTCTGGCAGTTCCCCCACTTCATGGCCATCGGCTGGATGTACCGCGAAGACTACGCCCGCGCCGGAATCCGCCTTACGCCCAATCTGCCAAACACTCAGTACGCCGCCCAAAGCACGGTCATCCAGGCCCTCTTCTACGCGATCCTCATGATTCCCGTCAGCCTCTGGCCCGCAGCGCTCCACACTACCGGCTACTTCTACGCGGCAGCAGCGACGATCCTGGGCGCAGGCTACCTCTGGTACACCGTCCGCTTCGCGCGCATTCTCCGCAATCCCGACTCCGACTCCTCCCGCCTTGTAGCCCGTGATCTGCTCCGCGCCTCGGTGATCTATCTCCCGCTACTTTTAGCCGCCATGATGCTTGACGCCAAAGGACGCCTGCTCTTCTAGACTAATGCCCTCATCCATTCAACAAGTCAGCCCGGAATTCCGCACTCCTCCCTCTGTCATCGCTTCGATCATCGCCGTCAGCGCGGTCGCATCACTGTTTCTCGCGTGGCTTGTCTACTATCATCCTCCGGTCGACGTCGCAGGCACTCATCTGGCCTTCCTTCCGGCGCTCGACGCCGTTCTCAACGCCCTGTGCGCCGTCTTCCTCGTCATCGGATATCGTTTCATCCGCCGCCGCCAGATCACTGCACACCGCAACAGCATGTTCGGCGCCTTCATCGTGTCGAGCGTCTTCCTCGTCGCCTACATCGCCAACCACGTCCTCCACGGCGACATGCTCTTTCCCAAGGCCTATCCCACAGCGCGTTTCATCTATCTCTGGATCCTGCTGACGCCACACATCCTTCTCGCAATCATCTGTCTGCCCATGATCCTGATCACCTTCTTCCTGTCTCTCACCGGTCGCTTCCCCGCACATCGCCGCCTCGCACGCTGGACCTACCCCATCTGGCTCTATGTCTCGGTGTCCGGAGTCATCGTCTACGCGATGCTCGCGGCATATCGGTAGTCTGTCATTGAACACTGAAACTTTAAGCACGACTCCTATGCAGCCAGACACCCGCAAGCTCCTCCATACCGGCCTTCTCATCTTCGGCACTGGAGTCGTCGCAGCCGCACTCATCTTTACCAGCTTCGGCGGCATCACCCGCCATCAAGGCCCCCACACCAACCTGGGATGGCTATCCCTGATGCTCGCAATGGGCTGCCTCCCCACCGGCTTCCTCACGCTTCTTCTGGCGGCAGTCAAACTCATCGGCGACCGCCGCCGCTAACACTCCTAACTTCGCGCAATGAGAAAGCCCCGATCGTCGTGATCGAGGCCTTCTCATCAAACCATTCAAAGTAATCCAGACGCAGAAGCCACTTACTTCCCGAGCGTCGGAGGATTCGAACTGCTACCCACGGCCGCCCCGGTCGCTCCCGTGCTCACGCCGTCGAGCGACGCCTGGTACGAGATGATCGTCTTCAGCGTCTCGTACGGAATCCCGGCCAACGGCAGCAGATGCCCGTTCACCGCAAGCATCGGAGTCTGTTGGACATCGATCTCCTGCGCCAGTTTGATCGAAGCATTCACCTGGTCCTTGATCGCCTGAGTCGCCGCGCACGCGTCGATCGCCGCAGGATCCAATCCAGCCTTCGTCACTGCACTCTTCAGCGTCTGATCCCCGGTTTCGGGAGTCAAAGCACCTTGCGTATCAAACACCGCGGCAGAGTAGACAAAGTACGCATCGTTCTTCTGCTTCTGTACGCAATACCCGTACGCGGCTGCCTTGAATGCAAAAGGGTGCACGTCCACCAGAGGAAAACTCTGGTACACCACACGTGCGGTCGGGAAGTCCTTCACTAACTGCTCCATCGTGGACTGCGCCTCTTTGCAATGCGGGCACTGCAGATCTGCAAACTCCACCAGAAGAAGATCCTTGCTGGTCGCGCCGCGCGTCGCACCGTCTGCGCGAGCCTGCAGCGTCTTACGCAGTTCAGCAAACGGAGTCGCGCCAAACGGCACCACCGCATCGCCCGCGACCGCGTGCTTTCCATCCGGCATCACAAAAAACGCCGTAGGCTGCACCTTCGCATTGGCTGTCTTGTCCGTGACAAACACAATCACCTTACTTACACTCGGCGCCGCGGTGGACTGGATCGCCTCGACCCGCCAGATCCGGTTCGGATCATATCCCCACAGGGCCTTCAAAAACGCGTTGACCGTATCCACCGTGGGCGTAGATGCCGTAAAGTACTTCTGATTCACCGGAGGAAACGGATCCGCCTTCGTATCCTGCCCCAGACTCTGCAGCTGCAGCGGAGCCCCAGCCTTCTGTGCCGGAGGAGCAGTCTGCGCTCCCGCACCCGCTGACGTTTGTGCTCCCGCCGCTGCCGAAATGCTGAGAGCCGTCACCAATCCCGCCAACATCCAATTCGAAATTCTCAAAGACACCATCCTTTGCGCCGTCGCTATCCGCGCAGCTCCTCTATTACACCTGAACCTTGACCGCAATGGGAAACCGACGCCCCATTCCGAACGACTTTCTCGTAACTTTCAACACCGGAGCCGCCTGCTGCCGCTTATATTCGCTCTTCTCAACCAGCTGCAACACCGACCTCACCAGCGCCACGTCCACTCCCTGCTCCTCGGCAATCTGCTCCGCCGAGCAATACCGCTCCACATAAGCCTCCAGGATCGGGTCCAGCACCTCATACGGCGGCAGCGAATCCGTATCCCGCTGCTCGGGCCGCAGCTCCGCAGAAGGTGCCTTCGAGATCGTCTCCCACGGAATAACTTCTTTGACGCGATTCACATACCTGCTCAACGCATACACCCGCGTCTTCATCACATCGCCAATCACGGCCAGCGCACCCACCATATCGCCGTACAGCGTGCAGTACCCGGTCGACATCTCGCTCTTGTTCCCCGTCGTCAGCACCAGCGCGCCGAACTTGTTCGACAACGCCATCAGCAGCGTCCCGCGAATCCGCGGCTGCAAGTTCTCCTCCGCAAGCCCAAACGGTGTCCCTGCAAACAGCGGGTGTAACACATGCTGAAACTGCGCAAACACATCGTGGATCGGCAGCAGCTCAAACCTTACCCCCAGGTTCTTCGCCAGCCTCCGTGCATCCTCAATCGAGCCCAGCGACGAGTACTCCGTCGGCATTCCCACTCCGATCACGTTCTCCTTCCCCAGTGCCTCCACCGCAATCGCCGCCACCAGAGCCGAATCAATTCCCCCGCTCAACCCCACCAGAGCCTTGCTGAACCCGCACTTCCTCACGTAGTCCCGTGTCCCCAGCACCAGCGCATCCCACATCGCAGCGACCTCGTCCACCTGCGTCTCAGCTGCGATAGCCTCTCCATCCTGGGTATCGAAGACAACCAGATCCTCCGCGAACGAAGCCGCTCGTACGACCACCTCACCATCCGGCCGGATCACCAGCGACGAGCCATCGAACACCAGGCTGTCGTTCCCGCCCACCTGGTTTGTCATCGCCACAAACGCATGATGCCGCCGCGCCAGCGCAGCCAGCATGTTTTGCCGCACCTGCGGCTTCCCCTGCCAATAGGGCGACGCCGAGATATTTAAAATCACCCGCTGCTGTCCCGCCAGCTCCTTCGACTGCGACTCCCATCGTCCCATCAGCTTCTCTACCGGATCCACCTGATACATCTGCCGCGGCCAGAATCCCTTATCGTTCCAGGCGTCCTCGCAGATCGTAATCGCCAACGGCTCCCCGCCGACACAGACCAGCATCTGCTCCGCGGCCGGCTCAAAGTATCTCTGCTCGTCGAAGACGTCGTAAAACGGCAGCAGCATCTTCTGCTGCACGAAGCTTACCCTGCCTCCATCCAACAGTGCCGCGACATTCCTCACCTGCTTGCCCACGCTGGCCTTGGTAGCCATCACCGTGCCGCACAGAATCGCAGGTCGACCCGCAGCTGCGGTCCAGCCTGCAACTTCAGCCACGACCTCCTCTGCCCTCGCAACGAAGGAAGCTTTCTCAAGAAGGTCCGCCGGCGGATACCCACACACCGCAAGCTCCGGAAACACCACAAGACCCACGGCTAACGTCTCGGCACGAGCCGCATATTCAAGAATCTTCTTCGCATTCCCGGCGAAGTCACCCACCGTCGGGTTGATCTGGGCAAGCGCTATCTTCACCCTTCAAGTCTACCGCTTAGGAGCCTGTCCCGCTCAACACCACACCCACCGTGCGCGCCAGAATCCGAAGATCCATGATCAGGCTCCAGTTCTCGACATACGCGGTATCCAGCGAGATATAGCTGTCGAACGACGGGTCCTGCCGAGCCTCCACCTGCCACAGCCCCGTAATGCCCGGCAGCACATCCAGCCGCCGCAGATGCGCAAGGTCGTACTGCTCCACCTCGGCCGCCATCGGAGGCCGAGGCCCCACCAGACTCATATCGCCTTTCAGCACGTTATAAAACTGCGGTAGCTCATCCAGCGAGTACTTCCGCAACACTCTGCCCACCTTCGTAATCCGAGGATCCTTCTTGATCTTGAACAGCACACTATCGCGCTCGTTCATATGCTCCAGATCAGCCTTCAACTTATCCGCGTTCTGCACCATCGTCCGGAACTTATAGCAAGAGAACGCGCGTCCCTTCCGTCCAATCCTCTGCGCTTTGTAAAAGATCGGCCCAGGAGAGTCCAACCGAACCGCGAACGCAATCGCCAGCATCACCGGCGCAGTCACTGCCAGCCCGATCACTGAAACCGTCGCATCGAGGACTCGCTTCAGCAAAAATCCACCGATCGGAAAGTCCCTGCGGTGCAGTGGAATCGTCGGAAACTGGCCGACATATTCGACCCGCGCATTCCAGGCCAGGCCGTCGTACATATCCGGAACCACACGGACATCAATGCCGGCAATCCGAGCCTCTTCCACCATGCTGATCACCATCTTCTCCTCGGCCGGCACGGAAAAAGATCTCGTCAACAAAGAGCGATCGCGCCAGCGACAGGCAGTTCCTCACATCGCCAATCACATCTGCGTTACCGGATTCCGCCTCGCGCTCGGTCAGCGCAACAAAGCCCTTGAATCGAAATCCCAGATGCTGCAGCGTGTCGATATGATTTCTCAGCGCGTGGCCCACCCGACCTGCGCCCACGATCAAAACGTTCCGCGTCTCGATCCCCGCCCGGAACCGCCGATAGACCATCCTTCGCCACAACGCGCGCCGCACACACAGCAGCACCGTCGTAAACACCACCATCAGTCCAACCACAATTCGCGAGATCGCCTCTCCACTCGACAGGTAAAGCGTCCCACACAGAAGCAGCCCTGAGGTCAGCGACGCCTGAATGGTCATCCTCTGTTCATGCAATCCGCTATGGTGCTGAATCGTCCCATACAGCCCATACGAACGCGTGAAAAAATCAGGCAGATTCCGTACCAGGCAATATAAAAAAACAGAAGATTCGGAGAAGATTTGATGAGATGCGGCAACACATGCAACGTAGGGACATCGGCCGGTGTCGGCACGCGGAACCTTAGAGCTACTATCGCTGCAATCGCCACGGTCAGCAGGTCCAGCGAAGCCCAGACCGTACTCGTGATCGACGGCCTGCGGAAGACTCCGCCGCCCGTCCTCGACGCACGCTTTCCGTTTCCCGCGTATTTTCTCTCTGAGACGATGACCTGCTGCAGATAATCCGGTGTCGCCATAGCGAACGCCTTTCAACTCAATAATCCCAGGGCCTTGTAGTCGTTAGGATGCCTGAATTGAAGCTCAGGAATACCGTCGATAAAAAAATTCGCCAATCGAGCAGTTATGCGGTCAATTTAGAAAAATTGAAGACTATTTGGAGCATACGTATCAGACAGGGGCTTGGCAACAAATTCGGCAACACTTTGCAGCGTCCGTCTAACACCTTCAGGGGAGGCGCTTTGCTCGGGCCTTACATGCATTGTGTTGCGTACCTAGACAGGGGTGACTAACTCATCCAGCGTCAAAAACTCCTGGAGAATCGGATCCTGGCTGCGCTCCATCTCTTTCATTGTTCCAAAGAAGATCGCTTTGCCTGCGCTCAAAAACACCACTCGGTCCGCCAGCTTCTTCGCCAGCCGCATGTCGTGTGTCACAACAATGCTGGTGAGATGAAGTTGTTGCTTCAACCGTTCGATTAAATCTCCGAGAAGATGCGCCATCAGCGGATCCACCATCGTCGTCGGCTCGTCATACAGCACCGCCTCTGGCTGCGACGCCAACGCCCGCGCAATCGCAATGGACCGCTTCATCCCTGTCGACAAGTCCGACGGCAGCAAGCCCTCCATCCCCGCCACACCCACCATCTCCAGCAGCCCCTTCACTACCTGCAGAATCTGGTCTTCCGCCATCTCTCCGCGCTCACGCATCGGAAACGCAACGTTCTCGCCCACCGTAATCGAATCGAACAACGCTCCATTCTGAAAGACCATCGTCACCTTCCGACGAATCTCTTGTAACTCTTTCTCCTGGAAGCCGCAGATATTTTCACCCGCAACCTTGATCATCCCCTTGTCAGGCTTCAAAAATCCCAGCAACATCTGCAATGACACCGACTTGCCCACGCCGCTTCGTCCCAGGATGCACAACGTCTCCCCCGGCAACACGTAGAAGCTCACATCCTCCAGCACCACAAACTCGCCGAACGATTTGTACACATGCTCAAACGAAATATACGGCGCAGGCTTGTTCTTGAGGTCGGGTAAAGCCTCAGCAGCAGCCTCATTCTGCTGCGCGGCCTGCTGGATAAAATCGCCCACCTCAGCCGACACATCCTCCGAGACACTTTCAATCAGAGGAGTGTCCGCGGTCACCTCAGGCTGTTGTTCCTCAATCTTGTCATCCCGCTCTGCCATCTCAGCGACTCCCACCAACCAAATCACGACACAAATCTAGCCTAACCCATCCCACGCTATGTATCTAACGCATCGACATACCGCTCCGCCTCAGCAAACTCCTCCGGAGTATTCAGGTTCGCAAACCAGAGATGCTTGGCTGACTGCTGGGACTCCGTTGTTACCATCCAGTCTTCTCGGCCCCGACCATGCAAGTTCGGCGTAGCCCGAAACGTCGATTGATCGTTCCATGGCAAATTGCGGAATGTCATCCGGAGCACAACCCCGTGTTGCGCCGCCAGTTCCCTGCCCGCCCGCTCCAGTACCGGATACAACTTCAACTCCCCTCGCTCCACGGCACTCGTCACAAATGGGCCGACATCCCGGTGAATCATCGCCAGCGTGGGCTGCGCAAGGCCATCGACCGTAAACATGACCAGCCTCGCTCCCCTCTTCTCCTCAATCAGCGTTCTGCGGACCCAGTGGTGCAAAAATGCCGTAGGCAAAAACGGCATATCCACCGGCAGAAACAGGTTCCACGCGAAGACTGAATGAGCAAGCGCCGCCTCCATCCCCCCATTGGCCCACAATCGGGATGCAGGTCAGGCACAATCGGCGCGTAAGCTGCGAGCTCTGGGTTACTGCTCAGAATCCGCACATCCATGCACACTCGCCGCAGCTTCTTCACCGCATGGTGCGCCAGCGGCCGCCCCGCCAGCTCCTGCAAAGCCTTGTCTCTTCCCATGCGCGAACTCTTCCCACCCGCCAGCACGTATCCGCCGACCTCTTCCGCGACCGGGCCAGCCATCAGGCACCCACACCGCTCAAAAACCGCACGATCGACTCAATTCCGCGGTGAAAGTTCGCCAGATGAAACTTCTCGTTTGGCGCATGAAGGTTGTCATCCGGCAATCCAAACCCCATCATCACGGTCGGCACCTTCAGCTCTCGCACAAAGTCCCCCACAATCGGAATCGACCCGCCCCCGCACAAATACCGTCTCTTTCCCGAACACCTCACGCATCGCCTCCGTCGCAGCCTTCACGTAAGAGTTATCCGTGCTCACCACAATCGGATCTCCCGCATGGATCAACCGCACCTCCAACGCCACTCCCTTCGGCGCAACCGACTCCACGAAAGCCTTGTACTTCGCAAAACTCTCCGCGGGAGTCATATCCGGCACCAGCCGCATGCTCACCTTCGCCACTGCCTTCGCAGGAATAACAGTCTTAGCCCCAACCCCAACGAACCCACCCGGCATTCCATGCACATCAAGCGTCGGCCTCGCCCACGTCCGCTCCTGCACACTCAAACCCGGCTCTCCCGTCAGCACGTTCGACCCAACCTCAGTCGCCCGATAGTGCTCTTCATCAAAAGGCAGCGCCTTCCACGCCTTCAACTCATCCGCCGTCGGCTTCTGAACCTCGTCATAAAATCCCGGAATCAAAATCTTCCCATTCTCATCCTTCAGCTTCGCAATCACCTGCGCCAGCGCCACAAAAGGATTCGGAGCCGCCCCGCCGTACATCCCCGAATGCAGATCCGTCTTAGCCCCGCGAGCCTCGATCTCCGTATAGATCATCCCGCGCAGTCCCACGCACAACGTCGGCAGCTCAGGCGCAAACATCTCTGTATCGCTCACCAGGGCCACATCGGCCTTCAGCTGCTCTCCATGCTCCCGCACAAACGCAGCGATCCCCTCGCCGCCGACCTCCTCCTCGCCTTCAACGATCACCCTTACATTCACCGGCAGCGTCCCCCACCCGCCGTCATCAGCGACTCCAGCGCCTTCACATGCATCCACATCTGACCCTTGTCATCCACCGCACCGCGAGCGTAGATGTTCCCATTGCGCTCCGTGGGCTCAAACGGCGGCGACTTCCACTCATCCAACGGCTCCGCTGGCTGAACATCGTAGTGCCCGTAGCAAAGCACCGTAGGCTTAGCCTTCCCATCAGCTCCCGCCCCCGCATGCAGCCAGTCCGCATTCACCAACGGATGCCCCTTCCGCTTCGGCGTAGTCGTCTCAATCAGGCGGACGTTCTCCATCCCGATCCTCTTCAACTCCGACGCGACAAACTCCGCCGCACGCCTCACATCCCCCACATGCTCAGGAGCCGTTGACACCGAAGGAATCCGCAGAAGCGCCTTCAACTCTTCGACGAACCGCTCTTTGTTCTCCCGCGCAAACGCAATCGCCGTCATCATCTTCGTCGTCACCGATCCACTCCCAGAAAGGATTCTCCCGCCGGCAAATCCCCGCCCGGCAAAACACAAGTATATGTCCGCCCCGACTCTCCAATCATTCCCCTTGCATCTCTCCATCACAAAGCGTAATTAATGCGGGCTGAGAGGAAAAACAAAATGACCACCTCCCTGAAAGACGGCACCATGATCGATAAGCTGGCGCAGTTTGACCTCCATCAGGAGATCGCCGACTCCCAGCAGAAGAAGCCCTGGCAGTCCGGCCACTACGCCAAAACCCTCTTCAAGAAGCACGACCTCCGAGTTGTCCTCTTCGTCATGGAGAACGCAGCCAGGATGAAGGAGCATCACGCAGACGGAACCCTCTCCGTCCACGTACTCAAGGGGCAAATACGTTTCACCGTTCACGGCAAGCCCCACGACCTTAAGGAAGGAAACCTCATCACGCTCAGCGCCTCCATCCGGCACGAAGTAGAAGCCCTTCAGGACTCCGCCTTCCTCCTCACCCTCTCCTGGCCGAGCAATCAGGATCTACTCGCAATGAAACACCGCGGCTACGGCACCTAAAGCCTCGCAAAGTAAAGTCCAGGACACAATGGAACCGGAACTCAAGCGCGTCTACGAAGAAGCCGCCCCCGAAGATGGCGCTCGCATCTTGGTCGACAGACTCTGGCCGCGAGGTTTAAGCAAGGAGAAGGCTCGCGTCGACCTCTGGCTCAAAGAGATCGCGCCGAGTGACGAACTTCGAAGATGGTTCGCCCACGACCCCGCAAAGTGGCCAGAATTCAAAGCGCGTTACAAGAGGGAGCTAAAACATAACGCCGTGCAGTTAGCTCTCCTTAGACGAGCCACAGGTCGTGGTCGATCCACCCTGCTGTACGGCGCCCGAGACACAGAACACAATGAGGCCGTCGTGCTTCAAGAACTGTTGCGCCACGAAAGAACCCACCGAAGCTAAATCGTCTCGCTTATTGTCGTTTCGAAAATTCTTATCTTCGTAGCGTCCCTTACTTCAGTGGCGCACAATGCCTCTATGACGACCACGCCCCCGCTGACATAGCCCCATCCAAAACCGGCCGAACCTGGAACACCGAAGCCTACGCCGCCAACGGCCGATTCGTCGCCACCCTCGCCTCGGAGGTCGTCGCTCTCCTCGCCCCCAACCCGGCGAACACGTCCTCGATCTCGGCTGCGGCGATGGCGCCCTCACCGAACAACTCGCCGCCACCGGCGCCATCCTCACCGGCGTCGACGCCTCACCTGCCATGCTCACCGCCGCCCGTGAGCGCAGCCTTCACAGCGCCGTCAAATTTGTCGTCGAGCAGCATGACGCGACCGCACTCCCCTACGACAACCAGTTCGACGCAGTCTTCTCCAACGCGGCCCTCCACTGGATCTCCGGCATCTCCGGCCATCAGGCCACGCTCGCAGGCGTTCACCGCGCCCTCCGCAGCAAAAATCCACAAGCCCGCTTCGTCGCCGAGATGGGCGGCCACGGCAACATCGCCGCCATTCGTACCGCACTCCAGGCCGCCCTTGCCCCCTTCCACATCGACGCCGAAGCAGCAGCGGCCAGCTTCTTTCCGTCACCCGCGATCTATCGCCGCCTGCTTGAATCCGCCGGCTTCACGATTCAATCCATACAACTCATCCCTCGCCCCACGCCCCTTCCCAACGGCATGGAGTCCTGGCTCAACACCTTCCGCAACGGAGTCCTCGACCGCCTCAATCCACGAGATCGTGCAGCCGCACTCACTGCGACCATCGCCCTGCTCGAGCCCATCCTCCGCGATGCCGACGGAAACTGGACCGCCGACTACGTTCGGCTCCGCTTCCACGCCACGATCCGCTAAGCCCCATCATCCCACCGCAAAATCGCGCATCTTACCTCATCTCCGCCATCACTTCTCATGTGGAAGAATCAAATGATAGTGGATGAATCGTCTCAGTCAGACGAAACATCATACTTTTGCGTCTAATGAATCAACAAAACAATCAGCCTATGAAAATAAAATCAAGCCACGCCCTCTGCGCCACCAATTTGTTCCTGTCACTGTATCTTTTCTGCGGAAACGCAGAGGCACAGAACAGGCTGAACTCCCTCTCGGATACGCCAGTCACATTCAAAACAGTCAGTGCCGATACAACCTCGTCATCCTCGCTCGACAACTCCGATCTTCCCGATGCTCCTCAGGCCCCCATCTCGGGCCCGGTCGCAGAGCAGGAAGGCGTTCAAACCAAGCGCATCCTCGGAATCATTCCCAACTTCCGAGCAGTCAGTGCCAACGTCCATCTGCCCCCTCAGTCGGTCAAGGAAAAGTTCGTCACTGCGACTCACGACAGCTTCGACTACTCTTCCGTCTTTCTTCCCGCCGCTGTCGCAGGTATCAACCAGGCTACGAATAACGTACCGGAATTTCATCAGGGAGCAGCCGGGTACGGCCGCTACTTCTGGCACACCTTCGTCGACCAGACCAGTGAAAATTACTTCGTCGAGTTCATTGTGCCCACTATCACTCACGAAGACACACGCTACTACACCCTCGGCAGCGGCGGTTTTATGAAGCGCGCCGAGTACTCCCTAAGCCGCGCCGTCATTACTCGAAACGACGCCGGGAACAATACCTTCAACATCAGCGAAATCCTGGGTGCTGGCGCCGCCGCCGGGATATCCAACTTATATTACCCACAGTCCCAGCGTACCTTCGGCAATACCGCAAGCAGATGGGGTACGAGCGTCGGGATCGACGCCGGTACCTTCCTCTTTCACGAGTTCTGGCCCGATATCAACCGCAAGCTCTTCCACGGTAAACAGCCCAGCCAGTAAACCAAAGGCCTGCCTTCACCGAGGCAGGCCGCCCAATCATCTCAGACACTAGCGGGCGTCCGACTCCGGCCCAAGATTCGCAAGGCACTGCTCCAACACCCCATTCAAAGCCTCAATCGAACTCTCAGCCACCCCCGCCACAGCTTCCCTTCAATCACCTTCACCATCTTCTCCGCCGTCTGAAGCAGCTTTTCCCCCTCAGCTGTCAGCCGCGCCGCAAGAATCCGGTCATTCCCCCGCCCTTTATTCCGTACGATCCACCCGCCTCTTTCAAGCCCCGTCAACATTGACTGCGCCGACTGCGGCGTCACATAGCACAACCGCGCCAACTGAGCCCCCGACACCCCCGGCTCGTCCCGAATCGTCTTCAATATGTGTAACTGGGCCGTCGTCACACCCTGAGGCCGCAGCGCCTCGTCCATCTGGCCGCGAAAGTGGACCAGGATGCGCTTCATCATCTGCGCAGCCCGCCGTCTTTCAGCCTGTTTCTTCGTACCGTTCGAATTTAAAGAAGCCATATCAGTCTCCTGATATCATATCAGGAGACTGATATGGCAACAATGACCGCACCTTCGCCGACGCTCGCCCGGCTCACGCCCATCGCCGCCGCACCCGCCGCGTGGAAGCCACACCACAACCCATGGGCCGTCGCGCTTACCGTCACACTCGCCACCTTCATGGAGGTCCTAGACACCTCCATCGCCAACGTCGCTCTGCCCCACATCGCCGGGACTCTCGGCGCCAGTTCCGAAGAGGCCACCTGGGTTCTCACCAGCTATCTCGTCTCAAGCGCTATCGTCCTGCCCATCTCCGGCTGGCTCTCCAACCGCTTCGGCCGCAAGCGCTTCTACATGGTCTGCGTCGCCCTCTTCACCATCTGCTCCTTCCTCTGCGGCATCGCAAACACGCTTCCCCTGCTCATCATCGCGCGCATCCTTCAGGGCGCGGGCGGCGGCGGCCTCGCCCCCAGCGAACAAGCCATCCTCGCCGACACCTTCCCCGTCGAAAAACGCGGTCAGGCCTTCGCCGTCTACGGAATGGCTGTCGTCGTGGCGCCCGCCATCGGCCCTACGCTTGGCGGCTGGATCACAGACAACTTCAACTGGCACTGGATCTTCTTCATCAACATCCCCATCGGCCTCATCTCGCTCTTTCTCAGCAACCGCATGGTCGAAGACCCGCCCCATCTCAAGGAGCGCAGGGAACAGGCCAAGCACCTCAAGATCGACTTCCTCGGTCTCGGCCTCGTAGCCTTCGGCGTTGGCTGCCTCGAATTCACCCTCGACAAAGGCCAGGAGAAGGACTGGTTCGGCGACCCCATGATCCGCACCTTCGCAATCCTCGCCGCAGCGACCCTTATCTTCTTCACCTGGTGGGAGTGGCACCATCCCGACCCAATCGTCGACCTGAAGCTCCTCAAGAATCGCAACTTCGGCACCGCCGTCTTTCTCCAACTCATCCTCGGCATGGTCCTCTTCGGCTCGACCGTCCTCATCCCGCAATACCTTCAGGGCCTGCTCGGCTACACCGCCGAACGCGCCGGCATGGTCCTCTCCCCGCAGGCTTCATGATGATGATCATGATGTTCGTCGCAGGTCGCAGCCTGGGCAAATTCGACCCCCGCCTCATGGTCTGTATGGGCTATCTCGTCACCGCCATCGGCATCTTCAACCTCACGCGCCTGGACCTCAACGCAGCCTTCGGCACCGTCACCCTTTGGCGCATGATGCAGATGCTCGGCCTCGCCTTCATCTTCATCCCCATCAGCACCCTCAACTATGTCGGCGTTCCGGCCAACAAGACCAACCAGATCTCCAGCCTCTCGAACTTCGCCCGCAACCTCGGAGGCAGCGCAGGCACGGCACTCCTCACCACCTATCTCGCACGCAACTCCCAGGTTCAGCAGGTCGCCCTCTCCGCCAACGTCGTTCGCGGAAGTGTCCCTTACAACCTCTACATGGACCGCATGAAAGAGATGCTGATGTCGCAGGGTATGTCTGCCGCCAGCGCATCACAGATGGCCATCGGTCAGGCCTATCAGCAGATGCTTCGCCAGGCCTCCATGCTCAGCTACAAAAACGCCTTCGCCATCCTCGCCTGCACTATCTTCCTGCTCACGCCGCTGCCCTTCATCATGCGTCTCCCCTCCAAGGCCGCAAAACCCGACCCCGAAGCCATGGGCGGACACTAACGTCGTTCCATTGACCAAAGCGATCTAAAGCGGTGGACTCAACAGCGGCAAAAAGCGGGCGCCCCACATCTCGATTTTGAGATGTGGGTTTTACGCCACACTTGTGCATCGCCAGAAAAGCGCTAACGAGCCGAATCCAGCTGCATCATCGTCTGCACACGCTCAAACGCAACCGGGCTCACCGACACCGCCCCCTCAAACGGCCGTGCCAGATCCGCAATCGCCGACAGCGTCACCGCCACCACAAACGTCAGCGCCAGAACCTGGCAATAGTGCAGCCATTTGTTGTCGTTCCCCAACAGGCACGAAGACCCCACCGTCGCTCCCCCGCCCGCCAGCAGCAGAATCCACAACACAGCCGGCAGCCGTACACGAAGCTGCTCTTCCCGCAGGCTCCGCCTCTCCGAAAGCTCGCTCAGCACCTGGGTCAGGTGGTCCACGCTATTCGCCGTGCCGGCATTGTCCTTCACCGCCGCAAGCAGCTTCCACATATCTACCTCGATCAACTCTCCCGCGCGACTCTCCTCCTGGTGCTGCATCGCCGGCCACTCCTGATGCACCACGGCATCGGCATACTTCATGCCCAGCGTACGAAACTGCTCCCGCGCCTCAACCGGCAATGCCGACGCAATCCGCGTCACGGTTAACAGAGAGCTAGCCTCCTGCGTCGCATTGATCTCGGCCGCGCGAAAGTCAATCCACACCGTGTACAGCATGAAGCCCAGAATCACCCCATACGTCGTCCCCAGAATCCCCAATTGCCATCCCGTTACATCGTTGATCAGCTTGCGATTGGGAATCGGCCACGCCCGATTCAGCAAAAGCACCAGCACCACTGACACCAGCAGCGCTAACCCAACCAGCAAGCCACTCTGCACATAACTCAGCATAGAACTCCACCTGAACGGAAAACCCGGACTGCCAAGCCAGCTTACATCGTGCGTCCGCTTCTCTCCATTTCTCTTTATCTAAAGGCCGCTTATCTCAAATCCTCAGGAATCCCGGCAAAGTAGCCCTTCGCCACCAGCCTCAATCGCGATATCGAATAGAGCACCGCAAAAAGTGAAACCGCAAACACCGCGCACGCGACAAGAAACGGTCCATCCACACCAGTCTCGCTGATCGGACGGGAGGTAAAGTCGCCGGCAACTCCCGTCCACCAATAAGCGAACAGCCCAACGTCCATCATCACGTGGCCAATCATGCACGGAATGAGCGATCCGGAAGCCCACGCCAGAAGCCCCAGCAATACCCCTGCGCCAAACACAATCGGCACAATCCCGGCCATTGCCCAACCCTTCGTCAGATGCACCACCGTAAAGAAGAATGAGGAGATCAGAATCGCGACCGGCACGCCGTGCCGCTGTTCAATGGGCCGTTGCATATACCCGCGAAAGCCGGTCTCCTCGCACGTCCCCGCCGACGTCGCCGAAACTACAATCGCCAACCACTTCAATGGCAGAGACGAAGTAAACGAAAAATCATAACCGCGCCGGAAATCCGCCATCGGAAAAGGCACGAAACGAAACAACAAAACAATCGAAGCATGTATTGTCGCCGCAAAAAAGACAGCCGCAACAATTCCCCATAACCACTGCCTCGGCGACATCCTGCAGCGACGAAACGCCGCAGCCCGAACCGTCTGTGTCGAGTGTGGACGCCCTCCTCCAGAAGCCCACCAGAGATAAACCGCAAGGAAGATCACCTCGACGACAGCCGCCAACGGCACGCCAAGGTGGAGAAGAAACAACGGCCACAGGTTGGCCGCCACAAGTGCAATCAGAAGTCCGGAGATGATAGCTCGAATCGCAACAGGCAGCTTTGCCCATGGGCCGAGCGCGCGGTCTTGCGTTGCCATCTTGCAAGCCTCGGAAAAACAGGAGGCAATGATCCTACATGACCCACCAATCAAAGTGGCGCCGCCCCCTTCACCAACCGCAACGAAAACATCTCAACAGATCAGCAAAGAAAGACTAAAATTCTCGCAGTGAACAAACCAGCCTCAAACGCGGTCTATGTAGTCGTCGCCGTAGTGCTCATCCTCGCATCTTCGGCAAGTGCGACCCCGCTGCCCTCCGCATCCACCCTGCTTGCCTGCACCGCCGCCCAACTCTCGCTCTCCTTCGACGGCGAAGGCGGCAACTTCGACGGCATGTCGCAGTCCGGCACCCTGCTTGTGCTGCGCAACATCGGCTCCCAGACCTGCACCGTCCCCGGCCGCCCCGCGCTCACCTTCGAAGACGCCTCCAACACCAGACTCCCAATCTCCCTCGAAACCCCACCCGGCATGCACCCCGGCCCAGTGATTCTCCCCGTCGCGATCCCTGCAAACGCCGAGGCCACAGGCGAACTTCACTGGGTCTCCGGCGAAGTCTTCGACAACAGCAAGTGCTTCACCCCGGCCTTTGTAGCCATAACCTTCGGCGCCGAAACCCTTCGCGCTCCCTTCACCGGCCATCTCTGTGCGCCTTCAGGCCAAGACGCCAAGTACCGCTTCGCCTACCTCAAACGCGACCCGGTCTACGTCCGCTCGAAATCCTAGCTTTACCGCGCGCCCAGATCCGCCGTATCTCCAACGGCCAACTTCACTTCCAACCGCGCCACCCATACCAGTTACACTAGTATTTGGGACAAAGTGCGCCCCGAAGGATACCGTTTTGCTCAACTCAGTCATTGCAAAAGTCTTTGGCACCAGTAACGAACGCGCCGTCAAGCGCATTCAGCCCACGGTCGCGCAGATCAACGCGCTCGAGCCGACCATTCAGGCGCTCTCCGACGAGGCTCTGCGCAATAAGACCGCCGAGTTCCGCCAGCGCATCGCCGCGGCCATCGCAAACATCCCCGACACCCCAGAGAACGCCGACGAGCGCATCGCCGCCGAAAAGGAAGCACTCAACGTTATCCTGCCCGAAGCCTTCGCCGTCGTCCGCGAAGCCGGCAAGCGCGCCGTAGGCATGCGCCACTTTGACGTCCAGCTTATGGGCGGCATCGTCCTCCACTCCGGCAAGATCGCAGAGATGAAGACCGGCGAAGGAAAAACCCTCGTAGCCACCCTTCCCTGCTACCTCAACGCCCTCGCCGGCCGCGGCGTACACGTCGTCACCGTCAACGACTACCTCGCCAAACGCGACGCCGAATGGATGGGCAAGATCTACGGCTTCCTCGGCCTCACCGTCGGCGTCATCGTCCACGACCTCGACGACCAGCAGCGCCGCGACGCCTACGCCTCCGACATCACCTACGGCACCAACAACGAGTTCGGCTTCGACTACCTCCGCGACAACATGAAGTTCGAGCTCAAGGATCAGGTCCAGCGCGGCCACTACTACTGCATCGTCGACGAAGTGGACTCCATCCTCATCGACGAGGCCCGCACCCCGCTCATCATCTCCGGCCCCACCGACCAGACCACCGACAAGTACGCTCGCGTCAACGTCATCATCCCCAAGCTCGAGCTAGGCGAACTCATCGAAACCGTCGAAACCAAAACATGGTCCGGCGACTACGTCGTAGACGAAAAGACCCGCTCCATCACTGTCACCGACGAGGGCTGGGAAAAGATCGAAGGCCTTCTCGGCATCGGCAACATCGCCGACCCCGAGAACTGGGACCTCAAGCACCACGTCGAAGTCGCCATCAAGGCCCACTCCCTCTACAAGCGCGACGTAGAGTATGTCGTCAAAGAGGGCGAGGTCATCATCGTCGACGAGTTCACCGGCCGTCTCATGCCCGGCCGCCGCTGGTCCGACGGACTCCATCAGGCCGTCGAAGCCAAGGAAGGCGTGGCCATCCGCAAGGAAGACCAGACGCTCGCCACCATCACCTTCCAGAACTACTTCCGCATGTACAAGAAACTCAGCGGAATGACCGGCACCGCCGAGACCGAAGCCGCCGAGTTCGACAAGATCTACAAGCTCGACATCGTCGTCACACCGACCAACCGCAAGATGCTCCGCATCGAAAACCCCGACGTCGTCTACCGCACCGCGAAAGAAAAATACTTCGCCGTCGCCGACGAGATCGCCCGTCTCCACGGCGAAAAGCAGCCGGTCCTCGTTGGCACCACGTCGATCGAAAAATCCGAGCTCCTCTCCGAGATTCTCAAGCGCAAAGGCGTTCGCCACGTCGTCCTCAACGCAAAGTTCCACGAGAAGGAAGCCGAGATCGTCGCACAAGCCGGTCGTCTCGGCATGGTCACCATCGCCACCAACATGGCAGGCCGCGGCACCGACATCCTCCTCGGCGGCAACGCCGAGTTCATGGCCCGTCAGGATCTCGTGCGCAAACAGCAAGCGCGCGCGGTCAGCGCAGCCGAAGGCGCAATCAATCCCGTAGCCGGCCCCGGCATGGTCCGCTTCTACTACACCGGCCAGGAGTTCGAAACCACGCAAGCCAACTGGGACGCCGCCACCGCCGCTCACGAGGGCGCAGCCAAAACCGAACACGAGAGCGTCATCGGCGCAGGCGGCCTCCACATCCTCGGCACCGAACGCCACGAATCCCGCCGCGTCGACAACCAGCTCCGCGGACGCGCCGGCCGTCAGGGCGACCCCGGCTCCTCCCGCTTCTTCCTCTCGCTCGAAGACGACCTCATGCGCATCTTCGCCCGCGAGTGGGTCTCGACACTCCTCCAGCGCCTCGGCATGGAAGAGGGCGTCCCCATCGAATCCGGCATGATCTCCCGCCGCATCGAAGCCGCGCAGAAGGCCGTCGAAACTCAGAACTTCGAATCCCGCAAACACGTCCTCGAGTACGACGATGTCATGAACAAGCAGCGCGAAGCCGTCTACGGTCTCCGCCGCCAGCTCATGGAAGGAGTAGACCAGAAGCAGCTCATCACCGAGGACTACACCTCCACCATCCTCTCCAACATCCTCGACGAAAACGCCCCGGAAAAAGTTCACGCCGACGAGTGGAAGCTTGAACCCCTCTTCTCGCAGATCTACGACATCTTCGGCGCCCATCTCGAAAAAGAAGTCGACGCGACCGCACTCAATCGCCACGAGCTAGGCGAAGCCATCTTCCAGAATCTTCGCGCCCGCTACGACATCAAGGAGCAGATCCTCGGCGCCGAAGCCATGCGCTACCACGAGCGCATCGTCATGCTCTCCGTCCTCGACGGCCTCTGGAAAGATCATCTCCTCGCCATGGACCATCTCAAAGAGGGCATCGGCCTCCGCGGCTACGCGCAGCAGGATCCGCTCGTCGCCTACAAGAAAGAATCCTTCGAGATGTTCGAAGGCATGATGATGCGCTTCCAGGAAGACACCGCGCGCCACCTCTTCCGCATGCAGATCATCGGCCCCGACGGCACTCCCATCGAATCCGCTGAGCAGCTGGCGCAAGCCCAGGCCCACGCGCAGGCTCTAGCGCAGGCCCAACAAGCCCAGCAGCTAGCTGCAGCCAACGCCCAACACGCACTCCCACCCTCCGGCCCGCCGCAACACACCAACGCGCCAGCCGCGCGTCAAAATCCGCCGGCACCGCCTGCCAACCGCGCACCCTCCACCACCATCGACGCCTTGGAGCGCGAGTTCCAGAAGAAGAAGCAGCGCGAACTCGAGCAAGCCCGCTCCGTCAGCTCCTCCTCATCCGCCGCCAACGGCTCCGGCCCCCGTCACGCCGGCGAAAAGGTCGGCCGCAACGACGAGTGCCCCTGCGGCTCCGGCAAGAAGTACAAAAAATGCCACGGAGCCACCGCCTGAACCAGCAGCAGTTTCGCCGCTGCAAACAAACATGCCATGCACCACCAGGATTGTGGCTCTTTGCCCCAACCACGCAGGGTTGAGGGGCGACGCCTATAGAGGCCGCCCCGTTGGTCGTTTACTAATAGGACCGGACAATCACCTTGCCAACCATGCCAAGATTATCGTGCAGCGCGCATATGTAGTTGTACGTCCCCGCCTCCGTGAAGGTAATGCGGAAACGCGTGTTGCCCGGAGGAGACTGTGGCACGCCAACCTGGTTTTCCGGCGACGCGAGAATAAGGCCCGAATGCACGTTGTCCCGATGCGAACTGATCGTTGCATGCAACACACCATCCGCATCCAGAGTCAAGGGCACATTGCCGGACGGAGGAATGGGATTCGCCGGATCCTGGCCGAAGGTGATCGTATGCGGCAAAGCCGGGTCCAGATTGGTCCACTCGATCGTGTCTCCCTTATGGATTTCAATCGTTCCCTTCAGAAAACGCACAACGGAAAGCGACTCAAATCCTGCGCCGGTCACGTTCATCTCTCCAATGCCGGCAGTCACGCCGTTCTTGTTTGCAAGCAAGTGCGCAGAGAGCATGTCATCCATGTCCCTGTGCTTGTCTGTATCGGTGAGCAGACTATTCCGCTGGTCCGCCGCCTGCTCGTTATAGAAGGCCTGATCGTGCGGTAGAGTCGCCGACACGGGGAGCACGTGTATGACTCCGGTCATATGCGGATGGACCAGGCAGATCAGGCTATAGTTGCCGGGTTTAGGAAAGCTCACGGTAAACGTCTGCCCCTCCACCAACGGAGGCGCGCTCACGCACTTGGTGCCGTCGAAACTCGTGCCACTTGGTGAGAACCCAGGACAGCCCACCGTGAAATCGTTATAAGGCTGACCGGCGATGAAGAAGGACACCGTATGAATGTCGCCGCTGCCGGAGGTCCAGGTGATGCTGTCGCCCTCGTGGATCCAGAGCTCGTTGGGAAGAAAAGCGATGGCCTGCTTGCCCATATCTTTACTTTGAGCCCCCAACTCGGCTTTCCAGTTTTGTTGGGCATAAACGCTACCTGGAATACAAACCGACAGCGCCGTCAGCGCCGCCAGCGACAGAAACATCGAGATTCTCGATTTCATGATCGCCTCTTAGGAAAATATAGATTTTGGGGGAGCAGGCCCGGAGCCCGGCAGGAATTATAGGCCTTGTCCCACGTGTGTCAACTTCATCATGGGACAGCGCACAGAGGCGATGCCGGCGTCGAAAGGACGCTACCTTTGCAACCTCTGAGAATCAGAGGAGTTACGAAGCCTTACTTCTCCAGATCATCCAGCAGCAGCTTGGCCTTAGTCGCCAGAGTCTTAGCCCCCTCGGCATCCCCGGACTTCAACGCATCCTGCGCATCCTTCCAGAAGTTCCGCACCTTGCTCACCTGGGCCTTCTGCTCCTCTGCTTTTTGCGACGGCAGCGCATTCAACCTCTTATCAATGGAAGCGATCAGATCCTCCGCCTCCTGCTTGGTCTGCGGATTCGTCTCTCCACCAGCCGTCAGGGCACCCACCGCAGCATCTGGTGACGGCGGTCCAGCAGCATTGGCAATCTGTGTCTCGGGAGTCGGTTCAGGCGGCGCAACAACCTTCGGCGGCTGCTTCTTCCTCTTCTTCGGCTTCCCTGCTTCTGTCGAAACCGGCACCGGCGGCAGCTTCTCCGTCGGAGCCTCTACCATCGGCAGATCATCCGGCTGCGGAATCTCCTCAAGTGCCACCGGAGCCATCACCGGAGGCAAAGGCGCAAGCTGCTGCTTATGCCGGCAGCCCGCCATCCCCATCGCCAAACCAAACCAGAGAGCCGTCCATGCGATCTTCTGCGTAATGTTGCTCGTACCCTTCAAACCCGTTCCCCTAGCTCTTTGTGAACTGCTCCTGCGGCCTTCCTGCTCTCGCCGCCAACTCCCGCCGCAGCCGGCAGCCGAAACGTAAAGGTCGTCCCTCGTTCGACTGAATCCGGGTCGGCATTGGATCGCACCTCCATCGCTCCGCCATGCAGCTGCAAAATCCTGTACGTCATCGCCAGCCCAATTCCGCTGCCCTTTGGTTTGGTGGTGAAGTACAGTTCGAAGATACGCGGTAATAGCTCCGGAGGTATACCTACTCCTTCATCAATTACCTCAACCACCGCGAACTGGTGGTCCCGCCGCATCCTCACCACCATCGCCCCGCCCTCGGGCATCGCCTGCATACCGTTCAGCAACAGGTTCAGCAGCGCCTGCTGCATCAGCTGCGCATCCACCCTCACCATCAACGGATCTTTCGGAGCATTCACCACCACCTGCACCCGATTCTCCTGCATCTCGGCGGTGGTCAGATCCATCACAACCGCAACCACCTGCCGCAGATCATGTTCCCGCAGATGCAGCTCCATCGGTCGCGAAAAGTCCGCCAGCGTCTGCACCACCCTGTCCAGCCGCTGCATCTCGCCCGCCAGAATCTCCACATGCCGCTGGGCCCCGCCAAACGCCTCGGCCCCGCCCGGCGCCAGCTTCCCGCGCAACAGCTCCAGGTGCAGCACCATCGCGTTGATCGGGTTCTTCACCTCATGCCCCACCCCAGCCGTCAGCCTCCCAATCGCCCCCAGCCTCCTCGCGACCTCCAGTTCCTGCCCCAACTGCGCCACCGACTCCATGTCGCGCAGCGTCAACAGCGTCGCCACGCTCCCCACCCCGCTCATCCGATCGTCGATCCGGTCCAGCGAGAATTGCACCTGCCGCCCGTCCTCCAGCGTCACCGCCTGCGCACTCACCTGGCCCCCTCGGCGAACGCCTCCAGCACTGCCTCTCCAAGCACGCTATCCGGAGCAAAGATCTCTTCCAGCCGCATCCCCACCAGCTTTTCGTGATCCTGGTTCAACGGGGCTCCCAAAAAATAAGCCACCGCATCCGACACCATCACCGCCCGCCGATCCGCCGTAAAAAGCATTACTCCATCGCGCAGCGTATCCAGCATCTGGTTCAGATTCGCCTGCAGCGCCGTATAGCCGGCCTCCTGCGTCCGCATCTGTTCTCCCAGGCGATCCAGCGTCCGCGTCACCCGAACCACCGCGTCGCTTCTGGTATTCCGACTCTCCAGCAGCCTCTCAGGAATCGCTCCCCCGCCAGCGTCAAGCTCTCCAGCCGCGCACTGATCGCCTCCAGCGGACGCAACGCCACATTCGCCAGCAAACCAGCCGACAGCATCGCCGCCAGCGCCGCCAGTGCCGCAAAGATCAGCGCATCCAGCAGCCACGGCTCATACGAGTTCTTCAAAAACGTCGATCGCACCCCAACGTGCACCACCAGAAACGGAGCCCCGTTCCGCTGCAACGCCTGCGAAATATCCAGCACCCGCGGCTTGCCAAACACCACTCTCATCTGCCGTGGGATCGGCCCGTTCTGCACACTCGCCAGACTGAATCGAAACACCGCCGGCTGATCTACCGCGTCCGGATCCGTACTCAGCAGCGTCAATCCGTGGGCATCCGTCACACTCACGTCCTGCACCGTAGGCGAGTACCGCACGATCGTATTCATCACCTCAGTTAGCGCCGTATGACTCCTCAGCGCATCCACCACCGCCGCGTGCAGCGCCTCGTCGCTTCGGTCCACCGGCGGATTCGCCCGCAGTCCCGTCTCGACTGCCTTCCGCATATCCAGCCAGACCTCGTGCACCAGCACATCGTTCGCCGCGGCCGTCTGCTCGATCCTCTGCCGCAGAAGTTCGCTTACGAACAGCGCCGAGAGCACCAGCACGATCGCAAACGTCAACCCGGTTGCCGCGAGCACCAGCTTCGTCTTCAGCCGCATCGTTACTCCGTCACAGCAGCAGCGTTCGAGTACTCCTTCAGCTTATTCTGCAGCGTCTTCGAACTGATTCCCAGAATCTCAGCGGCCTTGGTCTTGTTGTTGTGGGTCGCCACCAGCGTCTTCAGAATCAGCTGCTTCTCTGCCTCATCCACCGTCGTTCCTACCTCAACCCGCACAGAGTTCGACTCATCCAAACGTCGCTGAGCATCCTCGAAGTGCGCCGCTTGCGAAGCAGCAAACGCCTCCACTCCGCCAACTCTGTTCGGGGGGAGCAAACCCCGGCTCTCCAAAGTGCGGCGGCAGATGCTCAATCCCCAGCATCCCCGAACCCGCCAGAATCACCGCCCGCTCAATCGTGTTCCGCAGCTCTCGCACATTGCCCGGCCACTTATACCCCTCCAGCCGCGTCATCAGCGAATCCTTCAGCCCGGCAACCGTGCAGTGATGACGCTCATTCATATCGTCGATCATCTTCTCCGCAATCGCCGAAACATCCATCAGATGATCCCGCAGCGGAGGCATCTGGATATTAAAAACATTCAGCCGGTAGTAAAGATCTCCACGCAACTCCCCACTCGACACAGCCTTTTCCGGATCTTTATTTGTCGCCGCCACCACCCGCACATCCACCGGCGTCTCAATCTTGCTGCCCAGCCTTCGCAGCTTCCTGTCCTCCAGCACCCGCAGCAGCTTCGCCTGTGTCGCCATCGGCATCTCGCCGATCTCATCGAGCAGCAGCGTACCCTCCTCCGCCAACTCAAAGCATCCCGCACGACGCTCCAACGCACCGGTAAACGCGCCCTTCTCATGCCCGAAGATCTCGCTCTCAATCAGCGTCTCCGGAATCGCCGCGCAGTTCACCGCCACAAACGGCTTCAGCCTGCGCGCACTGAGATCATGCAGCGCCCGCGCCACCAGCTCTTTTCCCGTTCCACTCTCACCCGTCACCAGCACCGACACATTCGACGGAGCAATCCTCTCGATCATCGAGAAGATATCCACCATCTGCGGCGAAGAGCCCACCATCGGCCCCAGCACGCCCGTATCTCTCAGCTGCCGCCCGGTCGCCTCCAGCTCCGCATCCGCTTCCCGCTGCCGGCTCGCATTATGCAGAATCGTCTTCAGCCGATTCGGCTCCACGGGCTTAGGAATATAGTCGTACGCGCCCATCCGCATCGCGTCGACGGCAGACTCAATCGACCCCTGCGCCGTCAGCATCACTACAGCAATCCTCTGCGGCAGCTCGCCGATTCGATTCAGCAACTCCATCCCATCCATCCGCGGCATCTTCAGGTCGGTCACAACAATCGCAGGAGCCCACGACACCGCCTTCTCCAGACCCTCCATCCCATCCGCCGCACACTCCGCCCTATAGCCCCAGCTCTCAATCAGCTCCGTCAGGCCACTCCTTGCATGAACCTCATCTTCAACGATCAGTACTTTCTCCAACACACTCTCCAAACCAAACCAGTAGTCGAACTCAAGACAGTCTCCAAAACAGCCACCGTCCGCAATTAAATTCGTGAGCTTACCAAACAGGATGCACCCTGCTCAATCACATCCTCAGCCCGGCACGCTTCGCGGAACCGCGGGAATTAACTCAGTCCTCGCCCAAGCCCCGTCCCGGGACCTGTGCCTGATGCCATCTCTAAGGATATCCTTGAAACCATGTTAGAGCCCGAAATTACCGCAGAAGCCTTCTCCACCCTCCGCCAGCAGCCCAACGCCCCCTCTTATTAGACGTCCGCGAGCCCTGGGAGTACCAGACCACCCACCTCCCCGACTCCACCCTCATCCCCATGGGCGAGATCCCCTCCCGAGCCCACACCGAACTCGACCCCGACGCCCCCATCGTCGTCCTCTGCCATCACGGAGCCCGTTCCCTCAGCGTCACGATGTGGTTGCGTAATCAAGGCTTCGAGCACGTTCAGTCCCTGGCCGGCGGCATCGACGCCTGGTCCCGTTCCATCGACCCCACCATCCCCCGGTACTAACCCTCCACATTTCGTCTTTGCCAATGATTTTGTAATTCTTGTTTGCCGTTGCCCGTCCTTTTGTTGTCATCCCCGAAGGGATCTGCGGTTGCCGCTGCCGCTGCCGCTGTCGCTGCCGTTGTCGTAGCCTTTGCCGTTGCCCGTCCTTTTGTTGTCATCCCCGAAGGGATCTGCGGTTGCGGTTGCGGTTGCGGTTGCGGTTGCGGTTGCGGTTGCGGTTGCGGTTGCCGTTGCCGTTGCCGCTGCCGTTGTCGTAGCCTTTGCCGTTACCCGTCCTTTTGTTGTCATCCCCGAAGGGATCTGCGGTTGCCGTTCCGCAGAACTGACCAACTCCCACTGCTTCTCAAAACCAAACGAAAACGCCCTCAAAGTATCCAACAACAGGAGGCCCCGATTGAACAAGCTTCTCCCCCTGATTCTTCTTCTCTCAAGCTCCTTGCCCCTCAGAGCCCAGCAGCCCCCCTCCCGCCCAGCTACCAAACCGTCCTCACCAACGACGCCTTCAAAGTCATCAGCGTCCAGTACGGCCCACACGAAAAGGTCCCCGTCCACGACCACCCCGCCACCCCAACCGTCTTCGTCTACCTCAACAACTCAGGCCCCGTAAACATCATCCACGACGGGAATCCACCCTCCACCGTCACCCGTCCCCCCACCCAACTCGGAGCCTTCCGCTTCAACCGAGGCCTGATCGAGCGCCACTCCATCGAAAACCTCAGCGACCTGCCCTCGCTTTTTCTCCGTGTCGAACTCCCCAACCTCAACCTGCCCGACAACCCACCCGACTTCCGTGGCCCTGCCCCCACCGACCTGACCCACAACATCAACGAGACCGAGTTCTCCTCCCCGCACGTCACCGTTCTCCGCGTCGTCTGCGTTAACCCGGCGCCCTGCGACGTCCCACCCACGGCAGCCCCATCCGTCCTGATCGCCTTCTCCTCCACATCGCTCACACACGACGGTCAAACTACAAAGATCGGCGCAGGCACCGTCCTCCCCATAGCTCCCAACCAATCCTTCAAGATCTCTCCGATTACCTCGGAGCCCGCCCACATTCTGCTCATCTCAAGACACTGATCGGCCAAAATCCCCGCTAACTCTCCGGCGGCATCTGCCCTGGATTCGTCTGCTCCGGCGCAGGATTCGCATCCGGCTGCTCCGGCTGTTCGGGCTCAGCCTGCTCCGGAGCCGGCATATTCGGATTATCCTGAATCCGCTGCTCCTCCTGCCCCGGCACAGGCTGTTGTGTGATCGGAACCTCCGGCGCATCCTGAATCCGCGGCTCCGCCTGCTGCTCCTGCTGAATCTTCAAGCTCCTCTGCACCACCCCATTCAGCTCCTGCTGCTGCCTCTGCGAAGCCGTCTGCTGCCGTTGCAAAAGACTCGCATCCCTCTGCCTCTGCGCCTCAGCCAACGCCTCCGGGTCAACCACCGGCGCCGAAGCCTGAACCACAGGTGGCGCCACTCGCCGTACCGCGTGATGCGCGACCTGATCCGCGACCACCGGCAACGGCGGCGCATCATCAGGAAAATCCGGCTCTGCAGGCCGGGGCACCGTGCGAACCACAGGCTGCACCGGCGCCGGAGCCTGCTTCTTCTTGCATCCCTGTCCCACGATCAACGCCAACCCCACCGCCACCAACCCCGCACTCTTCGCCAATCGTGCCAGCATCCCGAACCTCGTTCCCATTGGATGCAGGCTCCCCCTGCGCCGAACCTCGAATCTCCCTGCAGAATACCCAAATGGTGTCGCCCTGCCGCGAGCCGTCGCACTCGTCGCCCCAGAACCGGCCGCTTAGGAACCGACAACGGTACCCCCTCAAGCTCTTCACTTAGAGGACTTGAACACCTCACCGAAAGGCATGCTAAGCTTTGTGAAAATCCGACGAAAACCACCTTGCTGCACCGATTTCTTTTACTTCTCCCGTCCACATTTTGAGGTGGCTTTCTTCTGCCGGAGAACGAGGTAGGGGAATGCTAGGAAGCGTCAAGTCCTTCCTGAAAAACTTCCCGGTTTTAGGCCAGGGTCTCCTTCAACTTCGCAGAGCACAGTTCAGGAGTTCGGTCGACTATTGGGATCAGCGCTATCGCCAGGGCGGCGACTCAGGCGCAGGCAGCTATAACCGGCTGGCCGAGTTCAAAGCCAACTTCCTGAACACATTCGTCGAGCAGCACAACGTCTCCTCTGTCATCGAGCACGGCTCCGGCGACGGTGCCCAACTCAAACTCGCTCGCTATCCCAACTACACCGGCGTCGACATCTCCCCCAAAGCCGTTGAGATCTGTCGCACTCTCTTCGCCGGCGATCCCACCAAACGCTTCTTCGAAGCCAATCTCCTCCCCGCAGGCACCGTGGCCGATCTGGCGCTGTCACTCGACGTGATCTACCACGTCGTCGAGGACCAAGCCTTCGACGCTTACATGCAAAAACTCTTCGCCTCCGCGAGCCGCTTCGTCATCGTCTACTCCAGCGATATGGAGCGGGACTGGCCCTACAAGCACATCCACCATCGCAAGTTCACCGACTGGGTGAGCCGAAACCAAACGCAGTGGTCTCTGCTGTCCAAAACGCCCAACGTCTATCCCTACGACCCGGCCAATCCCGACGAAACCTCCTTCGCCGACTTTTACGTCTTCGCAGCCAGCAGCTAGGAAGCGCCATCGCAACCAGAAAACCCCACCGCAAAATTCCGCGAATCCGATCACCCCAATCCGGAGCGGATCCCAGACCCCGATCCCAGCCCCAACAGATTCCAAACCCCCCAAAAAATCTCAAAAAAACTGTCACTTTTTTCCCACCAGAAAAAACAACATCAACCGACCACCAACTCACCACAATCCACCACGATCTCACCATCGAAAAACCACGCTCAACACACCACTTTCAGCAAAACCCCCAGCAAAAACGCCCACAGCCACAGGAAATAAAAAATCTCCCGGCAATCCAAAATTATTTGAAGGAAAATCTCACTTGGCGCGAGGATGTGTCTCGTCATACACCTTCTGCACCTGACCCACAGTCAGCTGCGTATACCTCTGCGTCGTCGACAGCCGCTCATGCCCCAGCATCTCCTGGATTGCGCGCAAATCCGCGCCCTCCTCCAACATGTGCGTCCCAAACGCATGCCGCAGCGTATGCGGATGCACATCCGCCGCCAGCCCGCGGCTCAGCGCAATCGCCTTCACAATCCGCCCCACACTCCGCGTCGTCAGCCTGCAATCCCCACGCATTCGCAGGTTCATCATCAACGGCCCATCATGCACCAGCGCGCCCTTCCCTGCCGCCAACAGCTTCGTCTCGCGCAGCGGCAGATAAGCCCGTAGCGCCACCGCAGCTTCATCTCCCAGCGGCACCAGACGCTCCTTTCGGCCCTTGCCACGCACCAGCACAGCATCATCGCGCCACTTCACGCTGCCCATATTCAGCCCCACCAGCTCCGAGTTTCGAATCCCGCACCCGTACAACAACTCGAAGATCACCCGGTCCCGCTCAGGCCACGCCGAAGCATCTCCCTCCTCCGAATCGCCACGACCGTCGGGGTGCCCCATCCTTCGCGCACCTTGCGAAGGGTGGGAGACGATACCGCCCCCAGCCCTCTTCTCGGTCGAACCATCCAGCGAATTCAAAACCCGATTCACCTCTTCCATACTCGGCACGCGCGGCAGATGCTTCGGCAGCTTAGGCGTACTCACCAGCAGCGCAGGATTCTGCGCCACCTTGCCCTCCTTCGCCAGCCACTTGAACCAGCTCCTCACCGCCGCCAGCGCCCGCGCCGCACTCGCCTTGGTCAGCCCCCGCTCATACAGCGCTCCCAGGTAAGCGCGAATATGCAGATGCTCCACCGCGCCCACCTTCGCACCCTTCCCCAAAGTCTCATTCAGATAAGCCGCAAAGCTCCTCACCTCGCGCGCATAAGCCCGCAGTGTATGCTCCGACGCACCCCGCTCATTCGTGAGCATCGCCAGAAATGTTTCGGCCAAACCCTCGATCTCGTCAGCCTTATCCCGCATCTGCATCTGCCTCTGCCTTGTTTTTCGCCGCTGCCCTTGCCTTTGTTCTTGCCGCTGTCTTTGCCTTTGTAGGTGCCGCTGCCTTTGCATTTGTCGTTGCCGTCATCCTGAGCGCAGCGAAGGATCCCGACGCCCCTCACCCGCCCCGACAAACCAAACCTTTCAACCCAACCCTTCAAACCACCCGTCTCTTCCCCCGCGGATGATGCTCCCGATGCACCTTCTTCAAATGCCCGAGCGCCACATGCGTATAAACCTGCGTCGTCGCAATATCCGCATGCCCCAGCAAAGTCTGCACACTTCTCAGATCCGCACCATGCTCCACCATGTGCGTCGCACAGCTATGCCGCAGCATATGCGGACTAGCCTTACTTCCCGTCCCCGAAGCCGACCGCACCATCTCCCAAACCCACTGCCGTGTCAGCGCATGTCCGCGCACACTCAGAAACAGTGCCCTCTGCACCGCATGACTTCCCCGCTCCAGGCCGCCCTTCACCAATCCCGGCCTTCCCACCGCCAGATACCTCTCCAAAGCCTCCACCGCCGACCGCCCCAGCGGCACGATCCTCTCCTTATCGCCCTTGCCCCTAACCTGCGCCCGCGCCTGGTCCAGATGCACATCCTCCACCCGCAGCGCGCAGATCTCCCCCACCCGCAGCCCGCCCGCATAAAGCAACTCCAAAATCGCATGATCGCGCAGCGCCAGCCCATCCGCATCGGCACTTCGAGCGGCAACGCCGGTCCGCTCCAGCATCTCGGCCACCTCGCCCTCGGCCAGAGACTTAGGCAGCACCTTCCAACTCGCAGGAGTCTCCACGTTCACTGTCGGATCATGCGCAATCCGCTTATCCATCAGCAGCCAGCGATAGAATCCCCGCAAACAGCTCAACTTTCGCGCAATCGACCGCGACTCCACTCCATGGCCCCGCAGCCCCTCCATAAACCCGCTCACATCCGCCTGGGTCGCCCCCACAAGCAACCCATTCCGTCCCTCAACATGCTCCGCAAACTGCTCCAGATCCCGTTGATACGCCTCGCAGCTAGCTGGTCTCAGACCCTTTTCGACCCGCAGATACGCCACAAACTCCCTCACCGTCCGCGCGTTCCCGCCAGCCTGACCAATCTCGTGCATAGAAGTCGATTATCCCGCCCCCAATCCTCTGTGCCTGCCGACTCACAACCCGAACCAACCTGGCCACGCACCAAGGCCGCCACTTGCCAAGGCGAGGGAGTCCTGCCGGACAGGCCTCCTGCGCGGAGAGCGGTCACTTCGTGACGCGTATACCTTGTCTTGGCAGGTTATCGACGCCCGGTCCTCCCGTTGGTCGGAATCAACTTCATCTTCCGACCAACGGGAGGACCACGCAAAGCAATCACAAGTCACGAAGTGACCGCCTCCCGCGCAGGGAGCCCGTCCGGCAGGACAAGCTTCCCTAAAAGTCTCTTTCGAAAAATGATCTTCTCTCCCATCGCGGCATGGGGTATCTTCCTTTCAAATGCGCTCGACCACTCTCAGGCCTGCTCTCCTCGCTCTCTGCCTCTCTGTCCCCACCCTCCAACTCTCCGCACAGACCTTCAAACTGCCCCCGATCACCTTCACCGGTGCCCCCGCCTTCTCACAGGCAGACCTCCTCAAAGTCAGCGGCCTCCAGCCAGGCGCAACCGCCACCCAGGCAGATGTTCAAGCCGCCGCCCAGCACCTCAGCGACACCGGCCTCTTCTCCGACATCCGCTTCGAGTCCAACGCAACCGGCCTGGTCTACGATCTCAAGCCGATGCCGCCAGAACATCTACTCCGCGCCTCCTTCACCAACTTCGTCTGGTGGTCTCCCACTGAACTCACCACCGCGCTCAAGGCCCGAGTCCCTCTCTACACCGGCGTAGTCCCCACCGCCGGCAACCTCCAGGACACCATCGCCTCCGCCCTCAAAGCCATGGTCGCCGAAAAAGGCACCACCGCCAGCATCGTGGCCATCCCCCACAGCGCCCAGCCAGGCGCCACCCCATCTTCTATCGCGTTCAAAATTGAGTCCCCCGCGGTCCGCGTCCAAACCATCACCCTGATTCACGCCTCTCCCGCCATGCAGCCCAGGCTCGACAGCGTAATCAAAGACCAGACCAATCAACCCTTCGACACTACCACCACCCATACCTCCATCACCACCGCACTCACCTCCGCCTACCACGACGCGGGCTACCTCGACATGGCCGTGCTCAACCTCACCCAGGCCCCGCCTCAGGTCACCCCCAACGGCATCGATCTTGCCTTCACCGCCACGCTCAGCGAAGGCCAGCCCTACCAGCTCTTCCAGCTCAACTGGCCAGGCTCCGACATCATCAGCACCGCCGACTTCTACAAACAGGCCAAGATGAAGCCCGGTGACATGGCCTCCGAAGCAGCCCTTCGCCAAAGCCTGTCGATCATCGCCGGCGCGTACTTCGCCAAAGGCTTTCAGGACGCCAAGGTCAAGGCCCCAGCCACCTTCGACCATCTCGGCCACCACGTCTCCTACACCATCACCGTCGACCCCGGCCCGCAATACCACATCCACAGCGTCAAAGCCCTCGGCCTCTCCGCCGAGCAGCAGAAGCAATTCGACTCTGCCTGGCACATGAATCCCGGCGACTTCTACGACACCACCTACCTCACCAACTTCCTCCACAACAACAGCGCCCTCCAGTCCCTCGCTGGCTACTCCGCCACCTACAACGCCTCCTCCGACCCCGACACCCACCTCGTCGATCTCACCATCACCTTCGCCAAAGGCGGCGTTCTCAACTAAAGCCAAGAGGCGCCCTACGTGGGCAGCGCCCACTTCGTGGGGTGTATACCGGCTTCGCCCCGGCCTCCCGATGGTCGGCAAAAGACATCCCATCGCGACCAACGGGAGCGCCAACCGAAGGGGTATACAAATCACGAAGTGACCGCCCCGCGCGCAGCGGGCATTTCCGCCACCGCCGCCATTCCCTGTAAACTTGTAGCAGACATGTTTGAAAACCTAAGCGACAAACTCCAGCGTTCCTTCAAGACCCTCCGCGGCCAGGGCACCATCTCCGACGAGAACATCTCCGACGCCATCCGCGAGATCCGCCTCGCCCTCCTCGAGTCCGACGTCAACCTCACCGTCGTCAACGAGCTCGTCGAGCACATCCGCACCCGCGCCATCGGCGAAAAGGTCGCCACCGCCCTCTCGCCCTCCGAGCAGATCGTCAAAATCGTCCACGACGAGCTCGTGAATCTCCTCGGCCGCGACACCGCCCGCTTCCAGAAAGCCTCCCAGCCCCCAAGCGTCATCCTCATGGCCGGCCTGCAAGGCTCCGGCAAAACTACGACGAGCGGAAAGCTAGCCCAGTGGCTAAAAAGCCGGCCACCGCCCCATGCTCGTCTCGGTCGACGTCTACCGTCCCGCCGCCCGCGAGCAGCTCGCCATCGTAGCCCGCTCCATCTCCGCCCAGCTCTACGAGGGCAAACTCACCGAAGAAAAACCCGGCACCGACGCCGTCCTCCGCCTAGCCAAAGAGGCCAAGCGCGAAGCCGCCAACTTCGGCTGCGACATGCTCATCGTCGACACCGCAGGCCGCAACCAGATCGACGCGTCGCTGATGGACGAGATGGCGCAGCTCAAAAGCTCCTCAACCCCTCCGAGATCCTCTTCGTCGCCGACGCCATGACCGGCCAGGACGCCGTCAACTCCGCCAAGGCCTTCAACGATCTCCTCACCATCACCGGCGCCATCCTCACCAAGATGGACGGCGACGCACGAGGCGGCGCTGCCCTCTCCATCCGCCACGTGACGGGAGCACCCATCAAGTTCCTCGGCACCGGCGAAAAGCCCGACGCCTTCGAGCCCTTCCACCCCGACCGCATCGTCTCCCGCATCATGGGTCACGGCGACATCGCCACCCTCCTCGAGCGCGCCGAATCCACCCTCGACCGCGGCAAAGCCGAGCAGTTCGCCAAGAAAGCCCTCTCCGGCGACGGCTTCACTCTCGACGACTTCCGCGACCAGCTCCGTCAGATCAAAAAGATGGGCTCCATGAAGTCCATCCTCAAGATGCTCCCTCCGTCGGCCCCTTCGCCGGCATGCAGCAGGCCGTCGAAAACGTAGACGAAGGCCAGTTCACCCGCGTCGAATCCATCATCAACTCGATGACGCAAAAAGAGCGCCTCGACCACGAGATCATCAACGGCAACCGCCGCAAGCGCATCGCCCGCGGCAGCGGAACCTCCGTGCAAGACGTAAACAACCTCCTCCGCCAGTACGCCCAGATGCGCAAGATGTTCAAGTCCCTCGGCGGTGGTGGTGGTATAAAGGCTCAGCAACGAATGATGAGCCAAATGCAAGGCAAACAGAAATTCGGCAGATAGAACCGCCTCGGTTGAAATGACCAGAGCTTAAAGCAGAGTATGAGCTCAATGAATAGACGTATCCCGGGCCTTGACGGGCTTCGAGCCCTTAGTGCGGTTGGTGTCGCGCTCAGGCATCTTGGCGTACTGCCCATCGGTTGGATCGGCGTACAGGTCTTCTACGTTCTCTCCGGTTTCCTCATTACTGGCATCTTGCTTAGCTCGAAAGACGAGATCGCCTCATTCAGCGAGCGTCTAAAACATTTCTATGCTCGCCGCTCGCTCCGCATACTTCCTCTCTATTTTGCGTATCTATTCTTCGTTTTTGTGGCCTCCTATCTAAATTCCGAATTTCGAGATCAACGAGCTTTACTGTGGTCACTAGCCACTTATACCTACAACATTCATCGTGTCCTTCACCCGACGGATGCATTTAGTCTTTGCACTCACCTGTGGTCGCTCTCTATCGAAGAGCAGTTTTACTTTGGTTGGCCATTCATTGTTTTTTTCATGTCCACCAAGCACTTCCGCATCTTCGCGATGACGGTCGTCGCCCTCTCTCCTCTTCTCAGGGCTACACTCGTGCTGACCAGTCACGACCCACACCTGGACGCATACTTTCTCACTCCCTATCAGCTCGACGGCTTTGCTGCCGGCGCCGTGCTTTCGACTCTATCTATTTCTCAACTTATGGTCCTGCGAAAACCGTTCGCTGTGGTCCTCGCCGCCGCTGTTGCCTGCTCTTTACTGTGGAACGCGCATATCCTATGGTTTGGACTGCTCTGGCTTATGCCCAACGGACATGCGTCCTGGACTTGGGGATACACTCTCATTGATCTGCTCGCTGCGGCGATGATCATCGAATGCATCTGCGGGGCGCCGCTTGTTTCTATTCTGGAGTGGACTCCCCTTCGCTACCTCGGACGTATCTCATATGGCTTTTACGTATGGCACGCCGCAAGTATCATCCTCTTCGTGCATATCTTTCATCGTCTGCGCCTCATCTCATGGTTGCAGCCTGGCGGTCTCTTGTTGATGCTTGGCTTCTTGGCTTTCAATACCTTAATCTCGACTCTCAGTTTTCGCCTTCTCGAGCGGCCCTCGATCGTCCTCAAAGATCGCATCTTTCAGAAGCAACCTAAAACCATCCTCGCTTAGAACCAACCAAAAAGAGCGTCTCGACCATTCCAGATGCGCAAGATGTTCAAGTCACTCGGCGGTGGTGGTGGCATAAAAGGCTCAGCAACGAATGATGAGGCGGATGGCCCAGATCAAAATTGAGCCATAGACTTGGGTGGCGGGTGGCCCAGATCTAAAGTGAATCCACAAAACTCGGGTGCCCCATATCTCGATTCTGAGATGTGGGCATTCGCGCGGAAGCGCGAACCCGATACCCTAAAATCACCCATGCCGCTCGGCCTCAAGCGCTACCAACAAGAAGGCGACGACCACTTCATCACCTTCAGCTGCAACAACCGCAAACCCTACCTGAACACCCCCAACCTCAAAAGAGATCTTCCTCGACTCCCTCGAACGCACGCGCACGAACTACCAGTTGCTACGTAGTCATGCCCGAGCACGTTCATCTCCTCATCAATGAGCCTCCAAACGAACCTCTCTCGAAGACCCTTCAAGCTCTAAAGATTTCAGTCTCCAGACGACTACCCGAGCGTCCCTTTTGGCAGACTCGTTATTACGACTTCAGCGTCTTCACTCACAACAAGCGCATCGAAAAGCTAAAGTACATGCACCGCAACTCGGTCACACGCGGCCTGGTCGAAAAGCCGGAAGACTGGCCTTGGTCCTCCTATCGCCACTATCACCTCGACAAACCACTTCAGTCCTCATCACCACTTAAGGCGGCTCCGCGGTGCCCCACGACCAACTCTTGACCATCTACAATAAGTTCAACGCCCAAGAAGACCCGCCGCCCCATCCGTCAACGGTTGAAACTGGCCGATGCCAGTAGATAGGTGTGTACGCAGTCGATGGTGAGAACTAACGGAGATCTCGGTAGCCTCGATGCAAGCATCACCCTGCAACTCAACAATGCTCACGCCAAGGAAACATCCGAGTTAGACCTGGGGCACCTCAACACGCTCCTTGACATGGCTTGCTATGCGAGAGGCATAGATCAGGGCAAAACCGCTTTCTTGATCGCGCTTGACCACACCGCTCCATACCAGAATCCCAACTTCGCCTGGTTCAAAAGCGCGTATCAATCATTCGTATACATAGATCGCGTCGTCGTCGCAGAGTCTGTGCGCGGTCAGGGAATTGCCAGGCTACTCTACGAAGATTTGTTTTCTGCCACGCGTCGCACCGGAATACACCGGATCGTCTGCGAAGTGAACTCGGAGCCACCCAACCCAGCATCGGACGCGTTCCACATTGCGATGGGCTTCGAAAAAGTCGGACAAGCCGTTCTGTACAACGGGGCAAAGACCGTGAACTACTTCGCAAAGAATCTGGATTAAGCGAGGCGGTGGTGAAGGGCCGGTGGAGTCTCCGGGGGCAATCGATGTCGGAGGCAGGTGTGGTTCAACGCTTCTGATAAGGATGGAAGATGTAGTCCTTCGCCTTCACGGCCACATGGCACTTGGTCCCGCAGTTTACCGGGCTGGGATCCGCCGTGAACTTGTCCGATGCGGCTTCGTAGTTGAACACCGCGTATCCCCATCCGCCGTCGTCCTTCGAAAATCTCTTGCTGTCCTTCTCGATAACGAAAGCCTGTTTATAGATATCCGGCACATCCACCACGAAAGGAGCCTCTGTGCTCTTCTTCGGCTTCCACTGAAGCTTCGCGATCTTGGAGCCATCCGGGAAAGGCTTGCCGTTGCCCGGAAAACCATCCTTGAACGCCTGAATCATGATCGGATTCGCGACGATCACCTTGAGCACTTCGTCGGTCCGGGCGGAGGAGACCACCGCCCAGTCCTCGTATCCCTTGAAGTCAGAGAACGCAACTCCTCCCGGCGATATCAGCGAGTACTTGTCCTCAGCGTAAAAACCCGTGGCGGTGAATACGGCGAGCACCGCTGTGGCTATCGCAACCGTGGGCTTCCTTTTGCGCTGCATGGCTGATCCCTTCTTAACCAGAATTTCCATTTGGGCCGCTGAATGCAGCAGAGCATAACACACTCCTGATTCCTGATTCATAAACGGCGGGGGCCCCTCTCAACCTCTCAACCAACCACAAAAGCTCGGGTACCCACCGACGTTCCCCATTTAGAGAAGAAAACTCCCGCAGTCACCCATCCGGGAACCTCGCCACGTCGTACCCCTATCGCAAGTCTCTTTCGAAGAAGGAGCCACGATATGTCGATCCTCTCCTGTCCCGACGGCGCGCTGCTCATAGGAAACCTGGTGGAGTCGCTCCGCCGCCAGTGCGAACTCCCCGGCAGAACCAGATCAAGCTACGAGATCGCCCTGGAGATGGACACAGCAGAAGCCCTCCAGGCCGCATACCGTCACGCCGCCGACCACCTCGTCCACTGCCCGGCGTGTCGCAACCTGATGGCCAGCAGAAGATCCGACGCAATCAGCCTGCATCCCGATCCTCCACGGCAACACCAGAAAAATAGCCTGCAGCGTACCTGAAAACAGCCCATAAATCTCATGTCAAGCCCCTGCACGCGAAAACCCGCTCCAGACGCGGCTATTCGCGTGGCGTATACACCCGCTTCAAACCGCTATCCTGTTAACAGCGCTGGACCGCGGCCTCGATGAGGCTGAAAAGGGGAGGTGAGCGATTGACGGGACGAAAACTGGCTGCAACTTGCTCAAAACAAGCATTTTGTGCGTAACTCTCTTATTTAGAATATTTTGCAGACCCCTCCCCGTTTGTAAGCTGCTGGAAGTAAATCACTTAGCTGCAAGGTACCCCAGGGGGAGGGGAGCGGAACGAACGAAATCGACCTCGGCTCAGTGACAATCAGCCGCGCACGGGAGAAATTGTTATTGCGTCCGTAACAAAATTTGCATCACACCCTCCATCTGGCGAGACTTCGCCGAACGGAGAAAAACTAAAGATGCTTATCCTTTTGATCATTCTGATTCTGGTGTTCGGCTTTGGCGGCTATCGTTTGGGACCTGGCCTCGGCTACTACGGGGGCGGCGGCATCAGCCTCATCCTGCTCATCGTTCTCATCCTGCTTCTTATGAAGGTTATCTAGCTGCGCAGGCCCGCTCCGCGCAAGCCACATCGCAGCGGACGGGCCACTCAGCCTCGCTCAGCTAGTTGAGACTATCTTCGCAACACGCTACGATAAGCGTGTTCATGCCATCCACCATCCAGACTCGCAACACCCGCCAGAAGGACGCTATTCGCGCCGCCTTCCTGGAGGCGAATCGCCCCTTGTCTCCCGACGAAGCTCTGGTCCTCGCCCAGAAAGAGGTCGACGCGCTCAGCATCGCCACCGTCTACCGCAACATCGGCAGCCTGGTCGACGACAAGTGGCTTGCCCCAGTGGACGTCCCCGGCCAATCCACCCGCTACGAGGTAGCCGGCAAGGCCCACCACCACCACTTCCAATGCAACACCTGCGGCACCGTCCACGAACTCGAAGGTTGCGAGATGCAGTCCAGACCCAAGCTCCCCGCGGCTTCAAGTACGCCAGCCACGAGTTCTTCGTCTACGGCACCTGCTCCTCCTGCGCCAAGTAACCGACCTTACCTCTTCGATCCTCCCAGCAACGATCCCAGCACCCCGCGGATTAGCTGCCGCCCCACCGTACTCCCCATCGTCCGCGCCGCGCTCTTTACCGCCGCCTGCAACACAGTATCTCCCCGCCGTGAACTCCCCTGTCCGAGCACCCCACCCAACGCCGTCCCAGCCGCTTCCATCCAACCTGGTCCCGAACCCGCAGGAGACCCCGCTGGACCGGTGGCCCCACCCCCAGAAGCCACAGCCTTCCCCTTCAATCGCTCATACGCCGACTCCCGATCTACCACCGTCTCATACACCCCCGCCAGTACAGAATTTTTGATAATCTCCGCCCTCTGCTCCGGCGTGATCGGCCCAATCTGGCTATGCGGCGGACACACCATTGCCCGTTCCACCATCGCCGGAATCCCCTTCTCATCCAGAAACGAGACCAAAGCCTCCCCCACACCCATCTCTGTAATCACAGCCTCCACATTCACCTTCGGATTCGCACGAAACGTCTGGGCCGCCGCCTTCACTGCCTTCTGATCCCTGGGCGAAAACGCGCGGAGCGCATGCTGAACGCGGTTGCCCAACTGACTCAAAACCGTATCAGGAACATCAATTGGATTCTGCGTCACGAAAAACACGCCGACCCCTTGGACCGAATCAACCGCACCACCTGCTCAATACGATTCTGCAAAACCGAGGGCAGATCGTTAAACAACAGGTGAGCTTCATCGAAGAAAAAACCAGCTTCGGCTTCTCCTGATCTCCAACCTCCGGTAGTTTCTCAAACAATTCACTCATCAACCAAAGCAGAAACGTCGCGTACAACTGCGGCGATTGCAGCAACCGATCCGCCGCCAAAATATTCACCACACCTTTGCCGCTGGAATCTACTTGCAGCAAGTCATCGATATTCAACGCCGGCTCGCCGAAGAAAAGATCGCCCCCTTGCTGCTCCAACGCCACCAAGCCACGCTGAATAGCGCCGATACTCGCCGCCGAAATATTTCCATACTGCGTCTGATACTCTTTCGCACCTTCACCCACATGCTGCAGCATCGCCTGCATATCTTTCATATCTAACAGCAGCAATCCACTGTCATCGGCGATCTTGAAAACCAATGTCAACACGCCCGTCTGCGTATCGTTCAGATTAAGGATCCTGCTCAACAGCAAAGGGCCCATCTCACTGACGGTAGCTCTCACAGGATGTCCCTGTTTCCCGAAGACATCCCAGAACACTACAGGACAGGCCGCAAAGCTCCACTCTCCGAGCCCCATCGCCGCCACTCGTGCATCGAACTTTGGTGAACTCTTCCCCGCCTGCGAGATTCCCGACAGATCTCCCTTCACATCCGCAGCAAACACCGGCACACCAATCGAACTCAGCACCTCCGCCATTACCTGCAGCGTAACGGTCTTGCCCGTACCTGTGGCCCCTGCCACCAGACCATGTCGATTCGTCATTCCCGGCAGCAAATAAAGCTCGTCGGCACCTTTGGCAATCATTGGCGTCTCAATCATCTGTTCCCCCAGCTCTTAATCTGCGTGAAGACTACACGGCGTGACGTCAACATCAAAGCAATAGACGCTTTACCATCCGCACCACCTCGATCGTATCCCCACCACCTACCGGAACCTTCCACCGATCCACCTCCAAATACCCCTTCCGAGCATAGAGTCCCACGCCCGTCAACGTACTGCCCATCTCGAAGTGCGTAAACCCTTCCGCGATCGCCGCCTCCTCCGCAGCCGCTAGGATCAAACTCCCCACACCTTTCCGCGCAAAATCGGGATGTACAAAGATCGCTCGAATCTTCGCCGCATCCACCATAGGATTCAACCTCTCTGGAGCGATCTTCTCTACCTGGTGATCTCCACCATACAGGGTCCTCCGAAAGCTCCATCCACCGCACCCGGCAATCTCACCGGAGTCAGCAATCGCGACGAAGTAAGTCCCGTCCGCAATCAATTGGCTGTCCACCGTGAACACTGTTGCCAGCGCGCCCTCCCTCTGCGCCGCCGAATAATCCGCCACCTGAAGCCCACGCACCGAAGCCTCGATCAGTTCGCGGATCGCCGCCAAATCCTTCGCTGTAGCCACTCTCAATTGAAATCGCATGGTCAGCAAAGTATAAAAGCCCAGACGGCAACCCATGTCACTGCAGTAGAGTCCCGCGTGACGATCTTCAATGATTGGTTTTGCGATCGGGTAGCTTAGTTAGTTCCATTTACCATGTTGGAAACAGTCGCATCGCCGACCAATCCCGGGCATTACATCGAACGGCACTTTATGAAAATTCTAGTCACGGGCAGTTCAGGTCACCTGGGTGAGGCTCTGGTTCGAACTCTGCACAGTTTGGATCAAGAAGTTGTGGGACTGGATATTTTGAAATCTCCTTTTACGACTCACATCGGCTCGATATCAGAGCGGTCTGTCGTAACGGATTGCATGAGCGGGGTGCAAGTAGTCTTCCACGCTGCCACGCTGCACAAGCCCCACCTTGCAACCCATAGCCGACACGAGTTTGTCGCCACCAATATCACCGGCACGCTCAATCTGCTGGAAGCTGCTGTCTCCGCAGGCGTGAAATCCTTTGTCTACACAAGCACAACCAGCGTGTTTGGTGACGCTCTTGTGCCCCCTCCCGGACTTCCTGCGGCATGGATCACGGAAGATGTTACGCCCGTGCCCAAAAACATCTACGGCGCGACCAAAGCAGCCGCCGAGGATCTCTGTCAGTTATTCCACCGCAATCAAGATCTCCCATGCATCGTGCTCAGGACGTCTCGATTCTTTCCCGAGGAGGATGACAATCGGGAAGTGCGTGAAGCTTTTTCGGATTTGAATGCGAAGGCGAACGAGTACCTCTACCGTCGTGTCGATATCGAAGACGTCGTGAGTGCACATTTGCTGGCTGCAGAACGCGCACCGGATCTCGGTTTCCGAAGATATATTGTCAGCGCAACAACCCCACTCCACCGGGACGATCTCGAACGCCTCCGAGACGACGCACCCGGAGTCATAGGGAAGCGGGTTCCGGGCTACGAGATCACATACAGTCATCGGGGCTGGATTATGTTTCCCGGTATTGAACGGGTTTACGTGAACGAACGTGCACGTAACGAACTGGGATGGTTGCCACAATATGACTTCAGCTCTGTCATAAGTAGCCTCAACGCGGGGGTTGATTTTCAAAGTCCTCTCGCAAGAGCGGTCGGAGCCAAGGGCTATCACAACGAAGTCTTCTCTCAGGGACCATATCCTGTGGGCCAGGTGTCCATCAAAGACTGACTAAAACTTTCCGTGCGCCTTGTCGAGTCCTTACGGCAGGACTAAACTCCTTCCATGCGCCGACCTGCTCTGCTCCTCCTAGCCTTTGCTCTGCTCCTCCCCCTCACATCAACAATCCAAGCGCAGGACTGGGCCAAGACCCGCCTCGAAGCCTCTCCCCGCCACCACGAATACGTCCCTCTCAAGCACGGCGACCGCACCGTCCAGGCCTTTGTCGTCTACCCAGAGGTCAAGACGAAGGCCCCCGTCGTCATTCTCATCCACGAGATCTTTGGTCTCAGCGACTGGGCTAAAGAGATGGCCGACGAGTTAGCCGCCCAGGGCTTCATCGTCATCGCTCCGGACCTGCTCACCGGCTTCGGCCCCAACGGCAGCGGCTCCGACGCCTTCCCCAATCAGGACGCCACCATCAAAGCCATCTCCGGCCTGGATCCCGCCGTCGTCAATGCCGACCTCGACGCCGCAGCGGACTACGGCAAGAAGCTGCCCGCAGCCAACGGCAAGATCGCCGTGACGGGCTTCTGCTGGGGAGGTGGTAAATCCTTCGCCTTTGCTGCTCACCGCAAAGATCTCTCCGCCGCCTTCGTCTTCTATGGCCCCGGCCCGTCGGACGTGACCACCGTCACCGCTCCCGTCTACGGCTTCTACGCTGGCAACGACGCCCGGATCGGCGCAACCCTGCCCGCTACTATCGATGCGATGAAGGCTGCCGGAAAGAAATACGAGCCCATCACCTACGACGGCGCAGGCCATGGCTTCATGCGCGCTGGAGAAGATCCCGGCAACACCGTTCCCGGCAATAAAACCGCACGCGAACAGGCCTTTACCCGTCTGGTAACTCTTATCAAGGAGATGAAGGCAGCTCCGGTTGCCAGCAACGCAAACCGCAATAAAACCGTAGCGCAAAGATCACAGCCCGCCATCTCCTGCCACACCAACACGAAAGTTGCGAAGGCTAGCTCCACAAGCCAACCCACAGAGACAGCTGCAATAATGTAGTCGTGGCCGCTGCTCTCAACATCTCGCTTCAGGATCAACTGGACCGTATCACGCAAAACACCCGTGCTCTCGTCCAGCCCGAGCGCCTCGCTGTCTCCGAAAAGGCGACCGAAGATCTCTTCAACACCGGCATCGAAGACCGTATGCTGAAGGCCGGGGCGCAAGCGCCGGCCTTCATACTCGAAGACGCCCTCACCCATAAGCCGGTCAGTTCAACTGATCTGCTCGCCCTCGGACCGCTCGTCATCAACTTCTTTCGTGGGCGCTGGGATCCCTACTGCGTCACCGAACTCGAAGCCTGGCGCGACCTTCACACCGATCTCCGCAAACGTGGTGCTATCTTCGTCGCAATCTCCCCGCAAACGACACGCCAAAACAGCTTCACCCTTGAGCAACATCGCCTGCAATACCCTTTACTCTCCGACCCCGGCGCAACCATTGCAGGGAAATTCGGCATAGCCCACACCATTCCGCAAAATCTCCGCAGCTACTATCAGTCCATCCTCATCAATATCCCTTTCAACAACGCCGGCCTAAGCTATCACAACGCTACTGAAGCCAGCTGGCGCCTCCCGATCCCTGCCGTCTTCATCATCGACCGGGCCAATACCGTCATCTTCGCTGAAGGCCACGCCGACTTCCGAGTCCGCCCCGAACCTGCCGACGTCCTCGCGACTCTCAATCGGAGATAAATCCGCTCGGATTGTCCAGCAAATTCCTTGAAATCTTCGGCAAATTTGAAGCCCGATCGGGCAATATCTTGCGATATCCTAGGCGTGCGTTTATCGTAGTGATAGTCCGTCTATCGAACAGTCTTGCTCGATAACGTCACGGAAAGGGACTCGTATGAGCATTACTCCCCGCCAACCCCTCGCATCATCGGAAACCTCCCTTCCGCCAGCGCCGCCCGCAGCTCCCAAACCCACCCCCGCATCGTCACTAGACATCTTTACAGGCGATCCCAACTTTATGACCTCGCTCGCCCGTGGCCTTATCGTTATCCAGGCGTTCACCCAGCAATCCCCGCAGATGACAATCTCGCAACTTAGCGTAAAGACCGGGCTATCCCGCGCCGCGGTCCGCCGCTGCCTCTACACCCTCACCAAGCTCGGGTTTGCCGGAGCGGAGGATGGCTCACGCTACTCCCTTCGTCCGCGCATGCTCACCCTCTCCCAGACATACACCACTTCCAACACCCTCTCCACCGCCGCCCAGCCCATCCTCGAGCGCATGTCCGCCGCACTCCGCGAGTCCTTCTCCGTCGCCACACTCGACGGCGAAGACATCGTCTACATCGCCCGCACCCAGGTCAACCGCGTCATGGCCGTCGACCTCCACATCGGCAGCCGCCTGCCCGCCTACTGCACCAGCATGGGCCGCATTCTCCTCGCCTACCTCCCGTCCGAGCAGCTCGAGCAGTACCTCGCAAAAGCCGTCCTCACCCCCCACACCACCCGCACCATCACGTCCCCCGACAAGCTCCGCCTCACCCTGCGCAACGTGCGTCGCAACGGCTACGCCCTCGTCGATCAGGAGTACGAGGTCGGCCTCCGCTCCCTGGCCGTCCCCGTCTTTGCCTCATCGGGCCGAGTCGTCGCCACGCTGAACCTCAGCGGCAACGCTCCCCGCCTCTCCGTCCTCGAGATGCAAAGCCGATTCCTCAATCACCTTCGCAGTGCCGCTAATGAGCTAAGCGCCTTTCTCAACTAGCATCAGCAAAATTCATGCGAACGAGAATCACGTCTCAACCATCATCTCCGCGAGCTTCAAAACCGTTCGCCAGTTCCGCATGGTGCTGACCGTCTTCAGCTTCGAGTCAAAATAGGCGTTCGTCAGCTTCGTCCTTGCCGCACCGTTAACCAACTTCAAATAGATCTCTCGCCCGATCACTGCAAACTCGTCCGGCGGTGATCGCATTTCGTCCAGTTCCGCCACCAAATTCTTTGCTGGATGATCCGCCAGAAAAGAAACATGCAGCGTCTCTTCCGCAACTCGCACCTTCAAAAGGGATTCCCCGAACCACAGCCTCCATCTCCGAAGCGGTCCGCAACACCACCGGCACCTTAAACCCAAACCGCTCCTCGACCTTCTTCGCAATCACGCTCTCCAATCGCTTCACCACTTTGTCGTCGGCGCGGAAGACCACGTTTCCGCTCTGAATGTAGGTCACCACGTCTCCACACCCAGCCGCTGCAAAGATGCCCACCAGATCTTTCATCGGCACCATGTTCTTACCGCCCACGTTGACGCCACGCATCAATGCGACATATCGCAAAGCCGTCTCGCCAGCTCGATCCTTCATCATGCCACTCCTCTAAGCCGGAGCCACACACCGAACAAAGGAAACTCCGGCCCCCGTCTCTACAACAACGTCACCATCTCCCCGCGGCACCACCACGGCCTTCCCGGGAATCAACGCCAACTCGCCATCAGGAGTCCTGACCACTCCACTCCCCGCCAAACCGACAAGACATCCCGCTCCCTCGAAACTAACGGTTCGTTCACTCGTCGCGGAGATCTCAAATCGATCCACGGCAAAATATCTCTGCTCAATCAACCTGATAAATCCATCCATTACACGCGGCGCAACCTTCCCCGCCTGTGTTTTAGATTTCATCACCTGCAAGCCTTTCTCCAGATGCAGCTCCCGCGGCCGGCCATAGTCATACAGCCGATAGGTCACATCGCTCGTCTGTTGCGTCTCCAGCAGCACTACTCCAGGTCCGATCGCATGCACAGTCCCGGCATCCACAAACAACATATCCCCCACGGACACAGGAATCTGCTCCAGCAGCAACTCCATAGTCCCGCTCTCCACAGAAGCCGCAACCTCCTTCGCACCCACGCCCGGCTTCAACCCTAGCGCGACCGTCGCACCCGGCTCCGCCTCCAGCACATACCAGCACTCGGTCTTTCCCCGCGTCTCGCCCATAGCCTTCGCCTGCGCATCATCCGGATGCACCTGCACCGAAAGCTTATCCGCCGGAAACAAAATCTTTACCAGTAGCGGAAACTCACCACCCATCTTCTCCGCAACGGAATCCAGCGTCTGTCCTATAAACGGCCCAGTCTCCACCAGACACTGCGGCCCGGTCAGCCATGCTTCCCCTACCAACTCAGTCGTTCCAGTCTCCTCATACCAGGGCTTCAGATCGCTCTTTCCCCATACTCTTTCGCTAAACCACGGCTTCAGGCTAAACGGTGCAACTTTGGTCCCAATTGTCATACTTCAAGCCTATCAACTCCCACCTTTGGGTGGCATTACAAAAGTCTTACACCACGTCTCTCGTCACCCCTGATAGCGTCAGTATTAGTAGTTCACCAGCACCCGAAGCACAAGGACAGCGATACCCTATGACTCCCCTTAGCACCATCGAAGAAGCCCCGGTAAAGGCGCCCAAGCTCGCCGCCGTCGTTCCAGCCGTCGCCGAAGTTACCCAGAAGATCAAACAGGATCTCCGCATGGGCCGCGAGCACCAGGAAGGCCGCATCAACTGGATCACCACCATCGCCATGGGGCTCTTCCACGTTGGAGCCATCGCTTCCCTCTTTTTCTTCTCCTGGAAGAATCTGGCCGTCTTCCTGGTCATGTACTTCTTTGCGATCAACGTTGGCATCGGAGTGGCCTATCACCGGCTGCTGACCCATCGCGGTTACAAAGTTCCCAAGTGGGTCGAGTACTTCGTGACCATGTGCGGCTGTCTCGCACTTGAGGGCGGTCCGATCTTTTGGGTAGCCACCCACCGCGTTCATCATCAGAACTCCGACCAGGAAGGCGACCCACATACGCCGCATGACGGTACCTGGTGGGCTCACGCCGGCTGGATCCTCTCTGGCCGCGCGCTTCACTCCGAAACCGCCCTCCTCGGCCGTTACGCTCCCGACCTCACCAAGGACCCGGTCCACGTCTGGCTCAGCAAATACCACTACGTTCCCCTCGTCATCACCGGCGTCCTTCAGGTCGCACTCGGCGCAGCCCTCGCACCTGCGGGCCACCACTTTGTAGGCGCTCTCGGCATGGTCCTTTGGGGAACCTTCCTCCGCGTCACCATCGGTCTCCACGCCACTTGGCTCGTGAACTCCGCCACCCACCTCTGGGGCAAGCGCCGCTTCGAGACCAAGGACGACTCCCGCAACAACTGGTGGGTCGCTATGCTCACCGGCGGCGAGGGCTGGCACAACAATCACCACGCCCATCCCGTCAGCGCGCGCCACGGCCTCGAATGGTATGAGTTCGACATCAACTACTACTGCATCTGGGTTCTCAGCAAAGTCGGTCTGGCAGAAAAGATCCAGATCGCCAAGTTCGACCCGAAGAATCCCAAACCAGCGGGCGTCATCTAGTCCAACATTCGGAAAAAGAATGGCCGTCATCCAAAAAGGTGACGGCCATTCTTATTTTCTGCATCCAATATCGACAAGCATCCGACTCCGCGCTATTCTCATCCGGAATCGCAACCGCTTCAAGGGCCTTGGTGACAATCTTTATCTCGAAAGAGGCAAGATGAAACGCACATTCAAGCTCCTCCTCACAGGCACGACTCTCATCGCCGGCATCTGCGCCATACCCGCAACCGCTGCGGCGCAACCTGATTACGGCGGTCCCCCGAGAATAACCTGCTCCTCCGACGACGGCCGCAGAAACTGGTGCGATATCGGCCCCTCTCGCGATGTCCGCATGGCGCGGCAGATCAGCGGCTCCCCTTGTATCCAGGACGACACCTGGGGCGTCGATCGCCGGGGCCTCTGGGTCGACCGCGGATGCCGCGCCGAGTTCATCCTCGGCCGCCGCGAACCACCTCCTCCCCCATTACCGTCACCTGCTCCTCCAACGATGGCCGCAGAAACTGGTGCGATATCGGCCCCTCTCGCGATGTCCGCATGGCGCGACAGATCAGCGGCTCGCCCTGTATCCAGGATGAGACTTGGGGCGTCGATCCACGCGGCCTCTGGGTCGACCGCGGATGCCGCGCCGACTTCATCGTTCGCTCAGGACCACCACCTCCTCCTCCCATTACTGTTACCTGCTCCTCCAATAACGGAGACAGAAACTGGTGTGACATTGGGCCTCGAACCGAAGTCCGACTCATCCGACAGATCAGCGGATCTCCCTGCGTTCGCGGCCAGACCTGGAACATCGACAATCGCGGCCTCTGGGTAGACCAAGGCTGCCGCGCAGACTTCGAGGCTCGCTAGCACTAAGCATCAATACTTCGCACAGTGCCTCTAACCGGACATCAGCAACCAAAGAGGCCGTCTTCCAAAGGGGTGAACGGTTTAGATCTTTGCATCCACTCTCGACAAGCATTCCACTCCGCGCTATCCTCATCCGGAACCGCACGTTTCAACACCAGTGGCAATCTTCAACTCGAAAGAGGAAAGATGACGCGCACAATCAAGCTCCTACTGATAGGCACCCTGCTTATCGCCGGCGCCTCCGCCATTACCGCACCTGCGATAGCACAACCTGGTTACGGCGGCCCACCGAGGATCACCTGCTCCTCCAACGATGGCCGGAGAAACTGGTGCGATATCGGCCCCTCTCGCGATGTCCGCATGGCGCGACAGATCAGCGGCTCTCCCTGTGTCCGCGACAGCACCTGGGGCGTAGACCGTCGCGGCCTCTGGGTCGACCGCGGATGCCGCGCAGAGTTCATCATCGGCCGGGGCGGTTCACCACCGCCGCCGCCAGCCCGCATCGTCACCTGCTCTTCGAATGATGGCAGGCGAAACTGGTGCGACATCGGACCCAGTCGTGACGTCCGACTGAGTCGACAGATCAGCGGCTCCCCCTGTGTCCGAGACAGCACCTGGGACCTCGACCGTCGCGGCCTCTGGGTCGACCGCGGCTGTCGCGCCGACTTCCGGGTCCGCTACTAATCTCCGAACTCGGCAGGAGTCGTCCGCTCCAGGTGACTCCCGCCCAGCTACACTAAGCACCAATGCTTCGTACCATCCGCGCCACCCAGTACGTCACTGCCCTTCGTGAAGGCGGCTCTCTCCCCGCAATTATCGAGGCCGACGACCTTGGTCTCTACGTCGTCAAATTCCGCGGCGCAGGCCAGGGTCCACTCGCACTCGTCGCCGAACTCGTCGCCGGCGAAATCGGTCGTGCCCTCGGCCTCAACATTCCTGAACTCGTCTTCGCTCAAGTGGACCCCGCGCTAGGACGCAACGAACCCGACCAGGAGATCCGCGACCTTCTTCGCGCTAGTGCGGGGCTCAACCTCGCCCTCGACTATCTTCCGGGATCCTCCATGTTCGACCGAGCCGCGGGCGACAAAGCCGACCCCCACACCGCCTCACTCGCCGTCTGGTTCGACGCGTTCATCCTCAACGTCGACCGCACCGCCCGCAATGCCAATCTGCTCAACTGGCACAGCCAGCTTTACTTCATCGATCACGGCGCAGCGCTCTACTTTCACCACAACTGGCCCGACGCCAGCCGTCTCGCCGAATCTCCCTTCGCCGAAATCCGCAACCACATCCTTCTGCCCTGGGCCACCGATCTTGAACAAGCCGCCGTTCATACGGCCAGCTGCCTCGACCGCGAGATTCTTACCGAGATCCTCGCGCAGATTCCCGACCAGTGGCTTCAGTCCAGCCATCCCACTCCCGCCGACGCACGCTCAGCCTATCTTAATCTCCTCACCCGGCGTCTAGCAGCGTCCCCCATCTTCACCCAGGAGGCCACCCGTGCTCGCGCCAATTTCATTTGACTACGCGGTTATTCGCGTCGTTCCCCGCGTCGAGCGCGAAGAGTTCGTTAACGCAGGCGTTGTCGTCTTCTGTCTCCAGCAACGCTTCCTTGATGCCCGCATCCACATTGACAATCAACGCCTCCGCGCGCTCTGGCCGGAGATCGATCTCGATCTGGTTCGCAACCACCTCGAAGCCTTCCCTCGAATCTGCGCCGCAGATCCTACGGGCGGCCCCATCTCGCACCTGAGCCAACGCGAACGCTTCCACTGGCTTGTCTCTCCTCGCAGCACCATCATTCAAGTCTCCCCCGTCCACACAGGCCTCTGCGATGCGCCCGAAGAGCTCATGGCCAATCTCGCCCGGCGTTATCTCTAAATCTTCCCCGCTATACTTTCAGCAAGCCATGAACATCACCCGACGCCGCGGAGCCATCGCCACCTTCATCACCCTGGGCGTCCTCACCGTCGGCCTCGCCATCACCCTCAACATCACCTGGATCATTCTCAACAAGCGCACCCTCGCCATCGCGGTTCTTGGCGTCATCCTCTTTGCCGCGCTCATCGCCGGCGTCGTCCTTAACACCGTCTTCCTCGTCCGCGAGATCCGCCGCAACGAGCGTCAGGACTCCTTTCTCAACGCCGTCACACACGAACTCAAAACCCCCATCGCCAGCATCCGCCTCTATCTCGAAACCCTCCAGCGACGCCCCGTCGAGGAGTCACAGCGCCAAGAATTCTACAAGATCATGCTCTCCGACTCCGACCGTCTCCTCGCCACCGTGGAGCAGGTCCTCAAAGCCGGCCAACTTGGACAGCGCCACCGCCAACAAAACCGCACACTCATCGACATGCAGTCCCTCGTATCCGACTGCATCGCCATCACCCTCCAGCGCCACCACCTTCCCGCCGAAACCATCGTCCTCGAACCGACTCCCGGCATCGTCCGCCTTTACACCCAAGGCATCGCCGAAGACCTTCGCACCGCAGTCCTTAATGTCCTCGACAACGCTGTCAAGTACTCCCCTGAAGGAGTTCACATTCGCTGCTCACTCGCCATATCTGACTACACCTGGGTCGCCCTCCGCGTCACGGACACCGGCGTCGGTCTGCCCGCCAACCAGTTCAAACGCATCTTCACTCGCTTCTACCGAGTCCCCGGACGGGCCGTGGCCAAGATCAAAGGCACTGGCCTCGGCCTCTTTCTCGTTCGCAACATCGCCCGTCAACACGGGGGCGAGGCAACAGCCATAAGCCCCGGCCCTGGCCTCGGCACGACCATCTCGATCACCCTTCCCCTCGCCCCGCCAGCTTCTTCAACGGTCAACAACTAGCGCAACCTTGTAGCTCTCCTGCAGAGGAACTCCTTCGAGGGTACGAGACGTACAATCATTTCAAAGCTCGTAGTTAATCTCACTCGACTTCGTGATCTCCATGTTTCTGCTCTGGAAATACTTCGCCCTGGGATTCAGCGCGCTCCTCCCGCTCATCAACCCCCTCGGCTCCGCGCTTATCTTCCTCGGTCTGGTCGGCGCTGCGCCCATCGACATCTATCGTGGCCTCGCCCGCCGCATCGCCATCAACACCGTCATCTTCTTCGCCGTTATCCAACTCATCGGTTCGTACCTCTTGGGGTTCTTTGGAATCTCTCTGCCCATCGTCCAGGTCTCTGGAGGCATCGTCATCGCGATGATTGGCTGGGCTCTCCTGAATCAGCCTGACAGCACACCCAGCCCAGAGAAGACGGCGGCCGCCGTCCCCGCGGTGACACCCGCAGAGATCGCCAGCCTCCAGCAGAAAGCCTTCTATCCCTTCACCTTCCCCATCACCGCTGGCCCCGGCTGTATCGTCGTCATGCTCACCCTCAGCGTGCACACGGACCAGACAACCCTCGAAGACAAAGTCCTCGCCCACGTAGGACTCCTCATCGCGGTCCTCCTGCTCAGCGCTCTCATCTATCTCTGTTATGCCTATGCTCCCAAGATTGCACGTACCATCTCGCCCGCGACCGCGCACGGCATCCTTCGCGTCGTCGCGTTCATTCTGCTCTGCATCGGAGTCCAGATAGCATGGAACGGCCTCAGCAATCTGTTCTCAAAGCTTTTGCAAAAATCGTAATGTCACAGGTTACAAAACGACAACGAACATCTGGACCGGAAACGCCATGACCGAACCCACCGTCCCACTCATCGTTCTCGTCGAAGACGAAGAGCATCTCGCCCAAGGCCTCCTCTTCAACCTTCAGGCTGAAGGCTACCGCACCCGTCACGAATCCGACGGCGACGCCGCCCTCGCCTATCTCCTAGCCGAAAAAATCAACCCCGAAGAACACATCGCCGCCATAATCCTCGACGGCATGCTGCCCGGCGCCGACGGCTTCACCATCGTCCGCGCTCTTCGCGAAGCCCACCACTACACTCCCGTCCTCATGCTCACCGCCCGCTCCCGCCCCGAAGAGGTTCTTGAAGGCATTGAAGCCGGCGCGGACGACTACCTCGCCAAGCCGTTCGACCTGAACATTCTTCTGGTCCGCCTAAAATCACTCCTCCGACGCACTGCCTGGCAGAACGCCGCAACCCTGGAGACTCCGCTGCCCGCCATCGCGGAGCAAACCGACGAATATGCTTTCAATCACCGCACAATCCGCTTCGACACCCTCGAACTCGTCGCCCCCAACCGCATCACCCACCTCACCCTCATGGAAGCCGATCTCCTCCGTTATCTCACCGAGCGCGAAGGCCAGATCGTGTCGCGATCCGCCATCCTCGAAGACGTCTGGCGAGTTCACGAAGACACCGATACCCGCGCCATCGACAATTTCATCGTCCGCCTCCGTCGTTACATCGAGGACGATCCAGCCGATCCACAACACTTGGTCACCGTCCGCGGTGTCGGCTACCGGTTCCTCGCCAACCCCTAGGCGTATTTAGAATCAAGGAAGACCTCGCATCACCAGGCTATCCAATTGTGGGACCGCTGAGCAGTTTCTGACCTATTCCATCATTCGATCGAAGGAAAACACATAGCCTTGTCCCATACATCCACGCCGGCACTCGGGTCAGACTTCGCCCCTCAGCTTAGGACGGCGACGCCGGAAGACGCCGCTCGCCTTGTGCCCTTCATCAATCGCGCCTTCGCCCGCGACAATTATTTCAAGCGCACCGAACGGACCAACGCCGAACAGATCGCGGAGTATCTTCTGAAAGGCACCTTTCTCCTCAAGGAAGATGCAGATGGATTGCTCGGTTTGATATACATCGAGCTGCGCGATAACGGCCACGGCTACATTGGCATGGTTGCCGTCGATCCCGACCGGCAAACCAGAGGAGTTGGTAGAGAGTTGATGGAGGCAGGCGAGCAACTCTGTCGCGACCACGACTGCCGCCTCATCGAGATCTCTGTTATCGATCGCAGGCCAGAACTCATCGCGTGGTATCAGAGACAAGGTTACAAAATCGTTGGCGAAGCCCCCTACATACGCCCTGAAGTTCTCATACTGCCATGCCACTTCATCTTGATGGAAAAAGAACTCCGACCCAACGACCGAGAACGCTGAGACTCGTCGCGAAAGCCTAGCAGGAAGCGATGCTTATCGCGCCTCTCTCCACCTTCGCGCCTCCATCGGCGCAAGAATCCGATGCACTCTGCTCAACAGCTCCGGTAACCGGAACGGCTTCGCCAGGAAACTCCAACCCTCCTGCTCCAACCGCAACTTCTGCGCACTATCTACCATCCCTCCCGATATCATCAGGACCGGCAACCCACTACGAATCACCTTCAGCTCTCGCGCCAGGTCCATGCCCGATCTCCCCGGCATGTACAGATCCGTCACCAACAGATCGATCTCCGGCACGCTGCGAAAGATCTGCGCTGCCCTTTCCGCGTTCCCCGAACTAAAAACCCCATAACCTTCATGTTCCAGAAACGTCCGCGTCAAAGCGCGCATATCCGGATCGTCATCCACCAGCAAAATCCTGCTCGGCGAAAGCTCAGCGCCACGATGCTCAGAGGCAAAAATATCTAGCGACATCGGAGAATCATCATAGCTCTGAATCTCGGTTCTGACTTCAATCCCGTCTCAACTCTCGGCTCACATTCGGCATAAACTGACACGCTAAGTCCCCGCATCCAACATGTTGCTCTCTGAAGATGGAGTGCACAACCTCTCTTCGAGTTGCCTGGGTCCAAACTCGAAACCTAACTCCTTCGCTCTCAACAGCGATTCGCCCCGAGCGCGATACACTTGAATCAGCCACCTCAAGCAGCAAACAAATGCGCATCATCACCCGCTACATTCTCCGCGAAGTCACCTCACACGCTCTCCTCGGCGGAGCCCTCTTTACCTTCATCATCTTCATGCGCGACCTCGGGCGCATCCTTGACTTCGTCGTACGCGACTCCGCCACGATGGGCGACGTCGCCCGCATCATCGCCTTCACCCTTCCACCCGCTCTCACCGTCACCATCCCGATGGCCGTTCTGGTCGGCATCCTTCTGGGTTTGTCCCGGCTCGCTGCCGACAGCGAAATCACCGCGATGCGCGCCAGCGGCATGGGAGCCATCGACTTCGTCCGCATCGTCTCCATCGTCTCCGCCGTCGCCCTCGCGCTGGGCCTCTTCAACTCGCTCTATCTCGCCCCGCGCGCCGCATCCGGCCTAATCGCCCTCGGAGAGTCTTTGAAGTCCTCACAGGCCTCCTTCGAGGTTCAGCCCCGCGTCTTCTACGAAGAGTTCAAGGACCGCGTCCTCTACGTTCAAGACGTCAGCCCCGCAGCCGGAGCCGCTCTCTGGCATCACGTCTTCCTCGCCGACCTCACCGAACCAGCCGATCCCCACATCACCACCGCCGACCAGGCCGTCGTCGTCAACGGCGCGCCCAACACGCAGGACGCCCAAATTATCCGCCTCCATCTGCTCAATGGCGGCCAGCACGACACCTCCTCCAGCGATCCCAACCAATACAACATCTCCACCTTCACCAGCACCGACGTCCCCATCGAGACCGAAGCTCCCGAAGAGGCTCATCTCGGCCGCGTCAACACGCCCATACAGGCGCTCTCGCTACCCGAACTCTGGCGCCGCGCCAACGCCATCAAGGCCTCCAGCGGCCGCGAATCCTCCGTCTACCGCATCGAGTTCAACAAGCGCTTCTCCTACCCCTTCGCCTGTCTGGTCCTCATGCTTGTCGGCGTTCCGCTAGGAATCTCCTCCAAACGCGGGGGCAAGTCCACCGGCTTCGTCCTCACAATCCTGCTCGTCTTCATCTATTACTTCCTCTCTTCGGTCGGAGTCGCCTTCGCGCAATCAGGCAGGCTTTCGCCATTCCTCGGCGTCTGGGGCGCCAACCTTCTCTTCGCCGCCGCCGGAGCCACCCTCCTCTATCAAATGTCCCGCGGAGGCATCGCGCTCAGCCTCGTCTCCACCATCGGCGTCTGGCTCAGCAAGCTCATCACCCGCCTCACCAGCAACGGCCACGAAAACGCCAACATCCGCTCCAACCACGACGTCGCCACGCTGCTCCGCCGCTTCCGCAGCATCATCCGCATTCAGTTCCCTCTCCTGCTCGACGACTACGTCATGCGCGAGTACGCCACCAACTTCGCCATCGTACTCAGCTCCTTCTCCACCCTCTTCCTCATCTTCACCTTCTTCGAGCTCATCGGCCCCATCTTCAAAAACCGTACGCCCCTCATCACAGTAGGCGAATATCTCGTCACCCTCATCCCCTACATCCTTTACAACATCACGCCCCTCTGCGCTCTCGTCGCGGTTCTCGTCACCTTCGGCTCGCTCAGCCGCACCTCAGAGCTCACCGCGATGAAGTCCAGCGGCATCAGCCTCTACCGCATCATCACGCCGGTCCTGGTCGTCACCATATTCATCTCCGCTGGCCTCTTCTTCTTCGACGAGCTCTACCTCCCCGCCGCCAACCGCCGCCAGGAGGCTCTCCTCTCCATCATCAAAGACAAGCCCACCCAGACCTTCTCGCGCCCCGACCGCCAGTGGATCTCCGGCCAGACCAACAACGCCGGCGAACCCTCCCGCATCTTCTACTACCAGTACTTCAACGCGGAAAAAGACACCTTCGCCAACCTCACCGTCTTCGAGTTCGACCCCGCTTCCTTCACCCTGCAACGCCGCATCTTCGCCGCCACCGCCCAATGGGACCCCAAAGTCAACAACTGGGTCTTCGACAACGGCTGGCAGCGCACCTTCTCCGGCGAAACCATCGCCAGCTACCAACCCTTCACCGTAGCCACCTTCCCCGAGATCCGCGAACAGCCCGTCTACTTCAAGAAGGAGTACATCCCCTCGCAGGAGATGAGCTACACCGAACTCTCCCACTACATTACCGACCTCAAGCAGTCCGGCTTCGACACCAAGCGACTCAGCGTCCAGCTCAACAAAAAGATCGCATACCCCCTCATCACTCTGGTTATGGCCATCCTCGCCATCCCCTTCGCTTTGTCCATGGGAAAAAAGGATCCCTCACCGGCATCGCCACGGCCATCGGCCTCGCCATCACCTACTGGGTCATCGCCCTCATCTTCGAATCCCTCGGCAACGTCAACACCCTCCCCGCGGTCCTCGCCGCCTGGACGCCCGATCTCCTCTTCGGCATCACCGGCGCCTATCTTCTCCTCCGCACACCGACCTAGCCGTCGTTCGAACAAAATTCGCCTCCAGCTCCGCGCCGTCAGCAATCCTTCGCAAGCAGCCGGCGGCAGCGGACCCACCCCGTCCGCCACGCGCCGTTCTCCCATCAGCCCTCCAGCGCCGTGGCCAGCTTCCCAAACAAGCTATCCCATCCCAGCACATGGCCATCCCGCGAGCTCTCCGTCGCGAACTGTTCATGCCGCAGCGTAATCTCGGTCCCGCCCTCGATATCTCTCAGCGACACCGTTACCATCGAAATCTCCATCGGAGCCCAGCTACCGGACCACGTGAACTGCAGCAGTTCATTCGGAATCACTCTCCGATACTCTCCGCGTACAGTAACCTGTCGATTTCTGTCCTCCTCACTCATCCCTTCCGAGTTGCACATCATGCCCCGCGACCGAACCTCATAGGTGCCACCCTCGCGCACATCCAGCACGGCACTCACAAAATTCATATCTCCGGGCGCATGCCAATGCTTCAGCATCTCCGGCCGCGTCCACGCCTCATAAACCCGTGCCCGGCTCGCCCGAATTACTCGCGTAAGCTCCAGCATCGGAGTGCCCAACTCACTCACATCAACCTTCTTCCGATCTATCTCCAGAGTCGCCATTCCAGTTGCCATTCCGCACATCCTCTCCCGGCGTCTCCGCCGTCTCCAGGTAATTCTGAAGGGCATCCAACTGGCCCGTCCAGAAGGTCTCGTAGTAGGCAAGCCACTCCTGTGCCGCCCGCAAAGTGTCCGCGTTCAACCGCACTATCCGGTAGTTGCCCTTCTTCTCCCGCCTAACCAGCTCCGCCCGTTCCAGCACCTGCAGATGCTTCGAAACGGCCGCCAGGGACATGCTGTATGGCCCCGCAATCTCCCCTACTGTCTTGGCCTCCCGGCTAACGTCCCGCAGAATGGCGCGACGCGTAGCGTCCGACAGAGCATGAAACACGGAATCCAAAGATGCAACTGCAAATTCAACCATATGGTTGAATATATCCGAACACAAAAACTATTCAACTAAATAATTAAATAGGTTGAGCGACAGCACTAAAATCCCTCAGTTCACCTCCGACACGTCCAAACGTCCTAAACTGGAACCACAATGATTGCAAAGCTCCCCTCGATCGCTCTCCTGGCCGCACTAACTACCGCCGCCACCGCCCAAACCACTCCTAAGGCAACAACCACCACTCCGCACCACGCCACCACCGCCGCAAAGACCGCAACCACGCCCCCGAACATCCCCAAAGTGGTCGGCCTCCCCAGGCCTCTCTACACGCTCAGGTATATCGACACCAAAATCGGCACCGGCGGACCCGCTGAAGAGCGCAAGTACTACACCGTCCACTACACCGGATGGCTCACCAACGGCACCAAGTTCGACTCCTCCTTCGATCACCCAGGAGGCGAGCCGATAACCTTCCCTTACGGCGCGCACCGCGTCATCATGGGCTGGGACACAGGTTTTCAGGGCATGCACGTCGGTGGGAAGCGCCGTCTCTTCGTCCCCTACCAACTGGCCTACGGCGAATCCGGCCGCCCTCCCGTCATCCCCGCTAAAGCGGACCTCATCTTTGACGTCGAACTGGTCTCGATGTCCGACACTCCACCGCAGCCAAAGCAGGCTCCCGTTCCCCCGAACGCAACGCCAAAGCCATCTGAGACACCCACACAGCCATCCGCCACTCCGCCTGCAGAAGCCCCAGCCACTCCTCCAACGAAGCCGGCAACCGATACGCCACCCGCAAACTCCACGACACCAACCACTCCACCCAATACTCCGCCGCATCCGGAAACCCTCTAGTCTCATCTCATCCAGAGGACACCCAAATCAATATGTTGGAACGACTTAAACCGCTAGCACCCTACCTCCGGCGATACTGGAAGAATCTTGCCTGGGGTGGGGTCGCAGTCATCCTCTATAACACCATCAAGGTGCTCATCCCCATCGTCATTGGCCACGCCATCGACGATATGCAGCACGGCATCACCGAAGCCAAGGTCATCCATCACACCCTTCGCCTTCTTCTCATCGCAATCCTGTCCGCAATCTTCCTATACATCACCCGCCAGGTCATCATCGGAGCCTCGCGCGAGATCGAGTTCGACCTGCGCAACGATCTCTTCAGCAACCTCGAGCGCCAGGCCCCCAGCTTTTACCACACCACCCGCACCGGCGACATCATGGCGCGCACCACCAACGACCTCAACGCCGTCCGCCAACTCCTCGGTCCGGCAATCATGTACAGCGCCAACACCATCGTCTTCACCGCAGCCGCGCTGCCCTTCATGTACCGCATCAGCCCCCGGCTGACCTTCTTCGCCTTCGTCCCCCTCCCCATGGCCTCGGTGCTGGTCCAATACTTCGGCAACCGCATTCACCGCCGCTTCGAGCGCATCCAGGCCATGTTCTCCGACATCTCCGCCAAAGCCCAGGAGAACTTCTCCGGTGCCCGTCTCATCCGAGCCTTTGCCCAAGAAGATGCCGAGATCGACTCTTTCGAGACGGCCAACCTTGAGTACATCAAGCGCAGCCTGCATCTCGTCCGCCTCATGGCCATGCTCTGGCCCACCCTCGAGTTCGTCCTCGGCCTCTCGCTGATGATCACGTTGCTGGTAGGCGGCCACGAGGTCGTCTCGCATCACATCTCCGTCGGCCAGTTCACCTCCTTCAACGTGTACATGGTGCAGCTTACCTGGCCCATGATCGCAGTAGGCTGGGTCGTCAATCTCTTCCAGCGCGGCACTGCCTCGGTGGTCCGCATCGACGAGCTCCTCAAGCAGAAACCCGCCATCACCGATCAAGACGTCACCCCACAGCAAGTACATCGCTTCGAAAGCGCCGAAGAGATCGCCGGCGAAATCGAGTTCCGCGATCTCACCTTCGCCTATCCGAACGCCCCAGCGGTCCTGAAGAACATCAACCTCCGCATCCCGGCCGGCTCCTCGCTAGCCATCGTCGGTCCCACCGGCTCCGGAAAATCAACCCTCGTCGGCCTTATCCCACGCCTGCATGACGCAGCTCCCGGCATGGTCCTCGTAGACGGCGAACCCATCCGCTCGTACCCACTCGCCGACATCCGCCGCCAAATCGGCTTCGTCCCGCAAGAAACCTTCCTCTTCTCCGACACCATCCGTCAGAACATCGCCTTCGGCAAACCCGACGCCTCCGAGGAGCAGGTCCAGGACGCCGCCAGCATCGCCCACATCGGCAACGAAATTCTCGAGTTCCCCAAAGGCTTCGAGACCATGGTAGGAGAGCGCGGAATCACCCTCTCCGGCGGTCAGAAGCAACGCACCGCTATCGCTCGCGCTGTCATCCGCGAACCCCGCATTCTCATCCTCGACGACGCTTTGGCCAGCGTCGACACCTACACCGAAGAGCGCATTCTCAACGGCCTGCGTCAAGGCATGGGCAACCGCACCACCGTCTTCATCTCCCATCGAATCTCGACAGCCCGCAACGCCGACCAAATCGCCGTTCTCGTAGCCGGCCGCATCGCGGAGCTAGGAACCCACGAAGAACTCATCGCGCGCAACGGTTACTACACCAGCCTCTTCGAAAAGCAGCGTCTCGAAGAAGAACTCGCCGTAGCCACCTAGCCGAGTACCGCGACCCAATTATGGTGGTTCATATTGCCAGCGCTATAGGGTGCTGGCACTTCAACCCAATTGTCATCTCCTTTCTCGAGGCTCTGGTGAGCATAGTTATCGGAAGCATCTATATCAGACTTCATCCCACTGCTACGCAATATATTTGTCCCTGATCGCGCCTGGGTTAGTTACTGGCGCCGTAGCAGAACTTCTGTCCGACGCGCATCAGCCGTGTAATGCGCTTTCGAGGATCCGTTCAATCGCCAATTCAGTCATCGGTGTACACAAGCCGTCGTCGCATTACCAACCCGGTATGCTGTGGCTAACAATCGCTTCATCAGGGATAGACTCCCCGATGTTTGTTTGCAGACGGTGAGCCGTAGGGTCGGATTGAGCAGCGATGTAATCGTCTACGGGTTTGATTTCGGTCGTGGCCATGGTTAGCACTCAATGCCTATGCGGTTACCGGCCGTCGAAACTTCGATACAAAGTTTCAACGGCCAACCTCCTGCAAACGATTACCAGATTTACCGAGCATGAAGTCAACCGCTGTTACGATTTTGGTCCCTGCATCAAAGCAAAGTGGCCGCCCTGGTCGTCAGTGGCCTGCAGGATGCGTGAGCCTCCGGGTACGTCCATGGGAGGCAGAAGTACTTTACCGCCGGCGTCGATCACACGTTTTTGCGCGGCCTCGATGTCACCAACGGTGAAGTAAAACTTCCAGTGCGGCGGAATACCTTCAGGAATGCCGGGGCCTTTGCGATTCATTATTCCGCCGGTGTAGATGGGCTTGTCGGTGCGGAAGGTCTGGTAGGTGCCCATGGCTCCCATGTCGTGCGCGTAGTCCTTCTGCCAGCCGTAATGACCGGAGTAGTAATCGAAGGCTTTTGCTGGGTCGTCGGTGAGCAGTTCGTGCCAGCCCACGTTGGCCACCGCCATTTGATCCAGACGTGGCTGAGCATCTTTCTTGCCAGGTTCGAAGAGCAGGTATTTTACCTTTTGCGGGTCCAGCACGATGGAGAAACGGCCGACGCCAGGGATGTCCTGAGCGGGCTTCACAATGGTTCCGCCATCGGCTGTCAAAGCCTTTAGCTCTTCATCAAGCTTTGCGGTGTGGATGTGGCCCAACCACTCAGGAGAGAGCTCTGGCGCGCCTGCGCCAGCCCAGGTCATCATGCCGCCGACGTCTTTGCTGTCTTTGCCGAAGAGCATGTAGGTAAAACCGGGCATGCCGGCGTCCCTGACGTCCCACCCGACTACCTTCTTATAGAAGTTGACTGCCTTGTCAATGTCGTTGGTTACAAGTTCGTACCAGATGAATCCGTCTGCCATTTTGTACCTTCCATTTCGCGACGTATCGCTACAAAGTAAACACTGTCCACATACACTATCACCGAAATGTGGATGCTGTCCACAATCAACTTTTCCGCGTTACACTCTCTTGAAGAGACAATGAAAAAGAACGTCCCCATTGAGAAACGTAAAACCTTTCGGCATGGCGATCTGCGCAACGCGCTCGTAACGGCTGGGCTAGAAATGGCGCGAGCTGGAGGGCCCGATGCAGTCATCCTGCGTGTAGCCACACGACGGGCAGGCGTTTCTCCAAATGCGGCATACAGGCACTTTGCCAGCCAGGCTGAACTGCTGGATGCGGTACGGTCAGCATGTCTGTCGCGGCTAGCCGCTGCGATCGAATATGAGATGAAAAAGCCTCGTCCAGGACGCGATCCGCAAGCGTTTGCACGAGAGAGTCTGCGTGCGGTGGGCATGGGGTATTTGGGATTTGCACTCAGCGAGCCAGGCATGTTTCGCACGGCCTTCTCGGTTCCACCAGCGGTTAATTCCCCGAACCCGGCGAATATGGCGTCCCTGGGGCTGAATCCGTTTCAACTGCTTTCGCTAGCTCTGGATCGCATGCAGGAGAGTGGTTTGGTCAGCAAGAAAGATCGCAAAGATGCGGAGTATCTTGCGTGGTCGACAGTTCACGGGTTGGCACTTCTGGCGCTGGAAGGACCGCTGCACAAGATGCCACAGAAGATGGTGCGGGCGCTGGGCGAGCGGCTGGTGGTTATGGTGGAACGAGGTCTCAGCTAGACGTTTTCACAAAGCTAATGCGGCGATCACCCGGCCGGAGCGCACCGGCACGGGAATGGCGGCACTATCGATGATGCTCGAGCGGGCTTCGCTGAAAAAAGGGTGAAGAACTACACGTTCGGCGACTGCATCCCCAACGGCTGGCGTGTAGGGCGTCTTGGATTTCGAGTCGAACTACGATGGAACTTCAGCCAAGCAGAATGGACACCCTACAGTGGAGAAAGCAACGCATTATTGTCTCGAGTGAAAGAACCAGGGGACTAGAAGCTAATCTTCAAAATCCGGCCGTTGTTGCCGACGAACCACCCGGATTCTGGGTTCGCAAAAGCGACCGCCCAATAACCGCTCACTTTTGGCAGTTCGAACCAGGTTTGTCCTTCATCCGGACTCCAGGCGGCTGCGCCTGAAGTAAAGTGCGGCTCAGTCTCAGTTGTGATCACCACACTCCGGTCGTGTTCATGACTAAAGTCGTCGCGATGGCGCCAATCATCGCGGTGTTCAACGCCACGCACATAGGCGAGACAGAAGATCGATCCTGCAATCGGGGGCTTGGTGGTAAGCGTCCATCGTTGGCCACCATTATCCGAAGTTGCAGCCTGGGCAGAGCTATTCGAGGTCAAGTCGCCGCCCCCAACAATGCCATGCCAGGGATCGCGGAACGCCACCGAGAAACCGCCCGCACTGGCGTTGCTCACCAGCGGAGTGTCATACGCATTCCAGGTGTAGCCGCCATCCCGAGTCGCCAGGATCCGAGCTATGCTTGAGCCGCCTGTAGCAATCCAGGCGTTTTGCCATCCTTCCGTAGTGATGCAGGTCCCGCTGGAAGAGAACGACGCTTCGCCGGGCAAGGCAGGTGGCATACTGCGGGCGATCGAGTGCCAGGTCGTGCCATCGTTGGTGCGAATGTCGGGAAATACGCCGTTGACTGAATCGCTGTGCGCGATGCCGCGATCCGGCCCCCAGAACGCAAAGCAGTCATAGAAAGCATTTGCCGTCTTATTCGTAAACTGAACAGTCCAGTGGGCGCCAGCGTCTTCCGTCTTGTAGATGCGAAAATCGCCGGTGTTGTTCCCGATCGACATGAGATAAGCGACCCGATCGCTTACGCCTTGCACATCACGGAATTGCAGACTCTCGGCTCCCGGCACGACTCCTGATCTCCAGGTTGAACCACCATCGGTCGTAACCACATACGTACCTCCGGCTCCAGCCGCCCAGACAACGCGGGAGTTCACCGGACTCACGGCAATCAGGAGCTGCGTCGTGCCGCTCTGCTGCGGAACGAGAGTGGGTGGATGATGACCTTTCCCTGTGTCTTGTGCAGAGCCGCCAGTAGCGGCGGCAATCAAGAGAACGAACAACAGCAAACGCTTTGACATTGGGCTTCCTCCTTGAACCGCCATTTCGAGCGTGATGAAGTATAGGAACGCCATAGAAGCCGCGTCAAATCAGGTACGCCTGAGTCCTGCGGGTGGGCGGGCGGCGGTGAATATCGTCGAGTGTTGAGGCGTGAGTTATGGGTCGCGGTATTCGCGGCGCTTGAGTTCGCGTAGCGCCTGTTCGTGGCCTTGAAGAGCGGCCTGACGAATCAGGTGGCGGGACTGAGTGTAGTCGTGCTCTACGCCCTGGCCGACGGCGTACAGGTGGCCAAGCTGAAACTGGGCTTCTGCGTTCCCATGATCGGCGGCCTTGCGATACCACGCGGCGGCCTGCGTGTAGCTAGTTGGGACGCCCCGGCCGGTGTAATAGAGGTCGGCTAGCTTCTGCTGGGCTTCGGGAAAGTCCTGGGTGGCGGCCAGGCGATACCAATGGAAAGCTTCGATGTCGCTTTGCGGTACCCCTTCCCCTTGCGATACATAAGGCCGAGATTGTATTGGGCCCAGGCGAGGTTACTGTGGGCCGCGCGCTCGCACCATGCGAAAGCTTCAGGGAACTTCTCGGCCGCATAGAAGCGGAAGCTGAGGTTGGCCTGCGCGTAAGCGTGGCCCTGCTCGGCTGCCTTGCGCTCCCAGTAGGCGGCCTGCGCGTCGTCCTGGGGCAGCCCCTCACCCGCGTCGTACATCGTGCTGAGGAGGTACTGCGAGTCGGCATGGGCTTGCTCGGCGGCGAGGCGAAAACCGGCAGCCGCTTCGGTAAAGTTGTGGGCATTGTAGTCGGCGACAGCCTGCCGGTAGTGCGGGTTGGAGGCTGCATTGGCGGCGTCGCGCCGGCCGCGGGCGATGATGCCGGAGCGTGTGGAATGGAGCGACAACGCGGCCCCGGAGGGGATGTGCTGCAGGGCGGCCTTGGGTTTATCGTCCATCGCCGCTTTACCTTCCATGAGCGCTGATCTGGCGGTCGATAAGCTCGAAGCGGCGCCGAGCATCGGCGATCTGCTCGCGGAGGCTGGTAGCCAGTTCAGTGAGGAGGTCGCGGTGTTCCCGGGCAGATGTATCAGCCTCGAGATACAGTTGGGCGAGTTCACCGGCGAGCAGCGTGTGCCGCTCGGCATCGAGCGTGGCAATATCGCGCTCAGCGTGCTGGATCTGGCGCGTGATGCGGAGAAGCTCGGCAGCAGCGCCTTCGCCCGCGATGGAGGCGTTGATTTCGCGGTGATCGTCAAGCAAGCGCTGCAGGGTTTCGGCGTCGCCCCGGCTGTACGCCTGATTGGCGCGAGCCATCAACAGGGTGAAGTGCTTCTGCTCGGCGCCGTCGCGCGCGAAGTCGGGGTGTATGCGCTTGGCAATGTCGCGGAAGAGTGTCTTAAGGCTCGGCGGTGGGTCGAACTCTTCGGCTTCGCGGGCATCGCCAAATGCGGCATCATAGGTGTCCTGCGCGCGCTGGCGGGTTTCCTCGGCTCGGCGCCTGGCGGAGTCGGAATTGTAGAGATCGACTTCGCGCTCGGCGATGCGCGCTTCAAGGTCGTCGAGTTCGGCGTACAGAATGCCGACCTGGCGGAGGTATCGACCTTCGAAGGTCTTCAGCTGGGCTCGTAGTTGGGCAAGCTCGGATTCACGTTCGGCGAGCGTCGTCCGGACAGTGGCAAGTTGCTCGCGCTTGCCGAGAAGGGCGGCGGCGTCCGGGGTTTGCTGGAGAATGATTTCGGCTGGCATACGGCTTCCCGTGAGGAGAAGTTCTAGTTTAGCTGAGCGAGTTCTTTCCTCAGCAATAACTTTGACGGTTCTCGACGAGATCATTGGTGTATCGTCTCCAGATTCCGCATCTAACGAGAGCGCTGCAACGATAGCTAACGACCACATTTACATCGGATGACGCAAAATTAGTGCGTTAGCCGTTGATAGAAATAATTCGTGGCCGACTCGACTGCTCTTTGTAAATTCGCTTCTGTGAATGGCGCGACAAGCACGTCGAATCCTCCTGCCTCAAGCACACCCGACCACATAGGAAAGTCGCTGCTCAGCGTGTATACGAGAATCGACGGCTGCGGCTCCATAGTAGAGAGCAATCCCCACAAGGTCCACCACTCGTGAGTCGGTAAGCTAGCCGGTATGAGCGCAACAGCATAAATCTTTTGTCGTGAGTGTTGCGCGAAGTCATCGACATTGCTGCAAATTGTCAGGACGCCAACAACGGCGTTCACCAGATGCCGCATATTCCGTTGCATATCGAAAGGTATGAGTGCCAGAACATCTCCAATGGAGTTCTCGGTCATCGGCGCACCTCCGCTGGGATCAAAAACAAACAATATTCTCTTAGAGTTTCCGACGGGAGTGAGCTAACCGTGAGCGCGAGGGGCAAATCAAGGTCAGGTTCATCTCTGTCTTAGAATGGGATTAGACAGCGGACACGTTTTGCTATGACAAATACCCCGGCCCATCGACGACCCGATACAGTTCCCACAGATGCCGCGAGGAACGCATTATCACTAGTTCTCGCCAGTGAGATCTTTGCGCGTTCCAATCGCCTGTCCCAGTTCCTCAGATTTGTGGTGGAACAGACGCTGCACGGTCACGAAGGCAATCTTAAGGAATACACCATTGGAACCGAGGCCTACGGGCGAAAGGCGGACTTCGATCCGGGCCAGGACACCATCGTAAGAACGGAGGCGCGGCGACTCAGAAGCAAACTGAAGGAGTATTACGAGACTGAGGGCAAATCCGACGATATTGTGATTTTTTTGCGATCGGGAAGCTATGTTCCCGCCATCCGGTGGAGGGCGAGCCTGGATGGCGGGCCTCAAGTATCAACACGAACAGCGGATGAGCTCTGGGTAGAGGGCGATGGAGTGCGGGTCGCTCTGACCGCCTTCAAGGCGCATGCTAACGATCCCCTCGCCTCTGCATGTGCGTTTGGAATTACCGATGATTTGCTGCACAGATTAGTTCAGGTTCCAGGTATTCGAGTTGTTTCTGAGACGGCGACCCGGTCGCACCCGCAGGATTCTGATTCTCACCAGGGCAACGGAGAACTGCAGGCGCAGATTGTCCTCAATGGAACTGTTCGCAGCGAATCCAATCGCCTGCGTGTTTCTGCGCGTGTTGCAACCACCCAGGGTTTATTGCTTTGGTCGCAACGGTTTGATGCGGCAACGGATGAAGACTCTGTGTTGAAGCTGAACGATGCAGTCTCCGCAGCCCTGCTAAGCCGCATCGCTCCCAGAGCCTCTATCGTCCGTCGTTATCTTGGAACTCCAACGCAAACGCTCTATCAGTTCTATTCGAAGGCTCTTGCGGCGGAGTCCCTTCTCGAAGAGGGTACCGTTGTCACGATTTCAGATTCTCTTAAAAAGTTTGAGGAACTGGTCTTGGAAGCCCCGGAATATGGGCGGCTGCATTGTGGTGTTGCTCAGTGTTATATGGCTTTAGCGCAGAGAGGTGCATCCGCTTCAAAAGAATTTGTCTTACGAGCAGGTGAGGCTTGCAAGCGTGCCATTGCAATCGATCCTGACGCTATTGACGCGCATTCAACGCAGGGGTGCATTCTCGCTCAGGAATGGAAGTGGAAGACCGCGGAAGAGAGTTTTCGCAAAGCTCTATGGCTCGGAGACCAGCACGCAGCGCATCGGCAGTTCGCACAATTCTTACTGATTCATTCGCGCTTCGATGAATCCTGGAAGCACTTTCAGATCGCGGAGGGGATGGACCCCTTCTCTGCGCGGCAGAAGTCGTCCATAGCTCGCTTCTTTTATTACAGCCGTTGGCATGGAGAAGCGAAGGAATACTATGCCAAAGTGTTGCAGTATGGTCCGTTACCGATCGAAGCCACACTGATTCGCGCGTTCACTGACATACAGATGGGTGAGCCGAAGAATGCAGTGGCCCTGGCACAGGGAGTTCGCCGCAAAGTAGGAACCGTGCAGCTCTATCTAGCCACAATCGCGGAGATCTTTGCGCTTTCGAATGAGGTGGATCAAGCGCGGTCACTTACCGCCAGCGCGGGGTTGCTGACAGAACAGGCGCCTCTGAGCTCTTTCCGTAAAGCTTGCCTTGCTTTAGCGCTGAACGAACCTGCAAAGTCGTTAGAGTTTCTAAGCGAATCGTTCAAGCGAAGAGAGGCAGAACTGCCCTGGATCGCTGCAGATCCACGCTTCGATAAAATCCGCGAAGATGCTACTTATCGGTCTATCGTCCGCGCAGTTCTCTAGGGACTTACCCCTCTATTTTGGCTTCCCTGAAGGTTCGATGCATGGTAAAGTCATGGCCTTGCTCACGGTGATCTCACCTCCCGCTCACTTTCGAAGGATTGTATCGCCTGCTTCAATCGAAATGGGTCTTCTCGAACAAAAGTCAGATCTGACGGTTCCTGGCTTGGAAGCTGTTCATTCGAGTGGCCTGCTTTGGAGATTCCCTGATGAGGTCCGGCTGTGACGAAGTGGTCTATTGCGATTCCGATATCGGTGCTGGCCCTAGCCATCTTTCTCATCTTCGCCATTCGAGGTCATTGGGACTCGTGGAAGAGTAATGCAGTCCTTCAAAAGACAAACGACGCCTATGTGACAGGTGATCAGATTCCTCTAAGCACTCGCATCAGCGGTACTGTGCAGCGAGTGGGCGTGCAGGATTATCAGACGGTCAGAGCTGGGCAGTCAATCGTTGAATTGGACCACTCGGATTATCAGGCAAGCGTCGATGAGGCGCGAGCCGCTATTAGCGCCGCACATGCTGAACTCAGCGCAAACCAGGATGCAAAGCGGGCCGCTGACGCGAGCGTAGATGCCGCAAAGGCGTCCGTTGAGCAGGCAGAGGCTGCCGCCGATGCCGCACAAGCTGGGATCGATGCAGCACAAGCTCAGCTTACACAGTCCGTCAGCGAATATAAGCGGCAGGAGACGTTGCTGGCGAGCCGGGCTGCGACTCAACAGCAGTTCGAGCAGGTTCAGGAGGCCCGGGACGGTGCTCACGCTGCCTTGCAAAGCCACCGCGCCGATCTTATGCGCGCTAAGGCCGCAGTAGCGAGCAGTCGAGCGTCGGTCGCTGGGGCCCTCCAACAGAGAGCTGCTCTCAACGCAAAAGATGCAGCCCTGCAGGCACAGATAGCAGCCAAGACCGCAGGCTTAACGATTGCGCAAGTTAGTCTTGCTTACACAAAGATCGCTGCGCCCGCTGACGGTCGAGTTGGTCGACTACGGGTTCATCCGGGGCAGCTCGTGGGAGCGGGCGTTCAGGTCGTTGATTTTGTTCAGGACGGCGCATGGGTCCAGGCCAACTTTCTCGAGACGCAGCTTGCTCATGTTCGTGTTGGTGATACCGCGGACATCAAGATAGACGCCTATCCTTCCCAGATCCTTCACGGCCATGTAAGCGAGATAGCACCCGCGAGCGGGTCGGCAACAGCACTCTTGCCACCCGATAACGCTACCGGCAATTTCACCAAGGTCGTTCAGCGGATCCCGGTGAAGATCCTTTTCGACGGCAACCCCTCAGGTGACATCCTCCGTCCAGGACTGTCGGCCGAGGTCACGGTTCATACTGATCGGCAGGAAACAACAGAAGCAACTCGTCCAGCACCAACCCGCTGATGGAAGACATGACGACAGGTCCACAAACCGAATCTGTCCAACGCATCCGACCTATTCTTGGGATACTGGGCGTGCTGTTGGGTGCCTCGCTGGCTACCTTTTTCGGAAGGCTTCTAAGCGTCGGCGCGCCCGATCAGCGCGGAGCGCTGATCGGCACCACTTACAACATGGGCTTGATGTTCATCGGTCCCTTCTCTGTCTACCTCCTTAGTGTCTTTGGCATTCCACCACAGCCGATGCCGAAGCCTAAACCGGGACAGACTTCGCGAAGCTGGCGTGGCTTCCTCTACTTCAGTCTCGGGGCAGCCTCACTTTACGGAGCGATCGACCAAGGACAGCGACTCGACTGGTGGCGTTCCGGCACCTTTGTCGCCCTTATCGTTTCTGGTTCATTCCTTATTTTGGCAACGTCTGTCCGGCACTTCAGCAAGCCAACTATCGATCATGGACGCCTTCACCCTCATTGCCTACGTCGCAACAGTCTGCCTCTTGATCGTCGCATGTCTGCAAGGTCCTAAGATTGGCTTCCGCCAAATTATCGCCTCTTCGGCCAAATCTGCTTCATAGAAAGTCTGCTTCAGAGGAACAGTTGAATGGCAAGAGAAAATACATCTTTGCGAAGAGCAGCATACCGTATTTGCAAGAGACTACTGGTGGCGGCCTCCGTCGGGCCGGTCGTGCTCGTCTCGCCGCTACTGCTCTTCGCTCAGCAGTCTAACGCTCGTTCTTTTAAGGAGTCGCCTAGTGCGGCCAGTGTGCACCTTACGCTCCCTAAAGCCGTCGAGATGGCGCTCGCGCACAACCGCCACATTGAGCTGGCCCATCTGGCGGTGACGGATAGCGAAGCGCAGAAGAGACTGGCCGAGTCGCACTTATATCCGACCATCAGGAACCAGTCGGCGGTCCTGCACATTACGCAACTTGAGGGAGTAAAAATTCCTGCCGGCGTCCTTGGGGAAACCTCTTCGGGCTTCCTGCCAGCAGAGACACTCAATATCGGTCAGGGTGCCCTAACCAGCTATACCAGTGGGACCGAACTGGCCCAACCCATCACGCAAATCTTTAAGATCCGGGCGGGCGTGAAGGCTGCCGATGCCGATCTGAGCTCGGCGCACATTCAATCTGATGACGCGGAACACGGCGTCGCCCTCCTTGTCCACAAACTCTATTACGGCATTCTTGTCGAGCAGTTACGCGGCACGGCCGCAAAGGACGCCGTCGACGCCGCAACAGTGGTTGAGCAAGAAACAAAGCGGGGTGTTGATGAAGGGAAGCTCCTGGCCGAAGCTGAACTCATGAGTCGCACAGATTTGCTCGATAAGCAGCAAGCTGCCTTGGTCTCGCACCTCAACCTTGACGACCTTACGTTGCAACTCGACGACGCACTCGGCCTGCCGCTTGGCACTCCGCTTTTCGTGGACCCGGACTCACTGGGCGACGCCTCAGTTCTTCCCACGCGTGCCGAGGCAATTGCACTTCTGCTCAACAAGAGCCCTGCGATATTGTCGGCGAGGCAGACGGTAGACAAAGCGAATGCTGGTGTCGCCGCGGCACGGGACGAATACATCCCCGAACTAACTGGAGTAGCGCGCTACAGCTATCAAAGTGGCCTGCCTTTTCTGGCTCATAACTTCGGAACCTTTGGAGCGATCTTCACTTACAATCTGTTCGATGGCGGTGAACGCGAAGCCAAGCTCCAAGACGCACGCATCAAGCTCACGATGGCGCAGACGCAATTGAAGCAGGTAGAGGCAGACGTGAGCATTGAATTGTCGTCTGCCTATGACAAAGCAGAACAGCTTGAACAACTAGTTGGCGTGGCAACTCAATCTCTCGAGGCTCGCGAGGAAAGTTTTCGCATTCAAAGTGAGCGAGCAAAAGTTAACGCTGAACTCGCCTCTGGAGTGGCAGCAGCTCACGCAGCGCTGACCTCCGCGCATATGAACGTACTGAACTCTCAATTGAACCTGTCTCTCGCCCGAAACAGCATTCGGCGGCTCCTGGGAGCGCGACCGGAATGACAGATACCTCGATCACGAGTCATCAAGAACGGCGCGGCAGAGCGGAAGATATTCAAGACTCCGTGCGTCTCACGCGTTTCCATTCGAAATGAATCAAGAAAGTGCCCGTCTTTGTGGGTAAATTTTTCGAGCACTGCTGGTTGGATCGTTCCGGTCATGTGACGTGACCTTTACCCAAGCGCAAAACGTAGCCTCCGCAGGCCCTCGTCCTATCGAACGCCCACGCAATAATCTAATGCGAGACCGCAAGCCAGTTGCAATCCCAGCTAATCGTCCCTTGATAGGCCTCCCTCTCGGAATTCGCATGTCCTCCGACGGGTCAATCCAGGATATTGCGCAGAAAGCAGGAATTTCTGTCGCCGCGGCAAAATCGCGCCTAATTCGCGGGAGAGACAAGCGCTTGGAAGATATATCAACGAACCAGATTCTAAGCGAATGTTTTGACTTGGTTCGTCACAAAATCACCCTTTTCTTCGTTTAAAGGACTGTGATTTGTTGAATTTGCAAGCTAGGTCCTCTGGCTATTGGTCAACGAGAACACGAAAGCACTAATCTGGAGTTCACTAAGGAGCGCATGAGCACTCGAAGAAGGCCCACGAGTGGTCCACTGACGCTCACGGAAAATCAACCGACGCTCAAGATAAATCAGCTGCGGCCAGCAAGAAATTATCTGCGCATGAATTCTGCGCGCCGACTCTGCATCCAACTCTAAGTTGTATGAAATCGACGTCAAGAACTGCATCTCTTCGGTCTCGCCCTACGACTGCCACTACCGGTAAGATTGATGGAGAAGAAGATCTTAACGATTTATCTCGCTTGCTTCTAGTGAGTGCAACTATAACTTGTCTTTTTAGAGGGTTTCCCGGTCCATGCCGAAGCCAGATGACGCCGAGATGTTGCTAATTGACGGACACGAAGTCCGTATATCCCATCCGAACAAGCTTTACTTTTCTCGCGATGTGCAGATTACAAAGTTGGACCTGATCCGTTACTTCATGGCAGTTGCACCCGGAGCGCTAGCGGGTATCAAGGATCGTCCCATCGTTCTTAAACGGTTCGTAAATGGAGCAGAGGCCGAACCCTTTTATCAAAAGCGCGCACCAGCCGGACTTCCTTCTTTTATTCGCACCGCGACCCTCTCGTTTCCTTCGGGGCGCACTGCTGAAGAGGTTGTCGTCGACTCAGAAAGTGGACTGATTTGGATCGTCAATCTTGGTTGCATCGAACTGCATCCTCATCCGATCCGCACCGCCGATCTCGATCATCCGGATCAATTGAGAGTTGATCTGGACCCAAACCCTGGTGTCGACTTCCCTACCGTCCGTCGTGTTGCGCTTGAAACCAAAGCCCTCCTGGACGAACATAATTTGACGTCATTTCCGAAGACCAGCGGGTCTCGCGGCATGCATATCACCGTTCCGATCGAACCCAGATGGAGCTTCACCGAGGTTCGCCGCGCGGCATTGGCTCTTGCCCGAGCGGTCGAGCGACGTATTCCCGCGTTAGCAAGCTCCAAATGGTGGAAGGAGGAACGACATGGCGTATTTCTTGACTACAATCAAAACGCCAAGGACCGCACCACCGCCGCTGCCTATTCGGTCCGGCCTTCACCGGACGCCCGTGTCTCAGCACCGTTGCATTGGCATGAAGTTCCAGCCTGTAATCCGGCCGACTTCACAGTATTCACGATGGCAATGCGCTTCGCGGATTTCGGAGACCCGTTTGTCGATTTAGGCGACAATGCTGGATCGCTGGAAAGTCTCCTTGGGTTGGCGGCCAAAGATGAGATGGAAGGGCTGGGGGACGCCCCATGGCCACCACACTTCCGCAAAGCAGAGGGGAAGCATCCCGTGTTGCTCCATCACGTGCGCGCAAGGCGGTGGCGAAATCTACACGTACAAAGATGCCGCTTATTACCGTGGCTAACTCTCCCGATAAGACTGCCGCTCTTGATGGGCTTGAGCGCTGGAAGGCGAAGTACCCGGAAGTAGCATTTTCCCTTGCGGAAGACGATGTGTTAGTTGACCGCATGCGCGGGCACTCTTCAATCTGGTATCGAGTCCGGATCAACTTGAGAAACGTCCCAGAAACACTTCGCCCGTCCCAGCAGATACCAGATCCAGACGATGACCCAACCCGATAGCCGATTTTATCTTCAGCTCATCTACCCGTTGCAAACACAACCCCTAATTCCTCTGGCGGAACGATCTCCAACTGCACGTAGGTACAATCTTCTGGTCGCTTGTCCGGGCGCCATCTTCTAAACTGTGCCATATGTCGAAAACGATCTCCCTGCATATGTTCGTATGCGACTTCAACGACCAGCTCCGGTCGTAGCGCTACCCATGAGAGATCTTTCTTGGCATTCCACCTGCTTGGACCGCCCGGCATTTGCTGCGTACTTCCCTCAGCCCCGTCACACCACGGATGGCCATTTGATGCGTTGTGACGAAAGGGCGCGAGAAACTCAACCAGTTCCCGGCGCTTCGCCACTGTGAAACTCGCACACACTCCGACATGATGTAGCACCGAGGTGGCATTGTAGAGGCCAAGCAGAAGCGAGCCCACCGCTATACCCTCCCCGCCCTTGTGCCAGCGAAATCCTGCTACGACACAATCGCAATCCCGTACATGTTTGATCTTCAGCATGGATCGCTTGCCCGGCTCGTATTGGCCACCGATAGGCTTGGCCATTACGCCGTCCAGGCCCGCACCCTCGAAACGTCGGAACCAATCCTGTGCGATGTCTCGATCTCGCGTAGAGGAGTCTGGTGGATTGGCGGACTTACCTCCCGAAGCAACTCGGAAAGTCTCTTTTTCTTTCCCCAAAGGCTCAGCGCGCAGATCTAGCTCGCCGAGACAGAGAAGATCGAAGAATACGATCGCGGCAGGTTTCTGCTCTGCAAGAAGCTTGATCCGAGATGCGGCTGGATGGATGCGAAGTTGAAGTGCGTCGAACTCAAGCCGACCTTGCGCGGCGATTACAATTTCGCCGTCCAACACGCACTTCATGGGCAGCTGCTGCAGTAGCGTTGCTACCAGCTCAGGAAAATAGCGATTTAATGACTTGCAGTCTCTACTCTGGATGAGAATTTCGTTATGGTCACGAAACACCAGAGTACGAAAACCATCCCATTTCGGCTCGAAAACCCATTCGCCGGATTCCGGGATCTGTGCGACTCGTTTCGCAAGCATCGGCAGCACTGAGGGGTTGACGGGCAGATTCACGAATACATCCTATCCTGGCTAATAAGCGGTCTTTCTGTGCGCAGATTTCTTTGCGTTTGTGCCTTGGCGAGGACGCCGCCGTCCACCAGCTTATCTGTACCTGACGTCTCCCCTAGTCCATTAGGAACGTTTCGCGACGTCAAGCATTCGGCTTTTACTGTCCTTATCTCCTTCATTCCGCTGTCCCTTTTTGGTTACGACAAACCGTCAATTTTCAAGGATGTGTAGACAGTGTCAGAGGTTGCCCTACATCTCGCGTTAGGGTCGAACCCGGCTTTTTATGGAAGCATTATTTTGATTCTCAGTAAATCCATAGAAGCCGGCTTACACCTGGCCGGTCGACCGTCGTACTTTTCGACTGCATTTTCCTGGCTCTATCAGCGGCCGGTGCATCAACGCTCTCTGGCGAGGCCGTTGCTTTTGTTTAAGACGCGTTCGCCCATCTGAAGTGATTGGCGCTACTTCCGAAGCACAGCCTCTCCTAGACAAGGCAGGAGTGGTGCCCGACAAAGGAGTAGTTACGAGCAAGAATGGTGCGCCAGATCCGTTCCTTGGCCGAGCTGCAATGGGACGCATCTGGGAAAGAGAGCCGTCAGTCCGCACAGTGTTTTAGAGCTATCCGAGAGACTCGACAGCTCTTTGACGGTTAACAGAGGGACGGGGAGATTCCAGATGTGTTTGGAACCTGAATTTCCATGACAATAGTTGGGCGCGAAATCCCTAGCCCCGGCTAAACGCCGTATTGAATGGCCCGGTGGTGCTTGTAAGCTGCGCGCGCTTGAGAGTATTGCGATGCTAGGGCAGGATTCGGTGAGGCCGTTCTCTTGTCATCTATTTTGACGCAACGATCACAGATTTCGATGAAAGTCTCCGGCGAGCCGATTTCGCTGCGAGCGGCGAAGATAGCCTGGATGCAGGCGCCGAGACAGCCTGCCTCCTCTTCACGAGGGATATGAACAGCTGTACCGCTGGCATCGGCGAGGAGCTGACGCCATTGCGCGGATCTTGACCCGCCGCCGATGAGCAGAATGCGTTTGGCGTTGGTGCCTTCGAGGATAAGATCGAGACCGTCTAGAATGCCGAAGCTGACTCCTTCGATTGTTGCGCGGATAAAATTTTCAGCCCCGAAGTTGGATGCGGAGATTCCGATGAGAGAGCCGTGCGCGTAGGGCAGATCAGGGGTGCGCTCGCCGTTCAGAAAGGGAATGAAGGTCAATGCGTTTGACCCGGGGTTGGTGGTGGCAAGGGCAAATTCTATATCGGCGACGGTACGGCCAAGGGTGTCCAGAATCTGAGTGACGACGTTGGTTGCATTCATAGTACATACGAGCGGAAGCCAGCCGTCAGAAGAGGAACAAAAGGGAGCGACGCTCGGATTCTGCTTAGCTGCGAGCTCGTTGCGAAAGGAGTAGACCGTGGCAGAGGTACCAACGCTCATGGTGACGACGCCTTCGGTAACATTGCCTGTGCCAATGGCTCCCATCATGTTGTCGCCCCCGCCGCTGGCGACGAGACAGGAGTTGGAGATGCAGAGATCGGCGGCTACATCCGGCTTTACGGTGCCAATGATTCGCTGCACTGGAACGAGAGGCGAAAGCGCGCGAAGGAGATGACCGGTGCCGTGATCGATGGAGGCGAGGACCTCGGCGGCCCAGGTACGATTGCGGACATCGAAGTATCCGGTTCCGGAGGCATCTCCGTACTCCGCGCAGAGATTGCCCGTAAGCCAGAAATTCAGGTACTCGTGGGGAAGAAGAATGTGACGGATTCTGGCGAAGTTTTCTGGTTCCTGCTGCTGTAACCAAAGCAGCTTTGATACGGTGTAGCCGGTGAGGGGGATGATACCGAAGCGCTCGAAGAAAGCTTGCTGCCCTCCGAAGCGAGCGATGAGTTCGGCATTCTGCGGTGCTGTTTCGGTGTCGTTCCAGAGCTTGGCGGGACGAATGACCTGCATACGCTCGTCGAGAACGACAAGGCCGTGCTGCTGGCCAGAGACCGCGAGAGCCTCGATTTGACAGGCAGGAGCCTGTGATATCGCTTGCTTCACTGAGAGGCGGAGCGCGTCAATCCACCATTGAGGTTCCTGCTCGCGGGCGCCGGAGGAACGCTGGATGACCTGATGCGTGGCATGTCCTCGACCGTACGCGATGCCCTGTTCATCGATCAGGAGAGCCTTTGTCCCTTGAGTGCCGCAGTCGATACCTAAATACATAGATGTAAGTCTCGTGATTATGTGCGTTGCTTGCGGTTTAATTACTAGCCTCGGAGCGCTTGCTTGCATTCAATTTGTCTTTCGTGCCGCGTCGCGATGAGCTGTGATAGCCGGAGTGACGCTGGAGTGCGATCGCGGCAGCTCCGCGAAGGCGCGCCATCTCCCCTCCCGTTGTGACCTCGAGGCGGGGTGGCAAGCCTGCGAGAATGCCTGATACTAACTCGTCCTGCACAATGGAACCATAGGTGGACCAAGCTGTGGTGAGCGCGCCGGTGATGAGGATGAGTTCCGGAGAAAGAGCCGCGGTGACGAGGCGGAGGCCTTGTCCGAGATGCAGGGCCTGCTTCTTTATCGCCTTGATTGCGAGAAGATCACCTTCTTCGGCGAGGTGCATGAGGTTTTGAATGGAGGTGACGTTTGCGTTTGGATTGAATTCGGAATAGAAGCGCAGGGCTGCGTCGGATGAAGCGAACGTCTCCCAGCAACCGCGCTTGCCGCAGCCGCAGAGAGGGCCGGCAGGATCAACCGGGATGTGACCGAACTCACCCGCGAGGCCGTTTAGGCCCGAGACGATCTGCCCGTTGGCAAAGATTGCAGTGCCAAGGCCTTCGGAGAGGCTGATGAGAACTGCGTTGCGCGTCTTGTCCATGCGGCCGAACCAGAGTTCGGAGAGAAGGCACGCTGTCGCGTCGTTGTCGAGTTCGACCTGAAGGCGAAGCTTTTTCTGAATCGCTCCTTTGATGTCGTAGTCCGTCCATTTGAGATTCGGGGCGTGGATGAGATGATTTGTCTTTGGATGAACGCGGCCCGGTACGCTAATCCCAACGCCTTCGAAGGTTTTGTGGGGGAAGCGATCGCGCATGGCCTGCATGGTTTCGATCATTCCGGCGACCGATCGCTCCGGATCAGAGAAGATGCTGATCTCCTCGTGGGCAAGCATGCGGCCATTGAGGTCGATAATGGCGAGTATTGCTCTGCGGGGCCGAAGGTCGGCGACCAACATCACGAGGTTGTCATTAAGAGAGAGCATAGTCGGGCGGCGGCCGCGCGGTCTGCGGGCGACGGCGCCCTCAACAATCCATGTCTCCTGGAGGAGCTGCTCGACGATATTGGAGACGGTGCTTGGCTGCAAGCCAGAGATGCGTGAGAGATCGGCACGCGAGATGGGCTGCTTGGAACGAACGATCTCCAACACGATGTCGCGGTTGATGTCGCGAGCGATCTCGCTTGATGCGAGCTCTACATAGGCGAGGTCGATCCGCCGGAAGCCTTTGTCGACGTGCTCTGTTCTTTCTTTAGCAGACATGGTGCGCTCGCACGATCTGAGAGTTCATCAGTCCTCCATAGTGGGAGAGGTGCTGTCCCACAAATTGCCGTATCTCGACTTTGCAGGGATGTGCGTGAGAATCCCTGAGTTAATAAATCGCAGGAACTATTTCTTCGACGTCCAGTATAGCGGCGTGCCGCTTCTATTTATAGAGATAAGTGAAATGAACTCGAAAGCGGTGTGTAAAAATCTCACAAACACCTAATTATGTGCGGCCAGAGCGTTGATATGGATCTTGGAGCCGGTGCGATCTTCATTGACAACTTTGCGGAGTAGTGGATATAGTTCGGGTCGCGAGTAAAATGTAGCTCTTGATGTGCCCTGACGCTTTATCTACTTTCTTGGAAGGCCTTCCGTAGTACATGATGCTTTCTGTCGCTTCCAACTCTCCTCTACTCGGCGCCCAGATGACGCGACTTAATCCAGTCGACGTCCTGATCCTGCTGCTCTACCTCGCTTTGGTCATCTTCATTGGGTTTTATGTGAAGGGGGCAACGAACACCAGCGAAGAGTTCTTCCTTGCTGGAAGAGAGATGTCGGCATGGGTGGCTGGGCTTAGCTTCGTGTCAGCAAATCTGGGATCACTGGAGCTAATGGGATGGGCGGGGGCCGCATATCAGTATGGGATGTTGGCGACTCACTGGTACTGGATCGGCGCAATTCCAGCGATGCTGTTCCTCGGCATCGTAATGATGCCGTTCTACTACATCTCGAAAACCCACTCTGTGCCGGGTTATCTTCATCTGAGGTTTGGCGAGGGCGCAAGAGCAGTGAGCGCCGTGTCGTTTGCCTTGATGACGATCCTTATGAGCGGGGTGAATATGTACGCCATGGCTGTCGTGATGCAGACAGTGCTTGGCTGGAATCTGACGTTCTCGATCTGGGTGGGCGCGGGGACAGTAGCGCTGTACGTGATGCTTGGGGGCTTACGCTCAGCCATCATCAACGAGGTGCTCCAGTTTGTTTTGATATGGGCGGGGGCCGCGACAATTCCGATTTTGGGGTTGATCGAAGCCCATGGCTGGACCAACCTGAAGGCGCAGATTGCGGCGAACGTAGGCAACGCCAACTATACGCACCTGTGGAACACACTTGGAGGATTCAGGGACAATCCGATGGGCGTGCACTGGACAGGTATCGTGTTTGGCCTGGGGTTTGTCATCAGCTTCGGCTACTGGACGACGGATTTCCTTGTGGTGCAGCGTGTGTTGAGTGCGAACAGTCTGCGCTCCGCAAAGATGGCGCCTGTGATCGGTGCGGCGTTCAAGATGGCAGTTCCGTTGATCGTGATCCTGCCTGGCCTGATCGCGCTTGGACTGCACAATGCGGATGGCTCTATGGTGTTTCACTTGGTGCCCGGGAGTATAGCGAAGGCGACCGGACAGCATAGCTACGACGACGTGCTGCCGTTGATGTTAATTCGCTATTGCGGCCCGGGACTTTTAGGACTTGGAATCACGGCGTTAATAGCGGGCTTTATGAGCGGCATGGCGGGAAATATCAGCGCGTTCTCGACCGTCTGGACCTATGACCTCTACGGCGCCTTCATCAACAAAAGAGCGTCGGACAGGCACTACGTAGCGATGGGGCGATGGTCAACGGTCATCGGCATGCTGGTGTCGATTGCAACAGCGTACCTTGTGATGAACGCAGCGTCGATTATGGATTATGTGCAGGCTCTATTCAGCTTTTTTATAGCGCCGCTCTTTGGCACTGTGATCTTGGGGATGCTGTGGAAGAGGGCGACGAGGGCCGGAGGATTCTGGGGGCTGCTGGCCGGGACGCTGGCTTCAATAGGGATGTTTGTGTGGGTCCGTGTAAACGCCGACGGTCTGCGCTACATCGCGATGAGTTCCGACGCACGTCCCATGGCGGAGAATCTCTATCGCGCGCTGTGGAGTTGGCTTATCTGTGTCGGAGTTACAGTGATCGTAAGCCTGATGACAAAGCCGATACCTACCGCGCAACTTGCTGGGCTCGTGTACGGCGTCACTCCGCTGCCGAGCGATGGGGCTGAAAACCTTTGGCAAAAGCCCGTATTCTGGGCGGTCGTCGTGATCGTTGTGTTTTTCATCCTGAATATAGTGTTCTTTTAAAAGCGAAATGCGAGGAACTGCGATGACAGAGGATCGTTCTCACGAATTGAAAGGGCGGACAGGCAGAGCGAAGCTCTCCATCTGGTTTTTCTGCGGCATCCTAATGCTGGCTGATGGCATGGTTCTATTGGGTCAAGGTATTTTCGAGCGCTTCGGGCATGCGCCCGCAACAGTTTTGGCGAATCTGCAACCGACGCTCTGGTGGGGAGTTCTTCTGACTCTCTTTGGAGCGTTCTACACCGTGCGGTTCCGGCCTGCGACGCATTCGGTGAATTGAGTTTTTGTGCAGTACAAAGCGCAAAACACACGTTTATTTGGGGGATATATGGGTCAATCGATTTTTGGAAACTTTCCGACCGTCCGATATGAGGGAGCCGAGAGCGTTTCCGATCTGGCTTACCGCTGGTACGATGCGGACCGAACAGTGTTGGGAAAGCCGCTCCGCGAGCATTTGCGTTTTGCAGTCGCTTATTGGCACAGTCTCGCGATGAACGGTAGCGACCCATTTGGCGCGCCGACGATTCGCCGTCCGTGGATGGACCGCATCGATGCGATGCAGGCCGCGCAGGATAAGGCTGACGCTGCATTCGATCTTTTTCGTGTTCTCGATCTCCCCTTCTATACGTTCCATGATCGCGATATCACTCCCGACGGGGCGACCCTGCGCGAGTCTATTGCGAATCTTCACAGCATGTCGGATTACATGGCGAAGAAGATGGAGTCGTCAAAGACTCGGCTGCTGTGGGGTACCGCGAACCTGTTCACTCATCCGCGATTCATGTCCGGTGCGGCGACTAATCCGGACCCAGAGATATTTGCATACAGTGCGACGACGATCAAGCATTGCATGGATGTGACGAAAAAGCTGCGCGGAGAGAACTACGTCTTGTGGGGCGGCCGCGAGGGATACGAGACGCTATTGAACACCAATCTGAAGCGCGAGCTGGAGCAGATGGGCCGCATGCTTGCTTTGGTTGTGGAGTACAAACACAAGATCGGATTCAGCGGCCAGATACTGCTTGAACCGAAGCCGAAGGAGCCGACCGTGCATCAATACGACTTCGATACGGCGACGGTATTTGGGTTTCTGAAGAGGTTTGGCCTTGAGAGCGAGGTGAAGGTGAATCTTGAGGCTAATCATGCATTGCTGGCGGGACACACCTTCGAGCATGAGATTGCCACGGCCGCTGACCTGGGGATTCTCGGTTCGCTCGATATCAACCGCGGCGACCCGTTACTTGGCTGGGACACGGATCAGTTTCCGGTAGATCGGTACTCGATGACCCTTGCGATGTATCACGTGATCCAGGCTGGGGGCTCGGACAGGGCGGCATGAACTTCGATGCAAAGGTGCGTAGGCAGTCGATCGAGCCCGAGGATCTGCTACACGCGCATATTGGTGGTGTGGATATGTGTGCTCGTGCGTTCCTGACCGCGGCGAAGATCCATGAAGAAGGACGTCTCGCCGAGATTGTGGAAGCGCGCTATGCGGGTTGGAAGCTGCCGGAGAACACTGCGATGCTTGCGGGCAAGGAGTCGCTGGACGCGATCGCTGCCCGAAGCGAAGAGCGCAACATCAATCCCCAGCCACGATCGGGGCGGCAAGAGCAGTTAGAAAATCTTATCAACCGTTATCTGTAGTCGAGGCAAGGGCCGCATCGGACAGCGAACACCGGTGTGGTCCTGCAGTGAAGGAGTTTCGATGATTTTCCGGCGTTGGGTTACACGATCTGCATTTGTTCTGTTGATCTCGGCTGTCCCTGCTCTTTCGCAGGTTCCGTTGCCGACAGATTCACGACGCCCCGCATTGGGGCTCGGAGCGGCGTGGTATCCCGAGCAGTGGCCGCAGAGCCGATGGGATGCGGACCTCACGCTCATGGAACAGGCGCATGTAAATTTTGTGCGTGTTGGTGAGTTTGCGTGGAGCACCATCGAGCCTCACGAGAGCGAATTTCATTTGGAGTGGTTGCAACATGCAGTGCGTGCGGCGGAACGGCATCACATCGCGGTTGTAATGGGCACACCATCCGCCGCGCCGCCAGCGTGGCTTACACAGAAGTATCCGGAGACCCTGCGCACCATGGAAAACGGCAGGAAGGACGGGCATGGAAATCGCCAACAGTTCGACTGGAGCGATCCAAAGTATCGTGAGCTGAGCCGGACAGTCGCCGAAAAGATGGCGGAAACCTTCGGCCATGACCCCAACGTGATCGGCTGGCAGATTGATAACGAATATGCCAATGAGAGCTACGGGGCAACCACGCAAGCGCAGTTTCAAAGCTGGCTTCGCGCCAAGTATGGAACGCTTGAGAATCTAAATGCGCGGTGGACTACCGCTTATTGGAGTGAGACCTACCAGGACTGGAGCCAGATTCCGATCGCCGAACATGGGGGCAACCCAGGCCTGATGCTCAACTGGAAGGAGTTCGTCTCCGATACATGGCGGAGTTATCAGAAGAATCAGTTGGATGCGATTCGTGCGCATGCTGACCCTCGACAGATGATCACGACGAACATGATGGGATGGTTCGACGCATACGATCACTACACCGTGGCGCAGGATCTGGACTTTGCCTCGTGGGACGACTACGTAGGGACCGGACATCTGGATCCAGTTCGCAATGGCGCTACCCACGATTTGACCCGAGGATTATTGCGGAAGAATTTCTGGGTGATGGAAACCCAGCCGGGCTTTGTGAACTGGCAGACGGACAACAATGCGCTCGACAAGGGCGAAGTGCGGGCTATGGCGTGGAATGCGATTGGACACGGCTCGGAGGCAGTCCAGTACTGGCAGTGGCGGAGCGCGCTGAACGGACAGGAGCAGTACCACGGTACGCTGGTTGGAGCCGATGGAACGCCCGTCCCCCTATACGACGAGGTGAAGCAGATTGGGGCGGAGTTTGAGAAGGCCGCTCCAGTGCTCGCCGGAACGACCGTGAGGTCGCAGGTTGCGGTGCTGCAAGACTACTCAAGTCGATGGGCCGTCAATTGGCAGAGGCACAATAAGGCATTCGATCCTGTCGATGCTCTGTTGAGTTACTACACTCCTCTGCATAAACTTGCTGGTTCGGTGGACGTGGTTGCGGATACAGCCCCTCTGACGCAGTACAAGCTGGTCGTGGCTCCGGCGTTGAACGTACTGACACCGGAGGCTGCAAAGAATTTGGAGACTTACGTTCGTATGGGTGGCAATCTCGTGCTGGGGCAGCGGAGTGCCATGAAGGACGAAGACAATAGTCTCTTTCCAGAGCGGCAGCCGGGTCCATTCGCCGCATTGCTGGGAGCGAAAGTTGAGCAGTTTTACGCACTGGATCAACCTGTGCCGGTAAGCGGCGTGTGGGGGGATGCGCAGGATACGACCTGGGCCGAACAGCTTGGCGTAACGGATCAGGCTACCCAGGTTCTGATGCGTTACGGAAAGAGCAACGGCTGGTTGGACGGACAACCCGCGGCTGTGACACGGAAAGTCGGGCGAGGAACGATTACATACATTGGTACGGGGCTTGATGCAGCTGCGATGAAACGTGCTGCGGAGTGGATGCTCAAGGAGAGCGGCGTCGCAACGGTATTGCCTGAGATTCCGGCAGACGTGGATGTGGCGATACGGTCGAACGAAAAGACGCGGGTTGTCATTCTGACGAACTACGGATCAGAGATGCGCGCCATCAAGCTGCCGCATACAATGCACGATGTGCTCAAGGGTGGGCACACAACAAGCGTTTCACTTCCGCGGTTTGGCGTTGTGGTGCTTCAGGAATCGGCCGGTAGTAAGTAGGAGGATCGCTTTGTCTGGCTTCGCGAAGGCGGAACGATGTGGCGCGCTCACGTTGTTGTTAGGCTTTAGTTCAATGCTTGCCGCCCAGAGCTTCGTGCCTTCCGGGGACCTGCTGGTGCGCTTCCCGCCCCGGCGCGCGTCTTCGAAGAGGCCATGCCAACGGGCAATGGGCGGCTAGGAGCGACGATGTATGGCGGCGTCTCCGAGGAGCGAGTGGATTTGAATGAGAGTTCAATGTGGTCCGGCTCACCCCACGACTCGGATCGCACCGACGCTGCCAGGGAGCTTCCAGAGATTCGAAGGCTTCTGCTTGCAGGTGACAATGTGGCCGCCGAGACGCTGGTAAATAAGAGCTTTACATCGGCTGATGCAGGGAGCGGCGATCCTCGCTATGGTTCGTACGAGGAGCTGGGAAAGCTGCTGCTCTCGTTTGACGAGTTGAAGGACGCGAACGCCAGCGAATATCGCAGATGGCTTGATCTCGACGGGGCCGTGGCAACGACGAGTTTCGTTGCAAATGGATTACGCTATACACGCGAAGTGTTCACAAGCGCCCCGGATCAGGTGATTGTGGTGCACTTGAGCGCGAGCCGATCACGTTCGCTATCGTTGCGCGTTCGTCTCGGCAGAGTGGAGCGTTTCCAGACGAAGGCCCACGGTAACGATGGCTTGGTGATGACCGGCGCGCTAGATTCGGGCGCGTACGACATAACTGGTCTTCGGTATGCCACCCGTGTGCGAGCGTTCAATCGTGGTGGCAAGATAAAACCGGTCGATGGCGATTCTCTTTTGATCTCTCGCGCTGACGAGATTACGTTGCTGGTGACCGCGGCAACTAACTATAGGGGTTTCGCGGGCCGTCGCAGCAATGACGCCGAGGCCGCCGCTTTGCAGGACATGCGCGCAGCAGCACAGCGGCCTTATGCGTCGTTGCTGGCCCGCCACCAGGCAGACTATCGCAGCTACTTCCGCCGAGTATCGCTTGCGATGGGAGGCGGCGACGCAGGGCTGGAGCGGCGCACGGCCGCGGACCGCTTAGCGGCGGCTCATAAGGGAGCGGACGATCCTGGGTTGGCGGCGCTCGACTTTCAATTCGGGCGCTACCTGTTGATTTCGTCGTCTCGTCCCGGTGGCTTGCCGGCAAATCTTCAAGGGCTTTGGGCAGAGGGGATTCATCCTGCGTGGAAGGGCGACTGGCACCTGAACGTCAATGTTCAGATGAACTATTGGCCTGCGGAGCCGACGGGGCTAGGAGATCTTACGGATCCGCTGTTTGCTCTGATGGAAGGTCTGCAGGTGCCCGGCGGACATACCGCACGGAGCTACTACGGCGCCGATGGATGGGTCGCACATGTGATGACGAATGCGTGGGGCTTCACATCACCCGGAGAAGAGGCTTCGTGGGGTTCGACTATTATCGGTTCGGCGTGGCTGTGCCAACACATATGGGAGCACTATCTCTACACGGGCGACGTGGAGTTTTTACGGCGCATGTATCCCGTGATGAAGAGCGCTTCGGAGTTTTATCTGTCGATGCTGGTCGAGGAGCCGAAGCATGGATGGTTTGTCACCGCGCCCTCCAATTCGCCGGAGAACACCTTTTACATGCCCGATGGACGGAAGGCCAGCGTGTGCATGGGACCTGCGATCGACGAGGAGAATTTGCGTTATCTGTTTGACGCGACGGCAGAGGCGGAGGCGAAGATTGGCCTGGACGGAGACCTGCGAGCGAGGCTGATCCAAACGCGGGCGCAGCTTGCTCCGATCCAGATTGGCGGCGACGGCCGCGTGATGGAGTGGCTTGAACCATATCGTGAGGTTGATCCACATCACCGTCATGTTTCGCATCTGTGGGCTGTGTATCCCGGAGGAGAGATCGATCCTGAAACAACTCCGAAGTTGGCTGGGGCTGCGCGACAGTCGCTGGAGGTAAGAGGCGATGCCGCAACGGGTTGGTCGCTTGCTTACAAGATGTTGCTGTGGGCGCGGCTCGGAGACGGGGACCGTGCGTATGCCTTGCTACGAAACCTCTGGAATCCCGTCGATCCGATTAAACAGAGCTCGGCCGGAAGCTTTCCGAATTTGTGGGATTCGCATCCGCCGTTCCAGATCGATGGCAACTTTGGCGCTACCGCAGCGATTGCGGAGATGTTGCTCGATAGCCGCCCGAATGAAGTTCGCGTGCTACCTGCATTGCCCTCCGCATTGCCCGAGGGGCGGGTCGACGGGCTACGGGCAATGGGAGGAGTAACCGTTGGAGTGACATGGAAGGCTAGGCGGATGACTGAGTTGAGGCTAAAGTCAAAGCGCCATGGGGTCGTCAGAGTCCGCTACGGATCGGTTGTGAGGGAGTTGCAGATGAGGGCTGGAGCGAAGAAGGTTCTCGACGGGTTGCTGCGAACGGTTGGCTAGAGCGCGTTCGAGTGACTCAGAAGGTGCGAATCTATCTATCAGTTTTCTACCTCGAGGATCGAGGCGTCGGGCGCACTCCATGCGTCTGGACCGCTGTGGGTTAGCTTGCCTGTAGCGTTGGACCAGTGGAGATGCGTGATTTGGAACTGGCCCTTCTCATAGTTGTAGGTGTTGCCATCGTCCCGATAGAGGTCGAAGTCGCCGTCGGCGCCAGGATAGACGCGAATGCGATCGATCTTCTGGTCTTCGTTGGTGTTTTCAACAGCGCTGCCGAGAGGAATGATCGACCCGGCACGAACGAAGAGAGGAATCGTGTCGATAGGAGCATCGACAGTGATGGTCTGTCCACCATGCGCTTTCGCGTTCGTCCAGAAGTTGTACCAGTCGGTTCCAGCGGGCAGGTAAACCTCGCGTGACGTGCTTCCCTGTTCTGTGACTGGAGCAACAAGGAGGGCGGGGCCGAACATGTATTCGTCGCCGATGTTGGAGACCTTGGGGTCGCTTCCGAAGTCCATGAACAGACCGCGCATGAAAGGAGCGCCAGTCTGGTTGGTCATGTGGCCAAGGCTGTAAATGTACGGCATGAGCTGATAGCGAAGGCGGAGATACTTCACGAGAATTGGCTCGGCCTGCCTGCCGTAGGACCACACCTCATTCTGGGCGCGACTTCCGTGGCTGCGGAAGTTTGGCTGAAAGGCTCCGTACTCGAACCAGCGCACGTAGAGCTCGGGATAGTCATCGTAGTGGCCGACGTTTCCGCGTGCCTCAGAAGGGTCGATGAGCGGAGTGTGCAGCGGAGTGTGGTGCGAGGGAAGATACTGCCAGCCGCCGATGTCTGTGCTCCAGTAGGGTGTACCCGATGCCACAAAGTTGATGCCGGTTGGAACCTGACGTTTCAAGGTGTCCCAATTTCCGCTAATGTCGGAGGACCAGAAAATGGCGCCGTTATGCTGCGCGCCGAGATAGGCGTCGCGAGCGAGGATGAGTGCGCGAGTCGGAAGGTTTTCGCGAAAGCCTTTGTAGAAGGCCGCAGTGTGGAAGAGAGGGTACGTGTTGAAGAATTGCGTGCCAGGGCCGATGTGGAAGTAGCTTCCATTAGGAGGAAGATCTGGCTCGGTCTCGTCGGCCCAGAAGGCGTCGAACCCTTTGCTGACATAGTTCTCTTTGACGACGCTCCAGTACCACTTCGCGGCATCCGGATTGGTGGTGTCGATGTCTGATCCTGCGCGGTCGTAAGGCAGTCCGTTGGTGGGTGTACCGTCGGCGAGGTGCTCGAACCATCCGTTCTTTAGCACTGTGTTGTAGTAACGGCCCTCGGGGACAAAGCGTGGCCAGATACTGATCATGGTGTGGAAGTTCATGGCGTGCAGTTCTTTGTTCATCGCCGTCGGGTCTGGCCACTTAGCGGGATCCATGTCCATCTGACCCATGATGGTGTAGTGAAACCAGTCGATGACGAGGTCGTCGATCGGGTAGTGGCGTTCGCGATATCCGTGCGCCACACCGAGGAGTTCTGCTTGGCTCGTGTAGCGCTGCTTACTTTGAATGTATCCGTATGCCGATTTTGGGAGCATAGGGGTTGAGCCCGTCAGCAGACGATAACCGGCGTAGATCTCATCGTAGGTTGTACCGGCAATGACGAAAAAAGATACTCGCTGGCCGACGTCTGACGTCCAACGCACCTGATCGTTGAATCCAAAGGCAACGGTAGTAGCGGATGGATTGTCCCAAAGAATGCCATAACCTTTATTTGTAACTATGAATGGTACACATACAGTTTGGCCAGAGGGTGCGTTGTAGTCATGAGCACAACGGAGTACATGGTTGCGATGGTCGAGGTAGCCTTCCTGATTCTGACCCAGGCCATAGTAGTGTTCATCAGGAGGAGAAGCAAAGCTGGCCCCGACCTGGAAGAAGGGTGCGTCAGTGGGGCGGCGGTCGTATAGGATGTCGGCGTTGCCATCCTTGTGGTTGGGGACCGACATCTGCCAGCCCTGCATGCGAACGAGGTCAGCATTATCGGGGCTTTTGATGGAGAGGCCGACGCCTGTAGTAGAGCCGTTGAAAAACTTCGCTATGTCGGCGCTGGTTCCGGTGGGAACCCACTTTGGCCCCTGGGGTGAGACCGTGACGACAAGGCGGTTGGAACGCAAGGTGTCACCTGATGTATCGCTACCGGTCGTCCATCCCGCAAGAACTGGCGTCGCTACGATGCCATATCCCGGTGCAGCGAGCGCATCCTCGCGTCGCAGGCTAATGGAGACACGAACGATATTTGGCGCGTAAGGCTCGACGAGCACGGTAGCACTATCACGAGAGAGCGAAAGCTGCTGGGCGCGAATAGCCGGAGTGGCTATGAGCGCGCAAAGACAAGAGAGCGGAATGAAGTGGATAGCGGGGCGAAGGTGCCTGTACATAATTTTCTCTTCTTCGTTCAGTATCTACCAGTGGGTCCGTAACTAACGGGCGACGTTCACGGTTTTGCTTAGCTTGATATCGTCCGAGCTCGCACCAATTCGAAGTTCGATGGGGCCGGGTTCAACAACAAAGGCGTGTTGTGTCTCGTCCCAATAGCCGAGCGATTGCGCGGGCAGGCGAAGAGTGACGGTTTTGGATTCACCAGCGAGAAGGTGTGTGCGTTCGAAGCCTTTCAGCTCTTCGATGGGACGCGAGACGGCGGAGTGAGGATAGGCGACGTAGAGTTGAACGACTTCGTCACCATCTCGCGCGCCTGTGTTGCGTATGTCGGCGGTGATGGTCAAGTCGCCGTTCGGCGCGACGCTGGATGTGCTGACTCGCAGATTCGAATAGGCGAAGGTCGTATAACTGAGACCGAAACCGAAGGCATACAGAGGTTTCTGCTTCAGATAAAGGTAAGTACGTCCGTGGCGAAGATCGTAGTCCATCATGGGAGGAAGCTGATCGATGGAGCTGACCCATGTCTGGGTTAGACGTCCCGCTGGGTTGTAGTCACCGAAGAGCACGTCGGCGAGGGCGGTCCCCTGCTCTTCGCTGTTGTGAGTCATCTGGACGATCGCTGGTATATGCTCCTGGGTCCAGTTGGTTGTGTAAGGGAAGCTTGTTTGCAGGACAACGACGGTCTTAGGATTCGCGGAGTAGACGGACTTGACGAGCTCTTCCTGCTCCAACGTGAGGCTTTTGCGGTCAATCGCTTCTTTGCCCTCGCTCGGTAGCACGCACTTGAACCAGCCTGCGTCACAGGTTGGGTGGTTGCCCACGATTACGATGGCCACATCTGCTTTGGCGGCGAGAGCGGCGGCTTCATTTGCATCATCGCCTTTGGAGAAGGTGACGGAGGAGGAAGATCCAGCGCGTGCGCGGATTCCACCGAGCGGCGTCACGACAAAGGGGGAGTACCGCTGTACCAACCAAGCGCTACGCGGTCGGCGAGTGGGCCGATGACTGCGATGCTCTTTGCGTTGTCGGCACGAAGGGGAAGGATGTTGTTTTCGTTCTTCAAAAGCACGATGGACTCATCGGTGACCTGACGTACGAGACCCTGTCGTTCGGGCCAGTTCCATGGATCCCCCTTTACCTGATCGACTGTGCCGATTTTGGCATAGGGAATTTGTTCTGCAGGGTCCAGCATGCCCAGTCGCAGCATGACGCGAAAGACGCCGCGGATGTTGGCGTCGATCTCCTTCTCGGTGATGAGGTTTTGTTTGAGCGCGTCCATGACAGGCTGACGGTAGTCATCAAGGAACTGGTTGATACCCGCGTGAATCGCGGCGGCAGCGGCCTCAGACATGGTTTTGAAGGCGTGATGATGGGTGACAAGATTGGTGAGAGCCCCGCCGTCGGTGCAAATGATGCCGTCGAAGCCCCACTCCTTGATGACCGTTGAGCGAAGCACCGGATTCTCGATCATCGGCACACCGTTCCATCCGTTGTAGGCCGTCATCATGGCGTTGGCGCCACCTAGTTGGATGGCCATACGGAACGGTACAGAGTAGTACTCGCGGAAGAGGCGCTCGTCGAAGTTCGAGGAGGAGCCGTCGCGGCCGTCTTCGTTGCTGTTGGCGAGGAAGTGCTTGAGGAGAGAGGAAGTGAGCCAGACGTGCGGATCGTCGCCCTGCAGGCCACGAGTAAAAGCGGTGGCCATCGTTCCAACAAGGAATGGGTCTTCGCCGTAAGACTCTTCACTGCGACCCCAGCGAGGATCGCGGCTAAGGTCGGCGTTGGGTGCGCGAACGACCATACCGCCGCGATGGTATTTGCCATAGGCATAGCGAGTTTCATAGCCTTCAGCCGCGGCAGCCTTCTGGATGAGCGCTGGGTCCCACGTCTGGCCGAGTCCCCGCGACTGAGGAAACTGTGTCGTGGGAATGACGGGCAGGTTCTTGCCCTCCCATCCGGCAGGACCTCCAAGGGCGAGCCCATGCAGCCCTTCGACGTGCTGGGTTCCGACGACGCCGAGCCGAGGAATGGTTGGGTTCGTGCTGAGCGCTTGCACCTTCTCCTCAAGCGTCATGTGCGAGAGCAGGTCAGTGATGCGCTCTTCGACAGGGAGGCGGGTGTCCTGAAAGCGATAGGTCTGTTGCGCCGACAAAAGCTGCGAGAAGAAGACGACAGCGAGAGCAGACACAATAAGGAAGGATCGGTTGAACCAGTACATGACAGCGCTACTCCCAATCGTTCTGTGTGATTTGCGGAGGAACTAAAGCGGAACATGATACGAGCCCTGCCGCCAGGGCAGGTGGCGACAGAGCCCGTCGTCCAGTGGTGCAACCAAAGAGCACTCCGTTAGAAGTTGTATTTGATTGCGAGCAACAAGGTGCGTTGTGTGTACTTCGCGTCAGTGATACCTCGGTCGACATTAGACACCTGCGACGCGAAGGAGCTGTTATTGGGAGTCTGCAGCTTCAACGTCACCAGATCCGAGGTACTGTAACCGGGTAGGGGTGGTTGAGGAAGTTGAACGCCGATCCGCGAATCTGCAGCGCCTGATGTTCGGTGATGTGAAAACTCTTGTAGATGCCGAGGTCCGTATCGAAGAACGACGGTCCACTGAGATACGGAGCTTGACGGTCTCCGACCTGCCCTATCTGCGGCGCGGTGAAGCAATCGAGGTTGACGTGCTGATTGCTCTTGAGGCCTGCTGTGGGATTGCAGATGGTGACGGGAAGCACGCTGTTGAATGGTGTCCCGTAGAAAGTGGATGATCCTACGGTGTGGCCAAGTGTGGTGTTCTCGATCGTCAAACCAAGGTTCTGGCTTGTGTTTGCCTGCAAGTTGCCACCCGACTGCCAAGTAGTAGTCCCGGAGAGCGTCCAACCGTTCACAAATCCACCCGCGAAGAGATGACCATGAATGGGCGAGCCCAGATCGAACGCGTAGGAAGTATTAATGACGTGTGGACGATCGATGTTCAGGACGCCGTAGTTATTGGCGACGTTGAATGCATCGAGTGTGCTCCCGACGATGCCGAGCGACTTCGAGTAGGTGTAGTTAACATTGAAAGTTGCACGGCCCGTCTGGCGAAGCAGACTGACCTGCGCACCGTTATAGTTCGCGTAACCAGAGTGTGTGTTCACCGAGATTGCGTTTGTTCCGTAGCCCTTGTAATACGGAAAGTAGTCCACGATGTTGGGAACGTTCTCGGGATCGACCGGAGCAGGAGCTCCAGTGACCGGATCTGCTTTGAAGAGTCCTCCGAGAGGAATCTTGTTCTGGTTGACGAAGTTTGCGCCGCCTACTCCGGAACCATTGCTCTGTCCACCCATCAGAATGTTCTGGGTTTGGTTACCAACATAAGCGACCTCAAGCAGCATATTGCGGGGAATGCGCTGCGAGATAGTCAGGTTGTAAGCATAGGTCACGCCCACCTTATCGTCAGCCTGGTCTGTCGCGTATACGCTCGAAGGCAAAGAACCGAGCGATGCGGAGTTTGACCCGAGAGCTGCGATCTCCTTGAGAGTAATTGCATCGCTATTGCTGGAATTGTACGTTTTGACCCCAAGTGAGGTCTGAAGCGGACCAGCATAGTCGTTGTACTGATCGTTCCAGCGATAAGCCGCCCACCCGCCGCGCACAACAGTCTCACCGTTACCTCTGACGTCGTAGGCGAGTCCGAGGCGAGGCTCGAAGAAGATCGTCTGAACGGGAGATCCTCCGTTAGGGACGGACCCATCGACCGCATGCCAATAGACACCTGGGTAGACCTTACCTGCGCCGACGTCCGCAGCGTAGCGATTCGGCTCCCACACTGCAAGGCCATTACCGGTATTGTCCTGCCATCGACCGAGGTGTTCGAGGCGAAGTCCGAGGTTGAGAGTCAGGTGGCGGGTCGTCTTCCAGTTATCCAGGAAGTAGCCGGCTCCGGTGGTATAGGCCATGTCGTCGGTGGGATTACTATTATTCTGCGTGAAACCGCTGGTGATGCCCATCAGAAAGTTTGCCAGCGGATTGACCGTGCCAATGGTCAGGCCTGTAACCTGATCGGTCTTTGCGCCACTTGCAAACGAGAGCGAGCCGTTGGGAGAGCCGTATGTCTCCTGCTTGTTACCTGACCTACTCCAATACCCACCCATCTTAAAAGTATGAGTTCTGTACACGAGCGTCACGTCATCGGCAACAGACGGGGCCTTCTTGTTGGTGTTGTAGACTCCGCCATTTCCAAACAGGTCCGGCTGAGAGATGTCGGGCAGCGTACGGGCTCCCGGCGAGTTGATTGACGGCACAAGCTGCGAAGCGTTGTTGTAAACGGTGCCGTAGGGATAACCGAGAGCAGAGATCTCCATCGCCTTCAGATTGCTGGCGGAGAACGGGTTGTCGAGCCAGCCCACGGCGACGCGTATTTCGTTGGTCGCCGCGGAATTAAACACATGAATGTAGCTGCCGCTCAACACGTGAGAGTGAACAGCGCTTACGAGCGGACCACCAGGATAGGCGATCGCATTGGAAGGGGTGTAATAGATATGCGCGAGGCTGGTCTCGGAGTCGCTGCCATATTGGTAGCTCACAAACAACTTGTTTTTGTCGCTGAGGTTGTAGTCCACACGGCCGCGATAGATATATCCATTGTGAACATTGGTCGTCTGCAGAAAGTAGTTGTAGCCGCTGCCGTTGCTCGAGGGATTCGTATTGGGCTGAGGGAAGAGCTTCAGTAACGCCAGCGCACCTGGATCGAGATACTGCGTAGGAATCTGCGTGCCGCTCAGCTTCGTTCCATCCGGAGCGGATCCGCCGTTCAATGACTGGCAGAAATCGTTTCCTGTGCTTGTTGCACAGAGTGCGGCGTTGTCCGGGTCGCTGAGGCTGAAGTTGCCGGCGCGCATGGCCGCAGTCGGCACATAGGAGGTTAAGGGTGAGGCCGCTGGCAGAGTCTGACGAAAATCTTCGAACCCAGCCCAGAAAAGCAGTTTGCGGCTGTGATTGAAGTTGGTGTGAGGAATCAGGATGGGGCCCCCACGCTTCCGCCCGGATAGTAGTAAGAGGCTTCCGGTCGCGCCGTTGGAGTTGTGCTGTGTTTGTCTTGCCAAGTATTAGCGTTCAGCACACTGTTACGCGCGTAGAAATACCCCTGTCCGTGGAACTCTGATGAACCGGAGCGGCTGATCACATTGATGACGACAGGGCCCTGTGCCGCATCAGCGCCGAAGTTGGAGGTCTGAACCTTAACCTCCTGTGTCATATCCGGATTCACGGTTGCGATGGACCAGCAGGCACAGCCAGGATCGATGATGCTCGCGCCATCCAGCAGATAGGCGGTGCCTCCACGATAGGGAGCGCCGTTGGTGTTGAGTCCTACTCCAACCGCCGAGCCTGAAGATCCGTTATCACTGAAGTCGAAGCCTGGACCGTTGCCGGTGCCGCTAGCGGTGGTCGTGGTTCCAGGAAGAATTTTAAGTAACTCAGAGAGGTTGCGGCTCTCGATAGGAAGCCGCTCAATGTCTTTCGCGCTCAAGAGTGCCGAGCGCTCGCCGGAGTCCTGAGGAGCGATCTCGTTGGCAGCGCTCTCTACAGTGACCGTGTCCGTTGTGCCCCCGATAGAGAGGCTAAGGTTGTTGAGGTTGCGCACATCTCCCGGATCAACCGTCACGTTATCCTGCCGGAACCCGCGAAAGCCGGGTGCTGCAATCTGCACGCTATAAGTCCCGGGGACAACACCGGCGAAGGTGAAATAGCCGGATGAGTTCGAAGTCACGTCGCGTTGGTCTCTGCTTGCCGCGTTGGTGAGAGTGACCGTGGCTCCCGGGATGACAGCTCCGGTCGTATCGACGACGTTGCCCGAGAGACTGGCAGTGGTCTGCGCCTCTAGATGTGTAGCTGTGCCGAGCAAGCTGACGGTCAGGAAGAGGAGTAAAGCGAGTCTCCGCTTGAGTTGAAGGTTGGACATTGTGTAAAGCATGGTGCGGCCTCTTTCACTTAAGTTTTTTGTTGACCCGAACTAATTGTTGATGGATAGCTCTCTGTCAAGGAATAGATTTAGTCTTGTACGAAATCGGAATGAGCATAGTACACGCGAACAAAAACAGTCAACCATGAAATTGGAAAGATAAATCCGCATTTTCTGGGTTTTCGAGACATCTATGCGGCCTGATGGGCGGAGGGGCGAAACGAAGCACGGATGGAGTGGGTGTGGCTACGTATATTGTTACGGCAATGGACTTTCAAAGACCCGCCGTGGAACAACAACGTGGTAAGTAGGGAACAAGGAATAAATTGAAGGGGCCTGCAAAATCGAGGCGGAATCGCAGAGTGTTCCGTGCGAAACTCAGAATCATTACAGGTCAACCTGCGCCGTTATGTATTCCACGAGCGCATCGAGCTTGGCCGCGGCCGTTTCAACCTCGACTCAAACGATGCACAAACCCAGCGTAGGCATGACCTTTCAGGGCGAGTTCTTCCCACTACAAGCCAACGCAGCAATACCGAGAGGAACTCCAGGTTGCCTGATTTGCGCCACATTCTTACGTGATGGGGACTTCGATTTCTAAGAGTCGCGTTGCCGAAATTGGCAAGCAGCAAAAGTTCTGGCTCTCGTGGCGCTTACGCTGTCCATTCATTAGTTTATGGTGCCCGGAGGGGACTTGAACCCCACGACCTGATAAGGGTCTGCGGATTTTAAGTCCGCTGTGTCTGCCGATTTCACCATCCGGGCTCGCGAGAGAGAAGTCTCGCATGCACCATCTTAACGCATTCCCGAACGATTCTCGGTTACGGAACCTCAGCGAGCATTTGTGCGTATCTTCGGGACGAGGTTCGCATCTTATCCGGGGTCGGTCCCAGCTATGCCATTCAACGAAATCCTGATGCAAACCCTATCTGCGCTCTGGGACACCAAGCTCCGCAGCTTTCTGACCATGTTCGGCATCGTCTGGGGCATCACCTCGGTTATCCTGCTCGTCGGTCTCGGCATCGGATTCAACGTGGACCAAAAGGAACATCTCCGCACGATCGGCACCGACATCGCCATCATCTTCGCCGGCAAGACCGGTGCCCAGGCGGGAGGATACGCTGCCGGTCGCGACATCCATCTCACCGTCGATGACGCCATCGCAATCCAGCAGCAGGCCACGCTGGTAAAGACCGTTAGCCCCGAACTACGACGCAGCGTCTCTGAGGTCAGCCAGTGGAACGCATCCAACCGAGCCGTGCGCGGAGTATGGCCGGAGTATCAGCGATTCCGCTCCCTCACCGTCGAGCAAGGACGCCTCATGACTGAGCAGGACGAGGCCGAGGGAGCACGAGTCATTCTGCTCGGAGCCGAAGCAAATCGGCAGCTCTTCCCTGGGAAACCGGTCATCGGACAACCGCTGATGGTTAGCGGCTACCAATACACAGTCATCGGTGTGCTCGCCAAAAAGAAGCAGAATGGCAGCTACGGTAGCGGCCCGGACAACACACAACTCTTCACAACATACTCCGCCATGGCCCGGGACTTCCCACCCACCGAAGGCCCCGGCGTCATCCGGGGATATGTAAACAACATCGTCGTGGAACCGGTGTCGCCAGAGATGCACGAAAAAGCATTAGCCCAGGTCACAAGAATCATCGCGGAGCGCCATCACTACGATCCTAACGACAAAGAGGCGTTGTGGATCTTGGACACACTCGAAGGCTCGAAGTTTACCGAGCGCATCTTCAGCGTCATGACGTTCTTCTTCGGAGCAGTAGCGCTCCTCACCCTCGCTCTGGGTGGTATCGGCGTCATGAATATCATGCTGGTAGCGGTCACCGAACGCACTCGTGAAATCGGTGTCCGCAAAGCGCTCGGCGCCACGGCCATCGACATCAAGCGCCAATTTCTCGTCGAGTCCGCAATCATCACGCTGGTAAGCGGTTTCGGTGGCCTTGCCATCGGAGTCGGTGTCTGCATAGCCATGCGCTACGTTCCACTTCCGGACTTCGTTCCACATCCAGTAATCTCTCCCCTGGCCATCGCCGCATCACTCACCACCCTTGCAGCGATCACAGTCTTCGCAGGAATGTATCCCGCGCTGCGAGCCGCAAATCTTAGCCCCATGGAATGCCTGAGGACCGAATAGCGATGAACCTTAGTGAGATCATCCGCCAAAGCCTCGATTCGCTCCTCCGAAACCGTCTCCGCTCCGGCCTCACCATGCTCGGAATCATCTGGGGCCTGGTCACCGTCGTCCTTCTGCTCAGCTATGGCAAGAGCCTAGGAGAGGGCGTCCTCAACGGCTTCATGGGCCTTGGCGACAACGTCATCATGGTGTGGGGCGGACAAACCAGTATGCAAGCAGGCGGCGAACGATCCGGTAAAAAGTAAAGTTCCTCGACGGCGACACCGAAGCCGTCCGCGACGCAATCCCCTTCCTCAAAGCCGTCAGCTCAGAGACCGACGATGGCTTCAGCTTCAAGTACGGCTCGAAGGTGGTCAACATCCAGAGCAAAGCAGTCGACTTCCCTTACGGCGGAATGCGCAGGCTCAACGTCGATCAGGGCCGCTACTTCGAAGCCGCTGACTTTACCGATCATCGCCAGGTCGTCATCTTCGGTCCGCACGCCGCGCAAAAGCTCTTCAACGGTTACCCTCCCGTAGGCGAGTCGGTCGAGATCGAAGGACACGTCTTCCAAGTGATAGGCGTTCTAAAAACAAAATCCAGGACTCCTCCAACAACGGGCCCGACAATGAAAACGCCTTCGTCCCCTTCGACATGATGCGTCTGCTCCGCAACCAGCGCGACCCCGACAGCATCGTCTTTCAGCCCAGCGCGCCTGAACTCCATCTCAAAGCACTGCAGGCAGTGCGCGCCGTTCTCGCGCAACGGCACCACTTCGACCCCAAAGACGATAAAGCCGTCCCCAGTTGGGACACAGTCGCCGACTCAGCCGAGATCATGCAGTTCAGCACCGCACTCGATCTTCTCCTCGGCATCATCGGAGCCATGACCCTCGGCGTCGGAGGAGTTGGCGTCATGAACATCATGCTCGTCTCTGTGACGGAGCGCACGCGAGAGATCGGCCTGCTCAAAGCTCTCGGAGCACGCCGAAAAGACATCCTCACGCAGTTTCTTCTCGAAAGCCTGACGCTGACCTTCCTCGCAGGCTTCATCGGAATGATCGTAGCCGTCATCGTCGCATACCTCATCCCGCCTATGCCGCTCTACTCCGACATCTACAAGACCGCCAACCACGAGGGCGACATCCTTCTCCGCGCCTCTCCAACTATCATGCTCGTCTCGTTCGCAATCCTCGCCGCTGTCGGCGTCATCTCTGGACTCCTCCCCGCAGTGCGCGCCTCACGGATGGACCCCGTTGTCGCTCTTCGACACGAATAGCGTCCGTCAGAATAACGGTGGCCGAATATCCGACTCGGGCCATCTCCGATCGAAAACAACCGAAAGCGATCAATATCTAAATAACCAATTGAGCAGCAACGGCGAGCACTCTCATTGCGTCGAGGACCTTCGGTGCGTCTAATTGGCCAAACGATACCGAATCGTCTGGTCCTCAAGAAAATACTCCGCCGAACAATCTGAACCTCCGCAGATCATAGCCTGCAGCCCCGCGCATTGCTGCTTCGTGATCAGCCCCAGCGACCCGCACGATGGACACGCAAGCACCGCCCAGTAAGGGTTATCCGCCTTACCCAGTTCGCCCGCCTGCTCCAGCAGAAACAACGTACCCGGCTGCATCTGTTCCGGGATCCACACGTCAAGTAGGTTCAATTCCGCTACCATGCTTGCCTCTTCTTCCAACGGTTGTCTGCGATTCATGACTCACGTTCTAGCGCCAATACCGATTTGTCAGGCTGCGGAAGAGACCTCCTGGATGGCTTTGTGCCTTATCGCACTATGCACTACTTCTGGTGCAAAGCATAACGGATTTCCCGCCGCTGTCAATCCCGCGTTTTGCACAATTTTGCACTGGGGGGACGCCTCGCTGGTTCTCTTCTACCGGACCGAATAGAGCGCGCGATAGATCTCACGATTCCGCAGAATCGCCTGCACATACTCCCGTGTCTCGGTATAAGGAATCGACTCGACAAACTCGGCGATATCTTTGTAGTCTCCGATCGCCATCCACTGTCGCACCGGCACATCCCCCGCGTTGTAAGCTGCCAGCGCATACTCAGCCTGTCCGCCGAACCTGTCCATCACCTCCCGCAGATTCAGTGTTCCCAATTGCAGGTTCGTCGCCGGGTTCAACAGCATATTCGCATCGAAGTGTTTGATCCCCTGCTTCTTCGCTGCAGCCTTTCCTACCGAAGGCAGCAATTGCATCAGCCCCCAGGCATTCGCATGGCTCACGACTCCTGCATTGAACTCGGACTCTTGCCGAATCAGCGACGCCACCAGGAAAGGATCCAACCCATTCTTCTGCGAGTACGCGGTCAAATCCACCCAGTAGGGCTGCGGAAACAGAAGCTTCCAATAGATCGTCGGAACCTGGTCCAGCGGCAGCGAAAAAAGAGATTCCACTGTGCTTCATCGATTGAATCGCCCGCGTCGTCTCCCCATACGACGAGTAGATCTCAGCCTGGGCCAGCGCGCCCCATTCGCTCGAGGTCGAACTCGCCTGGATCTCGGGACCGATATATTCATTCAGCGCAGCATTCGCCAGCAGCCTCGCCTTGATCAGATGTGGCTCATTCTCAGGCAACTCCCCGGTCAGGTCGGGAACGGCAGACACATGCACCGCACTCAAAGCTGCAGCAGGAGCGACGCTCGCCGCCTGCGTCTTCAGTACGTTCAACCGCTGCCTCGCCAGCCCCGCATAGTAGGAGTTCACGTAAGAGGCCGTCACCGCGCGATAGTAGTTCACCGCCTGCCCAAAGTCCTTCTCTTCGTCCTCGTAGATTCGTCCGCGCCAGTAAAGAGCCCCCGGAATCTCAATTCCTCCGCCAAACATCTCGATCTGCTCCTCCATCAAGCGAGCAGCTTCGGCATAGTTATGCTGCCGATAATTCATCCACGCCGCCCGCCAGTGTGCCGAAGGCCCATACACGCTCTTCGGGAACAGCTTCACCAGCAGCGCGTAGTGATAAGTCGCCTGTTGCGGATCATGCTTCAACAGGTACATATTTCCGCCTGAATAGAGTGCCTCCTCCAGCCATCGGCTCGTCGGAAAATCCCTGACCATCTGTGCAATCAAAGCGTCATGCGCAACCTGGTCGTTCTCCGTGCGCGACAACTCCGCCAGCAGATACAGCTTCAGCGCCGCGCTGTCGTCCTTGGTGTCCGGTAGCTTCTCCACCTCTCGCCGGCTGATCTTCTTCAACCTCATATCGCACGCCGCTGCGTAGATCAACAGAGCATCGTGGTCCGCCGCGCTCAAACCCGAGCGATCGTGCTCGATGGAGTGATACTCCTCACCAGCCTCGGCATATCGCTTGGCGTTGAACAACTGGTCCGCATGAATCTTCCGTTCCGCCGCGCTGGGAGGTGCATTCATCGCCTGCAACTGCGTGCGCGCCTCTGCCGCCTCAACGCTCAGCGGAAATCCAACATAAATACTGTTGTAAATCGCGGCAGCATGGGTCGTGTCGCCGGAGTTCTGGTAAGCTCGCGCCAGCGCATAGCGAAAATCCACATGCGACGCCTGCGCTGAATCTGCCAGAGGCACCAGAACCTTCAGGGCGCCCTGCGGATCATTTTGTTGAAGATAAGCATTCGCCAGCAACACCGGCGCACTCGCATCGAAGATGCTCTCCGGATGCCTTTCCTCAAACCGATCCAGCAAACCGTACGCATCGGCTCCATGCCCCGCCTGCACCGCGGCCTGCGCGCCCAGATAGTCGGCGTAATCATCCAGAGCCGTGCCGCTCGCATTCGCCTGCCGATAGCTGCGCACCGCATCGTCATAACGGTGGTCCATCAACTCGGCATGTCCAAGCGCCAGATAAGCCGCCGCCGCACCTTCTCCCGGATGCTGCCGCGCATACGCTTCCACTCCGCTGTACGCCGCTACTGAGCGAGTGGCCGCCAACTGCTGCGCCATTGGACGAAGCTGCTCCGATGCCTTGAACGCGCTCGTCAGGTGGATGGTCTGCGCCGTCGGCTTCCGTGAAGCCACGTGACCCTTCCGAGTCGTACTACCCTTCTTCCCCTTCGCCTTACTGGAAGATCCGGCCTTCGCCTTACCGGTCGAGCCCTTCGTCTTAGAGCCCGAAGACTTCCCTGCGCTTCCAGAAGGCGTGTCGGATTTGGGCGGTGGCTTCTTAGTCTGCTTAGTCTGCGGCGTCTTAGTCTGCGGCGTCTTCGGCTCCGCGGTCTGCGCCTGCCCCATCGCAAATCCTGCCCAAAACGGCGCGCTCATCCCCATCAAAGCGGCGGCAACCACCGCCGACCAAACCTTACCCCTGATGGTCAACATCGTTCGCTTGTTTCTCCAACCCACATCTCCACTCTAAGCTGAGCCACTCCCGCTCCGCAGCACCAATCGAACACGAACCACCACAGATACTTCATAAAATGAGTTCGACTTGACCGTCCTCGTTCTTTTATCGGCCACGAAGCCATCTAAAGTAACCACTTTGCCAATCATTTTCCATACGGAGAGTAAACAATTAACGCTTCCCGCCGAATAGACAAATAGACATGCAAATATGCAGGAAAATGCATGTTCCGCTTCGGGCCCACGATTGCTTTCTTCAACTCCAGAAAGAGGTCTCCAGACCCGTTCTAAAGGAATTCTATGCGTTTAGCACTGATCACCTTTGCTTCCATCCTTGCTCTTGGTTCTATCCCTCTTCTCGCTGATTCAATCTCCTACGCAAACGTCGGCCAACTAGCTCCAGATCATACGTTTACAGCGACGACCTCCGGGAAGGTAACCGCCTACTTCTACTCCTCGGACGCAGGCAACGACGACAGGATCATCCTCTGGGATAAGACCTCCAGCGCAAAGACCGCTCCCTCTCTCGACGACCACAGCTCTGCGGTTGGCTCCTCCGTCTCCCTCGCGGTCACCGCCGGCGACACCCTGGTCTTCGTCCTCGACGACGTGACCACCGGCCAATACTTCAGCTCGGTCGACTACTTCGGTGTCGCCTCACCGGCCAACTATAACGACGACGGGTACAACCATGCCTACTCCACCCTATACTCCGGAGGGATCAGCGGAATTCCCGCAGGCACCTATGTCGGGATGGAAGACCTCGGAGTCACCAGCCTCAGGCCACTTACAGGCTCCGACCTCGACTACAACGATGACAACATTGTCGTCACCAACGTCACCCCGACCCCGACCCCCGAGCCGAGCACCATCATCCTCTTCGGGACCGGTCTCGTCGGAGCAGCCAGCGCACTCCGTCGCAAGTTCGCCCGCGGCTAAACCCGCGCCCTCAATGTTCGGCAACACCGGAGAACAGGAACCTCCTGGGTCGTGTTATCCGGTAACCGCTCTACCGGCAACAAAATCCCTCTCCGCAAAGCTGCCTTCCGTCCGTAACTTTGCTCTCTACCCCACAGACATTTACTATGTTGTAGATGCTGAATCTCCGCGCTCCTTCATTGGGCGAGTTTCCGCACCTTTTCACTCATGGCCGCCATCCAATCTCCAGCCACGGAAGAGGTACACCCCGACGTAGCGCTTGTAGCGCGCGCGAAACAAGGGGACACTGCAGCATTTGAGCAGCTGGTTCGTCAGTATGAGCGCCAGATCTTTCGGGTCGCGCAGCATATAACGCAAAACCGTGAAGACGCTGAAGACATCACGCAGGACGCATTCCTCAAGGCCTACGAGAAGCTGGACCAATTCCAGGGAAACTCGAAGTTCTCGACCTGGCTCGTCCGCATCGCGGTCAATGAGAGCCTCATGCGGCTGCGCAAGCGCAAAACCAACAAGACCGTCTCCATGGACGAAGACGTGCAGACCGACGAAGGATCCATCCCTCGCGACTTCGCCGAGTGGCGGCCAAATCCCGAGCAGCAGTACAACCAGGCTGAGCTCGCCGATATCCTCCGCAAGACTATTCAGGGTCTCCCTCCCGGATTTCGGACCGTCTTCACTCTTCGCGACGTTGAAAATCTCTCCACGGAAGAGACTGCGGAGGCACTCGGCTTGAGCGTCCCCGCGGTGAAATCCAGATTGTTGCGTGCGCGTCTTCAACTGCGCGAACGCCTCAGCCGATACTTCCGGCAGAAGCAGGAGGGCCAGCCAGCATGAACTGCACGGACCTATTGAGCCATCTTTCCGACTACTTCGACGATCAGCTCACCACCGAGCTCCGCGAAGAGATCAGCGAACACACCGCTGGCTGCCAGCACTGCCGCGTAGTGCTCAACACCACCCACCAGACCATCGAGGTCTATAAGGGTAACGAGATCTACGAAGTCTCTCCCGGACTACGTGAGCGCCTTCACTCCGCCATCATGGCAAAGTGTCTCGCCGTTAAAAAATAAATCATCCGTTAGATGCCATCTAAATCCGCCCCGCAGCTCGGAGCGAGCTGATCTCTGTGTCTGAGAACACTCTCGACCTGATCAGAAATCGCACCCCTTCCCCGTTCTCCAGAGAAAACATCCCCCGCGCCCTGGCACCACGTCCAGGATCAGTTGCGTATGCTTCCAATACTCAAACTGACTCCCGCTCATATAAAACGGGGTCTCGCCTAGAGTCGCCAACAGCACATCCCCATCCCCGACGAGGAACTCACCACGCGGATAGCACATGGGGGAGCTGCCGTCACAGCAACCTCCCGACTGATGAAACATCAGCTCCCCATGTTTGCTCGACAACCTGCTCATCAACTCCTCAGCAGCGGGCGTCGTCACAACCTGTTCCGGCAACTCGTTCACCGTGCCTCCTCCCACCATGTCATGCCGGACGAGCCTCCTGCGCGGAGGGCGGTCACTTCGTGACAAGTGTACCGGTCGCGCCACTCCGAAGATCACAGATCCTCCCGTTGGTCGAGATCAAAATCTCACCGCCGACCAGCGGGAGGCCCGGCGAAGCGGTTTACAAGTCACGAAGTGACCGCCCCACGCGTAGTGGGCCCGTCCGGAGGACGCCTCTCTCTAGAAAAATCCCATCGCATTCGGGCTATAGCTCACCAGTTGATTCTTCGTCTGCTGATAATGCTCCAGCATCATCTTGTGATTCTCTCGCCCGACGCCCGACTGCTTATACCCTCCAAACGCCGCATGTGCCGGATACAGGTGATAGCAGTTCGTCCACACCCGTCCCGCCTCAATCGCCCGCCCAAAGTGGTAAGCCCGATTCATATCCCTTGTCCAAACGCCCGCGCCCAGCCCATACAACGTGTCGTTCGCCAGCGCCAGCGCCTCATCCTCGTCGTGGAACGTCGTCACCGAAACCACCGGTCCAAAAATCTCCTCCTGGAAGATGCGCATCTTGTTATTGCCCTTGAAGACCGTAGGTTCAACATAGAACCCCTCCGCCAGATCGCCCGTCTGCGCAGCGCGCTTCCCGCCCGCCAGCACCTCCGCACCCTCCTGCTTGCCGATGTCGAAGTAAGAAAGAATCTTCTCCATCTGCTCGCTCGAAGCCTGAGCTCCGATCATCGTCGTCTTATCCAGCGGATTGCCCTGCTTGATCGCACCCACGCGCTTCAGGGCACGCTCCATGAAGTTGTCATAGAGCGTGTCCTGAATCAGTGCGCGCGAAGGGCAAGTACATACCTCGCCCTGATTCAAAGCGAACATCGTAAAGCCTTCCAATGCCTTGTCGAAAAACGCATCGTCGGCGCTGGCAACATCCTTGAAGAAGATATTCGGACTCTTTCCGCCAAGCTCCAGCGTCACCGGAATAATGTTCTGCGACGCATACTGCATAATCAACCGGCCGGTAGTCGTCTCACCCGTAAACGCAATCTTGTTAATCCGTTTACTCGACGCCAGCGGCTTTCCCGCCTCCAGCCCGAACCCATTGACGATATTCACCACGCCCGGCGGCAAAATATCCTGAATCAACTCCATCAAAACAAGAATCGACATAGGCGTCTGCTCTGCCGGCTTCAGCACCACGCAGTTCCCTGCCGCCAGCGCCGGCGCAAGCTTCCACGTCGCCATCAAAATCGGAAAGTTCCATGGAATGATCAGCCCAATCACACCCAGCGGCTCATGATAGTGGTACGCAATCGTATCTTTATCGATCTCCGAGATCGATCCCTCCTGCGCCCGAATCACTCCGGCAAAATAACGGAAGTGATCAACCGCCAGAGGCATATCCGCCGCCATCGTCTCGCGAATCGGCTTGCCGTTGTCCCACGTCTCCACCGTCGCCAGCATCTCAAGATTGTCCTCGATGCGTTGCGCGATCTTCTCCAGCATCCGCCCGCGCTCAGTAGTCGAAGTCTTCCCCCACGCCTTCTTCGCCGCATGCGCCGCATCCAGCGCCCGATCGACATCCGCAGCATTCGAGCGAGCAATCTCGCACAGCACCTGTCCTGTCACCGGCGTCACGTTCTCAAAATATTGCCCCGACAGCGGCGCCACCCACTCCCCGCCGATGTAATTGTCATACCGCTTCTTGATCGATACAGGAAACCCGTAGGTCCCCGGCTGCAGCGCTGTCATCGTAGCCATAGCATCCACTCCCTGAAATCGTTACCTTCACCGCGCCCGAAATTGTAATCCTCTCAGCCGAAAAATGTCACAGCGCTCAGCAAACAGTTGAAATCGCTCGTCCTGCGCCACTGAACATATGAATAAAGGCATACTGCAGCAACATGATCGTCTTGCCATCTGCGATATTGCCCCTCTCGATCGCCACCATTGCGTCTTCAATAGACAGCTCCAGCACCTCAATGTCTTCGCCCTCATGGAAGTTGCCGCCGCCGGCCGCCACCCTGCTCCCGCAGTCATACTCCGCCAGAAAAAGTAAAGCTTTTCGGTCACCGAGCCCGGACTCATAAAGGCCTCAAAGATCTTCCGAACATGATCGACGCGATACCCCGTCTCTTCCTCAACCTCAGCCTTAATCCGGTCCTCAGGGCTGGCCATATCCAGAAGCCCCGCCGCCGTCTCAATCAGCAAGCCCGTGTGGCCATTAACAAATGCAGGAAAGCGAAACTGCCTCGTAAGCACAACCGTACGCCGCTCGAGGTTATATAGCAGGATCGTTGCACCATTGCCCCGGTCGTAGGTCTCCCTGCTCTGCTGTTGCCAGGTTCCATCGCTCCGTTGCAGTTCGAACGTAGTCTTCTTCAACACGTACCAGTCATCGGATAGCGTCTCAACCTTCTTGATCCGGACGCGGTCTTTCATGGAAGGCGTTTCAAGGAAGTCAATCATGACGAAAACAATATCGTGCAATTTCGTGCAAAGTCAAGTAATATCGTGAATCAGTTCTTCCGCCAATTTATGTTGACCGATCACCGAAAACAGCAGATTCTCTCGATCCTCAAACAGCACGGCCAGGTCATCGCCAAAGAAATAAGTCACGCAATGGGCGTCTCAGAAGACACCATACGGCGCGATCTGCGCGAGATGGCCCAGCAGGGACTTCTTCAGCGCGTTCACGGCGGAGCCCTGCCTGCTTCCCCTGCAGTCGCAGATTTTGCCGGACGGGAGCGAATCACTCCCGACGGAAAGCTAGCCATCGGCCGCGCTGCTGCAAAGATGATTCAACCCGGACAAGTCGTAATCCTCGACGGCGGCACCACGGCAAGCCAGGTGGCACGGCACATCCCTCCCGACCTCAAAGCGACCATCATCACCCACAGTCCGACCATCGCTCTCGAACTCGTAAACCACCTGAATGTCGAGGTGATTCTCATTGGCGGCCGCTTCTTCAAGCACTCCGTAGTCGCCGTGGGGGCCGCAGCGATCGAGGCAATCACTCAGGTCCACGCAGACATCTACTTCATGGGAGTAACCGGCGTGCACCCAAAGACAGGCCTCACCACAGGCGACTACGAAGAGGCCGCCGTGAAGCGAGCATTGAGCCACGCGGCTGCTGAAACCATCGTCCTCGCCTCCTCCGAAAAGCTCAACGCAGCCTCTCCCTACGTCGTCGTCCCCCTTTCGGAGATCAGCGGCATCATCACAGAACGCTCTGCGGAAAAACTCTCTTACGCCCTTACGAGAAGCTCGGAATCACCGTCACACGAGCCTGAAAAGCCCCGGCCATCGCCGAGGCTCTTCCTCTATCTTCCGACAATTCTGAAGTCGTCCGGCTCCTGCGCACGCGGCGTATCCCATCCGCAGCAAGGAACAATATTCTTCCCTGCCTCTGGCGGACCCCACGTGTGAGGCTCGTAAGCATACACCGGCGTGTCTTCCTTCAGAACTGGATCGACAATCCGCCAGGCCTCTTCAACGTAATCCTGTCGCGCAAACAGCGTAGCGTCGCCGGCCATCGCATCCGTCAACACCCGCTCATACGCCTCCATCTCCTCCGGACTCGGATGACGGCTCGCAATCAACTCCACCGCCTCACGCCCACCCCCAAGCTCGTCGGCAACAGAAACCGACATCGCCACCGTCATCTCGGGGCTTATGCGGAAGCGCATATAGTTCTGCGCCGTATTCGGCTCCGTGATGTTGGTTGTCGGTGGTTTGCGGAACCGCGCCATCACCTCCATGCAAGTCACCGGAAGATTCTTTCCCGCACGAATGTAGAAGGGAACGCCATCCCACCGCCACGACTTGATCTCAAGCTTCAGACAAGCAAACGTCTCGACCTTCGAGTTCGGCGCAACACCCTTCTCATCCAGATAGCCGTGAAACTGGCCGCGAACCAGATCTTTCGACTCGATCGGTGGAATGGCCTTGAGCACCTTCACCTTCTCATCACGCATCGACTCCGCATCGCCTCGCGCCGGACACTCCATCGCAAGATTGCACATCACCTGAAAGATGTGGTTTTGAATCACATCGCGAATCGCGCCAGTCTGGTCGTAAAAAGCTCCCCGGCCCTGAACCCCAAAGTCCTCCGCCATCGTGATCTGAACCGTCTCAACATAATCACGATTCCAGATTGGCTCCAGGAACGCATTCGAAAAACGAAAGGACACCATGTTATGAACCGGCCCCTTCGCCAGGTAGTGATCGATGCGAAAGATCGACGACTCGGGAAAGGCCGACAACAGAATCCGGTTCAGCTCCTGCGCCGAAGCGAGATCATGTCCGAACGGCTTCTCGACAATCATTCGCGCGCCTTTGGCCGAGCCGGACTTCACCAACTGTTCGACCACCTCCTCGAACAGCGAAGGAGGAATCGCCAGATAGTGGGACGGCCTCTCCGACGAACCCAGCGCCTTCCGCACCGCAACGAACGTCGCCGGGTCCACATAATCTCCATCCACATACCGCAGCAGCGAACTCATCTTCGCCCACGCTTCGGGATCGAGCCCTCCATGTTTTTCAAGACTATCCTGGGCACGCGCCTTGAACTGATCAAGGTTCCAGCCGGCCTTCGCCACACCAATCACAGGTACGTTGAGCGTGCCCCGCTTGACCATCGACTGGAGAGCAGGAAATATCTTCTTATAAGCAAGGTCGCCGGTCGCGCCAAAGAAGACCAGCGCATCGGAATGAGATTGACTCACGAGTTTTCTCCTTCAAGTTCCAAGACTATTTTTCGTGCGGCTTCTCAAGATGCCCGCCAAACGCGAAGCGCATCGCAGACAACAGCTTATTGGAAAAGTCGGCCTCTCCTCGCGAACTGAACCGCGTATAGAGCGCCGTCGTCAGCACAGGAGTCGGAACGCCTTCGTCGATCGCAGCCTTGATCGTCCAGCGTCCTTCCCCCGAATCCGAGACCCTTCCGCCAAACTTCGAGAGCTCCGGATCAACAACCAACGCAGACGCTGTCAGATCCAGCAGCCAAGATGCAATCACGCTTCCGCGGCGCCAGACCTCGGCGACATCAGGAAGGTTGAAGTCGTACAGATAATGCTCCGGATCTCGCAGCGGTGTCGTCTCAGCATCGATCTCAGCCGCGTGCTTGCCGATATCGGCCGCCTTCAGTACGCCCAGACCCTCGGCATAGGCCGCCATCATCCCGTACTCGATCCCGTTATGTACCATCTTGACGAAGTGGCCGCCGCCGGTCTCCCCACAGTGCAGATATCCCAGTTCCGCCGTCCCGCCAACCTTCTCGCGCCCCGGAGTCTTGGGAATGTCCCCCACTCCAGGAGCAATCGTCTTGAAGATCGGATCCAGATGCTCCACGACCGACTTCGGTCCGCCAATCATCATGCAGTACCCGCGCTCCAGTCCCCAGACGCCTCCGCTCGTGCCCACATCGACATAGCGGATTCCCTTGGGCTCAAGCTCTTTGGAACGGCGAATATCGTCGATGTAATACGAGTTTCCACCGTCGATCAAAATATCGTCCTTTTCCAGGTGAGGCACCAGTTCAGCGATCGTCTGATCCACAACTCCCGCAGGAATCATCAGCCAGATTGCTCGCGGCTTGGAAAGTTTGCTGACAAAGTCCTCAAGAGAAGACCCTCCCGTAACCCCCTTTTCCTTTGCAAGGTCAGAGACAACCTGTTGCGACCTGTCGAAGACAATGCATTCATGTCCATTCTTCGCCAACCGTTTCACCATGTTGGCACCCATCCTGCCCAGGCCTACCATTCCAAGTTGCATTGAACGCTCCCTTTCCAAAGTTGCTGATTCACTAACATCAAAAACGGCGCAGAGTCTTCTCGCATCCGTTAGCCGCCGGGCTATTTGTTCTTCCTGTATCTCCGAATCAAATTCGTAGTAGAAGTATCGTGCGAAAGCTCAGGTTCCGTCTTACTCTCCAGCTCTCCGATAATCTTCTGCGCCAGCACCTTGCCAAGCTCAACGCCCCATTGATCGAACGAGTCGATGCTCCAGATAGTACCCTGCGTGAACACCGCATGCTCGTACAGTGCAATCAATTTTCCCAACACCTCCGGAGTCAGGTGATCCGCGAGGATCGTATTCGACGGACGATTGCCCTCGAACACCCGATGCGGTACCAGCCAATCAGGCGTACCCTCCGCCTTCACCTGCTCCGCCGTCTTTCCGAACGCCAGCGCCTCAGCCTGCGCAAACACATTCGCCATCAGCATGTCATGATGCTGCCCCAGCGGATTAAGCGTCTTGTAAAACCCAATAAAATCGCAAGGAATCAAACGTGTCCCCTGGTGGATCAGCTGATAAAACGAGTGCTGTCCATTCGTCCCGGGCTCGCCCCAATAGATCGGTCCCGTCTCGGTCGCAACATGCGTTCCATCAAGCGTTACGTGCTTGCCGTTGCTCTCCATCGTCAACTGCTGCAGGTACGCCGGAAACCGCTTCAGGTACTGCTCATACGGCAGAACAGCAACCGTCTGCGCGTCGAAGAAATCTGTATACCACACCGTCAGCAGCCCTAGCAGAACCGGCAGATTGCTAGCGAACGGTGCAGTACGGAAGTGCTCATCCATTTGATGAAAGCCATCCAGCATCGAGCGAAAGTTATCCGGCCCAATCGCCAGCATCGTCGACAGCCCGATCGCCGAATCCATGGAATAGCGTCCACCCACCCAGTCCCAGAACTCAAACATGTTCGCCGTATCAATGCCGAACTTCGCGACCTCCTTCGCGTTCGTCGAGATCGCCACAAAGTGCTTCGCAACCGCCTTCTCATCCCCACCCAGTCCAGCGAGCGACCAGTCCCGGGCCGAGTGCGCATTCGTCATCGTCTCCAGCGTCGTAAACGTCTTCGAAGCGACAAGAAAAAGCGTCTCATCTGCATTTAGATCCTGCACTGCCTCCGCAAAGTCCGTGCCATCGACATTCGACACAAAGCGGAAGGTCATATCGCGCTGGCTATAGTGCTTTAGCGCTTCATACGCCATCACTGGCCCAAGATCCGAGCCGCCAATCCCAATATTGATGACATTCTTGATCCGCTTTCCAGTGTGTCCCTTCCACGCTCCGCTTCGGACACGTTCCGCGAAGGCGGCCATCTTGTCCAACACCGCATGAACAGCCGGCACAACGTCCTCACCATCGACGACGATCTTCTCGCCCTTCGGCGCGCGCAAAGCAACATGCAGCACAGCCCGATTCTCGGTGATATTGATCTTCTCTCCACTGAACATCGCGTCGATCCGCGCTCGTAACCCCGACTCCTCCGCCAGCTGAATCAGAAGCTTCAGCGTCTCGTTTGTAATCCGATTCTTCGAGTAGTCGAGAAAGATCCCCGCAGCCTCAAGGTTGAACCGCTCCCCGCGCGCCGGATCATCCGCAAACAGCTGGCGGAGCGTCGTGTCGTGAATCTGCTGATAGTGCGCACCCAGCGCCTTCCATGCCGAACGCTCGCCAAGCGGCGTCAATTTCGTAGTCATCTAAGTGCTCCTCGCATCTCTGTTTGTTCCGCAAAACCAGACTACTATCCATTCCTGTTACAAGTACCTTGTGGAAGGAGTAAGCCGAAAAAACTCAAAACATTCCCACAAAATTAACGAAAATACTTCTGACCGCGACCTGCATTCCTTCCCGCTCCCTCATCGTTCAACCTCTCTCTGCATTAGATGGCGAAAGGCAAATAGTTATTCCTGAAAAATATCGGACCCGTTCCATCGTCTAGGAGAGAAGACCGGCCGCATAAAAGTTACCACTTTTAGGAAGATGATCAGTGCAGATGGCTTCCGCACGCAACCCCCGCAAATCAGTTAGGTGCGGTTTTTTCAAACACCGATCTCAGTACGAATAGCCGCAGCAATCGTGTCGGCATGATGCCGCATGAGCGGCTCTGATTCGGCCTCGATCATTACCCGCGCCAAAGCCTCCGTGCCACTATAACGAATCACAACTCGGCCCGACTCAGCAAGTTCCACCTCGGCAGCGCGAACGGCAGCAGCCACATTTGGAATCCCTTCAAGCGGTCTCTTCTCGCGCACCTTGACGTTCACAATCACCTGCGGAAAAACCTTCAGATCTGCCACAAGTTCCGCCAAAGACTTCCCGCTCCTGTGTACGACATCCAGCAGCAGCAATGCAGTCAGCAGTCCATCTCCCGTCGTGCTGCGTCCGCTAAAGATAATGTGGCCGGACTGTTCGCCGCCCAGCGCTGCACCGGTCGCAATCATCTGCTCAAGAACGTACTTGTCGCCGACAGCGGCGCGAAGCATCTCGATTCCGCTGCGTTTCAGCGCTGCCTCAAGCCCCATGTTGGACATCGTCGTCGCAACCACCGTCGAGTTCGTCAAAAGCCCACGACATTGTAGATCGCGTGCTGCCAGCAGAAGTACGGCATCCCCATTCACAACGCGACCATGTTCATCTGCAAAGAGCGCACGGTCGGCGTCGCCATCGAACGTAATCCCCATCGACGCCTTGCACCTCTTCACCTGTTCGGCAACGATCTCCGGATGCAATGCCCCGCAGGCCTCATTGATATTTCTCCCATCCGGACTGGCGTGAGTAATCAAAACCTCTCCGCCAAGATCAGAAAACAGCTGTGGTGCAACCGACGAAGCAGCTCCATTGGCGCAGTCGATCACGATCCGCTTCCCATCCAGTGAAAGCTCAGCAACCGACGCCAGCAGAAAGCGAACATACTCAGCGCGGTCGGCCTCATTTACAGCAGGCGGCACCGTCCTTTGCGGCGCAGTCGTCGATGCAGCAAGTTGACGGAAGATCTCCTCTTCGATCGCAAGCTCAACGGCATCCGGAAGCTTATAACCATCTGGTCCAAAGAGTTTAATGCCGTTGTCCTGCCACGGATTGTGCGAGGCCGAGATGACGACGCCGGTAGCGAACCCATGAGTATGCGTCAGAAACGCAACCGCCGGCGTTGTGATCACACCAGCGCTTTCAACAGAAGCTCCGCCCGCGTCCAGCCCGGCGGTCAAGGTTGCGGCAATCCATTCGCTGGATTCGCGAGTATCCATTCCGAGTAAAACACGCGGCGTTGCTGTCTTCGTACCGAGAATATGTGCAAGTGCACGTCCGATAGCGTATACCGTGGTCGCATCGAGTGGGGACTGCCCTGCGACAGCGCGAATGCCGTCGGTTCCAAAGAGCTTCTTCATGACTTCCTGGTCTCCATTATCTTTGCGTCTTCCATATGAGTCTGAGTTATTTTGGCCTCCAGCGTCCCCTGTGCAAGCCGCGCGCGTATCGTCTGTCCGGCCGCGGCATCTGCGGAGGAACGCAGCAACGTACCGTCTGCGGCGCCGCCTTGCAGATAAACGAGAGCATAGCCACGCGACAAAACTGCGAGCGGCGACAGCGCGTCGAGCCTCCCCGAAGTCCTTTCGAGACGTGTATGCCGACTCGCAACAGTCTGAACCGCGGCGCGCTGCAACCGCACGGTCACAGCCTGCAGACGATGATCCGTTGCGGCAATGCGAATAGAAATATCCTGGCGCCGGAGACGATCACTCATCGAATTCAGCCGTTGGATCGGGACGCGAAGCCGCCCTTGCGCTGCCGCCTCAAGACGTAGCCGAAGCTCGTCGAGCCGTTGGTCCCTGCGGTTAACTGCATCTCGAAGTCGGTTCAAAACCGACTCTGCAGAAAGTCGTGCGTAGCGCTGTCGCGCGTGCATCAAGTGGAATCTTCCAGCACGTTGCACTCTCGCACTCAACGCAGCCACGCGCTCCTCGATGCGATGCTGTGCAGACGTAATCATCTCTGCAGCAGCCGAAGGCGTCGGCGCGCGAACATCCGCGACGAAATCGGCAATCGTAGAGTCCGTCTCATGGCCGATTGCGGTAACGACAGGGAGTGCAGACGCTGCGATAGTACGTGCCAACGCCTCATCGTTGAAGCCGGCGAGATCTTCCATCGATCCGCCGCCTCTGGCAACCACGATGACATCCACCAACGAAGAATTGTTATTGAACCACCGAATCCCTGCAGCAACAGACTCCGGACTGGACACACCTTGCATCGTAGCGGGATACACCAGCAGATTGAGCCGCGCATGACGACGGCGAACAACAATAACGATGTCGCGGATCACTGCCCCGGAGATTGAAGTAACGATGCCAACGCACTTGGGGAACGACGGCAGCTGTCGTTTACGAGACGCGTCGAAGAGTCCTTCCGCAAGTAGTCGCGCCTTAAGCTGCTCGAACGCAAGCTGCAATGCACCAGCGCCGCGAGGTTCCATCGTCTCCGCGATGAGCTGCAGCTGACCGCGGCTCTCGTACACCGAGATGCGGCCGCGAACCAGAACGGCAAGCCCATCCGCAGGCCGAAAGCGTAACAAACCCGCCTGGCGGCGAAAGAGCACAACCGGCAACTGAGCCTCGCCATCCTTCAAAGTGAAGTAGATGTGGCCAGAGGGTGCCGGCCGGCAGTTGGAGATCTCACCTTCGACCCAGAGGTCGGTATAGGTCATCTCGATCTGTTGTCTAACGTTCGTCACCAGAGAGCGAACGCTCCAGATGCGACGCTCCGTCACCGGCTCCCTCATGCCCGGAACACTTCGAGGCGAGGGCTTTATCACAATCTCGCTGGACCCTTCGCTGCGAGGGACTGAATCAACAGAAGCAGCAACCGCGATCGCGGTGTCTTTCTCAAAGAAAGAAAAAAATCCGTTTGAAGCAGCAGGTCAGGCGCCGCAATTGTCGGGGTCTTCGACGTTGACCGTCTTTCGGTCCGGACCTTCCCGCGCCGCGCTCGAAGGCTGGCCAGTGTCGGCGGATTGTCTTCCCTTTCGGACATCTTGCCTGAGTCTAGCATCGTGACCCGGCTTATCGAACGCTCACCGGCGCAGCCGTCCCACAACCCAAAGAATCACACTCAGAACTACACTGATCAGAATCGAAGTCGCGATTGGAAACGAAACCGACCATCCCCGCCCACGCCAGCTTAGGTCCCCAGGAAGGCGTCCAAGAGGCAGATTCAGCCGATTCAACCCGAGAATGATTCCCCCCGCCAAAGCCAGCAGCAACCCGAGAATGAGAAGAGTACGGCCCAGCTCAGGCATGCCGCATCACCCGCTAAGCACTGGCCAGCAGCACCGCAGCCTCACGCAGAAGCTCCGAAGGCTGACACGGTTTTGTAAGTATGCCTACAGGCCTCGACCACCTACACGCATGCTCACGCACGTTCTTCAGATTGGAATAAAAACCAGTCATCATGAGAATGCGACACGCGGGCAGCTCCCGCGTCACATCATTTGCCAACGAAAGTCCATCTCGTCCGGGCATCGATACGTCGCACAACAGCAGGTTCGGCACAAACTCCCGAGAACACTCCAGCCCCTGATCGGCGGAGTAAGCGGCCTTCGCCTTGAAACCACTCTTCTCAAAGATAAGAGTCAGCGTGTCGGCCACGAGACGATCATCATCAACCACCAGGACTCGATTCATCGGGGCCCTCCGTGCGAATCGTTTGGGGTGTGCGCGTCAACACATGCTTGATGGGTCAAGATTAGGCCTCAAAATGCATTTTTGTCGAATCAAAATTCAATGATTTTGTTCTGAAGATTTAGACTCAACTCTCCAGACAACACCACGAGCCAGGCTGTGCAAAAAAAGCTTGCCAACAACGAACTGCGATTCCATCCGCAGAGAATCGCAACTACATCTCTGGTAAGGTTTACGACAGAACGCTGACTCGACTGGATTGAGGATACCAATTTTGCGCGTCGCCGCATTCATCGCTGGTCTACTCTTTTGCCTGGGCGTCGCCCTGGACGCCTTCCAGACCATCATCCTCCCCCGCCGCCCAACCGGACGATTTCGAATCACCCGCATCTTCTTCATCGCCACATGGGTTCCCTGGGTCCTGATGGCCGATCGCATCACCGACAAAAAACTCCGCGGGCAGATCTACAGTATCTACGGCCCGCTCTCCCTTCTTCTGCTTCTCCTCCTCTGGGCGATTCTTCTCATCTTCGGCTTCGCAATGTTCTTCTTCTCCATGGGTTCCCCCTTGGGCGACGCCATGATGATCCACACCAACAGCGCCTGGGCACAGTTCGGCACAGATCTCTACGTCAGCGGCACAACCCTCTTCACCCTTGGCCTCGGCGACGTCGTCCCACACAGCCTGCTCGCACGAGCCTTCATCATCCTCGAGTCAGGCGTAGGCCTCGGCTTCGTCGCCCTCGTCATCGGCTATCTTCCCGTTCTCTATCAATCCTTCTCCCGCCGAGAGATCAACGTTGCCCTGCTCGACGCGCGCGCCGGCTCCCCACCCAACGCGGCCGAGCTCCTCCGCCGCCACGCCTTCGAAGGAAGCGAAGAAGCCCTCATCGACCTCTTGGAGGAGTGGGAGCGCTGGTCGGCCGAGATCCTCGAGTCCCACATCTCCTACCCAATTCTTTGCTACTACCGCTCCCAGCACGACACCCAAAGCTGGCTCGCCGCCCTTGTCTCGATCCTGGACACCTGCGCGCTCCTCATCTCAGTCATCGAAGGGAACCACTCCCGACAGGCTCAACTCACCTTCGTCATGTCCCGCCACGCCCTCATCGACATCGGCGAAGTCTTCGAAGTCCTCGAACGAAAAGACGGCAAGCCCCGCACCGACCCCGACCGCCTCCCCTCCAAAGACTTCTACCATCTCTGCGAAGCGCTCGGCGAAAATCAACTCCGGCTCTGTGGCGATCCCGCCGCAGCAAAACGTCTCCACACCATTCGCGCGCTCTACGAGCCTGCCGCCCACGGCCTGTCCGATTATCTGCGCCTTCCGCTCCCGGTCTGGGTCGCGCCCCCAAAACTCAACGATCAGTGGAGCATCCTGACGAGAATGCGTACCGACGCAGCCACAGCCATGAAGTCAGCAGGCGATCGCACACCCTTCTTTCACGACGAAGACCACGGCTGATCTCCCCCAACGCAGATTCGGGATGCAGGGCTGAATCCCCGGCATCCCGAACTTACTTCCAAATTACATTCAGGAACTACTGTCCAGGAGGTCCCGTTGGCGTAGGATTCAGCTTCTGAGCAGCCAGCGACCCCGCAGCACCCTTGGCATCTTTATCCTTCAGCTGCGCGTAGATCTTCTTCGCCAGCTCCGGCTTCCCCTGTGCTTCATACAACTCCGCCAGCTGCAGTTGCGCCAGCCCCGAAGGCACGGTGGTCGTCGGCTTAGCAGTCAGCTCGTTGTAAATATCCACAGCCTGAGAGTCCCGTCCCGTCTGGCGGTAAAGCTGCGCCAGCGACAGCTTCGCGAGCGCCGCAAGATCTCCATTCCAACCACTCGCCACCTGCTTCAGCGTGCTCTCCGCCGGGCCGTTCTGCCCCTGCTCCATATACGTCAGCCCGCCAAAGTAGCGAGCCACCCTTCCATCCGGAGTCATGCCGTACTTGTCCGCAACGCCCATAAATAGACTATTGGCTGCCCTGGCGCGCTCCGTCGGCGACGTGAAAGTCTTCACCCCCGCAGGCACCTGCTGCCCTGGCGCGGCGAGCGGCGTCTGATAAGCCTGCATAGCTGCGCCGAAGGCGACCGAAGCCTGATTCGCGCGGCTGCTATAGATCAGAAATCCACCCACCACGATCAGAATCGCCGCAAGCACAATAGCGCTGGTAGCGATCACGGAGCGGCGGTTTTCTTTGGCCCAGTCCAGGCCATGTTGGGTCGTATCGACGAACTGGTCATGCTTGAGAGCTTGTTTGGTCTGCTGGTCCACTTTGTCTTGTTCTTCCTTTTTTGCTCGTCGCGGTTTTGCCGCTTTGAGAGAACTGGTTGCGCGAAGTCACAGCGCAGAACTTTAAGTCTATCAGCGCCGGCAACCGCAGTGTGGCCTAAACCCCAATCTCAGGTCGACCACCACGCAAAACCCTCTCAAAACGAACGAATCGCCGATAAATCTTCCAAAATCCACCCCATCAGATCGCCCGGCGCGACCTTCCAGATCATCGGAATTCGCGGCGCATCTCCCCGACCCGGAACCGAGGGTTGACAGCCCCACGGTTGAAGCGAAGACTTGTACCCGAAGGAAATCGCGCCAACCTATGAAGACCACAGCCGTCGAAACCGCCATCGCAACCCCACCCACCACCAACAAACATCTCATCCGCTGGGTCGAAAAGATGGCCGACCTCTGCCAGCCCGACAGCATCCACTGGATCGACGGCTCCCAGGCCGAATACGACTTCCTCTGCAACCAGCTCGTCCACGCCGGAACCTTCACCAGGCTCAACGAAAAGCTCTGGCCCGGCTGCTTCCTCGCCCGCTCCGCCCCCAACGACGTAGCCCGCGTAGAAGACCGCACCTTCATCTGCTCCCTCTCCAAGGACACCGCCGGCCCCACCAACAACTGGGAAGACCCCTTCGTCATGCGCAAAAAGCTCAAGGCCCTCTTCAAAGGAGCCATGCGCGGCCGCACCATGTACGTCCTTCCCTACTCCATGGGCCCCATCGGCTCGCCCATGTCCCAGATAGGCGTCCAGCTCACCGACTCCGCCTACGCCGTCGTCAACATGCGCATCATGGCCCGCATCGGCGCCCCCGTCTTCGCCGAAATCGACAAAGACGAAAAGCGCGTCGTCCCCTGCATGCACACCGTCGGCGCCCCCTCGCACCCGGCCAGCAGGACGTGCCCTGGCCCTGCAACGACGAAAAATACATCGTCCACTTCCCCGAAACCCGCGAGATCTGGTCCTACGGCAGCGGCTACGGCGGCAACGCGCTCCTCGGCAAAAAGTGCTTCGCCCTCCGCATCGCCTCCAACATCGCCCGCGACGAAGGCTGGATGGCCGAGCACATGCTCATCGTCGGCGTCGAATCCCCGAAACGCTCCGACGGCACCACCGAAAAAACCTACGTAGCCGCCGCCTTCCCCAGCGCCTGCGGCAAAACCAACTTCGCCATGATGATCCCCCCGCCGGCTTCGAAGGCTGGAAGGTCTGGACCGTCGGCGACGACATCGCCTGGATCAAACCCGACGCCACCGGCCAGCTCCGCGCCATCAACCCCGAATACGGCTTCTTCGGCGTAGCCCCAGGCACCAGCGCCAAAACCAACCCCAACGCCATGGCCGCCCTCGCCAAAAACACTATCTTCACCAACGTAGCCCTCACCCCCGACGGCGGCGTCTGGTGGGAGGGCATGACCGACACCCCACCCGCCGAACTCATCGACTGGCGCGGCAACCGCTGGACCCCGGCCATCGCCAAAGAAACCGGACAACCCGCCGCCCATCCCAACGGCCGCTTCACCGCCCCCGCCGCCCAGTGCCCCACCATCGACCCCGACTGGGAGAATCCCAACGGCGTCCCCATCTCCGCCTTCATCTTCGGCGGCCGTCGCCCCACCACCATGCCCCTCGTCTATCAGGCCTTCAACTGGTCCGCCGGCGTCTACATCGGCGCCACCATGGGCTCCGAGACCACCGCAGCAGCCGGCGGCGCCATCGGCAAAGTCCGCCGCGACCCCATGGCCATGCTTCCCTTCTGCGGCTACCACATGGGCGACTACTTCCGTCACTGGCTCAAGATGCAGCGCAACCTCTCCGCCACCCCCGCGTCTTCCACGTCAACTGGTTCCGCAAGGGCCCGGACGGCCAGTTCCTCTGGCCCGGCTACAGCGAAAACATGCGCGTCCTCAAGTGGGTCGTCGACCGTGTCCGCGGCCGCGCCCAGGGCAAAGAAACCCCCATCGGCTGGACCCCACACTTCGACGACATGAACTGGAAGGGCATCGACTTCCCCCGCGAAACCTTCGACACCCTCCAAACCGTCGACCGAGCGCAATGGAAACAAGAAGTCATGGGCCACGAAGAACTCTTCCTCGCCCTCCACGACCATCTCCCCCGAGATGATCTACGAGCGCGAACTCCTAATCTGCCGCCTCTAACAGTCAACGGCATAGAGGCGCCAAAACCTCTATGCCAGTGACCGACTTGCCGAGATGTCTATCAGGCTCGCTCACACCAGAATTAAAAGCGCGTTTCACGGTACTTATTCCTGGAACCAGCGTTCCGAGTAGTCAACCCAAATCTGGTCCGTGCCTTGAATTCCAGTGTTATCCCCGATGGGGAACAATGAGCGTACAATCCCGAACGGTTCGTGGAGGAAGGTATGACGTCAAAGCGGTTGACCTCGCTTGGGTGCATGATGCTGTTGGCAGCAGTTTGTTTGCCGTGTCTCGTTCAGGCGCGGGCCTACCAGACATCGTCAACGAGTTCATCGCCTCCCGCCAAGTCAGAGCATGATGGAGCCCATGACTTTGACTTCCTCATCGGAGATTGGAAGGCGCATGTTCGGCGGCTCCCTGACCGGCTAAACGGCTCAGACGTCTGGGACGTATATGACGGCATATCGAACCACAAGAAACTCCTCGATAGCAACGCCAACTTCGAGCAGTTCGAAGTTGACAGTCCCGAGAAGCACCTTCATATCAAGGCGCAGACCCTCAGACTTTACAATCCGGAATCCCATCAGTGGAGCATCTATTTGCTCGATCTCGATAAAGGCGAAATCAGTCACCCGCCAGTCGTCGGACAGTTCACGGGGAATCGAGGTGAATTTTTTCACCAGGAGGACTTCAAGGGGCGCGTTATTCTTGTTCGCTATGTCTGGCTAAACATCTCGCTGCGATCGGCGCGGATGGAGCAGTCGTTCCCGCCTGACGGCGGCAAGACCTGGGAAGTGAATTGGGTCTGTGAGCTTTCGCGAGCGTAATTCACCCATCCGCGCTAAGTGTCGACCAACATCACCGCGTCCCTGCATACCCCAAAGCTCTGTGTCCTGCACACCCCCAAAGCTCCGCGTCCTGCATACCCTCAAAATCGTCATCTCGACCGAAGCTGTTCACAGTCTCATCGTGAACAGCGCAGTGGAGAGACCCCGCATTTGCCCTCCTCCTCCCTCACCCCCAAATCGTCATCTCGACCGAAGCTGTTCACAGTCTCATCGTGAACAGCGCAGTGGAGAGCCCCCGCATCTGCCCTCCTCCTCCCTCACCCCAAAATCGTCATCTCGACCGAAGCTGTTCACAGTCTCATCGTGAACAGCGCAGTGGAGAGACCCCCGCATCTGCCCTCCTCCTCCCTCACCCCAAAATCGTCATCTCGACCGAAGCTGTTCACAGTCTCATCGTGAACAGCGCAGTGGAGAGACCCCCGCATTTGCTCTCCTCCTCCCTCACCCCAAAATCGTCATCTCGACCGAAGCTGTTCACAGTCTCATCGTGAGCAGCGCAGTGGAGAGACCCTCGCATTTGCCCTCCTCCTCCCTCACCCCAAAATCGTCATCTCGACCGAAGCTGTTCACAGTCTCATCGTGAACAGCGCAGTGGAGAGACCCCCGCATTTGCTCTCCTCCTCCCTCACCCCAAAATCGTCATCTCGACCGAAGCTGTTCACAGTCTCATCGTGAACAGCGCAGTGGAGAGACCCCCGCATTTGCCCTCCTCCTCCCTCACCCCAAAATCGTCATCTCGACCGAAGCTGTTCACAGTCTCATCGTGAACAGCGCAGTGGAGAGACCCCCGCATCTGCCCTCCTCCTCCCTCACCCCCAAATCGTCATCTCGACCGAAGCTGTTCACAGTCTCATCGTGAACAGCGCAGTGGAGAGACCCCCGCATCTGCCCTCCTCCTCCCTCACCCCCAAATCGTCATCTCGACCGAAGCTGTTCACAGTCTCATCGTGAACAGCGCAGTGGAGAGACCCCCGCATCTGTCGTTGCTGTTGCCGTTGTCGTGTCATTCCACACCCTGAGCGAAGCCAAAGGGAGGAGGAATCTGCTTCCACGCTCTCTCAAAACCCTTCCCCAAAAACCTGTCAAGCCCCCAACGAGCCAAAACCCGCGCCAATCCTGCACAAACGTGTTGCGTATGAGTTTCCATCAATCCTGTAAACTAGAAACAGAGAAGAAGCTCCGGCGGGCCCGGGGCTTCTCCCAGTTAACGCATCACTAACTCCTTTCGATGGAAATATTTAGCTACAACCCATTTGTTATGAATATTTTACAATCTTCGATTTTGTCAAGTCATTCATTCTAATACATTTATGCATGGGTACCCCCAGGGGGTACCCCAAGCAGTGGCCACCGTGACCGGAAACCGAGCAAACGAATGTCGAATCAGCACGCAGCACCGTCCAACCCCAACCCGCAGCCGCCCATCCCCGAGCCCACCCACGCGGAGCGTGCCCGCACCCTGCTCCATCTGGCCAGCGTCGCCACCCTCTCCACCGTCTCCCGCAAGCAGCCAGGCTTCCCCTTCGGCTCCCTAATGCCCTACGCACTCGACGCCGCCGGCCGCCCTCTGTTCCTCATCAGCACCATGGCCATGCACACCCAGAACCTCAAAGCGGACCCACGTGCCAGCCTCTTCGTCACCCAGCCCGCTCCAGATGGAGACGTCCTCGGTGCAGCTCGCGTCACCCTGGTCGGAAACGTCCACCAGATCGCCGACGAGGAGAAACCACAGGCGCGCGAACTCTACCTCAAGGCCCACCCCAACAGCCTCTACTGGGTCGACTTCAACGACTTCGCCTTCTTCCGCCTCGAACCCGTAGACGTCTACTACGTCGGCGGCTTCGGCGTCATGGGCTGGGTCACTGCCTCCGACTACTCCGCAGCGTCTCCTGACCCCCTCGCAGAGGCAGCGCAGGGCATTCTTGACCACATGAACGCCGACCACGGCGATGCCCTCATCCTGCTCACCAAAGCCCACGCCAACCTCGAAGCCGAGTCCGCAACCATGACCTCGGTCGACCGTCTGGGCTTCCATGTCCGGTGTGTGACCTCAGCGGGAATTAAGGGTGCCCGCATCGCCTTCCCACGCGAGGCAACCACGCCCGGTGACACCCGTTCCGTTTTGGTCGAGATGGTCAAACACGCCCGAGACAACCACGCACTCCCCACAAATGCCTATTGACTCCTATCCCCTTTGCCCTTATCTTTAACTAGTGGCAAGACTCCCTTCGGGTTGAGTCAGTCATAACGAAGTCCACCCACTTCGTTGCTTTACTGGAATACCCACGCAACAGCCCCCACCGCGCTGCGTGGGTTTCCTTTTAACCATGAACTATTTAGGCTCATCTTTCTCATTACGTTCTTTGCAATCCTGGAAGCGTGACACTCACGCCGTAAACTAATCGAAGCGATGCCCCTTGAATCTTCCACCACCGCCCCTGAAGCCTCGATTGCGGCAAGTTCCAACGGCTTCGCACCTCTGAAGATTCCTCTGTTTCGAGATCGGTGGATCGCCAGCACAATCTCTTCCGTCGGAACGTGGATGCAGGACACTGCAGGCACATGGCTGATGACATCCCTGACCGCGTCGCCTCTGCTGATTGCCCTGATGCAGACCGCGGCCAGTCTGCCGGTGTTGCTACTGGGACTGCTGGCCGGGGCAACCGCAGACATCTTCGACAGGCGCAAGCTCTTGATCTTCTGGCAGGCCTGGATGCTCGGTTCAGTAGGCGTTCTTGCGATCCTTACGTTCATAGGCCACATCTCGCCGTGGGCTCTGCTCGCCTTTACATTCTTGCTCAACATCGGTTCAGCGATGAACAACCCAGCTTGGCAGGCTATTGTGCCGGAGTTGGTGCCTCGCGAACTGATTCCGGATACGGTGTCGCTAAATGCCGCGAGCAACAACCTGGCCCGTGCGGTGGGCCCGGCGCTCGGCGGATTGATGGTAGCCGGCTTCCAGAGGGTTTACACGGGGGCTGGCTCAGTGTTCGCGCTCAACGCACTCTCGTTCGCAGGCGTCATCTGGGTGCTGGTGAACTGGAAGAGAATTCCACTGTTCAAGTCCGCGCTGCCGTCGGAGCGCATCGCCGGTTCGATCCGCTCGGGACTGCGCTATGTGCGATACGCGCCGGATCTGCAGTCCTCGCTGGTGCGCGCCTTCATCTACACCTTCTTCATCTCCGCGATCTGGTCGTTGCTGGCCGTCGTCGCAAAGCGTGATCTGAAGCAGGGTCCACTGGGCTATGGAATTTTAAACGGCTCGCTCGGTCTTGGAGCCGTCATCGCGGCCACGACGCTTCATCGTATTCGACGACGATTTTCCGCAGACCAGATCCTGGCAACTTCAACGCTCTACAACGTCGTTGTGCTGCTGGTGCTGGCGTTCGTGCGTAGCCCTTCGATACTGATCGCGACGCTCATCTTGTCGGGCGCGGCCTGGACCAGCACCATGTCAACGATCAACGTCTCGGTTCAGCTTTCGGTGCCGGCGTGGGTACAGGCTCGCGCGCTGGGAACCTACATGACGACGTTTCAGGGAGGCATGGCGTTCGGCGCGATTCTGTGGGGATACATTGCGGAACACACCTCGACGACAGTCTCTCTGACCACAGCGGCGTGTGGTTTGCTGATCACTTTCCCTTTCGCGCGACGGTTTCATATCCTGCAGGGTCCGCTTCCCGATCACACGCCGTATGAGTGGAAGCATCCGGCGCCGCAGCTTGCACTCGATACGGAGCCTACTGACGGGCCGGTCCGAATCTCGATTGAGTACTGCGTGCCTATCGAAAACTACGCAGAGTTTACCTCTGCGATCCACCAACTTCGAGGCGTGCGTCTGCGTGATGGGGCGATGCGATGGGGCATCTATCGAGATGCGATTGATCCGAAGCACCTGAACGAGACCTTCGTGATGGAGTCGTGGCTTGATTACCTGCGTTCCCGCGAACGCATCACCGCGGCAGATGAGACGATTCGCGCTCGCGTGCGCGCATTGCATCAGCACGATAATCCGCCGAAGACGAGCTACCAGATCTATGCACGAGAGATTGCGAATCCGGTACCGTCGCAGCCTCCTGCGAGCACTATTGAAACAAAGCCGTAATATTGGATCGAAGAGTTTTCTTTCGTTCCTGCAGCTTTTTGCGGTTGTTCAGAAGATGCAGGACGGAACCAAGATGGGGCAAGTCCGCAAACCTCTGAAAATAATAGCGTAGCGAGTTGTCAGGTTTCCGAGAGCGCCGAAAAGATGTTTGGCCGTCAGCGTGCTGCTTACCTGGGCAGGCCCTTCTCCGAAAACTTTCCCGAGGTCTCGCCATGAGGTTAACGCTACGTGTGTTTTGCGCTACATCCTCGTTGGTTGTCGCGCTGTTTTCTGCCAGATTCGCTTCTGCCGACAGCATCCCTAACCCGTTTATCGAGTTGCGGAACAACGCATCCACAATGTTGAGCAGCGGCTCGATGATGACTTACTCCGTGCCAAACGGCGCCGCGGTCCATACCACTTCCAATGGATACCTTGAGGCGGAAGATTCTTTCATTCCGATCTCTGACGAAGACTACGATGACGCCGTTGTTTTCAGGAAGGCTGCTTCTCCTGCTACACCGGAGACCCGCAACTTTGTATTGCTGGGTAGCGGGCTGCTAACAGCTGCAGGATTCATTCGCCGCAGAAAGGTCGCGGTACAGGTCGCCGAATAAACTGTTGCTACGAATGACGACGGGCACAACCAAAACCAAGGCTGTGCCCGTTATTTTCAAGTTGATTAGACGGCTGCGCCGAGCGCCAAGTCGACCAGGGTTTTTCCTCGATCTCGTGAGCCTTGGCGGAACCGGTCGCTGGCGTTGCACTTGCACTGCGCTTGACGCTGAGTACAGCGCGGTCGCCGGACATGCGCCGTAGCAACGGCATCACGTAGGAGAAGGCTCCCATGTTGGCTGGTTCCTCCTGGACCCAGATGATCTCTTGTGCGTGCGGGTGCTGGTCGAGAGCGGCCTGGAGTTCCTGCTCGGGCCAGGGGTACATCTGCTCGAGGAAGATGATGCCGACACTGAAGTCCTTGCGCTTCTCGCGCTCGATACGGAGGTTGTGACCGATCTTTCCGCTGCAGACGAGCAGGCGGCGAGGGTTCTTTACATCGTTGTCGGGAAGGACATTCTGGAAGTACTCGATGGCGAAGTCGGCGAGGGTTGAGGAGGCATCGGGGTGGCGAAGCATGCTCTTCGGGGTGAAGACGACGAGCGGCTTTCGCCAGGGCCTGAGAGCCTGTCGGCGCAAGAGATGGAAGTACTGCGCTGCGTTCGAGGGCTGGCAGATCTGGATGTTGTCGTTGGCGGCGAGCTGCAGATAACGCTCAATGCGTGCGCTGGAGTGCTCTGGGCCCTGGCCTTCGTAGCCGTGAGGGAGAAGCAGGACGAGGCCGGAGAGAAGACCCCACTTCGCTTCGCTGGCAGCGATGAATTGATCCATGATGATCTGCGCGCCATTGGCGAAGTCGCCGAATTGCGCCTCCCACAGGACGAGAGCTTCGGGAAAGTCACGGGAGAAGCCGTACTCGAAGCCGAGGACCGCGGCTTCGGAGAGGAGCGAGTTGTAGACCTCGAACTTACCCTGCTTCTCCGTGAGGTGAGCGAGAGGAATGTAGCGGACTTCGGTTTCGGTATCGACCATGACGGCGTGGCGCTGATTGAAGGTTCCGCGTTGCGAGTCCTGTCCGCTGAGACGCACGGGAACACCGGCTTCCAGTAGCGAAGCGAAGGCGACGAGTTCTGCCATGCCGTAGTCGAAGAGGCGTGAGCCTGCGCCCATCTCCTGGCGCTGCTCGAAGAGTTTCTTCACCTTGGGATGGATGTGAAAGTCGTTCGGGTAGGAGGTGAGCGAGGTGACGAGTTGGTGGATGCGCTCGGCAGGGAGGCCGGTGGGGACGTTGTACTCAGGCTCGCATTCGCCGCCTTTGTAGGGGGCCCAGTAGGAGGGCAGCCGGGCCAGCTGCGGCTTGTGGTCGGCCTGGGTCGCGGTCTTCTGATCGTCGAGGAGCTCTTGCTGAATTGCCTGCACTTCGGCCTTAGGGTCGACGCCGATCTGCTTGGCGTAGAGCTGGTAGAGCGCTGGGCGATCCTTGATGATGGCGTAGCGGCGGGGCTGGGTGACGGTGGGGTCATCGACTTCGCTGTGTCCGTGTTTGCGATAGCCTACGAGATCGACCACGATGTCGGAGTGGAAGCGATTGCGATACTCGGCGGCGATTGCGGCGACTCGCACGACGGCGTCTGGATCTTCGGCGTTGACGTGGAAGATCGGAATGGGAAGGCGCTTTGCGATGTCGGTGGCGAAGCGTGAGGAGTTCGACTCTTCGGGGACGGCGGTGAAGCCGAGGAGGTTGTTGACGATGACGTGGATGGTGCCGCCTACATTGTAGCCGTGCAGGGTGGCCATGTTGAGCGTCTCGGCGAGGATGCCTTGACCTGCGAAGGCGGCGTCGCCGTGGATGATCAGCGGCAGAACCTGGTCGTTGCCGTCTTTGCCGATGCGCTCCTGTTTGGCGCGGGTGCGTCCGAGGACTACGGGGTCGACTGCCTCGAGGTGGCTTGGGTTGGAGGCGAGATGGAGCGAGATGACTTTGCCATCGGGCGCGTGGTATTCGCCGGTTGCGCCGACGTGATACTTAACATCGCCACCGCCCATAGTGCTGCGGGGATCGACGTCTTCGAACTTGGTGAAGATCTCGGAGGGAGAACGGCCGATGGTGTTGGTCATCACGTTGAGGCGGCCGCGATGGCTCATGGCGATCATGGCCCTGGTGACGCCGGTGCCGGCGCTGACGGCGAAGACGCGATCGAGGAATGGGATCAGCGCTGTGATGCCTTCGAGAGAGAAGCGCTTGGTGCCGAGGTAGCGTGACTGAATGACCTGCTCGAAGAGGTCGGCGCGAATGAGTTGGGTGAGGATGAGCGCTTGATCGGGCTTGGCAGGGATCTGCTCGATGCGCTCCTGCAGCCACTGCCGCTGCTCGTTGCTGGGCAGGTGCATGAACTCGGCGGCGATGGTTCCGCAGTAGTAGCTGCGGGCTTCTTTCGCGATATCGCCTTCGGGTGCGGGGGTTGGAAATGGCTCGGGAGGAAGGTACTGGCCGAGTGGGTCAAGTGACGCCTGGAGGTAGCCCCAGCGGCGGAAGATGTCGAAGATTGTCTCTCGTTCGTGTTGTTCAACTGCGGAAGTTGTTACAGTCAGTGCCTCTGCCTTCGTGGCCATTGCTTCCTCACTTCAGATCTATTCGCGAGTAGTGCGCGTTCTCCTTCTATGCTAGACCTTTCGGAGGTCAGGTGCACGCTCTTGAACGGCCTGCGACGGGCTATGACCATTAAGTTGCACCCTCTGAAATCAGCGAGCGGAAAGGACGATGGTGCCAACCGCCAATGCTTCTAGGCTCAGGCTTGGAGGCTCGTCAGGACACGTCTCCACTGTTGGCAGAGATGTTGTAAGCCATTTTTCCCAGCGGGTTAGGCCTGGATTCAGGACGATGGGACAAGTCTCGGGGAGCGGAGTCGCGATTTGCCGCTTATAGTGGGAAGTTATGGTGGTTGAGGCTCGCAGGGTTTTGGTTTTGCTCGGAGTGGTGGGTTTGATGGGCTTGTCCGAAGGATTTGCTCTGACCCTTCCGGGCCAGGCAAACACAGTCGCGCAGCCATCGGCCCAGGAGCCTGCACAAACTGTCACCCCTTCTACTCCAGTCACTCCTTCTGCTCCGGCAACGGAGGACGGGATGGCTGGGGAACGACCCCTGCCGGATATTGCGGCTCTAATGCATGACGTAGAGACGAATCAAAGATCTGCAGAATCGATTGAGAAGGACTATCTGTATCGGTCTCTGGTGACTGAACAGCGACTGGATTCGCATGGTGGACTGAAGAAGACCGAGACCATGGAGTATGAGGTCTTTTGGGCGAATGGCGTGCCGGTCGGACGCCTGATGAAGAAGGATGGGCGAGAGCTAAGCCCAGACGAGCAGAAGAAAGAGAGTGAACGGATTGATAAGGACTCCGAGAAGGCCAAGGAGAGACGACAGAAGGCGGATGAGGAGGGGAAAGAGTCCGATGCGCGGGGCCACGAGTTGATGACGGCTTCGCGGGCGTTGGAGTTGGGAAGCTTTACTAATCCGCGACGCGTGCAGTTAAATGGCAGGGACACGATTGTGGCGGACTATGTAGGCGACCCGAAGGCCAAGACACGAACCAGATTTGAAGAGGTGGTTCGAGACATGATGGGCACGGTGTGGGTTGATGAACAGGACCGTGTGCTGGTGAAGGCTGAAGGACACTTCGTGAATAACTTCAAGATTGGCGGGGGGCTGGTGGCGAATATTCAGAAGGGGACAAACTTCTCAATGGAGCAGAGAAAGGTTAATGGCGAGGTGTGGCTGCCGGCGAGATTCGAAGGCCAGGGGTCTGCACGAGCGTTGCTGTTTTTGGGTTTCAATGGGCACATTGAAGCCGTCGAATCCGACTATCGGAAGTTCAAGGCGACTTCGAAGATTGTGCCGGTGGACGGTTTGGTCACGCCGGAGTCGATACCTAAGTGATCTTCAGGCGGGAGTGGCGACATGAACTCTCGCGGGAAAGATGGGCGACTTGCAGCAATGCAGGCGGAAACGCGCAAAGGGATAGCCGAGGCCATCCCTTCCGCAAAACTTGGTTGTCGCTGTAGTCGTAGTGCTAAAGACTAGAGAGGCTGAACGTCAGACGCCTGCCAACCCTTGGGTCCCTTTACCACGTTGAACTGTACAGCCTGGCCCTCTTGAAGGCTCTTGAAACCGTTCGAATTGATCGCCGAGTAGTGTACGAATACATCCTCGCCGTTCTGACGGCTGATAAAGCCAAACCCCTTGGCATCGTTAAACCACTTCACTGTTCCCTGTTCCATGTTCGCTATTTCCTTATTGCTATTGAATTTGCCGCTAGATCCAAATCGGGGTTCGTACAGTACGAGCTTTGCAGAAATCCAATCTGTTTCAAACGATGTGTGAAGGTTAGCACAGTTGCCAAGTTTTTTTACTTATTCTCCTAAATAGTTACAGTTGCACCGTTTATAGTGCATAAAATGTGAATATTCGGACCCTGTTTGAGGATATTGGGGTTCGATGGATTCGACAAACGTACATCGACAATGTTAGATATCACGCAGCGTTACGCCTTTAGATGGGTTCGGACGATCTCTTCGGCTTGATTCAGAACATCTTCAAGTGTCATAGAGGTCGAGTCCAGAATCACTGCATCGGCGGCGGGCCTAAGGGGTGATTCGGCCCGATTGCGATCGCGGTAGTCGCGGTCTTTCAACTCGCGAAGGACGGCCTCTTCGGAGAGGCGCTGCTGCTCGGCGGTGACGGGATCAGGAGACTGACGCGCGGAGTTCTGCCTGACAGTTGGCCCAATGGACTCGGACGCGGGCGCAGCTTGACGATAACGGCGGCTCCCCGAACCTCGGGGGCCGCGTCGAGGAAGATTTTGACTTCAGCGTCCGGAAAGACAGCAGTGCCGATATCGCGGCCTTCCATGACGACTCCACCAGCTTCGCCTAACGCGCGCTGCTGTTGGACCATCCAGGCGCGAAGTTGAGGGTGGACGGAAACTTTAGAGGCGGCGTTGGTGACGTCGGTCTCGCGAATCCGGCGAGAGACGTCCATGCCATCGAGCAGGACACGGTTGCCTTCGAGTTGTGGCTCAAGGGTGATGCGGGTGTGGACGGCGAGGTCCATGAGGGGCGCTTCTTCCTCGAAGTCGTAGTCGTTGTCGATAGCTTTGAGGGCGAGAGCGCGGTACATGGCACCGGTCTCAAGGTTGAGGAATCCGAAGCGACGGGCGAGATGAGCGGCGAGAGTGCGTTTGCCGGCGCCAGCAGGCCCGTCGATGGCGATGACAGGGCGCTGGCGCTTTTTGGTTTCAGGTTGCGTGGGGGTGCGGAGTCCTCGTGCGGCTGCGTCATCCTGCTTATTCCCCTTCCTCACGTTTGAACTTGCGCGCGGGAGGCCGGTTGCCGAAGGGCTTTTTGTTGCCCTTGAACTTGTCGAAGGTGCTAGCGGGTTTGCCTGTCCCGATGGATGAAGATTTGCCGTAGGGCTTTTTGGCTCCAAAGCTGCCACCCGTAGATTTTCCGGCATGGCCAGTGCTTGATTTGCTATACGGTTTTTTGCTCCAAAGCTGCTGCCGGTCTTGCTGTACGGCTTTTCTCACCGAATCCACCACTGGATTTGGCTTCGAAAGCGCCTTTAGGACGAGGCGTGCGTGGTGCGTCGAATTTGCGGAAGGGTGGTCCCTCGGGACGTGCGCGGCTCTCTCCGCGGCTGGGGCGATCTTCGGTGTCCCGGGAAAAGGTTTTGCGCGGCGCGAAGCCGTTGGTGCGGTCGCCACCGTCAAAGCTGCGTTGCGGGCGGGCGGAGAAGCTGCCGGGTTTGCGCGGGCCGCCGAAACTAGACTTGGCACCGAAGCTGGGTTTATCGCCAAAGATGCGACGGGGAGGACGAGCGTCTCCCGAGTCTGCGTCAGGACGAGGTGCGAAATCGCGGCGCGGGGCGCGAGAGTCGCCGGAGTCGCGGCGGGGTGGACGGGAGTCGCTGCTGTCGCGGCCAAAGCTTGGCTTGCCTGCCAAGCCTTCACGTTTGCGCCCGAAGGTACCTGGCTTGGAGAAGGTCTTGCGCGGACGGTCGCCTTCTCCTGCTGAGGCGTCGTTGTAGGGGCGCGGAGTATATTCACGGCGTGGCGGGCGGCTGTCGCCAGTGTCTGCGCTGCGACGGAAGGTGGGACGGTCGCCGCCGGCAGAGGAACGATCGCTACCGAAGCGGGGCTTGCTGCCGAAACTGGGTCGGCTGCCGAAGGATGGCTTCGATCCGAAGGAGGGCTTTGAGCCGAACGATGGTTTCGAACCGAAGGACGGCCGCTTCGTTGTCCGATCGAAGCTGGGCTTGCGATCGTAGGTGCGCGGAGTTCGGGCAGCTTCTGCGGTTTCGCCTTCGTTCGAAACCTCGGAGGGGATTTTGCCGCTGCGAGGCGATCGGCCTTCTCTTCTTCCCAAGGCTTGGTGAAGCTGGGGCGGTCGGGGCGATTGGATTCGCGGGTGAAGGGTCGACGTTCGCGCGACGCAGAAGTGGATTCGGAGGTGCGACCAGGTTTGGTTACAAATCCTGTGCCGACCTTGCGAGGCTTGGGCACGAACTTTGTGATTCTTGGTGTTTCGTTGGTGGCTTCAATGCTTTCACCTTCGGTGGTGACGACAAGGGAATCGATATCGTCCGATGCCAGGGTCGCGACTTCGAGGAAGGCGGGAAGTTCACCGGCGACGTGAAGGACCGTGCGGCCTTCTACTGCGATGGTCTCCAGTTGGCGCGCGGAGATGAGCGCGTGAATGACATCCCGGATGCGCGAGCGGGCAGCGATAGGCGATAGGAAGGTTTCGATGTCCTCTTCAGAGGCTACGATGGCCTGGCCGAGATAGAGGGAGATGAGGGCCGAGAGGGCCGTGGGCTGTCCGGCGTTGGCTCCGGCTTTGATCTGCTTGGTAAAACGGGTGGTCGTGAGCTCCCAGAGTGTGGCGGCTCCATCGGGCTGCGGGACGGGAATGACGCGGAGATGTTGCCAGAGCTCGGTGAGAGAGCGGAGGACGGCAGTCTCGGTGACCTCTTTGCCTAGCTGCGTGGTGAGGTCGTAGGAGCTCATGCCGGTGGCGTGGTCTTTAGCGCGTTCGGAGAGGAGGGTGTAGGCGTTGAGGGCGAGCGGGGAGACCTTGGTGGCGCCGCTAGTGGTGGGTGGCTGCTTCCAAGCCTTGTCGCCGCGCAAAGTAAAGACGTAAGGAAAGGCAAGCGGAGAGACGATGAAGTCGGGAGTTTCGCTGCCGGTACCGGTGGGCGAACCAAGAAGATTGAGGGGGATTGCGCCGCCGTCGAGGATGAGACGGGAGAGGAGGCTGCGGGACTGATCCGTGTCGGCCAAGTTCGGGGTGGCGTTCGCCGTGCCGAGGATGGCTTCGACGAAGGATGGTGCGGGCGCGGGAATCTGCGCGGCGCGAGGCGTAAAGAAGACCAGGCCTGAGATGTTGAGCCAGTCGCGAAGCATGTTGATGGTGAGGATGGGATCGGTGTTTTGATGCCAATGCGCGAGGCGGGCGGCGGCGAGCTGGTCAGCCGTGGGAGTGCTTAGGTTACTCAAGGTGTTGCCTTCCTGCTGGGCGGAGCGGTGCTCGCGCTACAACATATCCCTAGCCTGGGCTAAAAGGATGACACTAACGATTGGATTCGAGCGATGGGCGGCTAGATGCGCTGAAATGCTTTTTTGTATGTCTTTATAAGAATACCGCAAAGCGACAGTCTGCCGTGGAGGAGATAGGAGAATCTGAGGTTTCTGCGCCACAAGGAGAAACCGCTCATCGCGTCTTCGTCTACGCGGTGAAGACGCGATCAGTGAGGCTCTTTAGGGAATGGGCTGGCCCGCTGCCGTCATCTGTTGGAGCTGCTGGCGGTCGTAGCTCTTGACGCCGTCGGGAAGAGGTGCGTAGTTGAGCGTGGCCGCAGCGGCCTGCCCGTCGGTGATGATGTACTGGACAAAGTTTCTAAGTGCGGTTCGTTTGGCCACGTCCGGGCCGTCCTTCGGGATGATAAGGAACGTGAGGGTGGAGATCGGGTAAGCTTCGGGAGCCGAGGCTGGAGCGTTGACGATTGGAGTTCGTGGATCCTTCGAGAGCTGATCGGTGAAGGCTGAAATGGCGGCGGTGGTGCTGGAGGTGTCTGGCAGGACGTATTTGCCGGCAAGATTCTTGACGGCGGCCACGGGCAGCTTGTTCAGCTGCGCGAAGGTAAGCTCGACGTACCCGATGGCTCCGGGAGTTTGACGGACCTGCCCTGTGACGCCCTCACTTCCCTTGCCTCCCATGCCGACGGGCCAGTTGACGGAGTTGCCTTTGCCGACCTTCTGCTGCCACTCCGGACTGACGGCCGAAAGATAGGTGGTGAACGCGTTGGTGGTGCCGCTGCCATCGGTGCGATGGGAGACGACAATCTTCGTGTTGGGCAGAGTGACACCGGGGTTGTCGTTTACCAGGAGCGAATCGCGCCAAGAGGTAATCTTGCCGAGGAAGATTCCCGCGATGGCGTCGGAGGAGAGCTGGACCGGCTTGTCGAGGCCTGATAGCGAGTAGGTGATGCAAACGGGACCAGCAGATTCGGGGATCTGGATTACGGGCTTCATGCCACTGAGTTGATCGTCATTGAGTGCGGCATCGGAGGCTCCGAAGTCGACTGTGCCGTTCTTGACCTGCTGGACGCCACCCCCAGAGCCGATGGATTGATAGTTGATGCGTAGATTGGAGTGTGCGGTCGAGAAAACGGAGGTCCATCGGGACATTACGGGATAAACGAAGGTGCTTCCCGCACCGTTTAGCTCTACGCTTTGGGCTCCGCTGCCGCTGGAGGTTGATCTGCAGCCCGCTAGGAAAACGATGAAAAGGGCGGACGCAAGATAGAGAACATATGCTGACCGGAAACTGACGCCCGGGCTATCGACGGATTTTCGCAAAGGCTTCTCCAGTGAAGCGAAGATTTATATAGGTTGGTTGCGCGACCATGGAGAGATGGTTGCAGCCAGACGGCATATTCGCAGAGTCCTTACAGAATCAAATGCGTTGAAATGCTTTTTGTATGTCTTTGTAGGAGTAACGCAACGCGATGGGTCTGCCGTGGGGACAGGCCGTGGGATGCTCGGTCTTTCCGAGGGCGTCGAGCAGCCACTCGATCTTCGAGTGATCGAGTGGCTGATTGATCTTGATTGCAGCGTGGCAGGCGATGGAGGCCGCGATGCGGCGACGGCGGGCTTCGGAGTTCTCAGTTTGGCGATTGCGGTCTGGGATGGCGAGAACCTCTTCTAGCAGGTGTTCAAGCTCGCGACCTTCGAGACCAACCGGGGCAGCTTTGACTGCGAGAGTGCGGGGGCCGAAGGGTTCTGCTTCGAAGCCATTACCCTCTAACTCTTCGGCGATCTCGGCGAAGGTAATCATTTGAGCGGGGAGTAGGTCGACGAGCAGCGGCATGAGGAGGCGCTGACGTTGGATCTGTTCGGTGTCGCGATCGCGCAGAACTTTTTCGAAGAGGATGCGCTCATGAGCCACATGCTGATCGATGATCCAAAGGCCCTCTTCGTTGGTTGCCAGAATGAAGGAGTCGCGAAGCTGACCAAGCGGCTTGAGCGTTGAGAGCGCGGTGAGGGTGTCGGCTTGCTGCGGCGAAACTGGTTCATATCCAGACTCAGTCTCGATGGAATCGTAACCCGCGGGGATCGAGTGTCCGGAGAAAGCGAAGCGGCCGGGAGACGGGGAAACGATTGGGGCGGCAAGTTGGAAGGTGGAAGATTTTACTGTCTCGGTCGAAGTTGGAAAATCCCATTGCGCGATCTCGGAACCATTCGAAAAATAACGAGCACCTTCCCCATCGGCGCTCATCGGAGTAAGGGGATGACCTGCAAAGGTTGAGGGTTGATGGGTTGGGGCGAAGACCGGTTGGGGTATGGCGTCGCTGCCGTCTGGAGGGCCTGGGAGCGGGCTTACGTCGATGAGAAGCGAGCTAGAAACGCCGTGCGGACCATTTTGAAGTGCGGTGGCGAAGCTGGCTGCGGGACGGGCCTGGATGAGCGTGGTGCGGATAGTGTCGCGGACGAAGTCGTGGACGAAGCTTGGCTGGCGGAAGCGGACCTCGGTCTTGGCTGGATGGACGTTGACGTCTACCTCTTGCGGCGGCATCTCGAGGTATAGGAGGACGACCGGGTAGGAGGTCGGAGGGAGGATGTTGCGATAGGCCTCCGAGAGTGCGTGGAGGATAAGCTTGTCGCGGATGAGACGCTGATTGACGAAGACGTAGATGGAGTTGCGATTGAGCTTTTGTAGTTCGGGTTTGGAGACGAAGCCAGTCAGGCGCAGGTAACCAGGGTCGGGCGCGACGTAATCCTCATCGCGCTTCCAAGGCGGGGGCTCGGGAAGGCCGGCGCGAGTGAAGTCAAGTTCAGCGGTAGTGGGGAGCATGTAATTGCTGGTGTCTTTGCCGAAAATCTGGAAGAGGCGGTCGGCGGCGTTGGCAACGGCGGGGGCGACAAGAAGAGCCTGCGTGGAGGAGTGAAGTTCGAAGTGTTTTGTGGGGTGGACGAGGGCATAGTGGGTGACGAGGGCGGCGATATGGGAGAGCTCGGTCTGCTCGGACTTGAGGAATTTGCGGCGGGCCGGGGTGTTGAAGAAGAGATCGCGAAGGGTGATTGTGGTCCCGACTGGGAGACCGGCGTCTTCGACGCGAAGAATGTCGCCGCCGGAGATCTCTACGAGGGTGCCTGAGACCTCTTCAGCGACGCGGGTTTCCAGCTGTAGGCGGGAGACACTGGCGATCGAAGGCAGAGCCTCGCCGCGAAAGCCTAAGGTCGCGATGGAAAGCAGGTCGTCGGCACTGCGGAGCTTGGAGGTAGCGTGGCGCTCAAAGGCGAGGAGGGCGTCGTCGCGTACCATGCCGTGACCGTTGTCGGTGATGCGGATCAGCTTGCGGCCGCCGGCCTCGACCTCAATTCGGATGCGGGTGGCCTGGGCGTCAAGGGAGTTTTCGAGGAGTTCTTTGACAACGGATGCGGGTCGTTCGACAACTTCGCCGGCAGCGATCTGGTTCGCCACAAGATCGGAGAGGATATGGATGCGGCCCATGAAATCGATTGTAGGTGATTCGGTGCGCCTGATGATTGACGGGGCCTACGAAGGCATTCGCCCGTAGTAGCGGACGCTTTCAGCTGATTGTGGGAAATAGATTCCCAATTGATGCCTTGGTGAGGTAAATGAATGCCACTTTAACATGCATCTCATTGCACATTTTTCGGTAAAGGATCGGGCCAAAGTGGTTTGACAAGCGATTACGAACCAATTTCGTAGGTTGCGATTGGCCATCAGAATGCACGTACGTGTTGCAAGTATTCTTCCTGCGACCTTTAGGAGCCTTATGAAACAAAGATCACTGGGACTCTGCATTCTCGCCTTGGTTACTCTCGCCATCACTTCTGCCGCCCACGCCGATACCTTCAATTTTAGTTTTTCTGGCCCTTTCTTCTCTGGCTCGGGCACATTTACCGCTACCGAGAGAGGCGCTTCAGATATCTATGACATTACCGGCGTTACGGGCACCGTCAAAAGTTGGGCGGGTTCCTCGCAGATTATTTCTCTCGAAGGACTGGGTGACAACAAGCTTACCTACCCAGGAATCGTCCCTGGATTCTTATTTCCAACCAACTACTTTGATGCCAAAGGTGTGTCGTTCGGGCTCGCCGATGGAGACGATGTCAATCTGAACGATGTCGGGGGCGTTGAGAAGGCAACGATGGGAGCGCCGAAGGGACTAACCATTCCCGAATTCGAAACCATCGACATCAGCAAGAGTTCGACAGTTCCCGAGCCCAGCAGCCTTGCGCTATTTGGTACGGGCATCTTCGGTATCGCCGGCGCGCTTCGCCTCAAGTTGCGCTTTGGCTGATTCGCTCCGTCATAAATCGCAGAAGAGCCGCTTCGCACCAATGAAGCGGCTCTTCTCTTTTGTGTAGGAATAGGCGTCATTCGATGACGTCTACCTCATCATCTGACTTTTTCTTTATTGCAGTTTTGGATTTGTGGGTTTCGGTATCGCGGTCGCCTACCATGTGGAGACGCATGAAGTTCGTCGCCCCGGATTTGGTGCGAGTCCCGGCGACGATGCCAACGATCTGACGCTGATGAACATGGCCCTGCATTTCAAGGATCTGTTCGGCCATGTTGACGAGTTTGTCCGTATCGCGAAAGCGAGCGCAGAGGATAGGATACGTGCCCCAAAGGAGCATGCAGCGGTTGATGACCTTCTCGAACGGCGAGAGCGCGAAGATGGGCGGGTCGGGGTGGTATTTGGAAAGAAGGCGAGCCGTCATGCCGCTTTCAGTGAAAATGGCAATGGCCGCTACGTCCAGGTCGTCGGCCGCGTGCGACATGCACTCGCAGATAGTCTCTGCGATGGAGAGACGGACGCTGGGGTGATGACCGAGTGCAGGGCGAGGATCGAGGCGGATCTGATGCTCGGTCTCGGTGATGATCTTGGCCATCATGGCAACCGCTTCGACAGGGTACTTGCCAGCGGCGCTCTCGGCGGAGAGCATGACAGAGTCGGTGCCGTCATAGATTGCGTTAGCTACATCTGACGCTTCGGCGCGGGTAGGGCGCGGGTTGTCGATCATCGACTCGAGCATCTGGGTAGCGGTGATGACGGGCTTGCGGAACTCGGCTGCGCGGCGAATGATGTGCTTTTGGAGAGCCGGGACCTTTTCTGGTGGAACTTCTACGCCCAAGTCGCCGCGGGCGACCATGATGGCATCGGTGACTTCGAGGATGCTATCGAGATGCTCGATGGCTTGTGGTTTTTCGAGCTTCGCGACCACCCATGCGTCGGATTTCAGAGCGGCCAGACGATTCTTCACGTGGCGTACGTCGTCGGCGGTGCGAACGAAGGAGACGGCGACCGTATCTACACCCTGAGCGATGGCAAAGATGAGATCCTCTTCGTCTTTTTCGGTCAGGAGGGAACATTGACAGCGATGCCTGGTAGGTTAATTCCTTTGTTTTCGCCGAGCATACCGCCATTGATGATCTCGCAGGTGACGTCTAAGCCCTTCACGACTTCGACGCGCAGCTCGATAAGGCCGTCCGAGAGCAGGATGCGGGAGCCGGGCTCGAGATTTTCGGCCAGCGTCTTGAAAGTAGTGCCCACCAGAGCGGCTGTCCCTTCGATCTCGCGCGGGGTGATGGTCAGGCGCTTGCCGGCGATAAGCTGCACGGGCTTATGGCTTTTAAGCTTCCCGGTGCGAATCTTGGGGCCCTGCAGGTCGGCGAGGATGCAGATTGGCTTGCCCTCCTCTTTAGAGATGGTGCGGACCATGCGGATGAGTTCGGCCTTTTGCTCGTGGCTGCCGTGAGAAAAATTGAGGCGGGCGACGTCGAGTCCAGCGCGGACAAGCTGGCGAAATATCTCCGGAGTATTGGAAGCGGGGCCGAGGGTGGCGACGATCTTGGCGCGGCGACCACGTTCCATCGCGGCAAAGGGGGCAACGTTGGGCGTTGAGTTCAAAGATTTCTTCATGGGTCGCTTGCGGAAACTTTCTCACCATCGCGGATTAACGATGGTATGACCAGTGAGTTTTATTTAACTGCCGTCGCAATTCTAACCGGGCAGGAGGGTGTTTGGGGGCGTGGGCGTGGAATGAGGGCGATGCGGGTGGAAAAAACGAGAGTGAAATTCGGCGTTGAACTCGGCTCCGCACAGAACACAGAGCGAGATGATATAGAGCCAGAAGAGAAGCGCTATGCCGGCGCCCAGAGATCCATACACCTGAGAGTAGTTGGCGAAACGTGTGACATACCAGCCGAAGATGACGGTTGCTAAAAACCACATGGCGGTGGAGACGAATGCTCCGGGGAGGGTACGCTTCCACGACTGCTGCATGGGAGTTCCCATGTGATAGATGAGGGCAGTAACGCCGATGCTGCCAGTAAGCGCAACGCTCCAACGGAGGACGAGAGCAAGCAAAAAAACCGGAGTCCGGGCAGAGGGTGCAATGTGCAGAGCCAGCCATGTCGTGATGAAGTGACCGAAGACTACCAGCACGCTGGCGAGTGCGAAGGGAATGAGCGAAAGCGGAACCAGAATGAGTGCTCGGATTCGCCGCTGCCAAAAGGTCCAGCAGTCAAAGGGGAGGTCGTTCGCGCGACGCAGGCCTTCCATGATGGTGGCCAGCACGCTGGAGGCTCCAAGGAGGCTGACGATCGCCGCAAGGCTCAGAGCATGAGTGGAACGGGTCGTTTGTGGGGATGCGACGAAATAACTTTGGAGCAGGGGGCTGACATCTGGGGGAGGATGCGATCGAAGAAGAGAGCGAATTGAAAGCGAAAAGGCGTTGTGTCCGGAACCAGGCTGATAGCGGCGGCGGCGACGATGAGGGCCGGAAACAATGAGACCATCGCAGAGTAGGCGGTGGATTGGGCCAGGTTGAGACTATCGTGCCTCATTGCCCGCAGCAGCGTTCCGTGGAGGATCTTGGGAAGACGGAGAAGTCTTCTCATAGGAGTCGTCCGAAGAGCGAAAGAGACAGATTACGCCTTCCACCGGTTGAGGAAGGCTGTAACAGCTTCAACGCTGGTGTGCTCGAACTCCTTCTCGTGTTCGGCGTAGAGGAGGTTGCCGCGGGCGTCGATGACAGCGAGAGAAGGAATGCCATGAGCGATGGGAACATGATACTTCTTTGCCACATCCACGTTATGGTCTACATGGCCGGTATCGATGTGCACAACAAGGAAGTGCTTGGCGAGGAGTTCCGCATTAGGACTTTGGCGGTAGTAGTAGTCCAGGACCTGACAGTCACCGCACCAATTTGCACCGAAGTCGAGGATGATGCGCTTGTGCTCGCGATGGGCGGTGATCATTGCGGCGGCAATGTCAGCACTGGCGTTGGCGGTCTCTGAGTAGAGGTTCCTGTTGACCATGAAGACAGACTGTGCAGAGGCCGGAATAAGTGAGGTCATCATGAGCGCCAGAAGGACTGCCCCGACAGTGCGGCTAGTGATGCGACGTATCGTGTTCATAGAGACCTTGTTCGCAGAATAGGACATGTGAGGACGCCGGCTGCGATCCGGATATACATGCAATGCAATATCTACAAATGATGCATGAAGATCACGCAGGAACGCAAAAGTATGCGGGAGAGAGGTGGTGAGAATTACTTTCCAGCATAGTAACCATCGCGGGTCTGGACGACCAGACCCTTCTGATGGATGTCTACTGCGACCTGATGGTAGCCGTTCGAAGCCGCGTTCTGGGTCGGGGTATAACCAAGGCGGTACTGCGCTCGAAGCTCTTCCGCTATCTGGTTATAGATCTGAGCGACGTCTTGATTTTTCTTTACCTCAAAGAGGCGGCCGCCGGTCTCCTGTGCCATGCGTTCGAGGATCTTCTTTCCGTCGACGTGGCTTTGGCTGGGATAGTTCCCCCGTTGCTGCCACCATTGCCTCCTCCCGGATAGCCGCCACGGCCCCCTGGGTAGCCACCACCAGGATACCCACCCCCGGGGAAGCCACCGCCAGGGTAGCCACCGTGGCCGCGCTGGGGGTTATTGTTCTGCGGATGGGACTCTTCCCCTTTGAAGTAAATGGCGTAGATGATGGTATCGGCTCGCTGGGCCGCTTCGATGGATCGGACGAGATTTTCCTTGCTGTTTCGGTCGACACCGTCGGAGAGGATGATCACGGCTTTGCGGCCAGTCTGCTTGCTCATCAACTCGTCGGAAGCCAAAAGAGAGCATCATAAAGAACGGTCCCTCCCCGGCTGTGGCTCCGGCTGTCGCTATCATCATCAGCGGATGCGGGGCTTGGAGTATCGATCTCTTTGAGCGCCTTCTGGAGAAGCGGGCGCGAAGTCGTCAAGTCCTGCAACAGCTCCGTTTGACGCGCAAACTGGACGATGAAGGCCTGATCCTTCGGCTTGGTCAGCATCTGGTCCAGGAAGGTACTGCTGGCGGTGCGTTCTTCGTCCAGAACATTACGCTGGGACTGGCTGGTGTCGACGAGGAGACCGAGGGTGAGCGGGAGGTTAGTGTCCTTGTCGAAGTACCGGATGGTCTCGGGCTTACTGTCCACCTCAAGGGTGAAGTCATCCTTTGTAAGGTTCTGGATAAGTGCTCCCTTTTGTCACGTACGACAACGGGAAGATTGACCAGCCGGGCGTCGACGGCGATCGTCGCCGCCGCTGTGGAAGGCGACTGATCGGGTGCAGAGATTTTTTGTTGGGCGGCGAGGCTGGGAACACGCAGGCCGGACGCGAGTAAGACAACGACCATCACAAGAGGCCGGAGTAGTTGGGAGGCGGTCATGTGAGTTTAGACGACACCGGGTTGGTGGGGTTTCAATCTGGAGTCGTTTGACCTGACGTTTTTGCTGACGAGAAATCTCTGACTTGCTACTATCGAGTCATCGTTTCAATCTGCGCTTCCGCATTCCGGTTTGTCGGAGTCAAGTGAACCGCTTGCAGAACGAAGATTTTCGGCTTGGGTGATCTTTGCGTCATCGGTCTCTGGAGCCGTTCGCAATCACCGGCGGATCTTCGGAATTGAAAGGCCGTATTCCCCGAAGAAGCAGGCGAAAGAAAGGGTTGCTCTGGGCAATAAAGTGTTAGACAGCTCTCCTTGCAGTATGCTGACAGCGTTGGGAAAATGCTGGAACGAGAATGCAATGGACATAAGCAAGAGCGTTGGCGAAGCGTCACTCGATGTAGAGCTGGCTCATTGTGCTGCTCCTGAAGTCGCTGATGCACATCCGCGCTCCGGGCCTATTCGCTGGCGACACCTGACCGCCACGTTCTTTACTCTGCTGCTTTTTCCTGGCTGGGAATCGTGCTTTCGCGACAGTCGGACGGAGTTGCGACGATCTGGTTTACCAACGGACTTTTATTTGCGCTGGTGGTTACGCGGCCGAAAAATACCTGGATTCCTTATTTCATTGCCGGTTTCCTGGCCGATACTCTGGCCGATGTGATCTACGGCGACCCGTTGCGGCTGGCGATCGGCGTGTCAGTAGCCAACTCCGTGGAAGTGATCACCTCATCTGTGCTGTTGACGCGCTGGTTCGGCAATCCTCTGCAGCTGACGAAGCGCCTTCCCCTGCTGGGCTTTCTTGGCGTCGCGGTCGTTGCGGCGACGGCGCTGACCAGTGCTTTGGGAGCTTCGTGGACGTTGCTCTTTGTGAAGGCGGGCCCCTGGTGGATGCTGTTTCGCACCTGGTACCTGGGTGATGTGTTAGGGATGGCGATCATCGCGCCCCTAGTCTTTATCTTGCAGCGGCCAGGCTTCTTTACGATGCTGCGAAGTCAGGAGCTGCCGAGAACACTGTTGTTACTAATGGTTCCGGCGGCCGCTACGGCGCTAGTGTTCAGCCACAGCAAAGACCCGCTCATCTTCTTTATCTTTCCCGCGCTGTTGCTTGTGGTGTTCCGATTGGGTTTCCCAGGCACGGTGCTAGCGGTGTTTGTGATTGCACTGATCTCGATCTGGTTCACTGTCACCGGACACGGGCCGTTGATGCTGATCACCGGTACAAATCTGCTCCACAAGATTGTGATTGAGCAAATCTTTCTTGCCGTGGCGCTATTCACCTTCTTCCCGGTGGCAGCTCTGCTCGAGGAGCGCAAAGCGCTCGAGATTTCGTTGCAGAAGAGCGAACTGCGATACCGCGAGCTGGCCAACGCGGATTCCCTCACCGGTCTCGCGAACCGACGTGCCTTTGATGAAAGGCTCGAGGAGGCATGGTACCGGGCAATGCGCAATGAGCAACCGCTGGCGCTGCTGCTGATCGATGTGGATCTTTTCAAAGCGTATAACGACCTCTATGGACATGTTGGCGGGGATGAATGTCTGCGCTGCATCGCGAAGGTGATTGCAAGTGCATTACAAGGTAAAGCTGAGATCGCAGCACGTTTTGGGGGCGAAGAGTTTGCCGTGATCCTGCCGAACACGACGATCGAAGTTGCATTGCGAGTGGCTGAGAATGTCCGCGAGGCTGTCGCAACCCTGAAGGTGCCGCACTCGGGAAACCAACTCGGAATCCAAACCATCAGCGTGGGTGTGGCGGCGGAGGTACCGAACCGGAACACTGCGGTGATATCTTTACTAACGGCCTCCGATCACGCGCTGTATCGTGCCAAGTATCTGGGACGAAACCGAGTAGAGTCGTCGACGGCGGTGAAATCGAGAACCGAGATGTCCACCGCAGATTCTAAGGCCTGACGATGCAGCTCCGCCATCTCGTATTTTGCCAACGGCAGTGGGTTGAAGCATGTATCTTGACGGAACGATGAGACAACTTCTTTGGCCGGCAGCTGGTTGTTTCTGTGCGCTCCTCGGAGTGGGGTGCGCCTCAAACTCGGCTACGGCTGCTACACCTGGTCACTCCTCGGTCGCAGCAACCGTGACGAAGCCTCCCTTGGGATTCGCAAAGACTGTCGTGCTATGGCCAAACGGAGCGCCCGGTGCATTAGGAGACGGCGACGGAGACGTTCCAAAGATGTATGTGTATCCAGCACCGGGGGCTGGCTTGCATTCGGCAGTAATCGTGATGCCAGGGGGCGGATATGTCCATCTGGCGATCGAAAAGGAAGGTGGGGAGGAGGCCCGTTGGCTGAATGCGCATGGCGTGACAGCTTTCGTGTTGGAATACCGGCTAGGGCCGCGATACCACTTCCCTTCTCCGATGCTCGATGGCGCACGGTCCATGCGCTATGTGCGCAGCCACGCAGCAGAGCTGGGAGTTGCGAAGGACAAGATTGGCCTGTGGGGCTTCTCGGCGGGCGGTCACCTGGCGGGCTATCTGGCAGCGGTGAATGATAACGGCTCTTCAGGCGCTGAGGATCCTATTGATAGAGTCAGCGACCGGCCGGACTTCGCGATTGTGTCCTATGGGCGATTCACGATGGACGATTCGATACCGAGAAAGACGAATATGGAAGGGCTACTGGGCGACCATCCGACGAAGGCAATGTTGGACTCAGTCTCCGTAGTGAAGCTGGTAACGAAGAATACCTCTCCCTGCTTCATCTTCTCCACTACGGCCGACCAGACAGTCAATCCTATGAATGCGACGGCATTCTACGACGCATTAAAGCACGCCGGCGTGCCGGTGGAGCTGCACATCTTCGAACGCGGGCAGCATGGAACGGGAATGGCTCAGGGAATGAAAGGAATGTCAGAGCTAGCCATCTATCCGACGCTGCTTGCGAACTGGATGGAAATGCATGGCTGGATGTCTCAGGATTAGTGTGACGGAGAGATCGTTGCGCTCTTTCAATCGAGATGGAATCAAAAAAGTTGATCCCAGGCTGCGAGGAACGAATAGACTGCATTTGGTATCGCTGCGGTATAAAAGTCGAAGTCAAACGTTTACAACGGGCAGATGGATCACTCATTTTGATCGCGAAAGAAGTTGTTTCGTCCGGTTACGTTGGCGGTCGGAGTTTAGAAGCACGATGCTGGCACTATTCTGGCTTGTATTTCGAGGTATTTCTTGAAGGCTTCTGCGCTCGAATCCCAGCGGTCCTGGATTTGGAAGACAATTCTCTCAGCGGCGCCGATTTCGCTGGCGGTGGCACAGCTCTGGCGAGTCGACCATGGGGCCGAGTTCGGAAAGTTGAGCGCTATCTTTATTGCGATGTCTGGCACTGCCGTTGCAGTTTGGGCGCTGTGGCGCGAATATAGTCGCCTCGATAAGCTAAGAGGGGCCGAGCAGGCGCATTCGCAGTTTCTGGCAGCCGCTGAGACCAGCCTGGATGCCTTCGGGCTCTTTGAATCCGTACGAGATGAAGTAGGCAGGATCGTAGACTTCCGAATTCTGTACGTCAATGCCAACGTCGAGGGACTGTTACAACGATCACGTTCCGAGCTCCTGGGACAGACTCTGTGTTCAGTAACTCCGATTAAGGCCACGGGACCGATGTTCGCGAGGTTTTGCAGGGTTGTCGAGACAGGAGAATCACTCAATGAAGAGTTTCCTGTAAGTTACGCGACCGTCAAGGCAACCTGGTTGCGAACCCAGGTCGTCAAGCTCGGAGATGGACTGGCTATCACCTTCAGCGATATCAGCGAAGCCAAGGCGACCCAGGAGCGATATGCCCACCTGGCGGAGTACACGGACTCTGTCTTTCAGAACGCACCCTTCAGCATCGTCGCGACCGATATCGCCGGAATGATTACGGCAATGAACGGGGAAGCAGAGAAGCTGACTGGGTATCGCCGCGAGGAATTAGTCGGGAAGGCTTCACTGACGGTGCTGCACGACGAGCGAGAGCTATTGGGTAGGGCGGTCGCGATCGACTCTGCCGCGACATTGGAAAAGTATGGGTTCGAAGTTCTGACGACGAGGACAGCAGCGGGAAAGATGGAGCAGCAAGAGTGGACACTGGTCAGACGCGACGGCGCACGAACGCCAATCAATCTGGCCATGAGAGCGGTAACCACCGAGGCCGGAGAGGTAAGCGGCTTTGTGAGCATCGCATTCGATATCACGGATAGACGCCAGATGATGGAGTATGTCACCCATCTGGCCACGCATGATCAATTGACGGGACTGACAGGGCGCGCGCTTTTGCAGGACAAGACTGTCCAAACGGTGGAACTGGCACGACGCTATGGAACCAAGGTCGCGGTCTTTGTCATCGATCTAGATCACTTTAAACGTATTAACGACTCCTTGGGACATTCGGCTGGGGACTCGATTTTGATCGAGGCTGCACAGAGACTGCGCCGCTCCGTGCGCAGCACCGATGTGGTGGCGCGGGTAGGTGGAGACGAGTTTGTGGTTGTGATGCCGGACATCACCAACGTGGACGACGTCGAACAATGCGCAGCCAATCTAGTAGCCGCGTTATCTCCGGAGATCTCAATCGAAGAGCACCTGGTGCGTGTGACCGCGAGTGTCGGAGTCTGCATTTACCCCGACTTCGCAAGCGATGCCAAGCACCTGCTTAAACGGGCAGATTCGGCAATGTACGCGGCAAAGGAGAATGGACGGAGCCAGTTCCAGATCTTCAGCCAGAGCATGCTGAAGGAGACCGCAGAGCGACTGACGATGGAGCATGCACTGCGCCACGCATTGACCAATAAAGAACTCAGCATGCATTATCAGCCACAGATCTCGCTGACCACCGGAGCCGTTACCGGCATGGAAGCGTTACTCCGCTGGAATCATCCGAGATTGGGAAGCATCTCGCCATCGCAATTTATTCCATTGGCAGAAGAGACTGGACTGATTGTGCCGATCGGGGAGTGGGCCTTTATGACCGCATGTTGCGAGGGGAAGGCGTTGCAGGACGAGCTCGGCATGGATCTAACGGTTTCAATCAATCTGTCACCACGGCAGTTTCAACAAAAGAATCTCGTTGCTGTTGTCGAACATTCGCTGTCGAAGAGCGGTCTCTCTCCCGAGAAACTGCAGATCGAGATCACGGAAAATATGTTGATGGTCAGCTCCGAGCATGTTCTGGACAAGTTGCAGAGAATGAGGGAGCTGGGAGTCCGTATCTCCATTGACGACTTCGGCACTGGATTCTGCAGCTTCTCGTACCTGCTCGAATATCAGGTCGACCGGCTGAAGATCGATCAGAGCTTCGTGAAGAAGGCTGGAACCGACGCCAATGCCGCAGCTGTAGTTCGAACTATCATCGCGATGTCTCACGGACTAAATATTAAAGTAGTCGCCGAAGGGGTCGAGACCGATGAACAGATGCGATTTTTGTTGCGAAGGAAGTGCGACGAAGCGCAGGGCAACTTCATTGCGAAACCAGTGGCGATGGCGGAGTTCAGTGACGTGATACGGCAGTACGCCAACGGCCCTGCCGCTCGTGCCTCGGAGCCCGTTACCGGATTGGTTCGGTAGAGGACTTTTGACACAACGACGATCCGCGAGGGAGGTATCCCTGATCGCGACAACTGCTGAATCTTCAAACTGCTTGTGATTGCTAGGTCGTTGCCCGGCTACGTTTGATCAGGTGATAGATGCCCAACAAGATAAGGGCGCCGACAAGCGACATCAGAAAGCCAGCGGACTGATCAGGCTCATAGTGACCAATAGCGCGGCCGAGGAAGGTTCCGAGGAAAGACCCTGCTATACCGATCAACATGGTAATGAAGATGCCGCCGGGCTCTTTGCCTGGAATGATGAGCTTGGCAAGCGCGCCGACAATGAGACCGATGAGAGCCGTCCAAAGCAGATGAAACATAGCTGATCCTCCGTGTTTGGGTTTCCGGGTGGCCGGATACGTCTCGCTGGATGGGAGAAGGATACTCTTACTTTTCGCCGACGCAAGAGTTTGATCTTGCGGCATACGGGAATTTCTCTTCTGGCGAGAGCATGCGACGCGGAAATTCTCTTCATCCAATCAAAAAGACGACCACGAAGCTGACACTGGTCAGGTGACGGCTAATTTCACCTGGTATTGACACTTGCCACATGCCGGAGGATCCTCCATTTTCCGACGGAGACCCACACGTTCGATCCGATCGGCTTGTGGAGCGTCGAATGATGACCTAAGCGCTGCGGACGATCAGGTCATTCTTCCAGAGAGCCAGAACGACGTCCATCTGGCTGTTGTGTGCGATGTCCTCGCCGTCGGTGACCTCAGCCCAGAGCGTAGAGACAGTTTTGTGCTGGCCTGCATTGAGAAGCGCTACCGCACGAAGAGCATATGCCTTGGCCTTGTTGGATGGAGCATATTGCCCGGCAGGAATTCCTTTAACCAAGCCGGCTTCGCAAAGACTGAGGAAGGCGAACCGGGGGCCTCCCTTTCGCTGGGCCGAGGGGCTGGTCGGATAGAGTTTTGCGGTCGCCTGTTCCCAGCGAGCTGCGGGCGTGATGGACTTGCCGTAAGTATCCATGCGGGCCGCGATCAGAGCGGCCTCGCCATACTTGTTCGCCATGGTATCTCTCCTGTGAAGATTGTTTCAGACTCCGGTAGCAGGCGTGATCGCCGCTCGCACGCGTTCGGCCGAGGCGGTCTCGCCGAAACCTGACGATCGATTGCCGAATCGTCCTGCGACGCTCCCAGTCTGATCAGGCCTTTGACGTTGGCTTGGTCGAACGTTGTTGCGCGGGACCGTTGCCTGATGGGTCAAGCGGGGTGTCTTGCCAAAGCTTGATGCCACCGTCGATCGCGTTGGTGTTCGCACCCAGGATCACGTGGTTGGGCAGGGACTTCATCATCTTGGCATTGCCACCGCCGAGGAGCACGGTGTCGCAGACCATCGCGGCCTTGAGGCGGCTAATGATGTCGAGGACGGACTTTCTCCAGCGCCTGACTCCACGACGTTCGAGGCCCACGAGACCGATGTACTGTTCGTAGGTCAGCCCCTTTTTGTAAGGCAGATGAGCGAGTTCGAGCGGAATGACAATGTCATCGAAGATCATTGCCGAGCCCAGCCCGGTGCCGGTACCGAGGAAGAGCATGCGGCCGCCCTTGTAGCCACCGAGAGCCTGCATCGCGGCGTCGTTGATGAAGCGGAGGGGCCTGCCGAATGCCTTCTCGTAAGGAAAATCGATCCAGCCTGGGCCGAGGTTATGGGGCTCGGCGATCGGACGATGGTGGACGACCGGACCCGGGTAGCCGATGGAGACGCAGTCGTAGGTCCAGCCGGCGGTAGCGGCAAGGACATCCTTCGTCATCTGTTCGGCGGTCATGGCAGGACCGGAGGGATCTTGATAGGGACGCGCATATCTGTCGAGGCGACCTTTATATTGGTGCCCCCGATGTCGATGACCAGAACTTTCATTGAATTGGATGTTAGCAGCGTTGCGGAAACCTTTGGGTACTTTGGCGGAAGCGATACAAATGGACGCCCGAGACTCCCGCGGGGGTACCTCCGGGGGTTGTACCACTCAAGTATCGCTTTTTCAGCTACTTACGATTTAACCCCACTATAAAATATTCATAGCAAAGGGCTTACAGGCAAATATTTCATTCCATTTGGGTTATAGCTTTGGCACCAGTGCGCGACGTCTTTGGTTCTTCACCCTAAGTTCAATTTTACAGGATGGCACATAACTTATACGCCACGCGAAAAGCCTTACTGGACGCGGGTTTTAGGGCGTTTGGGGGTTGACATCCATTTTTCCCGCCAAATGCATGTCTTTTGCCCCTGTACAAGGTGGCGGAGGTTCTTTTTGCGGCGCTACAAGGGTTTTCAATAGCTTTCCAAGTCATGAATCGAATATAGAGCGAATATAGATTAATGCGAACATTGTGAATCTTTTTTTGTTTTGTGTTTTATGCCCAAGTAAGTCTCTGCATATAAATGGCTTGTATTTTGGCAGACATTTTTATTGACAATCGTATTTGATTTGCTTTATTGTGGTGATGGGCACACATGCCCTAGGAATTGATAATATGCGTCGAATCATTGTGGCCACCCTCGCCCTGTCCCCCATGTTGCTTCACGCGCAGGCAAATTCGCCTGCAAAAACCCAGACCTCTGCCGTCACCCTGCGCGCTGAACTGGTTGCCCCAACGCCTACTGCCTCCGAGTCGGATCGCGGGTCTACTTCAACCGTTACCCCTGTGCGGATCTCCACCGGAGTCAATGCTCCCAAGTTGGTTTACACCGTCGGGGTCGCATCAGACGCTGACTTCTCGCCCTTGACCCAGTTTGAGCGAACCGCTGTTGTTGCGATGACGGTCGACCCGAGCGGTAAGCCGACGGATCTGAAGATCGTTCAGTCGGTCAACCCAGTGATGGATCGCAATGTTTTGGCCGCGGTCAGTCAGTATCGCTTCACTCCGGGCACATTGGATGACCAGCCTGCTGCGGTTCCGGTCAATCTGGCTGTTGTTCTGCGTGGCGCCCGCTAGTTCCCTGTTTCACTGACGGGCCCTCTTCGGCGGAGATCGTTGATGTGGACCTGGTTCAAGCTGAAAGGCAGACTCTTTTGAGTCTGCCTTTTGTTTGCGTTGCGAAAGGGGGCGTCATTGCTGGGCTGCCGGGGTGGCGGTGGGGTTGGTCTGCCCTTTGCCATTCGGATTTGGGCGCAGGATGAGAAAGACAGCGATCGCTCCAGCGATGACGCAGGCGATGACGATTAGCAGGAGGGGCTGCAGAAGGCCTGTCTTTTTTCAGGCGGCGGGGTGGGGGAGGAGGCCATGGGTAGTTGGATGCAAAATGTGGCGGTCAGCGATTTTTTTATGGAGCTGAAAGAGTGTATTTTGCGGGGGTTTTTGCGAAAACGTGGCGGCTGAGTGTGGTTTTTTGATGGCGTAATCGTGGTGGAATGCGTGGTAAACGTGGTGAATAAACGCCATCAAAAAGGCAGATGAAAAATACGCCAGTTTTTCGAATGTATTTTCTTCTATTGATTGGTGGTGCGAACCGGTTGCGCTTCGTTGGTGGCGAGAGGCTTCTCGGTGGTTCCGTGCCTGAAATCGCGGGTTTGAGGGGCTCTTGCAAGCGATTTTTCGCTTGATTGGCGGGGGCGGGGTGGGATACTTCGGGTGAAAATGCGATGAATCGACGCGCGCGCGGCCTGGGCCGAGAGGAACTGCGAGTGCTCCCGGAGGGAAGCATGGCGAGTGTTGCTGGAGTGGGTGTTGATGAGGGCATGATTGCTCCCGGGGCTGCCGAGGAGTTGGCTGGCCCGGCGCACGCTGAGCTAAGCGCGACGAGGCCCGTAGCGCGTGGGGAGCGGATCAGCAGCATGGATGTGCTGCGGGGCTTTTCGCTGATGGGCATTTTGGTGATGAACATCTGTGAATTCGCTTATGGATTTCATAACTATGCGTATCCTCTGAGCACGGTGAAGCCTGTCTTCAGTGGGCCACACTGGAAGATCAACACCGCCGTGTGGTTTCTGCGCTGGATCTTTGCCGAGGGCAAGATGCGTGCGCTGTTTTCGATGCTGTTCGGCGCCGGTGTAATCCTGTTGACGGAGCGGGCTTTGGCGCGTGGGGCGGGGATCAAGGCGGCAGACATCTTTACGCGGCGGAACATATGGCTGGTGCTGATTGGGATGCTGCACGGATATTTGATCTGGGACGGCGACATCCTGTTTTACTACGGCGTGGCGGCGCTGCTGTTCCTGTTCCCCTTCCGCAATGTTCGGGTGAAGCGGCTGATGTGGACGGCGGGAATCATTCTGTTTCTCAACTCCGTGTTGATGATGGGGGGCAGTATGGCAGCTCGTATAGTGCGAAGCAGGCGGCGGCGAAGGCCAATGCGAAGCTGGCGCAACACCAGACGCTGACCGAGGACGAGATCGGCGATCTGAAGAAGTGGCAGAGTACGCAGGACAGATGGCGTGCACCTGACAAGAAGAAGTACGAAGATATCGCCGCGATGCAGAAGGGGTATTGGAAGGCGCAGGGGCACGTGGCCGGCAACGTTTTGATGGGCGAGTTGAAGGGAGCGTACTTCGGATTCGGCGACTGGGTTGGGTTGATGCTTCTCGGCATGGCTCTGTACAAGAATGGATTTTTGCCTGGCCGCTTGAGCATCAAGACCTACGCGTGGATCGCTGTGATCGGACTTGGGGTGGGATGGGCTGTGACGGGGATAGGCGCATGGAGGGCCTGGGCGGGACACTTCGACATGTTCAAAACTTTGATCTGGATGCAGGCTCCGTATGACATAGGGAGGATTGTAGGAGCATTGGGGAATGCGGCGCTGCTGCTGATTTTGTTGAAGACGGGAGTGTTCAAGTGGCTGCTGGCGCGGGTTGCGTCGGTGGGGCAGATGGCGTTGTCGAACTATCTGCTGACGAGCCTCACGATGAAGACGATCTTCGTGTGGGGCACCTGGCACTGGTACGGCTATGTGGAGTACTACAAGATCTACTATGCAGTGCTGGGAATGTGGATCTTCAATATGGCATTCAGCTCGATCTGGCTGCGGTACTTCGAGTTTGGCCCGATGGAGTGGGTGTGGCGTTCGCTGACGTACTGGAAGCGGCAGCCGATGCGGATCCGTGCGGCGACTCCGGCACCGGCGGTCGCGAACGCAGTTGTTTGACCATGCGTGAACACGAAGTTCACACACAGCCTGGCCGGGCGCCGGTGCAGATCTTTGCGGCCAACGATCGCATGAACCAGATGCTGATCGAACATCTTGATCCTGCGGCGTGGAGGGCCAAGCCTCCTGCCAAGACTCGCACTCTTGTGGCGATTTTCACGCACATGCATAACGTCCGCTGCAAGTGGGTGAGGCTTACGGCTCCGCATCTGAAGGTTCCACTGCAGCTGAACCGCGCGCACTGCACACCCCAGCAGGCGCGTGAGGGATTGGCCGAGAGCGCGGCACGTTGCGAGGAGATGCTGGCCGAAGCGCTGGGTGGTGAGGGCGGCCGCATCGAGAAGTTTCGCAGGGACGGGTGGGCTCCGGCGTGGCCGGTTGGCGTGGAGATGCTTTGCTACATGATCGCTCATGAAGCTCATCACCGCGGGCAGGTTTGCATGCTGGCGCATCAGCTCGGATTTCCGTTGACGCACGGGGTGTCGGATGGGATCTGGAACTGGGAGAAGCTTTGGAGAGAGTGCGGGTCGCCTGGAGGTCCCGGCTGCGGGGTTAGTTCAAGTGGCTGTGCGACCTGCTTGTTTGGGTTATAGACCCAGGGCAGAAACGCGTATCCCCACGGGACTGGGAAGCTCGTTTTGTTCCTTGCCCGTGGGTTCGCGCAGCAAGCACACTAGATCATTGCGTCGAGGCGCACGTAGCTCGCTTCCATCCCGCTCTCCATGCCGGTCGCAAGCATCATGGCTCGCGTTTTCTCGTCAGGCAGAGTCATCCGCATCTTCATCAAGGTTCCTTCGCCGTCTCGGTCGAAGGTGGTTTCGACGTGGTTGTCCGGCGTCGGATCCGGCAGATGCATACGCTCGACATGGACGATTCTGCTGTAGGGGTTCATTTCAAGAAGCTCGCCAGTGATATGGAATCCGGCGCCTTTGCCGTTCGTCCATTCGTAACGGAACTTCCCTCCGGGCCTGGCTTCGTTGATGCAGACGGGCATGCTCCAGCCTTCAGGGCCGAGCAGCCATTTCCGGATCAACTCGGGATCGGTGTGTGCGCGATACAAGGCTTCCGGCGGCGCAGCGAAGCGCCTTGTCACGATTACATGGGTGTCGCCTTCGGTGGTCAACGTCATTTTGCTCATCGTTTTCTTCCTTTCTTCTGTTTGGTTATGTCGGCCAGAACTCCGTCCAGCCGGTCGTAGTTCTTCTCAAACGCGGTGCGAAGCATTCCGAGCCACTGATCCATGGCCTCGATTCCCTGCTTTGCGAGGCGACGCGGGCGCCTGGTGCCTTCCACCCGTTGGGTGATCAGCCCGGCATCTTCGAGCACTTTGAGATGTTGTGAGATCGCCGGCTGCGTCATCTCGAAGGGTCGTGCCAGTTCGTTGACGGTCGCCTCGCCCTGCGAGAGTCTCGCCAGAATCGCTCGACGCGTTGGATCCGCCAGGGCCGCGAATTTTGTGTCGAGTTCTTGCATAGGTAATAGCTTATATAATAGGTTACTTATTGTATAGTGCGAGTTTTGAAAAGTTTGAGCTCGCGTGATTGCACAATCTTTAGATTTTGGAGGGAGGACGAATTTCAAATCGAGGTGACGGTGCTGCGGTGTGCCTGCAGCGCGATGATTCTTTTGGAGAAGGCCGTTTCGTCGGGCAGTGAGGTCATCGGATTCTGTACCGCGACGGTGTGATAGCCCGTCTCGTGCGGGAGCGGGATGACCTTCGACCAGCTCGATGCGTCCGCGAATGTGCGGTGAACAAGCACGATGTTTGTTCCTGACGCAGTGGCCATAGCATCCTCTCTGATTGTTCTAACTCAGTGGCTTGTGATGCTACGGGATGCAAATCGGCGTTGTCTTCGCGGACCCGCCTATTGATTGGAGATGGTGGCGATGGATCCGTCCAGCTTGGTGAAGTGCACTGTTAGTTTTTCGTTATAGACGCGGATCTTGTCCTGCAGGAAGCTGATGGCGAAGGCCTCTCCGAGGAGGATGGAGTCATCGCTATCGCTGCGCCAGTGGATGCCGGCGTGAATGCCGTGGCCGAAGCTGATGTTGTGCGCGAGTTTGTTGAGCTCACCGTTGATGGTGAGACTGCCTGCGTCAGGGCCGGTGTAGGGGTTGACGGAAAGACCGTCGGGTGCAGGCACCAGCGGATTGGGAATGACGAAGTGTCCATCGTAGAAGAACTTCAGAACGGTGATGCAGGCTCCGGCGACCACGCCGTGACCGGTGGGGTAGGCGGGATGAGCGGGTGCTCCCTCGGGGAAGGGCTGCGAGAGAAACCAGCTGTTGTTGGCGTCATAGCTGGCTTTGAGCGCCTGCGAGTTGAGGAAGTTGTTGTTGAGTCGAGCCTGAATGCTGCCCAACTGGTCGGTCTTGGTGAGGTAGGCGATGCCACCGCTGGACTCAGGCCGTGGACGCAGATGAACGAACCACTTTTGATACCAGACGGTGTCGAGAACACGCGCCGAGACTTCGCCGATGGTTGCGGAGATGTCTGGTCCGCCGAGGGTGTCGAATCCGGTCTGGGTGCGGGAGGTTACGTAGGGATTGCCCGGGTTCAGTGGCACACCGAGTGTGTTCATTACGAGAAACGCGATGAAGTATGCCTGGAAGAGTACGTCAACGCGCGTCCAGGCACAGAGTCCGCGGCCATCGTGCAGGAAACGCAGGGTGGGGTCGGGCTGATTGGACAAGCCGGTAGTGATCCCATTCTGGACTTGCAGGAATGAAACAGGGTCCAGCATGTAGTTGAGACCGGCCTGATAGGTGATGAACTGATTGGTAAGTGGCATCGCTCCGAAGAAGCTGGGCGTGATGATGAGCTGCGAGATGTAAGGCCCAAGTGTCTCGCCCGGATAGTGGCCGCGGAAGAGTAGATTCGGAGTGACCTGACCGGAATGGGTTCGTGGGCCCGCATAGCTGGGCATGCTGGTCAGCTCGGCGCAGGCCGCGGCGGCTATGGGGCTTGTGGGGTAGTCGGTGAATGCTGTGTCGCGCAGCAGCGAACACCAGTAGAGTTCGGCAAGCTCTGTACCCCAGGCAGGGCTGGAGAAGGCAGGTGGAGCTGGGACGACGACTTGAGTCTCCTGGTTGTGAGGAGAGGGCGAACTGCCAAACTGATGCGAGTCGGTTCCCTCGAGCGTGAAGGCTAATCCGCCCTGCGGCCCGTTCAGGGGGCGGGTTCCTCCGATGATGATGTTCTCGAAGTCCGATGGTTTGCCGCTGGCCAGAGCGGTCGTGAAGGTTCGATATGCGGCGGGATTTACCAGGCCGATCGAATCCTGAAGGACAACTTTGGTGTAGGTTGCCGAGGCATCGGAATAAAGGTGCTGATCGCCGTTGGTTTGATGGGAGGAGCGGAACAAGAGCCTGAGCGATCGCCGCCTTAAGACGGATTGCGAACGACGCTTGAACGCGCGGATTGCCTGGTATGCCGAAGGTGTTCGACGTAGTCTGGACCTTCGCTGATGTGGGAGACTCTTCGGAGCCGGACTGCGCCGACGCAAAGACAGGGGATGCGAGCGCCCCGGCGGCCAGTGTTCCCCCGATCTGGCTCAGAAACTTGCGGCGGTTATGTTGGTTGAGGTTGGGTTGAGAGTTGGCATGCGAGGACGCGAGGTCCTGTAAGGGAGGCGGGATAACAGGTGTGTCATGCATGCGACGTTGTAGCACCGGCTCGGGTAAGGCACAATCGAAAAAACAGAGTTGCACCAAAAAATGGCGCTGCGCGATCAGAGCAGCTGAGCTGAGCGGATCTTGTCAGACATTGGGGCTAGTCCTATCTGAAGCTGCTGCTGATTATGGGTGTTCCGCCGCGGCTTTCATGTTGGCGAGACCTTTGTCGAAGTCGGGGCCTACCACCTTGTCCATCGAGGTGAAGACGCTCATCACTCTGCCGGGGAAGAACCTCATCGGGCCGTTCATGATCCAGTTGACGCGGGTGTCGGAGCCTTGCGGTTCGAGCACGAAGTCGGCTGTGCTGTGGCTTTCGAAGGGTTTGAGGAAGTCGATTTTGATGGTGGTTTTTGCGGGTTCGATGGCGAGGATCTCCATGCGGCCCTTGCCTACTTTGCTGTTCCCTTCCCACTCGTAGACGGAACCGACGGCACTGGATGGGCCAGAGTAGGTGGTCTTCATGTCGGGATCGAGGTGCGCCCAGGGCGACCAGGCGTTCCATTGATGGAAGTCGTCGATGAGTGCGGAGATCTTTTCGGGCGGAGCGGCGATGGTGGTGGAGCGCTCGACTCGGAAGCTGCTCGGCCTGGTAAACGTGAGGAGAAGGATCGCAGCGACAGCCAGAACGACGATGAGGCCAATTGCTTTGAACATAGTGGCTCCTGGGAGTGAGCCGCCAGTATAGGGGCGCGAAGATGGTTTGCGCCAGCGAATGCCTACTTCCGTGGGGGGCTGGGGGAGGACCAATTTGTCGGAATTTTTTCGATCCGCGAATGTCGGCCGTAGCATCGAAGTTTTTGTTTGATGATCTGTTCGCGCGAAGGCGGCACTATGGGCGAGCGGATTCCGTCGCATCCCCAGCAAAGCGTTTTTGTGATGAGAGCTTACAGGAGGATTTATGGCAGCAGCAGTCGCAGTAGCAACGATGAAGGTGGCTGAGGTTCCCGCGCCCGGCGGTGACTTCCAAATCGTGGAGCGCACAATTCCTAACCCAGATGCGGGACATGTGCGAATCAAGGTGCTTGCCTGTGGTGTGTGTCATAGTGACGCGCTGACGAAAGAAGGTGCGTGGCCTGGAATTCAGTATCCGCGCGTACCGGGACACGAGGTGGCCGGCGTTATTGATGAGGTGGGGGCGGGTGTATCGGAGTGGAAGAAGGGGCAGCGCGTGGGTGTCGGCTGGCATGGCGGCCATGACGGGACGTGTCTCTCGTGTCGGCGGGGAGACTACAACAACTGCCAGAATATGAAGATTCCGGGCATCAGTTATGACGGCGGATACCAGCAATACATGGTGGCTCCCGTGGAGGCTCTGGTGGCGATGCCGGATAGTCTGAGTGACGTTGAAGCGGCACCGTTGCTCTGCGCTGGAATTACTACGTTCAACGCGCTGCGGCACAGCGGTGCGCTCCCTAGTGACCTGGTTGCGGTGCAGGGTATCGGTGGTCTGGGTCATCTTGGAATCCAGTTCGCAAGCAAATTTGGTTATAACGTTGCAGCGATCGGGCGCGGGCCGGAGAACGCGGCGCTCGCGAAGAAGCTCGGGGCAAATGTGTTCATTGACAGCAAAGCGACGAACGCGGCCGAGGAGTTGCAGAAGCTGGGCGGGGCAAAGGTTATTCTGGCGACAGCGCCAAGCTCAAAGGCGATGTCCGAGCTGATCAACGGCCTGGGACCGAACGGTAAGCTTGTGGTGATCGGCGCATCGTTCGACCCCATTGAGGTGACACCGATACAGCTGATCACTGGAGCTCGAACGATTCAAGGCTGGGCTTCGGGGATACCGACGGACTCCGAGGACACACTGCGCTTCGCGGAACTGACTGGCGTGCGTCCTATGATCGAAACTTATCCGCTCGAAAAAGCAGCCGAGGCTTATGCGCGGATGATGAGCGGGAACGCACAGTTCCGCGTGGTTTTAACGATGTGACTGCGAACCAGGGGGTCTGGCGGGATAGATGTCGTGAACTTATAGATTGACCCGGCGCCGTTTCGGGTCTAGAGTAAGCGTGCCTTAGAAGAGGAATTTAGGAGGCGTTCATGCGTCGATCCCTTTGTCTTCTGTGTCTTCTGCTCTTTGGTTCTTACCTGGCGGCCCGAGCCGATCCTCTGGTGACGGTTACCGTCAACTATATTTTCCACTTCGGTGACGATACGGGCTCGACTACGTTCTCGTTCGATCCCGACAAGGTGTTCTTCTATCCCCAACCGAACTTTCAGTTCGATTTCATTTACCCCCTCATTCAGTCTCCCATATTTTCGGACGGGGGCAGCTTCGCCACAGTAGATTTCTTTAGCGGATCCATCGCCTTCAGCAGTGAACCAAATTTCATTTACGATTTCATCATCGACGACAGCTGCCAGAACATCCCTCCTCTCAACGACACCGGGGCGGTACCAACCTTCGTAACAACGACCTGCCACGGTGGCGGCGTTTACGATAGCTTCGGCGGCGGCGGGGACCCCCATTCGGAGGTCGTGGGAATTGACTCGCTCGAATACGTGGTGACGGGAGACGCGGCCACACCTGAGCCGTCGAGTCTTGTCCTGCTCGGCACTGGGCTTGCCGGTTTCTTGCAAATTGGCTTCTGCCGCATGCGAGCTGCCCGGAGGGCTTCGTAGCGGGGCGCATGCCCTTTGACGAGAGCTTACACACTTTTGCGGCGGAAGACGGTTCGCGCTATGGCGCGAATGCCCACATCTCAAAATCGAGATATGGGGCACCGGCCAGTCTCGACCATGAAAGAGGTGTGCATTCCATGCAGACACTAGAGAAGGTTCTACAGCAGGCGCGACAACGCGGAGTGGCGATCGGTCACTTCAATGTCTCCGACCTGGTTCTGTTGAAGGCGGTCTTCGCCGCGGCGCAAGAGCTGAGTGTTCCCGTGATCGTTGGTGCTTCCGAGGGCGAGCGCGCCTTTATGGGAGTTCACCAGATCGTGGCTCTGGTAAGCAGCCTGCGTGACGAATTTGATGTGCCAATCTTTCTGAACGCGGATCATACGCACTCCCTCGCTCACGCGGAGGAGGTGGCACGGGCGGGGTTCGATTCAATCGTCTTCGACCTCTCCGCATTGCCCTGGGAAGAGAATGTGCGCCAAACCCGGGAGGCTGTCGCCGCGCTGAAAGCAATCAATCCTTCGATCCTTATTGAAGGAGAGATTGGCGATATCGGTACAGGCTCTGAGATCCACGAATCGGTGCCTGACCTGTCCAAAGGGCTGACAAGCCCGGAACAGGCAAAGCAATTCGTCGAGGAGACAGGCGTCGATATTTTGGCCCCCGCCGTCGGCAACATGCACGGAATGATAAGCAGTATGGTTCGGGGAGAGGTGAAGAAACGGCTGGATATCGAGAGAATTGCCGCCATCAAAAAAGCGACACAGGTGCCCTTGACCCTGCACGGCGGCTCAGGAACGGATGATGACGATTTTCGCAAGGCCATTGTCGCCGGGATCAACATCATCCATATCAATACGGAGTTGCGCGTTGCCTGGAGACGCGGCCTCGAGGCCAGTCTGGCCAAAAAACCAGACGAGGTCGTTCCCTATAAGATCCTTCCGCCGGTGATTGAGGCGGTGAAGGAAGTGGCTAGCTCTCGCATGGTGCTGTTCAATAGCGCTGCCCCAGTTGGTCAAAGGGCGTAGCTCGCATCTTAAGGATTGATCATCCCATGAAGGAGTCCATTTATGACTGAAACCACATCCGCTGGGGCGTCGGGCGATGGTGTGCGCGGATCTCAAGCGAACACAGGTAACGAACTGCAGGCGAAGAGTGTTCTAACGAAGATTGCGGCGTTTGTCGCAGAGCGAAATATCCCTTTCCTTGTCTGCAGCATTGGAATGATCGTGATGCTGCTGTGGGCAGGCAAGTTCAAGATGACAGCACCTGGAGCAGAGGGCATCATCCCGCTCGTCAGTAACAGCCCACTTACCAGTTGGCAGTTCAAGGTCTTTGGACCATATGTTCTGGGGGATATGATCGGGGCCACGGAATGGACGGCGGCAATACTCCTGATCATTGGCTACTTTAAACCGAAAGCAGGCATCGTGGCCGGGATCATTCTGGTCGGCATGTTCTTCACCACAAGCTCCATGTTGATCACGACTCCGGATGACACCGTCGTGGTTCACGGCATCCATTACATGAACAATCTTGGCCTGTTTCTCTTCAAGGACATTATCTCTTTCGGAGTTGCGTTCTATCTGATCAGCTACTATGGCCGGAAAGCGATCGCGGCTGAGAATCAGAGATGATGGTCTGCGGGGAACAATCTGTTCTATAACTCGTGACGCGGAGGTTCGCGCACTGCGCGAATGCCCACATCTCAAAATCGAGATATGGGGCGCCCGGCAGATTCAGATATGGGCCACCCGCCGCTTGGCGCGAGTGCCCGTTCATGCAATGAGAGTGTATGAATGGGGCACCCGAGTGCATTGGAACTTCATGTATTAGCCACCCGCCGACGTTATTTCGTTGACATTTTTGAGTGAGCTGGAGCAACATCATCTGCCTCAGCGTCCTGTTTGATTACCGTGACACGACAATCTGTTCCTGCACCGGGCCCTCTGGAGGTGATGCTTGCGTCACCAAGTGCGCAGTTTGGGCCTCAACGGTCAATTGGAATTGCTCCAATCCAAGCTGTGTCCCATCCTTGATTAGTGAAGCATTCTGGACTTGGCTCCGAGATAGTGCCTCGGCTCACGGTGCCCGTGACCGCTTGTCATTCACTCCTGCGAATTGCTGGCAGTTCGTAAGCGATCCGCCGGAAAACCTACAGGCTTGGCTCAGACCTACAAGGAGGTCTCTATGAAACACCGCCTAATTTCGATGCTCACGATTCCCGTAGTTACAATTTGCTTCGGAGTGATTTCAGGCTCGTCTGCCATCGCTCAATCTGCTGATACTGAGTCCGCCAAGACACAGTCAGGCGACCGGGACTGCTCGAATCGATCGATCTTTGGCGCTTACGGATCTGCCAGCCAAGGTGTGTTGCTCCCTGCACCCGGGGTTGTCCTGCAGTTTAGAAGCGTGCAGATGACTCGTTTCGATGGCAGGGGCAATCTGACGTGGATGGAGCACACCGTTATCAACGGTACGCCCGCAGGCCCAGGCTGGACGCCAGCCCGTGGAACATACACCGTCAATTCGGATTGCACTGGAATGGCTACGGTGAATACCCCCAATAGCCCTGTTCCGCTTAATCTCTTCTTCGTGGTGGTCAAGCATGGCACGGAGATACACATGATACTCAACTCAGACGCGGTCTCCACCGTATTTAACAAAGTCGAGTAATCGCCGACGTTAGTCATTGCCGTCTTTCGAGCGAACTCGCTAGATTCCAACTTTATGCAGGGCGAATCACTCGCCAAGCAATCGCAATCGCTCGCTCGGAACGAAGGTAGCATTTGGTCGTCCGGATCAAGAAGTGCCCAGCAGAAACTTGATCTGCTCAAGATCTCGGCTACTTTTGCGGCGGAAACGGTTCGCGCGTGGCGCGAATGCCCACATCTCAAAATCGAGATATGGGGCACCCGGCAGATTCAGATATGGGCCACCCGCCTTGGGTTCTTGAACTGACTACACTCCCACCCTTCGCAAAGTGCGCGAAGGATGAACGATCTGCGCACTGAGCCAAGAGGGTTCGGCGCGTGGCGCGAATGCCCACATCTCAAAATCGAGATACGGGGCACCCGTCATTGGAGTTTTCATGTATGGGTCAGGGGCCCGAAAATTAGATAGTCGCTCCAAATAATTTGGTAAAGTTCCCAAATGCCGAGTTCTATCAAAACATTGAATCTAGAAGAGGGCATGCCTACCCTTGAAGAGGCTCGTGTACGACTGGCGCAAGTGCTGAAGTTTGAGAGCAGCACTCCAGTAGCCCTAAAGCTAATTCACGGTTACGGATCGTCGGGAAAGGGCGGCGTGCTTCGTGATGGAATTAGAAAATCACTCCTGCTACGACAGAAAGAGGGCCTGATCTCTTTTTTTGTGACTGGCGAGAAGTGGTCAATCTTCGAACTAAATTCGCAAAGAGCGATGGAGATGATTCCACAATTGCGCAGCGATTCTGATCTAGAGAAGTGGAACCGTGGAATCACAATCGTGGTTATCGGTGTACAAAACAAAGTCTGACTTAAAGTCTGGAATCTCGAACGTTGCGCTTGATTTAGCGCGTACCGAACTTGCTCATAAATTGATCTACCGCACCTTCGAGTTGTTGAACATAAATCTGGTCACTTGAAGTGTAGTAGACACCATTAATTTTGAATCTAAGATAGCGATATAAGTCGCTAAGCCAACCAAATCCGCGAAGTTTTCGCGTCGCTATTTGGATTTCCACATTAAGTTCAGCATCTGCAGTGATGAACAATTCTTTGGCTTGGTCTAGTTTCCTTTTATTTTTATTTATGGCGACCAATGCCGTCTCATTCTTCTTTGCGGCTTCATCTATTTCATCACATACCCTATTGATCTCGGAGGCTTTGGAATAGGTTGCGTAGGCACCTATACCAATTGCGACTAGAATGCCCACACCCGGAAGAACAAGATGGCCAAGGGCCATGCCGCCGCCTCCTGTAGCAAGCGATCCACCGCCTAAGGAACCTCTGCGTAGGCGTCTGACTTTCTGGGGTCAGGGAGTGGGCATGGAAGATGCGCGGGTTTTGGTTGGTTTGATGCTGTTGGAGGGCTAATTGGAACGCGCATCCGCCCGTTTTCCGGGGCTTCCAGGCGCACTACTGCCCAAGGACTGCCAGACGTTTGCGGTGCAGGTACAGGTTCACCAGCGCGAAGTTCGCGCACAGGCGGTGATGGTTCTTCGCGATGCCTCTGTATCTCACTTTGTCGAAGCCGAAGATGCGCTTCAGGATCCGGAACGGATGTTCTACCTTGGCCCGCACCCTCGACTTACTCCGGTTCTTCTTTTTCTGTAACTCGTCGACATAGTTTTTGAACTTCGTCCGCTTGCAGGTCATGTCCTGTGCCTTCGGAGCGGCCTCTTGGATGGCGTCGGTCTGGCCCTGATAGCCGCCGTCGCCCCACACCTTACGCTCTTGGCCGTGCAGCAGTTCCGGTAACATGTGGCAGTCCGCCACGCTGGCTGCGCTCGTCGCCACAGAGTGGACGATGCCCTCCCTCGCGTCCACGCCGATATGCGCCTTCAGGCCGAAGTACCACTGGTTGCCCTTCCTGGTCTGGTGCATCGCCGGGTCGCGCTCGCCACTCGCGTTCTGGGTCGACGAAGGCGCATGCAGGATGGTCGCATCGACAATCGTGCCCGTCGCGATCCGGATGCCCCTGGCATCCAGATGCACGTTCACCGCATCCAGCATCAACCCGCCCAGCTCGTGCCTCTCCAGCAGATGACGGAACCGCAGGATGGTCGTCTCATCCGGCGCAGGCGCAATCCCAAGGTCCACGCCAACGAACCGCCGCAGCGCCGCAGACTCGTACAACGCCTCTTCCACCCCAGGGTCCGACAGATTGAACCACTGCTGCACAAAGTAAGTCCGCAGCATGATCGCCAACCCTACCGGCTGCCGTCCCTTGCCCGCCTTCGCATAGTGCGGTCGTACCAGGGCTTCCAGCGCAGACCATGGAACCACCTGCTCCATCTCGTCCAGAAACAACTCCCGCCGACTCTTCCGCCCGTACTTCTCAAACACACCCTGACTCGACAGACTCTGCTGCTTCATCGCAATCTCCTCGCAGCTATCAGATTAATCAATCAGGCAAGCGATGCAGAACTTGTGCAGACTCTCCCTAAAGCCGCCCACCCTGCATTTGAAGCAGCTGCGCCGGAAATGCCGTAGATGGCTGTGCCTGTCGATGCGATACCTAAAATCTGAACTCCCTGCCATGCGAGGATCGCAGCTGACGCTCCGGCGGAAGCACCTATCAACGTGTATCCGGCGGAGCCTATGTCAAGCTTCGACTCCTGCTTAGATAAGGCAAACGTAGATACACTTCGGGGCGAAACTGCGTCATGTTCAATTTCTTTGGGAGTCCGAGTGCTCAGGCACTGTGGATAAAGCATATTATGTGCAATCCAAAGCTGCTTCTTGGTTCTATCAAACGCGACTCTCAGACGTTCTATGGTCGCTTCAATGTCAGAGTTGGCCTCATTTAGTTGGTAAATCCCTTGATCATATGCTGACTTACAAACGTCGAAACGGCTCTTTGCCTTGTCAAGGGGGCCCCTACCACCAAGAGTGACTATATTTTGGACAACTTTCCAAAAACTCATCCCTAATTTGTACCGGATGACAATTCATGTTCAAAGGATAATTTCCAACAAACAACGGCAGAGCCGAAGCTCTGCCGTTGTTTGTTTTTGGGCGAAGCGCGTTTCGCCATAACGCGAAGTTACTCGGCGGCTAGTTCTTCTTGTTCGCCTTCCATGCGCATCTGCTCTAGCTCGCGCTCTTCGGCTTCGATGGCGGATGCCACTTCCTGCTGGACCTGGGCTGCCGCTTCTTCCAGCTCTGGTGAGAGCTGGACGTTGCGGTAGTACTCCATGCCCGTGCCGGCGGGGATGAGGCGGCCTACGATGACGTTTTCCTTGAGGCCACGGAGCGTGTCGATGGAGCCGTTGATGCTGGCTTCCGTGAGTACGCGGGTGGTCTCCTGGAAGCTGGCGGCCGAGATGAAGCTGTCGGTCGAGAGCGACGCCTTGGTGATGCCGAGGAGGAGCGAACGACCGATGGCAGGCTTGCCGCCGGACATCAACACGCGCTGGTTCTCGGCGTTGAAGCGGAAGCGGTCGGTCTGCTGATCGACGAGGAAGCTGGTGTCACCGACTTCTTCGATCTTGACCCAGCGAAGCATCTGACGAACGATGGTTTCGATGTGCTTGTCGGAGATGGTAACGCCCTGGAGCCGGTAGACTTCCTGGATTTCGTTGACGAGGTACTGCTGGAGTGCGCGCTCGCCGAGAACTTCCAGAATGTCGTGCGGGTTGCGAGGACCGTCGATGAGTGCATCACCGGCACGGAGGCGTTCGCCTTCCTGCACGTTGACGTACGTACCGCGGGGAACGCTGTACTCCTCTTCCTGACCGTTGTCGGCAGTGACGTAGACCTTGCGCTGGCCCTTCGAAACTTCGCCGAAGCGAACGACACCATCGATCTTGCTGATGATTGCCGGGTCGCGCGGCTTGCGGGCCTCGAAGAGTTCGACGACGCGTGGGAGACCGCCGGTGATGTCCTTGGTACGCGTTGTTTCGCGTGGGATCTTGGCAAGGATGTCGCCGGGGTAGATCTCGTCGCCGTCGGCCACCATGAGGTGAGCGCGTGAAGGCATGAGGTAACGCTTGTTGCCGTGAGCGGACTTGATGATGATCGCGGGCTGACGCTTCTCGTCGGAGGAGTCGGTGACGACAAGACGGCTGAGGCCGGTGACTTCGTCGACTTCTTCGTTGAGCGTGAGGCCTTCCTGGAGGTCCTTGAACTGGACGGTTCCAGCGATCTCGGTGAGGAGGGAGAAGGTGTAGGGATCCCACTCGCCGAGGCGCGTGCCCTGCTGTACCTGCTGGCCCTCTTCGACCTTGAGCTTGGCGCCGTAGACGACAGCGTAACGCTCCTTCTCGCGGCCCTTCTCGTCAACAATGGCGAGCGAACCGTTGCGGTTGAAGGCGACCAGGCCGCCGTCCTTGGAGCGAACGGTGACGAGGTTGATGAAGCGCACGGTGCCGATGTTCTTGGCCTCGAGGTGCGAGGCGTCGGATACGCGCGATGCCGTACCGCCGATGTGGAAGGTACGCATGGTGAGCTGGGTGCCGGGCTCGCCGATGGACTGCGCCGCGATGACGCCGACGGCTTCGCCCATCTCGACCATCTTGCCGGAGCCGAGGTTACGGCCGTAGCAGAGGATGCAGACGCCGCGCTTGGATTCGCAGGTGAGGACCGAGCGGATCTTGACGCGCTCGATACCCGCGGCCTGAACGGCGCTGGCGAGATCTTCGTCGATCTCCTGGTTGACGTCGACGATGGTCTTGCCCTCGAAGTCCTTGAGCTTCTCGAGCGAGACGCGGCCGATGATGCGGTCGCGCAGAGGCTCGATGGTCTCGCCGGCTTCGATGATGGGGGTGACGTAGATGCCTTCGACGGTGCCGCAGTCGTTGTGCGAGATGATGACATCCTGCGCAACGTCGACCAGACGGCGGGTGAGGTAACCCGAGTCGGCGGTCTTGAGTGCGGTGTCGGCGAGGCCCTTACGTGCGCCGTGCGTCGAGATGAAGTACTGCAGCACGGTGAGGCCTTCGCGGAAGTTCGCCGTGATGGGGGTTTCGATGATCTCGCCGGAGGGCTTGGCCATCAAACCACGCATGCCGGAGAGCTGGCGGATCTGCTGTTTGGATCCACGAGCACCGGAGTCGGCCATGATGTAGATCGGGTTCATGGCTCCTTCCTTGTCGGCACGCTTCATGTTGTTGAACATCTCGTCGGCGACGCGCTCGGTGACTCCGGACCACATCTGGATGACCTTGTTGGAGCGCTCACCGTTGGTGATGGCTCCGTCGAGGTACTGCTGCTGCATGGCGAGAACCTGCTTTTCGGCTTCGCCCACGACGGTGTACTTGGAGTCGGGGATGACCATGTCGTCCAAGCCCACAGAGAGGCCGGAGCGCGTGGCATAGGTGAAGCCGAGATCCTTGACGCGGTCGAGGGTCTTGACGGTGACTTCGAGGCCGAGGTTCAGGTAGCAGTAGTTGATGAGCTGGCCGATGCCCTTCTTCTTGAGCAGGCCGTTGACGTAAGGCATGCCCTCGGGGAGCGCATCGTTGAGGATGGCGCGGCCGACGGTCGTGTTGATGTACTGCTTGTTGAACTCGACCGGCTCGGTGTGGGTGAGGTCCTGATCGTCGTACGCGGTGGTCATGTCGAGGACAGGGCCGGTGTAGCGCAGACGGATCGGGGTGAGGGTCTCGACCTGCTTCGCTTCGAGAGCCATGAAGACCTCTTCGATGTTGGCGAAGACGCGGCCTTCACCCTTGGCGTTAACCTTCGCCTTGGTGAGGTAGTAGAGGCCGAGGACGAGGTCCTGCGTCGGGACGGTGATCGGTTGCCCAGACGCCGGGGACAAGATGTTGTGCGAAGCGAGCATGAGAACGCTGGCTTCGATCTGGGCCTCGGGCGAGAGCGGGATGTGAACGGCCATCTGGTCGCCGTCGAAGTCCGCGTTGAAGGCGGTGCAGACGAGCGGATGAATCTTGATCGCCTTACCTTCGACGAGCACGGGCTCGAAGGCCTGGATGCCGAGACGGTGAAGAGTCGGGGCGCGGTTTAGAAGGACCGGGTGATCCTTGATGACCTCTTCGAGGATGTCCCAGACGATGGGCTCCTGCATCTCGACCATCTCTTTGGCCTGCTTGATGGTGGTGCAGTGGCCGGTCTGCTCGAGACGGTGATAGATGAAGGGCTTGAAGAGCTCGAGCGCCATCTTCTTGGGAAGACCGCACTGGTGCAGCTTGAGTTCGGGACCAACGACGATGACCGAACGGCCGGAGTAGTCGACGCGCTTGCCGAGGAGGTTCTGACGGAAGCGTCCCTGCTTGCCCTTGAGGGTGTCGGAGAGCGACTTCAGCGGACGGTTGTTCGCGCCACGGAGCACGCGACCACGACGGCCGTTGTCGAAGAGAGCATCGACGGCTTCCTGCAACATGCGCTTCTCATTGCGGACGATGACCTCAGGTGCGTGAAGGTCCATCAGCTTCTTGAGGCGGTTGTTGCGGTTGATGACGCGGCGATAGAGGTCGTTCAAGTCGGACGTGGCGAAGCGGCCGCCGTCGAGCGGAACGAGGGGACGAAGCTCTGGCGGGATCACGGGGATCACGTCGAGGATCATCCACTGCGGCAGGTTGTCGGACTTGCGGAAGGCTTCGACGATCTTGAGACGCTTGGAGTACTTGAGCTTCTTCTGCAGCGAGGTCTCGGTCTTCATGCGCTCGCGCAGCTCAATGGCGAGCTCGGTGACTTCAACGCGCTTGAGGAGTTCCTTGATGGCCTCGGCGCCCATCATGGCCTTGAAGCCGGAGGGGCGGTACTGCTGGTCGAGCTCGCGGAACTTGGTCTCGTCCTTGATGACTTCACGCTCTTTGACGGGCGCGTCGCCTGGATCGACGACGACGTAGGACTCGAAGTAGAGGACGGCTTCGAGCTCACGCAGGCTGATGTCGAGCAGGTGGCCGATACGCGAGGGAAGGCCCTTGAAGAACCAGACGTGCGAGCAGGGCTGGCGAGCTCGATGTGGCCGAGGCGCTCGCGGCGGACCTTCGAGAGGGTGACTTCGACGCCGCACTTGTCGCAGATGACGCCGCGGTGCTTCATGCGCTTGTACTTGCCGCAGAGGCACTCCCAGTCGGTGATGGGGCCAAAGATGCGGGCGCAGAAGAGGCCGTCGCGCTCGGGCTTGAAGGTGCGGTAGTTGATGGTTTCCGGCTTGGTGACCTCGCCATGCGACCAGCTGCGGATCTTCTCGGGGCTGGCGAGCTGGATCTTGATGGCGTCGAAGTCGGCGATGGGTCCGGTCAGTTCAAATGGGCTGGAGCGAAACATATTTGACGTCTCCGTATGCAGTGTCTGGCGTTTGTTGCGCCTTGCTGCTGGTTACTGCTGCTTTACTTCTGCTGGGCGGTGGGTGGTTAGGTCCGTCGCCTGCTTCTCTTTATTGCTCTTCCCTTCGGCCGGCCCTTCGTGAATGTTGAGCGTGAGCCTCATTCAGAAGGACCGTGCCTGGGGTGGAGCGGTATCGACTAATCTGCTGCGGCGATGGCTGGCAGCGGCTGCTTCTTCTGGTCGGCCTGTTTGATCAGTTCGACGTCGAGGCAGAGGGACTGCAGTTCGCGGATAAGAACGTTGAACGACTCGGGAACACCCGGCTCGATGGCAGCTTCGCCCTTGACGATGGCTTCGTAGATCTTGGTACGGCCGAAGACGTCGTCGGACTTGGCGGTGAGCAGCTCCTGCAGGATGTAGGCGGCGCCGTAAGCTTCAAGGGCCCAGACCTCCATCTCACCGAAGCGCTGTCCGCCGAACTGCGCCTTACCGCCCAGCGGCTGCTGAGTGATGAGCGAGTACGGTCCGATGGAACGAGCGTGGATCTTGTCGTCGACAAGGTGCGACAGCTTGAGCATGTAGATGTAGCCAACGGTGGCGGGCTGCTCGAAGGGTTCTCCGACCATTCCATCGTAGAGCTGCGACTTGCCCGAGCTGGGAAGACCAGCGGCCTTGAGAAGCGCCTTGATCTCGGTCTCGCGTGCGCCGTCGAAGACTGCCGTGCCGAACCAGATACCACGCTTCATGCCGGCGGCAACGCGCAGGGTCTGCTCGTCGTCGAGGTCAAGAAGCTGGTTGAGTGCGGCGGTACCGGCGAAGCGCGCCTTGAAGAGCTCGCGTACTTCGTTGGCCGACTGCATGGTTGCGGCGAGTTCGGCGACCTGCTGACCAAGCTCATGTGCAGCCCAGCCAAGGTGTGTCTCGAGGATCTGACCGACGTTCATACGCGAAGGCACACCGAGCGGGTTGAGGACGATCTCGACCGGGGTTCCATCGGGGAGGTACGGCATGTCTTCCTCAGGGAGGATACGTGCGATAACACCCTTGTTGCCGTGGCGGCCGGCCATCTTGTCACCGACAGAGAGCTTGCGCTTCATGGCGATGTAGACCTTGACCATCTTGATGACGCCAGGCGAGAGCTCGTCGCCCTTCTGCATCTTGCCGATCTTCTCGTTGGTGATCTTGCGGAGAACATCGATCTGGCGTGAGGTCATCTCCTCGATCTCATCGATCTGCTCGTTGACGCGGGGTCCTTGTCGGCGTAGCGGATGCGCTTGAGGTTACGAGTGCTGATGAGCTCGATGGCGTCGCGGTCGAGGACGTCGCCCTTGTTGAGCAGCTTCTTGTTGGTGCGCTCGTCGTGGAGGTCGGCGAGAACTTCCTTCGCTCCGAGGATCGCTTCGAGGCGCTTGAGGCGTTCATCCGTCAAAATGCGGATTTCATCCGCAAGATTGCGCTCGAGCTTCTCGATCATCTCCTGCTCGATCTGCTTGGCGCGCTCGTCCTTCTCCTGACCCTTGCGAGAGAAGATGCGGACGTCGACGACGGTGCCTTCGATACCCGGAGGGCACGTGAGCGAAGCGTCGCGAACATCGCCGGCTTTTTCGCCGAAGATGGCGCGGAGGAGCTTCTCTTCCGGCGTCAGTTGAGTTTCACCCTTCGGCGTTACCTTGCCGACGAGGATGTCGTTGTGACCGATCTTCGCGCCGATGCGGATGATGCCCGAGTCGTCGAGATCGCGGAGTGCGTGCTCGCTGACGTTGGGGATATCGCGCGTGATCTCTTCCGGCCCAAGCTTCGTGTCGCGGGCTTCGATCTCGAACTCCTCGATGTGGATCGAGGTGTAGTAGTCCTCGCGGACCAGCTTCTCCGAGATGAGGATCGCGTCCTCGAAGTTGTAACCGCGCCACGGCATGAAGGCGACCAGGACGTTACGGCCGAGGCCGAGTTCGCCCTGCTCGGTGCAAGGACCGTCGGCGATAACCTGACCCTTGACCACGCGATCACCCTTGCGGACGATCGGCTTCTGGTTGATGCAGGTGTTCTGGTTGGAGCGCTTGAACTTCGTGAGCTGGTAGATGTCCGAGCCAACCTCACGCGAGAGCTGCGTGGGGTGATGCTCGCCTTCTACGCGCACGATGATGCGCTCAGAGTCGACCGAGTCGATGATGCCGTTACGCTTGGCCAGAATGACGGCGCCGGAGTCGCGGGCGGTGACGCCCTCCATACCGGTACCGACGAACGGAGCCTCAGCGACGAGCAGAGGAACCGACTGCCGTTGCATGTTGGCGCCCATCAGTGCGCGGTTGGCGTCGTCGTGCTCGAGGAACGGAACCAAGCTTGCGGCGACCGAGACGAGCTGCTTCGGCGAGACGTCGACGTAGTCCACTTCAGACTTGTTGACGAGGACGAAGTTGCCCTGACGACGAGCGTCGACGACATCCTGCACGATGTTCAACTTCTCATCGAGCTCGATGTTCGCCTGCGCGATCGTGTGGCGATCTTCTTCCCAGGCCGAGAGGTAGAAGCTGAAGGGGGCGAGGTCCATGGTTCGCTTGCCGGCCCTTTTCAGCTCTGCATTCTTGGCACGGGCCTCTTCGATCTCGAGGTAGTCACCTTGACGCAGACCGGACTCGCCGGCGTTCGAGACAGAGACATAGTCGAGCGCACGGCCATCCTTCACGCGGCGGTAGGGAGACTCGATGAAGCCGTACTCGTTGATGCGTGCAAAGCAGGAGAGTGACGAGATAAGACCGATGTTCGGGCCTTCGGGCGTCTCAATCGGGCAGATGCGGCCGTAGTGAGTGGGGTGCACGTCGCGGACTTCGAAGCCTGCGCGCTCACGGGACAGACCACCGGGCCCAAGGGCGGAGAGGCGGCGCTTGTGCGTGATCTCCGACAGGGGGTTGGTCTGGTCCATGAACTGCGAGAGCTGCGAGGAGCCGAAGAACTCACGAATCGCGGCCATGACTGGCTTGGCGTTGATGAGGTCGTGCGGCATCGCGGTCGACATCTCCTGATAGACCGACATCTTTTCCTTGATGGCGCGCTCCATACGGACGAGGCCGATGCGGAACTGATTCTCCATCAGTTCACCGACGGCGCGGACGCGGCGGTTGCCAAGGTGATCGATATCGTCAACTACGCCGATGTTCTTGCGCAGCTTGAGCAGGTAGCGAATGGTGCCGTAGAAGTCCTCGAGGGTCAACGTGCGCTTGTCGAGGCCAGAGGGATCCTGGTTCTCGTAGAGCTTGATGTTGAACTTGAGGCGGCCGACACGCGAGAAGTCGTACTTGCGCGGATCGAAGAACATACCTTCAAAGAGCGCCGTCGCGGTGTCGAGGGTCGGTGGATCGCCGGGACGCAGCTTGCGGTAGATCTCGATGAGAGCTTCTTCGGGCTTGCGCACAGAGTCGCGGCGAAGGGTGTTGGTGATGATGTTGCCCACGTCGTCGCGCTCGGGGAAGAAGACCTCGAGGTTGGTGACGCCGGACTGGATGATCTTGTGCAGCTTGTCGGCGGTCAGCTCCTGGTTGGCTTCGTAGAGCAGCTCGCCTGTGGTGAGATCAACGACGTCGGCGGCAGTCATGGCACCGTCAAACTCGCTGGTCTCGACTTCCACTGCGTCGATCTTGTGGCTGCGCAGACCCTTCATCGTGTGAGCGGAGATCTTGCGTGTGGCCGGTGCGATCTCTTCACCCTTGACGGTGACGGCGTGGGCCGGACGGGTGCCCTGCAGGTTGCTGAGCTGACCCTCGGGAGCGACCTTCCAATGAAGTTTGCCGTCGGCTACGTTGATGGTGTCGACGGTGTAGAAGGTCTTGAGGATCTCCTCGTCGGTGCGCAGGCCGAGCGCGCGCAGGAAGATGGTGCCGAGGAACTTGCGCTTGCGGTCGATGCGGACGTAAAGGGTGTTTTTCTGGTCGTACTCGAACTCGACCCAGCTGCCGCGGTACGGAATGATCTTACCGAGGAAGTAGGTGCGGTTGTTCGCGGTCTCGAAGAAGACGCCGGGCGAACGATGGAGCTGCGAGACGATGACGCGCTCGGTACCGTTGACGATGAAGGTGCCGTTCTGGCTCATCAGCGGAATGTCGCCGAAGAAGACCTCCTGCTCCTTCATGTCGCGGAGGCTCTTGACGCCGGTCTCGGGGTCCTTGTCGTAGATCTTCAGGCGGATGGTGACCTTGAGAGGGGCAGAGTAGGTCATGCCGCGCTCTTCGCACTCTGCCTGGTCGTACTTCAGCTGCAGGCCGACAGGGTCGCCGCACTTGGTGCAGAAGTCAGGGGTGTTCTTGTTGTAGGTTCCGCAGAAGTTGCAGAGCACATCGCCCGGGTGGAAGGGGTCGGTGATGACCATGTGGCCGCAGTTGGTGCAGGCGGTGCGCAGGTGGTTGAGGCCCTTGAGGTAGCCGCACTTGCACTCCCAGTTGCCGATGGAGAAGTCGACGAACTCTAGCTCGGAGACGTTACGGAAGTCTGTGATGGGGAAGACCGAGGTAAAGACCGACTGCAGGCCATTGTCCTCGCGTTCCTGCGGGAGCTTGTCCATCTGCAGGAAGCGCTCGTAGCTGCGGCGCTGCACTTCGATGAGGTTGGGGATCTGAATGGATGTGGGGATCTTCGAAAAATCAAGACGACTACGGATCGCGCGCATTTCGCTGTTGTTGGACTCGCCAGACATGCTCTCTCCTGAAAACTGACCTTCGAGGCCTCCCGAGTGTGTCTGCCTGCATCCTATTGCTGGCTTCACTCGTTAGGGGAGGGCATCGGTCAGGCCCTCCGGGTTTGGTTCTGATCGCGCAGTCTTGAAGATCTTCGGGTCTTGCTGTCCTCGATGGCAGCGAGTCCCGTGCGCAAAATGTCTTGCCGTAATGGTCCGCGGCGCGGATAAATCTTGAAACTTTTACTACCTGCCGGCGTTCGAAGCTGCTATAAAGAACGCGTGCAGCGTACTGTTGGCTCCTATAGCGGAGACAATGCCGATAAACACGGCAAAGCGCTCGCGGGGACAGCATGCCCCATGAGCGCAAAGGTCGACTTGTGCACTGTTTCTATATGAGTACTAGTAATGCCTGCCGCCATTGAGGTTCGCCTACCCCAAAGTTGTGCCGCTCGCATGATTCTTATTGCACTATGCGCATCCGCCGCTCGAAGCGTATAGTGGCCGGTTCCTTAACCTGTGAAGACAGGATGATCCGGGTACAACGAAGTTTTTTCGGGATACCGCTGACCGCCTACGAGCACGTCAAGGCGGAACGAATTTTCTCTAACGTCAAGAATATCGCGTTCCGCCTTATAGTGCAAGCTAACAGTTAACTACTTGATTTCGATAGTGGCAACGCCTTCGAACTTCTTGGCGATGGCTGCTGCATCATCCTTCGAAATGTTCTCCTTCAAGGGCTTGGGAGCGGCATCGACCAGGTCCTTGGCTTCCTTCAGCCCAAGAGCGGTGACTTCGCGTACAGCCTTGATGGTGTTGATCTTATTCGCGCCCGCATCCTTGAGGATGACGGTGAATTCGGTCTTCTCTTCGACCGGAGCCGCTGCCGCTGCGCCGCCGCCCGCTGCCGGGGCTGCAACTGCTGCTGCTGCCGAAACGCCGAGACGCTCTTCGAGCTTCTTGACCAGAGCCGAAGCCTCGAGGAGGCTGAGGCTAACGATTGAATCTTCCAACTGCTGGATGTCTGCCATGTTATTTCTCCAATTAGAACTGAACTTTGTGGTGCTTATTGCTCTTCCAAAGCCTGACTGCGCTTCGGCTGCCTATGCCTTCCAGGGTTTCCGTTGCGCCCAGACCAGCGCCCCCGGGAAGACCAGGCGAAACTTGTTTTAGCCTTCGACCGGGTCCGTGGTCGCGGCTTCCCCACCCTGCGACGCGGTGGAGTTCTCGGGCTGCTCAGTGGCTGCAGCTTCAACAACGTGGGCCTCGGCAACGAGCTGACCTTCAGCGGCGGGTGCTTCGGCAACCGCGGCTTCTGCCTTGGGCACTTCGACTGCAGCTGCCGGAGCGGCTGCGCCGGCGAACTTGCCCTTCTCGACGCCCTGGTTGATGACAACGGCGAGATCGCGGCCGGTGGCGTTGATAACTGTGGCCAAACGCTGCGCAGGCGACTGAATGAGGAAGAGAAGCTTCGAGAAGAGCTCTTCCTTGCCTGGCATGGTGGCAAGATCGCCAATCTCGCGGACGTCGATCACCTTGCCGTCAACGATGCCCAACTTGAAGGTGAACTCGGCGTTGTCCTTGACCCAGGTCGAAAGGGCCTTGGCCAGAGCAACCGGGTCGCCCGAGGTGTAGGCGACAGCCGATACGCCCTTGAGCCCCTGCAGCGCCGACTCGATCTTGGTGCCTTCGCTGGCGCGTGCAGCCAGCTTATTCTTGACGACGTGGTAGTTTCCGCCGGCCGCGCGAACAGTCTTACGCAGCTCGAAGTCCTTCGCGGCGGTGAGGCCCTTGAAGGTGCCGATGATAGCGGAGGTCGAGTGCTCGAGCTCGGTCGCGAGCTGCTTCACCTTCTCCGTTTTTGATGCTCTGGACAATGCCATGACTGAATCCTCTTCGCTTTCGCTCCCCCTGCTCCTCGCTTCCGCGGCCAGAGGGGGTTTCCTGCTAACTAAAATTAATTAGGCCTTGCCTGCCAGTTCGGCAGCGGCGTAGTCGAGCTGGATGCCGGGACCCATCGACGAGCTCAGCGTGACGCCCTTGATGTACTTGCCCTTGGCGGCCGACGGCTTGGCTTTCACAACGCTCGTAATGACGGTCATCGCGTTGTCGACCAGCTTCTGCGGATCGAACGAGAGCTTGCCAACCGGAACGTGCACCAAAGCTGTCTTGTCGGTGCGGAACTCGATCTTACCGGCCTTGATCTCCTTGACGGCAGCAGCAACGTCGGTGGTGACCGTGCCCGTCTTCGGGTTCGGCATCAGACCCTTGGGGCCGAGCACCTTGCCGAGACGTCCGACCGAACGCATCATGTCGGGGGTTGCAATCAGAGCATCGAAGGCGGTCCAGCCTTCTTTCTGAATCTTCTCAACCAGCTCTTCGCCACCGAAGAACTCAGCGCCAGCGGCCTCTGCTTCCTTGATGCGATCGCCCGAGGTGATGACGGCAACAATCTTGGACTTGCCAAGGCCGTGCGGGAGGACCACGGTGCCACGAACCATCTGGTCCGCGTGGCGGGGATCAACCCCGAGGCGCATCGTCAGGTCGACGGTCTCGTCGAACTTCGCATACTTTGCTTTTTGCAGGAGCGGAACTGCGTCCGCCAACAGATAAGGACGGGGCTCTACGAGCGCACGCGCCTTTACTAGATTCTTAGAGAGTTTCCTTGCCATTTTCCCTCGTCTCCCACCCCTCTGGAGCTGATCTCTCCGGGCGTGGTTATCGACTGGCCCCAACTGGACATTGAGGCACTCTTATGAGTATGCCTAGAACTCAAGGAAACGTCAACAATAAGCCACATTTATAGTTCTGGTGGTCAAAATATTCGGAACGGCTTACTTCGTCGTCGCGTGACTCTCCGGATATGCAGCGATTAACATCCGCCCCTCATCCTCATTGATAGCCGTCAGGGAAAACTGTACGGACCCTCCGCCTTGCACGGAGCTGCTAAGTGTATCGAGAGCAAAGAAGTAAACCTTGTTAGGTTCAGCTGTTAGAAGATTCAGCGCAACGAGTTTAGACAGCTTTTGATCATTCGAATCCCAAGCAGCACACAAATGATGAACTCCAGGCATTACTGGGAAAACCAAAAAGGAGTTGCCTTGAGTTGCGCCAACCCACTTGGCATCCATTCCCACCTTGCTGAGCGGCCCGCAACGGCCAAGGCAATGGCCGTCAAATCGCTAATCTGCGTTATGTAAATTAGCGCTTTATCGGGTGAAGGTGAGGTCGGAGTCGGTGAGACCAAATTTGTTGTGAACTTAGTGTCCGAAGGTCCACAGGCTGCCTGGGCTGCTGAAGTGGTTCGAAGATCCTGTGCTCCTACGATCCCTGTGAAGAGAAGAGCTAAGAGCGGCAAACAATTGATTTTCATGGACAACTCCCGAGCTAATTGTGCGGCATTTTCATTGCGCACCTCAACAATTTCTTCACAGAGTTAAGCACCTACTAATTGGCCCTTGACGGATTCGGAATGTGCGCCTATTGTCAACACCATTAGGCGAATAAATGGCGAAAATAAATGGCGCGTCGTTGTTCCCGATTCTTCCCCCGAGCCCTGTGGGGATCGCTCGTATGGCGGCTCAGGCAAAGCACGCCGATGACGGCCACCAGATCGAATTCAAGACGCTGGAAGTGCGAAGCATCCTGAATAAATCGGTGTCGAAGAGACAGCTGTCACTGGCCTACAGCATCAACCCGTACCGCGGGTGCGAGTTCGGCTGCAAGTACTGCTATGCACGGTATACGCATGAGTTTATGGCTCCAAAAACTGCGGCTGAGACGAGCCCAGCGGTCGCGACGAACGCGATGGATTTGCGAGATCCGTTGGCGTTCGAGCGAATGATCTTCCTGAAGCAGAACGCAGCGTGGCTGCTGGAGCAGGAGTTGAAGAAGATCGATCCGGCGGACGAAGTCGCACTGGGTACCGCCACCGATCCCTACCAGCCGATCGAGCGGCGGGCGAGGATCACACGCAGTCTTCTGGAGGTGTTTGCGCGAAAAGAGGGTTACCGCCTTGGGATTGTGACGAAGTCGCGCCTGATCGAACGCGATATCGATCTGCTGGTAGAGGTTGCTCGACGCAATACCTTGGTGGTGCACGTGACGATTACGACACCGGATGCGGCGCTGGCGCGTCTGCTGGAGCCGCGCGCGCCCCGGCCTGATCTACGCTTTCAGGCGGTCAAGCGACTGCGGGAGGCGGGGATCGTCGCCGGAGTCTTCGGCTCGCCGCTCCTGCCTGGCATCACGGATAACCAAGAGGCGCTGGACAACATGGCTCGTCGCTCCGCGGCAGTGGGAGCGAGCTTCTTCGCCGCGCACCCACTCTTCCTCAAGCCGTGCTCACGTCCTACTTACCTGAGCTTCGTTCGTGAGCACTTCCCTGCCCTTCAGGCCGACTACGCCAAACGCTTCGCCACCGCGGACTTTGCCGGAAGAGAGTATCGAGAGCGGTTGGCGAAGATGGTCGACGGTGCCTGCCGGAGATACGGCCTGGGGAAGCGTTCGAGCGATGCCCTGCTCACTCGGGACGAAGAGGGCGGAGGCAGGAGACCGGTCCAAAGTTCGCGCACGACTTCGAGACAGCAAAGACTATTTGCTTAGGCCACAAGGAAGGCCAGGCCAAAGGCCCGGTTAACGCTGACAGAGGACGCCCGGAACTCATCATCGACAGACAGTGTCGGTGATGAGTTCCTTGCGTCCTCGCTTGAAGAAAGTTGCGAACAGCCCTGAGTTAGCCTACTACTTCAATGCCCATCGAACGTGCAGTGCCGCGAATGGTCTTCGCTGCGGCCTCGACCGTGGTTGCGTTCATGTCGGGCATCTTTTGGGTGGCGATTGCGATGATCTGCTTCTCGGTCACCTTGCCCTTCTTCTCCTTGTTCGGAGTACCGGAGCCCTTCTCAATGCCAGCGGCCTTGAGCAGGAGGACTGGAGCCGGAGGAGTCTTGGTGATGAAGCTGAAGGTGCGGTCCGCGTAGACGCTGATGACAACGGGGATGGTGAGTCCGGCCATGTCAGGCGCCTTGGTGCGCTCGTTGAACTGCTTGCAGAACTCCATGATGTTGACCTGAGCCTGGCCGAGCGCGGGGCCGACCGGAGGTGCAGGGGTGGCCTTGCCGGCCATAATCTGAAGCTTGACGTATCCAGTGATCTTCTTCGGTGCCATTCGGGGTAAATCCTCTTTACTCTTCCAGCGGCGGGCGTTGTTACCTCCGAACGCCTGCTGCTTAATGTTATTTCAAAACTCTCAAACTACTCGTCGACAACCTTGTCGACCTTGGAAAACTCAATCTCGACCGGGGTGGAACGACCAAAGATGCTGACCATGACCTTGAGGGTCTGCTTGTCCTCGTTGATATCGTCGACCGCACCGGTGAAGTTGGCGAAGGGGCCCTCGTTGATGCGAACCTGCTCGCCCTTCTCGTACTTGACCTTCATGGTCGGCTTGTTGCCTGCGGTCTCGGTACGGAAGAGGATGGAGCTGACTTCCTGCTCGGAGAGCGCTACCGGGTTGTCGCCCGTGCCCAAAAATCCGGTGACGCGTGGCGTGTTCTTGATCACGTGCCACAGGTCGTTATCGAGATCCATCTCGACCAGCACGTAGCCAGGAAGGAAGACGCGCTCGATGGTATACTTCTTGCCGTTGCGCAGCTCGGTGACCGGCTCGGTCGGGATCATGATGCGGCCGATGCGGTTCTGCAGACCGAAGGCAGTGATACGGCTCTCGAGGGACTCGCGCACCTTGCGCTCAAAGCCCGAGTAGGCGTGAATGATGTACCACTTGAAGTTCTCATTGACCGGTGGAGCGAGCTGCTCAGAGTGTTCTCCCTGAGGATTCTGCTCTTCCGGATTTTGCTCTTCTGCCGCCATCGTTGTGCCTTTTTCACGCATCGTGTACTTCTCTCTACCGCTCTTTACTCGGAGTCGAATCTTTTAGTGCTGGGTCAGCCGGTGTAGCAGGGCTTCGATCGCCCGGCCGATGATGCTGTCGATCAGCCAGAAGTAGGCGGCGAAGATGAAGACGGTGATGAGGACAACGATCGTAGTCGACTGAACCTCGGCGCGCGAGGGCGAGATCACCTTACGCATCTCGCTGCGAACATCTTTTAGGAACTCGCCGAGACGTGCTGGCTGCGACTTCAACTGCTGCAATCCGGTGCTGGGCTGTTCGGTTACCGCTATTGTCTTGGCCATAATGCTGCCTCAGTCTTCGTGTTGCGTTATGTTGTCTGTTCCCGGACTTGAGGGACCGGGCAAACTGGCGGGGGAGCTCGGATTCGAACCGAGAAGTTCGGTTTTGGAGACCGACAGTTTAACCGTTGAGCTTACTCCCCGTGGTGCGGAGTGAGACTTGTCGCCTCACTCCAGAATCCGGCTGGAGACTACTTCGTTTCCTTGTGGTCCGTATGCTTCCGGCAGGTGTTGCAGAACTTTGAGAACTCGAGACGGCCCGTGGTCGTCTTCTTGTTCTTCGTGGTGGAGTAGTTCCGGTTCTTGCACTCCGGGCACTGAAGAGTAATGATCTCGCGCATTGTTGATTTCTCCTTCTAACGTGGCCAGCCACCTCGGCTGGCAAGCAGCGTAGTGACACGCCGCGACACAGGGCAATGGCCCCTGCAACCAAATCCTGATTGTGAGACGGAAGAAAAGCGGTCAGGCACGCTCGTCCTCTCAAAATTATCTCTTAAAACAGTGTTTCGGGAAAGCCATAGCTCTAAGGTGCCAGAACGATGGTCGCCAAAGTAGAACAATGAAACGGCAAAACCCAGAAAACGAAGGCGGCAGGGAATCATTCCCGCCGCCAACCGTTCTTTACTTGATGATCTCGCTGATGGTGCCGGCTCCGACGGTGCGTCCGCCTTCGCGGATAGCGAAGCGCAGACCCTTCTCCATCGCCACTGGCGTGTGCAGCGTGATCTCCAGCTGGATGTTGTCGCCGGGCATGCACATCTCGGTGCCCGCAGGAAGCTTCGCCGAACCCGTCACGTCCGTCGTGCGGAAGTAGAACTGGGGACGGTAGCCGTTGAAGAACGGAGTGTGACGTCCGCCCTCTTCCTTCGAGAGCACGTAAACCTCGCCCTTGAAGTCGGTGTGGGGCTTGATCGAACCAGGCTTGGCCAACACCATCCCGCGCTCCACATCTTCCTTCGCAATACCGCGCAGCAGAAGCCCCGCGTTATCGCCCGCCAGACCTTCGTCCAGCTGCTTCTTGAACATCTCGACGCCAGTGCAGACCGTCTGACGGGTCTCGCGGAAGCCCACGATCTCGCAGGCCTCGCCGACCTTCACCTTGCCACGCTCGATACGGCCCGTCACCACGGTTCCACGACCAGAGATCGAGAAGATGTCTTCGATCGGCATCAGGAACGGCTGGTCCACCGCACGCTCAGGCTGCGGAATGTACTTGTCCACCGCCTCCATCAGCTCGTCGATCTTGGTCTCCCACTGAGCTTCGCCGTTGAGCGCGCCCAGCGCAGAGCCGCGGATGATCGGAGTGTCGTCGCCAGGGTAGTCGTACTTCGACAACAGCTCGCGAACCTCCATCTCAACCAACTCGATCAGCTCGGCGTCTTCCACTGCATCGCACTTATTCAAAAACACCACGATGAAGGGAACGCCAACCTGACGCGCCAGCAGCACGTGCTCCTTGGTCTGGGGCATCGGGCCGTCGGTCGCTGCAACCACCAGGATCGCGCCGTCCATCTGCGCTGCACCGGTGATCATGTTCTTGATGTAGTCCGCGTGACCCGGGCAGTCGACGTGCGCATAGTGACGGTTCGGGGTCTCATACTCAACGTGCGAGGTCGCAATCGTAATACCGCGCTCGCGCTCCTCTGGTGCGTTGTCGATCGTGTCGAACGAACGGAACGTGTTCTTCGGGTTGTGCTTCGACAACACCTTCGTAATCGCCGCCGTCAGCGTCGTCTTGCCATGATCGATGTGCCCGATCGTCCCGATGTTTACGTGCGGCTTTGACCGGTCAAACTTTTCCTTGCCCATGACTGCTCGTCTCCTGTTCTAACTACAATCTCGTTAGGCCGTCTGCTTCAGCAGGCGGCTGATATTAGCTACTGCACCCGACGCCACTTCCAAATAATTCTCCGTGGTAGGATCCCAAAAACTCCGGCCACCCCGACGCAACGCACTGTCTATTACAAGCTTCGCAACCTGCTTAAGATCCGTCTTCCGCCCTAAGATTCGATCAAACTCCATCTCAGCCAACTTGGTGACGGCCACCGTAACAGGTGTCCGCTCGCTGCCACTTTGCAAGATGATCGGAATAAGAACAGCGGCTCTCAAGCCTCCATCCTGCCCATAGGCCGGAGCGGGATCACCAACGCTTTCGACCAACCATTTCGACCTTACAACAAGCGTATAACTCTTACCACCTAAAGCGGAACTAGAGAGGATTTCCCTCATCAAGTCATTAGCTTCGCCCAATTTTGCCCTATCTGAAAGCACTACCTCTGCAAAAAATTCGTCTCCAAGATCGAGCACTTGGGATGACTCCTCAATAAGGAAAGGCAACAGTCCGGCACGCGCGAACTGATCTTTCATCTCGAGTTGTACCTGCTCCACACTCATCATTACACCGTACTCATTTGCAAAAGCCGCTCGTAGAGTCCCCTAGCACTTTCTATTTCCTGTGGGAACTGAACTTTGAAATTCTCTAGTCCGTCGAACTCACTCTTTACGAAATTCAGGTTGTAGTCTGCTCCCTGCCGGAGTTCAAGGAGCCTTCGAAAGCGTCCACCCAATCCTCTTTCTTGTTTCTCTAAAGCTGACGGAATCTCCCCGTGTGACATATTTCCCACAAGTACGATAGCCACATGGTAAACCGCATAATAAATTCGTGAAAGCGAGTTTCGCATCTCGATTTCGGAGGAGTGTTCCGCCAATTCCAGCAATCGCTCAGCAAGCAGCAGTCTTGCTTTTTGTTTCTCGTCTAGTGCCATTTCTTCTCAGTAATACGCGTACAGCTTGAAAAACTTCTCTCGCAGCTCCGGCGCGATCTGCTCCAGGCTGGCGAGATACAGTTCGCGAATCTGGCCCTGGTCGGAGTTGCCCATCTTGTTGTACTCCGCCTCTGTGGCAGCTCCGAGGTTCCCTTTGCCGAGAACCGACTCGAAGTCGCGAATTCGCAGCTTCGACCGCTCCAGCGACTTCAGGAAGTCCGCGACCCGGCTGGAAGAGAACGAAACCTCAACTGCTGACTTCACCTTGTTGAAGATCTCGGGATCAGAGACGGTAAGTACGGGTTGCTGATACAGACTGCTCAACACACTCTCCTGCGATCTCTCACTGCCTGACCGCGTCTATCAATCTTTGGAGCGGGAGACGGGAATCGGACCCGCGACCAACAGCTTGGAAGGCTGTGACTCTACCACTGAGTTACTCCCGCTACCCTGCAGGGCCGAGCCCTTTTACTTCCTACTACGGGCATCGAAGGACAACTGCCCTGCAATCAATCTCTGGAGCTGACGGAGAGGCTTGAACTCTCGACCTCTCCCTTACCAAGGGAGTGCTCTACCACTGAGCTACGCCAGCCTATAAAACCAACCTACCAATCTTACCGCGAACGCAGCCGTCCGAGTATGACACGGAAGGCAAAAAAACCTAACAGGATCCAAGTCAACTGTTGGTACTTGCCCGGCTCCATCGTCTGCCAGACAGCTACCGCCAGCAATCCCAGCACAACCAGCGCAATAACCATCCTTCCGCTGCCTGCCGGGCTTAGATCCACAACACTCACCAACTCCTGCAACCAAACCGCCCTGCAAAATAAGTGGTGCACAGGGGAGGATTCGAACCTCCGTAACTCGAAGAGTGGCAGATTTACAGTCTGCTGCCATTAACCACTCGGCCACCTGTGCACATCCTGCTTGAACTCCAGCGCGCAGCCCTCATCTCAAGCCTGTCAAGCCCGCACTTCGATTCTAACCGCGAATCGGGCGGGTACTCACCCTTGAAGGAATGACCAGGAGGTTCTGCAAAGCCAGAACGGCAAGCAGTACAACCAAAACCATCTTTCTTTTTCCTGCTGCTTGAAACTGGAGCTGGCGAAGGGACTTGAACCCCCGACCCTCTGATTACAAATCAGATGCTCTACCAGCTGAGCTACGCCAGCCCAAACAGCAATTTGCTCTCTGTAAGCTCAGCCGCCCGACGCGCAGCAGTGCCCGCGCAGAGTGCGCCGCAGACCTAACTTTAGCATAGCGGACACATGGGAGCAATGGGTTGCAGCCCGCGATTTCCTCAGCTTACTGGGCCATCGGAATATGCGTCCAAACATCGCCTCCGTGCTAGGCTATGCGAGCGTTTTCAGTTTCACTCCCGGGACCCAGGTCGGATCAAATTCATGCGCTTTTTGCTTCTACTCTCTCTTCTCTTCAGCACCTTGCCGGTAGTGGCGCAGAGCACAGGCGACGCCCCCAGTTGATTGAAGGCCCCCAGACAACTTCGCAGACAACTGCGTCGCCCAGGTCCGCAATCATGAACAATGATTCGGTGGTGAAGATGGTGAAGGCGGGCCTCGGGGATGACCTGATCCTTCAGACCATCAACACTCAGCCTGGGAAATACATCACCGATGCTGATGCCCTGGTCACGCTCAAGACCGCCGGTCTCTCCGACCGCGTCATCGCCGCGATGATGAACAAAAGCCGACGGCAGATTACCAATGTGGCGGAGACCGAAAAGCCCGTCGTGCTCTCCGACGTCAACGAGATTGGCGTCTATTACAAGGATCGCGCAGGAAAGTGGACCGCGATCGATCCAGAGATCGTTCATATCAAGTCCGGCGGATTCATCAAGTCAACCGTGACCAACGGCATTATCAAGCAGGATCGGAACGGCCGCGTTAATGGCCGTGAATCGGCGCTCGAGCTGAAGCGTCCGATAGAAATTCTGCTCTATACGCCGGAGGGCGTCGCTGCCAGCGAATACACCTTCGTTCGCTTCCGCCTCAACTCCAGCAACCGTGAGTTCCGCATCTTTACTGGCGGCGTCTTCCACTCCAGCGGAGGAGCGGACCGAGACGAGGTCCCCTTCAAGCCGGTGCGAACTGCCCCGCGCACCTACGAATTTACCGTGGAAAACAAGGTCGCGGGCGGCGAGTTCGGCATTCTGCCACCCGGCACGGGCAACGTCACCAACGGCGGAAAGATCTACACCTTCGCAATCGTGGAATAAATTCGCGTCGCGGCCTCGCGACTCTTCTTCAACTCGCGCGAGGACGAGCCATAACCGAAGTCTTTGGCCCAAGATGGGCTATGCTTATTGCTTGAGGCGCTGCAGTTCGTGAATCGTACTGACCATGCTGACACTTTGCCCGAACGGCTATATCCCTGATGCGTAGGCGCACACGCTACTCTTTGTTGCTGATGCTGGCCTTGATGGCTGCGCTGGTTGTCGCGCTGGTGCTGCGAAAGGCCGCTCCGCCGGAGGTCGCGCGACTGCTCCCCGAGTCCGACGCGATCGTCTACGCCAACCTGAAACCGCTGCGGGCTGCCACTCACTTTGATCGTTCGCCGGTAGATCGCACCCCGGAGTATCAGCAGTTTATCGACGCAACCGGCATCATGCCCGAGCGCGATCTCGATTCTGTCGCCTTCGCTCTGCACCGCATGGACGACCCAACGGGTCCCAATGGCCCGGTCGGCTACTCCGAGGTCTTCGAGGGCCGTTTTGATGGTGATCGCCTGGCACGCTACCTCGCCTCGATCGCTACGGCGAAGGAGACCTACGCGGACCACGATATCTTTACCGTCCGCGTCGGCGACGAGAAGGCTACGCGGCCCTTGCGGATTTCGCAGCTCGGCTACGACACCATCGCCGCCTCGAACATGCCTACGGCCGAGCAGATTCACTCCATTCTCGATCGGCATCGCTCCGCGGCCTCGCCGTTTTCAGGCTCGTCGCTCTTATCCGCACGCTATCGGGATGTGCCCGCATTTTCGAGCGCCTGGGCGATCGGCCACATCGGTCTTCCGTTCTCCGAGCGAGGCTCGATCAGCATCTTCGGCTTGCAACTCCCTCTGCCGGAGGACTCTACCTTCGTCGCCAGCCTGCGCTATCTCGGCACGATTCACCTGCGCCTCGAACAGATCGCCCCCACCGATGCAGACGCAGCTCGCGCGACCGAAACTCTTACGTCGCTGCTCACGCTGATGAAGTCCGTTCAACTGGCGCAGGCACAGATCCAGCCTCACCCCACTACCGATGCCGCATTCCGCGAATTGACCGACTCGACGAAGATCGAACAGCGTAAAGATCGTGCCGTTCTAACGGCGAACATTCCGCTTGAACTGGTCAAGCAGCTCGCAGCGCCAAACCCCGATCTCCAGCCATGACTGACCCGCACCCGCCCACCCGGATCCTGCTCATTCGCCACGGCCAGAGCGTTGCGAATGCAGGCGGCATTCCACCAGACCACATCACAAATCCCCTGACGGAACTGGGCCGCGCCCAGGCGAAGGCCTTCGCCGACGGCTTCCCCTGCGCGCCGACACTGTTTCTCCTATCGCCTTATCTCCGTGCTCAGCAGACCTCGGTACCGCTGCGCCAACGCTATCCCGAGGTGCCAATTGAAGAGTGGCCGATCCAGGAGTTCCACTATCTAAACCCTGCACAACACAACGGTACAAGCGAAGAGCAGCAGATGCCGCACATTCTAGGGTTCTGGGAGCGGGACGATCCGTCCTACTCCGACGGACCCGGCGCTGAATCATTCAGCGATTTTGTCAGGCGCGCCCGCAACGTAATCAAACGACTTGCCCAATTGAAATCAGAAGGATGCATCGCCGTCTTCACCCACGGCTTCTTCATGCAGGCCATTCGCATTCTCTTACTCTTCCCCAATGCAACCGATCAGCAGCTGATGTCAAACTTTCGGCGGTTTCATTTCGTCAACTTTATTAAAAACCTCGATGCAGTCGAACTCGAGGTGGTCAACAGTCAACTTCTAATGATCGGGCAGCAGCATCTAACCGCTTTCACGCTCCAAGGAGAAACGTCTCATGCATAGCTCAAGTCCCTCCGTTCTTCGAGTCCTGGCTCTTGCCTCCATGGTGTCGATACTGCCGTCCTCTGCGTTCGCGCAATCTGGCGCAGTCATCACCGGGCAGGCAGCCTTCGCCGACTACACGCAGGAGCACCCCGGGGTCCGCCGCAAGATCACCCTTGCCGACCTGCCGGAGCCAAAGCCCGACGAGTCGGTCGACAATGGGCCCAGCGTCGTTCCGCGGCCTGAGGGTGCATGGCCAGTCGCGCCCACAGGCTTCAAGGTCGAAATGTACGCGCAGGGCTTTACTGAGCCACGCCTGATCCGCACCGCACCGAATGGCGATCTCTTTCTCGCCGATAGCAAGGCGGGCCAGGTGAAGGTGCTGCGCGGCGTCGGAGCCGACGGAAAAGCAACTACCACCGAGGTCTTCGCCACCGGACTCGACCACCCCTTCGGCATCGCCTTCTATCCCCTGGGAGAGCACCCGAAGTGGGTTTACGTCGCTAACACGACGAGCGTCGTCCGCTTCGCCTACAAAGACGGCGATCTGAAGGCGAGCGCTGCGCCTGCGGTCATTGTGCCAGTACTTCCAGGTTACGCGCAGCTCCGCGGCGGCGGCCACTGGACACGCGACGTCGCTTTCTCGCAGGACGGCAAGCGGATGTTCATCTCCGTCGGTTCGGCCTCTAACGCTGACGATCCGGACACGCACCCCAACGAGTTGCACCGCGCCGATGTCCTTGAGTTTTCTCCTGAAGGCAAGTTCGTGAAGATCTTCGCGAGCGGCATTCGCAACTGCGTCGGCGAGGCCATCAACCCGACGACCGGCCAGCTCTGGTGCTCCACCAACGAGCGTGACCGCCTCGGCGACAACCTCGTCCCCGACTACATCACCAGCGTGAAGGAGGACGGCTTTTACGGCTGGCCCTGGTACTACATGGGCGGCCATCAGGACCCGCGTCTGATGGGCACCCACCCGGAGCTGAAGAACAAGGTCATCACGCCCGACGTCCTCCTGCAGTCGCACTTTGCGTCGCTCGAAATGACCTTCTACACCGGCAAGCAGTTCCCCTCGGCGTATGAGGGTGACGGATTTGCAGCCGAACACGGCTCCTGGAATCGCGCCCACCGCTCCGGCTACGAGGTCATCCGCATCCCCATGCACGACGGCCAGGCGACCGGCGAGTATGAGGATTTCCTGACCGGATTCGTCACCTCTGACGGCAAGGTCTGGGGCAGGCCTGTCGGCGTCACCGTGGCGAAGGACGGTTCACTCTTCGTAACGGACGATGGCTCGAATACGGTCTGGCACGTCAGCTACACCGGGAAGTAGGACCGTCTCAACATCTGCCTCAAAATAAAAAGAACGGCCGAGATCTTCGGCCGTTCTTGTTTTGTAGGCATCTCTGAGCTGTTGTGTCAGAGAGCGCTTTCAAAGGCGGCACTTTTGAAGCCCCTGTTTTTGAACGAATAGCCAAGCGGCGAACCAATAATCTGTGGCATCGGCGCCGTGGCGTCATCGCGCCTGCTCGAAACCACCGAGACCAACGCCTCGAAGCAGTCAGCGTCGAGCTGTACAGGAATCAACTTCGACATGATCGACAGAGTCTCATCGAGCTCGATACCAGCCCGATAGGGACGATCTTCCGAGAGCGCCGCGTACACATCCGCAACCGCGACGATGCGAGACTCAATCGATAGATCGGAACCCTTCAGATGATCCGGGTAACCCGAACCATCAAGCTTTTCATGGTGCTCCCCTGCTATAACGGCCATCTCGTGGAAGGGCGCAATCCGCTCCAGGATGCGTCGTGTAATGCGCGGATGCTCGTAGACCGCCTTCCACTCCTCCGGGCTCAACTGGCTCTTCTTGTCGAGGATGGCGTTGGCGACACCGAGTTTGCCGATGTCATGCAGCAACGCGGCCCGGCGAACCAGCTGTGCGCGGTCTGCCGCGAGGCCCATAGCCTGCGCGATGCCGAAGGCGGCGTCCGCAACCCCTGCGAGTGGCGAAAGGTAAAGTGAGACTTGGCGTCAACCACGCCTGCGAAGGCCTCGCAGATCCGGTCGATCTGGTTTGACTCCAATTGGTGCCGCTTGCCGGAGTCCAGGTCGAGAACAGCCTGTCGCGTGTCCTGCTCCGCATCGGCGGGGGAACAATTGTTCCAGAGCTCCCCACGGCGATCGAGCGATCGTGCGATGCGCACCAGCTGCGGATCGAACCAGGTGCCGCTCCGCTCATCAAGGGTGTCGATCGCACTCTTCATCCCGGCTGCCGCAGAGGTAAGATCCAGGTGCTGCGCAATGGCGCAGATGCGGGCCAACAGGGGAATCTGCTCTCCCTTCAGGCTGTCCGGATAGCCGCTCCCGTCCCATCGTTCGTCCACGCTGCGGACGGCCTCGGCAGCGATAGGTCCCATGCCGAGCTCGTTGAGAATGCTGGCTCCCCGGTCGTAACGAGGTCCGATCCTGTCTAAACTATTGTGGTGACGTGTGATTCCGTTCTTGAAGGATCTGGCGGCCCTGACGACCCGACCCGCATCGGGAAGAACCTGGCTCCAGAGGAGCTTCAGGGTCGAGAGACTCGGCTTGTGCGGTTTGCTCCAGTCTTCAAGAGTCAGCGCTGCGCTTGCCGCGTGATCATCTCCGCCGATAATTTGGCTGACCCGGCCGGCGCTGCGGCTGCAGCCGATATCTTTCAACAGGAGTGCAAAGTAGAGGCTGCTGGTCTGGTCGGTCGGAAGGTTCACCTCTTCGGCGATGCGCATGCCCAGCAGGCAGCTGCGGAGCGCATGCCCATGGACCGCGCCCTCGGTCAGGTCGAGCGCGTAGGAGAGCGCCGAAATAATCTCCGACAGGGAGATGGATCCGTCAAAGTCCTGCGTGTTACGTCGAAAAGCAGCCGAGGTCTGCGCCATGTGGGTCTCGTTCTCTCGTAAAGCCAGATTGGAATAGTGTCTTTTCCAGGGCTGACAGACGCGATCTATAGCAGAACTTCAGTGTTCATGGTGAATATATCGGCGGCAAAGATCGGTTGATATTACCCAAATGGTGCACAGGAGGAATCGACCAAAGCGTTCTCCCGTTACGGGAATGGACCTTTGAATGCCGGTTCATCCCACCCTGTTTCAGGACGCAAAAAAACGGCAGAGCCGACCACCCGCATCAGCCCTGCCGTCTGGATTTCCTTTTGTTCTATTGCCCCTTCTGCCCCGTCGCTGACTCCGTGCCCAGATCCGCCAACGTCGTCCGCAGATATTTGTGCGGATTCACCGGGGTATTCCTGATGCGAACCTCGTAGTGCAGGTGTGAGCCTGTGGTGCGGCCGCTGTGACCGACGTAGCCGATCACCTGGCCGCGAACCACCGTCTGCCCCGCGACGCAGGCGAAGCCGGACATGTGTCCATAGACTGTCTCAACCCCATGCCCATGGTCGATCACAACCTCCCGGCCGTAGCCATTGGACATCTCGGCCTGCTTCACGATGCCGTCCCCGGTTGCACGAATGGGTATTCCGTTTGGAGCGCTGATATCGATGCCGGTGTGGAACTCACCTTCTCCGTTACCCAGGACGGGATCTTCGCGCTGACCAAAGCTGCTGGTGATCGGCCCCATGATCGGCCAGAGCGTCGGGACATACGACGCGACTTCCAGGCTGCTGGCTCCCAGCAGATCGGTGGTGACGAATCCAGGACCGTTGAGACTCGAGATCGCCCGGGTCGCCGTTCCGCTCATCGCAGAGCTGCGGAGCGAGTAGAAGGCATCGATAGACCTGTAGTAGGCCTGCTCCGACGTATCTGAAGAATCCGAGCCGCCGGCCACCGGCGTTGTAGCGATCGCTTCAGCCACTCCCGACGACTTGCCGTGATGGCCGCCGCTGACTTTACCCATGGGAGACGCCAGTTTGCTCGCCGTCAGACCGTACAGTACGGATACTTCGCTCGCGAGCGAACCCAGTGAAGCCGCCTGAATGTCTTTTTCATGCGCTGCCTTCTCTAGGTGCGCGTAGTCCTTCTGGAGCGAGTTGTGGTCCTGCCGCAGCTGATTGAATCGGGCGGTCTTGATCAACATCCGGGAGTAGGACCCGGCCAGCCCAGTGATGGTAAACATGCCGATAATCGCAGCAGCCACAAACAGATAAGCGTAGTGCAGAGGAACAGGTACCTTGCTAAGGTTGCCTTCTTCGTCGCGGCTGACGAGCATGATGTAATGGCGTTTTTTCAGCTTCAATCAGAATCCCTGGCCCAGATTTGACCGCGAAGCGAAATCGCGGCTCGGAGAGATTGCAGTCAAATGAATTACGCGATGTAAATCGACTTCAACAATCGCCATTTCCAATTGAACATCTCTCTTGAGCTTCCTCTTAGAGGGTACCAAAGCAGTTACCCGCCGTGCAAACGAGCATAGTCCTGATCTTCATCCCGTAACTACCACAAAAGAGTCACATTGTGCTTACCGTTTATGCTGCCATCAACATGAAAAAACTCCCTCATCCTTCGGAGAGCTAGGCCTGATCGAGCATATCCGCCGCGATTTCGCCACAAACAACAGGGCCGTCAAGCTCGGTATTGGCGACGATTGCGCGATTCTGCGGCCTCCGTCCGGATGTGAAGTCCTTGTGACCACAGACTTTACACTTGAAGACCGCCACTTCCGGCGCGACTCTCATCCGCCGGAATCGGTTGGCCATCGCTGCCTCGCTCGCGGACTGAGCGACCTCGCAGCCATGGGCGCGACCCCACTGGCGGCCTTCCTCTCCCTGGCGCTTCCTTCGACCATGCTTACTGAGGCCGCTGGCCGAGCCTGGACGACACGCTTCTTTGCCGGCCTGCGTTCGCTAGCGGAGTTGCACGACGTACCGCTCGCGGGCGGAGACACCTCGGAGTCGCCGGGCGGTAAACAGGCCCTGATCCTCGCCGACATCGTTTTGATCGGCTCCGCCCCAAGGGGCAAAGCTCTGCAACGCTCTGGAGCCTCCCCGGGAGACGCCCTCTATGTCACCGGCCAACTCGGCGGCGCCGCGGCGGAGTTGACCACTTTGCTGGCGCGAAGAAAACGAATCCTCAACGTAAAGACCAGCGAAGACCATCCCCACATGTTTCCCGAACCGCGTCTGGATGTGGGCGAAGCTCTCCAGAGGCGGGGTCTGGCCACGGCGTGTCTCGATATCAGCGACGGCCTGTCCACTGACCTCGCCCACCTTTGCCGGGCCTCCGGAGTGAACGCGGAGATCGAACAGGAGGCGCTGCCAATCCATCCCCTCGCCGCCAGACTGGGTGCGCGATCCGCCCTGCATGCAGCGCTGCACGGGGGTGAGGACTACGAGTTACTCTTCGCCGCGCCATCAGGCCGAATGCCATCCTCTCTCGCAGGAGTACCACTTACGCGAATCGGAACTCTCAAACCTCGCCGCACCGGGCACCCTCTGATGACTCTGCTGGCACCAGACGGCAGCCGTACGGAGTTGAAACCGGGCGGATGGGAACACTTCTCCAAACCCTCCAGGACAGAAAAGAAGACACCAAAAAAGACACCCCGCTGAGCCTGCTACCATCAATCGGTTCAGTCCGATGAGCACCTTGAAACTATGCGCGACTCCACCAGAATCATTCGTTCCACGCTGAGCGGGACCGTCCCCGGCGAGCCGCTGCACACGGGTCCAGTATTCGCAGCGCCGTATCACACGCCTGGCGACCCATCGGATACTCCCTACACCTACGCACGCTCGCATAATCCAACCTGGACCGCACTCGAAAAGGCTATCGGTCAGATGGAGTCGGGGCAGCTCGCTACAGGCGAAAGCTACCGGGCAAACGCGTTAGTCTTCGCCTCCGGCATGGCCGCATGTGCCGCCGTCTTTGGAGCGGTGTTGCGACCCGGAGATATAGTCGTTCTTCCTTCGAACGCCTACTACACCGCGCGCGTGCTTTTGCAGGAGTACTTCGCTCCCATGGGGATCACGCTGCGCATGTCGCCCACCGCCGGTAACGCGCAGGCCGAGCTGCTCGAAGGCGCACGACTTCTCTGGCTGGAGTCGCCAAGCAATCCCGGCATGGAGATATGCGACGTCGCCCTGTTGAGCGAAGCGGCACATCGCGCAGGTGCTCTGGTCGCGGTAGACAACACCACGCCGACACCCCTGGGACAGCTTCCCCTGGCGCTCGGCGCAGACTTTTCCGTCTCCTCGGACACGAAATCAATGACCGGGCACAGCGATCTCCTGCTCGGTCACGTCGCAGTGCGAGACCCGGAACTGCGTGCAAAGATCGACCAATGGCGCACCCTTACCGGAGCCGCCCTGGGCCCAATGGAGGCCTGGCTCGCGCTTCGTTCCATTGCAACACTGCCCCTGCGCCTCGAGCGCTCCTGCGAGAACGCTCAACGTATCGCCGAATTTCTCACGTCAAGGAAAGAGGTGACAAGCGTCTTCTATCCCGGCTTACCATCGCATCCCGGCCACACGATCGCGAAGAAGCAGATGCGCTACTTCGGCCCGGTGTTGAGCTTCGTCTTGCGAGATAAGGGATCCGCCGACACGTTTCTCTCCAAGTCGATCCTGCTAACGGAAGCGACCAGCTTCGGCGGTGTGACAACGACCGCGGAGCGGCGAGCGAAGTGGGGCGGCGATATAGTCTCCGATGGGTTCATCCGCATGAGCGCCGGCTGCGAAGCTATCGAGGACCTCCTCGAAGATATGGCGCAGGCTTTGGACGCGATTCGATAATGCTTGATCCGTCGACAAATGACACCGGAAAATTTGCTCAGAACTGGACTGCTGAGATCCTGAAGACGCCTCCATTGATCGCGCCCACCCGGCAGTTTATCTATCCACAACGGATTGCAGGCGAAGAAGACACATTGGCTCGGGGCGCGTTGCAGTTGATGGTTCATCCCACCGGCGGAGACACCTTCCTAGCAACCTGCGCCCTGGGCTTTACAAACTCCACGATGCCGACTGGTGTCTTCGCCTGTCCCAACCTGCAGCAGATGTGCGCGGTCGCCGGCGGCTACGCCTATATCGTCGATACCATTCAACCTGAGCGTTGCACTCACATCGAAATGAAGCCGGTAGTCGAGGTGCGCCCCATCGTTGCGCAGGGACTCCTCTTATTTGTTGGCTTTCACTCGATGATCGCCTGGAGCGCAAGCGGGATAGCGTGGGAGACGGCGCGGCTTAGCTGGGAAGGCGTGCGTGTCACCGGCGTTGAAGGCAACACGCTGCACGGCATGGGCTGGAACCTGCTGACCGATCGCGAGGTTGCCTTCCAGGTAGATCTTCTTACTGGTCACCATCAGGGTGGAGGGTTCGCTCAGCCGTCGCAGCCACAAAAAAGCTGAGTGCAGCATCGCCCTGCTTCAAGAGCCGAGTGTGTTCGAGCACGCCATAGCGCGAAGCAAGCTTCGACTTACTCCCATGTTCGGCGATGACCAGGGCATTCGCGCTGAGGATCGCACGACCACGTACGCTTCCGAAAAAATTGAGCGTGCCCGAGTATTCGTCCTCAGCCTCGTACGGTGGGTCAAGATAGACGATATCCACCGGCTGTGGCAGTTTGCCGAGCCGCTGCAGCATCGCTCCCACACCACGATCCTCCAAGGTGAATCCGCGACCGATCTTCAACGAGGCAAGATTCTGCCGCAGCGAAGTCAGGGCCGGTTCGGCGTTCTCAGCAAACCATACGTACGCGGCGCCGCGACTTATCGCTTCGATTCCAACCGCGCCGGTACCGGCGTAGAGATCGACGAACCGGCAGCCGCCCAGCCGAGGCGCGAGGATGTTGAAGAGTGTCTCGCGCAGACGGTCGCTGGTCGGACGCGTCTTCAAACCGGGTGGAGCTAAGAGCTGACGGGAGCGGTAAGTACCTGCAATGACGCGCATCTTTTCCTATGGTAAGCCGCAGGCGCGCGAATTGGTAAACCGCAGCGCATACAATGGAGGATATGCGTGGGTGGTCTTTTCCGATCGGCAGATTTCTCGGCGTGGATGTCCGCATCCACACCTTCTTCCTCCTCATTCTTGGGTTGTCAATCAGCTATGCCTCGATGACGGGAGCAACCGGGGGCCGAGGATTTGCACTCTGGTTGCTCCTCCTTCTCGCAGTCGTCGTTCGCGAGGTAGCTCGCGCCATCGGCGCCGCGTGGTTCGGGCTTGAACTCCGCAGTGTGCTTCTTCTCCCCGTAGGCGGCCTGATGAGTTATGCAAGCAGCGAGGCGACCGAAAAAGCTACAACGCCGGAGATGCAGAAGCGCATGGCCGTCATCGGGCCGAGCGCAAACATCGGATTCGGCCTGCTGCTGGCCGCGATGACATTAACCATCGCGCCCGAGGTCAATCTCCTCGAACGCCCCTGGATGTCGCCTGCGCATCTGCTGAGGGCGGCGGTATGGATGAACATCCTGCTGGGTGTCGTGAACCTGCTGCCAGCATCGCCGCTTGACGGTGGCCGTGTCTTTCGCGGCGAGTTCGCCAAGACTAAAGGCGTCATGAAGAGTTCTCGAGCCGCCGCCGGACTGGGGCAGTTCATTGCCATTGCGCTCATAGTCGCCGGCCTTCTTGTCCCGAACATGTGGCTGGTGATGATCGGAGCCTTCCTCATGATCGGCGCCCACATGGAAGATCAGGGCCTTCTGCTGCAAACCGATGTGGACGCGGTGCGGATGCGCGACGTCATGCTGACGCAGTTCAGCATGCTTTCAGCCTCGGATACCCTCGAAGACGCACTGCAACGCTCGGTCCACACCCTGCAGGATGTCTTTCCCGTAGTGCGCGGAGCAAACCTGGTCGGTGCGGTATCTCGGCAAAGCATCGTCGATGCCCTGCAAAGTGACGGCAACGGCTACGTACAAGGCGTGATGACGCGCTCCTTCCAAACCGCCCAGCCCGACGATTCGCTCGTCAAGACTCTCCGTCGTATCATGGCCGGCCAGGGCGCGCAGATGGTTCCGGTCCTCGAAGGCGACCGTATCGTCGGCATCATTACACCTCAGAATCTCGCCCTGTCGATGGGAATGCTGAACCAGCGCCGTAAGCTGCGCCAACCGGAATAATGGCCGCACTCCACGACAATGACGACCGGCCGCTGGCGCCGGGGCTTTATCTCGTAGCCACACCCATCGGCAACCTCGAAGACATCACGCTGCGTGCACTGCGAGTACTGCGCCAGGCAGACCGCATCGCCTGCGAAGACACGCGTCAGACGCAAAGCTCCTCAATCACTTCGAGATCCGCACCCCGACCGTCAGCTATCACATGCACAACGAGGGGTCGCGAACCGAAGAGCTCATAGCCGAACTAAAAAACGGTGCACGCATCGCAGTCGTCAGCGACGCCGGAACTCCCGGCATCGCCGACCCCGGAGGACAGGTCGTCGCCGCCGCCCTCGCCGCCGGGATTGATGTCTTCCCCATCCCCGGCGCCAACGCCGCAATCAGCGCGCTGATCGCGAGCGGCCTAGCTACCGAGCGATTCACCTTCCACGGCTTCCTCCCCGCCAAGGCAGGCCAGCGGAAGACCGCTCTCGAAGACCTGGTACGAGGCGATGTAACCCACGTCTTCTACGAAGCCCCGCACCGTATCCTCGACACGTTAGCCGACATCGACGCCGTCTTCGGCTCCGAGCAGAACATCGTCATCGCGCGCGAACTGACAAAGCTGCATGAAGAGTTTTTGCGTGGCGCGGTCGCCGATCTGCGGTCCCAGCTAATCGCGCGCGCAAGTGTCCGTGGAGAGATCGTGCTGCTGCTCGCGCCCGCCGCACTCGAGGGCACCTCCGCAGACAAGAAAAGCACTCTCGCCGCCGAGGTCGCCGCCATGATGAAGGCAGACGGAATCAACGAGATGGACGCACTGAAGCGAGTCGCTCGCGAACGCGGCATCGGCAAAAGCGAAGCCTATCGCGAGCTGCAGCGCGAGCAGAACCGGCGACGCTAAGCCTCGTCCGCCCCGCCGTTCCCCACCCAAACCTAATCCCGCCCCTTGACCCGATCGTAGTGATAAACGTTGCTGGTAGTTCCCAGGGCCTGGTTATAAAGGCTGGTCGCGCCAATCGCCTCGTTCAACTCTGCGGTGAACTCATGGATCGCCCGCAGATGATCCGCCGACGCTGGAATCTCCAGCTTGCTCGTCTTGATGAACTTCTGGTATCCCCGGTCGAGCAGGCGCGCGATCTCGCCATTCAGCAGCCAGCCCGGACGGGCAAGGATCTCAACCGTTCCATCCGGCGCCGCGGCAATCTCAGCCGCACAGCCGTATTTCCTTACCTGAACAGCATTTGGCGTTCGCTTTGCACCCTCCTGAGCCGGGGCAACATCGAATCTCTGCCCCCAAGGAGGCCAAGAACGTCATTGAAGCTTCGTTGTGGGATCTTTTTCGCCATAAGTGCAGTACGTTAGACTCGATTAACTGTCGCACATCCGCGGAAGTCCTTCAATCATCGCGGCGCAGAACGATTCAAATGAATCAAAAGAAGATGGAAACTGCATGATTACCACCGTCAAATCGTTTGGAACAACCATCCTCGAGCGCGTCGGCCACACTCCCCTGGTGAGGCTCGACCGCCTCAGCGCCCATCTGCCCGGAATCCAAATCTTAGGCAAAGCCGAATGGGCGAACCCCGGCGGCTCCGTTAAAGATCGTGCGGCCTCCGCCATCGTCACCGACGCGCAGCGGAGAGGTCTCCTCAACGACGGTCGCGGCCTGCTCGATGCAACCAGCGGCAACACCGGCATCGCCTACGCCATGCTCGGCGCTGCATTGGGCTTCCGCGTCACCCTCTGCATGCCGTCCAACGTCTCGCCAGAGCGCAAACGTTATCTCGCGGCCTACGGAGCAGAGGTCTTCTGGACCGATCCCGCCAACGGCTCCGACGGCGCAATTCGCAAAGCCAGAGAGCTGGCCGCAGCCGAGCCCGACAAGTACTACTACGCCGACCAGTACTCCAACGACGAGAACTGGAAGGCGCACTACCGCACCACCGCAAACGAGATCTGGGAGCAGACCGAAGGCCAGGTAACCCACTTCGTCGCGGGTCTCGGAACCAGCGGCACCTTCATGGGAACAACCCGCCGCCTCAAGGAGCTGAACCCGTCGATCCGATGCATCTCCATGCAGCCGGACTCGCCCTTCAACGGCCTCGAAGGCCTCAAGCACATGGCAACCGCAATCGTTCCGCGCATCTACGACCCTCACTCGCTGACGCGAACATCGACATGCCTACTGAAACCGCGTACGACATGGTAAAAAATCTAGCCCGCAGTCAGGGCCTGCTCGTCGGAATCTCCGCTGCCGCAGCCGTCGCAGCATCGCTTAAAGTTGGCGAGCAGGAGGCCAACGCCGGCCGCGAGGCTGTCATCGTTACCATCCTGTGCGACTCCGCAGAAAAATACATGAGCGAACGCTTCTGGCAGGAGGGCTAACCAGATGCTTCGCATCCACTACGCTGACTATGAAGCCCTACGCGCGCACGGCGAAGAGACCTACCCGAACGAGTGCTGCGGTGTGCTGCTCGGCAAGAACATCGCCGGTGAGGGCAATGACCCTGCGGCGGTCAATCACGTCCAGCAAATCGTCCGCGCCGGCAACACCCGCACCGACTCCGCTCACAACCGCTACCACATCGCCCCGCAGGAACTCGTCAAGATTCAGCGGCAGGCGCGCGGCCTCGGCCTGGACATCGTCGGCTTCTACCACTCGCATCCCGACCACCCTGCACAATGGTCGAAGACCGACTTCGCCGAAGCCCACTGGCTCGGTTGCTCTTACATCATCACCAGCGTCCAACAAGGCAAAGCTTCGCTGACAAACTCTTTCCTGCTGAGCGGGACGATGGAAGAGGACAAAACCTTCGAGGACGAACCAATCCAGATCGACATCGCCCCCAACGTCGCCGAAGCAGCGGCGCAAACCCAGAAAGGTCCGGCATGAACATTCACATTCCCACCCCGCTGCGCGCCTATACAGGCGGACTCGAGACCGTCAGCGTCGCGGGAACAACCGTCAGCAGCGTGTTTCAGCAGCTCACCGTCCAATACCCCGAACTGAAGCCGCACCTGTTTACCCCGGAAGGCAAGCTGCGCTCGTTCGTCAACGTCTATTTGAACGATGACGACATCCGCTACCTCCCGAACAAGGAGGAGACCGCGGCCAAAGCTACTGACGAGCTCACCATCATTCCGTCCATCGCCGGCGGAACGAACTGTCGACTCTAAAATTTTCCTATTTGTAACCGTCTGAGGAAGCTTTGAACGCGGTTTCACGAGATGAAGATTTTGACGCCTCCATGCGAGGCAGAGGAAAAGACAATGCCAGCAGCTATAGAAGAGACAGTAGAACTCCCAAAGCTCTCCAACGATGAGATCGCTCGTTACTCCCGGCACCTCATACTCCCCGAGGTCGGAATGGAGGGCCAGCAGAAGCTCAAAGCCGCGAAGGTGCTCTGCGTCGGCACCGGCGGTCTTGGCGCGCCCCTAGCGCTTTATCTTGCTGCCGCAGGTGTAGGCACCATCGGCCTCGTCGATTTCGACACCGTCGACGCCAGCAACCTGCAGCGCCAGATCATTCACTCCACCGCGACCGTCGGCAAGCTCAAGGTCGACTCCGCCGAGATCATGCTCAAGGGGCTCAACCCCACCGTCAACGTGATCAAACACAACACCATGCTCACCAGCGCCAACGCGCTCGAGATCTTGAAAGACTACGACGTCATCGCCGATGGCACCGACAACTTCCAGACCCGCTACCTCGTCAACGACGCTTGCGTTCTGCTCGGTAAGCCCAATGCCTACGGCTCCATCTTCCGCTTCGAGGGTCAGGCCAGCGTGTTTGGCACCAAGGAAGGCCCATGCTACCGCTGCCTTTACCCCGAGCCGCCACCGCCTGGCCTCGTTCCCTCCTGCGCAGAAGGCGGCGTGCTCGGCATTCTCCCTGGCCTCGTGGGAGTTATTCAGGCGACCGAGACCATCAAGCTGATCCTTGGCATCGGCGAGCCGCTCATCGGCCGTCTGCTCCTGGTCGACGCTCTCGGCATGAGCTTCCGCACCCTGAAGCTGCGCAAAAATCCCGGGTGCCCGGTCTGCGGTCCCAACCCGACAGTCACTGAACTTATCGACTACGACCAGTTCTGCGGCATCACCCCGCCGAGCGACGTCGGCCCACTCGAAGTCGCGCGCGACAAAGCTGTCAGCGATCTTCCCGTGGTCGATGGCATCCCTCAAATATCTGTCCAGGAGTTGAAGCGCAAGCTCGATGCGAAGGAAGACGTCTTCGTCCTCGACGTTCGCGAACCGCACGAATACAAGATCGTAAATCTCGGCGCGCCACTCATCCCCGTCGGCGAGATCGCGCTTCGCACCGCCGAACTGGCCGACAAGAAAGATCGCGAGATCGTCGTCCACTGCAAGTCCGGCGCACGCAGCCAGAGAGCGGCCCTTGCCCTCAAGCAAGCCGGCTTCACTAACGTGTCGAATCTAACCGGCGGCATCCTCGCCTGGGCCGAGAAGATCGATCCCTCCCTGCCAAAGTACTAAACCAACCAGCAACGACAGAAGCGGCGCACACCTCATGCGCCGCTTCTTTATTCCGCCTTGTCTTCCACCTCAAGCATCTGCAAACACAAAGGCTTCTCGAGCATGCAATCCATGCGAGCCACCGAAGCCAACGCCCGCTCAATCGTCGAGCTCAGGCAAGGCTCAGTCGTCACTACAAAGGGCAGCCGATGCTTCGGATATCCCCTCCGCTGCAGCAGCGAATCGATATTAGCGCCCACCTTCGAAAGCGCCCCTGAAATCGCTGAGACAATCCCCGGCTTGTCGTCGACAACAAATCGCAGATAGTGCGGCGCAAAAAATCTCCTGTCACCTCGCGCTTGCGCACCGGCAGCTGAACCGTCTTACAATCCTGCGCAACGGCCAGCAGATCCGACACAACCGCAACCGCCGTCGGCTCGCCACCCGCGCCGTGTCCCGAAAAACAACATCTCCGCCAAACCTTCCACTCACCACCACCATATTCTGAGTGCCGTGCGACCAGGCCATCGGCGAGACCAGCGGGACCAGCATCGGCGCCACCCGCGCATGCACAAGCCTTCCATCAAGCTCCGCGCGCGAAACCTGTCGAATGGTGCAGTTCAACTCCTTCGCGTAAGAAAAATCGATTGCCTCAATCGCCGAGATGGTCTGTATTGCAACCGCATCCGGGTCTAACTCAGCATGCATCGCGATGCGCGACAGGATACAGAGCTTCGCCCGCGCATCGTAACCGTCAACATCGGCAGACGGATCAGACTCCGCATAGCCGAGCTGCTGCGCATCCTCCAGAACGGTCGCGTAGTCGGCCCCTGCTTCCATCCGGCTTAGAATGTAGTTGCAAGTGCCGTTCACGATGCCGCTGAGCCTCGTTACCTGGTCACTGCACAACCCCTGCAGCATCCCGGGAATCACCGGCACGCCTCCTGCAACGGCAGCTCCATGCAGCAAATGAACGTCATGCTGCGCGGCAAGCTTCGCCAGACCTGTGCCTCGATACGCGATGAGCTGCTTATTCGCCGTCACCACCGACTTGCCTGCGACCAGAGCCTTGCGCAACCAACCCTCCACCGGGTTCAGGCCACCCATCAACTCAACAACAACATCAACATCCGACCGCAGAATCACATCGATGCTATCGGTCCACACCACCGAAGCCGGCACCAACTTTGCGGCTTCAGAACTACGCTTCCGATCCACATTGCGATTGAAGATATGTGTCAACTGCACACCGGGAAACCTCGACGCAGCAAGCACCCGCGCCACCGATCCCCCAACCGTGCCAAATCCAAGCAGAGCAACCTTCACAACAGGATCCGCCTTTGTTTTTTGGTTTGTTGTTTTGTCGCCATGTCTCAATAGTCGATTCTGCCGGCGTGCTCGCGCCAGGCCTCAAAGCTCGAAATCGCCTGTTCCGGCAGAAGATTTACCATAGGCATCTTCCGCTGGTCGAGCGGCAGCTTCATCTCCTCGTAGAGAAAAGCATCGTCAAAACCAGCCGCTGCAGCATCGGCGGCGCTACTCCCGTAAAAGATCGCCTCGCAACGCGCCCAGTAGATCGCGGCGAGGCACATTGGGCAAGGCTCGCAGCTGGTATAGATATGGCATCCTGTCAGCTGATAGCTCGCAAGCGCCGTACAAGCGTTGCGGATTGCTACAATCTCGCCGTGCGCCGTTGGATCGTTCGTCGCAGTGACAAGATTCGCGCCCGTAGCGACGATCTCATCATCGCGAACAATCACCGCGCCAAACGGTCCTCCGCGGCCCGACGTGACGTTCTCCGTCGCCAGCGCGATCGCTCTCTGCATGAAGATTGGGTTGCCCTGCATTCGGCTCGGTATCCTTATGGAACAATCTGTGCGGCGGAAGTAACGGAATAATCAGATTATGGCACATGCCTTTCTCTCCAAACGCATCGTCACCCCGCAGGGCACACAGCCCGGCGCACTCCTCGTAGAGGACGGAACCATACATGCCGTCTGCCGCCAGGCCGAGGTACCCACTGACGCCATCGTTCACGACTGCGGCAACGATGCTCTCCTTCCCGGGCTCGTCGACACACACGTACACATCAACCAGCCGGGACGCACCGAATGGGAGGGCTTCCGCACCGCGACCCGTGCAGCAGCAGCGGGAGGCTACACCACCCTGATCGACATGCCGCTCAATTGTCTCCCCGAGACCACCACCGTAGCCGCGCTCGAACAGAAGCGAGAGGCCGCCAACGGCGAGTGTTTCGTCGATTGGGCCCCCTGGGGTGGAGCAGTCGCCAACAATCAGCAGCACATCCTGCCCCTGGCGCAAGCCGGAGTCCGTGGCTTCAAATGCTTTCTCATCTATCCCGGCTGCGACGGTTTCACCATGATCGACCAACAGCAACTGGAAGCCGCTCTCCCGTCCATCGCGCAGTCCGGCCTCCCCTTCTTGTACACGCCGAGTTGGCTGCCCCGATCGACGCTGCGACCCAATCACTGCGCAACGCGGACTGGCGTCAATACCAAACCTATCTCGCATCCCGCCCCGACCAAGCCGAACTCCAGGCCATCCGTTTGATGATCCGCCTCTGTCGTCAATACAGCTTCCGTCTGCACATTGTTCACCTCTCTACTGCGCTAGCTCTCGCCGAGTTGAAATCCGCTCGCAAAGAAGGCCTTCCAATCACGGTCGAGACCTGCCCGCACTATCTGCACTTCGCAGCGGAAGAGATCCCGGACGGTAACACCCTGCTCAAGTGCGCGCCCCCATTCGCAGTAAGGAAAATCAACGAGGGCTCTGGCGCGGACTAAATGACGGAACCATCGACATGATCGTCACCGACCACTCCCCTTGCCCACCCGACATGAAGCGCACAGACACCGGCCGCTTTGATCAAGCCTGGGGAGGCATCGCCAGCCTCTCCCTTGCGCTCCCTGTCATCCACACCGAGGCAGCTCTTCGCGGCCATACGCTCGAAGACATCGCGCGCTGGATGAGCACAGCCCCTGCAACTCTCGCAGGCCTGGCGAATGAGGCGGGCTCACTCCAATCCGACCGTGACGCCAACTTCGTTGTCTTCGACACCGAGGCAGAGTTCACCGTAACTCCCGACAAACTACACTATCGACACACCATTTCACCGTACATGGGGAGACGCTGCGCGGCCTTGTAAAGGCCACCTATCTTCGAGGGGAACCAGCCTACCTCGAAGGCACCTTCGCCCCAACGCCTCAGGGCCGTGAGGTCAAGTTATAGTAGGCAGACACGCATGAACAAAGTTCTGGCCCGATGGAACTCGCTCGACCTCGCCACCGCCGCCCGCGAGGCACTTCCCTGCTGCGGCTCGCATGCATGGTCAGAGGCGCTGGCCTCCGCGCGCCCCATCGCCGACGAAACTTCCCTCCTCGAAACCTCCGCTTCCATCTGGCTTAATCTTCCGGAGCAGGCATGGCAGGAGGCTTTCGACAGCCATCCCCGCATCGGCCAAAAGCATGCACAGAGCCTGGCAACCGAAGAGTCTCTACGCTGGTCGGCACAGGAGCAACGCGCAGCCCGCTCCGACGACCAAGCCGCCAAACTAGCTCTCGACGCCGCGAATCTCCTCTACGAACAGCGCTTCGGCAGAATCTTCATCGTCTGCGCCACAGGCAAGACATCCGCGGAGATCCTCGCCATCCTCAAACGCCGGATTCAAAACGACGCGACCACAGAGCTACATGAAGCAGCCGAACAACAACGCCAGATCACACAGCTTCGCCTTCATCGCTGGCTGGAGTCGGAGTAACCATGGGCATCTCCACACATATTCTCGACACGGCGCTCGGGCGTCCGGCCACAGGCGTACCCGTCACGCTCGCTCGCATGACGAATGGACAATGGTCCTCTCTCAACGAAGCAATCACCGATTCAGACGGTCGCTGCAAACATCTCCTGCCTGCAACCGAAGCCCTGCAGCAGGGCACATATCGCGTTCACTTCGAAACCATCGCCTACTACAACCAACATCAGCTGCGCGGCCTGTACCCGTATATCGAAATCGTCTTTACAGTCGCCGAAGGCGAACAGCACTACCATATCCCGCTACTCCTGACTGCGAACGGCTACACCACCTATCGAGGAAGCTGACCCGATGATTGAGCTGGCTGAAAATCGTTACGGAAAATCCCGAGTCCGCTTGATGAAGGTGACTCGCCACGCTCATGGCCACGACCTGCGCGAATGGACGGTTCAAGTCTTACTGAAAGGCGACTTCGACGCCGCTCACCTTGACGGAGACAACAGCAGGATCCTGCCGACAGACACGATGAAGAACACCGTCTACTCCCTCGCACGAACTTCAAAGGCAACCGCCATGGAGGACTACGCCAAAGAGTTGGTCGACTTTCTCCTGGGAAGAAATTCGCAAGTCTCCTCTGCCTCCGTTCGCGTCGAAAGCACCATGTGGAAACGCCTCACGGTAGACGGCGAACCACACCCAAATGCCTTCATGCGTGGCAGCGGCGAACTTCAAACAACCACCGTAGAACGTGCGCAGAGCGCGAGCTTTCACATCCTGTCGGGCCTCGACAACCTCGTCCTGCTCAAGACTGCAAACTCCGGCTTCGAAGGCTACATCAAAGACTCGCTCACCACATTGCCCGAGACCAAAGACCGCCTCTTCGGAACCGCCGTCACTGCCAAGTGGCGCTACACCTCAACTGACCTCGACTTCGACGCGGTACGCACAAAGCTTCGTGAGACGATGTTGCGCACCTTCGCCAATCACGACAGCAAGTCCGTACAGCAGACTCTCTACGCCATGGCCGAGAGTGCACTTACGGACGTACTCGACATCGACGAGATTGAGATCACCATGCCCAACAAGCACTGCCTCCTCGTCGACTTATCACGCTTTGGCCAGGACAATCCAAACGAGATCTTCGTCCCAACCGACGAACCCCACGGATACATCGAGGCGCGCGTCCGCCGCAAATCATGAGCACGGCAAATAAGCAACCATGACAGGCACAAAAAGAGATGGCGCCACCCGCATCATCGCCCGCTGCCGTGAGATCGCCACTCACACCGAAGTCCCCGGCGAGATCACGCGCCGCTTCCTTACCCCTCCCATGCACGCCGTCCACTCGTTGCTGCGTCAGTGGATGGAGGCTGCCGGAATGACGGTACAGGTCGACGCCATCGGCAATCTTCGCGGACTTTGGCTCTCCGGGATCCCGAACGCCCCCCGCCTGATCATCGGCTCGCATCTCGACACCGTACCCAACGCCGGAGCCTTCGACGGCATCCTCGGAGTTATCCTTGGCGTCGCCGTTGTCGAACAGTTACAGCAGCGCCAACTTCCCTTCTCCATCGAAGTCATCGGCTTTTCAGAAGAGGAAGGTGTCCGCTTCAGCAAAGCCTTCCTCGGCAGCCTCGCCGTTGTGGGAAAGCTAGATTCTGAGACACTGCAGCTCACCGATGAGCATGGCATAAGCATCGCAGAAGCCATAGGCAACTACGGCCTCGACCCTGCGCAGCTCCCCGCAGCACTCCTATCGCGCGACGCCTTCGCTTATCTCGAGTTTCATATCGAACAGGGCCCCATACTCGAGAGCGAGCGAGCATCGCTAGGGATCGTCGAGGCACTCGTGGGACAGACCCGCATGCAACTCCTCTTTGGCGGCCAGTCGAACCACGCCGGGACCACGCCAATGCTCCTCCGACACGACGCGATGGCTGCCGCTGCCGAATGGATCGTCGCCGTCGAAGAGTACGCCAACTCCCACCAAGGCCTCGTTGCAACCGTCGGCAAGCTGGAGGCCTCACCCGGCGCTGGAAACGTCATCGCCGGCAGAGTAAAGACGTCGCTCGACATTCGCCACGCAGACGACAACATCCGCCACGCTGCAGTCGACGCGCTAACGCAAATCGCAAAGACCGCAGCCACCAAACGAGGCGTAACCCTCACCCTCCGCACCGAGATGGAACAATCCGCCGTCCCGCTCGATCTGCACCTCACCGCCTTACTGCAAACCGCCGCCACGAAAGCTGGCTTCCACAGCAACAGAATGACCAGCGGAGCCGGTCACGATGCGATGATTCTCGCCCCAACCATCCCGTCCACTATGCTCTTCCTCCGCAGCCCCGGTGGCCTCAGCCACCACCCCAACGAGGCAGTACTTCCGCAGGATGTCGAAGCCGCACTCGTAACCGCAATGGAGTTCCTCGCGCTCCTGAGTAATGATAAAACCAAGGACAGACATGCATAAGCTGGGACACACCCGCAGTACCAATCAGCGCGATCATCTTCTCCACACCCCGGACACCTTCGTCCGCACGGTGCTCCCCGGCATGGAACTCGCATCCGCTATCGTCCACATCTCCCCGCAGCAGGCGCGGCCTTCACCCAGTACACAGCAGAGCTCGAACCCGGCGGCAAGCTAGGGCCCACCTCCAACCAGCGTTTCATCTACACCCTCGAAGGCGCAGCCGATCTCGCCACCAACACCACGTTTCAATCGCTCATGCCGGGGAGCTTCGCTTACATCCCCGAAGACGCCGCACACACCCTCACCGCACAACAGGCCACGCGGCTCGCCATCATCGAAAAGCCCTACGACGCAATCGCCTCCGTCCCTCCACCAGAGCTACTCACAGGCCACGAAGACAAGACGCTCTCAGTACCCCTCAACGACGATCCCGACCTCCAGGTTCGCAGCCTGCTTCCCGGCTTAGCATCCTTTGACTTCGCCGTGAACACGATGACCTACCAGCCCGGCGCCGCGCTCAGCATGGTCGAGGTCCACATCATGGAGCACGGCCTGTTGATGCTCGAAGGCGGCGGCATCTACCGCCTGGGCGAAAGCTGGTATCCAGTCACAGCCGGCGACTTCATCTGGATGGGACCCTTCTGTCCGCAGTGGTTTGGAGCCATCGGAAAACGTCCCGCAAAGTACCTCATCTACAAAGACTGGAACCGTCACCCACTGGTCTAACATTCACGGCCACACTCGACTCACTGGAGGCAGGAGTTTTGACAGATCAGATTCAGATCGATCAGGCGAGACTGATGAGCGAACTCCAAACTCTCGCCACCTTCACCAACGCCGAGCCTGTCAGCAACGGCACATCGGTCACCCGCGTCGTCTTCTCCCCGGACGATCTCCGCGCCCGCGCATGGCTGAAAGGATTAGCCACCGCCGAAGGCTTCGAGGTCCGCGACGACGCCGTAGGCAACATCTTCATCCGCTGGACAGGCACTGAACCTGACTTACCCGCCGTCGCCACCGGCTCACACACCGACGCCATCCCTCACGCCGGCATGTACGACGGCACCGTCGGCGTCCTCGGCGGCCTCGAAGCGATGCGCGCGCTCAAAAGCAGCGGCCTGCATCCTCGCCGCTCCATCGAGCTCGTCATGTTCACCTCCGAAGAGCCCACCCGCTTCGGCATCGGCTGTCTCGGCAGCAGATTGATCTCCGGAACCCTCGACCCCGTTCGCGCCGACGCCATGCAGGACAAAGACGAAGCGACCCTCGCCGCGGTCCGCACCGCCGCCGGTTACTCTGGCTCACTTGCCTCAGTGCAACTCCAGCCGAACCACTACCACGCCTGGCTAGAACTCCACATCGAACAAGGCCCGCTCCTCGAACGCGAAGGCATACCTCTCGGCATCGTCACGAGCATCGCCGCACCCGCTGGATATCGCTTCACCATCAGTGGCCTCGGCGGTCACGCAGGTGCTCTCCTGATGCCCGACCGCAAAGACGCACTCTGCGCCGCAGCCGAACTTATTCTCTCTATCGAAAAACACACCCTCGCCACACATGCCATCGACACCGTCGCCACCGTCGGCACCTGCGACGTCCATCCCGGCGCGGTCAACAGCGTCCCCAGCCGCGTCGTCCTCCAACTCGATATACGCGACACCGACCCCGCCCGCCGCGAGTCCGTCATGCAAGCCGTCCGTCGCGACATCGAAGAGCTTCGCCAACGCCGCAGCGTCACCATCATCGAGCAACTAGTCAATGCCGATGCCCCGGCACAATCCTCGCCACACATCGTCAACGTCCTCGAAGAGGTTTGCGCCAGCAACGGCATCTCCGCCAAAAAGATGGTCAGCCGTGCCTATCACGACTCGCTCTTCATGGCCCGCATCGCCCCCATCGCCATGCTCTTCATCCCCTGCCGCAACGGCGTAAGCCACAGACCGGACGAATACGCCACCCCGGCGGATACCACTCTCGGGGTACAGGTGCTTGCCTCAGTCCTTGCTAAACTAGCGTCAGAGTAACTCCGCATTCGGCATGGCCATCGAGTCCATCAATCCCGCCACCGGCAAGCTGTTGCGCAGCTTCGACCCGCTCACCGACGAAGCCGCGCGCCAGAAGATCGCTCTTGCCGCCGACTCGTTTCGCACCTACTCTCTCGTACCGCTAGAACACCGCGCCCTGTGGATGCGCAAGCTCGCATCGATCCTCGAACACGAAATCGACGACCTCTCCATCCTCATCACCCAGGAGATGGGCAAGCCCCTCGAGGCCGCACGCTTCGAGATCCTCAAATGTGCCGACGCCTGCCGCTACTACGCCGAGCACGCCGCACGCATCCTCGCACCCGAGTCCATCCCCACCGAAGACAACTACAGCTATGTGCGGTGGGATCCGATCGGTATCGTACTGGCCGTCATGCCGTGGAACTTTCCCTTCTGGCAGGTCTTCCGCTTCCTTGCACCCGCGCTCATGGCCGGCAACGTCGCTCTCCTCAAGCACGCCAACAATGTCCCCCAGTGCGCGCTCGCCATCGAATCCCTCGTCCGTCGCGCCGGCTTCCCCGCGGCACCTTTCAAAGCCTTCTCCTCGAAATCCATCAAGTAGAAACAGTCCTTGGCGACGAGCGCGTAGCCGCGGTAACCGTCACCGGCAGCGAGACCGCAGGTCGAGCCATCGGCGCACAGGCCGGATGGCTCATCAAAAAATCCGTCCTCGAACTCGGCGGCAGCGATCCCTTTATCATCACGCCCTCCGCCGATCTCGACGCCGCCATCGAAACCGCAGTCCGCGCCCGCTGCGTCAACTCCGGACAATCCTGCATCGCAGCCAAACGCTTCATCGTCGCCGACGAGATCTACGACGTCTTCGAATCCCGCTTCGTCGCAGGCATGGAAGCCATGCGCGTAGGCGACCCCATGAAAGACGGCACCGACATCGGCCCGCTCGCCACCGCCCGCGCCGTCGACCTGCTCGAACAACAAGTGCAGGCCGCCACCCGCGTCGGAGCACGTATCCTCACCGGCGGCGAGCGCATGCTCGGCACAGGCAACTACTTCGAACCCACCGTCCTCACCGGCGTTCCGCGCACCTCCGCCGTCTATCGCGAAGAGCTCTTCGGCCCCGTCGCCATGCTCTTCCGCGTACAGGACATCGCCGAGGCCATCGAGATCGCCAACGACACCCCCTTCGGCCTCAGCGCCTCCGCCTGGACTCGCGACCCCGCCGAGCAGCAGCGCTTCATCTCCGAGCTGCAGTGCGGCGGCGTCTTCCTCAACGCCATGGTCGCCAGCGACCCGCGCCTGCCCTTCGGCGGCATCAAGCGCTCCGGCTACGGCCGCGAACTCTCCGCCGCGGGCATGCGCGAGTTCCTCAATGCGAAGACCGTCGTCATATCCTCCGCAACCACCCCCAACGAACCCGCCAACAAGCCATACCTGGTCTCTACCGCCGACCCCACCCCCACCCGCTAGCCTGGCGAAGCCCTATATTTAGGCATTTGCCGTCATCCTGGTGCATTAGGTCTTTGCTGTCATCCTGGCGCATTTGGTCTTTGCTGTCATCCTGAGCGCAGCGAAGGATCCCGACGACCTCCGTGCTGCCCAGACCTCTCGTCCCTTTCCACCCATCCTCTTCACGCCGTTCTCTGTTCCTTATCGCCCACGTGCAAGATACTGATGGACGCAGTTCGTCTGTCGTGAACTTCAGATTCAAAACACCAGCGCTTCCCTCCCCCAACACGAGACACCCGTTTTCGGCTAAGCTTCTGTGTCGTCGAGAAGCCGTCTCCGCTCGTCGTGAAGCCCTCGCCGACCAGACACACTTTTACCAAAGGATCACCATGCCCGATCTCAAGTACTCCAGCGGCTTCGGAAATGAGTTTGCTACCGAGGCCCATCCCGGCGCCCTCCCCGTCGGCCAGAACGCCCCACAAAAGGCCCCGCTCGGCCTCTACACCGAGCAGCTCAGCGGCAGCCCCTTCACCGCGCCGCGCCTGCTCAACCGCCGCACCTGGACCTACCGCATCCGCCCCTCCGTCATGCACAAACCCTATGAGCGCATCGCAAACGGCATGGTCCGTTCCACTCCCTTCAACGAAGTTGAGACCACACCCAGCCAACTCCGCTGGGACCCGTTACCTCTGCCTTCAACATCAGTCGACTTTGTAGACGGCCTCACCACCCTGGCCGGCAACGGCGACCTCAGCATGCACTCCGGCGTCGCCATCCACATCTACGCCGCAACCAAAAGCATGACCGATCGCTTCTTCTACTCCGCTGACGGCGAGCTTCTCTTCGTCCCCCAACTCGGTCGCCTCATGCTCCACACCGAACTAGGCATCCTCGACCTCACCCCAGGCGAAATTGCTCTCATCCCCCGCGGCATCAAGTTCCGCGTCGAGCTGCTCGACCCGCAAGCCCGCGGCTACCTTCTCGAAAACTACGGCGCCAGCTTCCGCCTGCCAGAGCTCGGTGCAATCGGCGCCAACGGCCTCGCCAACAGCCGCGACTTCCTCACCCCGCACGCCGCCTACGACGACCGTGACAACGCCACCTTCCAGGTCGTCGCGAAGTTCCAGGGCAACCTCTGGGCCTCCGACTTCGACCACTCCCCCTCGACGTCGTCGCCTGGCACGGCAACTACGCCCCCTGCAAGTATGACCTCGCCCGCTTCAACTGCATCAACTCCGTCAGCTTCGACCACCCTGACCCCTCCATCTACACCGTCCTCACCTCGCCCAGCGAGATCCCCGGCACAGCAAATGTAGACTTCGCCATCTTCCCCCACGTTGGATCGTCGCCGAGCACACCTTCCGCCCACCCTGGTTCCACCGCAACTTCATGAACGAGTTCATGGGCCTCGTCACCGGCGAGTACGACGCCAAGGCCGAGGGTTTCGTCCCCGGCGGAGCCAGCCTGCACAACTGCATGAGCGGCCACGGCCCCGACGCCGAAACCTTCGACCGCGCCAGCAAAGCAGATCTCAAGCCCGTTAAACTAGAAGGCACCCTCGCCTTCATGTTCGAGACCCGCTTCGTCTGCCGACCCACGAAGTTCGCGATGGATACCGCGGCCCGCCAGCACGAGTACTACACCTGCTGGCAGACCCTGAAGAAAAACTTCAAACCGTAGCACACACGCAAGCCGAAAACCACATCCAACCTCCGACCAACGGGAGGACGAAGAATTTTACGCGCCCAAAAAAGGTATACAAGTCACGAAGTGACCGCGCCACGCGAAGTGGGCCCGTCCGGCAGGACGTCTCTTCCGGCTCCTAAAAGTTGAACGTAGCCTGCAACGTAATCCGACGCGAAGCCGTGGTAGAGCTGAATGGCCCTGCAGCCAAAGTAGTGAACTGACCGAACCGTGGCGAACTCAAGCTACTCGTCGGCGTCCCATAGGGAATGACGTTGAACAAGTTGAAGGCCTGCGCTCCCAGGGTAAACGTATACCGATGACCCGAACTTGCGCCCTGTGGCCCGAACCCTCCACGAACACCACCCGGCCCACCGGCACGAGTACCACCACCAGGGCCTCCAGGACCACCGCCAGCGCCGTTATTGCGCCCCGAACCGCTTCCTGAGCATTGGACCCGCCGGTACGCTCCCCAAACCCAAACGTCCGCGAAGCGCGAAGATTGAACGTAAAGTTCGCAGGGCCGTTACAGTAGTTGATCGGCACAGGCGTCAGGCTTCCACTCTGCGTAGAGCTGAAGTCACCCGAAACCCTGCAACTCCCGCTATCTCCGCTCGTAAAGAAAGGCCGCTGGTTATAGATCGAGGAGCCCGTAGGATCGAGACCGGTCGTCAGGTTATACGGCGTTCCCGACTGCACGATAATGAACGGACTCGCAGAGAAACTATACGGAAGCTGCCAGCTCCCACCGACAACCGCAAAGCTCGCATGGCTGAACGAAGCGCGGCCGTAGTCCACCTTCGTATCCGTATTGCTGGTCGGAAAGAATCCCGCCCCGAAGTATTCGCGTCTGCAAGATTCAGCGAATAAAAACCAAATAGCGTGAGCTTCTTCAATCGAGCGTTGCCGTTGATCAACAACTGATTTTCTTTATAGACGCCGCCCGACTGAAACTGCTGATCGAAGCCCGTATCGACAATAAAGTTTCTGCTCAGATACTGATGATCGCCACGCGCATAAAGGTAGTTCACCGACATCGTGGCCGCCCGCCCAAGCTGCTGATCGACCCCAACTGCCTCCTGCATCGTGTACGAGCTCCGTATCCCATCGCCGAGTCCGTAAGTTGTAATTTTGTTCGCGACCGACGCGCCGCAGTTCCCAGGATTATCCGGCGTGCACACAGCCCCGGGAGTGATGACCGTCGAGGTCACCTGATTGAAGCCATTCTCCTGCAGCGTCGTCAGATAATTCGCCAGCGTAAAGCGATCATAAAAGATGCCGAATCCGCCTCGCACCACCGTCACCGGCGCCTTATTGCCTCCACGCGGAATCCCATACGCGAACGATATACGCGGCGCAAAATCATGCCCACTATTGATAACGTTCTGCGCCTCCAAACGAAGGCCATAGGTAATGGTCAGGTTTCCCCTGGGCTTCCAGTCATCCTCCGCATAAAACCCAACATCGGTCAGGCGTCCAGCCACCTGCAGCTTATTGATCGCCGTCTCCGCATACTGCCCTGGCAGCCCACACTGGTACGACGAAATCCCTGCATTCAGCGCATCGCACGGCCTGGTCGCCGCAGGATTACAAGTGCTCGGCCGCTTGATACCAGGATTTGAATCGAAACAAGGATCGAGCAGATAAGAGTAAGTAAAGGTCCCATTCGATCCCGCATTCGACAAGAGCGATTCGTTCGTCGTACGCAGCCTGCCGCCAAAGCGGATGAAGTTCTTCGCCAGCGCAATCGAACTGTAGTTCTGCACCTCAAAGTGAGTGCTGGTGCTCCTCTGCGTCCCCTGGCTCGATCCACCCGACGTAAAGATTCCCTGCACAGACACCGTCGGGTCGGTGCTCAACGGATCCTGCGTCGAATAGTCCCGTTGATACTCGAACCGCGTCTCATTGATTACGCGAGGACTCAAAATCTGCGTATCGCTGATCTGAACCGTATTCTCCGTAGTCTCCGTGTTGTAGCCCGCGGTCGGAAGATTCGTATTTCCGATGCCGTTGTTCTGCTGCCCATTCACGTTGTACTGGTACCGCACAGTCAGCGTGTTCTTCTCTCCCAGCGCAAGGTCCACGCGCGGGCTCACATCACTCCGTGTCTGCGGATGCGACACAGCGCGCGCCGACTCCGGGTAAGAAGAAAAATACGAGCAGGAGGAGATCGTCAAAACCCCGGGCGGGCAAGGCGTAGTCGAATCTGCAGAACTTGCATAAAACCCGCTCGGATTGACGATATTGTTGTCTTGAATCGTCCGGTGCGATCCGCCGACCGTAAACGACGCGATCCGGCTGATAGGGCCACTCACGCTCCCCAGAATAAAGATTGTGTGGTACGGAGGCTGCGTGTTCGACGACCCCAGGAACGGGTTTGAAGTATTGAAGGCATTATCCCCGCCCTGCACACTCAGGCTGCCGTGATACTTGTCCGTGCCCGGCTTCGTAAAGACCTCAACGCGTCCATAGCCAAGCTTGTCGTACTGCGCCGAAAACGGATTCTGATTGATGCGAATCTCGCGAATCGAAGACTTTGGAGGAAGCTGCCCGCCGGTAAACCCATCCACATAAATTTGCCCGCCGTTCGGTCCAGCAGCGGGGCCCGCCAACGCGGTCAACTCCGAAGACAACTCATCCGGGTCATCCGAAAGCGCATCCAGATCCTTCCCCTTGATGACAGTGCTACTAGCATTACTGTCGGAGTCCACGCTCACCTGTGCCCCCTGCGCGTTGACGTTCACCTCCTGCTTCTGTTCCTGGATCGCCATCTTTGCATCCATAGTCAGACTCTGCCCCGCCGCAATTCTCACCCCCAGCTTTACGTACGACGCGAATCCCGAAATCGTCACCGTCAGGGAATAGGTCCCCGCAGGAACACCGCGCAGCACATAGCTTCCATCACTCTGCGACTGCGTGATCAAAGCCTTGCCAGAAGCCGGAGTGAGCGTCACCGTCGCCCCTGGAATCACAGCACTTTCAGGATCCGCTACCACCCCATGCACGATCGCACCCGTCTGCTGTGCGCTCAAAACCACCGGCATCAATGCGATAAAAAAAGCAAAACAAACTTCAACCCTGCGCGGAATGACATTCCTTCTCCTAAAAAATTTCCATCGTTGCAACTCGCGATCGAGTTACTGCGCGCTGCCATCAGAGCCGAGGCTCCACGGAGACAGCGTCAACGCCGGCCCACCGCTAGGAGTTGCCGCCAGAATCGGTTCTACCCCCGAGAGCAAAGTCACACACGTCACATTGCTATTGCCCGCCTCCGGCTGCGATGCGACGATCATCACCGCATCTCCAACCTTGAGATCGGCAACCCCCTGGCTCGGCAGCCGGCTCACCAGTTGAGAGAGATCCGTTCCTGCAGAGTGGCCCGTACCGCTCGCCCGCTCCCCGCCGCTTGCAGCCTGTCCTGCACCCTGCGCAGGAGCCTGCGTGTCGCCGCCCCCGCCCTTTGCACGAGCCGCAAATCTTGCTGCAGCCTGAGCCGGCCACGCTTTCAGGCTGGAGTTGTCTGTAATCTTCACCGTCACCGTCTTCTTGGTCGCCAGGTCCTTCAGCGTCAGCGTTCCGCCAGCCGCATCGATCGTTGCGATCAGACCAGCGAGATTCCTGAACGAGCCGCTCACCACCTCTTCCGCCTGGATCGACGACCCATCATCGGACGTCGCGCCGCGCACACGCAGCTGATCTCCCACCTGTATCTGTGCCAGCGTCCCCGCCTTCGCATCTTCAAACTTCACCGAGTCCCCCGCATACCGGCGATACTTCGTCGTACTCGAAGTATTCACCACGATCTTCCTGACGCCTTGAGACACCGTCACCGCACCGCTTCCTGCATCCACCGCGCTCACAATCCCGCCCATCCCCCGCTTCTGCCAGTCACCCTGCTCCGCCACGTGCTTCTGCGCAATATCCGACGACTTCATCAGAATCACGCGCGACGCCGTAAGCCCCACACCGGCATCGCCAGCCTTGCCACTCACCAGCACCCGGTCCCCTGCCGCAATATCAGCCAGCGTAATCGTCTGTGCCGTCTTCAAATCGGTGCTTCCCGGCGTCAGTTGCAGAATGCGAGCCCCATCGGCCACACTCACGACAACCTCCTGCCCCGCATCCGTCGTCAGCGTCAGGCTGTTCCCCGCTATCGCCTTCACCGTGCCAATCTGCCGCACAGCTGCAGACGCCGCAGCCGCATTCTGCGCCAAAGCAGCGAAGTCCCCGCCAGACAATGCGGCGATCGGAACGATCAAACCGGCACCCAATACAACTGCCCGGAAAACCCCAGAATTTTTCAGCATGGTCTCTTCCTCAAGTGAAATACCGCCATATTCTCGTCGGTCGCCTGGCATTTACTCCTCCAGGTCGCCATCCACTAAGGAAGACGAGTTAGCAGCGCAAAAGTTTCCTGGGAAAAGCCCTGTCTAGAAGAAGGCGGACCCGAGCAAACCGGCTCCCACCCACTGCTCCATGCTAAACGCTTTGTGGTTCCCTGCCCGCGGAACTATCGCCCGTCAGTCTCTCATAAGTGACTCAACTTGGGACAATAACACTCATGGCGAAGACCTCCGCACCTAACGGATCCGATTCAAATCCAGGATCGAACGGAACAAGCTCCCTCTAGGACGGCTACCTGATCGTCTCACTCGAGAGGATCGCCGCGCTCTCCGCAGGCAACTCCACAGAACCACCCCTGACCACGACCCCATCCTTCGAAGCCAGCAACAAGGCAGCCCTCTTTACACACGGAAGCTCCACCTTCTCCGATCCCAAATTGCACATCACCATCACCACGCCCCGCTCGAACATCAGCCAACGCCGCTTCTCATCGAAGGTCGCCTTCACGTGTCCCACCGCGCCGTCGTTCAACGCCACAGATCCGTGCCGCAACTGAATCAGTCTCCGGTACCAATCCAACATCTCCCCATGGCGCCCTTGCTCAACCTCCTCCCAATTCAACTTCGAACGCAGAAACGTCTCAACATCTTCCGGATCAGGAATGTCCTCCGGGTTCCATCCGAACGCCGCAAACTCGCCTCGACGCCCGTTCTTTACCGACTTCGCCATCTCTGGATCCTCATGGTCCGCGAAGTATTGAAACGGAGTCGACGCGGCATACTCCTCGCCTTGAAAGATCATCGGAATAAATGGCGCCGTCATCACGATCGACGCCGCCACCTTCGCGCGGTCGAATCCGACCGTCTGATCTACCCTGTCGCCAACCGCCCGATTGCCCACCTGGTCGTGATTCTGGATGTATCCCAAAAAATGATGCGGCGACAACTCATCGGCCGGGCGCCCATGCGATCGCCTCCGATACTTCGAGTAGCTCCCGTCCTGTACAAAGTTCTTCGCGAGAGACTTCGCCAGCTTCTCCAACGTGCCGAAGTCCGAGTAGTATCCCTTCCCCGTTCCTTCGTTCGTCAGCACCGTAAACAACGCATGATGAAAATCATCGCTCCACTGCGCATCCATCCCGTATCCGCCGTTGCTCGCAGGAGTAACAACTCGGGGATCGTTCAGATCACTCTCGGCAATCAACACAAGCCGTCGTCCCACCTTCGCAGACAACGTCTTCACCTCAGACGACAGCTGCTCCATAAAATGAATCGCCGACCGGTCGACATACTCATGCACCGCATCCAGACGAAGTCCATCGATGTGATAATCCCTCATCCACATCAGCGCGTTGTCGCAGAAAAACCTCCGCACCTCGTCGCTTCCTTCGCCTTCAAAGTTGATCGCCCCTCCCCAGGGAGTGTGGTGTCTCTCGGTGATGTACGGTCCATACTTTCCCGAGTAGTTCCCCACCGGTCCAAAGTGGTTATAAACCACATCCAGCAACACCGCGAGCCCACGCGCATGGCAGGCATCCACCAGCCGCTTCAACCCATCCGGCCCACCATACTGTTCGGTCACCGCAAACAGCGCAGCCCCGTCGTACCCCCACCCCTGCCCACCGGGAAACGCAGCCACCGGCATCAACTCCACATGCGTAATGCCAAGCTCCACTAAATATCCAAGCTTCTCTATCGCCGAATCGAAAGTCCCCTGCGGCGTAAACGTTCCCACATGCAGCTCATAGATCACTGCATGCGCAAGCGCAAGCGAATTCCACCCTCTATCACTCCACTTGAAAGCTCTCTGGTCATACACCCGCGACAGTCCATGCACTCCATCCGGCTGCCACTCCGACCTCGGATCAGGCCAGGCCTTTGGATCGTCTCCGATCACAAACCCATAATCGGTCCCCGGTCCCGCCTGCTCCACGGAAGCACGCCACCATCCGCGCTCGTCAGGCCCGTTCATTGGGTGCGTAACATCACCAATCTTCACGCCAATCTTCGACGCCCCAGGCGCCCAAACCGTGAACTCATGCATCAGCGCTCTCCCCCGACATCTTCGCGCGCCAGTAGCGCCACCGGAAAATCCTTCAGCAACCCTTTGATTTCGATCTCGCCACCCTCGACAGTCACTCCCGTCAGACGATTTCTCCATCGTCCTTCCGGCAATGTCACCACTGTGTCCTTCCATGCTCCGTCGAGCTTCAAAGTCAGCCGCGGCGCCATCGTCACCACATCCTCGCCCCGCAGATACGCAATCACGTGGTCATGCTTCGCTCCATCCACCATCAACGGTACATAGTCGGCCTCCGCACCAAACGACTTCGGCCTCTCACGTCTCAGTTGAAGCGCCTTATGGATTGTCCACATCTTCGGCAGCCCTTCCTCAGCCTTTGCCATCACCTGCGCCGCCGCATCGCTGCCGTTCATCTGTTTCAACTCATGCAGCAACCGCTGCCGCAACGCATAGTCCACCGGCCTCCGATTATCCGGATCCACAAGGCTCAAATCCCAGATCTCTGTTCCCTGGTAAAGATCCGGCACACCCGGAGCGGTGTACTTCAACAGCGTCTGCACCAGCGAATTCACGCGGCCTGCTTCCAGAATCCTCTCCACAAACTGCTGCAACTCTCGCTGAAACGGAGCATAGCTATAAGTAAATTCAATGAATAAATTCAGCGCGTCTTCAAACTCTTTATTGTTCGCCACCCAGGTCGTCTGCTGCTTCGCCTCGCGCATCGCCTTCAACATATAGGCCTGCGCGCGATCCATCGGGAGCGGCCAGGCTCCAATCAATGTCTGATAGTAGAAGTACTCCGTATTCCGGTCCGGCAAAGGATCCACCCCAGGCTTGCGTGCGCGAAACGCATTGTTCATCCGTGACCAGCGCTGTATCGCCGCACCAAACTTTCCCGGTATCTCCGACAGCACCGCCAACCGCGCCCTCACATCATCGCTGCGCTTGGTGTCATGCGTCGACAGCGTAGTCATCGTGCAAGGATGCGTCTCCTGCATCTTCCTGCAATACGAATGAAACTCCTCAACGCTCAATCCATTGCGCCCCGGATCACTCCCCACCTCATTCATTCCCGTCAACCGGTTGAAGCAATAAAACGCCGTGTCCTCCACGCCCTTCGCCATCACCGGCCCCGTGAACTGCTGGAACCTCAGCAAGAACTCGCTCTCCAGCTTCCCCTTCACCTCCATCGTCAACACATCCCGAAGAAAGTCGAAGAGCCCTCCATCGATATCCTGCCGCTTCTCCTTCGCGCACTCCGCAGCCTGCGTAATGTACTCGCGATCTTCCTCCGTAATCTCCTCGCGCTCCGGCACAACATACGTCCGATAGATCGCAAAGCACGCCGCCACCTCGCGAATCGCGCGCCTCACCTCGGCCCTCGTGTAGTCGCGCCGGTCACGATTCGCCTCGCATATCTCCACGAAGATCGACGTCAGCCGATTTACATCGCTGCCCAGGGCCTCCTGCGAAACGTTGATCTTCTTCTCATGCGCAATCGCATGAAAGTCCGTGGGCTGCTCCGTAAAATCCGCATACACCGAACTCAACTCCATCATCCCCTCGGGAGCCACCAGCACACCCGCAACAACATTCAAAAAGTCATAGCCACTGGTGCCTTCAATCGGCCAGTCTTCCCGCAGAAACTCGCCGGGCTCAAGAATCTTTTCTCCGATCACCCACGCATCCGGAGCATGCTCTCGCAGCCGTTTGAAGTACTCCTTCGGATCACGCAAACCATCCGGATGATCCACCCGCAAACCATCCAATACACCGCGCTTCAACCAATCCACCACCAGCGCATGCGTCTCTTCGAACACATACTCGCGCTCCACCCGCAGACCAATCAGTGTGTTCACATCAAAGAATCGCCGATAGCTCAGCTGCTGATCCGCCGTCTTCCAATAGGCCAACCGGTAGTTCTGCTGATTCAAAAAATCATCCAGAGCATCCAGGTTCTCATTCAAATCCGCCATAGCCCGGTCCATGGCATCGAAGACTCCCGGCTCCTCCTTGCATAGCCGTTCCAGCAGCGTAAATAGCACCACCTTGTCGCGATGGCGAGCCAGAATCGTCCTACGATCTACATATTCGGGCGCGGGCAAACGGCCAAACGAAGCGGCAAGAAAGCTCAGCGTATCCGACTTCGCATACTCCGCCGCTCGAGTCAAAATCACCGGCAACGACTGCGGAGACACCGGCAGCGACTGCCCCGAACACTCCACCTGAAACTTCACTCCACGTCTCACCACCTTGATGCCGCCTGCCTGCAACACCCGCCCATACTGGTCTCCCAGGATCGGCACCAGCACCTTGTCCCGCAGCCGCTCCTCCTGCGGCTGCCAGTCGATATCGAAGAACGAAGCGTACCGGCTCGACGTCCCGTTCTCCAGCACATCCCACCAGAAGCGGTTCTCCTTGCCGAGCGACATATGGTTCGGCACGATATCCAGCACCTGCCCCAACCCCGCCTCACCCAGCCTCCTGCAAAAGCGTTCATGCGCCGCCGCGCCACCCAGCTCTTTATTCACCTTCTGATGATCGACCACGTCATATCCATGCATACTCCCCGGCGCAGCCTGAAGATAAGGAGAGCTGTACACATGCGAGATCCCGAGTTCATGCAGATATTCGGCTATCTTCGCCGCATCGTCGAAGGTGAAGTCTTTATGCAGTTGCAGTCTGTAAGTAGAACCTGGAATTCGTAGCATTATCAACCAATCGAAAGTAGCGTTCAGAAAACGAGGCAGTAAAAATCACGCAGATATCCCGCACAAAAAAATCCAGGTAACTCGTTAGAGACACAGAAGCTCTCGTAGGTTGCATTCCAATCGCCAACCGAACGATCCAGCCAGCTCCGGCTACTGGAAAATCGCGAGAATGCTGGTGGCTATAGGCGTTATACGAAGCTCAATCTACTTCTTTCGAGGCGATCCACCTTTTTCGCGACCTGCCGCTCAGGCGACCACAAACCCGACATCGCGAAAGCGGAATGAACCAACGCAATATGCGAGAACGCCTGGGGGAAATTTCCCACCATACGCCTTCCAACAGGATCGTACTCCTCCGACAAGAGACCGACATCATTGCGCAGCGCAAGCAGTCGTTCAAACATCGCCTTCGCATCTTCCTTTCGCCCGATCAGCCACAAGTTCGTAACCAGCCAGAAGCTGCAAGCCAGAAATGCTCCTTCAGTTCCAGCAAGCCCATCCTTGGTCTTCTTCGTCTCGTACCGTTCCACAAAACCATTCTTCATTAACCGTCTCTCGATCGCCTCCACCGTGCCAACAATCCGCGGATCGTCCATCGGCAAAAATCCCACCAGCCCAATTCGCAGACACGACGCGTCGAGCTGTTTTGATCCATACGACTGCACAAAGCTGTTCAACTTCTTATCGAACCCCTTCCTGCAGATCTCGCGATGCAACATCTCGCGGTTCTTCTTCCATCGCTTGACATCACCCTTGCCGCGAAACTGTTCGTGGTGCCTGATCGCCTGATCAAGAGCCACCCACGCCATCACCTTCGAGTGCGTAAAGTGCTCCGCGCCGCCGCGTACCTCCCAGATCCCTTCATCCGGGTTCGGCCACACCTTGCACAGATGGTCGGTCAGCGCCGCCTGCACCGAAGCCGCCGACACACGTATCTCATCTTCAGCCTGCGGAACCCTGGACAGAGCAGTGGAAACCTCGCCAAAAACGTCCAACTGAAACTGGTCCACCGCCGCATTCCCTATCCGAACCGGACTCGAATTCTCATAGCCCGGCAGCCAATCTGCCTGCCACTCCACCAACTGTCGCTCGCCGCAGATGCCATAGATCGTCTGCACCTGATCGGGTGCCCCAGCGATGGCGCGCAGCAGCCACTTCCGCCACTCCACCGCCTCCTCAACATAACCGGCCTGCATCAGGATCAATAAAGTGAAAGCCGTATCCCGCAGCCAGCAATAGCGATAGTCCCAGTTGCGCTCCCCGCCAATCCTCTCCGGCAAAGAGGTCGTTACAGCCGCCACAATTCCCCCGGACGGTCTATACGTCATCGCCTTCAAAGTAATCAGCGAACGCTCCACCGCCTCCGCGTAAGGCCCGGTGTACGCGTTCTTCCGGCTCCACTTGCTCCAGAACCTCTGCGTCTCCGCAAGCGCTTTATCCACCGAGAGTTCAGGTGGACTCTTCTCGAGAGACGAAGAACTAGTCAGCGTAAAACTCATCGTCTCGCCCTTCCGCACCGTAAACTCGCTCCGCGTCGTCATCCCCTCCCCACGCAATCGCGCCTTCGTTCTCAGCGTCACCATGTCCATGCCGGCGATCGCCCGCACCCCATCCTCGGTGCGCGTCACCCAGGGAATCGTCCTTCCGTAGTCAAACCGGATCGCCAGATCCATCTGCATCGACACCCTGCCGCGAATACCACGCACGATCCGCACAACATGAGAGTGCGTCTCGCGCGGCGGCATAAAGTCGATCAGGCACACCTCCCCTCTCTCGTCTCAAAAGTAGTCTCAACGATCAACGTGTGCCCTTCATACTCCCGCCTCGTCGCCTTCACCTTACCCTTCGGAGCGATCTGCCAGAAGCCGTGATCACGCGTCCCCAGCAGCGCAGCAAAGCAAGCGGCACCCGAAAATGTGGGCCAGCACAACCAGTCGATCGACCCCTCTTTCGACACCAGCGCCGCAGTCTCGCAGTCCCCGATCATGGCGTAGTCTTCAATCCTTGATCCATGTAACGCCCCATGTAACGATCCGTGCAACGCCCCCTGTAAGGCCCCGTGCGCCGCCCCGTCTACAGCCCCATGCAAGTCACCCGCGACTTTCTTCTTCGCCTTCGCCACAAAGCCTCCAACTTCCCGGTGCATTCAGCCCGCCTGCAACCACTTACGCCACATCCGGCATCTCTTTCAGGAATGGATTTATCCCATCAGATGCACAACACCGCGACTCCGGGGCAAGGCAATGAAGTATGCCAGCGAAATTACTCTTCGAGCAACTGAGCCCATGAAAAATCTTTCGCCGCTGCCACCCTTGCTCTCGCGCAGCGTCAGAATCGGCAGTACACTCACGGCAGGAACGCCTCTTCAGGCAATAAGTACCTTCCGGCGGATATCCACAACCCGAGCCGCCGCTAACCGAACCGAGAAAGTCCACATCGCACGATGGCCTCCGCGCAGACAAATATCGACCTCACCTCCAACGCCATGAACCCGACGCCCGCGACGACCGCAACCAGCAGCATGCTCGTCAGCCTCGTTCCCCTCTCTCAAGAGGCCTTCGAAACCACCCTCTCAAACCTTGCCCTCGCTTTTCCAAACGACACGGTCCTGGTCGCCACCCCGGACACCGCGCCTCAACTCCCACCCGGCAGCCCCTTACGCCTCATCCCCTACACCCCCACCGCCGTCTCTGCGACCCCCTGGGTCCTCACCGCAGCCGACTATCTCAACACCTATAAACTCGCGCAGGAAAACCGCGCCACCAGCTGCCTTCTCCTCGGCGCCGAGTGCCAGTCTCTGCATCCCGAAACCATCCGCGCTCTGGCACAATCCACACTCACCAACGACCTCTCCGTCGCGCACTACGATCTTGGCCCCCGCGAAGGTCTCGTCAACTCCGCAATCCTCTACCCAGTCAACCGCGCCCTCTTCGGTACCCGCCCGCGCTACCCCTCGCCGTCGACCTCGGCCTCTCCCTTCGAATGGCCGGTCGACTCGCCGCCACTGCTCAACGTTTTACTGCAACATCACAAGACGACTCCTTGCTCTGGCCGCTCGCAGAAGCAGCAACCGCCAACTTCACCATCGCCGAGGTAGAGGTCGCCCCTCGCACCATTCCTCAACCCGCGAATCGCGACCTCAACAGCCTACTCGCCCTCATCGCCAGCTCCCTCTTCGCCGACGTCGACGCCAAGGCCTCCTTCTGGCAGCGTGCCCGCGGCACCCAACCCGCACAGGCCCTTCCGCAAACCCCTCACCTCGCCGAGCCACCCGAAACCGCCTCCATGCTTGATGCCTTCCGTCTCGCCTACACGAACCTTCACGAGATCTGGTCTCTCGTGCTTCCGCCCAACTCGCTCCTTGGCCTCAAAAACTCTCCGTGCTCCAACCGGAAAACTTCCGCATGCCCGACAATCTCTGGGCACGCATCGTCTACGACTTCATCCTCGCCTACCGCCTCCGCACCATCAACCGCGGTCACCTTCTCGGGGCGCTCACCCCGCTCTATCTCGCATGGGTTGCCTCTCATCTCACCTTGATCAGCGCGGGCACGCCCCCGAAAAGCACATTCAGGATCTCGCCGTAGCCTTTGAAACCGACAAACCCTATCTCGTATCGCGCTGGCGCTGGCCCGACCGCTTCAATCCCTAGAGAAAAGCTCTTCAGCAAAATCTCTACTGAGCAGCGGCAAATCAAAATAGGCCAGCAAACCCGTAAGGAGACCCTCTCATGTGGCAACAAGTCGAACAGGCACTCCGCCAATCCGCCCAGCAGGTCCTCTATAAGCTGGCGAGCTTTCTCCCGGCACTCATAGCACTTCTACTCGCCCTCGTCATCATGACGGCGATCGGAATGGGCCTCGCCGCACTCCTTCGCCGCTCACTCACCGCCGCCAAGTTCGACGAGCGACTCGCCCGCAACTCCTCGGCCACCATCTCCGACTGGTCCCCGCCCATAGCCCGACAGCGCTCCTCGCCCGCGTCGTCTTCTGGGGCTGCGTCGCCATCGGCTGCTTCATCGGCATCTCCGCCTTCGACGCTGCCTTCCCCGGCGAATCCCAGATCTCCATCTTCGTCCTCCCCTATCTCACCCACTCCATCGGAGCCGTCCTCCTCCTGATCGCCGGCACCCTCATCGCCCGCTTCCTCGAGCGCTCCGTCCTCATCGGAGCCGTCAACGCCAAACTCCAGTACGCCCGCTTTCTCTCTCTCGGCATCAAGTGGCTCGTCCTGGTCCTCACCGCCGCCATGGTCCTCGACCATCTGCAGATCGGCGGCGCCGTCGTCGAACTCGCCTTCGGAATTCTGTTCGGCGGCATTGTCCTCACCCTCGCCCTCGCTGTCGGCCTGGGCTCCCGAGACATCGTCAGCCGCTCCCTCGAACGCAGCGCCGACCTACGCTCCAACCTCGACCCCATCCCGGGCGATCCCGACTACAAATCCTCAACACCCTCTGAGCCCCTGCGTCACTTCTAAAGCAAATTTCCTGTTGCGATAGAGGTGTTCTACCGCGCATTTTTGTTGTCATTCCGCAGCGAAGCGGAGGAATTTGCGGTTGCGGTTGCGGTTGCGGTTGCAGCTGCGGTCGCACTCGCACTTGCCCCTGCTTGCCCTTTTGTTGTCATTCCGCACCCTGAGCGAAGTCGAAGGGGAGGAATCTGCTTTTGCCCTCCGTTCGGTATCTCTACATCAACTCGAAATTTGTCCAGCTCAATCGAGCGACACCCCCGCACGCGCTCGTGCGAAGACGGCGATACGATCCTTCGCCTCTGCGCACTATCCCGCAGGCATCGCGAATTTTCATCTCCAACAGCTTCCTTCCTCCACGGAGCAGGCATACTATTGGTCTTCGCGAGACTCCCTAACTAATCCGGCCCCCTCACACAAATTCATCCCCAAATTTCGAGGACCACTCAATGGCAACCAAAAAACATCCACTCCGCACATCTCAGCCTCCCCCGCACCGTCCTTCCGGGCAGCGAAAAATCTGCCTTCGTGCAAACCGCCGGCGAAAAGGCCGCGCCCTCCGGGGCAAGGATCACCGTCTCGGTCGTCGTCCGCCGCAAGACCCCCTCAAAGTCGCCAACCGCCTCGGCAAGCAGCGCCTCACCCACGCGCAATACAGAAAGACTCACGGAGCCGACCCCGCCGCCGTCAAACTCGTCCGTACCTTTGCCAAAGAGTTCGGCCTCACCGTCGCGCCCGATACGCCCGGCCCCGAACGCCGCACCATCAAGCTCACCGGCACCGTAGCCGCCATGCAGAAGGCCTTCGGCGTCACCCTCGTCCACAAAACTCACGACGGCACCACCTACCGCGTCCGCGAGGGCAGTATCACCCTCCCCACCGACCTCGTCGGCCCCGTCGAAGCCGTCCTCGGCCTCGACAACCGCCCCCAGGCCCAGCCCCACTTTCGCATCGCAGGCGAAGCCGGCGACCTCACCGCCAACATCGCCCAGGCCGGAGGCTTCGCCCATCCCCACGCCTCCGGCACCAGCATCTCCTACACGCCACCTCAAATCGCCGCGCTCTACCAGTTCCCACCCAACGCCTCCGCCGCAGGCCAAACCATCGGCATCGTCGAGCTAGGCGGAGGCTACAAAACCGCCGACCTTACCGCCTACTTCAAAACCCTCGGGCAGAAAACGCCCAGCGTCAAAACCGTCTCCGTCGACGGCGGCAAGAACAGCCCCAGCAACGCCAACAGCGCCGACGGCGAAGTCATGCTCGACATCGAGGTCGCCGCCTCCGTCGCCCCCGGCGCAAACATCGTCGTCTACTTCGCCCCCAACACCGACCAGGGCTTCATCGACGCCATCGCCACCGCCGTCCACGACACCACCAACAAACCCAGCGTCATCTCCATCAGCTGGGGCGGTCCAGAATCCAGTTGGACCACCCAATCCCTCAACGCCCTCGACGCCGCCTGCCAGTCCGCCGCCGCCCTCGGCATCACCATCACGGTAGCCTCAGGAGACAACGGCTCCACCGACGGCCTCACCGACGGCAGCAACCACGTCGACTTCCCCGCCTCCAGCCCCCACGTCCTCGCCTGTGGAGGAACCAAGCTCATCGGCACCGGCTCGTCCATCACCTCCGAGGTCGTCTGGAACGAAATCGCCAACAACGAAGGCGCAACCGGAGGCGGCGTCAGCAACTTCTTCCCCTGCCCTCGTGGCAAGCCAACGCAGGAGTTCCCGCGCCCACCAACTCAGCCGGAGGCCGAGGCGTCCCCGATGTCTCAGGCGACGCCGACCCCTCCACCGGCTACATCATCCGCGTCGACGGCAAGACCCTGCCCATCGGCGGCACCAGCGCCGTAGCGCCTCTCTGGGCCGGCCTCATCGCCGTAGCCAACGCACAGAATGGAACCTCCGCCGGCTTCATACAACCCGCCATCTACGCCGCCAAAGGCAAAGCCGCATTCAACGACATCACCTCCGGCACCAACTACTCCGGCTCTCCCACCGGCTTCACCGCCGGCCCCGGGTGGGACGCCTGCACCGGCCTCGGCTCCCCCATCGGCACCAGGGTCATCACCATCGTCAACCCCTCCACCTCCGCCGGCGCGTCCAAAGGTGGAAAGAGCAAGGGCAGCAAGAAGAAACCCACCCGCACTCGGCCCGCCCGCAAGACTCAAGCGGCAGCCAACCGTGGAAAAGCTGCGGCTGGCAAACGTCGATAGTCTAACCAGCCGCCGCGAAGCGACCAACACCAAAGCCGCAGGAGGAGCTAAGCGCCCATGTTGTAGAAGAACTCCTCGTAGACGACCTTGCCATCTACGACCTTGTACACCGCAACCTCTTCCAGGGTGAAGCGCCGGTTCTCCGGTTTGAACGTGACATCCAGTTTGAAGGTGCATGCAAAATGGGAGCCCGCGACCAGCGGGCCCTCCACCGTAGCCGCATGAACCTCATGATTGGCCGCCCACCACTCGCCCTTTGCCTTGACCGCCTCCAGTCCCTTTGATTCGCGCGACTGTCCCGGCGGCGCTCCCGCCTCCATGCTCACGATCTCCTCGGAGTACAGGCTCTCCGTTGCCTCCTTGAATTTGCCCTCCCGGCACATCTTCACCAACTTCTCGGCCAATTCCTGCGTCGTCATCTGCGTCTCCTTTTCTAAACTGTGTATTCCAGCCGCCACCAGCATAAGGCAAAAGGCACACGGCTGTTCTGCCAAACTCTGGCCAATTTTCCTGCTACGCGAGTCCGGCCAGGATCCAGATCACAATCATCCCGAGCGGCCTCCATCACCATGCAACAACCCGCCCCGACCCGCTAGTTAGCAAGCAGAATCTGGCAGGCTTCCTTCATCTCCTCCAGCTTCGTCTCGTCTTCTTTATCATTCGTGCTCACAAAACCAAGCCCATGCGGACTCTGCATGCCGCTCACAATCGGAGTCAGCTGCCCAAACTCCAGGTCCAGCCGTCCCACAAATCCCGGAGCAGAGCTTGCACCCGCAACTCCCGCCGAGTAAGCGGCGCCCGGAATAAAAACATCCTTGGTGATTTTATAGATGACGTTGGCAGGCTCATCCGACACCAGCAGGAATCCATCGGCCGACGGCGCGAACAGCGTGTCATCCACCTGCGGCTGCCCATACGGAGAGCTCAACGGAATCTGCAGTGCACTCTGGGCCGCGCTCCCGGGATATCGCACCAAGATCAACTCAGAGTCGCCCTGGCTATCCAGCACGATATCTCCGGTCGGCGATGTCGTCATCGAGTCCGGATCCTGCAGGTTCAACGTCACAGGCTGCCCGGTCAGGACGTTCTTTGCCGTCGAATTGCCTTCCAACACAGGCGTCACCACCACCTGGCCGCCTTCAATCTTGGCCTCGACGATCGCTGGCTCCGCGTTCGGATTATGAGCCGGATTCGAAGCGCTCAGATAGGTCTTGCCCTTCAGAAACGTGATGTCGTCATATCCGCCTCCCGCCGCGGGCGCAGCCGCAAACGGAACCGTCTGTTTCACCCGAGTATCCGGATCGAAGATCACCAGACTAGGATTTGCATCCTCATTCTGCATCACCCAAAGCTTGTGCGTGTAGGGGTTCAACTTCAGACCATCATTGTGTCCCTTCACCGTAAAGCTATAAACCATCTGCCCCGCCCGGTTATATTCGACGATCATGTTCGACTTCCCATCGTCGCCCGTCGGATCATTCCCATCGCCGTAGCCGATATAAACATGATCCTTGTATACGGCGATCGAGTCGGGAGCTGTGAACTTCCCCTTGTACCCTCTTGCGAAGACGCTGACGTGATAACCATCAACAGCGGTAGGCGTGCTGGCCTGGCCAAACGCCGGTGCAACGCTGAACAGCATGGCAGCGGACGCAACAAGAGCATTGCGCGAGATCACTGGAAACAGTGCGGTCGACATGGTGAAACCTCCTGAACTGGGCGGAAGAGTTGGCTAAAACAGAACTAACTAGGTTCAAGGCGATACTCCTCCGAAGAATGCAACGCAGTATGACTGCCAGATGAATTCTTCGTGACCCGTGTAGTCCTCACGAGATTGTGCAAATGTCGCCGCCCTTCCGCCGCGCGTTCCCTCCTTGCCGTCGCTTTTGCAGTCCTATTGTCACCGCTGCTTCCGCAGTTCTTGTTGTCATCCCCGAAGGGGATCGCGGTTGCAGTCGAACTTGCTGTGTGCAGTTGCACTTGCCGTTGTTTGCCCTTTTGTTGTAATCCCCGAGGGGGATCTGCGGTTGCAGTCGAGCTTGCTGTCCGGTTGCACTTGCCGTTGTTTGCCCTTTTGTTGTCATCCCCGAAGGGGATCTGCGGTTGCTTTTGCGTCATGGTTCGTTTCGCAGTTGTCGTTGCTTTTGCGATTGCTGCTTCCTATTGCTTCTTCTCTTACCCCTCGCTTCCAGGTTCGCTAAGCCACTCCCCCAACTCCCACGACCACCCAAAAATCCTCATTCCGACCGCAGCGCAGTCTCCTCTCATGAGTAAACTAACCCCACCATGAAGCCCCCAGCCCTCACCCTCCTGCTTCTCTCCACCCTCACAGCCTCAGCACAAAGACCCCTCATCGGCATCTTCGAGTCCACCTCCTCCGGCAGAGGCGACAACCAGGGCCAGCCCGGAGTCCGTGTCCTCTTCCACCAATCCGGCCGGGAGTGGCGCTCCTACAACGCCAACTGTCAGGACGAAGCCTGCCTCAAAACCGTCGTCCACGCGTATCCTCTGGTCACCACCTGGACCCTCATCAAACAAGGCAAACCCGTCGCGAAAGTAGCCGCCACCACGCCCGCCGCCTACCACTTCTACTCCGAGATCGGCGTGCAGGCCATCACTAACCCCGCCGCCGTACTCCACCTCGAACCCCGCCCCACGCCCGACCGCCCCGACCCACCCCACACCATCCTCGCCACCACCCTCCCCACCCTCACCGACCCCGACAACTGGCAACCCGCCTCTCCATTCCCGCTCGACCTCACCAACGTCCGGCAGGCCTTCCACAAACTCTACCCTCACCCAAAGAACTGCACGCAAACCACCAGCAACTCACCATCGAACTACCACGACTCCACCATCGCAGACGACCAGATCGCCCCCGGCTCCTCCTTCGTCTCGAACAAAAACTGGCGCATCCTTGAGGTCACGCTCAACGGCTACCTCTGCGACGGCCCACCCGACAACGCCTGGGTCAACCATTGGTTCGCCATCTCCCCCATGGGCGAAGTTCACCACCTCGGCCGCCTCATGCACCTCGCCGGCGCCGCAGACTTCGCCCACGAAGGGCACTCCGAGTTACTCTTCCAGGTTCAAGGCGGCAACGAATCCGGCTACAAACTCTTCTACGACAGCTTCACCCATCAAGCCCTCGCCACCGTCACCCACCACTAACCCACCAAGAACCCGCCAAGAACCGTTGCCCTTCCGCTGTAGTCGTCCTCGTCCTAGCTGTTGCTGCTGCGAAGGTCCGTGTCCTTGTTGCCGTTGTCGTCGCTGTGACCCTTGTCGTTGCCTGTCCTTTTGTTGTCATTCCGCAGCGCAGCGGAGGAATCTGCGGTCGCCCTGACACCGTTCAACCCAACACGCCCGCCACAAGGCGTTAAGACTCAGCGCATCCATCACAGAGCCTCTTGAACACTGTCATTTCGACCGCAGTCGAAACCCGCTTTCCGTTCAGCTTCACCCCACACCCCGGCGCCTCACACAACGAGCACCCGCAGCACCTAACTCTTCGCCCCGCCCATCACATGAGCCGCATGCGTAATCGCCGCACCCGCACGAAGCGCAGCAGCAACCAACGCCGTCTCAGCCAGCTCCTCCTGACTCGCCCCCGCAGCCTGCGCCCCGGAGCGGTGCACCTCCAGACAGTAAGGACACTGCGTCGTCAACGCCACCGCCACCGCAATCAACTCTTTGTACTTTTTAGGAATAGCCCCCTCAGCCATCGCTGCCTTATCGAACGCCCAGAAAGCCTTCGTTGCCTCCGAAGCCCCATCCCCAAGTGAGCTCAGCTTCTTCAAATTCGCCATGTCATACATCGCATACTCTCCTATTCTTTGAAATATCTGCCGACCGGAATACCTCCGTCCACAGTTGGCCCCATTTGACTGTCACTCGAGTCTTAGCCAGTGTCAGCTCGCAACCCAATATCGTCAACCGTAGGTCGTGCCTTCGACCAGAAACCGGTCGCCTGACAAGTCGATTCAGAAACCAACGCGAACCTGCCACGAAAATCTCTGTCAAGCCCCTTAATCGCAAAACCCCGCGTCAATCCAGCGGAATCGCGTGGCGCATGAGTTACTCTCAACCTTCTATACTGAATACGGAGAGTCAAGATGAAAGGCAGTACGGGCTGCTATTCTCCCGGCGCAACCGGAACCGCCTAGCATCCTATTGAAAACAAGTATTTTGTACGCAACCCCTTTGTATTGAATTTTTTGCAGCCAGTATCCGTCTGCAAACCGCTCAAATAAAACGACTTGCTCCCAAAATACCCCGAGGGGAGGGGTACCCCGAACCCCAATGATTCGTCGAAATCCGCCAGACTTCGTCTATTCTTATGCAACACCTCCATGACCAGCCATCCCCAGATCGTTGGTAGCTCGCCCATCCGCAAAGAGGGCAGAGACAAGGTCATGGGCCGCGCCCAGTACGTCGATGACATCAGCCTCCCCGGCATGTGGTTCGGAGCCACCGTCCGCAGCACCATCCCTCGCGGCCGCATCACCTCAATCGCCTTCGACCCCGCCATCCCCTGGCACGAATACACCATCGTCTCGGCCACCGACATCCCCGGCGAAAACTGCATCGTCCACCTCACCAAAGACCACCCCTGCCTCGCCGTCACCCACGTCAACCACTGCGAAGAACCCATCCTCCTCCTCGCCCACCCCGACCGGGCCGTACTCCCTGCCGCCGTAGCCGCGGTCCACATCACCTACGAAGAACTCCCCGCCATCTACACCATCGAAGACTCCGAAAAAAAGAGCAGATCATTTGGGGCGAAGGTGAGAACGCCAACACCTTCAAGACCTACCTCATGCAGAAGGATCAAAAGCCGATCCCCGACGAGATCTGGCAGACCGCCGACTACATCGTCGAAGGCGAGTACCGCACCGGAGCCCAGGAGCAGCTCTACATCGAGAACAACGGAGTCATCGCCGAATACTCGCCCGAAGCCGGAGTCACAGTCCGCGGCTCCATGCAGTGCCCGTACTACCTCGTCCACGCTCTCGAACTAGTCTTCAACCTCCCCTCCGAAAAGTGCCGAGTCATCCAGACCGAGACCGGCGGAGCCTTCGGTGGCAAGGAGGACTTCCCCTCCGTCATCGGCAGCCACGCCGCACTCCTGGCCATGAAGTCAGGCCACCCGGTCAAGCTCTGCTACGACCGCGCCGAAGACATGGCCGCCACCACCAAGCGTCACCCATCACGCACCCGCCACCGCACAGCCGTCAGCAAGGACGGCAAGCTCCTCGCGGGTGAGATAGACTTCGCCATCGACGGCGGAGCCTACGCCACCCTCTCACCGGTCGTCCTCTCCCGCGGAACCATCCACGCCCCCGGCCCCTACCTCTGGCCCCACCTCACCGTCCGAGCTAAAGCAATGGCGACAAATATTCCGCCCCACGGGGCCTTCCGAGGTTTCGGCGCACCGCAAAGCATCTTCGCCCTCGAACGTCACATGGACAAGATCGCCAGGGTTGTCGGCCTCAGCCCCGAAGAGTTCCGCCGCCGCAACTTCCTCGCCACCGGCGACCACACCGCAACCGGCCAACTCCTCAAAGATCCCGTCGACATGCAGCACCTACTCACCCGAGCTCTTTACCAGTCCGACTATTACTCCAAACGCGAGCAATTCGACCGCGAGAATCCAACCAGCATCATCAAGCGCGGTATCGGCTTCGCCACCTTCTTCCACGGCGCAGGCTTCACCGGATCCGGAGAGCGCCGCCTCAACTCCCTGGTCGAAATCGAGCTCACACCCGAAGGCCATCCGCGCCTCCTCGTCTCCTCCACCGAGTTCGGCCAAGGCACCAACACCATCCTCTGCCAGATCGCCGCCCAAACCCTCCGACTCCCTTACGATCAGATCTTCATCGCCCAACCCGACACCGGTCACGTCCCCAACTCCGGCCCCACCGTTGCCAGCCGCACCGCCATGGTCGTCGGCAAACTCGTCGAACGTGCCGCGCAGACTCTCTGCGGCACCCTCGTCCACAGCGGCTATCTCGCGCCTGACTACACCCCTGAAGACTTCCGCCGCGCCGCGCTCCTCTACCTTGCCGAGCGCGGCTCCCTCAAGTCCGAGGCCCGCTACCAATCCCCCGGCGACATCTTCTGGGATGACGACAACTACCGAGGCGAAGCCTATCCCGCCTACGCCTGGGCCGTCTACGTAGCCGAAGTTGCCGTCGATACCACCACCTACTCCGCAAGCGTGACAAACTTCTACGCCCTGCAGGAAGTAGGCAAAGTTCTTCACCCGATCCTCGCCGCCGGCCAGATCGAAGGTGGAGTCGCTCAGGGCATCGGTTACGCCCTCTACGAGAAATGTCTCTGGCAAAACGGCCATTTCGCGAACAACCAGATGACGAACTACATCATGCCCACCAGCGCCGATGTGCCGCCTATCCATGTCACCTTCGAAGAAATTCCGTCTCCCCACGGAGCCTTCGGGGCAAAAGGCATTGGCGAACTCCCGATGGACGGGCCCGCACCCGCTATCCTCAACGCCACCGAGCACGCCACCGGCATCGCCTTCACAGAAATCCCGCTCCTTCCCGAAGACATGTTCGAGCGAATGACCCGCGCGCCCCAAGCAGGCAGCGAATCCCTCGATCCTGCGGTCGCTGGCCCAATCTTCAGCGAGGCCACCGCGTGACCACGATTCAACTTACTATCAACGGACAGTCAAAGACCATCGAAGCCCCGCCGATGAAGCGACTCCTCGACGTTCTCCGCGAAGACCTCGGCCTAACGGGAGCAAAGGAAGGCTGCGGTGAGGGCGAATGCGGCTCCTGTTCGGTCCTGATGAACGGCGACCTGGTCAACTCATGCCTCATTCCTATCCTGCAAGTAGAAGGGGCGGAGATTACCACGATCGAAGGCGTCGCAATCAACGAAAAACTTCACCCAATCCAGCAATGCTTCCTCGAGAACGGGGGGCACAGTGCGGCATCTGCACCCCGGGCATGATTCTCGCCACGCATCATCTGCTTGAAAAATATCCGAAACCAACACTGTTACAAATTCAGGAGGGTCTCTCCGGCAATCTGTGCCGCTGCACTGGCTACATTCGCATCTTCAACGCTGTCCAGGCCGCAGCTCTCGTCGGAGCCGCCGAATAATGCGCTCCAACATAACGGAATACGATCTCATCGCCCCAAAATCGCTCGACGTCGTTCTTCAAATCCTCGCAGACTCGCCCGACCGCTATAGCCCCATCGCCGGCGGCACCGAGTTAATGGTGGCTCTAGGCGCTGGGCGTCTTCAGCCCAAAAAGCTCCTATCTCTTTGGAACCTCGACGAGCTGCGTTTCATTGAAGTCACTCCTGACGCAATCCGCATCGGTGCCGGCACTACTTTCACTGATGTTCGCAATCACCCCACCATTGCAAGCGAACTCTGCCTCCTCCCTCAGGCCGCCAGCTGGACCGGCTCCATTGCGAACCAGAACCGCGGCACCCTCGGCGGCAACATCGTCAATGCCAGCCCCGCCGCCGACTCCCCTCCAGCCCTTCTCGCTTACGACGCCACCGTCACCCTGGTCTCAACTCGCGGCAGTCGCACAATTCCTTACCGCGACTTCCACCTCAGCTACAAGAAAACCGCTCTCGCCCCTGACGAGCTCCTCCACAGCATCACACTCTCACGTAACGTGATCGGTTACAAAACCTACATCCGCAAGGTAGGGACTCGAAACGCCCAGGCCATCTCGAAGGTCGCTATCGCCGCAATCGCCCGTACCAGACACGGCGTGATCGAAGCTATCCGCATCGGAGCCGCCAGCCTGCGCGAGACTCCTGCCCGCCTCGTAGCCACGGAACAGTCTCTCCTCAACCAACCGGTAACGCCCGCTACTATCGCCGCCGCCCGCGGCGCTTTATTGAGCGAGACCCTTCCCATCGACGACATCCGCAGCACCGCAAAATACCGCGCCGCAGTTGCCGCCAATCTCCTCGAAGAATTTCTGCACACCCTCTAGCACCATGGACGGGAACCTTTACCCAAACAATGTACGCGCACGTTCCAGATCTTCCATCGTGTCCACATCCAATTGCCCACCAGCCAACGCTACGCACTGTGCCGACCGCAACAAATCTTTTGCCCCCGCATCGCCCCGCAACTCCATCAGATCCTTAAATAATGACGCCGGAAAATAAGCCGGCACTCCTCGCCGCCCATCATACGCAGACCCTGCAACCTCTCCCGAAGCCGACAAGTTCCGCAGATGCGCAGCAGTCACACCCGGCATATCGCAAGTCATCAACACGCAACCGTCCACGTCTCGCAGCGCCCCCACTCCGACGCGCACAGAAGCACCCATCCCCTCGCTCCAGCTTTCATTTATCAAAACACCAGCGTCACCCAACTCACACGCCGCCTCGATCGATTCCGCCGAAGCCCCCAACACCACGATCACCGGCGAGAATCCAGCCTCATGAGCAACCCTCACCGATCGTTCCAACAGATTTTCCGCTCCTACCTTCACCAGTTGCTTCGGCTGCCCCAACCGCCTCGAAGCCCCGGCCGCGAGAATCACCGCACCAATTCGCCTCACGCAAGATCCAGCGCACATTGTTGTTGCAGATATCGCGCCGCGCTACCCTCTTGCAGGTGTCTCTCAACATCCTGCGGCGTCAACCTGCGCGAAGCTCCCAACTTCCCCATGCAGCACGCTTGCGCTTCGGCGATAACTGCGAGGGCAATCGCCTCAGGGCCGTCCCCACCAAGGTCCAATCCCACCGGCGCATAGATCCGGTCGCAGCACGCATCTATAGTCCATCCCAACATCGCTGCCGCCTCGCTTACCAGCAGCGAACTCCGGTGCCGCGCCCCCAGCAGACCGAGGTACCTGGGATGCAACGGAAGCACCGCCGCGAGCAGATCCCTGTCCTGCTCATAACTGTGTGTCATCAGCACTACTGCATCGTCAGGACGAATCGCCAGAACCTCGCTCGACGCAGCAGACGCCACGATCACCCGCTCCGCCTCGGGGAATCGATCCGCACGAGCCATCTGCGCTCGTCCATCCATCACCGAAACGCTCCAACCCAGCAACGCCGCCATACTCACCACTGGTTTCGCATCATCGCCAGCGCCCAAAACGAACAATCGCTGCGGAGCCGTGATTCGCTCCACAAAAACATCAGGGGGCATGTTCGCAACAACGCCTCGAAGTAGTACGGCTGCCCTCGCCTCCATTAGTTCAGGCTCTCTCAGCCCCGCGGTAGCAAACGTAAAATCCCCACTCGCCGCAAGCACGGCGCGTTCCAGGCTCTTTCCCGCCCGCGGTAGCCAGGTCAGCACCGTCACCTCAATCCCGGCAAGCGCAGCGTTCAGTGCCGCAAGTAAAGCTCGGCACTCGGGAGTATCGATCGGTTCGATCAGCAGATCGACCACGCCCCCGCACCCCAACCCAAAGGCACTTCGGCCGTGTCATCAAACATCGTCGAGTACCGTTCCACTACGGCGCCCTCCCGAACCAGCCACGCTGCCTTGCGCACGACCTCGGCCTCCAGGCACCCTCCACTAATTGTCCCGGTGTATTCACCTTGCTTGCCGAGCAGTAGGCGAGCTCCAGGCCGTCGATAACTCGATCCCTCGGCCCGCACGAGCGTCACCATCGCAGCTGCTCCTCCTTGCCGCCACATCCGAACAATCTGTCGAATTTCTTTCATGCCGGAAGTATGTCTCCATCAACCCTGACTCCATTCTCCGCGCCCGGAGTCTCATCTGTCTATCGAAACGGCAGACGCCAGAGACTCGGGAATCGGACCCAAGTCATGAGAGATGCCGCTACAAATAGGGTTGGCCGCCGCGAAGACATTAGGTATCTCCGGATAGAGGCACACTTCCTCCTACAGTGCGCGCGCGTTCACGTACTCCTACGCGAAGATTGCTCGAATCTCTCAAAAACTCAATCGTCCTGAGGCGTTTGCAACTGCCACTTTATAGGTAGTTCCCCCAAATCCTCTATATGCAATACTTTTGGCGCAGGAGACCGGATACCTACCTTTAATGGAGCGTTACAACTCCGCAGAACCGCTTCCCCGGCACTTGCGCGTCCGTCCTGATTCACTTTGTAGCACGAACCTAGGAGCTTCACCCATGCATCTCAGCCGTATCTCTGGTGTCCAGATCCTCTCTGCCGTGGTCGTTCTCGTTGCATTCGCCCTCGTTCCGTCTCTCTCACCCGCCCAGGCTCTTACTTTGGTGCAGAGCGGCACCCGATATGCCGGAACCATTACTCCAGGCTTCAACGGAGACTTCGGACCCGCGACAACGGTCAGCCTTAACACTCCATCCTATATCGTCTTTGATTCGAACGGCAACCAATATCTTTCGGATACCTTGAACAACTGCGTCCGCAAGATCGATAGCTCGGGTTCGATGAGTACCCTGGTCGGACTCGCCGTCTCCGGCAAGGGAGACACCTGTTCCACTTCTTCTAACAGCACCCCAACCCCCTCCCAGGGTCTATATCAACCCACGGGTCTCGCGGTGGACAGCTCCAACAACCTCTACATTGCAGACAGCAGTCATAACTGCGTCCGCAAACTCGCCGCAGGAGCCTCTGGAGTTGCCTCGCTCACTACCGTCGCAGGCACCTGCGGCTCGGCCATGTCAGCGACGCCGAACCCCAACGGCCTCGTCCTTGACGCCAGCAACAACCTCTACATCGCCATTCAAGATACTGAAGTCCCCGCCGCTCTCAGTACCTATCAGGTCCTGCTTCAGGCTCCCTCCTCGAGCCTCTGCGTCCTGGCCGGTGCACCGTCCGCACTCGTTCCTACAACCTGCCCCGGCATCACCGGCAATGTCACGCTGAACGCCCCCTCAGGTCTCGCAATCAATGGAGCGGGGGATCTCTTTATCGCAGATACCGGCAACAACTGCGTCCGCCAGGTCGTTGGTCTCTCAACGTTTCAAACAGCCGTGGGACAGTGCTCCAATGACAACTCAGGCACGCTCGCGACGGCACTGAACAAGCCGTACGGTTTGGCCTTCTCGCCCACGCAGTCGATCTATATCACGGAGACCAGTCCCGACGTCGTAGTCAGTTATGTCCTTGGCTCGTCCAGCGTGACTATCACCGCGGGCCTTCCCAATGGCGCCTCCGGCTCTTACAGCCCGGTTCAGGACGGAACTTCCGCCCTCAACTTCCCTCTCAACGGCCCTCGCGGAATCGCCGTCGATAGCCTAGGCAACTTCTCCCTCGCCGACTCCAGCAACAGCATCCTTCGCAAACTCAGCAGCAACATCATCTTCCCGCCGACCCCAGTCGGCAGTCTCAGCGCCGGCCTTCCGGTCACCTTCGTCGTCAACCAAAAGGTAAATCTGTCTGTTATTTCAGGGCCAGACTTCAACATCATCACAAACACCTGCACCGGTGTCCTTACCCCTTCCACTCCAGGCACCCCGCCTGTCACCTGCCAGGTCTTTGTCCGCTTCACACCGACTCTTCTCGGATTGCGCAGCGCTCCTATCAAGCTCGCTGACTCGGTCTCCGGAAACAGCATCTCCCAAGGGCTCGAAGGCAGGGCAACCGGCTCGCTCGGTGTTTTCACCCCCGGCATCGTCAAGACTGTGGTGAGTTCACTTTCCGCCCCTTCTGCTGTAACGGTAGACCCAGCCGGCAACGCGTACATCCTCGAAACTGGCGCAACTCCCGGCTCGGGCAACCTCCTAAAGCTTCCTGTTGGCGGCGGATCGCCTTCTCCCATCATTCCAGGAGGTTCAGGTCTGCTCACCTCCTCAGCCATCACGATTGACTCCACCGGAAATTACTTCATCACAGACGCCGTTCACGGCACCGTCTCCCGCTTTGGCGTCGACGGCAGCCTGAACACCGGCTATGTGACCGGCCTTGATACGCCAACCTCTATCTACGTAGATGGCTTCGACAATCTCTTCATCGCCCAGGCTGGCTCGACTCACAATGTGATTGAGGTCTTTGCCGGCGGCGGCAGCCGAACCATTGCAGGAAGCGGAAACAACTCCTCGGCCGACGGCGTCCTCGCCACCACTGCCAGTTTCGTATCGCCTGGCGGCCTTATTCTCGACGCCACTGGCATCCTTTACATCGCCGACACAGGCGGCCACCTCGTCTACGCAGTCGATAAGTTCGGCATCATTCACCAGGTCGCCGGAAACGGAACCGCGACTACAACAGTTCCTGGCCAAGCCACGGGCACCGCCATCATCTCTCCGTCCTCCTCGCCTTCGATGCGGCCGGAGACCTTTACATCGCCGATGCTACTGCCAACACCGTCTACACCGTCTTCGTCTCCACCACGAGCAGCGGTAGCAATATCTCCACCACCCTTGGCACCGGGACCGCAGGAAGCTCAGGCGACGGCGGCTTCGCCAACCTCGCCCAGATCAACAATCCTCTCAGCATCGCCGTTGAAGGCAAGAGCGATCTCTTCGAGGTCGACAACGGCAACAACTCCCTCCGCGAGATCACCTATCCCAATCCCACCCTCGCCTTCGGTAACGTCCTGGTGGGCCAAAGCTCACAGGTGATCCAGCAAAGCCTAAGCAACTTTGGCTCAGCTCCCTTCACCCTCAACGGTGCTATTATCACTTCCGATCCTCACTTCACGATCGATCCGGGCACTACCACCTGCGGCACCACGATCATCTCAGGCTCCACCTGCAACCTGGGCTTCGTCTTCACTCCAACTGCCAAGGGCTCGCTGACCGCCGCCGTCACCATCATCTCCAACTCCTACAACAGCCCTCAGACAATCACTCTTACCGGAACCGGAAAGGTCATTGCGCCGCTTCAGTTCACGTTGCCAGTCGAAACTGAAGTTTACGGTCAACCCTTCTCTCAAACCGTCAATGTCACCAATGGCAGCCCTGCGCCAACTGGCACCATCACCTTCAGCGTCGGTGCACGGACTCTTTGCACCGTCAGTGCGACCCTCGGAGTTGGTTCCATCTGCAGCGCTCCCAACAGCGGCCTTGCCGTCGGCAGCTATGGAGTCACCTTCAACTACTCCGGCGACGCCAACTACTCGCCCGCCACCGGTAACGTGAACCTCACGGTCACTCCAGCTCCGCTCACCGTCGCCGTCAATAACTTCACCCGCCTGTACGGAGCGCCGAACCCCACCTTCACCGGCTTACTGACCGGAGTTGCCTCAGGCGACACTATTCTCGTCGCCTACTCCAGCACTGCCACCGCCACCTCTCCTGTAAACACCTACCCGATCATCGCGACTCTCACCACAGCCGGAACCACGAACCTTTCGAACTACACGGTGACGAACACACCCGGAACCCTCACCATCACTCAGGCTCCCATCGGCGTTACAGTTCTCAACCCAAGCCGTCAGTACGGCCAAGCCAATCCTATCTTCAACAGCACCACCCTTGGCATTCTGAACGGCAATACCGTCAGTGGGGGAACCTTCAACGGCGACGTACTTACAATCACCTACTCCTCACCAGCCACCGTCACCTCGCCAGCTGGGACCTATCCCATCAACGCGACCGTAACCGGAGCAAACGCCGGCAACTACGCCATCACCATCACCGCCGGGACCCTCACCGTCACGCCCGCAGTCCTCACCATCACGGTCAACAACGCGACCAGGATCTACGGAGCAGCCAACCCTATCTTCAGCAGCACCGTCAGTGGCGCGCTCAACGGAGACACCTTCACAAACTCTTACTCGACCATAGCAACTGTGGCATCACCGGTCGGCTCCTACCCCATTAACGACGCAGTCGGCGGTCCTGCAGCCTCCAACTACACAGTCCAGGTCACTCCCGGCACTCTCGTGATCACTCAGACTTCCATCGCTGTCAATGTGGCGGCTAACAATGCCACACGCAGCTACGGCGCAACCGATCCTACTTTCACCAGCACGGTCAGCGGCACGCTCAACGGCGATACTTTCACAATTACCTACACCACCACGGGGACAGCGACATCGCCGATCGGCACCTACACGATCATCCCCTCGGTCTCCGGCGCTGCCGCCGCCAACTACAGCACCATCACAACGACAAACGGAACTCTCACCGTCACCCCAGCCACACTTACCGTCACGGCGACGAATGCCACTCGCACCTACGACACAGCGAACCCTGTCTTCACCGGAACGACCACCGGCCTGCTCAAAGGCGACTCTGTCGCCACCGCCTTCACCAGTTCCGCCGTTCTGAACTCCCCTGTGGGCACCTACCCGATCATTCCCACGGTCTCCGGTGCGGCTCTCTCCAACTATTCCGTGAACCTCGTCAACGGCTCGCTCACTATCACCCAAATTCAGGCAGCTCTCGTTATCAACGTCAATAGCGCTAGCCGTCTCTACGGAGCACCCAACCCCGCCTTCTCCGGAACGGTCACCGGTATCGTCCCCGGCGACGACGTAGTCGTCAGCTATACGACCGTCGCAACCCCCGCGTCCCCAGCGGGCCAATATCCCATCGGCGCAAGCGTCTCGGGAACCTCCGCCGCCAACTACATCGCAACCATCCATCCAGGCACGCTCGCCGTCAGTCCCATCGACACCGTCACCACGATTACAAGCTCCGGTTCGCCCGCAGCCGCTGGCGCCACCGTCACCTTCACCGCCACGGTCACCACCACAACCGGCACGCCCACCGGCACCGTCAACTTCTCTGATGGCGGCAATCTCCTCGGTACCGGCACCCTGAACAGCAGCGGTGTCGCCACATTCGCCACCAGCGCTCTCACCTCAGGCAGCCACACCATCACCGCCATCTTCCAGGCCAACACAAACTTTTCCACCAGCTCGGCTACCCTCACCCAGGTCATCAACGCTCCCGTGGGCAGCTTCACGATCTCCGCCACGCCTCCCACTCAGCTCATTCGCGGTCCCGGTGCAACGAACTATCAGGTTGTACTCACTTCAGTCGGAGCCTTCGCCGGACAGATCAATCTCTCCTGCTCTGGCCTTCCTGCGGACGCTACATGCGCCTTCGCCAGCAACCCGACACTCACCGCCGGAGGCACCGCTACCGTCGCGCTGACCATCAACACTACTTCGGCCGATGCCAAACTAAGCAATCCATCAATCCCCAATCTCAAACTCACGGATCTCACGCCGATCACCGCTGCCGCCGTCTTCCCGGTCGAACTCACCGGACTTGGCATCTTCTTTGCCGGTCTCCGACGTCGCAGGAAGCTAGGTACTCAAGAGATTCGTCTTCTCACATTTCTCCTCCTTTCCTTCGGTATCCTTGGCCTGGCGGGTTGCTGCTTCAACACCACATTCCAGACCTACACCGTCAGCGTCACCGGCACCAGCGTCAACTTCACGACGCCGGCTCAATCCACCTCGGTCTTTCTGTCCGTCGGGAAGTAGTAGCGATGCCACCCGTATGTCCGGGCAGTCTCACGGAGCATATGGGAGTCAAGAAAAATCAGGAAGCACCGTAGTTGGAGGTTTCATCCTTATGCATCTCCGCCCCGTGAGCCCCGATAGATTGAGCTCTCACACCGTGCGCCTCACGCGTGCCCTACTCGATTCCGTGACCAAACTCCTGGTCGCCCTGTGCATTGCAGCCTCGCCATGGTCCGTTTTAGCGCAGGCGGTCAAAACCGCCTCCACGCCCCCACCCGATTTTTCGCGCCTCGACCTCTACGGCGGCTACGCCTACTTCCATCCCTTCAACAGCGAAATTACCCCCTTCGTCTATCAGCCCATCAATGCCGGTGCGGTTGCAAGTGCCACTGCCTATTTCAATCGTTACTTAGGTGTCCAAGCCGAGGGCAGCTTCTTCCCGAACGGTACCAACGATTGCTATTACACAGCCCAGGCCGGCCCTGTCCTCCGCTATCAAAAAGGCCGTTTCATCCCCTTCGCCCACGTTCTCGGCGGCGGAGCCAAAGCAGGCGGACCAGCCTTCCAACCCTGCACCTGGGGCTGGGGCGTCACCGCCGGAGCAGGTCTCGACCTCGTCCTCCCAGTTTTCAACAATCACGTCGCCCTTCGCATAGTCCAAGCCGACTTCAACTACTCCCACGTCGACTACGGTCCAGTCGACCCGGCCCAGGTAACCGGAGGCGTCGGGGACATCACTGCCTACCGCCTCTCCGCTGGCGTGGTTCTGCGCTTCGGCCAGCAGACGCCTCCACCACCTGTCCAACTAGGCTGCACCGCTCAACCAACCAACATCTTCCCTGGCGACCCCGTAACCGTCACCGCCACTGCGACAAACCTCGAAGCGAAGAAGAAGCTCTCGTACACCTGGACCGCCAGCGGTGGTGAACTCACGAACAACGATGCAACAGCCAACATCAACACGACAGGCCTCGCACCAGGCGACTACACCGTCTCCGGCCGCGTCAGCGAAGGTAAACGCCCCGGCGAGAGCGCGAACTGCACCGCCGGCTTCCGCATCCATAACCCCGCTCCACCCACCATCGCCTGCTCCGCCAACCCCAGCACAGTTATGCCCGGTGACCCCTCGACCATCACCGCCGTCGCGAGCAGTCTGGAGGGACTCACCCTCAGTTACTCCTACTCCGCCTCCGCCGGCCAGATCTCCGGAACCACACCTACCGCCATGCTCGTTACCAGCGGCGCTCCGTCAGGTGTCGTCACCGTCACCTGCAACGTTGTCGATGATCTCGGCAAACACGCCTCCGCCGACACCACAGTCACAATCGTCACCCCTCCACCTCCACCAGTCCCGCAGGTACGCCCCCTCTGCAGCGTCTCGTTTGAGCGCGATCTGAAGCGTCCCGTACGCGTCGACAACGAAGGAAAGGCTTGCCTGGACGAGATTGCCCTCACCCTGAACCGCGACACCACCTCAAAACTCGTAATCGTCGGCAGACACTCCGAGGATGAAACGCCTGATGCCGCAGCCCAGCGTGACCTCAACGTAGAGCAGTACCTCATCGACGAAAAAGGGATCGACCCAGCACGCATCTCGATGCGCACCAGCGGCCAACCTGGCCGCCGCCTCGACAACACACTCGTTCCCGACGGAGCCTCATTTACCCCCGGCGACACCGCTACCTTCGACGCAAACTCCGTGAAACGGGAGGGCCAACCTTACGCCAAGCCAAAAGCCCCTATGAATCACTGACAGTTACGAACCCGATCAGCTTTGTCTCAACCCTGAGAGGAGGAGCTCCAGACTCCTCCTTAATCCGCCCCTGGTAAACCTGACGCCCATTCGCCAGCGCACCCTCGAGCATACTCATCTCGACCGTACCAGCTCAATATCATCGCCTGACTGCGCAATTCAGCGCCCGCGTCTTGTCTTCTCCTTCGTTGCTCCCTCTCTTCCATACGCCACAACTCACTTCGAACCGAGCACAGCTAAAATCCCTCCCGGCTCCTTCGCCACCCCGCCGCCAAATCTGCTAAACTACCTGAGTCGGTACAGCGATCCTGCAGGTGCACCCGCGCGCCTGAGCCTTATGGAAAGCACTCTAATCGACATCTCACCGCAGCACATTCGGGGCGTAGCGCAGTCTGGTAGCGCACCTGGTTCGGGACCAGGGGGTCGGAGGTTCGAATCCTCTCGCCCCGACCAATTTTTCAGTTTTGGCCCTTTCAGCAATCATGTCAAAGGGCTTTCTGTATATAGGCGTTACACTTACGGCGTTGACGGAGCAGTTCCAAAGCACCATTTTCAACAATTTGGCCTTTTCGGCGAAATTATGCGAAAGATACCGTAAATAGGCGTTATTCGCGAGTTCTAAAGTCTGTTGCGCGTTCAGCGCCAAGTCGCCGGTTTCCACTCCGCTCAAGCCTTGGATTGCCATTTTGACTTGCTGCTCTTCCATTCGCCAGTCGCTCATCCTGCGTTCCCAGAAGTCTTCTGGGATCTTGCCGTCCAGTTTGTCCGCATATGCCGCGTCCATCCGATTGCGGATGCCGGTCAACTTTGACTCAAGGGCCGTCCGATCGGCGCTGACCTTGCCTGCCGCTTGCTTCTGGTCGTCGCGTAGCGTGGCGACAATGTCAGAAACCACCTCCGGCGGCACCTGGAGCCCTTTGAGCGGCTCGCCTAACCGGTTTGCGATGTCTTCCTCCCGGAACCGGGGAAGGTCGCACTTGCCGCGATATCCCGAGCATCGGTAGTAGACGTATTTCTCCTTTTTGATCTCCGCAGTCACCACACAGCCGTCATAGGCGCACTTCATCAGGCCACGAAACGCCAGATCACGCTTCGTGTGGTGTCCTCGATTGTGGCCGTTCAGAACAGATTGGACTCGCTCAAAAAGACCGGGCCGCAAGAAAAGGGGATGTGTGCCCGAATAGCTGTATCCGGACCATGTGAACGACCCCACATAGAAAGAATTCCGCAGGATGTGGTGGATGTTCCCTTTGCAGATGCGAATTCCGGTTTCAAGATGGATAGCTTTGGAGAGGGACTTCGTAGAATGTGTTCCCGTTGCGTACAGCTCAAACATGCGAGACACGATCGCCGATTTCACAGGGTGTACTTCGACGATTCGCTCGGCTTTGTTGACCTTGTAACCGAACGGCGGATTACCCGGATAGACTCCTGTGAGCGCCTTCTCGCGCAAACCCTTCTTGACCTCTTCGCGAAGGTTCTCTGAGTAGTTCTTCGCCATGACGAGGTGAATTCCATGGATCAGTTTCGCCTGGGACTTAGCATCCTTCGAGATGATCTGCCCTTCCTTGACCAGATGGGTCTCGATATCCAAATCCTCTAACGTCACGGCATCCCGAAGGTTCCGGTAGAGCCGGTCTGTCTTTTCGACCAGCAGGATGCGACAAGACCGGTTCCGTCGAAACCACGTCATCATCGCCGAAAACTGTGTTCTTCCCGACGCCTTCGCAGTTTCCACATCCTCGAATGACCTGATGATTTTGAACCCGTTGCGTTCGGCGTACTCGCGCAGCCCTCTCGCTTGCGCTCCGAGCGAGAAGCCCTCCTGCTCCTGCTCGCGGCTCGATACACGGGTATAGATTGCGGCGTCTTTCATACTTGTCTCCAATGAGGCTTTGAACGGTGCTGATGAACTCCAGCCGGGGAGTCGGTGCCCGAAGCGCGACCGCTCCAGCCTATTATCTCTCCGACAGACTCTAGCCGATACTTGCCGTAAAACGCCGTTTTACATAACACATCAGCTCTCAGTTCATGAAATCGATCGGTCCTCCGCCGAGTAGCCGAGATCCGCCGCCCTCTGGAACCACAGTAAAGACCCACGTTTGTCAGGCGAAACCCCGCACGGCACCGGACCGCAGCAACCTGGCATTCTCGGTGACCATCAAAAGGCTCGCTGTTCAACTACTTATGTAACTTGGGTTGGCTCCTCTCCACCGTATGGGCAGATACTACATTGCAACAACCGGGACTGCCGAGCATGCCGCGAAGTTGGATGTCTCACAACTCCCCGGCGTCGAGGCGGGATCTTTATGAGTTACGTAAGAGCCTCGACGCGCTCGGATGCGTTCCCGCGCTCCCCGATCTTGACGTCTCGCTCCGTTTCGGGTCCCACAATGTCCTTGTCGGATCGAGCATATGGCGATTACACCTGCGAGTGGTCGAGCAATCAGAACTGTACTTACACCGAAAGGGTGCATCGCATTGATTCGGCGGCCTGTTACGCTGGACGCTAGAGCAAACTGTTGCGAGTCGCCAAGGGGGTTACGTTGGCGATATTCCAAGATTCGAGGTCGACGTGGCGAAAGGACAGTCCAATGCCCCATTCCAACTCCCTAAGGATGCACTTAAGAAGGCAAGCGTCGGGCAGTCCTTTGCTGAATACGATCTCATCCGGGCGCACCCCTCCCTGTTTGTCGAAACTCCCGCAATGCGGGCGGCACTGGACCCGAATCGGCCAAAGTCGTTCTTTGTGGGTCGGCGAGGCACCGGAAAGACGGCGATTACCTTCTATCTGCAATCCAAGAACTCGAAAAACACACTTTTGCTAATTCCCCAGCTCCTTGCGGCAGCCGACGAGTACATCCCGACTGATTGGTCACCAGATGTGCATCAACAGCCTTTCAAGACTCTCGTGTGCAGCTTCAAACGCGCGATTCTCGATGAGGTTCTTGCGGTGTGGTTTAAGCAGAGCCTATACCGTTTCCGCTCAACAACGGCCATCACTCGGGAGAGGAATGACGTTGAGCAGTACGACTTCGATCTCAGGTTGCTGAACTTCATTTCTGAAGGATTCGAATGTCTGGAAGGCAAGCCCAAGGAGTGGCTGAAGTTTGTTGCCAGGTCCAAGCAACTTGCTGACGAGATGGCAGAGGAGGCGACCACACAACGTCATGAGGTCACGGTACTGATTGATCGCCTTGACGATTCATGGAATGGGTCCGATAAGGCTGCGGTACTCGTGATGGCTTTGATGCACGCATGTCTGGAGCTAAACGCCACAGTTTGCTGCGTGCGACCACTAGTATTTATCCGCGAGAATGTCTTCGAGAAAGTTCGGAATATGGACCGCGAGTCGGCCAGGTTAGAAACCGCAGTTGTCTCGCTGGAATGGACTCGGGAAATGCTGCGAGAGTTCATCGAGCGCCGCCTGAATCGCAATCTGCTCGCAAAGCCAGCACTCGGGGGACCAACGTGGAACGTGTTCTTCGAAGAGCCCTCAACCGGAACTAGCGAGGACGAGGTTTTCGGCTATTGTCAGTACCGACCCCGTGACGTGTTGATCTACGTGGCCTCTGCCCTGGAGTCGCCTCAAGCGCACCTGCGTTCGCGAATCTCGTACCAGGATTTGCAGGCAGCTAAGAAGAAGTTTTCGGAAGGGCGGCTCAAGGATCTTTCCGACGAGTATTCAGACAACTATCCACGACTAGGAATCGTTTTGTCCAAATTCTATGGGCTTGGCACTGAATATACGGTTGCGGCGATCGACGACCTGACCAAACGATTGCTTCTGGACGGTGAGATTAAGGACAGCTGTCAAAGTTGGATCTATAGCTACAGTTCGCCGGAACTCCTTATCAGGCTTCTCTATAATTTGGGTTTCGCGGGTCTCAAGAGAGCTGACGGGGTCGTGTTCAAATCCAGCGAATCGCCGTTGGCGATGATGCCAACAATCGCCGACGACAGCATTATAGTGATTCATCCGACTTACGTGGACGCGCTGGGCCTCCAAAGCGCACTGGTCAACCGAATTGGGGATGACGTTCTCTTAAGGCAGTCAGGCATCGTTGCGGAATTACCGGAATCCACATCGCTTGGTGTTTACAACGCCAAGTTGGCTGTCCTACAAACGAAGCTCCGAGAATTGGAATATGGCGATAAGGGTGCAGCCGACTACGAAAAGCTTGTTGAAGACATTCTACGGCTCTGCTTCTACAAGGCGCTCACCAACCTCGAAGCGAAATCCCGCGACGTTTCCGGCAAAGTTATCCGCGACATCATTGTCGCCAATCACTCGAGTATCCCGTTCTGGCAGATGCTTCGACAGCAGTATGGGGCGACGCAGATCATTTGCGAGTGCAAGAACTACAAGGATTTGACCTCTGATGATTTCCATCAGGTCTCGTACTACATGAACGACAAGATTGGAAGAGCTGCGCTCTTGATTCATCGTGGCGGCTCAGAGCTTAAGAGGACTTATCTGGAGCATATCCGACGCATCAGCAGCGAAAAGCGGGGAATCGTACTCTTGCTCGGCGAGCGAGATTTAGAAATTTTCCTTCGGCAGGCGCTGAACGGTAAGAAGAGTGAAGGGCACTTGCAGGACATCTTCGACAGAACCGTCCGCGAGATTTCGTGACACTGTCGCTCTAATCAGTTTTGGTTTGGGATTGAATCTCAATCAGCGCACTGTCGCCGAATCACTCATCGATCCCGCAATATCGTTGCTTGCTCTTCGGGCAGATGATGCCGAGCTTGATGAGAGAGATTACTTCTAATCGTACAATGGTGCAGGGACACGTCAAGGAGTGAAGAATGCAGACTCAAACGGTCACATTCCTCGTGGCAGGAATCAGCGGCGCTGTGAGTCTAGCTATGCTGACACCCATTGCAACGGAATGCTGCCACCTTCGGCGATTACCAAAGGGTGTCCAAAATCTCATCCACGCCGAAGGCGTGCGGTGGCGCAGCCGCAGTTCGATCAGGACGTGGTCGGAGTCAGGCGATGGAGAGTAAGGTGCGGTTTGCCGACCATCCGGAAGCGACCCGGCTCCGCGCCATGTGGTCGTGCCCAGCACGTTGATTTCGCTCCGGTCAACTTCCGGATTACCGGCGATCCACCACGGGCGGGGAACGAGAGGGCAATATCGCGGCTCGATTAGGGACTCGGCTTGTTTAGCCAAGTTGAAGCCGCCTGTGGGAGATGTCGATCTTGCGACCAAGCGGCTACTTTACATCTGTTTTCTAAACGAGAGCGCGATCTATCGACCCTGGCGATAGCTAGGCAGGAAATCTGGGCAGATTCCAAGCTACAACTGTCATCCCGATATCGACGCCCAGATGAATTGCGATGTACACCCGCGGCTTTGGGCGCAACATATAGTGCTTGAGGGTAGAGAGTGAAGAATCCTTGATCGAAAAAGCCATTAGGTCGTGCTGTTTCCGCAAGTTCAACATAGCCCAGAGGTTTACGGAAGATGCAATCCAATAAGCCGCGATGACCAACAATCTTACATGAGGCCGCTGAAGCATTATTCGGCCAGACGTAACAAAGGCCAATGTGGCACCCACAATAGCGACATAAACAGTCCACAACGTCATGACGAGCCCCTGGACTTGCGTCGCCGCGTTGATCCAGTCTTTGTCCTCCATCTTTGTTACCTCAAGTGGAAATCAGAGAGTCAGGTTTCGGAACCATGCAGATGCTCGTGAAGTGCAATGATACATCCCAATAACTGCAAATCGCCGAATCACTCATCAAGCAGTGCGGGCGGATGACGGGCCACCCGCACCTTACCGGTCGTCTTCCGATTCGAATCGGTCCGGAGGGGTTAGCAGACGGGTTATTGACGAGTGGCCGACCAACCGGACAGAACGCGAAATGTATGGCAGTAGACTCTGCTCAATGAGTTCTATAAAAAGGGATGTCAAGAAAAAGTTTCTCCCTCGACCGGACGCCGAGAAGATTTTTGTCTCGAGATCCAGCCCACTGCCTGTGAACGTGCCCCTCGATTCGCTCGAGAGGTTTGTCTTGGCTTGTTTGCCATTCCGTGGCTTGCATCTTCCGGTGGTGACGACGCCAATCGAGTCTTAGACTTGGGCAAGCGGACCTGGTATTTGAATGTCAACCATGGTTCTATTTGAGGCTCGTGGCCTATCGCTATTTCTGGTTATCCGAGGAGGCATAGCGTGCATTAGTGACTCGGTGCCGAAGCACACAAGGCCGAACTCATTGACTGATACTCACCTCGAACCGAGCGTCTCGAGAACCCGACCGACCACCACCTAAGAGAATGGCCGGAGATGGAAAGGCCTCCTTATCAGAGACGCTCAAGCTTCTTGCCGATGCAATTGTGTGGCGTCGAAATCCACTCCTTTCTTCCAAATCGTTAGAGTGATGCTGGCAATCTTGCGTGCCAGGGTGAGACGCGCCATCGTCGGTCGCATTCCTTTTTCAAGAAGAGCAACATAGAAATCGTACAGGGGGCCAGGGTGAGTGCTAGCGGAGATCGCAGCCCCTTTGAAGAGATTCTTCACATCGGGATTATGGTTGTTACTCAGGCCACGCACGGTCATGCGCTCCCGGTTTCGTTGCAGTTTCCCTCGGACGTAGCGATACTCGCCGCTGTCGTGGGTCTCCAGCGCGAAACCACTGTAAGCCCACAGCTGGCGCTTGCTACGGAAACGGTGGGGCGTCTGCAGCTGCGCAACCAGCAAGGCTGCACGAATCGGACCGATCGAAGGAATCTGGCGAAGCAATTTCACGGCATGATGCTTGCGGCTCTCGGTCAGCAAGTCGCGTCGCGCTTGCTGACGCACTGGTTGCAGCAGATCCAGTTGCTGATAGAGCCGTTCGGCCCGGAGACGAACTCCGGGTTCCGGATCTTGTCTAACCATTCTGTGCGATGCCGCGGTGCATAGACGCTGGTACCGCTACAGGGAATGGCCCAGCTTCGGTAGAGGGCTTTGATCCGATTCATGACTCGTGTGAGATCCTTCGTAATGGTTAGGTAGCTGCGACCTAATTCTTTTATGGTGCGCATCCCGTGCTCGCCATGGTAAACCGACGTGAGCTGGTTGCCACGCAGCAGCTCCGCCAGCTTTCGCGCATCGATTCGGTCACTCTTGCTGCCGTCTTTCAACAGGGCGTTCTTGCGCGGATCGCAGACCACGAGATGGGTGACGTGAGGTTTCAGCAGGTCATGTAACCAGGCCGCAGAGACTCCTTCTTCGAAGGTCACCGATAAACTTCCGTGTAGCCCTTGGAGGAACTCAAGGATCGTGGCCGCTTTCGTCTCCAGAATACTTTCCATGATCAACTTCCCCGGGAATCTGTGACTGCAGCCGAGATCGTTGCTTGGTGGACGTCCATGCCGATATATTTCTCTTGGCTCATAACGCCGCTCCTTTCGGTAGGTGGTGATACGAATAACCACAACCTACAGCAAAGTGGGCGCCTTTTATATTGCGTGCTAAGCCCTGATATGGAGTGAGAATCTAAGTCAGGGGTTATCGACAGTGCGACTTTCGGCGCGACAAGCGATAAAGCCCAACGTTTGATGCGAAATCCTTTGTTGCTGCAATTTTCGCGTACTCAGCTTTGGCCTGCTGCAGTACAGGAATATCCTGGTCAGCGTCCTTCCATAGAGTAAGGAAATCCTGATAAGCCGCCTTAGCCTTGACGGTGTCGCCCTGCAACACATAAGCGCGACCGAGGCCAAGATGGGCAAGCGCACCGATGGGTTGGTTCAGGACGAGGCCTCGATGATCGAGGATCTTCTGGAACTCGGCAGCAGCCTCGCTACCCCGGCGCGCAGCCAGATAGGCTTCGCCACGCACAAAGACTGGAAACATAGGCGTCCAATCCAAACCAATGGCTCTCGTCGCCCCAAGCTCATAAGGTGCGGCGGCCGCAAGACTCGCAATGGCGCCGGAAGCATCTCCCTTGTTGAGTGCGAGCTTTCCGCGGACGCTCGGCAGATAGTTGAACTGCACAATGGTGTCTTCCGGAAAACTCCCCGGACCGGGGCAGAACCAAATTAGCCGGGCTGTCGGGGCCTGCGTTTCACGCGCGGTGCCGGGCCCAGAGCTTGGAGGACTGCCTCGGCATATGAGGACCAGTCATCAGATAGCACGGCCGGTACCTCGTGCGCCAACTGCAGAAGCCCACGGTATGCCGCGTACGCAAGCACAGCCTTCGCTTTAGCCTGTGATACCGGGAGCCCAAGCTCGCGGTAACAAGTTTCTAGGAATCCAATTCGTGCTGAAGCCACGCGGTTCAGCACGCGTCTCACAATCGGATCGTCTGCGGCCTCGGCAAGCGCTGCATATAGGGAGCGTGACCTTGGTGGCTGGGCGGCAGCCTCCAACATGAGAATGAGCCGCTGACGAGCGTCGGTGACTGCCGACAATCCTACGATGGCCTCCGTTGTGGCGCGATGCTCCCAGCGCCTGAGCGCATCAGCTAAGAGCTCTGACCGGCCCTTGAAATGCCAATAAAAGCTGCCCTTGGTGACCCCTAGACGAGCGGCGAGCGCCTCTACTGTAAGTGCCCGCAGACCGGCCTCCGATATGAGTTGAAGCGCACCCTCCACCCAGTCGGATGAAGTTAGAGTAGGCTCGTCGAGTCGCTTCGCACCAGTACCCTTGCGCACCATAGTAGACATTTTCCCATACGCAAGAGTATTGACAGTCTCCGTTTCCATACCCTACAGTATGGAGCCATGACAGAATTGTTGCCGGACATCGGAAATCTGCGCGACCAACTCGACGCAGCGGAGCGCGACGCACGGTTGCTCGTGGAAAACCTCGCCGAAGAGCGAGGGTGCTGGCGTGCTGAAGTAAATTCGTGGAGCGTGGCGCAATGCCTCGACCACCTGGCTACAACGAACCAGGTCTACCTGCGTGCGATGAAAGAACCTGCGATCCGTGCCCGCGCGGCAGGTCGGTTGAGGCGACGCCCGGCGCTTCCCGGATTCGTGGGCCGATGGTTTGCGACAAAGATGGAGCCGCCCGTCAAGGCATCGTTCAAGATGAAGGCGCCGCGAAACATCAAGCCGGGAACGTCGCCTTCGCTCGCTGATGCTTTCGCCCGCTTCGCGACATCACAGGACGAAATACGGGACTACCTCCGTACTAACGCCGACCTAGACCTTGCGGGGATTCGATTCCCGAATCCGTTGGTACCCGGCATCCGGTTTAGCCTGGCCACCGGACTTCACGTTATCACCGCTCACGAGAGGCGCCACATGTGGCAAGCTTGGCGCGTGCGTCGTGCTGCGGAGGGCGCGGCAGGCGAACGCTCCCGGGTAGAAAATACTCTAGACAGTTCGAGCCACAGGAATTGATGCGCAGTCTGAAATCTCCGTAGGAAGTGCAAATAGCTTGCCTCACGCGATTCCAGCGTTAAATGATTGTCACCGTCATCAAAACGGACGTGGGTCTCGCAGTCTAACGTTGTGCCGCCGAATTGCACCGAAAATGGCCCTCACTTCAGTCATCGGGGTGAGGTGCTTTCTCGGGGTGTCAATTGTCGCTAAATCGCCAAGTCACTCATCGACCCCCAGTCGGCGGGGTTTTGAGTGTAATCGCCTGTTTACAACAGTTCGCCTTCCGAGGAGCCGGTCAACCACACAATTGAGAGTTCCACGACATGGGGGCTGATTGTGAGACACTCAGCGGGCAGGCCATCGGAGGTGCTATGACGCGGGACATTCAAAACACTGAAAGAGAACCGACGCAAGCGCACAATTTTGGCCGCCGGGAAGTGCTCGGGCTGCTTGGCGCAACAGCAGCCGCGTCATTGGTAGGAGGCCGCGGCGCAGAATCAGCCTCGGCACAGACTCAGAACGCGAACAGCCGGATTGTCAGAATCGATGCGAAGCCTGAGACAATTGCGATAGATACTAGCAAGACTGCGGTAATTGTCGTAGATATGCAAAACGATTTTGGTTCTAAGGGTGGCATGCTCGACTTGGCAGGAGTTGACATTTCGGGCATTCGAAAGGCGATCGCCCCAATCGCAAAAGTACTAGCCTCAGCTCGCCATGCGGGCATCAAGATTGTTTATCTCAAAATGGCGTTTCGTCCGGACCTCTCGGATTTCGGTGCTTCCGATTCTCCGAATCGCTTGAAACACCCGCCGTTCGTCGGGAAGATCACTCCCGCGCCTGACGGTAGGGAAAGTCGGATTCTGATCCGCGACACATGGAATACGGATATCGTTGACGAGCTCAAGCCTCAGGCCGATGACCTAGCCATCTACAAACATAGATTCAGCGGTTTTTATCAGACCGATCTGGATGCCACGCTCAGAAAGCTGGGAATCCAATACCTCATCATCGCGGGCTGCACTACGAGTGTCTGCGTTGAGGCGACGGTCCGAGACGCTATGTATAGAGATTATTCGTGTGTCTTGCTGGAGGATTGCATGAGCCAACCCACGCCTCCCCATGGCGTGCCGGGAAGTAATCACGATGCCTCGCTCGTACTCGCGGAAGCGTATTTCGGTTGGGTCTCAAAGTCGGAGCAATTTATGACAGCCGTTCAACCGCAAGCGGTCGCGCCTTAGTATGAGCGGCAGCCGATTTGTGCGCGGTTAGAGCATAGTTGGCGAAAAATCGCCTATTCACTCATCGACTACCACGTTTGGAGAAATCCCCCGACTTTCCGAGTTGCGGGCGGATAACGGGCAACCCGCACCTTACCCGTCGTTGGCCGTTCGGGCGCGTAACGGAAGGGTTGCCTACAATACGTTCGCAATGGATCGCCAGTGCTGTATGTTGAGTTCGTCGCCGAATCTACGAGGATCTGAGGAGCATGCCCCTGCCGCGCTTGCAACTGGTAGAACTTGAAGATCTGACCTGGTTCCCGCATACGATCCGGGACCTTGCGACAGACTATCTCCAGTTTATGGAGACCCGCTTCGCTCTGCACAAGCCAGTCGTTCCCCTGCTGCGGACGATGCTCGAAAACTCGAAGACATCATGCATAGTGGATCTGTGTACGGGCGCAGGCGGCCCTGTGCTGGCCATATACGAAGCTCTGGCTGCGGAAGAAATCCATGTGCAATTCACATTGACTGACAAATTCCCCAATATCACTGCGTTTCAGCGCCTTTCCTCGAAGTACCCATCTGGCATTCGATACATCGCTGATCCGGTCGATGCCACAAACGTGCCAAAGAACCTAGTGGGGCTGCGTACCATGTTCAACGCGTTCCATCACTTTGCACCGAGGTCAGCCCGGCTGGTGCTGGAGAGCGCAGTTCAAGCGCGACAGCCAGTCGGCATATTTGAAATTCCGGAACGCAGCTTACTCATGATGGTCCCGTTCCTATTCACGCCGATTTTTGTCGCATTGGCGACGCCGTTCATACGACCATTCCGATGGAAGCGCTTGCTCTGGACCTATGTGGTTCCCTTGATTCCGCTCACATGCTGGTGGGATGGTCTGGTATCCGCATGCCGCGCGTACACGGTCACAGAGATGTTGGCAATGACGCAAGGTTTCGATGACTACGATTGGAAAGCCGATCGCATTGGAGTTCGCGGCCAAGCCGGACACCTTACCCATCTTCTGGGCATCCCGCGTCCTTCGCGCATTTAGTGTTGGGCCTCCTGTGCTTTTGGCGTTGCCGGCTGGCCGATGCCAGATATAAGTTCGCGGTCCATCTCCCGAGTCACGGGCAATCCGCACCTTACACTCTTCGACCTTCCAAAGAACATCTTGTGCCTCGCCACCATCTGGTTATTTCCGTGTAGCCGACCATCCGGGAGTTGGCAAGACCGGCGCCGCTTCAGTTCACACGAAGTACTGAGCGGGTGCTCGCAGGTTCTCACGCTTCAGCACGAAGCATCCTGCGGCGATATCCGCTGGGCGAGATCCCGGCCCAACGCTTGAATGCGATGGAGAAGGCTGCTTCGGACCGATAGCCCACCCGGTTGGCCGCGTTGCCTCCTACTACTCCTTCGCGTTGACGTGTGGCAACTATTCAGCCGACTATAATTCCCAGTAAACACGTTCATGCCGGCTGCATGGGCGTATCGAGCAAAGGTGGCCCGAGGGGCAGGGGAACTTGGCTCCGATCCGTTGGTCGGCTCGATTCGGGCCTAAAGACCGCCCCTCACCTCGGAGTTTGATATCCCAGGAGATCTGTCATGACAATGTGTGCGAGCAAGATCGGAACAGTTCCTACGATTGGATTCGATTGGTACATCGTCCTTCTTGAGGGTCCTTTTGGTGATGCGATCCGCGAACAGATCGACAAGTACTTCATGACGCTAGGTAAGGAAGCTGGACCCGACATTTTGGTGGTTCGGGGCTATGATGCAACCGCATTCCGAGATTCCTTTGAATCTGCTGCACTCTACTCTCGTTCGTTCGACGTCCCTGACGATTGGAAGAGCACTTTCCTACCAGCGATTGTCGTGACTGATGCGCTGCCGACAGCAATTAAAACGCCTAACGGGTTAGATCAGGCAAAAGTCATGATCTTCCCTCTGAGGGAGATTTATAAAAAACACAACGACATCTCCATCTTTTTCGGCAAGCTGCTTGCGGCCCTCCACTCGAACAAGGCGAGCTACGCACTGGATAGGCTCGACGAATCAGAGATTGAAAGGGAATGGTCTTGGATGAGGGAGTACGTCGAAATGAAACCAGGGTTCTTCGGTTTTAAATTTGACTTGGGAAAGATGATCGCCGGCATACTCGCAAAGGCCCGATAGCGATTCGGCGATGACAAGTCTCGTCCGACCATGAAGGTTCATGGCATCTCCTTCCACGGTGAACAGGCCAATTGGGGTCGAATTACGGGCAAACCGCACCTTAACCCGTCGTTGGCCGTTCGGGGCGAGTAACGGAAGGGTTGCCGACCATCCGCCCAGAATTCGGACATCAAGGGCAGAGTCCGTCTCAATGGGCGCGCATTGTCCTGTTTACAACAATTCACGTTTGATTGTTGGAATCAAGCGTCTATTGAAAGACATAAATCCCGCTTGGCTTCTTTAATCCGCGGAACGGATTCGGACCGCACCCGCGAGAGTACGAGAGAGGCGTAAGGCCCTCGAATTGTTGCCTGCGCGTAGAACAAATTCTTCCTGGGACAGACTAGTGACCTGTAAACGCGCGCCTGGAGTGATGCCATGAGCCTTTAGTTGCTTCAATAAAAGTGGGTCCTGATCCGAAACGCTGTCCACAAGAAACTTCCCGTCTTGTTCAATGTCTGTCAACGGTCTAGATACTTGCTTTGGCATTCTGCCGTCCATCTCAGGAATGCAATGCCCGTGGGGATCAAACTTTGGGTGACCAAGCTTTGCGGCAATGCGTTCTTCGAACCGCTCTGAGATGAAATGTTCCAGGCGCTCAGCTTCGTCGTGGACCTCTTCGAGAGGGTACTCCAGGACTTCGTAGAGGAATGTTTCGAGCAAGCGATGATGGCGCAGCACCTCAAGCGCTCGCCGTCTGCCCGCAGCCGATAGGCGAACACCTCTATGCCGCTCGTATTCCACGAGGGGAGGAGAAGAGGCCGCTAGCTTTTGCAGCATATTAGTAATCGACGCTGGGGCGACCCCAAGCCGCTCCGCCAGTGCGTTGCTCGTCACTCGCTCCTCTTCTTGCCCGCCTATCGCAAAGATCGCCTTCAGATAGTTGTCCACAGACTCCGTGTTCAAGTTGACGCGACGAGTTGTCATGCCTCAATTTCCCGTTTTCGGTTTGACATGGTTCTATTTTAGGCGTACCTAATATATTTAGGTAGGCCTAAATTACTGTCGAAGAATGTGCTTCCTGAATTCCTCCAAGGCCCCACCAGGACAACCGGAGACCGATATGCGTGCAATTCGAGAATGGAGATACAACAACCTCATTCTCTTGATGGTATTAACAGCGATTAACCCATGCTTGCTTCAAGCGCAGAGCGGAACCAGCAGTGCCCTCTCCGGCGGGGTGACAGATGCGAGTGGCGCTGCAGTGCCCAATGCGACGGTCACTGCTACCGACGTGAACACGAAGGCGACTCGCACCGGCGGAACGGACGCAGTCGGCCATTTTCTTTTTCCCAAGTTAATCCCGGCACCTATCAGGTCACGGTCGAGTCCAACGGCTTCGCAATTTCCAAATCGGAACCTACTCCTGTCGGTGTTGGTCGAACGGTCACGCTGAACTTCTCGCTTCGGATTCAATCAAATGGTCAGACCGTCGAAGTGACGGCTCAGCAGGGCCTACTCAGCCTCGACAATCCAAATACCACCACTACTATCGACGCTAAGACAATCAAGAACCTGCCCAACCCCGGACAGGATCTGACTTATCTGGCCCAGTTTGCGCAGGGTGCACTAATGAATACAGCAGGGTCATCGAACGATGCCAAGGCTGCGGGTGGGTATGGCAATGTCGAATTCAATGGTTTGCCCGCGACATCGAACGGGTACATTCTCGATGGCTACGATACGAACGATCCCTGGCTCGGACTGAACATAGGGCTCTCAACCAATCTTGTCATCGGCTTGGACGCGGTCCAGGAAGCGACGGTGAACACGAACTCCTTCTCCGTCGATCAGGGGCGCTATGCCGTGGCCCAGGTCAACTACTTCACAAAGTCCGGCACGAACGCATTTCATGGGGATGCGTACGAGATATGGAACGGGTCGCTGTTCAATGCTGAGAACTACTTCCTTCACGCAAACGACACGGCAGACAACATCGCCAAAAAGCCCCGGTCCACAGTAAATGAGTTTGGCGTCAGTGTCGGTGGGCCGATTCGCAGAGACAAGCTCTTCTTCTTCGGACATTATGAAGGCATCCGCATCGCCTTGCCGATCGTCTCCCAGATCACTCTGCCAACTCCCGCCTATCAGCAGTATGTCCTGAGGCAACTAGCCATTGGTGGAACCGATCCGGTCACGGGGACTTCTCTTCCGGCGCAGCCATCAGAGATTCCGTTCTATCAGAAGATGTTTTCTCTGTTGCCGGCGCAGGGCGGGTCACCCGTGCCCATCGTCGGATGCCCCCTCGGAACCAACGGTGACGGATGCGCCAGCCAGCGCCAGGCATCACTCAACAACAGCGACGGTGAGAACCTCATCGTGGTAAAGATCGACCATACGATTAGCGCGAAGGACAGCATCTGGTATCGCTTCCAGCAGGACACAGGACTTCAGGCGGCGTACACCGATCCGATCAACCCTATCTTCAACTCCTATTCGCCCCAGCCACAGCGCACCCTGGTCGTCGGCTACACCCATCTGTTCAGCCCTAGGCTAGTGAACCAGTTCAATCCCGGTGCAAGCTGGTATGCCAGCATCTTCGAGCCAAACAACTACTCTGAGGTGCAGCAGACCTTTCCCATCGTGCTCGCATCCGGGAGCAGTAGCGTCCCTTTCACAACGATCGGCGGCAATAACAATACGTACCCACAAGGCCGCAAGGTCACCCAGTGGCAGATCAATGACAACCTGACCTGGACTCATGGGAAGCACACGTGGAAGTTCGGCATCAACACTCGCCGCCTCGACGTAAGCAACTATGACCTTGGTGAAGGCACCGTGCCGACTGTGACCTACAACGATCTTGCGCAGTTCACCTATGGCGCTGCCTATACAGCCAGTCGGAGCTTTCCGGTTTCGCTGAAAGAGAGAGTTTCGTCAGGAAACCTCGAATACTACGCGATGGACACGTACAAACCGTCGCCGAAAGCAACGCTCACCGCTGGAATGCGCGTAACCTGGAACACCAACGTCACCAGCGCAAAGGATCTCTTCTCCCGAACAGCCGGGTCCTTTCTTGATACGTCGCATGAAACCAATACACCGCTCAATCAGGTAGTCCTCGGTAATGTTCACAACCTGTTTCCGGGAACGCCGCTGTTTGTTTACCAGCCAAGGGTGTCCTTTGCCTACCAGCTTCTCTCCCATACTGCTGTTCATGGTGGGTTTGGAGTCTTCAATGACATCATTCCCATGCAGATCGCCGATCTTGCGGCGATGAACGCTCCCAACGATCCTACGTTTGTGGGTGGCATCGGCGGACAGGTCGGTGGCATCGCTATTGCGCCCGGTGTTCCAGGAAGCGCCATTGATGCCGCCATAAATGCCAACAACTCCTTTCAGACAACCTTCCGCTCCGGCGGGGCTCCTGTGTTGGCATTCAGCCTGGTGCTCCCACCTGTCCGCTAGCGGTGAGTCTCAACACCTTCCCAAGTGGAACGCTCAAGACCCCGTACTACTATCAGTACAACCTTGGCATCGAGCAGCAGATCGGGACACGCGGCAATCTGCGTGCAGATTTCGTTGGCACCCGCGGACTGCATGAGCCTTTCCAGGTGCAACTCAACGGCTATCAAACGGTCTGCGATGGATGCTTCGCGCCCTTTCCTTACCAGCAACCGCTCGACCAGCGCTCCGGCAATGTGAACGAGTTCCGCACCGATGCCAACAGCAGCTATGCAGGCTTGCAGACCGTCTATACCCAGCAGTGGGGCGGCCTGACTCTGCGCGGCAATTACACGCTCAGCCATTGTCTCGATGAGGTGTCGAATGGCGGTTTGCTTGCGTTCTCCACACAGGGCCTCTTGTCCCCTCTGCCTGGAGAGCTGCGTCGGCAGTACGCAAATTGTGACTATGATGTGCGACACAATGTCTCGGCTTTTGGCCTTTACCAGGTGCCGTTCCATTCCAGCCGCGCTGTTTTGCGGCAGATCTTCGGAGGCTGGTCCTTCTCCGAGACTGCCTTCCTGCACTCCGGGCTACCGTTCAGCGTACTAAGCCAGCCTTACATCGCAAATGGTAACGGCGTCTTCCAGGCAAATGGAGCGAGCACAGTCCAGTTCAACGCGCCTGCTTACGCCAACCGGTTGCCCGGCGTATCCGTATACAGCAAAAATGCGGTCACAGGCGTGACCGTGGCAGGCACGAAACAATGGCTCAATCCCAATGCGTTCGTCTCTGTAGTCGATCCCGCAACCGGAGCGTGCACTGGAGGAGACTCGCCAGTGAACTGTCAGTTCGGCGACTCGGGACGCAACTCCGTTCGCGGGCCGCACTACACAAGCTCGGACATCTACATCACCAAGACGTTCCCCATTCGAGAGGGCATAACGTTCCGCCTGGACGCACAGATGTTCAATGCTTTCAACCATCCCAACTTCGCACTGCCCAGCCAGGCCGAAGCCGGCGTGCCTGGCGGTTCAATCCCGGCTCGGTTCGGAACTCTTCAAAGCACCATCTCCCCGCCCACAGGCTTACTTGGTGTAGGTCTTGGTGGCGATAGCTCACCGCGGATGATCGCATTTCAAGGACGGATCGAATTCTAAAAACAGCCCGACATGGTCGGGTTCGTTTAATCCTCTCCTTTATGAGCGTCACTGGGAGAAATGACAGTCAACGAGCGCACGATCGCCGATTACTCAGTGAACACTTCAGATGTGCCGAATAGCCTAAACCTCCCGGATGAAGGGCAACCCGCACTTTACCCGTCGTTGGCCGTTCGGGCGCGTGACGGAAGGTTTGCCGACAAACCGCCAACAAATATAGATGCAAGGTAGAATTTGGGAAATGGATGAATCGACGCATTCACACGCTTAACCGCGTGCGCTAGGAACGGGCACAAATCGAGATAAGATTGCAAAATCCGGCCGGGAGTGCGGATTAGCGATGAACGACCTTGCCAACGGGGGACACCAGAATGAACTTTCCACGGAACGAAGATGGCCGGCTCCGTGGGCATTTGGCGTGCTCATCCTCCCGTTGGGAATGTTCATCGGCTTCATCTGGACGGCTCTGCCGTTTCTACTGAGCAAGTCCGGCGTCAGCGTTGAACAGATTTCGCGAATGGCGGCGATTCTGCAGATTCCACCAATGTTGATGTTCCTCTGGACACCCGTCGTCGACGTCAGGTTGCGCCGCCGTACCTGGCTGGTGCTGGCAGCACTGAGCGCCGCTGCTCTCGTCTTCATCGCATGCCCGCTTATAGGCGCTTCCAATTTCAACGTGCTAGTTGTGCTTCTCTTCCTTAGCGGCGCTGTGCTCGCTTTGGTCTATGCCAGTTGCGGCGGATTAATGGCGACAACCCTTTCGGCCACGGGCCAAGGAAAGGCGGCGGCCTGGAATCAGGCAGGAAACTTCGGCGGCGGCGTACTCGGGGCAGCCCTGGTGTTGTGGCTGGCTCAACGAGTCTCCCTGCCCTCGATAGGAATTGCCATGGCAGCCCTGATGCTGCTGCCCGCGCTACTTGCCTTAACCATCTCCGAACCGCCGCCCATCTCGTCGTACTGGTTTCGCGGCCGGTTTGCGGAGATGGGTCGGGAAGCGCGGGCCGTGCTCCGGTCGCCGCGCAGGCGGTGGAGTATTTTGCTGATGATTTCGCCTGCTTGCACCTGCGCCGCGCAACCTTTGCTTCCCGCTCTTGCCTCCCGCTATGGAGTAGACGCCCAGGGCGTACTCTGGAATAACGGCGTTGCGGGCGGAATACTGCTCGCTGCCGGTTCCTTGTTAGGTCTCCTCGTCCCAGGCGATTGGGACCGCCGTCTCACCTACGTGGGCGCGGGGCTAACCAACGCAGTGGGCGCGATGGTTCTGCTCGCTCCCAGCCGCCCGTCCTCCTATTTCGCGGGGAGTTTGATCTACCTCCTGACCGCCGGCTTCTGTCAGGCCCGGGCTGTAGCGCTCACGCTGGATGTGGTAGGGAACGACATCGGTGATGCAAGCACCTGGTTCAGCGCCCTCACCGCCCTTAGTGTGATGGCAGTCGTGTCCATGATCTGGCTGGAAGGCCAGATGTACCACTATTTCGGCGCACACGGCCTGCTTTGGACGGACGCCGCCGGAAATCTCCTTGTCTTTGCGATTGTAGTTACGGCTCTCCTGGTCCATTCTCCATCACATCGATTATCGCAATAAGGTATGAAAACCCGCCTGAAGGAATTGCCGGTCCATCGGCAGAAAGGTGCAGTCTATCGCGGGGATTCTCGTTCAGGAGTTATGACGGGCTTGTCCTGCAGAAGCCCGCAGTCACAAGCCTAGTTCAGGGCTTCGCGAGGTCTGATCCTCAAAAAGCGAAATCAAGTGCCGCAGTTCCGAGCGGATCACGGGCAACCCGCACCTTACCCGTCGTTGGCCGTTCGGGCGTGTAACGGAAGGGTTGCCGACAATCCAGAAGTGAATGACGAGATGTTCATTTGTCAGCACTAATCTGTCCAAGTCCAGACACACTTGGAGCGTGGGGCGAAAGCAGGTGCCGTTGGATCGATCTCCCGTTTCTTTTGATTGTTTAGCGCCCTTGCGACCTACCGAGACCTTGCCCATAGCTCATCAGTCGCTGGCCTCGATTCAACTCCGACCGCTGCCAATGATCGAGCGATTCGGATAATTCCTGCTTTCCGGCCAGTTCTCCCACAAGCGCGAAGGCGTTCGCAATGCCCTTCGAGGTGCTTGCCGCCGTGTGTGGCCGGATCACGAAAGAAGCATCTCCCATCAGGATCGTGCGGTTGAAGACCAACTGCGGACAGGCCAAGTCCATGATTGCCTGCACAAACGGCTCCTTCGTCGCCCTTAGCAATTCCTTGAAGGCAGGCGGCAATACCCGCTCCGCGATCTTGCGCTGCCTACTTTCCTGCTCAGGATGGAGTGCCCCGGGCGGAATCGCGTAGGCTCGGCGAACGCCATTCGCGTCCGTAAGCACCGAATCGAGCCCGGCTTCAGTCAGGTTCCAGTACCACACCCAGTTCAGACGGCGTTGTCCAACGCCCGTATCTCCCGTTTCGCTGGGGATCAGATAACAGAGGATATGGCTCTCTGCCATCCTGAAAAAGGTGAAGTTGTCCTCGAAGACTTTGAGGACATCAGGCGAAAGGTCACTCTCTTGGACCACGCCCCGCCAAGCGACGTAGCCCGCATACTCCGGTTGAACTTCCGGCAAGAGTAGACCTCGGATGCTCGACCGGAAGCCATCGGCGGCGACAAGAAGATCGGCTTTGCTTTCCATGCCACCCTTGAAATGTGAGGTGACGGAGGAGCCATCTTGCCGCATACTGTCGAACTCATTTCCCAGGTGATAGTGCTCAGCCGGGAAGCTCCGCTCAAACCATGAGTAGAGGAGGCCCCAGGATGTCATCAACTGCGGCATCCTGTCAGACGAGGCAGCCGATCCGCTTGCATCAAGATACTTACGATAGTTGAGCGCGACGCCGACATCGCCCTTGGCTCCGCAGAGCTGAAGTAGTTCTAACGTCTCCTGTTGCAGAACGATCCCGGCTCCGCGATCGGAAAGGCTTTGCGGGCTCCGCTCGAAGATATTGACCTCCCATCCGATCTTCCGAAGCAGGATTCCTGCAGCCAAACCGGTAAGCGAGCCTCCAACAACCGTCGCTCGTTTCATCGTGCTCTCCATCAGACCGTGCAGACGCCGTTCTCACATTGACCACCCTGAATCTTCTGAATTGCTGACGCTAGCAGCTCTTCATGTTGTGCACCGCTCGCAAGAACTCGTCCACTAAAAGAGATCTGAGGAACTCCCTGGACGCCGGCGGAGACTTGGCGCTCGGCAGCCTTGACCTCGGCCACCAACTCCGAGCTGTCGAAGTCTTCCACGCGCGAGATCGCCGAGACGCCGAACTCGCGAGCAATGCTTAGCAGCACCGCCGGATCGCCCACGTCCTCACCATTGACGAAGTAGGCTTGGAACAACCGCTCCGCGACTTTGCCCTGCATCTCCAAACCCTGTTTCAGGGCCGCCGCAAGCAGGACATGACCGCGAAAAGTGTTCGGTGTCCGCTTCATTCGGTCGTGACGGAAGGTGATTCCAACCTCCGCGCCGGCAGCCGCGACTTGTGCATCGAGCCGCCGTGATTGCTCCCAACTGCCGAACTTCGCCGAGCGGTACACTCGCCGGTCGAGGCCATCGACTGGCATATCGGCATTCAGCTCGAAGGGAAGCCAATGCATCTCGACCTTTTCCCCAAGGATCGCCGCCGCTTTCTCTACCCGCCGCTTCGCCACAAAGCACCATGGACAGATCAAATCGGACACCATATCAACCACCAACGAATTTGTCTGCTGTGTACCTGTCTCCAAGACATCATTCATAAAGGGCGCTCCCGCGCATCTTCATTTACTCTAGAGACTAAGTAACCAGCAAACAAGTAGTCACTAAAAGGTGACTGTCGAAGGACTATGAAAACAAAGACCCGATCAGAAGTCGCAGAACCGCTTTACGATCCGCAGTACCCAGCCAGACAGGTGTTGCAGATCATCGCCGATACCTGGACCCCAATCGTCCTGTTTTGCATGAGAGGCCGCACGCGTCGTTTCAACGAGCTGCAGCGTTCGATCCCAGACATCTCCAAAAAGATGCTCACTCAGACGCTGCGGAAGTTGGAGAAACGCGGACTGCTCAACCGACTGGTTCATCCAGTTGTCCCCCTCATGTTGACTACAGCCTCACGCCAGCCGGCAACAAGTTCGCCGAAGCCGTCGCATTGCTCTGCGAATGGGCCGTGCAGAATAAGGCTTTGCTCAAGCAGGTTGCCGCCAGAGGCACTCACTGAGTAGTCGATCTAGCACCAACTGTGAATAGAGGACCGGCAACTTCCGGATGGCCGACCAACCACCCAGGACAGAGAGAACCCCCAAAATTCCGGCTCAATGAGCGCATCGCCCTGTTATCGCTTATCGAGATTCTGTCTATACAAATGCACCTGGCTTCGTTTGGGATCTCGGATCACGATCCGGCCTTGTCCAGAGTTTTCCTGGAACTCTCCGGCGGCCTGGGCGCGTTAGCGTGAGGCCGTCGTGAAGGAAACAGGACCCTCAGGGGAACGAGATTCGATACAAATTTCGGTGCACCGTGGTATTCACGTATGCGAAATGCGAGAGGTCCGAGCCAGGCACAAGCCCGGCGCGGTTGACTGATCGCGAGCCTGGCACGACGCTCGGGTCTGCGAACGGCCTGATTCCTCTCGGCGGAAATCTCGGCAAGCTTTCTCCCGGGCCAACCGGGATCGCCAGACTTCGTCCGGTGCTCGTGCGCGACGGCGCTTCGACGGAGATGAAAAGGAACTTTCCGTTCGACGACCATGTTGGAGTGCAAGGGCCATCGCACATGATCCGCGGAGGTCCACCGTCGATTGGAATCGCCATGGGTCTTACGCTTGTGCCATCTGGAAGGGGAGCAACTGCCATAACCCATCGCCGGCCGGGCGAGATGCCTTGGACAACACTAATCGGGTATGGGACGGCTCTCGAACGCCCAGAACCGTCCTGGTTCATCTGCCCCATGTAGTTGACGTTCCCCTCCGTGAATTGAAACAAGATTTGCCCCCGCGGGCCAAAATGCGGCGACGTGTCGCCCGAATGACCGATTCGTTTGGCCGGGGAGCTTCTGTCGATAGGAGCTAGCCACAATTGGGATTTTCCGGCGGACGCCGCGGTGGCATAGACTGCTTGTTTACCATCCGGCGATACATCGTAGGCAAGCATAGAAACGCCGGGGAACACCGCTTCACTTTTGCCAGACTCAACTATCAGGCGCCAAAGCTCCGGGCCCGAGCCCGCCGGTTGATGCCGCCGCAGAAGGTAGTAAAGGGTCTTGCCGTCCGCGCTAAAGGAGGGAGGTGAAAGGCCACCGGTAGGCGTCGGCAAGGTGCTAATGTCCTCGACTATTTCTCCTTCCGAAGACAAAGATCGATCTCCATCGGTGTCATGAATCCAGATGGCGCTTTCATGAACTCCCATTGAGGTGATGACAGACCGGCCATCCTGCTCCACAGCCACTCCTTCCTCCTCGGTGGGGCCAAAAGTGACTTGCTCCGGCTGCCCGTTCGGAAAACGCTGGCGCCACAGATGACTCTGCCCTTCGACCGCCGCGGTGAAATACATCCATGAACCATCGGAAGACCAGCCTGCGGATTTGCACGCGCCCGTCGGCCCTATGGATCGAGTCTCAGAGCGGCCGTCGAGAGAGATGAGCCGACAAGAGACCCACGCCCCTGTTTCGTCCATCTCGGCCACCAAAGCCGATCTGCGATCGGGAGAAGCGAAGGAATAATGCGCCATCGCCCGTTCCGGTAACGGAAAATATAGTTCGCGGAAGTTCCCGCGCGTAATCGTTCCGGTAACGATCCCCATATGCAGACCCGAGCGGATTTCGGAGAAGAGCAATTGGCGTTCGTCCAGCCAGGTAAGCCCAGCCGCGTTGCGCAGGAAAAGATGGGAGTCGCCTCCCAGTACCGAGACAGTGTAGGTTGCAAAAGTGGGAACTTCCAGCACGGTGTAGGCGATCTGGGACCCATCCGGGGAGAAGGCCAAATTGTATTTCGGCCGCGGGTCGTCAGTCAGGCGCTTGGCTTCGCCGTTGGGGAGCACTTTCACGTAGATTTGATCGGCCGTAAGGAAACCGCTGCTGCCGCGAATGAACGCAAGCATGCGACCGTCCCTCGACAAGGCGGGAGCCGTCGCGGAATCCGTGAAATCGGTGAGCTGCGTGAACTTTAGCCCAGCCTGATGGGCTCTTCTGCTTCCGGAGTAGAAAAAGTAGACCCCGGCGGCGACGGTGGTAACCAAGACGACTGCGGCAATTAGCAACGGATACTTCCAGATTGATTTGCGCGGCGGACCGGATAGGAGTGTATCCAGCGACGCGTCCGGAAATTTGTCTGGGGTGCCATTTGGCACTAAGTCCGTCTGCTCAACCACGATCTGCGTGAGGGAGCGGGTGTCTATGATCAGGTCCTCGCCGTCCAGCACAACTTCGCGCACTTGCGCAGCGAAACGATACCCGCGTCCAGGAAGCGTCACGATGTATCGCTCGTCTCCGGGGGCGACACCCAGCGCCTTGCGAATCCTGAAGATGTTCTGGCTCAGGTTCGCTTCCTCGACGAAGGAATCCGGCCATACCGCCTTCATCAGTTCGTCCTTGGAGACGACCTCCCGGCTGTGGCGAACAAGGATGAGCAGCGTTTCGAAGGCCTTAGGGGTGATCGCGACGGGTTGATTTTCGCGCAGTAGGACCTGTCTATCGGGGTCGACCTGAAAGGGGCCGAATTCGTAGAGTACTTTGAGTCCGGTTGCCATGCCTCGACCGATCTTGAACGCCGTTTCGGGCTGGATGTAGGCATCGGCGGCGTTCTCAACCTATATGTACCGAGTGCATCTTCGATTTGGCAGCGATTCTACCACTCATGGGTGAGAACTGAATGGGCCACGCGCTGGCTGGAGCGTCTCGTAAACCCTTCGCTTTCACTCAGAACAAAGGATGAAAGATTTTGTAAGAAGTATTACAGCGCTCTCTAAAGACTTGTAATCCGGATTGCGCGCAGGATGCGGCCAGTCGTAACTCAAAAACGATCGACGCATGGGAGTGCCGTTGCCGTGAAGACAACAAGAATCACTGTCGAGACTGAGACCCTCATGATCATTCGACGGGCAAAGGTAGCTTTGGCCTTATGTCCAGAGTGCCGTACCGAAGTTGAGGTCATCACGCTCGACAGCGACAGCCTGGCCGACCCGTTTACGGCGGAACAGATCCGGGAATGGATTAAGACAGGGAGGCTTCACTTTTGGCAGACGGTCGATGGACCAGCCCAGATTTGCGTCGCATCGCTTTTGCATTGCCTCGAGTTGGAAGACGTTCGGATTGGTTGCCCTTCCAATGAGAGCCCACTGGATGCCTCAAGGAGGCGGTTATGAAACGCAGCATTGCACCGACGAGACTCTTCATTGCTTTCGCCATCGTGTTCGTTCTGGGCATCGCGCCCAGGGCTCAGGCTGGTGAGAATAAAGTTTGCTCAAACGCTACCCTGCGCGGCAGCTTTGGATACACCGCCACAGGCACTCTTCTCCCTACCGCTGTCCCGGCCGCACTCGCCGGTCCTTTTGGTGAGATCGGTAGGCAAACCTTCGACGGGAATGGGCATACAACCGCAACCGCGACAATAAACGCAAACGGAAACATCGTAAATGTAACCATTGAAGGCACGTATACGGTGAATCCGGACTGTACAGGCTCCATGACACGCAACGTGTCTCCTTGGGTGTTACAGCACACGATGACCTTGTGATTGACGACGACGGGTTAGAGCTTCGGACCATCGCTACAGACCCAGGGGAGATTGAGACCTATATTTACAGGAAGCAATTCCTGGAAGGTCGCTGGTAACACTAGAAGACCTGACCGATGTGGGAAGCTTAGGGTTTCCAGAGCATGCTCGCGAAACCCTGAGTGTCCTTCTCGATGAGTGGTAAATCGCCAACTCACTCACCGAGCCGTGCGGACACGAGACTTTGCAGATTTCTGAGTTCTGGGCGAATTACGGGCAACCCGCACCTTACCCGTCGTTGGCCGTTCGGGCGCGTAACGGAAGGTTTGCCGACGACCCGGAAGTGAATGACCAAACAGAGTGACCGGTCATCGCATGTTCATAGGTTCGCTGGGAACTTGGAGAGGTCGGCTATTCAGAACAGCAGACTTCGATTGCTCGAGGCCAATTCGATCATTCACGGCATTATGAATCCGCAGCTTGCACCCTAGGTAACGCTCCGTTGTCTGAACTGACATATGGCCAAGCAGATAACGCGGTTTGTTAGTTGATTCAACCCAGCTCGTTTTTGTTTCATGAGAGCCATCCGAGATCCAAAAGGTCGGCGATAGGTTCAGTAAACGAACAGGAGCCGAAGCCGATAGCGACGTTCTCTCGCGCTTCTCTGATTTGTTCCGCGGATAGTTCCTGATCACGCCATGCAAGAGCGTGCCTGCTCCAGCGAAAGGCCGTAGGATCGTGTTCATTTAACACCGCTAAAACCTTCTCTTCTGTTGCTCCGTAATAGGCGATGATTGCCGCGACGAAGACATTGATGAAACCGTTCATCAGAGCGGATGCGCTCCCCGGTTCATACGTGAGCTGTTGAACGGAACGCAAAGGATGATGCAGTCCAGCCGTTGCCTTGAAGGGAACCTTTGCTTCGGCGCAGGCCGCGAGAAATTCCGCGACCTGCTCGACGCTGGGGATGGCATCGGCAGTAACTCCTCCGGTGCGAATCTTTGCGCGGGCGTTACCTTCCTTCAGTGCAGGAATCATTTGCCTGCAATTCTTCAGGGGAAATTCGACGTAGAGAGTTGTCTTTGGGGGTGTGGCTGAGAGCAGCTTATGCACCTCAGCCAGATTTGCAGCCTTGGACTCGAGGACGTCAACAACTGCGACCCTCTTATCGAGCCCAGATATCAGGCGAGCATCTTGCTGCGCATTGCCCGTGCTGAGTGCGCCCAGGAGCCATGGTGTCAGCTGCTCGTCGCTGCCAACCTCCATCAATGCCGCGCTGAATTCTGTCAGCCTCGCAACTGGGACGATCAAGCGTCCCAGAGCCCATGCATATTTACCAGAGCGGTAACTGGCATAGTTCCGGGTCGACGTTAGCATATCGAGGCCTGCGGGAGGAAAGAGCCCCGCGTAATCTATCAATCTGTTCAGGAATGGTTCAATTGCAGTCATTTGCTTTTTCTCTTCTTTACCTTCGTCGTCGGCATTCCGAATTCACCCTTCCATATGCGATGCCAGTCTACCTCCTGAAATGTCGGGTCATTTGGCAACTTGCCGAAGGCCCGGCCAATCTCATGCAACGACTCGCCCGCCTTCCAAAGGCGCCAGATGTCAATACTCTGCGCCGCAGAAAGCCCGTACCGTCTGCCTTGTCTCATAATCACCACCTTCACATCAGATGGTGTTGCATCGACCGGTTGAGACCGCCCGGGTTATCGGCAACTTCGATGGTTCAGGCGATTCCGGGTCCACAGGACGCGGTCGGAGTCAGGCGCTGGAGAGTAAGGTGCGGTTTGCCGATGACACAGGAGCTTGGTGAAGAGAACGGCGTTTAGCAGGGTTCGAACGTCATGTCCACAGCTGGCTCGAAGGCCTGAAGCTTCAAAAGCAGGGAGTTGATCGCTTCGCGTTTTGTGAAGCAGATTCCGACCTTCAGCCCTGGGATAAGGCAGGAGAAGCGAAGGAGCCGCTGGTGAGGCTTTATGATCAGGCGACGATTTGGGTGTACGCAGATTTTCTGATGCAAAGACCTTCGATGCCGGAAAATTGGCCGAGGGGACTTGAGAGGGTGCTGCCATCGCAAACGAGCGAGGGAGACGTGCCAAGAACCGGTGACGCCGTCGTATCCAGTCGCACCGGATTCGCGAACTGATACCAGAACTGTGCCGACGTGGCAGTCGGCGCTTGTGCGGGAGACATCAGATGGGATCCCAGGGTCGGGCTATGTGTAACCTAGCAACAGCTTATTAGGTTGCTTCGCCCCGGACAGATTGCCGACGCTAACCCAGCGCTGATACCCTCGAATGAGTTCAGCTAAGGAGACCGACGACGTGTTTACGTTGCTAGCAAAGGTCGCGGAGATTCTGTCCACATATTTTACGAGATTCCTTAACAAAAGGATGGTAGGAACCGACACCGCCGTTGCGGAAGAACTAGCGCGTTGCGTAACGGCCCTACAGGAAGTATGCGTGCGAGGCGAGGCGATCCTGCGGCTCACAGATGATTTCGTTGCTGGTTCCGTCGACGAGCAGCGAGTGGTGGCCTATGAGAAGCTGCTCGAACAACAGATCCAAGAGATCGAGGCGTTGCGGGGAGGTTGAAGGGCCTAATTTTCCTGTACCAAGGTCAGAGTTAGTCTTCGACCTGTTTAGGTTCCAGCCAGATCGCGGCTAGCCGCGATCTGGCTGGCGAACTCGCTCGGCGTCCTGTCATCGAGAGATGCGTGAGGACGACTCTCATTATATTCCTGCCGCCATGCTTCGATCAGGTGTCTTGCCTCCTTCAAATCGAGGAACCAGTGGATATTCAGACATTCACTTCGCAGGGTTCCGTCGGTATCTGGGACGTCAGTATCGCTTGAAGATTGTCTCTTGCAAGGAACGGCGAGTCCACCTGAGTCGTCCATTCGTTATGGTCTACCTTCCCGATCCCAAGAATGCGGGCGCGGTTGAGTCCCTGATCAGACAGTGGTACCAGGAAAGAGCTAAGGCGGTGTTTGGTAGCCGTCTAGACACCATATACGACGAGACAAAAGGACAATTACCATCTAAACCGACTCTTCGCGTTCAACGCATGATACGTCGGTGGGGAAGCTGTGCCAATCAGAATCTCATCGTCCTGAATACGTCTTTAGTTCAGGCTCCCATCCGGTGCATCGACTATGTGATCGTGCATGAGATATGTCACCTGAGCTTCCACGACCATAGTAGAAAGTTTTGGAGGCTCCTGACACGATCGATTCCGGACTGGGAACTTGCGAAGAAACATTTGGAGTCAACTTCCATCCTTTAAAAGAAATCATCGACTCATCGGAAGGCAGAAAGCGGATCTCGACAGGCTACGGTTCTTCCCGGATGTCACAAACGCGCGGAACTCGACGCTCAAATGCAATGCCAGTGAACAGGATCACCGGGCGTGTGTTGGAACTCCGGGAGATCGGTTTGGTATTGGACGCCGGACGGCGAAGGTGCAAAGTGACAGGCGGCAATTCACACGCCCTGAATGAGCCCTGTTAGCGCACCATTCAGGGGTTGCTTCCTGAATGCCCGTGACTCGGGACTTAGGGAACCTCTGCGTAGGCGTCTGACTTTCTGGGGTCAGGGAGTGGGCATGGAAGATGCGCGGGTTTTGGTTGGTTTGATGCTGTTGGAGGGCTAATTGGAACGCGCATCCGCCCGTTTTCCGGGGCTTCCAGGCGCACTACTGCCCAAGGACTGCCAGACGTTTGCGGTGCAGGTACAGGTTCACCAGCGCGAAGTTCGCGCACAGGCGGTGATGGTTCTTCGCGATGCCTCTGTATCTCACTTTGTCGAAGCCGAAGATGCGCTTCAGGATCCGGAACGGATGTTCTACCTTGGCCCGCACCCTCGACTTACTCCGGTTCTTCTTTTTCTGTAACTCGTCGACATAGTTTTTGAACTTCGTCCGCTTGCAGGTCATGTCCTGTGCCTTCGGAGCGGCCTCTTGGATGGCGTCGGTCTGGCCCTGATAGCCGCCGTCGCCCCACACCTTACGCTCTTGGCCGTGCAGCAGTTCCGGTAACATGTGGCAGTCCGCCACGCTGGCTGCGCTCGTCGCCACAGAGTGGACGATGCCCTCCCTCGCGTCCACGCCGATATGCGCCTTCAGGCCGAAGTACCACTGGTTGCCCTTCCTGGTCTGGTGCATCGCCGGGTCGCGCTCGCCACTCGCGTTCTGGGTCGACGAAGGCGCATGCAGGATGGTCGCATCGACAATCGTGCCCGTCGCGATCCGGATGCCCCTGGCATCCAGATGCACGTTCACCGCATCCAGCATCAACCCGCCCAGCTCGTGCCTCTCCAGCAGATGACGGAACCGCAGGATGGTCGTCTCATCCGGCGCAGGCGCAATCCCAAGGTCCACGCCAACGAACCGCCGCAGCGCCGCAGACTCGTACAACGCCTCTTCCACCCCAGGGTCCGACAGATTGAACCACTGCTGCACAAAGTAAGTCCGCAGCATGATCGCCAACCCTACCGGCTGCCGTCCCTTGCCCGCCTTCGCATAGTGCGGTCGTACCAGGGCTTCCAGCGCAGACCATGGAACCACCTGCTCCATCTCGTCCAGAAACAACTCCCGCCGACTCTTCCGCCCGTACTTCTCAAACACACCCTGACTCGACAGACTCTGCTGCTTCATCGCAATCTCCTCGCAGCTATCAGATTAATCAATCAGGCAAGCGATGCAGAACTTGTGCAGACTCTCCTTAGAGTGTGCTTTGGAAACGGCAGCCATAAGGACGCGAATTGTGATCTAATTGGCGGGCGTTAACTGCCAATTGTCAAAGGAGAGTCCGTATGCCCACCATCACAACCAAAGACGGCGTTGAGATCTTTTACAAGGACTGGGGTTCGGGGCAGCCGATTGTGTTCAGCCATGGATGGCCGCTTTCGGCCGATGACTGGGACAACCAGATGCTGTTCTTTCTGGATAAAGGCTATCGCGTGATAGCGCATGACCGGCGTGGGCATGGGCGCTCGTCGCAGGTGGCGGACGGGCACGATATGGATCATTATGCGGATGATCTGGCCGCGCTTACGGCGCATCTCGGATTGAAGGACGCGATCCATGTGGGGCACTCGACGGGCGGCGGTGAGGTAGTGCACTATCTGGCTCGTCGTGGGCAACAAGATGTGTACAAGGCTGCGATTATCAGCGCGGTACCGCCGCTGATGGTGAAGACGGCGGCCAATCCGGAGGGACTACCAAAGTCCGCGTTCGATGACCTGCAGGCGCAGCTTGCGGCTAATCGGTCGAAGTTCTATCGCGACGTGCCGGAGGGGCCTTTCTATGGATATAACCGCCCGGGGGCGAAGTCCTCGGAGGCGGTGATTGCGAACTGGTGGCGGCAGGGGATGATAGGCGGGGCCAAGGCGCATTATGACGGGATTGTGGCCTTCTCGCAGACCGACTTCACTGAGGACCTGAAGAAGATCACAATTCCGGTGCTGGTGATGCATAGCGAGGACGACCAGATTGTTCCGTATGTTGCGGCGGGGCCGAAGTCGGCAAAGCTGCTGAAGAATGGGACGCTGATTACATACAAGGATTTTCCGCATGGGATGCCTACTACGCATGCGGAGAAGATCAATGCGGACCTGCTGGCATTCCTCAAGAGCTGAAGATATAGCTTCTAGATGGTCTCAAACGCCCTGGTACCCGAGTGCAACAAAGTTACTCGGGTTCTGGAACAGGTTGCCCCATACTGCGTCATATCGCGCCCCAGGCTTAACCGCGACAACTTCAGGCAAGGACTTACCCTGTTTTTGAGGGCTGCAACCTTGTCGCGGATCTCAACCAATACATCTCGGAATAGAATCAGATCGGCTTTGCCGCCCACGGCTCCGTGCCCGGGAATGACGATCGTCTTGTCGGACACTTTTGCAATGTTCGCTTCTGCCGCGCGTATCTGGCCGTCGATGCTGCCTCCCGTCCAGTAGTCGATAAAAGGGTAATCGCGGTTCCAGAAGGTGTCTCCGGTGTGGAGAATGTCGTCCTCAACAAAGTGCACGGAGATATCAGAGTCTGTGTGGGCAGGCTGGTAGTGCTTCAGCATCAGAGTGGTGTTGTTGGCATGTAGAGTGTGTTCGTCTTTAAAGACGGTGGAGGGGATCGCACCCGCCGGCGCGGCTTGGAAAGTGTACCTAAAGTTGCCTTCGACGCGCGTGGCCTGGGAAAGATGTTTACGCGTGTTCTCGTGCGCCAGGATACTGGCTCCGGCTTCATGGACCCACTCGTTGCCGCCGGTGTGGTCGAAATGCCAGTGGGTGTTGATCAATTGTTTGATGGGATCTGCGTTGATGCTCGCGAGGGCTCCAGAGACGTGCGGACGTGCGGTAATGATTTCCGCATCAACCAGCAGCTTTCCGTCAGGGCCAGTGAGAACGGCGATATTTCCGCCAGGACCTAAGAGGACGCTGATGTTGCGGCGAAGGTTTTGAACCGTGACTTTCGCTGTGGCGGCTTCTTTGAACGCTCCTACAACGATGCCTTCTGTCTGGGCCATCAGGTAACTTGGAGCAAAGCAAGCTGCGGCGAGCGTCAGACCTCCGGCAACGAGAAACTGACGACGTGAAATGTCGAGTGACGCTTCGGGAACCATCCTAAGATTCTCCTGTCGCTTTTCGCCTTGAGTTTAGTCCACATCTTTGGCCTTTGGTCTAAATCTGAAAACAAAATTATTGTCTGATCTCTCCAATCGAGAATCATGCGCAATCCGATTCGGCGGACACTGGCCGACATATCAGGATGGTCAACGAAGAAGGTCTCCTGCCCAGAACCCGCGCAGCCCTCAGCTCTCTTACGGATCGACGAACGCAGCCGATCAAACTGGGCGCGGTCGCCCGCTTGTGTAATTCACAGACCATGAACCAACTTTGTTAATGAGGCTTCCCGGCTAAAGTGCGGCCGAAGACGTGCTCTGATACGACCGCTCCGAGACGTATGGGCTTCAATTTCACGAAGCCGACCGACGATTCTGCCGAGATGTGACGGTCGGTGATATGGAAGAGACCATTCCGGAGTGTTCTTTCACCTAGCGGGCCTAGTGATCCTGGTCGATAATGGTTGAGTTCCCAATAGCAATCATTCCGATAGAAGAGCCCCAATGTTTGAGTTCTTGCGAAGAGTGTTCGGTGGTTCGACGCGAAGCGCCACCAGCCCCGCAATCAAGGTTCCGGCCGCAGAACCCGTCCGTCGGGTGCCTGAGAAGCAACAAGATCGCGCGAAGGCTGCAGATCCCGTGCGACCGAAGGATAGAGCTCTGTCTGGACGTGCCGCCGTTGACGAGTATTTCAAATTGAGCGCGGTGATCGAATCCGCAAAAGCTGCAGGTGACTACAAGAAGGCCGTCCGAGCCGCACGAAACAGCTTCCCGTTGATGCCAGCGGTCGTCGCACAGATGAAGAAAGAGTTCGGAAGGTTTGACATCGCAACATCGCACGCGATTCATACGGGCGGTACATTGATGGCCGTTATGGAAGATGCTGAGGGAATTAGCGAACTGCGGCAAACTCTGGACAAGACTGTTGACCTGCATAAATGGCTGGAAAGCGCTGATCAAGCGGAAAGTGATCTGAGATCGGTCAAAGCTGTCTTAGCAGCAGTCACCGCCAATCCGGGCGTCAAGCAAAATGAACTGAAACGATTCGTTGATGGGGATGGCCGACGGCTCAGCACCCTGGTCTCGTGGCTCGACAAAGGCGGACGGCTTCATCGGGTCAGCCGGCCTCCGACCTATGCGTTGTTCATCGATGCTCCACCTAGAGAGAGCCAGCCACAACAATTGACCGGTCAGACTTCGACATCGTTGCATGTACCGACCGCGAGAAGACGGTCCGCTCGATCAGCTAGTCATGCCACCAAGCTGGAACTGAACAACCTTCCGTATGTTCGCCTACCCAAAGCGCCACCCTCGTGGGAGGAAAAAGCACAACCAAACGATTTGGGGGAACGGGCTCTGTCTAGCTCCGATGATGACAGCGACCGAGCGACTCAGCAACGTTTCGCAGTCTCCTCTACCGGCTGGCGGATTCTGGAGGAGCAAAAACTGACCCCAGGAGAGAAGCCCAACCCTGCCTATCGGACGATGTTTCCGACGGGCGGCTCTACGGTCTGGTTAGACCGCAAAGGAAGACGGGAAGATTTTCCTGAGGCACGCAGCATTGTTATGACCACCGGACGGGATGGACGGAAGATTGCAGAACAGGCCCTTCCGTTTGACGTCTACCGTTCCGATGTAAACAGTGATGGTTCGGGAATGGTCTTCATGTCCAGCGATGGGTTGTTGCATGCCTACTCCGGCACGCTGGAAACCATGTTTATCGATCAAGTGTCGTCTTTGCCCGAATACGAAGCTCAGGCCAAGAGGTTTGGCATCTCGGAAACACAGCTGAAGAATCACACCCGCTGCGTCGCGCTTTCCGCGGACAGGACAAGATTCCTGGTCACTATCGTTGATGAAGCCTGGTGTTACGACGTGGAGACTGGCAAGCCAATCTGGGGTCTGAGGTTCCCGAGCAAGGAAGGCTGGAGCGAAGTGGCCACTGAACGCTCAGGACGTTCTGGAGTCAGCTCCGAGATATATGCAGCTCTGGATCTAATGGAACTGAGGTTGCCGGTGAGTCCCGAAGAAGTGACTCGTCAGTACAAAACGTTAGCGAAGCAATGGCATCCCGACAAAAACCAACAGTTACCTGAATTCACTCGCAAGTTTCAAGATCTCAATGCAGCCATGGAGATGCTTACGGGGATGGACCTGTCGCGGCTCTCAAGGTCGGAGATCGAGACATCGTCGTATGAACAGATGCTCCATCGCGTTACCGTGCCTTTGAAAAATGGCCAATCTGTGACCTTCACCATATCTCTTCAAGTCGGCGGTTCATTCGGCACCGACTGGATTTATGCTGCGAACTTTGCCTATGAAGGTTGCGGCTCCTTCTTGGCGGGATATAGCGGTAGGGTGGTAAAGGTCGATCCTCGAGGTCGCCCGGTGCGCGTTTACGACGTTGGCACAGTTCCGACGCAGATCACTGAAACGCCATCGCATCTTTACATTCTGACGCCCACCCGTCTCTACGTTCTTCAGGAAGATCGCCTGCTAGCCCTTGTGGATGTATTCGATCAAGGACGGATCGTCGTCACGCATAACGGTTTTGGTCTCTTACAATCGAAGTCTTTCCGATGGTTTTCCCCGGACGGTCGTGAACTCGGGGACATTGTAACCAAAGATCCTATACGTAGAGTTTTCTATGGAAGCCGCGGCTTATGTGTTGAGACCCGGATCCATCGTGCTGTGATCGAAGGCCTACCACCGTGGTGGTGACGCGACGATAGCTGACGATAAGCCGACTTCGTGTGGGTCATCTCGCTTTTGCTTGGGCAAAGCATTAATCGAGTAGTAATTTCCCCATAGGCGGTGATACGTTCAGATCCGAAAATACACTGTGATTTGAGGAACCCAGATGAGAATACCGGTGAACGCGTTCTATTACCCCGACATGATTTCGTCCGAAGTGACCTTGAAGAAGGCAATTTTGTTCTTCGATGAACTTCACTTCGTCGATCGAGCCTCATACTCTTTTGGCGGGGGCGGTCAAGGTCAAATCATGACGATCGGATGCGCATCGCCGCTTCGTTCGTATGAAGCAAGTTTCCGCGAAAATGGCGTGCCCTTTTTGTCCATGGAGCCCCGAATACGAAGTTGCCCACCGAAATACTTGAACAGGTCGCCGCAGACATAAACGATTCGACATTTCTGTCGCGTTTCCAAACGGGATTGGGGACATCCATTAATTTTCGCGACATTGAGATAACACCGGGCAACTATGGTGAATCGGGAATGCAGGAAGACTTGGTTCAGACTCTCGTCGACCTAAACCTAGCTGAAGGCCTAAGTCAGCATGAGAATGCAATGGCTTTGTTGATCGACGGAACGGTGCAAGCATTTAAAACTAGGACCGCAGTCGAGAAGGCCAGAGTGTTGGTTCACTCTGCTGCCAGGTGCTCGGTCAATATCAACGTTGCTCTCCAAGCAAGCAGTAAGAACGGAATGACACCGTTTGCCGATGCACCGCCCTTCGGTGAACTTCTCGGCACCAAATACCACCGGGCTATTTCGGCAGCCTACAAGTCAGTTCCGGCAGTCCAGTTGACTGATCTCAGTTTCAGGGTCTTTGACGAATTGATTCCCTCGGAAGTGCTCATGGAGATGACCATTCCCGAAGTGATCAGTTATAGAAGGGACTCGACAAATGCTCGGGAGGAATTTCTCGAACACCTATCGGTTCTCCAGGCGAAGCAGGGTGCGATAAAACCAGACGATGACTACAACGCGGCGGTCTCGAAGATAGTAACGACAGAGATTGTGCCAGCCGCGACAACTTACAGGAAAAAGCTTGAAGGAATCGGAGAGACACTTTTCGGCTCCCTTGCAAAGGGAGCGTGGACGGCGGTCTGAACTATGCCGGTTGGAGCCGTAGGACTGACGCTTTTTGGCGCACTATCCTGGCCACATCTAATCGCGTTGGCGGGGCCTGCTGCAGCGCTAGTCGGAAATGCGGCAATCGACGCCTTCATAGCTTCTCGGAGTGCCACTAGGGAATGCGCCATCTCGTATGTCTTGTCGCTGGATTCCTAATAAGACTGCGTGGCGAAGCTCCACCACCGGCCCCGCCTTAATGGGTGGCTCCCCATCTGGAACCGGAAGGGATCGATCTTATGGTCGCTTATTCGGAAGTTAACTTTCAGCAACCGCCCACGGATCGGTACCGGGAAACGCCGATCTGGTCACCTTACCGGCGCATCACGGTTGCATTGCGCCATATCACCGATGAAAGGGCATCAGTGAATCCAGAAGATGTCCCACGCTGATGCACATTAAATTCGGGCGGGAAGCTGGGGTAACGGCGGGCGAGGCTCCACAGGCCGGTTGGCTGCTTTCTTCGCCCAGTACCCTCTGCCTGGGACTGGAATGTTGAGCTTTCTGCATGTCTTGGCGATTGCGACATCGGATACGCCGTACTCTCTGGCAGCTAACCGGACAGGCATCGTCCACACCTTTTCGTACAATTTCTCGCGATCGTAACGGGCCATGAGAAAAGGGAGACCTGCTGGGATTTCTCGACAACAGGAGGCGTGCTTGGCTTTGGTGCCTGATTGGTTCCGGCGCGATGTACTGCAATTTGGTTGTTACCCCTTGTGCCTTCGACGTGTTGCAACTCCACCTGGGCGGGCTGAGGGATTTCAGTGGAAGCAGTCTTTGCAACCGCCCGGTGAGGGCTCTCCTTACGCTGCTGCGACCTGATGCGAATCACGGGGAGGGAAGGTCGAGGCCCCACAGGCTGATTCGCGACCTTTTTGTTCCAATAGCCTCTACCTGGGACTGGAATATAGAGCTTTCTGCATATCTTGCCGAGTGCCACGTCGGACACCCCATACTCTCTAGCGGCCTTCTGCATAGTCACGGTCCAGACCTTTTCGTACAATTTCTCGCGATCGTAACGGGCCACGAGAAGAGGGGACACCTGCGGAGATTCCTCGAAGGCAGGGATCTTTCTCGGCATAGGTGCCTGGCTGGTCTCCGCACGATGCGATAGCTCGAGAGGCTCAGAAGCTGCGTCTTTCAAGCTCTGCGACAACGCCAGTTCAGGCTTGGGCAGGTGTGCGGCGGTAACCGGGGTGTCTGGGGCCGCACCGATTGTCTCCTGATCCGCTCCGTCCTCCGGTTGAGCAAAATCCGTCCGCTTGCCCCCTCCCTCGATAGGCAGTACGCCATTGATAATAGGCGTTTCGTCCGACGACCATGCTTCGCTAATTCTGACCGTCATTAGCTCACTCGCCGCATCGGAATCGGACTGATCTATCCTCACTGAATGCTGGGATCTTGAGCAATTCGCCGCCTGAATCGACTTGCCACGTCGTCGCCGGGGGCTTAGGGACGAAGGTAGCGGGCCCGAATGAATATTAGTTTGCTTTTCGTCAGGTGCGACCGGCTGCGCACTCGCGTCTTCCCGCTCGATTCCAACTGGAAATTCGTCAGGTTTCGGGCAGTCAGCAACCAGCCTTTGTTGGGGGACAGATAGAGGGGCCTCGTCAGCCAGACCAGAGGCATAAAAAGTTCTAAAATCGTCCAACAGGGCCGACCATTCTTTAGTTCCTCTGTTTTTAGCTGCTTACAGCAGAACCCATTTTTATTTCTGACTCCTCACGAGCGACTCTCTTGATGCGTTCGTTTTGAAGGAAAGCCTAGCGGCGCGTGCCTCTGGATTTTTCGCCAATTGATAAGGCAGAAAAGGTCTGAAAGTTCGAGTTACTGACTGTATAGAAAATGTATTTCAGTTATCCACCCGTGCCGGTTTGTGCCCAAGAGCGTTATCTACATTCATTCGAGCCGAACGCACTATAGGAATCTGCGCTTGAACTCTTCGTGGCGTTGGCGTGCCGCGTCCATAAGTTTAGAAAATTCCGCTTCGCTGCGAAGCGAATCGAGAAGCGGATCGGTCGCAAAGTAGGGATAAGGGAAAAATCCATTCTCAATGCTGTGACGCAAGACTCGAAGTGCTGAAGGTTTGTCCCCGGTCAATGCATATGCTTGAGCGATCTTGTACATCGCCTCGGGATCGACCACGCCATGTTCGTTGATCTTGGCTTCCAATGCATGGAGAACTCTAACGGCCTCGAAATTTTGTTGCTGAATTCCAAAGCTAAGGGCCCTTCCAACTTCCGCTTGGAGTAGAGTGTGATCAAGCTCAAACGCATGATCGAAATTCGCTTTTGCCTGCTCCAGGTTCTTCTTGTAGTACTCGCCGAGACCACGGTAGAAAACAATGAGAGCCGCATCCTCGGTCTTGGGAAGACTTTGTAGAAACTGGTCGTATTGTCCGAGATAGAGATAGCCATTCGGAGTGGAGCTGTTGAGCTTCACGCCCGGGTCGAGTTGCCTGGCCCGTTCACACTCGGAGACAGATTCGGACAACATGCCTGCGAACCGATAGGCATAGCCTAATTCCCAGTGAATCTCCGCCTGATTTGGATTTGTTTTGAGAGCTTCGCGCAAGAGTGGAACGGCCTTTTCCACTCTGCCCGTGTCGGTGTACATGTTGGCCAAGTAGATCCGAGCATCGATCTCATCGGGTTGCAGAGAAAGGGCTTTCGCAAAGGCCGCCTCAGCCTTGCGGTAGTGCTCCGCGCCGCCAAACTGAAACGAAGCATTCGCGGTATAAGACCTGCCGAGATGGGCCCAGGCAAGGGCGAATTGCTGCGCGAGCTGGGTCGACTTCTCCAACATCTTGATGGCCATGGGGAAGTCGCCTTTCGAGTAGAGGTCAACTCCGCGCAAGTAATATTCGTAGGCAAGCGGACTAACAGTTTCATCGGCCTTCAATCGCCCGGCTTCGGAGGCGGAAAGCGTCACTTCCAGTCCTCGAATGATCTGCTGGGCCACCTGGTCCTGAACTGAGAGAAGTTTGTCGTATTTGAGATCGAGCGCTCCCTTCCAAAGAAGGTTCTCCGTCTTGACATCGATCAATTGACACGCAATTCGAAGATCGTCACCTTCGCGGAGAAAAGTTCCGGTGAGCAGCGTATCCACATTCAGCTCCGCGGCCACTTTCGCAATGTCGATCGTCTGAGACCTATATTTCTGAACAGCATAGGAAGGACGAACCGTGAGTTCACTGACGTAACCGAGTTTTGTGATGATGGCGTCGGCGAGTGAGAATCCAAGATAGTCCGTATTTACATTTTCCTGCAGGTTTTGGAATGGAAGGACCGCAAGACGGCGGGGGACCTGCGAGAGTTGTCGAGGATTGGACTTGTTCCGATAAGCCCGATAGCCCAGCGCGGCCAACACAAAAATTGCTATCAGGCCTAGCATCATGACGGTTGAGCGAAACCGTCTCCGATCTTCGCGGGCGTTGCCGGATATCGGCAGGTTCCCGGCGAAAGGATCTGTACGCGGAACCGAAGCCACGTGTAGTGGGTTGGCCGCGGGAACGAGCGGCGGGCAGTCTGCGTGATTGTTCACCGACAGTTGCGACACCGGCACCGCAAAGCGGTAGCCCTTTTTCGGCACGGTCTCTATATATTGTTGACCACTCGGGGTTTCACCCAGATGCCTGCGGAGTGCAGATATGTTGACCGTCAGGTTGGCCTCTTCCACAAAGCTGTCGGGCCAGACCTTACGCATGAGTTCTTCTTTGGTTGTTAGGCGACTGCCGTTCTGCACCAGCACCAAAAGAACTTCAAACGCCTTCGGAGTAAGCGAAATAGGATTCCCTTCACTCTCCAGCAAGTGATTTTCGGGGTCGAAGCGGAATGTGCAGAATTGGTACAAGTGATTGACCTCCAAAGGCCTTAGCTGGATTTGCATATCCTTTGGAAATTCCTTGCAAAACTCTTGATGAACCTTAGGGACGCGCGAACCCCGATTCCGTAGTGTGATCACATTGCTGGTCGCGTTGCAGGGCCCGGGCGGCGAAAGTCTGGAAGTGGTCGATCACAACTTCCTCGTTGCCAGTGGATCTCCGTCTACCACGACCCGCGTTCAATCATCCCCCTCCCATCAAAGAGGGCGAACCGGTCGAGCCTCGTGGTTCGGTCTAATTCTAAATGAAATGGAGAAGATGCAATGAAAAACGACAAGTTCGCGCAGTGCTGCAGGTATCTGGAGTCGGGCACGATCATCTTTGCTTTGGCGACCGTCATGGGGGCAGTTGTCGCTCCGATCGCAGCTTCCGCACAGGACAAGAAAGATGAAATCAGTTTTGATCTGGTGGCAAATCCAAAGTTTGTCGATTGCCTTCGCAAGTCCTCGTATGAAGAGCCCAAGGCCCGGGCTACGGTGATTCGCGGCAAACTCAATGACACTATGATTCTGGACCTCGATGGATTCAAGCCGGGCCTTGCCTTCGACCTCTTCACGGTACAACGTAGTCCGTTCCTGTCGGATAAATTGCCCGATCCGAACTTCAAGGGCAGCTTCGGCCTCGCGTGGTATCAGTCGGACATTCAGATCGGAAATCACAGCGACGACGGCCATGTTCGCATCAAGACAATCCTGCTCGATCAGATCTTCGGCTTCGATCCGGATGCATCGCTTCCACCTACGAACACCTTCCACGTAGGGTTCTGGTTCAACAATCCTCAAGACGCTGCCGCCTGTGGTTTCCCCGCCAACGACCCCACCAAGTTCACTCCGTTCAACGGCGAACACAAGGCTGGCCCCTTCGCGATGATCAGTGTGCCGGATCAGAAAACACAGTTGGGCCCGCTCTGCACCGATCCCGATGACTCTCATCCGGGTAGTTGCAATCCCTAGACCCAGGCCTGCAGTTGGGAGCGGGCTGCATTCAATGCGGCCCGCTCTTCCTTTGAGGGCACCTATTTCACGCGTAAGAAGCAACGACAGTGAATATATTCGCCGATCCGGAACAGTCGAGAGTTCCTGGAAATGGCCCAGCTTCGGTGCCGGGCAAGGTGTACCTTTGCCATTCGTGGATATCCGCGCTGTCAACAATAGTGGCGAGGTGCCCTGGGACGGAACGACGCAGGGCGGGTTGCAAGTCAGAGGAAGGCCCAGAATTGACTGGGGATGCATCGACATCTCTCTGCATTCCTTTGTGGGTCACCTCGGATCGGCATTCCCTGATCTGGTCCCAATCGCCGACTCTTCTATCCCACCCGCCGCATTTCGCGACTGGAGGCGACACCGCGCCCGAGTGCTGGAATTTTTGTATCAGGAGTAAGATGAGCAACTGGCATGGGAAGCGTTGTGCGCTACATTATGAGTAGCTGGGCACAGCCTTTGGATTATTAGATAGCCTGCTTTGATGAAGTACCGCAAAATTCAGAATCGTTTATTTTTCAGCATTCAGACTTCAAGCGAAACGGTGTGAAGATCATGACTGATAGTGCGACGTCAAAACAGCAGCGAGCATTCAGTCAATTACCGGGCACGACAGAAGATGCGAGACTTGCGAAATCCAATTCTCGCGAGGAGAACTGGCAGCGTTGGGGAACCTATCTTCCAGAGCGGCAATGGGGCACCGTCCGGGAGGACTATTCGCCCGATGGAAATGCATGGAACTTTACTCATGACATGGCGAGATATCGTGCCTATCGGTGGGGCGAAGATGGAATCCTCGGTTGGACCGATCGTGAGTGTCGGCTATGCTTTGCCACGTCGCTATGGAACGGAAACGACCCCATCCTGAAGGAACGTCTCTTCGGCCTGGGAAATCCTGAGGGTAACCACGGCGAGGACGTCAAGGAGCAATATTACTATCTTGACGCCACACCAACGCACTCCTACTGCAAGGGTCTATATAAATATCCTCAACGGGCTTTTCCTTACGATGACCTCGTCGAGACCAATCGCAAGCGCGGATATGATCAGCCGGAGTACGAGCTTTTGGATACAGGCATCTTCGATCAGGAACGCTACTTCGACATACAAGTGGAGTATGCGAAGGCCGGCCCCGAAGATACATTTATCAAACTGACAATTTCGAACCGCGGCCCCGCTGCGGCTGACCTTACTATCGCACCCACCCTTACCTTTCGAAATAACTGGTCATGGCGCAACTTGGAACCGGGCGAAGAGACACGCCCTTGGATGCGCATGCAGGAGGGGAGCGACCGTATCGTGATTGCGAATCACAAGATACTTGGTAGATTTCGCTTTTGTGCGATTGATGGATCTGGACCAAAGATGGAAGAGGTCATCTTTACGGAAAATGACACCAACTTTCATCGACTTGTTTCGAATTATCAGGGCTCACCCCGATATTCGAAAGACGGCTTCGATCGGTATTTGGTCGGAGGAGAGATGGAGGCCGTCAATAAAGAATTGAAAGGTACAAAGTCGGCATTCGTATATCGTCTGCGGCTGGGTGCGGGGGACTCTTCTGTGCTGCGGCTACGGCTAGTTCGTGAAGACAACGAAGAGCCGTCCTATATCAACCAGTTAGCGTTCGATGAAGTTTTCGCCGCGCGTCAGAGAGAAGCGGACGCATTTTACGCAGAGCGTATTCCGGAGAGCTTTACCGATGATGAACGCAACGTCTCGCGCCAGGCCTACGCGGGACTGCTCTGGACGAAGCAGTTCTATTACTACATCTCAGAGCGCTGGCTTGAAGGAGACCCTGCTCAGCCGGCTCCTCCAAAAGAACGCCTCATGGGCAAGAATGCTGATTGGCGGCATCTATACTGCCGCGACATCCTCTCTATGCCAGACAAGTGGGAGTATCCATGGTTCGCTGCATGGGACACTGCATTCCATATGATTCCCATGGCGGAGATCGATCCAGTTTTCGCAAAAAACCAGCTTCTTGTCCTTTTGCGTGAGTGGTACATGCATCCGAACGGTCAGATGCCCGCTTACGAGTTTGCTTTTGGAGACGTCAATCCGCCTGTACATGCATGGGCCGTAATGCACGTTTACTTGATAGACGCTCGGCGGAATGAAGGAGTGAAGGACATTGAGTTTTTGGAACGTGCCTTCCAGAAGTTGCTGTTGAACTTTACCTGGTGGGTCAATCGTAACGATCAGAAGGGTCACAATCTCTTTGGCGGCGGATTTCTCGGATTGGATAACATCGGGGTTTTCGATCGTTCGATCAAGATGCCCGATGGAACCAGCCTCAATCAGGCAGACGGCACGGCATGGATGGGACTTTACTGCTCATCTATGCTGCTCATCGCACTCGAACTCGCACAGACTCGCCCTGCGTACGAAGACATCGCCAGCAAATTTTTTGAGCACTATATTGCCATCATCGATGCCATCAATGGACTTGGCGGAACCGGCCTGTGGAACGAAGAGGAGGGCTTCTACTTCGACCAATTAACTACGGCGAATCAGCCGCCGAGGGCGCTCAAGGTCCACTCGATCGTTGGCATCGTTCCTCTGTATGCCATCTGCATCCTTCACAAAGAAGATGTTGATCGGCTACCGGGGTTTCGCAAGCGGATGCAATGGTTTCTTGCAAACAAGCCTGAACTTGCGAAACATGTTTCCGACGTAGAGACCTCGGATCCATTACTCGCTGGCTCTAAATTTATTGCTCTTGTTCCCAAGGAACGTCTTTTACGGATCTTCACACGGCTTCTCGATGAAACTGCATTTCTCTCAGACCATGGCGTCCGGGGCCTTTCCAGATACCATGAAGGCAATCCGTATCAGGTCGAATTAGCCGGAAAGACTCTGGTAGTCAAGTATGTTCCGGGAGAAGGAGACAGTGGCATGTTCGGCGGAAACAGTAACTGGCGCGGACCCGTCTGGTTCCCCATGAACATCTTGCTCTTGAATTCCCTGTCGTCTTATCACGCTGTCTATGGCGACGACTTCACAGTGGAGTGTCCCACTGGAAGCGGGAAAATGCTCACGCTGCAGGAAGTCCAGGAAGAGATAGCGCGCAGGCTGGTCGGCCTCTTTTTGCGTGATGCCGACGGTCGTCGCCCATCCCATGGCAACGAACAACGTTACATTGATGACCCACACTGGAAAAACCTCGTGCTCTTCAGTGAATACTTCTGTGGTGACAGCGGTCGAGGTACCGGAGCGAGTCATCAGACGGGTTGGACGGCATTGGCAGCCACCTGCATGGAGAAGATGCATCGTCTGAAAGAAACGGTGCGGTGAAATAAAGGCGGATTGCCTTCTGGAGTCCTCTTATCGACTACCTTTTGTATGACAACCCACTTCTCACAACGAAAGATAACACCAACATCTAAGCAAGCCGATTCGTCGGGTACATACTTTAGTCCCTTGGGCACCTGGGCGAGCACTGGTCGATTTCAGGCCGGTGCTTCCCCTCGAAACGGCCTACTTTGCCTCTTTGAGTAGCTCGGTTCGGTACTTCGGAGCTAGTTCCATCACTTTCTTGATTAACGTTGCTTCCTGCGCTGCATCAACCTTGGGAGGCGGAGTGGTACGCGTTGCAACCACGGTTCCCAACTCTTTGAAGAACTCCTCCTGCCCTGCCGGCGAGCAGATGCAAAGCATCCTCACCGGCTCCGACGAGGAGTTATGGAATTGATGTGGAGCGTTCGCTGGAATATGGATCGTTTCTCCAGCGCGAACAACACGCTTCTCTCCTCGGAAGGTCGCTTGCAGTTCACCGTCGAGAAGAATAAAGGTTTCCTCGAAATCATGGCGGTGCGGGGGAGGGCCGCCTCCGGGAGGAACATGCATATCGATCAAAGTGAATCGCCCTGCAGTATCCATTCCGGACAGCAGGATCGTGTAGGTGTCGCCAGCGAGTGCGAGATGCAGGGCATTGCTGTTATCGGAGTTGGCAACCACTAGATTCCGTCGTGGGTCGTCGGCCGGAATCGCTACCGTGTCTGATATCGTAGACATCTTCTGCTCCTTGTTTGAAATTGAGGAATGCTCTAGCTGTCCGACCTGGTCGAGCCCAGCGAGAACACTCCGCTGTGTCATGATGGCACCGAATCGAGGAACACATAGAGCGCAGCGATCTTGTCGTCGCGCACGATGATCACGTCCAGGCCGGCGTAGTCGGGCTTCTCGCCACGCGGACCAGATCCCCACGCCAGACGGCCGGCGTTATGGAGCGCCTGCGGTTCGCCGTGAGGCGAGTACACGAAGTGAGGGTGAGTCGCACGCAGGTCGCCCGCGAACTTGTCCAATGCGTTGTGCCCGACGAAAACGCCGGGAGGCACATAGAGGACGCAGTCATCGGTGTAGAGCTCCTCGATTGCCGCACGACGGCGGGCGGCGTCGCCTTCACCGAAAACCTCCTGGAGGTTGCGGTTTAGCAGTTCATGAATTTTGTCCGACATAGCCCAGCTCCTTCCGCGGTCACCTGTCGCTTCTGAATCTGATACGAAGTAAAGTCGCCATCGATTTGCGCTCTTCAAAGGCGTCACTATCGATGTCGTTTCTATCGATGTCGATATATATGATGTCGACTATACTGAGAAGGGATTCATTTTTATGCAACGCAGAAAAACGCCGGAAGCGGTTCACACCTGGTCCATGATGTTGAAGGCTTTACGGGCGATCCGTTACCTGGCTCTCCCTCCCATCCTCGAGCAGGGCTTGGGGGACTCGGATTTCCGGGTCCTTGACGTTCTACTGGACAAAGGGCCAATGCCCGTCAACGCCCTTGGCCCGGAGGTAGACCTCAACCCCGGATCCGTCAGCGTAGCAGTCGATCGACTGTACAAGAAGGGGTTGGTCAGTCGTGTGGAGAGCGAGAGCGATCGCCGCGTTCGCACGGTTTCGCTTACGGAGAAGGGACGCCGAGTATTCGCTCCGATCTTCCGCCAACACGCAGTTCTCATCAAACGTGCATTTCAGGATGTCTCGCCCGAGGAGCAGCGCCAGATGGAAGAGGTGCTCAAGAGAATCGGAAGACGTGCCGAAGAATTGGGCGGACGAGAGGGCCACCGTTAGGGCCGGTTTTTAGAACCCACACCCACACCGTATGTCCGCTCCACACGTATTTTATTAGCAGTAAAGGGCTTAGAAGTCGGATTAGTCCGAAAAACTGGCACAATCGGTGCTATTTGCTACCGTGCGGGTTCCGCCCACGTGCTTCTCTCGATAACCGGTTCAGATGAGTGCAAAGCCCCTTATCACCAACCAAGACTCAACTTCCGAGTTGCCCGAAAGCGCTTCGACGTTCAAACATGCTTCATATAAGGCCTGTCGTTGTCATCTAGAGTTCTCCTGCAAATGCTCCATGCAGTTCCCGATTACGCAAAGCCGCCGGTGTCCAGTCGATCACCACAACAACTCCGTCGTTTTGCTTGTAGACGTTCGCCCTCTTAAAGGAAAGCCAGGCACGCGGCTGCGCTTGTTGCTCAGGCACCACAACGGTCTCAAAGCTTCCTGCCATCACTACGCGCTGACATTTGATCTTCGTGCCCCTGTCTCCGTTATCAACCGACCAAAACAAAGGGGCGTCTTCAAAACCGGTAAAATATATCCGGCATACTCCCTTCCATAACAAAACCACGGTTTACCTCGATTGATTTGGGCAGTTCGATCCATCCAGAATGCGAACTCCACTTTTGGGAGGGGCGGCCTCAGGCAGGGCGGAGTATCGTGATGCTCCGCCCTGCCCGATGACGACTGGCTTTGCCTCCAATCGATAACTAGAATTCAACCCGCAGTGCGATCTGACCCGTACGGTTACCAGCGTTTTCCGCCGTCTGAGGACCATTAACACCGAGCACGCCAAAGGACGTTCCGTTGCTTATGTTCGTCGGTGGGGGGCATAGTTCGTGCGGTTCAGCACATTGGTAAACGTCGATTCGAAGCGCAGACGCCAGTTGTCTCTGACAGCGATCAGCTTGGCCAGGCCAGCGCTGACTGCGATCGTTCCGGGCGCCTCGAGAGTACCGACACCAGCGTTGCCAACCCGTCCCGCATTGAGCGGCGTGTGGGCAAACGCACTGAAGTTGAAATAATTACTCGCAGACCGATTGGCGGGAATTGGATTGCCGACCCTATCAGGGCGGACAATCGATCCATCTCCTGCCGGATCGGTGTTGGTCTGGTCAGCGGAAATGCTGTCGGTTGGAGTCAGGTACGGCCCTGTTTGCAGCAGCGTGATTGTGTTGAGATTCCAACCGCCGAGGATGCCGCCGACAACGGGTGAAGAGTTCAACCACTGTCGTCCCTTGCCGAATGGCAGCTCGTGGGTCCCTACTACAAGAAGACGCTGACGCCGCGTTCCGACAACATTGCCACGGTTTGCACTGATGTCGAAGCGATTGAGATCCGCAAGACCATAGCGAGTCTCGCCCTGGAACGCGGTAGGAGCATCGCCCTGAGCGTCGCTGATATTGTGGGTCCAGGCGTAGTTGGCCTGATAAGACAGCCCCCTTCCCATTCGGTGAGTAGCTTCCAACTCAAGCCCCTGGTAGTTCTGGCCGCCAAGGTTATTCGTCGAGAAGATGACTCCCCAATTCTGGAATGGAGCGTTGGCGGGGTTATAGGTTGTGGTGCTGGGTCTGGTCTGATTCAGGTTCTCCGAAACGTTGAGCCGGTAGGAGTTCATGCCCACGTAACTGACACGCACCGAGGTGTTGGAGGTAATCTCCCGTTCCACCGTGAGGTTCCACTGTGCAGACTGTGCATCGCGATAGCGGGGATTCGTAGCCTGCTCGAGTGTTCCGCCGCCAAACTGCAGCCCTGCGCCCGGTGGCGTGACCTGGGGAAGGGTGAAGAGCGGCACGCCGTTGTTGTTGTTTTGCCAGGTGTTCACTGCAGCCTGCGGGTTGCTCTCATTATTGTTTTGGAGCTGCCCCAGAGCAGTCACAGTGAATATCCCGAAGCCGGCGCGAACTACCGTCTTATTGTCCTTGAATGGACGATAAGCAAGGCTCACACGCGGGTCGAAGTTACGGAGATAAGTCTGCCGAAGCCCTGTCGACACCCCGTCCTGCCCATTGGTCACCACAGGAGTACAAGTAGTCGCGTTGTAGTTGGGATTGATACCGGCCAAACCACAGGCGTTGAACGAAGCCAGAAAGTCGGGAGCCGGCTTAAGCCCGTTCAGCAAGATGTTATTGACGACGACCGCACCCTGACCGTTCGCGCCCTTCCCCTTGTAGTTGGGATCGAAGTTGGCCTGGATACCATTCTTGTCGACAAAGGGAGGAAGCAATTCCCACCGCAGGCCGAAGCTAAGCGTCAAGCGATCATTCACCTGCCACTGATCCTGCCCATAGATGCCCGTCTGAGCGCCGCCTGCATCATCTCTCGGCCCAGTTACTGCGAAGTAGGTGGTGTTGGGAGCGCCAAGCAGAAGATCACCAAAGGAGCTTCCGGTAAACGTCTTTTGATTGAAGGTGAATAGACCATAATCATCAGAGGGCGTCTCGATCTCAGGCACAGCGAAGCGCACCCAACGAACATCCACACCGGCACGAATGGTGTGCCTGCCACGGCTGTAAGTGAAATTGTCCGCAATTTGTTTGGTCGTAGACTGAGTGGGTCCGACGTGGTCTCTGCCGATTGGAGTGAAATTAGTTCCGTCGGAGAAGACGATGCTGGGGAATCCCTGATCTGTCGGATGGTTGGAAACGTTTACGCCCTGGGCACCACCCACCTGAAGATTCAGGCTTTGAAGAGCTGCCGCACCTTCAATTCCGAAGTTCGGGGATAGAATCGTGTCCGTGAAGCCATAGCGAAACTCATTCAGAAATCGACCGCTGATCACATAGTTGTGGGAGATGAGGAAGCTACGATCATGTTCGCTATCCACATCGTTTGGCAATAGCGGATTTACAACGTTGACAGTAAGATTCTTTCGGTTGAAGCGCGCATATACCTGCTGCTTCGACGTAAGAACCTGGTCAAGACGAGCGTCAAACCCATCTGTATTCGATGGAATCGGAACCAGTGTCTGGTAGTTGGCGCCGCCGCTGAGAGTGGCGTTCGGAAGCGGGTAATACTTATTGAGCAGCGCCGTTGCGAATGGGCTGATATTCGGAATGGTGAAGTTCTGGTACGGCTGTCCAGTGGACGGGTTAGTCAAAACCCCGTTTGGAAGAGTGGACGCAAGCTCACCTAAGTTTCCAGTTCTTTCGAGTGGAGTCGGTACCGTGTATTGCTCTGCTTGCGATGTCCGTCTCCTATTACCCTCGTAGTCAAGGAAGAAGAATGTTTTGTCGTGGCCGTTATAGAGATGCGGAATAACTACCGGACCACCGATGCTGCCGCCAAATGTATTGAAATGTTTCGGCGCCTTCTCCGCAAAGTTCAACACGCGAGCATCGAGTGCATCGTTCTGAAGATATTCGAAGAGGCTTCCATGAAAGTTGTTCGTTCCGCCCCTGGTCGTGAATGTGACATCACCGACCTGCGCAAACTCAGCATTGTTGTTGAATGCTGTAACTTTCAGTTCCGCGATTCCCTCGGGAGAAGGATACGGATTCGCACCAGCGGCGCTGTTGAAGACATTCGTCGTTGAGATGCCGTCGACCGAGAAGCCGATCATATTTGAGGTTGCGCCGCCAATGGCGATATTTCCCTGACTATCCTGTTGCACGTTTGAAGAAGTGGCCAGTGCAGCAAGGGGGCTGGTGGTCGAAGCACGAAAATTAAGCGGCAATTGGCCGATATCGCCCGTTCCCTTCGAGTCTCCGATAACGCCATTCTCTGTGTTGATCTGATTCGCAGAAGAGGTCACCTCTACGGTGGTCGCCTGTTCGGAGATTTTCATCTGGACGGTGTACCGGAGATCCTGCCTGGCTGCCAGGGTGATTCCACCAACCACAGTCTCGGCGAATCCGTCGTGCCGCGCCCGGATGCTGTACCTGTTCGCTAGTACGTTTTCAAAACCATAGCTACCTGTTGCATCCGACGTCACCGTGCGGTCGGTATTTTCGTCGATGCTGTGCAGCGTAATCTGCGTATCCGGGATAGCAGCGCCTGAGCTATCCTCGACCGTTCCGCGAATGCTTCCAAACGTAGATTGCGCGTCGAGGCGAAGGCCGCTCAAGGAGAACAGCACAAATAAGACAGCAATCGCACCGGAAAGATAACGGCTCCGGAAAGTTTGCGAACGATGTGAAAAAAGAATTCACTGTTTTTCTGAAACGATGCGGCAGTTTGATGCTCAAGCGAAAGCAAGGTCTCCGAAATAGGTGAAGCTAAGGGTGAAGCGGGACGTATGGTTCCTCCGTGAGAGGCCATGGTTGTTCTCCAATCTGTCAGCACAACGGCTGCCATGTCTCATGAAAGATCACTTCCGATAACTGGGGCCTAACTACGTACAAAACATTTATGGTTTGCTTACAACTTTCTTGATTCCAGATAGAGTGCCGAGGCGAATCATCGATAAATCAGCAGTATCCTAATGTTTAGAGATGAAGTACTCGCATGTGACCAGGCGCCTGCTGCAAATCGTCGCCATCGTTCCCGTTGTTCCACTACTCACAGGCACCATCTATCTGAGCCACGGCAAAGCATTGACCGCGGGCCTCACCGAAATGGTTCTCGTGATGCTCATCGCGTTCCGATGGGGGTTTCCTGAAGCGGTGGTCGCCTCCCTATTGGCCGTCGCATGCCTGGACTATTTCTACATGGCGCCGATCTTCTCTCTTTACGAGCGGGACCCGCAGGACTGGATCTCATCAGGAATATTTGCGACGGTCGCTTTGACGGCGGGTCACTTCGCGGACCGCATTAAAAGAAAAGCAATTCAGACCGAGAGCGAACGGATGAGACTGGAGAAGCTCTATTTGACAAGCCGCGACATCCTCATGCTGGACCGGCGCGACGAAGTGGGTGCGCAACTGACAAGGTTGATTGCTGACACTTTTCAAGTTGATGCCGTGTCCCTTTGGGACGCACGCGAGGTACGAATGGACAAGGCGGGAGAAGGTGCCATCCCTGACGATGAAGTTCGCGCAACTTATTTTCATGAGCTTTCTGAGAACGATCTGGTAGCTTGCAAATTCAAGCGTGTCTTGAGACTAGGAACAAGACCTGTCGGCTCGATCTGCATTGCAGGTCATGCTCCCCACGGCAGCCTGGATGCTCGTTCTATGGACGCGATCGCTTCCCTTTCGGCCATGGCCCTGGAGAGAGCGCATTCTTTTGCCGCGGAGAGTAATGCGGAGGCTGCGAAACGGAGCGAACAACTCCGGTCCACTGTTCTCGATGGACTGGCCCACGCCTTCAAAACGCCCCTGGCAACTATCCAAAGTGCAAGCTCGGGATTGCTGGAAATCAGCCGTCTTGAATATCCAGCGAAAGAACTCGTGTCACTGATCGATCAACAAGCGACGCGTCTGGCCAAGCTGACCAATCTGGTACTCCGGACTGCAGATTTGGACCAGTGCCAACTTGAGGTAGATCACGAAAGGATTGGCCTGGATCGATTGTTCCAGTTCTGTCGAGCGGAGGCCGCTGATACTTTGACGGACCATCCTTTGCGCGTGGTTGACGAGACCTCAGATAACTACGTATGGGCGGATCGCCGTTTGCTGGAGATGGCTCTTTTACAGCTGCTCGATAATGCTTCGAAATATGCAAGCCCCAGTTCGCCAATCACGCTGCGCGTCACATCGAACGATGCAGAGGTCGTGTTCAACATACAAAATGAGGGTTCTTACATTGCACCTGAAGAAAGATTACGGATCTTTCAGCGCTTCTATCGGTCTCCCGGCTCTCAACATAAAGCTCCTGGAACCGGCATCGGCCTCTCAGTGGCCAAACGAATTGCTGAAGCTCACACCGGCAGAGTGTGGGTTGAGAGCGATTTGGAGGCAAGTACAACGTTCTTTTTCGCGCTGCCACGCATACACAAGGAAGCCTGACATATGGACGACTCACAAGGACGATTGCTGATTGTAGAAGATGACTCCCCGTTGCGGCGCAGTTTGCGCACGACCCTTGATCTCCTAGGATTCGATGTAGGTGAGGCCAGCAACGGAGAGGATAGCCTCGTCCGGCTCCGCATGGTTGACTATGAGGCAGTCCTGCTCGATATTAATATGCCTGGAATCGGAGGGATAGAAACCTGCCGGCGCATCAGGCGCATCTACACAAAACTGCCGATTCTTATGCTCACGGTCCGCGACAGTGAAGATGACAAAGTCGAGGCATTGGAGGCTGGTGCCGACGACTACGTGACCAAGCCGTTTCAGACACGTGAGCTAACGGCCAGAATCCGTGCTGCTGTTCGACGATTTCGCGCCCCGGAAACTCCCGCCGAGATGCCTATCTCGAACGGCGCCATCATGCTCGATCCGGTCCGGCGGCGCGTCGAACGGGCTGGGGTCGAGATACACCTGACGCCGCGCGAATTTGATGCTGTGCAGCTTCTGATGACGCATGCTGGCAGGCCGATTACGTATGCTCGACTGCTCTGTGCTCTGCGAGGTTCTGGCTTTGGAAACGAACGCGCCTACCTTCGGGTTCTGATCGGTCAGATCCGCAAGAAACTCGAAGACGACGCTGCCAACCCAATTTACATTCTGACTGACAGCTACATCGGTTACCGCTTTCGCGAGCCATAGCCAGTGGGGTGGCCATTAATTCATGCCGGCAAAGCCTTCACATAAAGGCTGCAGGTCTTACTGCGTTTACCGATATAGCATGGCGCAATTCGAGACCACATGGATTTTCGAGACCTATGTCCCCGCTGGCCAAGGGGTGTGTTAGGGGCCGGGGTGGTCTCGGGATCAAACCCATCGCCGAGTTTCTGACGTTGAGCACACGATATCAGTGCTTCCGTAGAACTCGATAGATGCTCTCGTGCACGAAAAGGCGCGCCGCGTCCGAGCCAAGAGCGGTTTTGACCCAGCCTGGATATACTCCAGCAGATGGTACTCCCATACATAGCGCCGGTAGCCCTCGAACGACACAATAATGCGCGCTAAAAGTGATCGCCACTCGCCATATTTTGGTGGCACACCATGCAGGACTGCCGTCCAGAGCCAGGTAAAGACGACACAAGAGCGTACGTGAGCCCGTGAGTGCTCCAGGTAATGACAGCAAAGCCCATCTGCTTGCTGTAGTGGAAAACTATTCCACCGGAATGGACTTCTTCCCCCCGGCAGCTGTGGCAGATTTGCTTGAGGAAACCAGAAGGCTGATCCTTTGCTGCTGCATCTGATAAGAAACCAGCGCAGCATATCCGTCTTTGTAGTTGACCAGGCGTCCTCCGGTTAGCCGGTAGACCTGCTCGTGTCCCACTTCCTCCGCGGCCTCGGGAAGCCGAAAGTTGAAAGGCACTTTACCCGCAAACCATGCGGTGACTGAGTTGGGCGATTCGGACTTGATCTCAAGTGGGAGACTGCCGTTCAGAGAACTGCGGTGGGCCGCAACTGCCGCTTCGATGTAACTGTTAGCGCTCGCCTGCCGCAGAATGCCTGGTATTGGCAGAAGTCCTGCAACAATGAGAAGAATTGCAGCCACCAACATCGGCCAACGGAGAACGCTACGCCCGGCAGGTTGCAATGGATGCGCTAAAAGCTTCAAGACACGCTTTCGGAGGCGGGGAGATGCGTTAGGTGCTGAAGCAGGGAGCAGTTCCTTCATTTGCATAACCCGCCTGCGCAGATCGTCCGAAGCACTGTACAGCGGCCGAGACCGATGGAGGAGATGGGACAACTCCTCTACCGCTTCAAGCTCTGCCCTGCAGTTTTCGCATTCTTCTAGATGAGCTCGAAACTCTTCAAGCTCCCGACCGCTCAATTCCCTGTCATGGAAGAGCTGAACGTTAGCGCCGTAATCATTGCAACCCGTCATTTTGCACCTCTCAGTGGCGGCGAATCAGACCCTTTCAGCGTTTCTGAAAGCAAGGTACGAAGCTTTGCGCGCGCTCTCCCTAAACGCGACATCACTGTTCCGACCGGACAGTCCAATACACTCGCAATCTCCAGATAAGAGAGATCTTCATATTCCCGCAGTAGGATAATCTCGCGAAATTCTACTGGCAGCTCCTGAATCGCCGCTCGCACTTGCGCGGTCTCCAACTTGCTAACGTAAAGATCGTAGGCATTTTTGGAAGGCTCTACGATGCCGTTGGAGACGCCATCCTCAACTTCGATCTCGACCATTTGCGGACCATTTCGCCATTTCCTCAACTTGTTAAACCAGACGTTTCTCAAGATAGTGAAAAGCCAGCTCTTCATGTTGCTATCCGCTCGTAGTCTCCCCATTGCCTGCATGGCGCGAACGTATGTTTCCTGTACCAGATCCTCTGCTTCTGCGTGATTGCGGGTCAAGACCCGCGCGTAGCTGTACAGCCCGTCGAGATGCTCGATGCCGGCTGTGTCGGCCTGGTCTATACCGTCGTGATTCCATGACATATTTGTTCACTCTCTACTAAACACCAAACCGCAGAATCTATTCCCATCCGGAGGAACTGTTCGTCAGCGTCATACACAATTTCTGTATTTCCTCGAGTGCGCCCATCTCAGTTTGCTGAGCCCTCTAAGAACTAGTTCGGAGATGGGCCAGGAACATAATTTGCTGGGCCAGAGGCGGTAAATGGATGTATTCGCGAGACTCGCTTTAACAGAGAGGGGAGGTGAAACGGTGACCGCGCTCCGTGTGCTCGAAGGCGGTGTTGATCACATCTTCATTTCTTCGCGACAAAGGTGTTTCACAGACCTTCTATCCTGCACGATACCGTTCGACATTCCACTCTCTGCTCTCCGCAAATCAAGAAGCCGGGATTAATTGCTAATAATTGCAGATGCCACGATACGCCGGATAGCTTCATTAAAAGGTGCACTGATACGTCTCTCACTCTCTCTCTTCGTTGGAAATAGTCCGTCGAGGATGGGTCGTTCCTGGAAATTCGGGGTCCGCATCATAGATGGTCAATCGTCATTGATTGCATAGATATATCGCATCCTAGGCAGACGTAACGGCTTGATCTACTACCGATGTCATGTTTGGGAATCGGGTTAGACTACGCAGGCTTTGCGGAGTACCTCTTCCAGGCCAGCTAGCAGGCCGGGGATTGGCGCGGGGCTGGTGTGCGTAAGGTGCAGCGAGCCGTTGACGCTGACTGCTCCAAGGGTCTGCTCTCCTTCGACGCCACGGAGTGCACACGGTGCCCAGAGGGTCTCAAGTTTTAGCGGTCCGAAATTGCTGTCGAATGGTAGACGTCCGAGGTTGGAGAACATGACCTGTGCGTTGAACGCATTTCGTTTGAGTTGAAACGCCTGTTCGACGGTGAGGTTGGAGGAAACGGCTCTGGATTGGAGATCGATCATCCTGGATATATTCTCTCTGCTCTTGACGGCAGAGAGGCCATCTTTCGCGAACCGTGCGAGTTCCCAGAAGGTCATCGAGGCGCTTGGCGCGATGGAGATCTCACCGCCGCCGAAGGAGACCATACATTGATCTTTGAGGCCGAGCATGTCGCGGATCTCAGCCGGCGACATGATGCGTACCGGGTTATTGCGCCAGCTTTCATCGACGGCTCTGCCCGCGATAGCAAGCGCGACGGAGATGGCGGCGTGGATGGTGACGCCTTCCTCGCGAGCACGGCGCTGGAGTGCGGTGGTCTGTTCTGGCGCGAGCTTAATTCCTTCCACATGCGGTAGGAGAGGGCGCTGAGCGGCGAAGGATGGCAGGCCGGGTTCGGTGGAGATACGCTGTTGAGCCCCGAAGAGAGTTTCGCGAGAAGGCGCCAGTGGCAAAGCCTCGAGCACATGTCCGTTGAGAGCGAGGAGCGTATCACGCAGGAGAAAGATACGGGAGGAGCCGTCGCAGACAGCGTGATGAGAGGAGAGGATGAAGGTGCAGTGCGTCTCCTGATGGAGCAGTACAGCACGGAAGAGAGGAGCCTGATCGGGAGTGAATGGTTCGTTTACTTCTTCGGCAATCTCCCGCTGCCACCGGGCATTGGGCGATCTAACCACGCGGAGCGGGATACGCTGGCCGGCGACGCGACGGAAGTGAGGGACGCGGTTGAAGTTGGTGTCGATGCAGGCAGAGAGCAGTGGGTGGCGTCGCTGTACTGCGTCGAGCGCATCGTGCCACTGCTCGACGGTTGTGTGGCCGGTGATCTGGGCCGCAAGTGCGCCATTAGTGGGAAAGCTCTGGTCGAAGAGGCAGAAGAGCTCTTCAAAAGCGCCGAGGGGACGGAGTAGATCGCAGCGCGGGAGTTCGAGAGGCTGAAGCTCAAGGGAGGTCGAAGACATCATGCTTTCCTTTCTAGGTTCGAGGCAAGAGATGGAGACTCGCTCTGCACGGGAAGTTGTGCAGCGACGAGGGCGCGTCTGGCGTGGAGTTACGCGCTGACGGTGTCGCGGACGCACTCCTCGATAAGGCTGAGCAGTTCGGCTTCGAGGTCGTGGCTGGCGAACTCGAGCGAGAGTTGCTGAGCGCGTTCACGGTAACCAGGCTGCGTGAAGATCTCGTCGACCGCGTGCCTGATGGCCTCAGGGGTCGCCTGGTTGGTGCGCAGATCGATCCCTGCGCCGGACCACTGGACGTGAGCGGATACCTCTTCCTTATCTTCGGTGAGGCCAGCGGAGATAATCGGAATGCCGTGCGAGATCGCCATGTTTACAGTGCCGTAGCCACCGTTAGTGATAAGGAGGTCGATCTCCGGCATGATCTGCGCGTAGGGCAGGAACGAGGCGATGCGGGCGTTGGAGGGGATGGCAACAGGAATGGACTCGACTGGCTGCCCACCCGTGGTAACGATGATGGTCACGTCTTCCCTGCCACCGAGCGCGACGAGCGCCGGGGCGATGACCTGGCCGAAGTCGCGGTTGGCAACGGTGCCCTGCGTGACCAATACAAGGCGTTTGGTGCGGTCGATCTGCTGCCACCACTCGGGCAGTTTGGGCTGGCCCGCCGGCATGGGCAACGCGCCGATGTATTGCACCTTCGACTTGAAGTCAGGATACTCGAAGCTCTCGATGCCAGGGTGCAGATAGAGATCGGGTAGTGTGGTCATGGCTTCGAGAATGGGCCATGGAAGCGCGGGATAACCAAGATTGGCGAGGGCGGCATTGACTGCCTGCTGCGCGGGCTGAAGTATCAAGCTCTCCCGGAGTTGCAGTTCTGCATCGCGTTCCTCCGGAGTCTCGTCGGGACGCATGGGAATGTTCTTACCGCTGCCGATATTGATGACGGTGACCCCAAGGTGCGCGATGGCCGGGCGTTTGTCGCGGGGGCCGACGAGCATGGGGAGCGTACCCCAGTAGAGGGAGTCAGCGAGAATGAGATCGGCTTGGAAGTCGTAAAGCGCCATCTTGAGGCTGGCGGACTGAGCGGCGATGTTGCGGGCAAAGAAGTGGACGAGATCGTAACCGGTCATCTCCATACCGGGCGACTTCTGCATACGCTCGGGGTGCGTCTCGAAGTAATAGCCTCCTGAGGTTTGAGCGTTGGGAATCTCTGAGAGAAAGCCATGGCCGGCGGCTTCGACGGCGGGACGCAGCTCTTCGTTGACCTGGACGGCGACCTCGTGGCCGAACTCCACCAAGAGCGAGGCAATGGACAGAAGTGGATTGAGGTGTCCGGGTGCCGGTATACAAGCGATAAGAATTTTCATAAAACCTTTCGTCGGTTAGCGAGAGAAATTGAAGCAGGTTTCTGGAGGGGCGGGTCAGCGATACAAGCGGCCCGAACGACGAGAAACAAAACAAACAACAGCAGCTGACTCATAGGCGAAGTCCATTCAAATTGGGGAAGTTATTTGTCCTCGAAATACCACTTGATCCATTGCGCTCGCGAATAAATTCCTCTGCGAAGGTGAAATGCTTTGAGTTTCGATCCGCACGGGGGATACCCGATTTCCAGTGACGTTCCTGCAGCGGAAGGTTTTTGATCTAAGTTGTAGACCCGACATACGTCGTTTCCGCGAAGAGCGGAGAGGAGCCTCACTGGCTTCCCTATAAGAAAGAACACGGCGGCACTGTTTTTATTCCCGTGCGAATAAATAGCTTCGACGACTCTGAATCTCATTCCCGATGGAGGCCGTTGCCGATGCCGTGTCCTTTGTAGCTATGAGCGCCATTTTTTTGATCATTGCCCCGCTTCATAGAAAAAATATGTCGCTGTGTAAGGAACTCTGCGCATTGCGCTCTGGCTGCAACTACCGTCAGGCGCATTTCCCCCGTGTGTCCCAGTACGCTGGATAAATCGTACCGCCCCCAACCTCCCTGCACCGCCGACCGACTCAAGCAACAACCACGGCACCGCGGTCGCATCGGAAGCAATCTGTTTGGCGACGGCCCTTCCCTTTACCCAACTACCATCATTGAGCTGCCACGTAGGACCTGCAAAGTGTCGTCCAATGACAGATCCCTCCTGATTGAGGAGCCTGGCATCCGGGGCCTCCAATGCCCAACGGCCATTGACGCAGCCGTAAACTTGATCTCCACTTCCGACGGCCCGTAGCAGAAGCCTGGAGTGCGGAGGCACATCGATCGACTCTTTCCCCGTTTGGGCAATAGAGTCTCGGGCCATACACGCAACGGCGAGGACCAACGCAACCATCCCCAATCGCTTGGCATAAGGAGACTGAGTTTTATCGGATGTTTTTCGGCCATTCCCGACATCTCGAGAGGGGTTGATATTTCCAAGAGGCTGCGTCGCTGGCATGAGAAGTACATCGAGAAACATGGTTACACCGTCCGTGACGACCGGCCAGCACGCATTTGAGCGAAGAGCAGGGCCGGCCTCTTGGAAGCAGAACACCGTCACAAGCGGCTTATTCCGCGATATACCGGAATAGTCCTAAATAATTACACCTCGTTCTTGTGAGCGTCGCTCCGTCGCCCTATTACCTCGCTTCGCAAGATGCGTTCCTTGTGTCCAGCCTGGATGTGGGAATAAATCTTCTTCCTGCGTGTTATTCCGATTGCTGCAGATGCTGCAGACGATATCCATCAAGCCAGAGGTGGATCGTTGAACGAAGGGCCATTCGGCATTGAAGTTTGCCTTGGTCGACGACAATCATCCGCCCCGACATGCCCATCTGTCACTTGGCGCCAAATGAAAAACAAGTTCGAGGAGTGTTAGACAAGAAAATGGGAAACAAGTTGGAATTTGCTGGAAAGGTGGCACTCATCACCGGTGGAAACAGTGGCATTGGCGCTGCTGCTGCAAGGCGTGTAGCTGAACTAGGCGCTCAGGTAGTCCTCACGGGAAGGCGGCAAAGCGAGGGGCGACTGCTCGTCAATGACATCAAACGCAACAGCGGATCTGCGGCGTTCATCCAGGCAGATCTCAGCCAACCCGAGCAGGTGAAGCGTATCGTACCGTTCGCTCTCGAAGCCTTCGGACGGCTCGACTACGTATTTAACAATGCCGGGATCTCCGGTGAAAACCGGCTGCTCACAGATCAGACCGAGAAAAGTTTTGACCGCATCTTCGCTGTGAATGTAAAAGCCCTGTTTCTGCTGCTTCAGGATGAGGTCAAACAGATGATGGCGCAAGGGCATGGGGGCTCAATCGTCAATACTGCCTCAGTTGGCGGCCTGCTAGCATTTCCAACCGCTGGACCCTACGTGGCCAGCAAACACGCTGTGCTCGGCTTGACCAAGACTGCCGCGATCGAATGCGGGAGATATGGTATTCGGGTTAACGCAGTGAGTCCTGGTGCGATTAGAACTGACATGTTGCTCGACGTATTTGGCACTCAAGAGGCGCTCGACGAAATGAGTGCGGTGCATCCCATTGGCCGGATTGGACGCCCGGAGGAGATCGCCGATGCAGTGGCATGGCTATTTTCGGACCGATCGTCTTATTACACAGGACAGTCCTTGACCCTTGACGGCGGTCTCACCGCACAGCGCCCATACGTGACGCAACCCGCCGGCGACAAACTCCTTCAGAATGCCCGCGATCAGAAATGGCGAGTGGGTCTCGCTGATCTTCGATGACTAATGATCTCGAATGTCGCTAACAGGCCGTAGCACGTTTCCAGAGTCGACCTCTCTCAAATCAAGCAACGGCGATTTACCCTCTTCGACCCATCTCGGACTCGGTGGAACTGAGATGAGATCAGTCCTTATCGCGCAAGGATGCTCATCCCGTTCAGAAGGAGATACTGGCACATCCTTATCTATCTCAGAACGAGCGGCGGCTCTGTGTCGATCCTGTGCTGGAACTGCTCATAAGACACTCCTTGTGTTATTGCCTTTTGTTTTCGGAAAAAATTCGGGTTCTCCCCAATGGGGGTGCCTACGTGTCAGCATGAGATAAATGACAGCCAGTACCATCACCATGAGAGCATCGACAAAGAACCAGCCATATCCCAACACGAAAATGTGACTAAGAATTACGGCACTCATCCACACAACAGTCAATCCCGCTCCCAATCTGGCTGTCTTTGGAATCAGGAGTAGAGCCGCCACAACCGTCTCGAATACCCCCGACCCTAGCCGGAACACCGGCTGAGATACTAACCCGTGGACCGCTCGCGACATCTGCGTGAACAGGGCCACCGAACCTGGCACCCCTGCAAACTTGAGAAAGATGGCTGCATACAAAAGGTTCACGGATACAAACAGGCGAATTGCCAGTAGAGCTAGTTTTTTAGCCATAAAATCGTGCCTCCTTGACCACCTCGAACCGGCTAATGCTCCGCGAGTGGCAGTACTCATTTCTGCGTCTTCATGAACGGGGATCATCGGCTCCCGGCTTTTGCTGCAGCTTGCTCGATCAGGTCTGCGACTGCTTTCGGCTGAGAAAGCATTGGCACGTGACTGGATGAAACAGTGATCGAGGTAGCCTTCATTGCAGCCGCTCCGGCCTTCTCAAGCTCCGGAGAAACAGCGCGATCGTTGGTGGCAATCACGCTCCACGATGGCTTGGTCTTCCACGCGGCGGTCGTGATTGTGGCCCCAAAAACAGCTGCTGCCGTAGGACCCTGTGTCGCCATCAACAGCTGCTTCTCCTTGTCTGGCAGATCCTGGGCTAAGTCTTCAGCGATTCCCTTTGGAGTCAGCGTCAGAAAGCCATCAGCATCCGCATGAATTTCGCTGCCTAGCGGAGTCGGCGGATACGGCTTGGAGATCGAAGCAACCGACTCACCATCCGAAGGCGGAAGCGCAGCCACATAGACCAACCCGACTACCTTGGGATCGTTTCCTGCTTCCGTGATAACCACTCCCCCATAGGAATGGCCCACTAGCAGTACAGGGCCATCCTGCAATGCGATGGCGCGCTTGGTGGCGGCGACGTCGTCAGTCAGCGAGGTCAATGGGTTCTGCACGGCGACCACATGCAATCCCTTGGCTTGAAGCAGCGGAATCACCTTGGACCAGCTTGATCCATCGGCCCACGCGCCGTGAACAATGACAATGTTTCTAGCCCCTTGAGGGGAGTTCGTCTGGGCAACCGCTCCCTGTAAAACATCGGTGTCAGTAGGAATCCTGCAATTGCGATCAAAGCCGTTCGGTATGTTTGCGACAGTTTCATATTTTTCTCCTTCGTTGCATCAAGATTGAAGTCATAGTTCGTCACGCTCTTGCAGCAATCACAGCCCGCAAGAGCCGACGCAGTCCTTGTAAAACGGTCTGCTACAGGTCCGGCTTACACCACGTTGATCGTCACGTCGATGTTGCCCCGAGTAGCGTTGGAATAGGCACATGTCTCGCCGTGCGTGGCGTCCACAATGGCCTGGGCGACTTCGCGCTCCAAGCCCGGCAGGCTGACGTCAAGCCGTGCTCGGAGGAAGTAAACGTCGCCAGAATTGCACAGGTCTATTTCGGCGTCTACGGCTACTTCAGCCGGAAGTTTGACCTTCATCTTGCTGGCCACAACCCCCATCGCGCTAATGAAACAGGCTGACCAACCAGCAGCAAACAACTGCTCCGGATTCGTACCAGTTCCCGGGACTATGGGAGACGAGAATTTAACGTCTAAGCGGCCATCATTACTGCGCGAAACGCCGCCGCGCCGACCGCCCGCAGTATGGGTCTTGGCGGTGTACTGCACCTTCGTGCCTTCCTGGGTTGAACCAGCCACTGCGTTGATTGTTTGAGAAGTGGTCATCCTTATTTTTCTCCGTACGCCGGTCCAAAACCGGCAGGTGTAGTGAATGAAAGTTTCATATGTTGAAGGATTATCGAGCCAGAACGCCCTGAGTCACTTGGTGTGCCGTCGATGCGAATGCCGTATCAGATTCGACCGGGGTGCCGCGTTGTGACCTCCTGGACCAGCCACGTATTACCGTCGGGATCATTGAAGGAGAAGAACGACCCGTAGCTCGTGTGCTTGGGATCGGGGCCGGGAAGCCGTGCCTCCGGCGAGAACGGCGCGCCGTGCCACATCTCACTCGCGTCGATGCCACGGCGGATGAGTTCGACATGAACCGCTTCGATGTCGGAGACAATCAGCGCCGCCGCGGCCGAGCCGGGCGCTGCCACCGTTAGTCCATTGCCGAAGGTAACCGAGCACCCAGAGCCGGGGGCGTGAACTGGACGATGCGAACGTTCTTTGCCGGGGCGTCATCCGCGTCGAGCCTCCAACCCAAGAGTTGGTAGAACTGCTTGGATCGCTCGACGTCAGACACGGGGATGACGTCGGCCTCCAGGTTCATGGCGACTCTCGTTACACCGGCGTCATACTTCTGTTGCCTAAAGCTACTGGCTGTTTGACTCATGTGATTCTCCTTTTGCTCGTGATTTAGTCTCGCGAGTCTATGCGGCTCATAGAATTCCTGGAACCTCACACTCAGCCTTTTAAGAGTGTTCTGTGTTGCGTAAGTTCCGACCGATTGGCACCGACCTCTGCTCACAACTATCAGTAAACTGCACATCGTATAAGGAGTTGTGCGGATTTCTGCTGGGATGGTCGGAATCTTGCTAATTCATGCACACAGAGGCAGAACTCCAAATCACAGGCGTAGCGCATCTTCGGAATGGGTTTCCGAAGCCCAAATCACTTCGGAGTTCAGAAAATCCTGGCGATACTGGGTCGGACTAACTCCACACACGTCACAAAAGACCTGCGCAAAGTGCTGCTGAGTTTTGAAGCCACAGGCCACGGCCACGTCCAATACTCGCGCACCCGGAGCACGCAACATCGCTTTAGCACGCTCGACCCTTTGGCGCAGAACAAATTGATGCGGGGTCTCGCCCGTTGACTTGCGAAACATCCGCGCGAAATGAGCTGTGCTCAATCCTACCGATTGCGCCATCTCGTCGAGACTCAGGTCGTCTTCCATCTGCGCATGGACCAACTCTTTAATCCTTCGCAAGCGCGCTGAGCCCAGTCCGCCTCGGGATACCTGCACAGGACGGTGCCTTACTGCATGACCATTGACCAGCGCTACGGCCATCGCCTGTTCGACAGAATCTAGAAACAGCCGCCCGCTCGGAAAGCCAGCAACCATCTCCGCACGAGCGGCCGCAACCAGCGCACTCAGGCGAGAGTCAGCAAACTTGCGTGAAGGGCGCAGTTCTACCTCGCCGTAAGCTCCGTCAGAGCTGGCCATCAGGGCCGCATCGGAAATACCGATTTGCAGATGCGGTACGTTCATAAGTCCAACCCACTCCCCCTCATGACGATGGCACAGTGCTAAGTCGCCCGCCGTGTAGTCGAACTTTTCCAGCGCGGAACGCTTTGAGCCCCACTCGATTGAGCCGGGCCCCCACATCATCGCGAAAGCCTGATCATGCCGCACCCAGTGACGCGGCCCCGTGTCAGAGTCGGGTGGAAAAAGTTCAACTCTCATTCTTGTACTCCATGTCTTCGTGGTGTGAATAAAACCGCACGCACCGAAACGACCCAATTAGACCTTGGGATCCGCGATGCATTCGTCTCACCCTGTTTTCCATCTGCTTTCTCTTGTTAGCGGATCAATCACTCTTGCGTGTTCGTGGGCTGACGATGTGCGCTCCAACTCTGTACAGCACCGCCGATCTCAGAAACTTCGTTTACAAGCGTGTCGAGCAGTGCGTGCACGTCTGTACACCGCGATAGGTTGGCACTCTGTCCCGCCCAGAGAGGAAGGAATTCGGGTCTCCCTGCCTTCTCGGCCGGAATCGATAAGTGCCGCACGAGTGCACGTTGAAGTGGGTAAGGCAGGATCTCTATATCCTTTTGGTTGAGTTCGTCGAGCAGGCGGTTCTTGATGCCGCGAGCAAGTCTTCCAGTGAACCCGCGCGTAAGAGCAGTCTGCTTAGCTTGACCGCTCAGGAGCGCCTTACGATGAAGCGAGTTCGCTCCCGACTCCTCGCACGCAAGAAAGGCGGTACCCATCTGCACGCCTTCCGCTCCCAGGGCGAAGGCTGCCACGATTCCGCGCGCGTCTCCAATTCCTCCTGCGGCGACAACCGGGAGCCTCACGGCATCGACGACCTGCGGCACCAGTGCCATCGTTCCAGTCAGAGAATCTTCGGGCGGCTGCAGAAAGGAGCCGCGATGGCCGCCTGCCTCAAAGCCGGAGGCCGCAATCACGTCGACGCCCGCTTGCTCCAAGGCAATCGCTTCGTCCACGGTGGTCGCCGTTCCAATCAGCACGGTTCCCTGGCGGCGAAACTCATCCAAAATCTCTTTGGAGGGAACGCCATAAATAAAGCTGAATACGGAAATCCCCTCCTCCAGGAGAGCCCCTGCCTGATCTTCGAAACGAATCGGTTCGTAGGGGCGGTAGGAGGGCTTGGCTCCTCCGACGCTTTCAATATGCTTTGCCAGAGGAGAGAGGCTGCGATGGAACGCCTCTTCCGTCGAGGTAAAGGCTCCTTCCTCTTCCATGGAAACCCATAGGTTCATCGCAAATGGCTTTGACGTGAGGTCCTTGATCTCGCGAATGACTTTGCGGATAGCCTCCGGTTTGAGTCCATGAGCACCGAACGACCCGAGTCCCCCATAGTTCGAAACATCTGCCGTAAGCCGCTGCGAAGACAAGCCTCCGAGCGGGCCTTGAATGATTGGATATTGGAGTCCCAAACGAGAAGTCAGTCGATTTTCTCTCCACGATTGTGAGCCCGCTTGTTTTGTCATCGTGATCCCCATGTGTTCTAAAAAGGAGGGAGCATCGCCCCTCCTTCTCAGTTATTGACTTCGAACGTCACCTCTAGCATGACCGGTAGGCCGAGTGGCAAGCTGGCTACTCCGAAGACGGACCGCACGGACGTCTTGCTCTCTCCGAATACATCCCGAAGAAGCTCCGATGCTGCGTCCGCGACGATGGGCTGGTTGTAGAAGTCTCCATACGTAGCCAGATAGACTCCAACGCGGACGACCTTACTCACGCGATCCAGAGAACCGATGTGCTCCTTCGCAGCGGATAGAGCATTCAGGGTCGCGGTTCGCAGAGCATCACGGCCAGCATCTGCATCGAGTTCCTTGCCCAGACGCCCGACGTATTGAGGCTTGCCATCCTTGATCGGCAACATTCCACTGAGGAAGAGCAGGCTGCCTGATTGCACTGCCTCGACGTATGCGCCAAGCGGATGGGGAGCGTTGGGGAGCACGATCCCGAGATCCTGCAGCCGACGCTCCGCGCTGGCATGCTGCGAACTGCTCGGGCTTACCATTTGCCGTTGTGCGCACCGCCGTCCACGTGCAGCACCTCCCCGGTGATCTGGCGCGATTCGGCGAGATAGACCACCGCGCTTGCAATGTCCTCCGAAGTGGAGATCGTGCCCATCGGCGACAAGGTCTTCAGGAAGTCTTTTGGGTTGTCCTTGTGAAGAGGAGTGTCAACAACGCCAGGCGCGACCGTATTGAAGCGGATGTGCTCCTTCGCATACTCCGCGGCCAGGCTACGCGTGATGGCCTCGATACCGCCCTTCGTAATCATCGGCAGGGACACCGGCAAACCACCGTTGGGGTTTGCAACCAGCGATGACGTAATGCCCACAACGCTTCCGCCCGACTTCTGAGCGAGCATCTGCTTCACCGCAAGTTGGGTGATGTAGATGTAGCCTTCGAGATTCGTCGATACGAGGGCACGGAAATCATCAGCGCTGTAGTCAGTGAAGGGCTTCACCGAGAAGATGCCAGCGTTGTTGACAACGACATCAATCGAGCCAAACTTCTGAACAGCGGTGTCGACCACCTTCTGCGCAGTGGCCGCCTGGCCGATGTCTCCATCCACCAACGCAAGCTTGTCGGAAGCCTTCAACTCAGCCGACTTTGTCGCGCTGCGAGAGGTGCCTACTACGTTATAGCCACGTTCCAGAAAGGCTTTTACTACTGCAGCGCCGATTCCCTGGGAAGCGCCCGTCACGATTACCGTCTTTTGATTGCTTGCCATATATAGCTCCTATTGCTTATGTGCGGGTGACTGCGAATCAAAAACGATCTGCGAGCCTTGCCGCGTAACGTGTGTTGCTTGGTCTTCGTTACATCAAAATAGATTGTGGTAACTAGATAAACGATTCATAAAACGTTACACAAAACCTAAAGATGACATCGTTGTCCTTGAGGGCCCTCCCAGGCGCAGCTGACAACTTGGTGTTGGCAATCAGCTTCGGACGATAGTACTTCAGATCAACTTTGGTCTGCCTCGAAACTGAATGGACTCCGTGTGGAAGGCAGGGATTTCTCAAAACGACAGGTTGAATCGGGTTCACATAGAAGAGAATCAAAGTAACGTGTAAACGCGAGGTCTGCGGTTACGACTGGAGAGGGCCATGAAAGACACGACGAACGAGAACCATCTCGATTTTGTGGGCGACAATCTGGCGATCAACTTCATCAACACTCGTCGAATGGTCGAGGGGCAACTGACAGACACACTGCAGAGCGACAGCGACGTCAAAGCCTGGCTCAGGAGGCTCGAAGTCCCCGTCACGACAGGATCACTTCCTTTCAGCGACGGTGTGCTACTCAAACGGACAAGACAACTTCGTGAGATCGCGCTCGCGGCCGTTCAGGATCGAAAGTCCGGGAAGAAACCCTCGCTGGCCGCGCTCAACAGATTCCTGGCGGACGCGCCGAGTCATGCGGTGCTTACGACAGACGATACGAGGAACATTCGCGTCACTCGTGTCTACGGCAAAGAGACAGTAGAGGCGTTCCTGGCTCCGGTCGCGGAAGCGGTCGCAGACTTGCTGGCGGATGGTGACTTCAACTTCGTCCGGCATTGCGAAGGCAACGCTTGTGTCATGTGGTTCTATGACCGTACGAAAGGCCACCGCAGAAGATGGTGCACGTCGACAGGTTGCGGGAATCGAGCCAAAGTAGCTGCGTTTCGAGCGAGAGCGAGCAAAATCTGATTACTTCATATTGATCCGGTAGATGCCGGACGCATTCGCCAAGGACGGCACGTTACTAGCTTCCGCTTACCAATGCGGGAACCGTCTATCGGCTCAGTCCACTTGAGAGCCTTTTCTCGCTCGTTGAGAGCGAACGGTCACGTGTCCAACACCACATCGTCCGTAAGTGCATTCAATGCACCGGAGAGATCTCCTCCCCCGAAAGCTACATAGAAATTCCCCGCACCAAACAAGCCTGCAAACCTGGTTGCAAGTCGTTGGAGTTCTGCCTCTGGGTGCATGAATGTCGCAAGATTCCGACCATCCCAGCAGAAACCCGCACAACTCCGTATGCGATGTGCAGTTTACTCACAATTGTGAGCAGAGGTCGGTTCCAATCGGTCGGGAACAACTCAACACAGGAGCGTAACCCAATGGAAGCAATTGGATTGTTAGTGAAGCTCGAAGCACGTCCGGGTAAGGAGGCTGATGCCGAAGCATTTCTAAAGTCGGCTCAGTCCCTCGCGCTCAATGAAAATGGCACCCTGAAGTGGTATGCGATCAAGCTTGGGCCGGGGAAGTACGGCATCTTCGACACCTTTGCAAATGAAGCGGGCCGCCATGCCCACCTGACTGGCGAGATTGCGAAGGCATTGGGGGCGCGGGCCAACGAATTGTTCGCCACTCCCCCGCAGGTCGATAAAGTCGAGATCCTTGCAAGCACACCTTTGAAGAACTAGGTGGGAGCAATTCGAATCGCAACTCCGTTGATTGCGGTATTCGTGCCCGCCACTTAGAAGACCTGCGCCAATCGTTCTTGGCCTCGGCGTGATTTCGCTAAAAACCCGACGAATTCGCGCGGAGAATGCCGCGCGCTCAACAACGTCAACCCACCGGCCAGGATCAACTGATGCTTGATTGCCGGAACAACAAGGAGATATGAAGTGTCATACGTCACGGTTCGCAATAAAAAGCAAGGAAGCGCCACGCTTCTTTCCAATGCAAACGGACACTCTGGGTCAATGAGTGTCAAAACCACGAATCAACATCCGCTCGGCGCAAGCCGTCAGCGCATGTTTCCTCTTGCGATGGTCGCTCTACAGGCAGTCGCTTTTGGATTCAACTCGGGAGCTCGCGCTCAGGATGTTGCACCACCTATCTCGGGTGCCCTGGGGCAGGTTCAGTCTGTCGGGGATCACTCGATCACAATCCAGAACAAATCGGGGCTTTTCCATATCGACATCACGCAGCCTCTCACAACGTATAAGGTAGTTCCCTCGGACCTGAACCACATCGCGGACAATGCATACATTGGTGTCGCATCAACGGAGCTGCCGGACGGAACGGAGGTGGCAAAGCAGATCTTCATATTTCCGTCGGAACTCCGAGGCGCCGTGGAAGGCAGCGTTGTCATGGATGCGCAGCCCGGCGCTGCGACTCAGAATTGGATGACCAACGGATCTGTTTCCTTGCGGCGCCCGGCTGAGTCACAGTCTCGAATGACCAACGGCGTCGTGCAGAAGGGGAGTGGAACAACACTGGTCGTTCACTATCAGGATGGAGCACAGACCATTTCTGTGCCGGCAAACGTTGCGGTCGTAAGTGTTGTTCCCGGCGAGGTTCAACTAGCGGCGGGAGAGACGGCCTACGCGAAGACCGATAAACAAGCGGACGGCACGCTCACCACGTATATGATCCTCGTGATCGGCGGACCCCCTCGGGAGATACCAGGTAACAGCCGGAGGCTGTGTCGTGTCATCCCAGCAGACAAAACCAAAGTGAAGGAATGGCTACAGGCGCGCGGGCTCCCAGGAACCCCGCGCTCATAGTCTGCCGGCACCACATCTTAGTACGGATCAGTCATTGACTTATCATTCCGCTCCTTCTCATGCTCCGCGGCAACGAGATCACAGACACCCGCGCCACCGAACTGGCCAACCGAACCAGCCAACATGGTCCTCCACAAAAACGTCGAGTCCCTCTACAAGTTCTAGAGAGACACAGGGCTCACCACACCAGACATCAAAATTGCAGGCTAATGATTAGCGACTGTTCCAGCTGATACTCTGTAGCGCAAAGCAGCCGTCCTGGTTGGAGTGGAGTCGTGAGCATGTTATTCATCCAGGCTGCCCTCAATGGCGACAGCAAGCATCCGGCGGTCCCACGCACGGCCAACCAGATTGCGCAGGACGCCAAGGCTGCCGCCGCCGCGGGAGCTCAATCTGTTCACATTCACGCCTTCAATGACCATGGCGCTGAGACACTTGATAGCGATGCTTGCGCCAGAGCGCTGCGTGCCACTCGGCGTCAATGCCCCGGCATCCCGATATCACTCACGACATCTGCGGCGATAGTAGAGGACCCGGCGAAGCGTCTGGCGATCATCTCGTCCTGGACCGAATTACCTGACTTAGTTACCGCAAATCAGGGCGAGGAAGGCATCATCCAGCTGTGCGAGGTGCTAATGTCGCGCGGAGTGGAGATCGAAGCGGGCCTGTTGAGCGTTAGTGATGCTGGAAAGTTTGTTGCTGCACCAACTCATCTTCGCTGGCGCCGGGTGCTTATCGAACCGCTCGATGCTGATCCAAATCAAGCGGTCCGTCATGCGGCCGAGATGGAAGACATCGTATTGGCCGCAGGGATTACGTTGGAACAGGTTCATCACGGATACGGCATCGCGTGCTGGGCGGTCAATCAACGGGCCATCACCAGAGGATATGGGATTCGCACGGGCCTGGAGGACGTCGCCGTACTCCCGGACGGCCGCGCGGCCGAGAGCAACGCGCAATTGGTCAGGATCGCTGTCGCAATGATTGCAACTGCGCGCCTGCGATAGATCGCGAATGCGAGCAGCGCTAAATCCATCGCGCGACCGATCCTGACGAAAAATAATCTCCCAAACCGTGGCGTATTTTTCAGACCCGAAAAAATGACTGCGGAACACCACGTTCTTACCCGCAATCCACCACAACCACACCACGATTTACCACCACCAAAACACCCATTTCTCGCAAAAAACCTAGCAAAAACGCCTCTCCGCCACGTGCCATATTTTTTCCCGATTCAAATCTAAAAAACCACCTACTCGTCCTTCAAATACCCCTGCGTATTAAGTAGCGGCCGGTCCATACTCCTCACCCAATCAGTCACCTCACCGCTGCTCTTCCCACTCGCCACCGCCGCCGCAAACTCATTCCGCATCGCCTGCATCTTCGCCTCAAGATCATCCAAAGCGCTCAAAACAATAGCCTCCGGCGTCATCGGCAACTTCGGCGAACCAAATTCATACTTCCCATGGTGACTCAAGATCATATGCTCGACCAACACCCGCAGCTTCTCCGGAAACGGCGCCAGCTGCTGCACTTTCTCTCGCAGCATCCCCTGCGCAATGCTGATATGCCCAATCATCTGGCCCTCCAGCGTATAGCTGAAGCTTGACCTCCACTCCAGCTCGCGAATCTTCCCAATATCGTGCAAAATCGCGCCCGTAACCAGCAGATCCGCATCGACCTCAGGATAAAACGGAGCCGTCCCCAGACACACTCTCACCAGTGTCACCACATGCTCCAGCAACCCTCCCAGCCACGCATGATGCAGCCGCTTCGCCGCAGGAGCCGCTTTGAACGCAGGCCCAATCTGCTCATCATCAAGAAACGAAAACACCAGCCGCCGCAACTCCACGTTCTTGAAAGCAGAGACATACCCGCGCAACTCCCCCCACATCTGCTCCACATCGAACTTTGTCGAAGGCTGAAAATCCTTCGGATCGACCTCCGACTCCGCAGCCAGCCGCAGCTTCTTCAGCGTGATCTGAAACTTCCCTTGATACTTGGAGATATCCCCCTGCACCTTCACATAGCAACCTTCATCGCAGGTCGCTATCGCCTCCGTCACGTCATCCCACATACGCGCTTCGAGCGTCCCCGTCTTATCACTCACCGTCAACGCAAGGAACTGTCCACCCTGCTTCTTATCTCTCACCTGCATCGACGTCAGAACAAAGTAAGTCGTCACTGTCGCGTTATCGAACCGCGCCGCATCTTCAATAAAAAAGTCTTTCATCTCAACCAGAATACCGCGCACCGCCGCAAACAGAAGCGCGAGAGCCGGAGCCCTCGCGCTATAAAGCAACCCACCCATCTACTGAGGAGGCGGGGTCGGAATCGGCGATCCCGGCGTAGCCGGAGGCTGCCCCCGTCTGGAGGATTACTGGTCGGAGGCGCAGCCGCCGGAGGCAGCGTCGTCTTATCACTCGCCTTCGGGGCAGGTGTGCCCGTCCCATGAACTCCCTCCAACGGAGTACCTCGGTCAGGAGCCTTCGACGGCGTCTCCTCTGGCGCGGCAGGCTTCGGCGCAGCAGGCTTATCCTGAAGCCGCTCCTTCTTCGCGCCCTTCACCTTCTTCTTTTCTTCTTCTTGGCTGTATCTCCGTTCAGTCCCAGAGGTGCAGCCTGAGTCTGCTGAGTCGCCTTCTCTTCGGCACTCGCAGGGGCAGGCGCAGCTGCCGCCTTCTCCTTCACCTTCTTCACCTTTGCCGTCTTCTTCGCCGCCGCATCAACCTTCGCGCGGTCACTCATGCGGGTCTTACCAACCACCGGCGCAGTTGCTACCAGGGGATTCGGCCCCGTATCGGAGCTCGACTCCTGCGCACCCGTGTCCAGTGGTGCAATCGCCGTTCCGGGAGCAGCGGCCTGCGCAGGGGCAGCTGATGCCGACGCCGCGCCAGCACCTACATCGGATCCCGAAGCCGTCTCCTCGGGGCCTGCCGGCAAAGAGTTGCGCGGAGCCTGACCAAACCGGACCTTCTCCCGTTTCACCTTCGCCGGTTTAACAGCCTTGCCTTTCTTCGTCGTGGTAGTCGTCGTCGGAGCCGTTACCGCCGCAACCGGCGTAGCCACCGGCGCCGCCGTCGTCTTCGCGGCAGTGGAGAACTTCGTACCTCGATCAAATCTCTTCTTCTGCTGAACCGCCTTCTTCTTCGCGACTGGCGGAGCGTACGCCGTAAACACCGGCTTGGTCTGCTTCGCGCTCGCGCCCGAATCCACATACCCAGCGCGAATGTCGATATAAGCCTCTTCCCGCAGCTTCGTCAGGTACGCGCGCAACGCAGGTTGCATCTGCTCCGAATACATCGCCTCTTGTATCTGCGGCTCTACCTGCTTCAGCGGCGGCACACCGGGAGATACATGGTCGGTGACCTTCAAAATCACAAATCCCTGTCGTGTCCGAATCGGTGCCGTCCACTCCCCGCCTTCAGATCGAACGTCTGGTCTTCTAACACCTTCGCCAGCGCACCGCGCTTGTAAAGTCCCAGATCCCCACCCTTATCCGCCGTGGGCCCACCCGAATAAGCCTCAGCCAAATCCTCGAACTTACTGCCTGCTTTCAGCTTCGCCTCAACTGAGTCCGCCTTCGCCTTCGCCTGGGCGACCGCAGCGTCATCTGCATCCGCGGGTGTCGGAATCAAAATCTCGCTGAGTTTTATCTGCTCCGGCTGGGTGAACTCCTGCTTGTGCGCGTCGTAGTAAGCCTGCTCCTGACCCTGCGTGATCTGCAGTCGGCGGCCTACCTCGTCCCGCACCACCTGCTGGGTAATCACGCTATCGCGAATCCCCGCCTTGAAGTCCTCGAAGGAGACCCCCTGTTGCCGCGCCGCCTTCTCCAGGTCCTCCATCGTATCCATGTGATTCTGTTTGCGAATCTCGTCCAACCGCCGAATCACGTCAGCGTCCGCGTTGATCCCCAGTTCCTTGCCTCGCGAGAGCAGCAACTGCTTGTCGATCATGTCGCGCAGCAGGTTCTTCTGCCTCTCGGCAATGTCAGCGGCGCCTGGCCCCGTTTGCCGGGCCTCTTCCGCAAGCTGTTGTTCCGCCCGCTCCACGTCGCTCCGGCTGATGATCTGGTCGTTGACATGCACGACCACATCCTCCACCACTGTTCCATTCGGCGTAATGGGCTGGGTAACTGGCAGCGTCAGCACAGGTTGCGGCGCGTTCGGAACGCTCAAAGGGCTCTGGTACCGCGGCGCTTGTGCTTGCACCACTCCCGGTAGTGTCAGCAAACCTAGGCCGCACACCACCGCAAACTGCGAAATTCTCAAGGTCATCGTCACTCGTATCTTTATCAACATCCCAACTTCAAATCCCAGCCACATCCCGGGTCCGAACCCTTAGCGCCAACACGTCCGCCCCGGCTTTTTAGACTCAACCCAAGATTGGACGGTATCCGTACCCAATTCTAACTGCCATGCCCCGAACAAGCGAATCCCTCTTTCGCGCGAAGCCCAGGCTCACCCTAGGATGCTATACTCCGTCCAAGATAGGACATCTGTCCCAGCGCATCCTTAAGCGCCGTCTCCACCCTTTTGAGGTAACCCAAGCCCATGGCTCCCCGTACCCGCCGCGCCCTCTTCTCTGCTACCGTCTTTCTGGCCACCTGCGCCGTCATCGGCTCCTTCATCAACCAGAAAGTTGCCGCCCAGTCCGCCAGCGATGAGTCCACCCTGCGCGACTCGCTTCACTCCTTCACCAACGTCTACTCCCTGGTCGAGCAGAACTACGCCGAGCCCCTCAACACCGACAAGACCGACAAGGCCATCTACGACGGCGCAATTCCCGGCATGCTCCACGTCCTCGATCCCCACTCTAATTTTTACGACCCCAAGGCCTTCGCCCAGATGCGCGAGGACCAGCACGGCAAGTACTACGGCGTCGGCATGACCATCCAGCCCCAGCCAACTACCAGCGGCAAGACCAAGATCGTCGTCCTCTATCCCTTCGAAGGAACTCCCTCCTATAAGGCCGGCATCCGCCCCGGCGACGAGATCCTCACCGTCGACGGAAAATCCACCGAAGGGATGGACTCCGCCGCAGTCGCCACCCTCCTCAAAGGCGCGCGCGGAACCCACGTCTCAGTCACCATGATTCGCGAAGGCGCCGCCCGTCCCCTGGTCTTCGATCTCGTCCGCGATGAGATCCCCCGTCCATCGGTCGATCTAGCCTTCCTGCTGAGCCCAGGCGTCGGCTACATCCACGTCTCCAGCTTCATCGAAACCACCAGCCACGAGGTCGGCGACGCGCTCGACAAGTTCGGCGACATCCACGGTCTGGTCCTCGACCTGCGCGGCAACCCCGGCGGCCTGCTCAACGAAGCCGTCAACATGTCCGACAAATTCCTGCAAAAGGGACAGATCGTCGTCTCCCAACGCGGTCGCGCCTTCCCTGACCAGGTCTACCGCGCCACCCGCGGCGAAGAAGGTCCGAAGTTCCCCATCGTCGTTTTGGTCAACCGCAACACCGCTTCAGCCGCTGAGATCGTCTCCGGCGCTCTCCAGGATCACGACCGCGCCTTGATCGTCGGCGAGACCACCTTCGGAAAGGGACTCGTGCAGACTGTCTTTCAGATCACCGAGAACACCGGCCTCGCCCTCACCACGTATCACTACTACACGCCCTCGGGCCGTCTCATCCAGCGCAACTACGACCACGTCTCGCTCTATGACTACTACTATGTGCGCGAGGACTCCGACAAAGCGAAGAACAAGAACAACCTTGAGGTCAAACTCACCGACTCCGGACGTACCGTATACGGCGGCGGCGGCATCACCCCAGACGAGAAGATCGACAACCAGAAGCTAAACCACTTCCAGGACAATCTCCTCATCCACTACGCCTTCTTCAACTTCAGCAAGCACTATCTCGCCAGCCACACCGTCACCAAAGACTTCGCGGTCGACGATGCAGTCCTTCAGCAGTTCAAGGCCTTCCTGAAGGACAATCAGATCGACTACACCGACTCCGACATCGCAGGAGTCAACGACTGGGTCAGAGAGAGCATCAAGAGCGAACTCTTCACCTCGCAGTTCGGTCAACTCGAAGGCCTCAAGGTGCGCGCCGAGTGGGATCCGCAGATCGCCAAAGCTGTTACCTTCCTGCCCGAAGCCCAGACGCTCGAAGATCACTCCAAACTGGCCCAGAAGAACACCGCCAGCCGCTGAACTTCAACTCATCACAAATAGAAAAAGGCGTTCAAGCATCAGCTTGAGCGCCTTTTCTATGCTTCAAAACTCTGGAGCGGGAGACCGGGATCGAACCGGGAAGCTGACCGATCGATCTCTTTTCAAATTAACTATTCATGCCGTAAATCGTTCCTTATCACCAGTATGGAGCGATTGACCAGAGTGCATATACTCCGGCGTTTTGCATATACTGTTCCACGTTTTCAGTCGGTTTTGGACAGTATGGACAGTATGGACAGTATGGCATTTTGAAGAATGCTGTGAGTTTTTCAGTGGGGGAAGTTGTGTAATTTGCTTCAAAATCTGGAGCGGGAGACGGGGATCGAACCCGCAACCAACGGCTTGGGAAGCCGCTACTCTACCATTGAGCTACTCCCGCTTCGTTCGTAATTATACCCCGCGAACCAAGGCGAATCGACCGATGCTTTCGCCAGCGACTCAACGAAGGCCCGAAACCTTGCCTCGATCTCCGTAGCCGAAGTCGTCGGGTAGCCAGGTTCCTTCGCTAGCACTTCAAGTTCCGGTTGCCACTCCGTCGCGATCCGGACGACCGGCGGAAAGGCATGGCCTGCCGAGTAGGGCCCGGTGCAGGCGTGCAGCTTTTGGGCAATCTGTTCGCTCAGATTGAGGCATCGGACGGGTGCCGGGACGCGCAACCCCATCGTGGCAAGTCCTCGAATAGTTGGCACCACAAGTTCCACCGCACCCCGGCCAGACGGTCCCAGATCAACGTCGATGGTTTGCCACGCGCGGTTCGGTATCGGATGGCAAGTTCCAGTCGAACTGCGGCCACCTTGTCCATGTTCAATTGGCTTCCTTTCAAGAGAAAGGTGAAGTCATCGAAGCCGAGCGCAACTGCATCCTGAAATACTCGCAACCGCTTCGTCGGTTCGACCGGTACACCGATGTCGATATCCTTGGTGGCTCGTGCTCCCTCCGCGAACCTGAGTTCTAGGGCGACGCCGCCTTTCAGGTCGTAGCTGTCTAGAATGCCCTCGCTCACCGCCCGTTCGGGAACGCCGCAGAGCGCCAGAAACGAAACCCAACCGACGAAGACGCTCCTGCGCCACTCCCTGCTCTTTGGCGACACGGGCTAATGTCTTTTCGAGGCGTTCAACTGCTTGCGGTTTCAAATACCTTCACCTGGCTTCCGTTCGTTGATTGTGAAGGTGCAGATGAAGTCCGGGTAATGGATCTCCGAAGGCTGCTTGCCTCAGCACTGTTGAGCAGGCCCTCGCGGAGAGCACCGCTGACGAACTGCCGAGCAACGTCGGTTCGGTGTGTCGCCAAGAGAACATCCATAGACATACCTCAAAGGGACGAAAGCTACAACCCCGCTAACGGTGCAACTGCGACCGGATGAACCGGTCGCACGAAGGTTGCGGTGAGGAGTGGGATGCTGGCAATGTTGTCTGGCTGCGACTGCGCTTGGACGACTAGCTTGATGCGGGTGCCTGCCTGGAGCTGCGGGGCAAAGTGGCCCTGCTTGCCGAAGGCAACGACGTTGTAGTGAAAGGCCTGATGGTCGCGGTCAGAGATGATGGAGACTCCGAAAGCGGTGTACCTCCGTCCGGTCTTGGAAGTGCGGCTGGTGGCTGAGTTGCTGACGGTGCCGAAGAAGGTGATGGATTGGTTCTGCATGGTGTTTCTCCTTTTTGCCCGGTCAATCGGGACACATCCCAAAGGGCGCGAAGGTGCGCTGCTCCCAAGTCGCGGCATGGCCGCGTTGCCAAGGGCAGAAGTTTTTGGAAAGGGACCGGAGCCTGCGAGGGGGAGGAGTCCAACAGCCGAAGGGCGCGATACGCGAGTTTTGAACGCAGAGCCGAAGGGCGCAACTCCTGCACCGAACCGGTGGCCGAGTGAACGCGCGAACAGGAGATATGCAGAGACAACGCCTTCTCTCGCCCCAACGGTACGTCGCGTCGAATCAACTAGACGGCTGATGCTCCTCACCATTTCCACAACTCACCAACCCGCCACTGACCTCAGCTATTTGTTGCACAAGAATCCGGCGCGCCTCCAAACGGAGAGCTTTCGTTCGGCAAAGCCTATGTCTTCTATCCCGAAGCCTCTGTTGACCATTGCACGCGGCTCTGCTGGTTGAGATTGACCCGGTTGCTCTCGTGCGGGGTCGAGGACCTGCGGGTGAAGGTGGGCAGCTTGAGCAGTATGTGAATGACCGTCCCTACGCCGCAAACTCGTTCCTTAGCGTCGCACTGGGGCGGATATTCAGCACGGCAATAAGCGGTCGGAGTAAAAGATCGCCCTGAACTTGCGGAGATGGCGATTCCGTTGACGGCTCCGCTCGGGGCGGTGAGGATTTGGTGAGGCGTCTGTTTGAGCCGCTTGGCTACGCGGTCGAATTGAAGGGATCACAGCTTGACGACAATTTCCCTGAATGGGGCGAGTCTCCCTATGTCTCGCTTACAATCTCGGGGACGGTACGGCTACAAGATCTGTTGACATTGGTGGCCGCCGACAGAAATCGGGCGCCCCGGACTTCGGGCGCCCACGACAGCCAAGTGGAGCCGTGGGATGGCCGGTCTCGCCTCTAAAAACCACCCTGTTTAGAAGAAAGAAATCCCATGCGCTCCAGGCGCCTAAACATCCTCGTGCCTTGTCTGCTGATCGCGATCGTTCTGGTATTCATTTTTCTCCACGCACATCATCGACATGAAAGCGTTGCCGCTGAGTCGCCACCACCGCCAACCGGAATGGTGGCCACTTGCGAGAAATCGATGGTCCGGAAGACTTTCACTTCGTTTTGGGCTGTGGCCGTCTGGCGACGGCAGCCGCATTTATGTTGGGCTTGAGAACGGCGACGGCGTCGCTGCCATCGATACGCTTACCAACAAGGTGATCGCGACGATTCCCACCGGTCAGGCACCCCAAGCTCTCACCTATGCGTCCGATGCGGTGCCGTCGGGCCCGGAACGCAGAACCTGGAACCGCTCGGCGTCGCAGGCCAGTCGCACATCTTTCGCTCGCCGCTTCCGCTGAGGAGGCAGGCAATGCGCCCACCACCATCTCTCTGTTCAATCAGGGGCTGATCCAGGTGCTGGAAGCTGCGGTGTCCGGATTGCAGCCGAAGCAGTCCTACGAGCTTGTCCTCGCCGAGAACCCGGATGACACAGGCGCGCTGCAGCCGCTGCAACCCTTCAAGGCGAACCCGCTGGCGCGGCGATCGTCAACGCCATCGGTCCGATCCGGCAGCTCGTGGAGAGCGATGTGAAAGCACAGCGTCGCTATCTGGCGATCGTGCCAGCAAACGATACGGAGCTTGGCGCTCCGGTGCAGGTGCAGGTCCAATGACGAACGGCCGCCCGCCTGCGATCAACGGCTCCACGGTGCTTGGGGGCGGCTCCCCGTCAGCGCGATTTTGGAAGGAGAAACAAATGAGATTCAAATGGCTAGATTCAAAAGCCCCGATTTTGAAAAGCAGAAAGGAATTACTCACTTCGCTTGTTGCGGCCGCCGCGATCACAGCCGCGGCGTTCGCCATCGGTTCGGCCTCTCTAGCTTCGGCCCAGAACCTATCGCGACGGCCCAGCGCTACGGAAGTCGCGTTCCTGAAAGAGAACGACGCCGCCATGACAAAAATGATGAATGACATGGCCGTGAAGCCCACGATTGATGTCGACCATGACTTCGTAGCGATGATGGCGCCGCATCATCAAGGCGCTATCGACATGTCCGAAGCGGAGCTCCGCTACGGCCACAACGAGCAACTTATCCGCATTGCCCAGGACATTGTTGTTGAGGAGCTCCAGGAGATCGCGGCGATGCGCGCCGCCTCGGGCGAGAAGCTGACGCCGACGGAGGCAACGCTTGCGGCGAACTTCGCGGGCACCGCGGCGGGACCAGGTTTCTCTTCACCCATACCAGCGGACAATGTATCCCCGTCCCTCAAGACGGAGCGGCCCTTCCTGGCAGGGAACGCTGCCGCGATGACGAAGATGATGAATGACATGACGATCAAGCCGACCGGCAATATCGACCGCGATTTCGTCGCGATGATGGTGCCGCACCATCAGGGTCACATTGCATAACGGTCACGGCAGAGGTTGACTCCACTTGGCCGAAAAGTCGCCAACTGGGACACTTGCCGGTAATCCGTCCGGTATGCCGAATTGCTTCGATGTAGACATCACCAGCCTGGACAATCCCGTCTGATCACAGCCGGATATAGGCGTTTTGTCGATCCAACTGTTCTGGAGTTGTCCAGGCGCAGCATGTCGCGCATATACTGAGGCCCTAAATTGGGACAGGTCTCTTGAGCGAACGGAGCGGAAATGATCCGTCTAGTCAAAATCATTGCTCTTGCTTGTGCTTCCACTTGCGTGCTCGCGTCAGCTCAGACACCATCACGCGATCTCGTTGTTGCAATCGAAGGCGGCATCGTCCAAGGGGCTCAATCTCCTGAGTATCCCAATTTGATTTTTTTCCGTGGCATCCCGTATGCGACTCCGCCAGTCGGAGATCTCCGATGGAGACCTCCGCAACCGCTGGCCCGATGGGCGGGCGTTCGCAAAGCAGAGGAACTCAGTCCAGCCTGCCCGCAATCGGACACATGGTTCAGGATTCGCCAGCGACTGCTCAGCCAACTGGGAGGCGACCCATCCAAAGCTCGGCCCGCGGATAAGACAAGCGAAGACTGTCTCTATCTGAACGTGATGACGCCCCATCCTGGTTCAAGCCAACGCCTTCCCGTCATGTTCTACATCCACGGCGGCAGCGGGACCATTGGCCGCGGCGATGACGGCGGAGCCTCACTGGCCGCAACCGGCCAAGTCGTGGTCGTCACCATCAATTACCGAATCGGCGCGTTGGGATGGCTCTCCCATCCTGCGCTCACGGCTGAATCGGAACACCACTCCTCCGGCAACTATGGCCTGCTGGACCAGATCGCTGCTTTGCAGTGGGTGCGTCGCAACATCGCGCAATTCGGAGGCGATCCCAATAACGTCACGATCTGGGGACATTCCTCGGGGGCTATTACGTAGGCATCTTAATGATTTCGCCGTTAGCGCGCGGGCTGTTTCATCGGGCAATCCTGCAAAGCGGCGTGCCCTTTGACCCGCAACCGCGGCTTCATGATTCGTACGGAAATCTGGCGTCCGCTGAAGAGTCCGGGGTAAAAGTTGCCCGTTCTCTCGGGGCCGACGGTACCGACACGCTCGCCAAACTGCGCTCCATCCCGGCTGAAAAGCTGATCAATACAAACATGTCGTCGGACACCATCGTCGATGGCTGGGTGGTTACCGATCAACCGCTTGCGCTATTTGCGCGCGGGCGGGAGCTGGACATTCCGGTTATCGTGGGCAGCACTGAACGGGAAATGGCAAACCTGATCAGTTTCAACCCGGACCTCTCCGCCAATGCGTACCGTAGCTGGATCAAAGACACTCTCGGTTCGCTGGCCGAGGAAGGCTTGCGCGTTTACCCGGCACCCGGCACCGGCGACGCCTCCGCCGAATTCATCCGCGCCGGGAGCGACCTGGACTTTACTGCTCCTGCTCGGTGGCTCGCGCAATCGATGAGCAACAAGAAGAGCAAAGCCTATCTTTACCACTCTACCTTCAGCTTCGACAGCCCCGGCGGCGCTCGGTGGGGAGCGTTCCACGGCAGCGACCTAACCCTGTTGTTTGATACACCGGGCATCCCCAGGAATAAATCGGGGGACGCCTTGGCTCGAGCAATGCGCCAGTATTGGATTCAGTTTGCAAAGACCGGAGATCCAAACGTGCCGGACCAACCCAAGTGGCCCGGGTACGATGCAGCCAGGGGCTCATATCTGGAAATCGGAGAGCCGATCCACGCATCAGTGTCTCTGCACCCGGGGGCCTTTGACCTTATTGATCAGTTGTACAAAAGCCGCGAACGTTGATTGGCATCGGGGTACAGCATCAAGAACTCCGCTATCGCGATCGGTGCCGCACCTTGCAATGTGATGAGGCTCTACTTCAGTTGTGCCCTGGTTCGGGTTTTCTGAGCAATTGAACGCGGGTCGTTCTCCATTGCCGAGTAGAGACCGACGTGCCAATCGAGCCGGGCTCTTTCTGTTTTCTGAGTTCCGGTCGGATTGTGGGCTTGTCGGACACCTGCCAGCCAGACCAACGCTGGGATCCACGTTTCAGGTTAGCCGGTTTTAATTCCAAGTGAATAACTCCTGGTTTGCCCGTCACTCGGGACCGAACGGCTGAGTAGCCCGAGATGTCCTCCTAGGCGAGGGAATTCTCGACGTAGCTTCAATCCATGTGAAGACGATTTGCGACAGACGCAGGCCCGAGAGCGAAGGGAACAGAGACACGGTAGAGCCATCCTGCCCCCGCATGAGGTATGGCGAGCGTTAAGGCCGACGTCCCCAGACGGTCCAGAGGATCGGCGATGGCATCATGAAGCCTGGATCGTCCAGACCCGCGAGGTCTTCATTAAACTCACGCTCAGTGATGTAACCTGCATCGATCATCGCACTGCGAAGCTGTTCATAGTTCGAGCGCAGAAGAGAGACGCCCGGGGATCCGCTATGCCACATGAAAGTGCGTCCCTCTGCAGCTACGTCAACAAATCCATGGGCGCGCAGCCGTCCAAAGAGCCGGCGTCCGAATCTCCGATCGACTCCACGGCTATCCATGGTCCGCGCCATCGCAACGTAGGTCTTTGAATAAACCTCTCCGGGATTTGCAGAGGAAACCAGATCGATGGAGCTGTCGAACTCTTCGTCGACGAGCCAGCCTCCGGGCTTCAGAGCGGCGACCATGCGCGCCAGGGCTCTTTCGCGTTCGGGAAGGTGCAGCAACACCAGGCGTGAATGCACGAGATCGAAGGCGGCTTCGGGCAAGGCATCGTTGACGATATTGTGGCGGCGCACCTCGAGGTTGGTGACCTGTAAGGATTCAAGAAAGCGCGGGTCAATATCGGTAACAAGGACGCGTCCGGTAGAACCCACGCGGGCCGCGAGCCACGCAGCGATGGAGCCGCCACCGCCGCCGACCTCCAAGCAGTGCCAACCGGAGGTGAGGCCGCGCTCCTCCAGATGACGAATAGTTCCCGGATCAAAAATCGCTGCTAGCGCGGCGAATCGCGCCGAGGCCTCTTTACCGGCATTGTCCAGCAGGTAGGTCTGGCCTGCAGGACATCCTGTGCCACCTGATTCGTTATGTTCCATAGGTACTCCATTAGATTGGCCGCGTCAGTCGGGCAGTTGCTCACCTTCAGGCTCAGGCAACCAGAAACTCCCAATCAAACCAGCCACGCAGGCAAGCAGAGCGACTGTGCCGGCTGCATGGGAAAGACGAACGCCTGCGCCTGAGCCGGGCATTACGTTGGCGAGCTGGGTTGTGAGGAGGGCGGCAGAGACCCCGATCGTTTTGCCTCCGATGTTCACGGCGAAACTCTCGCCTGTGCCTCGCAAATGTGTTGGATAAACTCTGGGCAAATAGTTTCCCCAAAAGCTGTGGAGTCCGTTAAAAGAGCAGGGTGGCGAGGAAAACTCCAAGTCGGAGTAAAGCCAGGCTGTGGGTTGCCGCATAGAAAAAAGCCACCAGATAGCAATCAGCATTGGCCCAAAGCAGATGCGCAGACGACGGCGTTGCGTCACGATTCGGACGACCAGCAGGGCGAAGATCGCGCGGCCAGTCAAGCTGCCGAGCTCTTGAAACATTTGCACATTGCTGACCGTTTGCTCTACCTGTCGCGGTGCGAGATTTCGCACTTCGGCAAGCCCGGGGACAATGCGAACGGTATGCTGTAGCGCCCCATACCCCAGGGCAATCGTACACGCCACCAATAATGTCGTGATCAGGGTGGTCCTTCGGAGTGCGGGGCGGAAGAGCTCCCGGATGCGGGGCCGCTTTAAAGTTCCCTGGGATTTCTTCTCTCGCCAGACCGGCGATTCGGGCAGGAATGGCCGAACGAAGATCAGCGGAATCGCAGGAATGATTCCGGAGAGCAGAGTGTAACGCCAGGCCTCATGGCCTCCGCGGATGGTGGGGAATCGTTCCGCGTAGGTGACGGCGAGGTAATAGGCGCCTACTACCAACAGGCCTCCTAATGCGTAGAAGGACTGGGTGTAGGCCAGGACGGACTCTCGCTGTTTGGGATACGGAAACAGCTCCGCCAGCCACGCGAGCGCTGCCACATATTCGACGCTCACGCCGATCATCGTAGTGCAGCGAAAGACCACGAGCTCCGGCACCGAAGTGGCATAACTTGCCGCGCTCGCCGAGAAGGCATACAGCAAGATGCTCCAGACCAGCACGCGGCGGCGGCCAACAAGGTCTGCCAGATAACCACCGAGGAGCCCGAAGACGCCACCAATCGCAACGGGAATAAAGAACAACAGCCCAACCCAGAGGTTGAACGCTGAAGTCCCCGGTTTCAGGTCTCCGAGACTGGTCAGCGCAGGCCGCACAATAAGAGCCAGCATCAAAGTTTCGTAAAGATCAAAGGCAAAACCAAGACAGGCGACAGCACAGGTCAGCCACTGGATCGGCGTGAGGCGAGGAGCACCGGGGATCGCTTCCCTTAGCATATGTGGAGTAGTGCGCCGCGATTGCCCGGCGTTGCGTCAAACTGACTCGGGAATCGGGGCTGGGTGATGTCTAGCCCTGGGACCACCCAGTTGTCAATTCAATCCCCTGTCGAGCGCCGTTTCCCGTGGGGGTAGGAAGTGTGGTCGGCCACCTGTAGAAAGAAGACCTCCTTCGCAGCCAATTAGCAGCTTCTCGGGACTAGCCTTCGATCAGCAGACTTCGGAGATAAACGTTGCCGGCCTTGGTAATGCGGAGTTGCGGATCACGATCACCTGACTGACTGCGTCGCGGTCTCAGGCCGAGGTAGCAGCCGACATCGCGACTTCGTCCAAATCGCTCCTTGTTCCCTAGAGTGAGAACAAAGGTCAGGGCGGTGATGTGGCCCACTCCGTGGACCTTCAACAAAGCTTGTGTCTCTGGATACTTGGCTCGACCGAGCTGCTGGATCTGCTGGTCGTAGTGCTTGATCTTGAGCGTCATCGCCGCGATCTGTTCGAGCACCGGACCGAGTGCCTGCGCTAGCCCTGGCGGCATCACAGCCAGGCTCCGCTTGGCAAAGCAGCTCGTCGTTGAGGCCGGCATGCGGTGGCCGCAGGACTTCGTCAGCCCGCGCACCGCGTTCACCGCCGCTGTACGCAGTCGGACCATGAGATCGCGAGCGCGGATCAGTGTGAGGGCTTCCTGCTGTTCAACGGTGCGGTGCGCGATGGGACGTAGGATCTCCGGGTCAAGGCAAGCGTAGCGTGCCAGCTTCTCAGCATCGATCTGATCGCTCTTCCGATCACTGTGCGAGATCGCCCGCAGCTCCCGGACGTTCGCAACGATCACTTCGTGCCCAAGCTCCTGTAGCTGCTCGCTGATCCAGATCGAATGGGTCCCAGCTTCCATCGCCACGCGAGCCTGCGGAACATCTGTAAACCACTTCTCGATCGCCTTCGGTGTAGTTCGGAATCGGCCTCGGTCGACTACTTCGCCGTCCCGGTTAAGGGTGCAGTAATGGCTCCAAACATCGCCAAGGTCGATGCCAATCGTCATCTCCACCCTGGCCTGTCTGCGCGGGACTTCTGCAATGAGGTGCTGCGCTGGTTTTTTCATGAGAACAGTCTCCTACTTCTGGAAGACCTGCTCATTCCATTTCTCGGATCGCCAAGTCTTCGTATCGACGGGATTGACGTGGAGCCAGGTGCCCGGGAGATAAAAACATTCGGGTTTGGTTGCCGCACGTACTCCGATGACGAGGGAAGGCGGTCCGGCCTGCCTCCCGTCGGCCTCATTCAACAGGCAGCGCGTGAAAGAAGAAGCGCATGAACTCAAAACCAGCAAGCAGTTCGGGATTTCTTGCAGTCGGCGGTGTTGCCGCCGTCCTCGCATCTTCCTGCTGCCTGGGCCCACTTATTCTCGTAATGATGGGTTTCAGCGGTACATGGATCGGAAGCCTATCGGCCTTGGAACCCTACCGCCAAGTCCGTGACCTTGGCCGTACCGGGGATGACCTGCCCAACCTGCCCCATCACCATCAAGAAGGCATTGATGAAGGAACAAGGCGTTGCGAATGTCACGGTTCGTTATGAGAGGAAAGAACTTATTGTGTCGTTCGACGATGTGAAGACAACAACGGATGCCATCATGAAATCAACTGCGGCAGTTGGCTTCCCTTCCCAGATCGCAAGATGAGCAGCACTGATTCATTCATACTCACTGAATCGGCGTTTGCTCCATTCGTCAGGGAGACGTAGTCTAACTACAGGAATGCGTGTTCTCCGCCAATTCGGTGTGCTGGTCCTGCTCCTGGTGTCGTGCCTGGCCCCGGCGATGGCCTGCATGGTTCCGAGTGCGGAGATGAGCACTCAAGAGCGTGCCTGCTGCCGCATGATGAAGAACCAGTGCGGGCAGATGGAGATGCCGGCGTCACATGGCTGCTGCCAGAAGACCTCGGCAAGCGTTCACGATAGCGCGCTTGACACTAAGTCAATGACCTTCCACCCGGTAGTGGTTCCGATTATCTGGTTGGCTGCCTTAGAGCTGGTGAATCCAACCTCCGCCATCACTGGATGGGTTGAACGCCCCGACTACTCGCCTCTGAAGTCTCCTCCTTCGACCATTTCAATCCTAAGAATCTAGTCAGCTCCTCTCTCACACTCTTCTTTTGTCGAATGCAAGCGCGTGTCTGCGTGCTCTGGCAAATGCCTTGAACTGCCTTTGAGATTGGAGTTTCCGTATGAGCATGGTCTCTTTGACCGCCGCGCTCGTGCTGGTCACCGTGTTTTCTGCTTTCGGGCAGACGCCGGCGGCGAGTACGCCCACGCCCTTGTCCCAGCTTTTGACTGAGGCCGGGGGGAACAACCCACAAATCTCCGCAGCCAATTACGGCGTGCGGGCTGCTCGGCAAATGGCACCGCAGGTGACTACATTGCCGGACCCCAAGTTCACCTACCAACAGTTAAGTGCAGGCAGCCCGAATCCGTTTGCGGGATATACCAACAGCGACTTTGCCTACATTGGCATCGGGGCGTCACTGGAGCTTCCCTATCCTGGGAAGTTACGGGCGCGCGGAGAAGTCGCCGAGCGCGATGCCGACACGAAGCAAGCTGAGGTTGAAGTCACGAAAACCAGCATCGCTGACGCGGTAAAAGCCGACTATCTTCAGTTGGCCTACCTGCAACAGACGCTTGGAATCCTGCGGCAAAACGAATCGGTTCTTCACCAGCTCATTCAGGATGCAACGGCCCATTATCAAGTCGGACAGGGAATGCAGCAGGATGTCTTGGCATCCCGCTTTCTACCGTCATCGACAAAGTAAAGATGAGCACGAATGAAGTTGGTGGCCGCGTTCTTAACTTGAGCGGCGCGGACTACATGATCCGTGGTCTCGGCTATCTGCGCTCGCTCGATGATCTCGCTACGGTTGCCGTCGGCAGCAAAAATGGGACACCTATCCTGGTGCGCGATTTGGGAACGGTGAGCTTTGGCCCGGATATCCGCGAAGGGGTTGCAGAGTGGCATGGAGACGGAGAAACCGTCGGTGGAATCATCGTCATGCGTCAGGGCATGAATGCGCTGAATGTCATCAATGGAGTCAAGCAGAAGCTCCACGAGATCGCACCCTCTCTACCGCCCGGCGTCCAGATCATGACAGGGTACGATCGTTCTGATTTGATCGATGCGTCGATCAAAACCCTGCAGCGCGATCTGATCGAAGAAGCGATCATCGTCAGCCTGGTAATCATCGTCTTCCTGTTCCATTTTCGATCCGCGCTCATTGCCATCCTGGCCTTGCCCATTGCGGTGTTGATGTCTTTCATCCCGATGTACTGGCTGGGAGTGAGTTCAAACATTATGTCGCTGGGCGGCATCGCACTGGCAATAGGTGTGCTCGTCGATGCCTCCATTGTGATGGTAGAAAATGGCTACCGCCATCTGTCGGAGCGGCAGGATAAGGATGCCAGCCCGGTATCGGAACCGGAGCGGCACACCATCCTTATCAACGCAGCCAAGCAGGTTGGCCCTGCGCTCTTCTTTTCACTGATTATCATCGTCGTTTCATTCATGCCGGTCTTCCTGCTCGAAGCGCAGGAAGGACGCATGTTCCGCCCGCTGGCATGGACGAAGACCCTTGCGGTTGGCTCTTCCTCCATTCTTGCGATCACCCTTGTGCCGGTCCTGATGGTGATGCTGATTCGAGGCCGTCTACGGCCGGAGCGTGCCAATCCAATCTCGCGCATCACGCAGGCGATTTACCTGCCTATCCTAAAATTCTGCCTGCGACACCGCTGGCTCACCATTGTGGTCAACCTGATCTTTCTGTTGGTCACGTTCCCGCTTGCAACACGTTTGGGCAGCCAGTTTATGCCCGCTCTCTTTGAAGGCTCCACTCTCTACATGCCGACAGCTCTTCCCGGCATCTCCATTGAACAGGCGAAGGTGCTTCTCCAGCAGCAGGACCGCGTTCTGCGCAGCTTTCCGGAAGTTGCCAGCGTATTCGGCGCGGTTGGGCGGTCAGACAGCGCAACCGACAACGCACCGCTCGATATGTACGACACCACGGTCATGCTCAAGCCGCGCGAGCAATGGCCTGCCGGGATGACCTACGAAAAGCTCATTCAGCAAATGGATGAGAAGCTCCAATTTCCGGGACTCTCGAATACCTGGACAAGTCCGGTCGAAAACCGCCTGGACATGGAATTGACCGGCATCAAGACACCGCTGGGCATGAAGGTGCAGGGGCCGAATGTCGATGGTATCCAGCAATTGGCTTCGCAGCTTCAGACTGTTCTCTCCGGACTTCCGCAGGTGCGATCTGTCTTTGCTGAGAAGGTCGCGCAGGGTTTCTATGTCAATGTCGAAGTCAAGCGAGAGGAGGCGGCGCGCTACGGTCTGACGATCGCGGATATTCAGACTGCTGTTTCATCCGGCATCGGCGGACAGAACGTCGCCGAAAACATTGAGGGCCGCGAGCGCTATCCGATCAATGTTCGCTACCAGAGAGATTTCCGCGACAATGTCGAGAAAATGCGCGGGGTGCTGATCGGCACTTCATCTGGCGCGCAGATTCCGCTGGCACAAGTAGCGAAGATCTCCTTCACGCATGGTCCGGCCATGATCCGGGATGAAGACGGTGCGCTGACGGGATACATCTACATCGATCTCAAAAACTCCGATTATGGCGGCTTCGTTGCACAGGCAAACAAACTCATTCATGAGAAGCTTGCACTGCCTGCAAACTACACCTTCCAGTGGTCGGGAGAATATGAGCTCGAACTGCGTGCTAAACAGCGGTTGGAACTGATTCTTCCGGTTGTCTTCTTCGTGATTTTCCTCTTGCTCTATCTGGTCTTCCACTCAGTTGCCGAAGCGCTTGTTCTCATCTTTCCAACCATCTATGCGATGAGTGGAGGATTGCTCCTGCAATGGTTTCTTCACTATAACTTCAGCGTCGCCGTGGCGGTCGGTTACATTGCGCTCTTTGGAATCGCTGTAGAGACGGGCGTCGTCATGGTCGTTTATCTCCATGAAGCTCTCGAACACAAGCTACAAAGTGGAAAAGCGTTGACGAATGCCGACGTTGAAGAGGCAGCCATTGAAGGCGCTGTTCATCGTTTGCGGCCAAAGCTGATGACGGTCTGCGCTGTGCTTGCCAGCCTGGTCCCGATTCTATGGGAATCCGGTATCGGGTCCGATGTAATGAAGCCAATTGCCGCGCCTATCGTTGGCGGCATGATTACTTCCACTATCCACGTCCTGATTCTGGTGCCTGTCTTCTTCGTAATGATGAAGGAACGGGCACTGAAGCGTGGAACACTCGTTCCGCGGGACAAGGACTCCGCCTCAACCAGCAACGACTCAGTTGTTCAACATTCGTTTTAAGGAGATCCCTGGGCGCACAGGCCTCTTCGCCCAAGCGTCGCAAACCATTACCGGAACGGTGAGCGACGCCCTGTGCGGAGCTCACCATATGATGAAGGACGCGACGCCAGCTCAATGCACACGGGAATGCGTCAAACAAGGCTCTGACTTCGCTTTGGTCAGCGGAAGTAAGGTCTACACCTTGAAGGGAAACAAAACACAGTTCGACAGATTCGCTGGGGAGAAGTTGTGAAAGGCGAGGAATCCGGCACAACAATTTCAGTGAATTCCATCACAGCATCCAAATAGTAAAGAGTCGCGAGGAGACGTTCGGTATGGTGGCAGCGATCGGTCACGCTCTGATGATGTCGTTCACGATGGCCTGGGAGATTCTTTGGGCGCTGATTCTCGGGTTTTGGCTTTCGGCAATCATCCAGGCCGTGGTGTCCAAGGAAGAGATGAGCCGTTTGCTGCCCGACGACTCGCCCAGGACCATTGCCGTGGCATGTGGCCTGGGAGCTGCATCGTCTTCCTGCTCCTACGCTGCCGTCGCCCTCGCTCGCTCGATGTTTCGCAAAGGAGCGAACTTTACGGCGGCAATGGCTTTTCAATTCGCCTCCACCAATCTTGTTCTCGAACTGGGCATCTTGCTCGTCGTGCTCATGGGGTGGCAGTTCACCCTGGCTGAATTTACTGGAGGGCCACTCATGATCGTCATCATGGTGCTGCTCTTCAAAGCATTCCTTACGCCCCGGATCGTCGAAGCGACACGACAACAAGCGGAGAAAGGTCTTCAGGGACGCATGGAAGGGCATGCCGCAATGGATATGTCCGTCCATGAAGGCACGATCTGGCAGCGAATGACTTCAGACAAGGGCCGGACGGCCATCAGCCACTTCTTCGTGATGGACTGGGTCGCTATTTGGATCGATATCGGAGCGGGCTTGCTGATCGCTGGAGCACTGGCAGCTTGGGTGCCGAATCACTTTTGGCAGGCATTCTTCCTGCAGGAACATCCGATTCTGACGAAGTTATGGGGACCCGTTGTGGGACCGATCGTCGCCATCCTCTCCTTTGTATGCTCGGTGGGAAATGTTCCGCTAGCTGCGGTTCTCTGGAATGGCGGCATCAGCTTTGGCGGAGTGCTTGCATTCCTTTTTGCAGATCTTATTGTGCTGCCCATCCTGAATATCTATCGCAAATATTATGGGCTGAAGATCAGCGGGTTTTTGCTCCTAATCTTCTATATCTCGATGGCGTTAGCCGCGCTTGCGGTGGAATTCCTCTTTGGAGCATTGCATCTGGTTCCACAGCAGCGAAAAGCGCAGATCGTGGAGGAGGCTGTTCGTTGGAATTACACCACGATCCTCAACATCGTTTTTCTTGCTCTTGCGATGCTTCTGGTCATTCGCTTTCTACGAACCGGAGGTCCCGCTATGCTGCGCATGATGAGCGGTGCCGGTCAGCAAGAACATGGTCATGCAGAAGATGCCCACCGGCATCACGGTCACACTTAGTGGCAACCGCAGCCTTCACCGCGCATCGCTCTTCGCCCTTCAACGATCAGAATGGGGACCGCGGCCAGCGCTGCTGCTGAATCTACCCAATGGATATGAAAAAGGGCATTGATGCCAAGCCCTGCGATGGTCAAGGCAGCGAGGTAAGCGCAGGTCGCGGACTGCACCGCGTCTGCCGCCAGTGGTCGGTTACTGGTGGCCTTCGCAACGCGGCGCTTGCCCCAGGCGAGCAGAGGCATGACGAAGAGGGCAGCCACCGTGATTCCAAGTCCGAGGCAACTTGGTTCTGGTTGAACGCGGAAGAGCAGCGCCCCTGCCGCGATCAACGTGACGACTCCCGCCAATACAAAGAGTAAAATTCCGGCCCATCGCTCAGCACGCTCTTTACTGAACGTAACGGTAGGGGTGAATGATAGGAGCACCACACTCGCGGAAAGCAATTCCACTAAACTGTCGGACCCGAAGGCCAGAAGTGCTACACTCCTGGCCTGCTGAGCGGAATAGAGAGACACAGCGGTTTCCACCAGCATCCAGACGAGTGTGATGCCTTGGAGCCACACGACGGCTGTAGGCACCCTGCCTGGAGGAGTGCAGCCGTAATCATTGCTTCCAGCGATCCGTTGGCTAGTCTCCATAACTCTCCTTCTTAGCCCCAACAGACCTCTCTCGCCGCTTTTCTATCCATTGGTAAAGCGCAGGAAGAACGAGCAGGGTCAGCAGCGTCGATGTCACCAGCCCGCCGATGACAACTGTTGCGAGAGGACGCTGCACTTCCGCACCAGCTCCATGAGAGACAGCCATAGGGATGGATCCCAAACTGGCAACGGCAAACGTGTTTCAACACCCTGTTCGACAGCCGTTTCAATCGGCGATCCCTTCTGTCGCAGTTCCCGAATGTATTTCAGCAGAACGATCTATCTTGCCACATTCCATCTCCGGTCATTGAGTTTTCGACGATGCGAAGACAATACCGGATGCCACCATGAAATCAACTGCAGCAGTTGGCTTCCCTTCCCAGTTCGCAAGATGAGCGGCACTGATTCGGCTATGGCGCGTCCTCGACCGGATGAACGTGGAACTCCTTCATCTCTGAGCTGAAGTACCGCCGCCTCATCCAGAAGGCCACATTGACCAGCCCGATGAGTGCCGGAACTTCTATCAGCGGCCCGACGACACCGACGAAGGCCTCGCCGGATTTCAATCCGAAGACGGCCACTGCCACCGCTATCGCCAGCTCGAAATTGTTGCCGGCTGCTGTGAAGGATAGAGTTGCCGATTGTGCGTAGTCCGCGCCCAGCTTCTTGCCCATCCAAAAACTGACCATGAACATGACGAGGAAGTAGATGACAAGCGGGATCGCTATCTTGACCACATCGAGCGGGAGTCGCACAATCAAATCGCCCTTGAGGGAAAACATAACGAGAATCGTGAACAGCAGCGCAACGAGGGTCAGAGGGCTGATGCGAGGAATGAAGCGAGTCCGATACCACTCCTCTCCCTTCACGCGGATTAGAACGTAGCGAGTTATGAACCCAGCGACAAACGGCACGCCCAGATAAAGTCCCACACTCTTCGCAATCTGGCCGATGCCAATAGGAACAATGCTTCCCTCAAGCCCGAACCATTTCGGCAGGACCGTCAGGAAGACCCAGGCATAGAGGCTGTAGAAGAGCACCTGAAAGACGCTGTTGATGGCAACGAGTCCAGCAACATAATCCGTGTCGCCTTCCGCGAGTTCATTCCAGACCAGCACCATTGCGATGCAGCGGGCTATGCCGATCAGGATCAGCCCGCGCATATAGGCGGGCTCGTCCCGGAGGAAAACTATCGCCAAGAGGAACATCAGCACCGGGCCAATAAGCCAGTTCTGCACGAGCGACAGCCCGAGAACGCGCTTGTTGCGGAATACCTCTCCCAGCTTTTCGTATCGCACCTTCGCCAGAGGCGGAAACATCATGATGATGAGGCCGATTGCGATAGGGATGTTTGTTGTCCCAGTCTGAAAATGGTTGACGAAGCCGGCAGACGACGGAATGAAGTGGCCGATGGCAACGCCGATCGCCATAGCAAGAAAGATCCACACCGTCAGAAATCGGTCGAGAAACGAGAGCTTCTTTCGAACGGCAGGGGCACAGACACGACCTTGAGTAACGGGGGCGGTGGACATTAGCAGGCCTCGCAGGATGTTTCCTGGATCGTTGTGGGTAATGGAGCGCCTTCGAGGAGGGCGTACTTCGCCGGGGAGCAACAGGCCTTTGTTAGCCGCGCCCTGTCGGCCTGCATTGTCTTTTCTTCTTTCAGCCAGCCGAGCGTCTGGCGCAGGATCTGTGCCGCTCCGATATGCGGAGGCATGACGATCCGATAATGCATCCACTTCCCCTCCCGTCGCACAGCGACGATACCGGCGCTGCGGAGGTAAGCCAGGTGACGAGAGATCTTCGGTTGAGGTCCGCCCAGGATCTCAACAAAATAGCAAACACAAATCTCCTGATCGCCAATGAGATTCAGGATCCGGAGCCGGGTGTTATCCCCGAGAGCCTGAAAGAACCGTTCCACGTTGAAGGTCTGCTTCGCTGCCATATATTTATGTATACGCCTTGACGTATGCGAAAGCAAGCCATATAGTCGCCTAAGCGAATGTTTGGAGGGAATATGTCAGAGCAGCTATTAGATTCGGTGAAGTCGAAGTACGGAGCGGTTGCGGAGAGCACCTTATCGAACGACCACGCGGGTGTGAAGTCGGTTGCGGAGGCGTTTGGTTACAGCGCCGAAGAGCTCACTTCCATTCCGGCAGGGGCTAATATGGGCCTCTCCTGCGGCAATCCCACAGCTACAGCCCACCTGAGAGCCGGAGAGGTTGTGGTGGATCTTGGCTCAGGCGGCGGTCTTGACGTTTTTCTAGCGTCGAAGATGGTTGGGCCAGAGGGCCGCGCGATCGGCATCGATATGACCACCGCGATGATCGAGCGCTCGCGTGAGAACGCGCAGCAGGGCGACTACACCAATGTGGAGTTCTACCAGTCCACCATCGACCAGATTCCGCTCCCGGATGCTTCCGTCGATTGCGTCATTTCGAACTGCGTCGTGAATCTGGCGCCGGACAAGCCTGCTGTCTTCCGCGAGATCGCGCGCGTCCTGAAGCCAGGTGGCCGTGTCGCCCTCAGTGATATTGCACTGAAACATGAGTTGCCAGAAGCCGTTGCTCAAAGCATGGCGGCGTACGTCGGCTGTATCGCAGGGGCCATCCTCATAGACGACTACCGCGCAGGGCTGCTTGGAGCAGGATTTCAGCACGTCGAGATCGTGGATAGTGGGGCAGACCTAAACGCATACGCAAAGGTTGAAAATCAGGCGGCTTGCTGCTCTCCCAGCATGGAAGCTGGCAGTCCGTTCCAAGTGATCGAGGCGGCTTGCTGCACCCCAGCAGCCAGCGAGCCATCGTTGCACGAAGAGTTGACGACGCTTCTCTCGCAATATGACGTGAACGCCGCGGCCGCCAGCGTCAAGGTATATGCCATAAAGCCGGTCAAGAACGCTCAAGCGGCTTGCTGTGGCCCGACCTGCTGCGCTCCAACGGCGGCACTGTGACTATCGCCCCTCAAATCGACGTCGGATTGCAAGCTCAGTTGGAACTGGCCCGGCAGGTTCAGCTGCGCTTACTTCCGGACCGGCGCTGCTGCCTTAGCGACTGGGAGGTAGCGTTTTCTTACGAATCTGCTGGATTTGTAAGCGGCGACTATGTCGATTTGATTCCGGCGGGAGCCGACGCGTTCTATTTTGCTCTCGGCGATGTGTCGGGCAAAGGAGTGGCAGCGTCGATGCTGATGTCTCATCTGCATGCCACGCTGCGGACTTTGCTACCTTCAAACCGGACGATTGAAGAAGTAGTGACCATCGCGAGCAGCACCTTTTGTCAGAGCGCACTTCCTGCCCAATTTGCGACATTAGTGTTGGGCAAAGCAGATCGTAGCGGGAATGTGGAGTTGGTCAACGCCGGCCATAACCCGGTGCTACTTGTCGAAGGCGCTGAAGTTGAGGTTATTGGGGCTGCGAGCCTTCCGCTCGGGATGTTTTGCTCGACCGAGTTCGCAAGCGTAAGGCGAAGGGTTAGCCCGGAGAGCACGCTGTTCTTGTACTCGGACGGAATTACAGAATCGACCAATGAGTCCGGAAATGAGTTTGACCAGAACCGCCTTTCCAAGACACTCCTTCAATCGAGAAATCTGCCCCCAACTGCGGTTGTGGAAACGATCCAACGCACCATCGGTCGTTATACCAACGGTGCGCAACCAAGCGATGACCGCACAATGCTTGCGCTTCGCTGGTCGCCGAAAGGAATTTGAACAATACCACACTACAATGTCTTGTTCCTCTGCACAGGAAATTCCGCACGATCGATCATGGCCGAGGCAATCATGAATCGGAAAGGGATGCCGACCTTCACCGCCTACAGTGCCGGAAGTCACCCTTCCGGTTCTGTGCGTCCCGAGGCTCTCAGCCAGATCGAGAACGCGGGTTTGAGCGCTGAGAATTTCCGCAGCAAGTCCTGAAATGAGTTCTCTAAACCGGATTCCGCCTCGCTTGATTTCGTCTTCACAGTCTGCGATAACGCAGCGAACGAGGTCTGTCCTTTGTGGCCTGGTCAGCCCATGACGGCGCACTGGGGAATCCCCGACCCCGCCGCCGTCCAAGGAACGCCAGAAGAGATCGAACATGCTTTTAGTCAGGCTTTCACCATGCTCGACCGACGTATTAGCCTTTTTCTCTGTCTTCCGCTCGCGACGCTCGACACATTCTCTTTGCAGAAGGAAATCGACAACATTGGGAAGCGGTAGACGCTCGCGATGCGATTTCACCTACTCAACACGATTACAACCGGGAGACACGATGCTTAAGGTAATTTTCGCCTGCGTACACAATGCTGGCCGTTCACAGATGGCCGCAGCTTTCTTCAACCAGCTTGCCGACCGAACCAAGGCTGAAGCTGTCTCCGCAGGCACCGAGCCAGGTTTGAGAGTGCATCCAGAGGTTCTTGCCGTCATGCAGGAGATTGGCATTGATCTCAGCGCCGCCACACCACAAAAGCTGACCCAGGAGCTTGCAAACGATGCGGCCCTGCTCATCACAATGGGTTGCGGCGACAAATGTCCCTACGTTCCGGGCCTTCGCCGAGATGACTGGCCATTGTCCGATCCAAAAGGCCGTCCCATGGATGAGGTTCGTGCAGTGCGCGACGATATCAAGGTTCGTGTTGCAGAACTCATTCAAGCTGAGGGATTGGAAAAGGAGGCAGCGTGACTGTCCACCCAGCTACGCCGCGATGATGAAGTGACAACTTCTGCGCCAATCCGTGGGATTCACCGCACAAATTCCGCCACAATTGCCAGAGGAGTGTTTTGGGCACTCCCAAATTGGGATAAATCAACGGCTGTAACAGACACTTTTTCCGCCAACCTACACGAGTTCCGACATGGCGACCACCGCTTTGAGTGGAAACGGGCTGAGTTTGAAGACTGGGCAAATGGAGTTGCAGAACGATTTGGATACGAGGTTCGGTTTGAGCCAGTAGGCCCAGTCGATAGATTGAGATGAATGTGATATGAAAAGGCAGAATCGAACTCTGCCATTTACGGTATTTCCTTGCTGTGGCTGGAACGCTGGCGGTCTCAACCGGTCGGTGCAACACCATCTGATATGAATTCATTTTCTAAAGGTGGTGTTTATGGCACAAGGAAAACGGAACAGGCTTTCCACTGAGCAGCGGACGGAGATGTGGCGCCGCTGGAAGTCGGGCGAGTCGTTGCATGAGATTGGGCGTGCCTTCGGTAAGGGGCATGGTTCCATTCGGTTCCTGTTGACGCAGCGCGGCGGGATCGTTCCTGCTGCTCGTCGGCGCTCACCGCGAACGTTGACGCTGGCCGAGCGGGAAGACATCTCACGTGGAATTGCATCCGGTTCGTCGATTCGGGAGATAGCCAGCGGGTTGCAACGGCCTGTGTCGACAGTGAGCCGGGAGGTGGTGCGTCATGGCGGGCGGCCACTCTATCGAGCCAGTGAAGCCGATCGTCAGGCCTGGGAGTCGGCTCTGCGACCCAAGGTGTGCCTTCTTGCCATCGAAGAGAAGTTGCGGACGATCGTGGCCAGTAAACTGATCCTGGACTGGTCGCCGGAACAGATTTCGAAATGGCTGAAGGTCCACTATTCCAGCAACGAGAGCATGCGTGTGTCCCACGAAACCATCTACCGCAGCTTATTCATCCAGGCCCGCGGAGTGCTGAAAAAGAGCTGGTTGAGCACCTCAGGTCCAAGCGGCTTATACGTCGCTCACGGCACTCGCGGGCTGCGGGACAGTATCGAGGTCAGATCGTCGATGCCATCTCTATTAGCGAAAGACCTGCCGAGGTTGAAGACCGCGCTATTCCCGGTCATTGGGAGGGCGATCTGCTCGCAGGCAGCAAAAACAGTCATATCGCAACCCTGGTGGAACGGCATTCGCGTTTCACCATGCTGGTCAAAGTGCCCAGCAAAGACACCGCGACGGTCGTCGCCGCGCTGAGCAAGCATGTGCTTAAACTCCCCGCGACCCTGCGGCGCTCCTTGACCTGGGACCGGGGGCACGAGATGGCAAAACACAAGAGCTTCACGGTAGACACCAATGTAAAGGTCTACTTCTGTGATCCGCAGAGCCCTTGGCAGCGCGGCACCAATGAAAATACCAACGGCCTACTAAGACAGTACTTCCCCAAGAAGACCGACTTGTCCGTCCACTCTCAAGCCGATCTCAACAAGGTAGCTCTGCGCCTCAATCAACGCCCGCGACAAACTTTGGGCTTTGAAACTCCGGCGAGTAAACTGCAAGCCAGTGTTGCATCGACCGGTTGAGCCCGCCCACGTCATCGGAAAGTTCGGGGCCGACAGGTTGAAGTTGCCGAAAACCCGTCCTGAGCCAGCAGATTAAAACGCTGGAAAATATTGTTGGATATCGCTTGTTCGACAGGACCACTCGCGGGGTCCGCTTGACTGGCGTGGGTCAGTACCTGCCGGAGCGTGCGCGTAAAACACTGGAACGGGTCGACCAGGACGTCGAAATGGCACGCCGTCTCGGTAGATGACAGGAGGGTGTCCTTTCCGTCGGCTTCTCGGGCTGAATCATGTTCACCCGGCTGCCGTTCCTAATCAAGCGCTACAGGCGCCTGCACCCGAAGGTTGAATTGCAATTGCAAGAACTCGTGACTACGGAACTGATGTGCGCGTTGAGGGAGGGAGCGCTCGATCTGGGATTCATGCGCGATGGAGAACCGGACAGTGCAATTACGATTGAACCCCTGCTGAGCGAGCGGTTCGTGGCCATTCTGCCAAAAACAGCATCCACTCGCCGCCAGAACTTCGTTGCGTCCCGCCGATCTGCGAGAGGAGCCGTTCGTCTTCTACGCGAGAAAGCATGATCGCACGCTGCGAAACGGATGGGTTTCGGCCAAGAATCGTGCAGGACACGCAACAATGGCCCACGGCCGTCCGCTTAATCGCTGCCGGACTTGGCGTCTCCATCGCGCCGGCATGTGTTGCAAGCCTTGCAACGCCCAACGTCGTTTACAAGCGCTTGCGTTCGACGCACAGAACATCTGTCGACATTGGCATCCGTCGCGATTTCCAATCCCCAGTGGCAGAAGCATTTCTCAGGATCATTCGCCAGCAATTCTCGGTAGAAAATTAAATACTCACGCGCGTGCGGCATTCACGACTGTCGCCAACAGGCCAATCCACGCAATATAAAAGGCGCCACTTTGCGGTAGGTTGTGGTTATTGGCATCACCACTTACCGAAAAGGAGCGTCGTTTATGAGCCAAGAGAAGTATGTCGGCATGGACGTCCACCAGGCAACGATCTCGGTTGCAGTCACAGATTGCTTGACGAGAAGCGCGTCGAGATAGTCGCACGGAACCGAGGCATCAGGGCGAAGGCAGGCGAAACTGCAGCCAAGCTGCTAACCGCCTTTCTCCGCAAGGCCGAGGAAGTCCTCATCGGGAGGCTGATCGTTGAAACCGTCATCCTGCTTTCAGCAAGAACGCAGAATGATGGAGGCAAGGTTCTCCGCGCAGCAGCCCAGGCCTACAAAGTGGACACCGATGCGATTGCACTCAAGGTAAAGCATGAGTTCGCCGCGAAAGCCAAAGCCAAGTTGCCGCAGAAAGTCGAGGCGAAGCCAGCAGCAGCGAAGGCGAAGAAATCTGCCTAGCTAGCGGGGGCGGGGTTTGCCTAACGGCAGACCCCGCTCAATGTCTTCTCAACCCCAGAGCGTCGGCGCATCGTCGCAGACCAACAGGGCTCCTCATCATTCCGTACATTCCCGACAGGAGAGTTCGCCTTCCCAGCCCGCATCTTCTCAGCAGGAAAAGGCCTCAGCAGGAAAAGGCCTCAGCAGGTCGTCCCGACGAAGCTTATGAGGCTCCTCCAATTCGCCCCAGACCGATACCGATGATGTAGGTGACCGCTCCTTCGAGTGCACCAATCCAAGTCATCTCGAATCCGCTGCTCCACCATGAGCGGATGGTGATGAGGGACTTTGCGGCTCCTACGGCGAAATGCGCGATGAGGGAGACGATGGCGGCGGTAATCACTGCTGGGATACCTGTCATAAAGAAGAAGGGAACGATCGGGATTAGGGCCCCAATGGCTGTGGACACGGCTCCGGAGACGGCGGAGACTATGGGTTTACTCAACCCCTCTTCTGTCGTGCTGAGACGCTCCCGCGCGAGTGCTTTGACGAGTTGTTCTTTGTCTCTGGCGAGGTGATCGGCGAAACGCTCGGCGTCTTCTTCCGGAAGGCCTCGGATTTGAAAGCTGAGGGAGAGCACCTCACGAGCTTCGGCTTCGTTGTCCTCTACGGCTTCCCGCTCCCTTGCAAACTCTGCCTCAAATATCTCTCGTTCGCTTTTCGCAGCAAGATACGCTCCTGAGCCCATCGATAATGCACTGGCAACCATACCGGCCAAGCCTGCAATGAGAACAAAGTGGCTATTGCCCAGTGTTGCTCCCGAGACACCGGAGACGATGCCGAAGATCGACCCCAGTCCATCATTGACGCCGTAGATTGCGTCCCCAACCCAAGCTGCCGCTTGCGTGTGACCCTTGTCGCGGGCGGTCAGCAGATCGTCGAGCGCCTCCTGCGCCTGCTCGGGAGGCATTGTCGGCAGAGGTCGGCGCGAACGAATCAGATTGCCTAGCGTCTGATAGTGTTCCCGCTCGTCGGCAATGACCTCTTTCAGGATTGCAACGCTAGATTGGTCGCCAAGAGCTTTCAACTGCTTTCCATACTTGGCGATATCTCGGCCTTCGTCGATCTCGAGTCGGCGCAGGGCCAGATCAGCCCCGCCCACTCGATTCGCCAACGAGTGTGCCTCACCCGATGGATCGCCGACGTACTGGGGTACCGGTGCGCCTAGCTCTTGGATACGTCCAGCCCACAGAGCGGCATGATGTTTCTCGGCAGCGGCTAGACCACGCAAAGCGTTCCTGCGTTGCGGATCGACTTCGTCTTTGGCAAAGGCTGTGTAGGTGTAGTAACCCTCCATCTCAGCTTGCCAGTTGGCCGCCAGTGCAGCGAGCAGCCTCTTATTGTCGGAACTCGTCATCTCTTGTGCCTTTCGATTGTTGGACCGATGCCGCGTGCGGTCGGCTAGCGTACCGAACTTAACTTGATATGGGCTACCCTTTTGATCACAACTGAGTCGCCTAGCTTGGCCTTGGTCACAAAGCAGAATGAGTCCTCTCCCGCCAGCGGTGTTCCTTTGATGGTATCGGCCACAATCACTTCCGAATCCAAATTCAGACTGGCGCTCGACATAACTCGCCTATCTCGCATGGCCGCAGCCGGTATTCTCAACCCGCTGCTAGCCACGTTCATTCACGTCGCCTCGGAGTTAACCTTCATTCTCAACTCAACGCGCCTGCTTCCACGACGCGAGAAGACGAACGTTGCCGGCCGGGAGGCGGTCGTGGCGCACGGCTAAAAGCTGGGGCCGTGTGGCGCATCGCACGAAGATTTATGCACCTATCGTTTCTGACCATTTATTTCAGATACGCCCGCACCAAATCAATCATGTCTTCGGCAAGTTCGTGTGGTGGAGCGGCACTACGCTCCGGGAGAGCAAGTGATGCCGTATGTGGTCTTCAAGCACTTCAGCCATAAGGCTGTTGACACCGCCGCGGACGTTCGCAAGAAGCATAAGAACATCCGCACAATCGTCCTCTGCAGTGAGCGAACGTTCGATGGAATCGACCTGCCCTCGAATGCGTTTGATACGGGCAACGAGCTTCTGCTTTTCTTTGTCGATGTGAGACATAATCTCCTTGTATATCCTATGGGGGTATGATAGAAAATTTAAACGAGAGATTCCATTCTCGCAGGAGAAACAGAACACCCTATGAGTATAAATTCCGCACAAGAGCCTCCAAGTATTCGGAGAGCCCGCTTGTGCTGCGATGAGCATTCTGGAACCCGCTTTTAGCCTTCGCTATCGGCGATTTCTCACCGCTCATCTCAGCATACGACTTGAGATTTGAGCGCGTGAGACTGTGGCCTATAGGGCCAACCTCACACCTCCCGAACCGACGATCCGAAAGAGCTTTCGATGGCTGCGCTTCCGCGCGGCCATCGCCGACTCTTGCATGAATCGCGCAAGGAGGAATCATGAACAAGATCCAGAACAACAAGATTCTTGCTGTCCGCAGGCCGAGCCCTCTCGTCCGTGTATGGCGTTCCACCGGTGATCCCGGAATGCCCCTGGTAGGAATCTGGGTGCAGGCCGACACCGCAAGACTGCGTTCAAGTCCCGTCGACGCATCAAGCGACGAAATAGGGGATTAGGCCTATGCGCGTGATGGAACCAGAGGATGCCGTGACCACTCCCGCAGCGGGGGTCGTGGTCCGAAGTGCGTGGCAGCGGCGCATTGTGACCTTCCTGATGGTCTTTGGCCCCGGCCTGATCGTCATGGAAGCGGACAATGACGCTGGGGCTGTGTCCACCTATATGCAGGCCGGTGGTCAGTACGGCCTGCATTTGCTTTGGCTGCTAGTCGTACTCTTGCCCATCTGCTACTTCATCCAAGAGATGGTTGCCCGGCTGGGCATTGCGACGGGTAAAGGCCATGCCGCAATGATCTATGAGCGGTTCGGCAAGTGGTGGGGGCACTTTTCACTGCTTGACCTGCTCGCAGTCAACTTCCTCACGCTCATCACGGAGTTTGCCGCTATCTCGCTCGCTCTTAGCGCGCTCGGAATAAGCCCTTACATCTCTGTGCCCGTCTCCGCCGTCGGCTTGACGTTGATGGTTGTGACCGGAAGCTACCTCCGTTGGGAGCGAATCGTAATTGCCCTGTGCCTGATGGATCTGACCTGGTTCGTCCTCGCCTTCATGGTGCATCCGCATTGGGAGACTGCTGCTCACCACTCCGTCGTTCCGACGATGCCAGCAGGGGGCATCACAAATAGCTTGGTATTCCTGGTGATCGCTATCGTCGGTACAACCATCGCCCCCTGGCAGCTCTTCTTTCAGCAGAGTTGCGTTGCCGAGAAACGGCTTCGGTTTGCCGACCTGAAGTGGGCACGACTGGACACTCTCATTGGAGCAACCTTTACCGTCTGTGTCGCCGGCGCGATGATGCTGGTTGGGAACTACGGCTTTGAACACAAGATCGTTTTCCAAGACCCGGCACAGATCGCCCTGGCACTCGGCCCGATTGCCGGCACCTTCGTTCGCAATGGGGTTCTGCTGCTGATGGTCAACGCTGCCGTGCTGGGAACGACGGCCATCTCACTCGCGAGCGCATGGGCCTATGGCGAGGTAAAGGGTTGGGAGCACTCGTTGCACAAGAAATTATGGGAAGCCCCGGGTTCTATGCAACTTACATCCTGTGTGTCGGAGCTGCTGCGGCCATCGTGCTGATTCCTCATGTGCCGCTGCAACTAGTCATTATCAGCGTGCAGGTGTTCGCAGGACTCATCCTGCCCTCCGCCATCATCTTTCTCCAACTACTGCTCAATGATCGGGAGTTGCTCGGCGATCGCTGGGTTAACCGGCCATGGAACAACTACATCAACTGGACGATCATCGTCGTCCTTTTTGCCCTGTCGCTGCTGCTTGCGGCGCAGGTGATTCTTCCGAACTTTTTCAGTAGAGGTGAGTCATGGCAACTATAGGAGTATCCCCTGATATGAACGGATTCCGCGTTATCCATCCCCTGGATGACGTTGCAGAGCAGAAGTGTTCTACGGAAGGGCTTGGCAAGATTCGCATGACGCGGGCGGTGCGTGTTTCGCTTGGGTTCCTGCGGGCCTACCTGATTTTGATGACGCTGATGCTCAGCTACCACGTCCTCGATCTCTCGGGTCTTCTGCACAAGATCCACTAAGCGCTCGCAATACGAAGGAGGAAGTATGGACGACCCGGTTCCAAGTGAGCCTCCGCATAGCCGGAGGCCAGCGGCAATCCTCTCTGAGCACGACATCGCATGATGCTCTCCGCTCGCAGCAGGGGATCTCCGCCCACTGCGCGAGCTTATAGAACAAAGCTCCGTAACAACTGAGTGCCTGCGTATTAGACAGACGCAGACGAAAGACTCACTGGCGAGCCGAATGCCTGCTCCGTCCAGAACGGTAGACGTGTGCCGGCATCAATGGCTGGGACACGCTACATCGGAGGCTACGATGAACCATCGCAAACTGATTAATGATACCTGGACGTATAACGCAAATATCCGCGCTGAGGATGGGCTGCAGCCGCCCCGTGGGTGGAGAGCTCTGTTGGATACCCTTTTGATTCCAGTCGGATTCATTCTTGCTCTAGTCCAGCTTTCCTTATTGATGAGTCATTCTGCTCGTGCTCAAACAGGAAGCGGAAGGATAACCGGATCGGTGAAAGATGCGAGCGGTGCCCTCATCTCCGGCAGCAGCGTGTCTCTGATCAACACTGCGACTGGAGTAACGCAGAAGACGATCAGCAATGGAGAGGGTGTATTCGCCTTTCCTGTGGTCCCGGTTGGTCAATACGAGCTTGATGTAACGGCGGACGGATTCACCCCGTACAAACAGACGAGCAAGATCAAGATCGATGTGAACACGGCCCTCGCGATTGATGTTCCGTTGCAGATTGCACAGGCATCTTCAGTCGTCACAGTCACTGAGAACACCGCTGAGGTCCGCACCACTGACACGCAGATAGGCCAGACCATCGAGAGCAAGCAGGTGGTCGATATTCCACTCAACGGGCGGAGCTACACGGACCTGCTCGCGGTTCAGGCCGGTGTCTCCCCGATTACGACCAGTGGTGCGGCCAACACAAGTTCTGGCGGCGGCTTTGGGACAGTACCTGCCGCAGGCGAGACCAACACAGGCCAGTTCTCCATTCATGGGCAGCGTGAATCCGATAACGCCTACTACCTCAACGGCGCAAGCGTTCAGGAGACCATCGGCCAGCAGGCCGGGATCATCCCGAACCTTGATTCGATTGCCGAGTTCCGCATTCTATCGAGCAATGTGGATGCAGAGTACGGTAGCTTCACGGGTGGCATCATCAACCTGGTGACGAAGTCCGGGTCCAATACCTTTCATGGAAATCTATTCGAATTCTTTCGCAACACGCATCTGGACGCACGGAACTACTTCTCGCCCGAGCGCGCGGCCTTCCATCAAAACCAGGACGGTGGCACCATCGGTGGACCGATTCGTAAGGACAAGATCTTCTTCTTCGGCGACTATCAGGGCCAACGCTTCATCCAGGGCATTGAGACCGGCTCCGTCAGCGTTCCCACGAACGCGAATCGCAATGGGGATTTCACGGATTCCGCAGACAGCCTCACTGGGACTGTGAACGGACCCTACCTTGCGCAGACTCTGAGCCAGCGCCTCGGCTATCAGGTCAGGCTGAACGAATCCTTCTATACAAACGGCTGCACAACTTCGAGTCAATGCGTCTTTCCAAACGCGATCATACCCATGAGTGCGTGGGGCACGGCGCCGAAACGCATGCTGCAATACATTCCCACGGGCAACATCGCGGATGGAACCTTCTCTTCCGGCGCCTATAAACGCGGCATCAATGACAACAAGTTCGGTGGCCGTCTCGACTTTAGCTCCAATCGATTCGGGACATCCTCTATCTACTACTTCAACGACCGCTACAACCTCGACGATCCATATCCGAGCGGCCTTGGGGGCGCCACTCTACCCGGCAACGGCTTCGCTTACGATGTGACCTCGGTAGGCGTAGGCCAGACTGTCATCTTTAGCAACATCCATACCTTCGGCGTGAATACCGTCAATGAGGCCCGGTTCGGCATCACTCGTCTTGACAACCACATTGGAACACCCCAGGGCGGAGTCGGGGTCACGCTTGCCGATCAGGGCATTCAGGCGGGCGGCCAAGGTATCGTCCAGGGCTTCCCGCAGCAGGCCGGCGTTGAAGAGATGTTCTTCAACAGCTTTTCGGTAGGAACGAATCCGTTCTCCATCGCTCAGGTGAACACCACATACGATCTGGGAGACAGTCTCTCGCGGACCATCGGCAACCATACCCTCAAGGTGGGCGGACGCTACATCTGGTACAAGGTCAAACAGAACCCCAACCTGGTCGCGAACGGGACGTTCTCTTTCTTTGGCACCGGCAACCAGACAACTGGAAACGGCTTCGCCGACTTCCTCCTGGGTACGCCTGACTTCTATTCGCAGCAGTCCACGCCGGTGTTTTACGAGAGTGCGGCCGATGGTGACTTGTTCGCTCAGGACAGCTTTCGTATCCGCCCGAATCTTACTCTCAACTACGGCCTGCGCTGGGATTATGTAACTCCCTGGGCAGAGAAATATCACCAGACGACGACCTTCGTGGCAGGCGTAGAGTCGGCTACGTTCCCGGGCGCGCCATTGGGTTATCTCGTGCCGGGAGATCCGCTTCCAGGCGGGGGTAAGATTCCGAACGCGATTGCACCTACACCGCTCAATAACTTTTCTCCACGATTTGGACTAGCCTACTCCCCGAACTTTTCGGATGGGCTGATCGGTAAATTGACCGGTGGCCCAGGCAAGACCAGCATCCGAGTCGGAGGTGGCCGGTTCTTCACTTCGCCTCAGGGACTCACTGTCGCCTACCCAACGGGGAATCCTCCTTACGGCCTGACCTACACCAGCCCGGAATCGCCGGTCATGGAGACACCCTTCATTGGCTCTCTCTCGGGCACGCAGTATCTCCAACAGTTTCCTGTAAATGTGCCTTCGTACAACGTCTCAACCCGCAATCCCGACAACGCTGTTGATTGGAACCGTTACTTCCCCATCAGCGGAGCCGGCAGCGTGTACTACAAAAACAAAACCAGCTACTCGATGCAGTACACCCTCTCCATCGACCGGCAGATGAGTGCGAACACCCTCTTCAGCATTGCCTACGTCGGTTCGCTTGGGAGGCACCTGTTGACCGTACATGGAGCCAATCCCGGCAGTCCTGGCCTCTGCCTCAGCCTGAGTCAGCCATCGGAGGTCGCGCCTGGTTCGCCAACCTGCGGACCGCTTGGAGAGAATCTCGTCTACACGCGAGCTGATGGCACAGTGGTCAATGGAACGCGCGGCCCCTTTCCGAATCAGATCGGAACCGATGCGTACTACGAGAACATGGGCAACTCGCACTACAACGGGCTTGAGCTGACCCTCAAGCGAACCGCAGGACCACTGTCCTTACTCGCCAGCTACACCTACTCTAAGTCTTACGATCAGACCTCAAGCATCCAGGAGCAAGTCGATCCGTATGACTATCACCGGTTGGATGGAATATCCGCCTTCGATCTGAAACATAACTTCGTCGTCAGCTACAACTACGATCTTCCTGTTGCTCGTCTGTGGCATCCGAATCGGCTGACCAGCGGATGGGCACTGTCCGGCATTACTCGTTTCGCTACTGGCGTGCCGGTGACGTTTGCCAGCTTCGGTGACAACTACCTGGTACAAGTGCAGAACAACAGCGTCAATGCGACGAGCATCGACATGCCGAACTACGACGGCACCGGCTACAAGATCAATCGCGACCCACGGAGCGGCAAGCCGTTCTTCAACAATCTGGCCTTCACCCCAAATGCACTCGGAACGCAGGGCAACTCCAAACGCCGCGACTTCTACGGCCCCGGCATCGACAACTTCGACATGGCTCTCCACAAAGTGACGAACCTCACCGAGGCCCGCTCGTTGGAGCTTCGTTTGGAGATGTTCAATGTCTTCAACCACGCGCAGTTTTTCGGGGGCAACTCGGTTGACGGGAACATCGGCAACCAGGGCAGTACTTTTGGTTTCGTCACCAAAGCAGCCGATCCGCGTATCGGTCAGATCGCAGCAAAGTTCCGGTTTTAGTGGATGAGGGAGACTGACAGCCTCCCTCGTCTTTCATGCCACCTGAACGGAGAAAGACATGATCGGAATCAGTACACTTCAGTTTGCCATTCGCTTGTTGCTCGCAATTGCAATGGGCGCGACGGTTGGTTTGGAACGGCAATGGCGGCAGCGCATGGCTGGCACACGCACCAACGCGCTCGTTGCCGCAGGAGCTGCGGCTTTCGTCATGTGCGGACTCCTGCTCGACAATGATCCTTCCGCGCGTGGACGGATCGTCTCTTACATCGTATCGGGAGTGGGCTTTCTCGGCGCAGGGGTCATCTTCAAGGATGGCGCAAGCGTGCGTGGGCTCAATACGGCTGCCACGATCTGGTGTTCCGCCGCCATTGGCGCACTTACTGGGCTCGGTTCTTTTCATCTGGCGCTTGTGCTTGCCTTCGCGGTTCTCTTCACCAATATGATCCTCCGGCCGCTGGCCTATCGCCTCCACCCCGTCCTCCCCGAAGCAATTCCTGCCGAGACGCTCTATGAGTTGAAGCTTGACTGCAAAGTTTCCGCTGCCGCCCACATCCGCGCTTTACTACTTTCCACCATCACGCCGCTCCCCGTTATGTTGCATTCCATCCATGGGGAACCAAACGACACGAACGAGCAAGCACACATCCGCGCCGAGATAACGACAGCAGGCCGGAACAACGAAGCTATTGAACAGGTGGTGATGCGCCTCTCTATCGAAGATGACGTCTCAACCCTGAGCTGGTCGATCATTGAATCGGCAATGGAGTAAGCGAATGAATGGAACATCTTCACCCATTGAGCGCCGCAATCAACGTATTTCCGCGCGGCTGCGCCGTATCCAGGGGCAGATCGTCGCGCTGGAGCGCTCCCTTGCAAAGGAGCCGGAGTTTACTGTTCTCCTTCAAAGAGCGGCCGCGGCTCGGGGGGCAATGAGCGGTTTGATAGCAGACCTCATGGAGGAACGTCTGCGCAGCCTTCAGGTGATCGCCGAGAGCGACGAGGCTCGTGCCGAAGTTGCAGAGATGATCGATATCGTCCACGGTTATCTCATCTGATCCTGTTCGCGATCTGACGTTTCACCAGCTCCTAGGTGCTGTGTGTTTTTAGCGTTTAGCGCGGTCACACGTCGCTACTCTGAAACGCCGAAGAGTCCCAACAAGCAAAAGAGAAATATCCCCTCTGTGCCCCCTAAAGAGAAAAGTCTTGCAAATTGAGAGCGAATCTCTGCGGGGCGGTCCACCCTCCCCGCAACGCCGAGTAGGACAAAACGCTAAGGGGTGAGTGTACCGGGACATGCGTTACGTTGTGGACCTGAGACATCCGTTCCTGGCCCCTTGCGCTGCCGATGATTCGAGCTGAGGAGTACGACAAAACATATATCCCGGCGTCGAGGCCGTGGGAATGTGGGAATCCCGAAGGGATTTCCAAAGAGTGTGGAAAGGGTGGGAAGCCGTCTTATGGCTTTCCATGCTTTCCACGCTCTATCATTTCCGTGGCCTGCTTTTCGCGCGGCAAATGCTGGATATGAATAAATGGGAGACGATAAGAATCTCTACGCCTCCCTAAGCGGCAATCCAATTAAAAATCGATTCTGAACGCCGCCTGTCCCGTCCGATTTCCCGCGTTCTCCGCCGTTTGCGGTCCAGTCAGCTGCCCAAATAGCGAGTTGTCGATCGCCGTAACGGGTGGCGCAAGGTTTGTGTGGTTCAGAACATTCGTGAAGGTTGTCTCGAACCGCGCATGGATCTTCTCGGTGACAGCGAACCGCTTCGCTACACCAAGACTAACCGTAGCTGTGCCAGGACCTTGAATGATCCCAACTCCTGCATTTCCGAAGCGACCTGCTCCTGCCGGGGTCGCCAGGAAAGAAAGGTTGTTGTAGGTCACAGCTCCGGCCGTCCCCTTCGGTACCCTATCCGGACGCAGCACAGCGCTGCGATTGACGACGTTCGTGTTCGACTGATCGGCAGAGCCGCTGATGCTGGGAGTAAGCCAGGGGCCCGTCTCAAGCAGTGTTATAGTTGTCAGATCCCAGCCACCCAGAAATAGGTCCTTGACTGTGCTGGTATTCATGTACTGTCGGCCCTTGCCAAAAGGCAGCTGATACATACCCGTGAGCAACATGCGGTTGCGACGTGTGCCGGAAACATTGCCGAGGTTTTGCTTGATATGAAACCGATCGGCAATGGGAAGTCCGTAATTGACCTCACCGGCGAACGCGCTTGGCGCATCACCCTGATTGTCAGCCTCACTTTTTGCGTAGGTGTAGTTTGCATCCACATAGAGTCCACGCTCCAAACGATGCGTCGCCTGCAGTTCGAACGCGTGATAGTTTGCCTCACCTGCATTGAACGTGCTGAGCAGCGTAGTCCAATTCTGATATGGCGCGCGGGAATCCACGAAAGCTCCAGCCGTCGCTCCCGTGTTGTACGGAGTCGTGCTGGCGAGAATCTGGTTAAGATCCTCGGTAATGTTCAACCGGTAGGTGTGCATCCCGACGTAGCTAGCACGAAGCGATGTAGCATTTGACAGTTGCCGCTCCACAGTCACGTTCCACTGGTTCGACTGGGGATCGCGGTATGTGGGATCGACTCCTTGATCCAATCCGCCACCGCCAAAGGTCGGGCCGCCGGAAGTGGCAGGCGCAGTATTTGGGAAAACGATCTGTGGAGTGTTAGGCCCCGCCGTGTTGGAGTTGGAATAAATGTGCAGATTCGAGGTTGGGTTGCCGCTGTTGTTGAACGAAAGCGGTCCCAGGTTGGTCATCGTATAGATGCCAAATCCGGCACGCACCACCGTCTTTGTGTCATTGAACGGGCGATAGGCAATCGCGATGCGCGGCTGGAAGTCTCCTTTATAGGTCTGGCGCAGACTCTGCGGCAATCCATCCTGGCTGGCCGTGATATATCCAGTGCACGGTATCCCGTGAATGGTCGACCCCGCAGCCGTGCCGGACGGGCACGCATTGAAGGACTGCTGGAAAGCGACATTGGAAGAGGTAATGTTCTGGCTGGTCAGGTATCCAGCCAAAGCATCAGGAACAACGATCGAGTTATTCCGTTGATCGAAGTTTGCCAGATTACCGCCGTCCTCCTGAAAGCCGGGGAGAACCTGCCAGCGAAGACCATAGCTGAGCGTCAAACGATCGTTTACCTGGAACTCATCCTGTGCGAAGAAACTATATTGCTTGGCGGTTCCTCCGACATCAGGGCTGGAAACAGCGAAGTAAAGTGTGGTCGGCGCGCCTTCGAGGAAGTCGCCAAAGGCATTGCCCGTAAACTGATCACCTTGGGCGTTCCCATACGATGGTTGAAATATGAAGGCCCCGAAATCATCTGAGGCAAACTGTGGGGCAAAGCTCTCCAGATCGAAGTACCGAACACGACGGATATCGATCCCACCCTTCACCGTGTGCTTGCCGAAGCTGTAAGTCAGGTTATCGCTGAACTGCGTCGTCTTCGATTGCGTGACTCCTGCCTTATCTCTTCCAATCACTGGAAACGGGGTTCCCGCGCTGAAATTGAAGGTGGGGAATGCGTGGGTTAGTGGGTGCTGACTGATATCCACTCCAGTAAGATCCAACTGGCTCAGCGCAGTGGAACCTTGAATCGGGAAGTCGACACTGGTCGTAACATTCGTGAAGCCGTAGCGAAACTCATTCAGTAGCTTCTGGGTAATCGTGTAGGTATGCGAAATCAACAGGCTCCGATTGTGAATGGAATCCGAGTCATCCGGCAGAAAGAGGTTCGCGAAGTCCGTGGTGATGTTCTTGCGGCTGAAGCGCGCGTAAATCGATTGCTTGGACGAGATCGTCTGATCAACCCGGATGTCCGCACCGTCGGTGCGGGCAGGAGTCGCTTGAAAGTTCTGGTAGTTGATGGCCTGCGTCTGGTTAAGGGCCCCTGCCACGTTTGGCAATGGATAGTAAGCGAGCAGCGCCCTGGCAGTCTGGCTAATCTGGGTAGATGGAATCGTAGGACCACCTATATCTGAGAGGTTGCCGTTCCTATCCGCGACCGTTGGAACGACATATTGCTGAAACACCGCAGTGCTACGCCGATTGCCTTCATAGTCCGCAAAGAAAAACGTCTTGTTGTGCCCGTCATAGACATGTGGAATCACAATCGGCCCGCTCAACGAGAAGCCAAACGTATTGAATTTCTTGGGGGCTTTCCCGCTGGAGCCATATGGATCGGCATCCAACGCTTGGTTTTGCAAATACTCGAAGACACTCCCGTGATATTGGCTTGTCCCGTTCTTGGTGGTGAATGTTACATCGCCAACCTGGGAGAACTCCGCACTATTGTTGAATGCGGTAACTCTAACCCCAGCAATTCCTTCCTGCGATGGATAGGCGTCCTGAAGCGCTCCATTCTGCCGCACGTTGGCAGTTGAAATACCATCGACGGAGAAATTCACCATCGAGGAGCTCGCTCCGCCCAGAGCGATATTGCCGGAGCTATCCGTCTGAACGTTGGGAGACAGGCCAAGCGCGCCGAGCGGACTTGTAGTAGTCGCACGGTTATTCAGGGGCAGCTGCGCCATTTCGATATTAGTTTTCGAATCGCTGATCGTTCCATTTTCCGTATTGATTTGGTCGGCTGCGCCCGATACTTCCACAGTTGTCGACTGTGCCGCGACGTTGAGTGTAGCTCCAAGTCTCAAATCCTGTCGCGCTTCCACTGAAATTCCCGACACGACTGTGTCGGCAAAGCCATCGCGATAGGCACGTAGCGTGTACTTGCCGGCCTTCACGTTCTCAAAGATGAAGGCTCCTGAAGCATCCGTATCGACTCTGCGTTCCGTATTTTCATCTGTGCTGTGCAGCACGATCTGCGCGTCTGGAATCGCCGCTCCGCTAGCGTCTAAGACGTTGCCTCTGACGCTCCCAAACGTCGACTGGGCATGGGCCAACTGCCCCGCAACCAGCAACAGACCGCACATGATTGGGCAGATGACGCTAGATAAAACAGATCCCAGGACGCTCTGTCCCCCCACCTGTGAGTGTGCTGGCCCTCGTTCTGCTGTTGAAGGGACACGACCATATCCTCTACAAGGGACGTACGTGCTGCTCTGTCTAGTGAAAGAAGGCCTCTAAGTAAGTTCATGTCGAATCACCTCATATGTCGGAAAAGAGCGACACTTTCAGTGAACCGTGTACATCGTTAGCAATGCATAAGGTTCTTCTTAACGGTTTGTTTATGCCTGAATCGCTATAGTTCCGGCAGGGGCGACCGAATGATTGCCAGACCAATCCAGTTGGTCCTACGCAGGATTGCGGGCGGCTGTGCCGCTGGAATGCTGTTGACGCTTCTCTCCTACCGCCTTCACTTTAATCTCTCCGCAGCCACCTCCATCCACCTTTTTCTAGTGGTGGTCATCGCGCTTCGTTGGGGCTTATTCGAAGCGAGCGTCGTTTCAATTCTGTCCGTTGCCTGCCTCGACTACTTCTTCACCCAACCTTTGTTCCACTTCTACATCACAGATTCACACGATTGGATCGCTCTCCTCATCTTTGAAGCAACGGCCCTGATCGTCAGCAGCCTCTCAGACCGAGTGAGCCACCACGCTCGCGAGTTAGAGCGGCGTCAAGCTCAACAGCAGAAGCTTTACGAACTCAGTCAGCATATTCTGCTCCTCAATCGGGAAGCAGCGGTCGATCAACAACTCGTCGACCTCTTACGTTCAAGCCTAGGGGTGAGAGGAATAGCCCTTTGGAAGGCCCATGAGGTGCATCAGTGGCAGAGTGGAGATTGTGATATCTCAGATGACGAGGCTCGCTCCGCTTACTTGCTCGAAACAAATGAGGATGACTTGAGCACTGGTATTTCCAAGCGCGTCCTTCGGCTAGGGACCCGGCCTATAGGATCTCTCATCCTCTGCGGGCATTCGCTCGACCCAGTCTCAATTGACGCAGCCTCTTCGCTTACCGCAGTTGCAATCGAAAGGGCGCGCTCGTTTTCAACCGAAGCAAATGCAGTAGCGGCAAAACAAAGTGAGCAACTGCGCTCCGCCATATTGGATGGCCTCGCACATGCTTTCAAGAGCCCGCTTACGACGATCAGAGCCTCAAGCTCCGGCCTCCTCGCGATGAACACCCTGTCGGGCACTGAAGAAAAACTGGTCGGCTTGATTGACCGCCATGCGGGACACCTTAGCGACCTCTCCAATCATCTTCTCCTTACTGCGAAGCTGGATGGTGGCGATCTGAAGGTCAAGCGTGAGCAAGTCGACGTAGCTCAGTTGATCGAACGCGCCATCACGGGATCATCACAGGAACTGGATGGGCATTCGATTGACTTCCAGATGAGCTCGGGGCACAACGCCGTATATGGAGATGTAAAGCTTCTTCAAATGGCACTCTTTCAGGTCCTCGACAATGCTGCAAAGTATGGTCGTCCCAACTCTCAGGTGGCCATCGCGGTTCAGGAAGAAGAAGCGGAACTGGTTATCAGGATTAAAAACGAAGGCTCGTTTATTCCGGATGACGAAAAAGAGAAGGTATTTCAACGTTTTTATCGTTGCTCTGGGTCTGTGAAGACGATCTCAGGCACCGGGATCGGTCTCTCCGTAGTTAGGCGCATCGCTGAAGCGCATAGCGGGCGAACCTGGGTTGAAAGCGATCAAGTGAATGGAACCACCTTCGCTATCGCACTACCCCGCATGGCAAAGGAGAAAGCGTGAATCAGAAAAGCAAGGTGCTCGTCGTTGAAGACGATGCAGGAATACGTCAGAGTCTGTTCGAAACGTTGGGAGCGCTAGGATTTGCGGTCGGGGAAGCTCACAACGGGGAAGAGGCCCTCGTGCAACTGCGCATGGTCAGCTATGACGCGGTTCTCCTCGATATCAACATGCCAGGTATGGGAGGCAAGGAGACGTGTCGAAGAATCTGTCATACCTTTCCCGGACTGCCAATCGTTATGCTCACTGTTCATGACGATGAAGAGGATATCGTCGAGTCGTTGGACGCGGGCGCATTTGACTATGTCACGAAGCCGTTTCAGATTCGTGAGCTCACCGCAAGGTTACGATCAGTCATCCGGCGTCGCCACGCACCGATGGGAGAAACAGATCTAATCAGAATCGTGGGCGACATCACGCTCGACGCCAATCGCCGCCTCGTTGAGAAAAAGGTGAACAGATCCACCTCGCTCCAAAAGAATACGAGACCCTCCGTTGTTTGATGGAGCATGCCGGTAGACCCGTCAGGCATGAAAATCTACTGCGATCCATTTGGGGACCGCCTTATGGCAACGAGCGTGAATATCTGCGAGTTGTCATCAATCAATTGCGAAAGAAAATTGAAGACGATCCTGCTCGCCCCGTTTATATCTTGACCGAGAGCCATATCGGCTATCGCTTCCGTGAAGAATAACTAACCCGATGTCTATGTTGACGCGAGAAGGCAAACGGCAGCGAGTCGATTGGTAATGTCACTTCATCCAGGTGATACAGAGACATCAAACAGCGGTTTCCAAGGAGCAGAATGAATCAACTTACCAGATGGTCTCCACCCCTGCCGGTACATTCGCAGTTCTTGCCCTCGCAGCGTATCTCGAGGTCCAGGGCGATGCATGTTTTCAATCTGGTCTTTACCATGCCTCAGGAATGAGACGCGCCGGGTGGTTTCTTGTGGGCGCGGCAGTCCTAGTGTGCTACAGCTTGTTTCTCAACTCTTCCAACGGTTGCCAGCTCAACCGGTCGATGCAACACTATCTAATCAGCTGATCCACAAATGCTTACCCTGAAGAATCGATCTGTTTGGCTGATGTGGCCAAACCTAGCCAGGGTAAGGTTCCGGCTGATCTAACCCTAGCCAGCGCTTTCAGATTTTGTTTTCAATGAATGTGGGTCTGAGCTGGAGTGTTGCGTCGACCCATTGAGACCACCGTTGATTTCGGAAAGCTCCTTGACATCTACGTTGTGCTGTTCTTTCTTGTCGCTCAAATCATGGCGAAACTGCAATTTCATCAATCACCGACGAAGCCGATTTATCTTGGCGGAGCCTTTGTTGTGGTTGGCGGATTTGATCATGACTTTTTGGAAACCCTAATATCATTTTTGTACCGGTTGTCCGGTTGGAGCAGAAATTCAACAACGTGACAGACACCCTCCGGATGCCTTAGAAGGCTATCGGGAGCGACTGTCGAATTGCCTGCAAAGCCGGTTTCCGTCGAGTTGAGCGCTTATGGCGCTATCAGGCCAATTCACTTATTGAGTCCTGAGCCGAGAGCCCTGTGAGTTCCGGATCGATTGCGAACCGTCCGGAGCTGTCTGGTTCGGGCTAGTTCGAACGGCCAGTTGTAGCAGTGCACGAAGGCCGTTGTTTGAGGCAAGTTAGTGCCACACACACGCACTAGCGTGGTTGCGATTGTGAGCACTCAGCCGAGGGCATTACATTGCATTCGTTGGCTATATAAGGGTCAGGGGTGCGGAATGGTCGTGTCCAGCGGCAACTTCAGACCACTCGCCGCGCAACTCTAAAACGAAGCTCTTCTACATTGAGTTCTCCGATCTCCATGTCTCGAAAGAAGACTCTATAAAACCCTGGCGTGATCAATTCGAACGCCAACTCTTCGAAGCGGAATACCTCGCTGATGAAGACTCTGTTTTTGCGCCAGCTGATGTCTCCACTATTGTTCACCCGTCGCAGAAGGAAACCCTTCGAGTACGCGAACTCCGGCAACTTGCGTGGCAGTCGGACGGAGCTGTGGTGGTAGAGACTCGCTGGGACCTGGTTATTTAGGCCCTCATGCGGTCGCTCATTGTTGAACACGTAGCGAAAGTTATCGAAGCGGCTCCGCTGTGCGCGAAGCGATGCGCAGGCGGTTTCGTCGTGTCCTCCTTCAGTGTCCGATGCATCCGCTCATGGCGGCCGTTTTGTTGCGGTCGGCCTGCTTGAATGCGCTCATGCACGATCCCGAGCTTCATCCAGCCGAGCGAGAGCTTCGACAGTCCTAGTAGCCCGGTACCCGCGAAAGGCGCGCCGTTGTCGGTTCTGATCCTTGCGGGCACTCCGTACTCGCGGATGGCTGCTTCGCAGATCGCCCGGACCTGACTCACATCCATGCGCGAGACGTCTGGCAGCGAATCAAATAACGACTGTACGCATCGGTGATGGTGAATGGATCGCAGCGCTCACCGTCGCCAGTGGCGAAGTAGCCTTTGAAGTCCATGCACCATAGCTGATTCGGACCCGTGACCAGCGAGAACGGCTCTGAACACGGCGCGGTGCGTTTCTCTTCCTCTGCGGACTGGTCAATCCTGAACGACTCACGATATTGCCAAAGGTACTGGCCGCAGGCCACACTGCCTCGGGCTGTAACATCTCCAATCTTGCCTTGAGCTTTCGTGCGCCCCAGGATGGATGGTTGGCTCGCAGCGCGAGAATCGCGTTTTCAATCGGCTCCAACGTCGCATGGGAACAGCTATGTGGCCGGCGACTCCGATCTACGGGCCCTTCCGGCCCCTTCTGTTGTAGCGATTGATCCAGCGGTAGGCCGTAGAACGCGAGATTCCATACGCGCGAAACAGGTCTGCTACCGACATCTGTTCTTTCTGATAACTCGCCAAAAACTGCAGACGTTGATCCAATATGCGACTCTCTTTCCAGGGCATACAACCGAGCAGAGCTTCGAGATCGTGGCCGGAGCGAGACGCTATCGCGCCGCGCAGATGGCCGAAGCCGCAACCGTTCCCGTTCGCATCGTCAACCTCACGGATGCCGAGGCGATGGAGGCCCTTTGATCGAAAACCTACAACGCCGCGACGTTCATCCGCTGGAGGAGGCGCAGGGCTTTCATGCGCTCTTGAATCTGGAGGAGCCAAAGTACAGCATCGAGCGGATCGGCGCGAAGGTCGGCAAGGCACCCGCCTATGCCGCCAGCCGCGCCCGATTGACGGAGCTTATCCCGGTAGTCGTGACGTCCCATCGCTGCCGTTGGACAGTCGACTCAGAGTTAGCCTATTTTTGTCAGATCCTACCTGATGACAACCAGCGCTCAAGTCGATCCGCGTAGGTGCGGCTCGAGCGATGCTCCGAGCCGTCCGAAAGCTTCACCGTGAACTCGCGGTTCTCGATGGATCGCAGCTCCAGTATGCCTTTGGACTGCACAATTCGGGAGCGGTGTATGCGGATAAACTTTGCCGGGTCGAGCCTCTGTTCGAGAGACGCCATCGTCTCGCGTAACAGGCAAGAACGACCGTTGACGTGGAGTTCAACATAGTCACCAGCAGCCCCAATCCACTCAACATCCTCCGCAATGACGATTTGAATGCGGGATCCAGCTTGCACCGTAAACCGGGACGCGAATCCACCTGAGGTGCGGTCCAGCATTTTCATGACCCGCTGTGCCATGTCGGCCTTTAATGCGGAGTCGACCAGATCACGAGCTCGACTAACCGCTGCCGCGAAGCGTGTGTCGTCCACCGGTTTCAACAAGTAATGCAGCGCATGAACATCGAATGCCCGCAAAACATGTTGCTCATACGCTGTCAGAAAAATGAATGCGGGCAGCCTTTCTCCAGGCAACGCCCGCAGCACCTCAAAACCGTCCATTCCGGGCATCTGGATGTCGAGGAACACAACATCGGGAGATCGTTCCAGAATTCTTTCCACTGCGGAATGCCCATCTGCGCATTCCCCAACAATCTCGACATCCCTGAATTTGCGTAGCCTGAGAACGACGCCACGACGCGCCAAGGGCTCGTCGTCGACGATTAGAGCGCGCACGGCGAAGCCTCCAGCAGGTTCCGAGTCCTGCGTAACGGCAATTCCAGCACGACCTCGCAACCGCCCGCTTCAGGCCAACCAAGCGAGAACTCAAAATTCGCCCCGTAAAGTGTTTTCAGGCGCTCCGCCGTGTTTCCGAGTCCGATTCCATTTCCATTCTTCTTCTGCTCACCCTCACCACGCCGTCCGGAGTTCCCGATGACAATTCGCAACCTGTCGGCATCGAGCGCGCTCTTGATCGCAATCCACCCACCTTCGATCAATGGCGCCACTCCGTAGCGCACTGCGTTCTCAACGAGCGGTTGCAGCAACATGTTCGGCACTAGGGCATCCCGCGTTTCCAATGGAACAGCCATATCGATTTTTAGCCGCTCCCCCAGCCTTGTTTGCTCGATCGCCAGGTACCCTTCGGTAAAGGCCAGTTCCTGAGAAAGCGTCACCTCTGCTGTGACTTCGGAATCCAGGCTTGTGCGGAGAAGATCTCCGATCTGTGCCAGCATCCGCGTGGCCGCAGGCGCATTTCCATCCAGAACGAGAGTGGAGACGGCATTGAGCGAATTGAATAGGAAGTGTGGATTCAACTGATAGCGAAGTGCAAGCAGGCGCGCCTCTCTCAGCTCAGACTCGGCGCGAAGTAGCCGCTCCTTCTCCATGCTCGATTGCTGCCATTGCTTAATGCTGAAGTACAGACTGCACCACATGAAGAGCATGAAAAAAGACCACGCCCAAACTGTAACCAAAGCGTGCCAGGGCACATGATTGAAATTCTGCAAAATGAGGCCGGCTGCGCAGGCTACGGGAATGGATGTGACCATGGCCGCCGCGGCTGCTTTCAATTCAAAAGCGATCCAGGACCGCGATTGTCGCAGCAGCCAACGGCAAAAAGGGCGGAGGACAAAACTTCCCAGGAACATGAAGAAGACAGGCACCGTCTCTTCACGGAAGAACACACGCTTAGTCAAGAACGCATGAATGGATTCCAGAAGGTGGAAAAGATAAAAGCAGCACCATCCAATGATCTGGATTTGCCAGAACGACCGCAAGTTCAGGACATTCTCTCGATTCATGCATAGCATTTTAGCTAAAAGTGTGAATCGGCATTCCACGGCCTGACGCACGAAACCCTCGGCTCATCGCATTTCTCAATCGCCGAGCAGATTAGGCCTGGCTTATCAACTTCATTGAGCTAGGCTCTGAACACAATTTGAACGAGGTTGTTAGTTCGCCAGTCGTTTTCGGACTCTGAAGAGCTGGGCCTGTAGTCTCACGTAATTGTTCTGAACGTGGAACACACATGCACTTCTCACTCAACAGGAATCCGTGCAGTTGTGAGCCAATTCTGCTGTCAATTGCACGCTAACTGTCAGAGCGCCGACTGGTACCTGACGTAATACGCCAATCATCTCGGCAACACAACTTTACTGGAGGAAAAAGGAGATATGAACATGCTTATACAGTTGCGGAATTTCCGGACACTGTGGGTGACAACGATTGCTTTGGCCTGCTTCGGCAATGCGTTCGCTCAACAGAGCTACAAAATGACCGACTTGGGCAATAACAAGAACACGAACAACTTCGCCATGGTCATGGGCCTCAACAATCTAGGTTGGGCGGAGAACATGGATGGGATCGTGAACCCTCCTGAGACAAGTACGTCTACGACAATTGCAAGTGGCCGCGCCGTGATCAGCATCTACGGATTCAACATCGACCTGGGCACGCTTGGAAAACCCGACGCCAACAGTTGGACTGACTATGGCGGGATCAACGACCTCGGGGAAGCCGTTGGTTTCTCCGAAACAGCTGAGACGGATCCGAACGGCGAAGACCTTTGCGGCTTTGGCACACATCTTGAGTGCGTTCCGTTTCTTTGGCGAGAAGGCCACATGAGTGCTCTTCCCACGCTCGGCGGAATTAATGGGTGGGCCAACGCCATCAATAACCGCGAACAAATCGTCGGATTTTCAGAAGACGGTGCCCTGGACTCCACATGCGGAGACACCGTGAAGAACAATCGAATTACGTTGCCGGCGTTATGGGAAAGAGGCAACGTCAAAGCTCTTCCTCTGGCAAGTAGAAGCGATGTAGACGGTTTTGCAAACGGGATTAACGAACGAGGCCACGCCGTAGGCTACTCCGGAAACTGCAACGAGGCTCACGCCGTAGTGTGGAAAGACAAGACTGTCTTCCCGCTTAAGGATTACGGAGTTTTCAGTTCCGCATACGCCATTAACAACAGCGGTCAGATCGTCGGGCAAATCGGCAGTGCTGCGGGCTACTTTGCCGCAGTTTGGCCGCAGGGCGCAGATGGCGAAGTCAAAAGCCTCAAACTTCTTCCGGGAGATTCTGCCGCCTTTGCCACCGGCATCAACAACCGGGGCCAGGTGGTGGGAAGCACCTTTGACTCGAATGGCGACTGGTCCCACGGCTTCATCTGGCAGGACGATGTGATCACCGACCTTAATGCGGTAATTCCCGACGATTCCAACCTCCTCATAATCGCAGCTAGCAATATCAATGAGCTCGGACAAATCTCAGGCATGGCAACGGTGCAAAACGGCCCCCATAAGGGCGAAATTCATGCCTTCCTTTTGACACCGGCAGACATACGCATCGGCGCCTCGATGGCAGATTACGCACGTACACACCCGCATTCTGCTTTACCCGCGAATGCTTGCAATCACTCCTCGCAGAGATTCGGACCTGCCCGACTCCAACGATAAAGGCATTCTTTCCCTTGCGTATGTGTCTGAACTCTCCCAGGTTTACCCCCAGACGCGACGGCACGCAGGGGTGGGAACACGAGCCCGTGAGACGTGTCAAACGGCACGCCTCACGGCTTTTCAATGACCGCACCGACGATGCCCGCGAATGCTCGCCAGCAGCTGTTGTCGAGGAAACGTCGGACTCCGCCAACCACGGGCTAAAGACACCTTCGGACCTTGCATTTCAACTGTATGCCGCGCGAAGGCGCAAGGCCGGAGAATGTGCGGGACAAGATGGGTCACGTCGAATATCGACCTAACCCTGAATCGCCAACAACCGAACGTCGGGTCATGCGTGGCGCAATATCTGGTGCAAATCCGACATACGACATAAATCTATGTCTCGTCTAAGTTCTCGACCACGCCTATATTTCGGTTCACAGCTCCTAGATAAGCCAGAACCGATGGATCTTCGTCATTCTCACCGGCGCGTCGTGGGATGGAACGTCGCATCAGATTTAAGGATGGCCATTTGAGAGCAACCTCAAAATCATTGAGTGAAGCAAGAGCATGATGAAAACTGGATTCGAGAAAACGAAAAGGACAGGTTGGCAGTGTGAGAAGCTACTGCTGGCCGCGTTGCTTTTACACTCAGTAATTGCACTTGGACAAATTCAAGCGACGAAGAAGCTTGAACCTTCTCCAATCCGGCCGTTTAAGATGCATGTTCCCGACCGAGTTCTAATCGATCTTCGCCGCCGTTTGGCGGAAGCCAAATGGCCCGATCAACTTCCGGGCACGACGTGGGAGTACGGCGTCGACATCAAGAAAGTTCGGGAACTCGCGGACTATTGGCAGAACGGCTACAACTGGCGTGCGCAAGAAGCGAAGATCAATCAGTTTGACCAGTTCACAACCGAAATTGATGGACAGCAGATTTATTTTATCCATCAGCGCTCTCCCCGCGCGGACGCCGTACCGTTGATGCTGATTCACGGATGGCCCGGGTCGATTTTGGAATTTGAGAAGCTCATCGCGCCGCTCACCCATCCCAAGGACAAAAATAGTCCGGCATTTGACGTCATTATTCCTTCGCTTCCTGGCTTTGGATATTCCGGACCCACCACAACCCGTGGCTGGGGCCCACAGCGTATGGCGAAGGCTTTAGTTGTTCTGATGGATCGTTTGGGCTATTCCAAGTACGGCATACAGGGTGGTGACTGGGGTTCGGCAATAGCCCAAGACATGGCTTACCAGGCGCCCACGCACGTGATCGGGTTGCATCTGAACCTGATTTACGTGCCACCGCCGAACCATGAAGCCGTTGCGAAAATGAGCGATGCTGAGCGGAAGCGGTATTCCTACTTTGACCGGGAAGAGAGCAGCTTCTTTTTCCTCCAGGCCAGTGAACCGCAGACTCTTGCATACGCCCTTACTGACTCCGCAGTGGGGTGGCTGGCCTGGATGATTGGCAAATTTCAACTGCTTACTGACAACAACGGCGATTTTCTTACGGCTGTGGATCGCGACACATTTTTAACCGATGTTACGCTCTATTGGGCGACCGGCACGATCGGCTCCGCCATGCGAATTTATCGTGAGAACCGGCTCACCATAGAGGAAATGGTGCCAACGCCACGCCTGGAGACTCCTGTGGGGTATGCGGATTTTCCGAAGGAGGTGGCTGTCCCGCCGTTTAGCTGGATTACTCAAACACACAACATAGTACAAAAAACTGACATGCCGAAGGGCGGACACTTCGCGGCTCTGGAGCAGCCCGATCTCTTGGTTGCCGATATACGGAAGTTCTTTGCAAAGCTTGATCAGAAGTAAGCCGAAATTGACCCGATACGAAATGCATACGAGACAGATTGGCCGTCTAAATCTCGGTGCCAAGCCATATGTCCGCAAGAAATCTCAGATTGTTTTTGTAGGTGCGGGTTATCGTGTACTTCTTGCCGCCACTGACTCGAACCAAGTACACGCCGGTGACACATCGCCTAATTTCTTCGATATGAGCTACGTTCACAACAACACTGCGATGAATCCGTACCAATCCAAACGCACTAAGTTTCTCAGCAACGCTTTGAGAGAGGTTCCCTTATCAGATACCCGCAGCTTCCACGCTATGCTGCGCTGTTTCGCTACCAGCAGCAGCGAGGCAGAAGAGTGTGACCGCGATCTTCCCGGGGAACAAGATTGCATCCACATTATTCTCCCGCGTCGGTGTTGCAGTTCACTGAGTTGGAACCATACCTAGCAATTTGCACGCTGACCGGGACTCTTGGTAACTACTACAAGTTGGCGAGTCTCTCTGTGAACTGGCTGCAGGCGCAGGCTATTGCAAACAAGGCCGCACAGGCCTATACAGCCGGGCTGCTCCACTCCTCGCGGAAACAGTTATTGAGGGCCGCTTCCTGTTGGGCTGGCTGGAGCTTCGCCAGAAGTAAGGCGTGGCCGACGCCAATCTCTTCAGCGTAGAAAGCCTCGACGGCTGGCGGGATTAGTTCCGCCAATCGGGCGCGGCTGGCGGCCTAGGCGGGTGCCTTGCCGACCTTCGCGCCGATCCGCTCGATGCTGTACTTTGGCTCCTCCAGATTCAAGAGCGCATGAAAGCCCTGCGCCTCCTCCAGCGGATGAACGTCGCGGCGTTGCAGGTTTTTGATCAAAGTGGCCTCCATCGCCTCGGCATCCGTGAGGTTGACGATGCGAACGGGAACGGTTGCGGCTTCGGCCATCTGTGCGGCGCGATAGCGTCTCGCTCCGGCCACGATCTCGAAGCTTTGCCCGGTGAGAGGACGAACGAGCAAGGGCGATAGAACGCCCTTGGACTCGAATTAATTCGGCAAGCTCCTTGAGGGCTGCATCCTCGAAGATTCGGCGCGGGTTGGTGGTGGACTCTTTAAGTACGTTGAGGGGAAGGTTGCGGTACTCTGTGGCGGTGTTCGGGTTCATGGTGATTCTCCTTCTGCTGTTGGGCGTTCGGGGGCGTTTGAGCGAACGGCGTGAGGCCGTTCGCCCATAGAGAGCGTTAGCTGGCTTGCGCCAGTTCGGGTTCTGTTGCGTTTGCGGCGATCTCGGCGGGGTTTTCGAGCGCGGAGAGGATGACGGCTGAGGTTTTCTGAATCACTTCAAGGCTCTCGGTGAGGAGTGCCGCGTTGCCGTTGTATAGGTGGATGAGTGTCGTCTTGCCGGCCCCGGTGTCGCCCATCAGTTGAATGTGTTGCGCCTCGGCTTGCAACGGTATCCGCATCATCTCCTTGGCTTCGGTGGTTTTGAAGCCGATCCCGTCACCCAGAACCGTCTCGTTGAACTCCTTCGGAGTGAGCATGAGCGGCCCTTTAAGCAACCGTCCGTACTTCATCTGCTTGCGCCGCTTGATGTCCTTTGCGATCGAAAAGGGTACCTACGCCATTCACTTTCAGGAATGACATCACGATCACAGTCTTGTGTTTCACGGTCCTCGGCGATAGCCCGAGCTTGTAGAGATAGGCCTGAAAGTCCATCATGTCGTCTCGGTCGATGGCATCTATGGAGGCCTTGGTCAGCGATTGTTTGAAGAGTCGGAGGCAATGGCTGTAATGACTGAACGTAGATGGTTCCTTGTTCATCTTGGTGTCGCGGAGAAATCGCTCCGCCGCGTCAGCGACTAGGAGCTGCCGCGTCGCTGGCTTGGATTCAGATTCCGCAATTTCAACGGCCGCTGCCTTTGCAATGAGTAGGGCACGTTGCCGTTGGGCGTCGGCCAGAATGTCGGATGGAATGATTCCCACACTCCTGCGTCTGCGAACTCCATCCTCACGCCACTCGATGAAGTATTTGCCTTCGGGATGGGCCTGAGCTCTTCCACCGATCAGCACATGATCCCAACGAATGCTCCCATTCGGACGCTTTACGACCGGGGCAAAGCGCCAACCTTTGGTTGGCCTTGACGTACTTGATGATGTTGACGCGCTCTGAGTACGTCTTGCTCGCCATACTGTCCACCTCGACTGCTTACGTGGACAGTAAGGGGGGTAAAAAACATCTAAATTGTTGAAAATAAAGGGATGGTTTTTTGGGATTTGGGAAGCTGACGATCTGCCACTGAACTACTCCCGCATCGGGTTCCATCAAGCGCAAAAGATTTACGCAAGACGTCCGGGCATCCGTCCCCCTCTCACAATCAACTGCACAAAGCACAGAGATGACCCACCTCTCGGGATTCATCAAGAGGTCGCTGGTTCGCACGACCTCGTCGATCTCAAGATCGAGGCCTATCATGGAAACTGAATCATGATTCGCAAGATCGTTCACGTAGATATGGACGCGTTCTATGCTTCAGTCGAGCAGCGTGACGAGCCGGGGCTGCGCGGAAGACCCGTCGTCGTAGCATGGCGCGGCAACCGGTCGGTAGTATGTGCCGCCTCCTACGAGGCGCGACGCTTCGGAGTCCACTCTGCAATGCCCGCCACCCGCGCCGAGCGACTATGCCCGGATGCCATCTTCGTACCACCGGACTTCACTCGTTACCGTGCCGTCTCACGGGCGGTCCGCGACATCTTCCAGCGACACACCGATTTGATCGAGCCTCTCTCCTCGACGAAGCCTATCTCGACGTCACCGAAAACAAGACGGGCCTGCCCACCGCAACGCGAGTAGCAATTACCATTCGGCAGCAGATTCACGACGAGTTACACCTGACCGCATCCGCCGGCGTGGCGCAGAATAAGTTCCTCGCCAAGATCGCCTCCGACTGGCGCAAACCGAACGGTCTCTTCGTCATCCAACCCAAAGAGGTTCAAACCTTCCTGCCACCACTCCCCGTCGCACGTATTCCCGGCGTCGGAAAGGTCACCGAAGCCCGGCTCAAACAGATCGCTGTTCTCACCATCGCTGACCTGCAGGCTTTGGAGTCGAGCCAACTTGAAGCACACTTCGGACGCTACGGAATACGCCTCTACGAGCTCGGCCGAGGAATCGATCACAGCAAGGTCATTCCAGACCGGCCAACAAAATCCATCTCTGCCGAGGACACCTTCGAGCGCGATATCCCACTGTCCCAAACCGACGAGTTGGTCCGACGCCTCGCAGAAAAAGTGTGGACGGCCTCCCGCAAGGACGGCCGCGTCGCTCGCACCGTGGTTTTGAAACTGAAAACGAGTGAGTTTAACATCCTCACGCGCAGCCACACTCCGTCCAAGCCTCCCGAATCGTGCGAGGAACTCACCGCAATCGCTCTATTCCTCAGAGAGCGTATAAACCTCGAACCCGGCCAGCGCTTTCGTTTGGTGGGGGTCGGCCTCAGTAACTTTCGAGACCCCGAAGGCCTGCAATCTCCCCTGTTCGAGTAGAGCCTTCTCAATCGAAGGAAGCGTGGCTGTGGCTGTGGCTATGGACGGCAGCGTTCTCCTAACCAGGCTTCACTTAGCTGCCATATAGTACCCGCAGCGGCAGGGTTGAATCTACAAAAATTTCTTCCTATAAACCTGCCGCCATTTGAATGTCATCTCCATCTAACGCGGTGAATGTCATAAACGAAAGAAAATGTTTCGCAAGGTCAATCAACAATGGCCAGATTGGTTTAACATCCTACTCAGACCCTTGGCCCTAGTGATGCTCCTTCAACCTGTTGCGTATCGAGGTCATACCGCCTTGTCTCCTTTTACCAAACCGTCGCCGGCAGACATCCCTGAAAGCAGGACCATGCCTGCCTGGATCTTAAGCAGCGCGGTGTGCAGCGTGTCTTTGGTTGCCGGCACAGCCTGCGCCCAATCCCCGACCAACATCTTCGATCCTGCCGGCACCCCGGCGCGCTCTGCCTTTGGCCTGTCGATGCTGGTTCTTTCCATCACGCTGGTCATATTTCTCATCGTAGCCGGCCTTTTGCTCTACGCGTTGATACGTTTCCGACATCGCCCGACCGACTCAAATCGTGAACCCGCCCAGATTTACGGCAGCAACCAGATCGAACTCTCTTGGACCGTCATCCCCATTCTGATCGTCGTAACGCTCTTCCTCACCACCACGCGCGTCATCCTCGGGACCGAGGCAATTCCCAAGCCAGCAAGCGCCATGGACATAACCATCATCGGCCATCAGTTCTGGTGGGAGTATCGCTATCCCAAGTCCGGCGTCGTCACCGCCAACGAGCTCCACGTCCCCATCAGCGATCCCGCATCGCCGACCCCAACCTATCTCACCATGTCCTCCGCCGACGTCTCCCACAGCTTCTGGGTGCCTCGTCTGGCCGGCAAGACGGACCTGATTCCAAACCGCGTCAACACCATGTGGATCGACCCTGAAGCGGCTGGCCTCTACCTCGGCCAGTGCGCCCAATACTGCGGAACCCAGCACGCAAAGATGCTCCTCCGCGTCTACGCCCAATCCCCGCAGGACTTCGCCGCATGGATCGAGCAGCAGAACAAGCCCGCCCAGCAGGACTTCCCCGGCAACGCTGCCGCAGTTGAGGGCCAGACCGTCTTCATGAAAAACGCCTGCATCAACTGCCACGCCATCAAAGGAACCGTCGCCACCGGCCGATTCGGCCCAGACCTGACCCACCTCGCCAGCCGGGACACTATCGCCTCCGGGCCGATTCAAAACACGCCGGAGAATCTAAGGAAGTGGGTAGAAGACCCGAACTCCATGAAGCCCGGCTCATTAATGCCGGCAATGCATTTGAATGATCACGATCTCGACGTCATCACCGCTTATCTCTCTCAGCTTCACTAACCCTTTACCGGAAAGAAGCGAAGCATGACCACAACTCCTGTATTGGAAGCAATCGACGAGACACTGGAGACGCAGGCCCGCCCGCCGCTCAACGTCATCTACGAGTGGCTGACAACGGTCGATCATAAAAAGATCGGGCTGATGTATATCGTCTACGCCCTCATCTTTCTGGTCATCGCTGGCTTCGAAGCGATCCTGATGCGAATTCAGCTCGCCGTTCCCAACAACCACTTCGTCTCACCCCAGGTCTTCAACCAGCTCTTCACCATGCACGGCACCACCATGGTCTTCTTCATGGGAATGCCCATACTCTTCGGCATGGGAAACTATCTTGTTCCCCTCATGATCGGCGCGCGCGACATGGCTTTCCCGCGGCTGAACGCCTTCAGCTTCTGGATCTCCGCCTTCGCCGGCTTCCTGCTTTACTTCAGTTACATCGGCGGCAGCGGCCTCTGCGCCGCCGGCTCTGCGCCCGATGTTGGATGGTTCGCCTACGCCCCTCTCACCTCAAGGGTCTTCTCGCCCGGCCACAGCACTGACTACTGGACCCTCGCCGTCTTTCTCAGCGGGGTAGGCAGCATCGGCACTGCACTCAACATCGTCACCACCATCCTCTGCATGCGTTGCAAGGGCATGAAGATGAGCCGCATGCCTCTGCTGCCCTGGCTGTACCTCGTCATGGCCGGCATCGTCTTCGTTGCCGTCAGCCCGCTCACCGCAGCGCAGATCATGCTCACGCTCGACCGCTACCTCGGCGCACACTTCTTCGACACACAAGCCGGCGGCTCCGCAATATTGTGGATGCACTTCTTCTGGATCTTCGGCCACCCCGAAGTCTACGTCCTCGTCCTGCCAGCCTTCGCCTTCGCCAACGAGATCATCCCCGTCTTCTCCCGCAAGGCCATGTTCGGCTACCCCGCAATGGTGGCGGCCTCAGTCTCCATCGGCTTCATCAGCCTCAGCGTCTGGGCGCACCATATGTTCACCGTTGGGCTCGGTCCCGCGGGTAACACCTTCTTCGTCTTCGCCACCATGGTCATCTCGGTGCCGACCGGCATCAAGATCTTCAATTGGCTTGCGACCATATGGGGCGGAAAAATCATCTTCGCCGTTCCCATGATTTTCATGATTGGCTTTCTCTTCCAATTCCTCATCGCTGGCCTTACCGGCATCATGCTGGCGGCGGCTCCATTCAACTGGCAGCTCAGCGCCTCTTACTTTGTCGTCGCACACTTCCACTACGTTCTGGTCGGAGCGATCGTCTTCTCTCTCTTTGGCGCCTTCTACTTCTGGTACCCCAAGGTCACCGGTAAGATGATGGACGAAACTCTCGGCAAGTGGCACTTCTGGCTCTTCCTCATCGGCTTCCACCTCACCTTCGACTTCATGCACGTTCCGGGCCTGCTGGGCATGCCCCGACGTATCTACACCTACGAAGATGGCCGCGGCTGGAATACCTTGAACCTCATCATCGGCATCGGCGCAATCTTCCAGGCCATAGGCACTCTGATCTTGGTCTACAACATGATCCACTCCTACTTCAAAGGCAAAGAGGCCGGCCACGATCCATGGGACGCCTGGACCCTCGAATGGTCCGTCCCTTCGCCGCCGCCGTCCTATAACTTCGCCATCGAGCCCACCGTCAACAGCCGCCGGCCCCTATGGGATCTGAAGCACCCTGAAGATCCAGACACGGACTACGAATAATGACAACCATCACGACAGCAAGCAGAATCCCAATCGATGGCGCGATCGAAACCCCGTGGAAGCTGCCCTATCGCGGCAACGTCGGCATGGCCTGCCTCATCATCGCCGAGTCCGCGATCTTCATCATCTTTGTCGTCGCCTACATCTACTACATCGGCAAGAGCCTCAGCGGCCCAACCCCCGCGCAGGTACTCGAGCTACCCATCTTCGGCACCATCTGTCTGCTCTCCAGCAGCATCTTCGTTCACTTCGCCGTAAGCAATCTGCGCAAAGATAACCTTCGAGGCTGCACCCTCCATCTCGCGATCACCGTTCTCCTGGGAACCATCTTTCTCGCCACCACCGCCCAGGAGTGGTATCACCTCATTCACGACGAAGGTCTCACCATCAAGACCAATCTCTTCGGCACCACCTACTACTCCCTGGTCGGCCTGCACGCGACCCACGTAGTCGTGGGCCTCATCATGCTCTCTCTCACCCTCGGGCTCTCGCTAACCGGCCACGTAAGAGAAGAGCACTCGGAGAAGCTCGAAGTCCTCTCCCTCTACTGGCACTTCGTCGACGCAGTCTGGGTCGTCGTATTTCTCGTCGTCTACGTCATAGGCAGATAACTTCCGGAAAGGAGGAGCACGATGCAGGAAGAACAATTCACGCAATCCGCACAAGGCCACCAGCACGAGCACCGGTCCGACACCGTCATCCTCCCGGCACCGACACCCTGGCCCATGGTCCTCGCGCTCGGTCTCTCACTAGTGATCACCGGAATGGTCACGCACTGGGTCATGAGCCTGTTAGGTCTCCTCCTCACGCTACGATCCATCTTCGGATGGTTCTTCGATATCTTCCCGCACGAGCTTCACGTCGCGGTCCCGGTTCAAACCGGCGTCATGAAGATCTCGAGCACCCGCACCACCCGCGAGCAGCTTCCTGTCAGCGCAAGGCATCGCACGCTGCTGCCGGTCGAAACCTTCAGCATCACCTCCGGTATCAAGGGCGGCATCGGAGGCGGCATCGCTATGATTGTTCCCGCAGCTCTCTTCGGCCTCCTCAAATATCACAGCATCTGGTACGCTGTGAACCTTCTGGCTGCGGGCGGCTTCGTCAGCTGGGGTGGAGAAAGCACCGCCTTCCTCGCCCAGTTTCACCTCGAAGGCCTTCTCGCTGCAACCGGCATCCACATCTTCACCTCCCTCCTGATCGGTCTTCTCTACGGAGCCATGCTGCCGATGTTCCCTAGAAAGCCGATCCTCACCGCCGGCTTCGTCGCTCCTTTGCTCTGGACCGGCCTCCTCTATTCGGCGCTCGGAATCATCAGTCCTGTCCTCAACGCCCGGATCAACTGGCTGTGGTTTGTCATCTCACAGATCGCCTTCGGCCTCGTCTGCGGCTTCATCGTTAACCTCCAGGTCAAGGTGCGCACTCCGCAGTTTCGATCTCTGCCCTTCGCTGTTCGCGCCGGTATCCACAGCGATGTACCTCTCACGAAAGACGACGAACAATGAGCAAAGAAACAATGAGATCAGCCCCTCACAGACTCGCAGTGTTCGGCACTCTCATGCTGTCGGCTGCCTGCATCGCCACCTTCGGCTGCAGTCGCATCCCCGGCCGCCCCGGACCAGGACCCGAAGTCATTCGCCCCGATGAAGTTTTCGACTTCGCGACTCTCTACAAAGAGAACTGCGCGGCCTGCCACGGAAGCAACGGCAAGAACGGTGCAGCTATCTCGCTCGCCAACCCAGTCTATCCCGCAGTAGCCGGCGAGCAGACCATCCAGCAGACCATCACCAAAGGAGTTCCCGGCGGCCTCATGCCCGCCTTCGCCCGAACCTCTGGCGGAGCACTCACCGAGAAGCAGGTCACCCTCCTGGCCCAAGGCATCATGCAGCAGTGGAGCACCCCAAACCTGCTCGCCGGAACAAATCCCCCACCCTACGCAGCTACACTACCGGCCGATGCCAACCGCGGCCAGCAAGCCTACGCCACGGCCTGTGCGCGATGCCACGGAGAGGACGGAGAAGGCAATCCCGGCGATCCAAAGACCGGCGCCGGCAAACTCGGCTCCATCGTCAACCCCGCTTATCTCGCACTCATCAGCAACCAGGACCTGCGCAGCATCGTCATCGCGGGCCGTCCAGACCAGGGCATGCCCGATTGGCGTTCTGACGCCACGCAGCCACTCACCGATCAACAGATCACCGACATCGTCGCCTGGCTGGCCTCCAAGCGCACCGCCGAACCTGGCCAGCCATATCACTAACCCAGCGCTCTAAACACGCAACACCTCAGACAGTGAAAACGAAGCGCACCGCAGGAGCAGGAAGCAATGATACCGAGTGAGCAGCTCCCACCAACCGATCAAACTCTAACCGAGCCGAACCCCGACTCAGTCAAAGACCCGAGCATCGCCGCGGGCCACTCGCGCCGCGTCTTCCTCTTCAAACTCGCCCTCGCGGTCAACGGAGTGGTCGGCTTCGTTCTTGCCATCCCAATCGTCGGCTACCTCCTCGGCCCCGCGCTCAAAAAGACCTCCGCCGACAACTCGTGGATCAACCTCGGCCCACTCTCCGACTTCCCCGAAGGCGAGACACGCCTCGTCAACTACCGCAACCCCATCACCAACGAGTGGGACGGCCAGACAGGCGACATTCCCTGCTGGGTCCGCCGCGTCTCCGGCAACACCTTCCAGGTCTTCGCCATCAACTGCGCCCACCTCGGCTGCCCCGTCCGCTGGTTCGCCCAGTCCAAGCTCTTCCTCTGCCCCTGCCACGGCGGTGCCTACTACGCCGATGGCGCCCGCGCCTCCGGCCCACCCGAGCGCGGCCTATTCGAGTACGACCACAAAGTCTCCAACGGCACCCTCCTGATCAGCGCCGGCAGAATGCCAACCCTGGCCAACGAAGCAAAGGCCGTCACTCCCCTAACCCAAATCGAAACCCAGATCGATGGTGGCTCCGCAGCCCGGATCGCCGCCCGCCTCAAAACCACCGACCAACCCCAGCCGAGGTGCAGCTCATGCCAGACCTAAAGCAACGCAGCCTCGAGGTCTACAACTGGTTCGAATCCCGTCTCGGACTCGGAACACCCGTCATCGAAATGGCCGAGCACGAAGTCCCCTCGAACACCGCCAGCTGGTGGTACGTCTTCGGCAGCGCCGCCACCGTCATCCTCATCCTCCAGATCATGACAGGCGTTCTCCTCGCGCTCGTCTACGCCCCCACCGCCAGCAACGCCTGGAACAGCCTCCAGTTCCTCGACCACAACGTCAAGCTCGGCTGGTTCCTGCGCGCCATGCACGGCTGGGGCTCGGACTTCATGGTCGCCATCGTCCTCATCCACATGGTGCAGGTCTTCCTCTTCGGAGCCTACAAGTTCCCCCGCGAACTCACCTGGATCATCGGCGTCTTCCTCCTTCTACTCACCCTCGGCATGGCCTTCACCGGCCAGGTCCTGCGCTTCGACCAGGACGCCTACTGGGGCCTCGGAATCGGCGCCTCCATCCTCAGCCGCGTCCTCTCATCGGCGGGCCACTCGTCGGCCTCATGCTCGGCGGTCCCATCATCGCCGGCAACACCCTCTCCCGCTTCTTCGCCCTCCACGTCTTCGTCATCCCCGGCATCCTGCTTGCGTTAGTCGGCATGCACGTGTGGATGGTCCTTCGTCTCGGCATCAACGATTGGCCCATGCCAGGCCGCCTCGTCAAAAAATCGACTTACCAGCGCGAGTACCACGAGCTCGAAAAGAAGACCGGCATCCCCTTCGTCCCCGACGCCGCCTGGAAAGACGCCGCCTTCGCTGCAGCCATCATGCTCGCCGTCATCGCCTGCGCCCTCTGGTTTGGCCCCTTCGGCCCTTCCGGCCAGCCCGACCCCACTATCATCGAGACCGCCCCCAAGCCCGACTACTTCTTCCTCTGGCTCTACGCCGTCCTCGCCTATCTCCCGCCTGCCCTTGAAACTCCCGTCCTCTTCATCATGCCGGTCGTCGGCATCGCGGCTCTCATCCTGCTCCCGCTCCTCTCCGGTGAAGGCGAAAAGCATGTCTCCCGCCGACCCGCAGCGGTTCTGATCGTAACCGTCCTCGCCGTCGCGCTCGGCGTCTTCACCCACCTCGGTACCTACACGCCGTGGAGCCCCATCATGAACGCCTGGACCAGCGATCCCATCCCTGTGTCCTACCTGCACAACCGCACCCCGCTCGAACGCGAAGGCGCTCTCGTCCTCCAGAACAAACAGTGCCGCAACTGCCACTCCATCGGCGGCGAAGGCGGTCTTCGCGGCCCGGCACTCGACGCCGTAGCCTCGCACATGACTGAAGACCAGATCATCCGCCAGGTCCTGCAGGGAGGCGGCAACATGCCCGCCTACGGCAACGCCCTCAACCCCTCCGAGACCACCGCTCTCGTCAAGTTCCTCACCACCCTTCGCGGCAATGACCAGCAGCCCGCCGTCGATGCCTCACGCCACCTGGCCCTTACCGGCGAAGGAACGTCAGCAACCACCCGCGGACACTAAAAACGCAGATACTCGATCCTAATGCCGCCTGAATACAGGGCCATCTTCGACGAATGGTCCCCTCCGCTCTTTCTCACCACGGCGCTGCTCCTCAGCGTCATTCTCTACACCCGCGGTTGGTACGCCATCCGCAAGACAAGGCCCGCGCTCTTCCCCACCTGGCGCCTCGTCTGCTTCAACCTCGGCATCGCAACCATCTGGCTCGCCATCGCCTCCCCCATGGACGGCTTCGCTGACGCCCTACTAAGCGCCCACATGGTTGAGCATCTCCTCCTGATGTCCTTCGTCCCGCCATTGCTCCTCCTCGGCTACCCGCAAGTCCCTCTCCTCCGCGGTCTCCCGCACGCATTCACCGTCAACCTGCTCGCCCCATTCCTGCGCATGAAGTGGCTCCGCACCCTTGGCCATTTCCTCATCCGCCCCGTCGTAGCGTGGCTCGCAATGAACCTCACCTTCCTCCTCTGGCACATCCCCGCCGCCTACGACTTCGCCCTGGAGCACGAGCATTGGCACGAGTTCGAGCACATCTGCTTCCTCGCCACGTCGATCCTCTTCTGGTGGCCGCTCATCCGCCCCTGGCCCACCACCTCCCGCTACCCCGGTTGGATCATGCTGCCCTACCTGGTCCTGGCAGACATCGTCAACACCGCACTCTCCGCCTTCCTCGCCTTCTGCGACCGTCCCGTATACATCTACTACCTCGAGCGTCCAAATCCCTTCCACATCGACCCCATCGCCGACCAGCGCGCAGGAGCCGTCATCATGTGGGTTCTAGGATCGCTTATCTTCCTTGTCCCCGCGGTCTTCGTAACCTTCCGCCTCCTCCACCAAGAGAAGACACGCCCTTCTTAGGTGAAGCGCACCTAAGCGCGTCTCCGACCAACGGGAGGACCAGAAGCTCATCTAGCCAAGACAAGGTATACAAGTCACGAAGTGACCGCCCCGCGCGCAGCGGGCCCGTCCGGCAGGACATCTGCCTTAGAAAAATCAAAAAGTGTCTGTGGGATCATTTCTATGGTGGAGCTGAGCGGGATCGAACCGCTGACCTCCTCGTTGCGAAAATGCTGCGAGACGAACTTTCAACAATTTAGTAAAGCAAACAAAGGCTCAAAACAGCGGGATACAACGGATGAAAATCCTTATTGTTCCCTCAATGTTCCCTTATTGTTCCCTCAAATCTGAATTGCTGGCATCTTGTTCCCCGCGACACAGCTAACAGCCAGCATTCACTCTCTTCAAATCTGCTCACCAAGTTTGTGATACCGTCCCGCCTATGCACATACCTGAATACCTCACCTCACAAGAGGTCGCAGCCATTCTGCGCGTATCCCTCGATACAGCCATCCGACGATTCGAGAGACGCAAAGGCGTATTCGACCTGGGCAGTTCAGAGTCACACTTCAAGCGGCGATATCGCGTTCTGCGAATCCCCCGTGAGACGCTGGAGAGCTTCATCGTAGAGAGCCGAGTTCAGTAAAGGCGAAACTACCGACGGAACGACTATTGCACGGGCGGATCGGTAAGTATCTGATGCCCCTTCTCCTCCATGAACCGTGCAATCTCAACGTCAAGCCTTCCTCTTAGCTCTTCTACTTCGGCGTCGGGTAGAACCACAAAGCAGGACACCAACCCATATTGGCCTGGGTCACCCGTGAATCCATGGGTTAAGTGCAACATTTCAGAACCGAGGACCGCTACTTGAACCTGCTTAATTGCATCTTCGAGTTGCTCTTCGGTGCTCTTCCGTGTTTTCACTCTCGTGGTCTCCAAACTGATTCTCCTGTCGGCTTCAGACAAAGGTCAATGCAACACACATCGGAGCAGCTAATAATTACGGAACGGACTCCAGACATCTCCCAAATAGAATGGCGAACCTTTGCGTCCCGCTACCTGCCACATTGTGTCAACGAGAGGCAGTAAACTAGCGGGATATGGGGATTCTTCAGTTTCGTTGATGTTTACGAAGACTTCAGGCGAAGTGAAGACGTTGTCCTTGATCGGATTTTGAAGGGTCGGATAGTAATTCATTGTGGTCGTGAAGAACTCTTTGTCCTTAACGCCTATCAGCGAAAACCCTACATACACCGCTTCGACTTCTGCACGATTACGAAGAAACTGCAATGCATGAGAAAAACAATTAACCATTTCTCTCTCTAGCAATTGGCCGAGAATCAGTTTCGGACCGTCGTTGGAGACTGCCCTGAAACAGCCACTATCGGCATACTCAATCGAACCTGATCTAAATAATTGGGTATAACCGTTCGCTGATTCAGGCCCGTAGCCAGATAAACCTAAGCCACCATCCGCGTTATAACGAAAATTGGTGCGCTCATGTGGTACGTACAAATGGAGTTGGTCATTGTCAGAGACAACCCAACTCGTACGAAGATTCTGTCTAAAAAAGCGGATGCAGGAATGACGTGAAATAGCATTGTCACTGGACCTGTGACTGCGACTGGACCCCGCTTCTCTTCGATCAGTTCCGCCCTATGTTCCCTCCAACTCTTAATTTTTTCACTCAATTCCTGCTCTTCAGAAAAAGCTCTGCCAATCTGCTCAACATTCATTGGAAATTTCCCCGTGCTACTTCTCCCGTAAAATCTGTCCGCTCCGCCAAAGATGACCATGTGAGGCTTGTTCCAGCTTCTCGGAACACGGATGACTAGGGTGTCGCCCTCTGGAGACACGATGGCCTGCATCCTTACCCCAACAATTCGGGGACTAATTCCGTCTCTGATGTAATTAGAAAGGCGAGTGATCTCAGCTTGCAAACTGTCGATTTTCATCCCCGCTAATCGGTCAGCAATGCCCGTCGCCTGATTGCTTACTCCTGCTCGGCGGTCGATGATTCCGTAAACAATATCTCCACCTGCCTCGTTCGCCATTGCTGCAACATCATAGAGAAATTCGCGCTTCTCTTCACTCTGACCACTAGGCAATTTCTCTTTGTACTCAAGGGTGAGACTTTCAGCCACTTCAGAATCGATCAGACGTTGAATATCGGTATGAGCAAGTTGGTCAAGATTTAGAGGGAGCATATTCTCTTTCGTGCCGCGTTCGGTACATCTGTATTCCAGCTTAGCGTATAGAAACGTCACAGCCCGTCAGAGGTTCGTCCAGTAGCTTGCTGGTCTATGCATCGATATCATCCCGCCCAGCACATCCTCTTTACTCTTTCCCGCCTTGAACATCTCATGCATGTAATGCAACCGATCACAGTACGTGTCCAGATGCTTTAGGTAACCGTCATTATTCTGGGTTTCTTCAGGGTACCGAGCAAACAAGATGGCAGTATGCATAGCGCTGTATGAGGCGTGAGCACTGCTATGAAGGAACTGTAGAGGGGTGTATTGACCGACAGCCTCTCCCTGCTGAGGTGTTTCCCAGTTTCCCCGACCCTCGAAAACCAGGCTGTTCACTTCACGGTATAGACGAACAATGCTGTTGGGTAGCTCTCCTGAGATGATGTGAGGCAGCTCCGTAGATTCAGCGATGAATAGAACGTACAGAGCACGGATGTAAATCTCCTCCACCTGACGCAGACGCGTTTGCCATGCAAATAGCCTGTTGGCATCCATGTCGGCGATCATTGAGTTACGCAGGTCCACCATCGCAGCAAGAGACCAGTACGCTAAGTCTTTAGGCTGAGAGAACACCTGGAGCATGGCGAGAACTACGGGATCATCAGTGTGAGGTTTATCGGTGTCACAACCAAGGACGGGACAAAGGGGATTAGGTTTACGGTTCGACATACCTTCGTCAGCGTATCCCCAACTCATGTGCGTATCAAATACGTTAGCTCTCTGTCAGGGAAGAGTAGGCTAGGCCGATCCCGCCTCTGCTCTTGCTAATGCAAAATAAATACCAATAATCATATGTACCCACTGAAAATGGGATAACTTTTGCTTAGCCAGTGGTTTGCCAACGAATGCTATGTAAATCTGAGGTGCACTCCTGATTTACCGCGCGTGTTGACACTATTTGCGTATAAATAGGGTTGATAAATTATTTGTTTGACATTCTCGCGTGATGGTCTTAGACTCTATTTATACATTGGAGGTCGGGATGGTCAGACGCGCAACAGCACACGGGCAAGTCATCGGGTATTGTAGGGTTTCCACGCTGGATCAGAACACCAGCAGACAGCTTGAGGGAATCGAACTGGACCGCGTGTTCGAGGACAAACTGTCAGGCAAAGACATGAACCGTCCGCAGCTTGCTGCACTCCTCAAGCACGTACGCGAGGGAGATACGGTTGTCGTTCATTCATTGGACCGACTTGGACGCAACCTGGACGATCTACGCAAGCTTGTCAACGACCTGACGGGTCGCGGAGTGCATGTTCAGTTCCTCAAAGAGGCTTTGACCTTCTCAGGGGAAGACAGCGCGATGGCGAAGCTGTTGCTGAACGTGATGGGTGCTTTTGCGGAGTTCGAGCGCGAACTTATCAAGGAGCGTCAGCGTGAGGGTATTGCTATTGCGAAGAAAAATGGCGTCTACAAAGGGCGCAAGCCTTCATTAACCGCAGAGAGCATCGCGGACATTCGCAAGCGCGTTGCTGCTGGTGCGAAGAAGTCTGCGCTTGCTGCTGAGTATGGCGTCACGCGCATGACGGTCTACAACGCGTTAGAAACGGCAGAAGGTCCGCAGTAATCGGGGAGCCGTCCTATGCTACTTCTGACCGTCGTCAACCCTGAGTTCGGTCTCAACTCGACTGGTAGCAGCTAGGGGTAACAGGCTAGTGCTCTGGGTAACGGGTCTCGGCGAGAGATCGCGTTCTAGGTACCATAACTAGGGGGTCAAACCAACCCTCTCAGAAGCCAGGGCGGCAGAGTCTCCGTACCCTACCCGCCCGCCGCCGATGCTGGTGCGGCCAGCGACCCGATAATGCTAGGAGTCCCCACCTCCCCCTCTCCTTTCCTCTCCCTGTAGGTACCCCTTCTAGGAGTCCCTACCTCCCGCCCCTGATTCGCCTGTATCGTATACGCCCTACCTCCTTTACCTCCCGCCTTCGTTCCTCTGTACACGTTGCGTACGTGCTCCGTACCAGAAACGTGCCCCTTTCTGTGCAAGCTACGGACACGCCACGCTCTATACATGCAGAAAGGAGTTTGCATGAAATTGAATCGAAGGAAATATGACGCGTTGATAAAGTTCTTACGCGAGATGATGGCCACTGCCAAATCTGAACGAGTCCGAATGCAGGCCGCCGAGCGTCTGGATGGAATTTATGCGCGTCACGAACTGGCCGAACAAGAGGCACTAAGGAGACAAGACCGCATAGAACTACGTAGGTTGAAAGTACAAGCCGAATCCTTGGCAGAAGCCCAGCGGTTGCAGGAACGGGCTATTACAGAGCAGGTATCAACGTCAGAGAAAGAAGCCGATGAACGGACGCGAGAGATGTTTAGTCGGTTCATGAACCCGAAGGAGAAGACCAATGACGGCGCCGACGCAACAGAGTGAACATCAAACAAAATTATTGAACCGTCTCGCGGTGATTGTTGACCTGTCACGCCCCGACTACATCCGCGAAGCTGCCATCCGAGAGATTCAACAGTTGTTGCCAGATACGAATCCGCTTCGCGGTGAGGAACCGTCCGAACTCTTAGAGCGAGTGTTGCCGCCGTGGGGAACCCGCACCTACCTGGTGAAGAGAGAGAGGCCGCGCATAGGCAAAGTGTCACGGCCTCCAACTGGTTTGCGTGACGTGTGGGGTTGACCCCGCATCCGATACGCATCAGTCGATGCGAATGTTTAGCCCCCTCATCCACTCAGCATCGTCTTTGGTGATGTGCTCCTCGAAAGGCCGTTCTATCACCTCAACTTTCTCTGGTGTGATGACAGGGTGAGAGTCCAACAGAAGCGCCGTCTCAGTCAGCAGCTTCACATAGGACTGACGAAATCTGTCATCTCTTTGTACGTCACGTTCTCTCTTTCGCCTCTCCTCGGCACGTTGCTCTGGAGTCTTAGCGGCTTGGATAGCGGCTAGGCGTTTGATGTGTGCGGTCTGTTGCGTTGTATATCGCTTGTCGATGGTGGCTTTATGCGCGGACCTGATAGGACCTATGAGGTCCATCTTCTCACTGTGTCGGATGTCAGTCCTCTCCGCGATGCGGCTTTGCTTCTGAGTTAAGGATTCAATGCCAGTCGTGAAGCAACCGAATGTTGAACGCTCAAACATCTCATCCACCATACGGGTCACTTCGTCCTGGACGTCCTGCTCGAATCCTTGGTAAAGTTCCCAGCAAAATCGCGGGGAGTTTGATCATCACCTCTCTGGGCAAGCACTTCTGCACAGCAGATGTACATGTAGTCAAATCGATCCATCCGCTTCGTTTTCGTTGCCGTCATCACTCATCTCCTCACCTGGCAGTTGCCATTGCTGAGACCGTAACATCAAAATCTACTCAGGAGAATACCCCTTGTAACCCTCTGATGGAGCTAGACTTGCAGGATATCCACACGATATTCAAACGAATTATGTGCGCTGTGTGGTTACAAATAATTCGCCAGGATATTTTGACAAATTGGCAAAATGTGATGCGTGACCGCTTACCCCGCACCGTGCCTCCGTAGCTACATCGTGTCAGTGGGCTTCGATCTACACTTGAGTTCAAACTCTGCTTCCGCTTACTTGCGCGGTCACTCCTTCGGGAGATCAACACAAGCAGAAAAACAGAAAACGGAAACGGAATAAAGAGAAGTCCCTTGAAGTAAAAATCTATATATATAAAACGGAGAATGCAATCAAGCCGTTTCCGGTTTCCGTTTTCTTGAGTGTGGGCTTGAGGACCGAGATTGCGAATGCATACGTGACAGCACTGTGTAGATCGAAGCCGCCGAACAGAATCTCCTTTGGACTGGAAGACCTGGAGATGGTTGACACATTCAAGCAATTTTGATAATATGGATTTTGTCGAGTCGTAGACTGCCCGCACTACTCAGCGGCTAGGACTGACGAGGAAACTGGATCGGTTGCCCCAGCAAGAGCAACCTGTCAGCACAAAGCTGACCTAATGAACGAAAAGTAAACTAGTGAACGATTGGCACCTGATTCCTCACACGCCTGTGAAATGGCTTGTTGATGGTCTACTACCAGCCGACGGATACTCCGCACTCTGCGGCAAGCCTAAAGCTGGCAAGAGCACAGCGATTCGCAACCTCATTGCATCTGTCGTAAAGTCTCGCCCATTCCTGGGTAGACCCGTAAACGTCCCCGAGTCTGGTGGACGTGTCCTATACGTACACCTTGACCGTAAGGACAAACCCGCACGGGTTGTCGCCGAACTGAAGACCTTGGGCATTACGTCCCCAGATGAGGTATCGCGCCTTCATCTCATGGTAGCGGAAGACCTCCCGAGTGGATCATTTCAAGACCGTCTGGACTGGCTCAAGTCAAGAATCACTGACGCGAAACCTCACCTCATTGTTATTGACCTGCTCTGGCAGTTCGTTTGCGCCACGAATGCCAACGATTACAAAGCTACGCTTGACGGCATTAATGCGTTACAGGACGCTTTGAACCAAGTGGCCTATGAAGGCGCACTCGTTGTAGCCATACATGGCCGTAAAGCCACTAACCCAGACCAGCCCTTTGACGATGTTCTCGGCAGCACGGGACAACGGGGTAGCTTCTCAACGTTACTCATGTTGACTCAGTATCGGCGCGAACAGAAGTACACCATCATGTCCGATCAAACTGAGCGTGAAGCGCCGTGGGGTGAACTTGATGAAACCGTAATCGAACGGAATGCAGATGGCACCCTTTCCCTTGGCCAATCGTTCGCCGAATTGGAGAGTGGGAACAAACGGGCAAAGCGTGAGAGTGACATCCAACGTCTGTTGAAGTTTCTCGAAGTAAATCCTGGTTCGGAAACGGAGGAGATCATGGTCAAACTGGCCATGTCTAAGGCGCATCTCTTACAACTCCTCGCCACAATCGACGGGTTGATCTACAGGACAGGCAGGGGAGTCAAAGGTGACCCACTCAAATACTTCCTCAGACCGCTAGATGATACGCACCCACCGTCAGTACAAGCAGAAACTTTGCCAACCGCACAGAGAGAAGCGGAGGAGATGATTAATGAGTACGTCACACCTAACTGACGATGAAGTTAAAGAAACCTGGCAGGCACTCTTCCCACGGGTGCCGTCGCCAACCGACGATCAATGGGCTTTGTGGCTCATAAGGCATAACGGGCTAACCGTCAGGAAGGGTCTATGCGAACTTGCGGCAAAGTACCAACGCCTGCAAGGGGAGATGGATCACACCTACATGCTCAAATTTGCTTCGTCCGTGATGAATCGGATTACCCGTGAGCGCGAGAGTAGAACACCCTGGAGAACAGAGCATGAATCACAATCAGCTTAATCATTGCTGGACGGCAGTCTTCGGAACGGCACCCACGCAAGAAACGCTAAAATTCTTCACCGACTTCATCGGCCAAGATGCCAGCGGTGAGAGGTTGGAACACTTCGTTTCTCTCTTGCAACGAAGTACCCGCGTGACGTTCCACCTTACGGAACGGGAGATTGAGAACCGCCGTGCGTTGTGGATAGCCGAAAGATTGACGGCGCAGCATAGGACTACACCACAAATCTAGAGAAAGGAACAATGGAACATAGCAACTTCGACGCCTTGCAGAGGGCCAGCGGAACCCCTGCGAATATCGACTCTCACAACCGCATGACCAAGCTTAGCCAGCTAGTATCAGACCATCAAGCCACACTCACCGCCGCGATGTATAAGGCGCACCGCGACCTGTACACGTTCGATGTAGACCACATCCTCAATCGACTACGCGCAAATCTTTACAAGTACGAAGGTCCGTCAACTGATGAACCTTTTGTGCGATGGGCAAGACGCTGGGTGATGAAAGAAGCGCAACGTCATCGGATAACCGAGGCCATTCTTCATGAGCACAGTCGAATCATTCACGGAGCAATTAATGACAATCTGTGGATGACCTCAGTGGAAGATCGTGCGACACAACACCATGACGTGTTTTGGGAAATTACAAACTTGATTTTCTCGAAAGCACACGCTTTGAACAAAAGCGGAACCGCTAAGTTGTCCACCCGAGTCTACGCGCTCGTAAAACGGCATTGCTGGTTTTACCACAACACACGCAATCAACGCCGTCTTAATTCACTCACGAAACACCTGAATCAAGGTGGTGAGTTGAAGTGTGAAGTGATGTCAGATGAAGAATTGGCAGCAGAACGCGCATCGTTGTTAGAGCCAGATTCATTCGCACACAACGCCACGTTCGTGACGTAACCCTCCGTCCCACGCCACGCTCTATACAACAGAGCACCCATCCACACCACCACACGAACGAGCCAAAGGCCACGCGGCACAGTCCGCATCGTTGGTGGTATGTGGAGCGGCCATGCACCAAGAGTCGCAGTGAGTCACGAACCCGAGTGCCAACGGCATCAGCACCTCACTGACACACCTGCCAGCATGGCCGTGGGAGCCGTGCGCATCTATACGTCCGCACTTTGTACGTCCGAGGATTCATAATGCCAATTCAACCTAGCGGGGTAGGACTTCCCGTCAACATCTCCATCACGCCTGCCAGTGAAACACTTTCACTCGGTGGAACGTTACAACTCACTGCCATCCTGACCGATGTAACGGGAGCAAAGCAAAATCCCCTGTATCCGTTTGCATGGTCAACTTCAAACGCGTCATTGGCCACGGTGGACGCGAACGGACTTGTGACCGCGTACACGCCGAGTGACCCGAATGTCTTGAACCCTGGGGGTCAGGTCAGTATCTCCGTGGCCTATCCCTTTGCAAATAACACTAACGGCGACACCATCCGCGCAACCGCAACGGTCACCGTCCTAGCCACACCCGCTGTCACGATCTACAGCCAGGCACAGTCGCAAGGTGCAACTGACGTAGCTGAAGCCGAAAACTGGCCTGGTGCGAACTTGTGGAGCAACGGTTGGAAAAACATTCCAGAATCGTTGTTGGGCTAATGCCAGAAAAGTAACAAATCCAAATCGAAAGGAGTCATGAGTACATCAAATTTCACCGAGTTTCGTTACCAGAAAGACTTGTTTGACGCAGTAACCAAAGCCTACCGAGCCGCGCGCAGCTCACACCCCCTAGCTGCATCAAACCCTGACCGAGACTCGCCGCCCAACAAACGATTGACGTTCACCAGTATTGAATTTGCGACGGATGTAGATCACGCAAATGCGTTCGCTTTCAAGGGACACACCCAAGCCGCTCTACAACTGGCATGGTTTCAACTTGTGACGGAAGATGCCGACGTAGACGAGCACACTGCACGGCAAGTTATCACTCTCGCAAGTGAAGTCTACAGAAAACGAGACCTGGACCCAGCCCTTTACTTCAGGACTATTCGCAGAGGACGACGCAGGGAGGACGGATGCCAGTGAACATCCGTTCTCGGCTCTTCTGTCCTGTAGCTGGGTGCGGTGTCTTGCGGCGAGTAACAGAGGTAAATGGCGCGACTGTCCTGTTGGCCTGCGGACATAAACGAACAGCAGCCCTTCTTCCTCTAACAGAAGGGAAAATCAGCCTGGAGCACCTTAAACCTATAACAGTGGTCGGCAACACATTGTTCCCGCGAGACAGCGATGCGGACTCTGAAGACCGTTGGAGATTGAATTGATGTACGCAAACGATACGTTTCTTGATCTAACTGGTCGCACCTTCGGCACGGTCAAAATTTCACAAATCGCACGACGAACTCCAACCTTAGCGTGGCATTTCAAATGTCGATGTGGCACCTCTGGCATTGCACAACACACCGCATTGGTGAACGGTAGTTTCAAATGTCCCAATGTCTCATGTGGTAAATCACCCGTCAGACCCCGTCACCCAGCGGGAGTGCAGGGCAGAGAGTGATGGCCATTCGTTCGTTCGACACGGCCAACGCAAGGCAATACACAGAGGACTTGCGGAGACAGCAACAAGTTCAACGTGAACTCACGGAGGCAGATTTCCGCGATGTGGACCCTGACGGATTGCGCAGTTACCTAGATTACATGGATGCACAGAAGGAAAAGTTGAGGAGAGGATGAGAGAAAGAGACAGAATTAGCCTCCGTGAGTTCCGTGAAGCACACGCGGCACAGGAGGCCGCTATACAGGCCGAACGGCTGTTACATGGGCGTGACCCAGAGATTGTCAATCACGTTGAAGACCCAACCCTGACCGAGTTGGAGGCGTTGGTCACTGGTGAACGTGAGACCGAGTGGTTTTTGATCTATAACCCTTGGTTTTACGAGCATCCCTATAACGCGAAGCTATTGACGGACTATGTTACGCGGAATGGTCGCTCCCATTCGATAACCCGTGAACTGCTAGAGTCGGCAGCGAAGCGGATGCAAAGGTTTGGATTTTTGAAAGAGCGTTCAGTCCCTCAACCGCCCGTCATACAAACCACACCAGCGCCATCACCGACAGAAATATCGACAACGGTTGTCACCGCACAACCAAACGCTGAAACGTTCGCGGGCTGGGATATCGCAACGGGTCAACCCAGAGAGTTCTCACGATTCGAGGTGGACAGGATGAGCGGAGACGAATACGCGAGGACATTCCGTCTGAATCGTTCGGGGATGTTACTTGCGGGAAAGAGATTGCGATGAGAGATAGAGAACGCCGTGAATTGAAAAAGTTTCGTGAGGAGTATGCAGCGGAAGAAGAACGAAAGCGTGAGGTGCGTGAGCGTCCCATCCGAGAGCTTGAGGCGAAATTGAACGCCACGCATAGGGAGATAGCAAAGATGGAACGGGCAAGGCTTTCAGGTGAGGTGCCCGATTCTGATAGATTCATTGACGATGTCGTGAAGCCTGGAATCACTATCCCGCATTCCGAACTGAAAGAGTTCACCCAACGACAGGCCGCGTTATTCATAAGCGCGAATCCCGATGTCTACTGGTGCCCCGAGCTTGTTGAACTGTTGGGGCGTTACTTCTCTAAGAACGGTTTGAACCTTGTTACCGCCTCCATGATTAAGGCTGTAGTAGATCGAATGCGGGATGTTGGCATGTTGCCAGAACCACCCAAACCCGAACCCGTCCGTGAACCCGCTCTCGCACCTGTACAGGTCAATGAAGCCGAGCCTAAGCCAGAACAGTATGAAGGGTTCGACTTGCAGACAGGTGAACCAAAGACTCTCAGTCGTTACGAAGTTGACAGGATGTCTTCAGAAGATTTCAAGCGGTTCACTCGGTTGCGTCCCGAAGATCGGGCCATTGTGCGTAGACACTGGTAATCATAAAGACATTTGACCATCGGATAAAAGTCCCTCGTCATAGTTAGCTGCTACGACGAGGGACAAAACTGCGTTTCCTAATTGAATAGGTATGCGAACGCAGTCTTAACGATGGGCCACAGCTTTACGACAGCTTCTAAAATCTGAAGTGCTTTCAAGGTGTAGTCCAACGCCGTCTGAGGTAGTCTCATTTGGTGTCCTTTCCCCCTTACCTCCTCTTGTTAAGGGATGGCTCCGCTCCGACCCTTCTCTCTACTTGCAGGGGAAGGCGAAGTTGTGGGCCGACTGAAAACTTAACAGACCTATTCGCAAAGTCAATTCGACCTTTGGTGAATCACTTTCTAAAATTAGAAAGACCTATGCTCCAGCCCTTTGCTCACCCGCGCATCGGCTGGGGCATTTGTTGTTTAAGCAGACCTGAGCGTGTCATCTCGCAATACCACCATCGTGTACCGACAACAGGCGCAATCCTGCCCCCGTCAACAGTAAAATCCTCGCATGGCAAGGAAGACTCAGATCGAAGCTAGAGGGATTGCACTGCTGATTTTGGTAGGCGTGCCAATCTGGATCATTTCAAAATTATCGGATAGCGTTGGCTCTGGTGCTCTTGTTGCGGGGGTCGTGGGCATTGTGGCGTTGATTACCTTCTATCTCATTTGGAAGAGAGCCGCCCGTCTGTCGTATCTGCGTGCTAAATACCAGAATGAAGACGTTGTACAGAAGATAATGCGCCGCAACTTTTGGGCGGGACAGACGACGGAGCAGTTGCGAGACTCGTTAGGGAATCCTCCGTCAAAGGATGACAACCTGCTCAAGACGAGAAAGCGCGAAGTATGGAAGTATCATCCCAGTGGCAGGAACCGCTATCGTCTCCGAATCACCTTGGACGACGATGTCGTCGTGGCCTGGGACCAAAAGAACTAAACATTTGCTATTTAAGGACAGTGTCCTGCATGGCTTCACTACGCCGCCTGAGTGCTCTGAAATGGTAAGCTGAATTTCATGGACGATTTGATTGCAGAAATGCGTGAGCTTCCAAACCTGCTATTCGTAAAGATGCTAGAAAACTCCATTGCTGGAGATGAAAAGCAAATCGAAGAACTCGATAGAGTAACAACGGGCTTAGAAACCGATATTCAGTTGTGCACTAATGCGAACGATAAACGTATCCTAGAGCGTGATCTTGGCAACTTCTCACGACAGAAAAAAATGAGAGAAGAGATTAAGCAAAACTCGATTGATTTCTTGACAGATCTTTTAAGCAGAAAGCCTTTGAGTTGATTGTTTGATTTTCATTCCGTCTGGATTGGACGCGATATCATGGAGACATCGCGTCCAATCGTCTTTCGTAAAATTGCTCACGTTAGGACGTCTTCTGTATGAATGTCACGCTTTACATATTTAAAGTTCAACGAGAATTTGTCGATTCCGCCTTGGGTGATCGGTACATTGCTCAGGTCCACCAGTTTGGAACAACGAAATCGAAGTGGACAGGTGTAGAAAGCTTAGTGGAACTCCACTACAAGATTCAGTCCGCGTTCGGAGGCATGGACTGGTCCGAAGTCGAAACCTCGCTCGAAGATAAAGGCGGCTATATCCTTACCAAAGAGATAGAAGAATTTCAGTACCACCAGTTATTCGCTGGTCAATAGAGCATTTTGCCTACGTGTTTGACAAAGAGACGCAGCCCTTAAGGGCTGTCCAACCGTTAATTGAGCGTCTCCGTCCCTTGATCTTGCTATACGAGATACGAACCAGGGTTGGTAACTTTGGGGGAACGAACCATCATCAGCAACGCAAGGCCCGCTCTGTTCAGTAAACGGTTCCCGAAAATGGTAGAGTTCGACACACTATGACGAACACTATCTCACCGCTAAACCCCGATTACATCGAATATGAATGTTCAACCGCTGACAGCTACTGCCAACGATGCGCAAGGGGCTTGAATGTCTGAGGGGAAAAGCCCTTGCTGCTCATACCCACTTTTTCCGACTGATATGGCGCTGTTCGCCATATCCTTCAGCCTACTGAATTAGTCTTCGCGGTTCTCACCCTCTGCATAGAAAGAAAAGCCGTACGCGAGAAATCCATAGCGCCAAAATTGATTCACCGAAGGAAAAATATCAGCCCCTTCGATCTTGCAGAGCACTGTGAGTCCCAAAGGCAATCGAGATCAGGGAAATGCACGGGACCATGGCATGTGTCCGTAATTGGGTGGTTGTATCAGCAGCGCAAATGCAAAGAAAGAAATCGATAAAATACCTGCGTATTTGGATATCTCTTTAAGTGAGAGTGTCATAGCAAACCTGTCGGCAGTTCTCCCAAAAACTTCACTCTCTCGCTTCTCGCGTCAGGTATCTGACAGCGCAAACGAATCGCGAACCGTAACAAATTCATCGGCAACGCTGCGAAGACTCTTGGCCTGGGCGGTCTGGGCTATGAGGCTACGAAGTTCGCACACGACCTTCTGGGCAGCAAATAACGCTTACGTTCTACTGCGCGTTTATATTTGCCCAGTGGGGCGTTGGCCTTCTCTAAACCGCGCGACAATGCGTTCATCACTCATCTGCTCTATCTCGACTAAAGCGGTTGCTTGAGGAAATCCGCAAATGGGTTGGCCAATCGAATCTAGTACCCAAACCGACATCGCCACGGGTTTATGCTGAGTGCCAACGATGACTCCGCGTCCGTCTGGATACGTTTGGAGCGCGATTTGGTGCAGCCTTTCTCTCTGACTTTCCCATCTCTGATCATTCATAATGTTCTCTCGTACGGCCCTTACCTGGGCCGCATCTTTTCTGTCCTAATTGTCTCCCTCCAAGCTCGAAATCTTTTCACGTTCGTACCAAGCTAGATGCTCCTGGTATCCGTTTGAATACCCCTTGTCCAGCCACGCCTTTCCACTGCCCTAGTTACTCAGTGGCGAGCGTCCCAAACCTGCCTCAGTTCTCGCCCAAGCCCATCCAAATCAGGAAAGATGACAGACTCGGTTATGCCTGCATCACGAAGCGCACTTTTCATTTGGCCCAATGCGGAGGCTGGAATGTTAATCGTGTGAATTCGGGAGGATTTTTTCGCGGCTAGTTTAGATAGCCAAAGCGGGTCCGAGCCGAAGATCATGAATCGACTTCGCTGAGCGGCGATTCGGCGAGATACGTGAGGAGAATCCCAGAGCAAGGGTATCTTTGGGGTGCGTAATTTCTTTGTACTTGCATCCCACTCGTCTTCAGGTAGGTATAGATTTTCCCACGTAAACTCATCGGTGTCGAAAGGGTGTTTCTTGTTGAAGGCAGCCCATCGCTTCTCTATATCTTTTCTCTCGGGATTCTTGTTCAGTCGGTCTACAAGCCAGTGCGGGTCCATTACATGAATTACTGCACCTGACTTAAACGGTGGTGTCTTATTCTTCACCGCAAAATGCAATGCGATCAATGCCCCATCCGTCCAGTCGAGAAGGCGTGTTGGAACTCCGTGATGCTGCATGAGGAAGTAAGCATCCCAGTCTTCGCCGATTGGTCTGTCGCTCAACTGAGGAGCGCATCTATTGAATTCTTCGTAAAGATCGTTTTCGAGTGCTAACAATTCTTTGATCGGTTTCAGTGCGGCCCCGTCGCGTGGTCGATATAAACCAGGCTGGAGATGTGTCGCATGGTGAGCCTCATCTTCCGCCCGAAACCACAGCTCTTTGTGATCATCTACGTCCCAATGGTCGTCGCGCAAAAACGCAATTTGCGACAAGTATTCGTCCAGAGTGTTGGCCATAGGTCCACTGTAGCTCAATCTTTTTCTGTGGAATGACACTGCGTTTATTTTCGCTTATTATTCGCCTATGGGCAGGGAGCGCGGATCGACAACAGAAAAAAGGCTGGCTGGAGAGATTTGCTGTTCCTGCAAGAATCTCTTGCCACCTCCTCACATACGAGGAGAGCGGTACTGTGACAAGTGCAAGCCCCCTGTGAGACATGTTATGTTTCGTTCGAGCAAAAGAGAGCTTGGCAGGATTCACGAAAGACAGGCTGTCATTTTAGAGCCGCGTGAGTATATGGAATGGTTGAAGGAGAGGGAAAGACCACCTCTTCACCTGTTGCGGATTCTCCCTGACGAAGACCTGGAGATTGAACCGCTCGGCCCAACGCCAGAAGGCAAACCCGAACCGCCCCAACTCGGACTGTTCGGATAAGCGAAGTCGTACTAGGACTCTAGATAGATAACTCACCGAATATAGAGCAAGCCATGAGCCGTCCCTTTATTGGTATAGTCTGCGGCACCATGACGAACCATATCCAACCTCGAATCCCTAATTTTTCAGAAACTCAATGCTCTGATCCTGATCGGTACTGCCAGCGTTGCGCTAGACAGTTCGAAGACCTGCTCGGGAAAAGTCCATGTTGTTATTACCCGCTTTTCCCGCTGGAAGTGCAGGCGTTTGCGGGGATGATCAGTTCGTAATCGTCCAGAAAATGGACATAGGAAGCACTACCGTATTAATTTGATCAAAATTATTTACCGCAATGGTTGTCGTAGCATGACCCCAAGGGTAACGCTTAGCAAGCTGCACGTAATTAATGCAAGCAAGGGTATCCAATAATTTTGTTGAATAATGGCACACAAGTGTTTACACTCGTCGTCGTACTAACATTTTGTCAGCAGCTATACAGCAATTGATTTGTTGACATTGGGCGGGGTTAGTCACCGCAACAACCTACCGTAGCTAGATGACGTAGGTTGATAAAGATTATGGAGAAGCCACTAGCAGGACTTGAACCTGCATCTCCGTGGAAGCATTACCTCGGCCCGACAGCCTCAGTAGCACGATGCCCTATCCGATTGGACTATAGGACTTCTCCTAGTCCAGAGAATAGGGCATCGCTGCGTAAGAGACAAGTCCAATATTCGCCTAGAAACTAGATTGAGTCGATTGCAAGCTTGGCTCTTACGAAACGAGATGTACTCATACACACTCGTAGGTACTCATAGGCACTCATAGGTACCTGCTTGCACTTCGATATCTCCTTTCCAGTGGAACCTAGATGATTAACCTATCTGTCTTGCTGTCACCTACGGTGCCCAGCCTCTTCTCCACTTGCGATGTCTGCATTACTATTTCCCTTTACCCCGCAGCCTCTAGAAGATAGACTCAATAGGTCATAGTTCGCCCTTCACGGTTGAGTCTTTGACCTCATCACACAACATGGTTACCGCGTCAGGAAGCACGGGGCGGCATCATCGCGGATGAGCGCAAGCCTGTGAATGCCCAGGCACATAAGGTCCAACGTTGGACATCACTACAACTGAACCAACCGTATTCCGTACGTCTTCAATCGAAACACCTGTAACCGCGCAAGAACTATCGCGCCTAGTCCCTTTGCACCCCGTCACCATTCTCAGATGGGCGCGGGAAGGTCGCATCCCACACCGACGCCTAAGCGCCCGCAAAATCATATTTCTTCCGAGCGAGATCAATGCATGGCTCGCTTCCAATTCGGTTTACGCATACACTGAGCCAGTTAGCTGTGTCGCCTCACCTGAAGAAAGGAAGGCGGCATGAACCTGAAACACAAGCGCATACGCTTACAAAACGGCTCTTTGACAATCGAAGAGAGAACCAATGGTAAGGTCTGGATTTTCCGCTGGCGTGAACCTTCGACGCACGGTAGGACTAAACAGCGCAAAGTCACAATCGGACCAGTCAACAAACTGACCAAGACACAGGCCCAACGAAAGGCAGAGGAATACCGTGGGCGGGCGAATGCTCCAGAACCGCTCGTCACAAACGGTGACCTGACCGTAGCGCAACTAGTTGAGCACTACACAGAGCGCGAACTTGGAGACAGCTCTGGCAAAGCAACAAAGCCCCGTAAGGCGTACCTGTACATCTTCGCCAACTACATCATTCCGAAGTGGGGTACTCTCCCACTCAAAGCAGTGAAGGCGGTTGCTGTCGAAGATTGGCTCAAGACCCTGCCTCTGGCTAACGGGTCAAAGGCCAAAGTGCGAGAGGTGTTCGGAGCTGCGTTTCGTCATGCGATGCGGTATGAGCTGTATCCAATCAACCCCATCGCCAACGTTCGACAGGTACGAAAGCGGACAATCGATCCTGAAATCCTCGAACCCGCTGAAATCATGGCAATCATGAATGAGTTGGAGGGAGTCGAGCCTGTACGGACGGCCTTCCTAATCGCTGCTGTGATGGGAATGAGACGAGGAGAAATCTTCGGCCTCAAGTGGGCAGACATAGACCTGGAGCGTGCTTTTCTGCACGTTCGACGGTCGTATGTGGATGGTGTCGTGGGACCACCTAAGACGGAGTCCTCACGCCGTCCACTTCCCATTCCGCCGCCAGTCGTTAAAGCACTGACAGCATGGAAGGGTAAGACCCTGTTCTCCCATGCCGACGATTGGGTGTTTGCGTCCGAGTACCACTTCGGCAAGCAACCGCTCTGGCCTGGAACCCTCTGGCAGAGGAACGTAACGCCAGCGATCACCCGAGCAGGGATCACCAAGCCTAAACTCGGATGGCACACGTTGCGTCGTTCTTACGCTTCCCTTCTTCTTTCCAGCGGAGCAAGTCTGCGCGTAAGCATGGAGCTGATGCGGCACTCCACACCAGAGATGACGCTAGGCACATACGCACAGACAGTTGGAGATGAGAAACGAGAAGCAGGGGCAAAGGTCGCTCTGCTTGTCTTGCAAGGAGGGAACGCTGCCTAATGTTCCCTTATTGTTCCTTCGCATCTTTATACTTGCTTATTGTTCCCTTGGATTCGAGCTAAGTATTTGATTTCTATGGTGGAGCTGAGCGGGATCGAACCGCTGACCTCCTCGTTGCGAATTCAGCGGGTGAAGTATGACGGCAAGACACCGAACGATACGAAGTGACACGGAGAGGCAGTGTTCATGCGGGTTTGAGGTATGTTCACTGCTTTTCATGTGTTGCCGAGCGATACAGAGCGAGACGGAACGACACGAGCAGGGACGGCAGGGTTAGGACACAAACTACGACACAAACGCTCGACCTCCAGTAAGTGCGTGCGCGCACCTGGGCCCGCACGTCTCCCGCCCAGCAACGGAAAGGGCGGCCCGCTCTGGAGCCGCCCTCGGTGCCGGTTCGGTTTTTGGTGCGCTAGACCCGTTGGCTCTGGGCCTCTCTTGCATGGGCCAGATAGACGGGAGCTTCGATGGCAAGCCAGTTCTCGGCAGCCCGGTTCAGGATCGTGGATAGGGAGTATCCCGTTGCCCGTGAGAACTGCATCAGTTCGCGGACATGGTCAGAGTTGAGTGAAGAAGTGGAAATCGAGTCACCGATTACAACGAGGGCATTCTGATTAGCATTCATTGTCGTCTCCTTAAGACGGTCAGGTGCGCGCCCGCCTGTTAGCAGCACCTGGCGGGCGCGCTGAAAGTTGCAGGGCGGCCCCGTTTGGCACCGCCCCAGGACAGAATGGTCTTATGCTGCTGAGGGATCCAGGTAGCGGATTTCGGCATCGACGCGAGCCATCTCCTCACGCGCGCTCTCTTTGCACAGGGACGCGATCCAGGCCATGAGGGACAGGGCGCCAGAGGAAGCGATTTCCTCATCTTCGATGGTGGCCGCGAACTTCTTAAAGTCAGCCAGGGCGGCTGCGCCGTTACGGTGAGTGGCCTTGCGGGTGGATTTGCGAGTATTCTTAGTGGTAGCCATATCGTCTCCTTATAAGGCGATCAGGTTAGCGCTCGTCTGGTGTTTCAGCACCTAGCGGGCGCGTTGTGGTTTTACGGGAACATTACCCCCGCACGTTATGTTTCTTTGCCAGTTCACGAAGTGCCAACTCCATCACTCCGGATCGCTTCAGCCCCAACGCGGAGCAGAGACTACCCAGAAGAGTAAGAGCGGTATCGCTCAACCGAAAGCTGGTAGGTGCGTTCATGAATGTAACTGTAGTGCAATCGCACTACGTTGTCAAGAGGAAATATTTGAGGTAAGTTTTGTCTCTTTCGTGGCCACCCTCATCGTCTCATTCTCTTCCCTCTCTTCCCTCTCTTCCCCCTCTGCACTCGGCTCGCCACAACTGCCAGCAATCGCGCAGAATCGCCCTCCAGAGCACCGCTGCGCAACAGACAGCCTCAGCGTCCGCTGTCGGCTTGCAACCCCACTGTGCGCCGCTCTCTCGCGTTGACTTAGTTGTCGCTAAGGGGTTGTCGGTGGAGTCTAAGACTCCTTTTCGCCAATAGGCAGCCGAGAAAAGACAGGATAAGTGTGGGACAATCTATTGCCTTGCGTGTGACAGTGTGGAACTATGCAGACATGGCGCGCATGGAGCACATATCGGTTCGATTGCCATCCGAGCTTGTGGATGCGCTTCGCAGCGAAGGCGAAGCGATGGGGTGCGGTATGAGTTGGGCGATGAGGCGCAGACTCGAAGTGGACCGCAAAGCGGGTTCGCCCCGATCTCGCCAGTTGAGAGCGAATGAGCATCATGGTGGTGGTGGTGGAACGTTCCAATCGCCAGACGGAGAGGTGAGGACGTGATAATTGCAGAACTGCTCACAGCATGGCGTCACCATCACCAACTGAGCATTCGCGGAGCGGCCGAACGCATCGGCATTCCCCCGAGCAACCTTGCCAGAATCGAGAAAGAAGGCACGATGAGCAGCGAGACGATGGCAGTTATCTTGCGTTGGCAGTTGGAACCCTGGACCGTGTAATGCTCACTCCCTCCCAATTCGCGGCATGGTTGCAGGCACGCCGGGATGCAGGCGAAACGCTGAAGGCAATCGGCGCGAGCTTTGGCGTGTCCCATGTGACCGTGGCCCATTGGCTCTCCGGCAAGCGCAATCCCTCCCGGATGACTCTGGTGCTGGCCGGCGAGCTTTGCCGCGCACCTGTCGAGATGGCGCCCGGTCTGCCAAATGCCGCCGATCACTTTCTGAGTGCGTGCGCGCACCTGAGAGGAAGCCGATCCGCTGCGGACTATCTGGCGGATACGGGAGGATAAGATATGAGTACACCAGCGTTCCAGTTAGGCTGCGGAGCGTAGTTTTTCGGGGTGATTTGATTTAGGCAATCGGAGAACACCTGTTGAGTCGCCTGTAAGGCGAATGTCGCGAGGGTCTTCAGAACCTGCAAGGGGGAAGAAGACTTATGCGAAAGAATGTCTGTAGGAATGTCGCTAAACTGGCCGCACTGGTGTTCCTCGGCCTTCTCGTGTTGCCGCTCGCGGCGTTTGCACAGACGGCGGCACTGACCGGCTATTGCAATCATGGCGGCACACAGGCGTCGGTCTCTGGGATGAAGTCGACCAACTTCCAGCAGACCATCATTCCGTCGTGTACTGTGACCGTGTTCCTGACGGGGACGCAGACGAAGGCTACGCTCTTCGCGGATACGAACGGTACGCCTCTGTCGAACCCCTTCACCGCAAATGCGTCGAGCAGCTTGACGTCGGGGCAGTGGACGTTCTGGGTGGCGGTCAATCAGGGATACGACGTGGTTGGCAGTGGCGGTGTAGCTCCCAACACCTACTCCTCGCCTGTTCCTCTGGTGACGGGAGGATTCCCTGGATTCCAGTTTAGCGGGGGCGGTGTAGCGCAGATTATTGCGGGAACAGGTGTAACGCTCTCCCCCACCGACGGGCTAGGCACCGTAACCATCAACTCTACGGGCGGTGGGGGCGGTCCATTCCCCTTGACTGACACTTTTATTACTGGCGCGGGAAACAACGGAATCCCTAACTTCTTCGCCAGTTCAAGTTGCAATGCCCTGTCTTGCGCTGCTGGAACCCCTTCAACGTCGACCGATACTTCTATCGGAATCAATCAGGCTGGAAATTCCACCACCAATTCCTCAGCGCTATTCGACTTCCGCTACAACGCCTTCGGGATGTACAACACCAACCCTCTGCCAAGTGGGTTCGGATTCAACTTTGTGATTCAGTCAGGCTTCCCCGCAGAAACTGCCTACACCACAGGAAGTAAGAGCGCTATCCAGGGCGCAGAGCAGGACATGCGGTTTGAGCAGGCCCTCTTTATCAATCCTGGTTATGTGACCAGCGGAGAGGGATGCCCCTTCAACTGTCCCTCTGCCGGGTATACAAGCACGGCTCAGTGGCAGATCCAGAATGTCCTGACACAGAATAACTTCTTCCCAGGTGCTGGTGTTCGTGGAATCTGGGGGCAAACCAATAATTTCACGGGCATAGGTGATGCCAGCGTGATGCACTTTAATAATCTCTATGCCGGGGTGCAATCTCAGCTTCCGACGAAGGTATACACGGACTTGGAGAGTCGAACATCTCAACACCAGCAGATTGGCAAGGAACAATTACCTCTCTTACTGATCCTAGCCACTTTGTCGCCAATCAGACGGCCTCGGCAAATACTCAGGGCGTCGGACGGTACATGATAGACCGGACGGCAACTCCTCTTTTGTCCCTACAGTTGATGGCGAATATCTTTTCACCAACCAATACAGCCCCCTTCTATGGAACCGTAGTATTCGATGCTTCCACTCCCGCACTTCCGGTCAGCTATGCGCAGGGTAGCTTAGTCAATGATTGCGTTGTGCCGATTCAGGAAGGCACTGTAGCCCAGACTATGTGCACAGTCCACGCAACAACCGGAACTTTTACCGCTACGGGAGCAGGCCCAGGAGGAGATCAGGGGCTATTCTGTGCAGCTCAGAATACCGGTGGAAATATGATCTTCGGTGCTCAGGTATTGAGTGCAACAGCCAAGGATGGCAGTGGGAACCAAATATTAACACTGATGGCTCATCGTAGCGTCCATGCCTTGGGCGTAGGTTCTAATCCGACAATGGCCGCGCAGGGTGGTGCTTGCGGTACTGTCGTTAGTTTGAATGGGGATACTAAGTCAGATGGCACATTAAACGGTTCTGTGATTCCCGTCATTGTTTCCCCAAGTCCGCATACGGTTGGCTACGCACACTACAATTCCAGCCAGTTATGGAGTTCTGCCGTAGCACCGGGAAGTTCGGCGAGAACCGAGGCTATCTTTGGGGTGCCGAACGTAGGCGTAGCGCCGGGATCGTTTCAGGCCACCAACGTCAGCAGAACCAATAACGTCCTTACCGGAACCATTGATGGAGACGAGAACAAGTTTTCTCTTGTTAATACTTTCGTAGTTACCGTGTCTGGGTGCTCTGATTCAAGCGTGAACACGGGTATCGGTGGAGCGGGGGTAATATTTACCGATGGAGGCACCTTCACGGCATCACAGACTGGACCTGATACCACATGCTCCAGTGGTGCGGTTCTTAGGCTTCCCGTTCGTAATCTTCAGGCGAGCGTGCAGTGGGCATCTGAAATTTATGATGTATCTGACCACACCCCTGGCGTCTTGCCGAATGCCATGCTTGCCAACGGACATTTTATTGGTTCCTACCAGCCGATGTTTCACGTTGGTGATAATCTCGCCCTTCCCACTAATTACGCAGCTATGGGAGATTCACTCAACCTACAGCAAGCGATAGGTCAACCAAGCAGTATCGGTGCTCTCGTTATCTCGAATTTGGGATATTCGGCGTTCGGTAATGCATCCATAACGGTCCAAAATTTTCCTTCAACTGTAGACAACTTTGGTTCAATTGGCACCGGGGAAACCAAATCCCCGCCGACTTGATGGATGCAATTGGAATTTTCAACACAAACCTAAATTCAAATGTGCAGCCGGTCGTGTGCGGTATCTGCTGGGGCGGTTCGGCGTTCAGCAGTCCGGGAATGCAGAACTTCAACCCACTCAGCATCAACAATGGTATTAATTTCCTCCACTTCGATAACACTATCGACGGCGGCCAATGGTCGTTCGTGGGGAGTAACGGGAAGAACCTTTTGACTATCAGCAACAGCCAAGTGGCTACGGTCGAACCCTTCTCGCCGGCTTCGTTGATTTTGTCGGGAACAAATCCCTCCACTTTTGTACCCACTCCTCAAACTACCTTCAGGGAGTGCTCTATAAAAGACCCCTCGGGCAGCGTGTGTTTTGATAACTATTTCGTGACTCCGTTGGTGATCACACAGGTAGGGACTCCGGGCTCTACGCACTATGTCTACTTCATGCAGGTGAATAACCCTAACGGAACGACAACGTGGGGTCCAATTACTGACATCTTCACCGGCAATGCCACGCTGAGCACATCCAACTTCAACCAGATATCGTGCAGCGCATTACCAACAGGAACCACGGCAACGATCTACAACTACCAGATCGCGGGTGGGCCAAGTGGGTTTACTAACCTAGGCACTTGCTCTAGCTCAGCCGGAGTGGTGAACGATCAGCTATCTCCGCATCCAACCCCCGCGTTCAACGAAGTTATCAGTCTGGGCGGAACGATGAACCTAGGCAGTGCGTTGGTCAACGGCGCGGGCGAGGGCTACTGCTACACGTCGTCCAGTCTCTTCTCCCTTAACTCCTCGCCGGCTCCTACTCCCGTTGGCTGCATCAGTTCGACGACTGCCGGAAGCTTCAGCTTCGATACCACGACCATAGGCAACGGTCTCGGTACGGTCAAGGCCGCGCTAATAACGGCTCCTATTACGGGGGTAGCTACAGCACCAAGTGGTGCTTGTACAGTGGTCGAATGGGTCTTCTCGCAGGATGGTCACTCCACTTTCTGTAACGGTACGGCTTGGGTGACTAAAATATGAGACGAAGTCAAGTAATCCGTTGGCTCCTCGGCAGTATTCTTGTCACGCCTCTCTCGGCGCAGATCACCAACACGCCGAACCTTGGCTTGAATGTCCCTCCCTCGCACTATCAGAACTGGCAGATCCCAGCAAATGCAGAGGTCCTCGATTCGACATCGCACGGGACTTGTGCCATTGCCGTTGCGAACGGCGAGAACTTGGCATTCGTCATAGACAGCGCCGTCATACAAACTATGAACCGAGGTGTTTCCAGTATTTACACCCATCTTTCACAAAGAATTTCAGAGTGCAAAGTTTGGTCTCCTACAGCCAATATGCTTGCTTCCACTACGGGGTTAATAGAAGTTCAAAGTGAAAATGGCAGATGGGGTGCGCAAAACAGTGGTAAAAGGTGGCTCGCAAGTTTGACGAAAAGCTCGACACCTGCGGACATCGATCAGGCTATGCGTGGTTGGGGAAGAGAACTCATTGATGCTCAGTCGCATGTTCGCAACTCTTCCTCAGAGCCCGACGGGGAGATCGGCTCACTCTTTGTGATTTTCAAAACAGGTAAAAATGCTCACATTTACAAGGAGCGAATCATTCAATCTCATGGTCAAGCTATCCGAGACTTTACGGACTCGCCGAGGCTCGACATCCCAGAGGGAATGATTCAGCAAGTATCATCCGGAAGTTGTAGAAACTTCATTCAGGTAAATGGATTTCCAGCCCCAGTTCAGCCAACACCGGCGGAATCTATCGCTATGAACTCGATAAATTCAAAGTTGGCTTATCCGAATATTGGCGTCGAAAAATTGGAGTCACTATTGCTGCAGGATGAAAATCAATTTGCGGAAATGAGTAACAATCATGCAGTAAATTTTGATTCCAGAGATGAAATTGGCCCACCGTATCAGTTGGCTCATTTCTCGAACGATGCGGGGAATGGAAGACTCAATTCAAGTCCCCGTGCGAAGATTTCTCGATTGAGTAATCCGCTGTCTCGTGCCGGTCGACGGCTTCTATGAGTGGCTGCAGCGCCCCAGCCTCCCACAGCCGCCGCCGATAGAGCCGGGAGAGCATGGGTTGTTCGGTGACATCCAGGCGAAGCCGAAACAACCGGCTAAGCCAAAGGCAGGGTCCAGACCTGTTTACAAGTTTGAGATGCCTGATGGAGCGCCGTACGCCCTCGCCGGCTTGTTCTCAGAGTGGCGCCCGCGGACGGGAAGCACGCACCCTCCCTGGATACCTTCTCCATCGTCACCACCGAAGCCAACGAACTGACGGACCCAATCCACGATCGCATGCCGGTGATCTTGCACCCGCGCGACTACGATCGCTGGCTCAACGACTACGACGAGGCCCGACCGCCGCTCGATCTGCTGCGCCCTTACGAATCGGAGGGCATGCGCATGACACCAGCAAATCGGGCCGTGGGGAATGTCCGGAACAATGGGCCCGAGATGCTAAATAGCGCCTAGAAGATTAGAAAGTCTGCATCAGGCCAGTTCGTCTCTCCGGAGATACATCGCATCAACCTCTCCCTGTGTAAGTTCGATGGCTTCACAGCAGATCTCAACTGTCGGGTGACGCCTCGCCTCTCTTGCCGCTTCCAATATTCGGATCATTTGAAATGGTGCCATCTTAGCCACTTTGACTGCCGCCGCGAAAACTTCATCGTTCAGATGAATCGCAGAGACCGGAGGCAATTCTTTGGCGACCGCCGTCACTCGAAGATATCCATCATCCGTGATGTTGAAAGCCAGCCGGTAGAGCATTTCCGAAGGCTATCACCTTCGAATAATCAATTGATTCGACCTCAGAGCTGGGTGCTCTCAAAGCTGCGGTCTTCACTGTTCCTCCCACTGTTCTCAGTGGAAAATTGGCCCTTGTTAGAATCTGGCGAAGGGGTAAGGGGGATGCGCCTTTGGGGTGGCCGCGACGATTTCTCCATAGGAACAAACAGAAGATGTCAGTACTCACCAAAAACAGAGAGTAATGGAACACGCGCGCGAGGCACATTTTCTCCGTCGTCGGCGTGGGTTCAGATTTCCGGTTTCCGGAAACGAGCCCGTTGGGGTCCAGGGTTGAACCGGAGGGATTTGATGCACTCTTTGTTGAAGGCTATTGAGGCGCACGCCGCCCTTACGCAGGCAATCGCAGCCATCGGGAGCGTGGTGATTGCCGCCGCCGCTCTCATCTACGCAGTGTCGTCCTTGAAGGCATTGAAGCGTCAGACTGAAGCTTCGATATCGACGACAACCGAGACCTTCCGACCTATCATCGAGGTGATCGGAACGGAGCAGCTCGCGGCGGCTTGCGACATGGGCTTCGTGAACAAGGGGAACGGATCGGCGCTCAACTTCAGGTGGCGCGACAACGTGTTACCTGAGCGGTGGCGGGCCTACAGAACAAACATTATTGCGGCACAAGAGGAGGGCATACTGCAGGCCGGCCTCGATTGGCATAGGGGCCTCGTTCTCTCTTATAACTCCACTGCCAACCGCGACGAGATCCTCACCTATGTCACCGTCGATTCTTCCTCCGGTGTGGTCACCAACAACCACGTCGTAAAACAAGGAGCTGCGATTACTCGACCTGGATGGACGGTCCTTGACCCTAAACTCGCGATTCCCGCCTACCACCCCGACCTCATAAGATCCCTGCCGATCCGGGACCGTCTGAGGCATTGGTGGTGGCTGAAGAGGGGTAAGGAGCGTCGACTATGAAGCTCGACGGCCAGCGGATGTCCATGGGCTTCCCATTTTGGGGGTTCGAATCCTCACTGCCCCTTTAGCCTTTTTGACCTCGCATTTGGGTAAACATCGGATGCCCCGGAAAGGCGGTAACGCCGGTGTTTTTGATGTATTCGTTGAGCAATTTAGCGAATCGTTCGACGTTTTCTAGAGAATTGTCGTACAGCTAAAATGAGAGAAAGGATCCTCCTGGCAGGACCGTCAGTCCCGGCGATCTGATCAACTCGGTTGAGATGAAGGCAGTTCCATCGCTGTATTCTGACGCGCGGAAGAGATACTCTGCGTGTTCGGTTTTGGCTTCCATAGGCCGAAGTCTAGCACTCGACCTACTGAGGATCCGACCCACGTAAAAGCGAGATCTGTTGGTCTTCCGTTACAGTCTCGACCGCTCGTGCTGCGAGATGCTTGCGCACAATGGCGACAAAGTCAGGGACCGTTTTATCGTGAATGCTCAACAATTGAGAGAGATCCCCGTTGTGGATCTTGGAGCATTGCTCTTCGAGTTTAGCGACTACCACTGTTGGATCGAGGTGATACTGATCGATCAGGAAGGCGTCCGGGGTCTGGGCCTGTATATCCCACGGCGCGAGGGCTTCTTTCCGAAAGTCCTTAAGGTTGAAGGTGACGATCGTTTGAGCACCAGTCTTCACCGCGGCCGCCACCACATGCCAGTCTTTGGGGTGATTTGTCATCGCAGGAATCAGCGGCTCGTACCCTTCGACCCACGCATCTTCGAAGTGTTTGCGCAGCTCTTCTTCCAGGTGTTGGGTTTGCTCGCGCGTATATCCAAGCTTGAGCTCCATCGTTCGCGTCGTCTCTTCCATGATGTTGCTCGACCAGCGCGGCAGGAATAAATGAGGCGGTTCGGCTAGCCGCAGCAGAGTATCGCGAAGAGCAGCGTTTACGAGGACACATGCATCAAGAACAGCTTGGTAGCCAGAGGTCATTCGTCGGGAAGGATCACCTTATCGTACAACCCGGCGTCCTGCGCTTCTTGGGCCATACGGTCCAGGGCTGCGTGGCGATCTTCATCACGTTGCTGCTTGTATTCGAGCAGATCCTTTAGATAGACACGCCGGTGAGTGCCGGCGCTGTGATAGGGGATCTTTCCATTCTCGAGAAGCTTCACTAAAAAGGGACGAGAGACACCGACAAGCTCTGCCGCCTGTTGGGTCGTGAGTTCCTGAGTCACAGGAACGATCGAAACAGCCTTGCCTTGTTGCATGAGATCAAGAATCTGCAGGAGCATGCCATAGATAGCATCCGGCAACAACATCGCGGGTTCACCGCCCTTCCCAACAAGACGAGCGCTGCCCTGCTTCTGGAGAAGCTCGTGGAGCTCGCTAACCTGCTCCTCTTGGGCGTGTGGAAGTGTGACTGGATCAAGCGTCGACGTGGCCATGGGAACTCCTCTGGGTACGCGGATGCGCGTCACCTTTATACATGGATTTGACGCTCCAAACGAAATAAACGAATCACGTCTTTGTTCAGTAGTAACACTGAACAAAGGTAAGTCTATTATTTGCAACAGATCGTCTTTTCGGATCAAGTCTGACGGGAATGTGGCGGCGCTCGGTCTGACCGTCACCTTCAAATAGCCGATTCATGGACCGACGGGTTATGAATCCGTCGGTCCGCACCATTCGGCAGCCCCCAGGCACCGCCGTCTCAGAGAAGCATCTGTCGTTGTTTGTTTCGCTCTGGACTTTTATCCACCGGCGCCGGCGTCACCGACTACGAGGAATAAGAGAACTACAAGAACCTAACGGCAATAAATACGTTGGCTAACCCAATGTCAGTTCCAAGGGGCCACGCGGAGTAATTCTGCCCCATGACACTAAAGTGCACGAATTTTGTGACAAGAAACATTTCGCCGCGTACACTTGCGACCGATAATGATTGAGAGTGTAAGCGGATTTCTACAGCACAACCTGATTGTTCTGCTGGCGGTTGTTTTAGTGCCGATGAAGCTAGGGATTCTCCGGCTATGTGGAGATGGAGAAGCTCAAAGGTCAGCTTTCCTGTCGATTCCTGAGGATTTAGTCTATGTCTCTCTCGGTCTATTGCTCGGAGATTTTGCTACCTCTGGCGGTGCCTTTCGCCGCTGGTTCGCCGGTTCCCCACATGTACCGATGGACCTCGCGGTTACCGTTGGCATCGGCGTGTTTGTCGCAATCTGTGTCCATGTTCTTGCGAAATGGACGAATGATAATGTCCGTAGTTGGCAGGCAGCCTCAAATGTTCGACTCAGGTCGACCTCTTCTAACCCTCTTCAGGGCGAGTTGGAACTTCAACCTGCCGACGCTAACATTCGCCTCATTCAAACCCGCCATATAGCTCTTGCGGCGCTTTTGTACCTGATTCAGATTGTACTGACGATTCGCTGGCTTGCTTGGATTGCCAAGGTTTTAGCAAACGTTTGATGCAATTTGGTGTCTAATTGAATTGGAATCGAGTCTTACCATGAGCCATACAGCTATCGATATCATCGTTGTCCTGTTTCTATTCGTAACCGGTATTGTTTGGACAGTGTTCCGATTAGGTACGCGTGACCGCTTAGCATTTGCTATCGTTGCAGTCTTGTCGCCTGTGCTTGCGGTGTTGTCAGTCTTCAGTCTCCTTTTCAAGGTGATCACCGGCAAGGTAACAGTCGGGCCATGCCCGGCAGGTTTGAATGAAGCTGAAAAACTGGTCCACGCTGAGCGCAAGCGGTTGTTTGGCGGAGAATTGCGTGAACCCTCCCTTGCTCGCAGCTGGCAGAGCGCATACGAACTTGAGCTTCAGCGTGAAGCCGAGAGTGTCCAACGTATAACAGACCGTATGTTTGTAAACGCGTAGAGATTGCGGATGCGGGCATAACCAATGAAGAAAAGCAATCTATCGTCTCTAGAGCACGAGAAGTTTACGAAGGCTTTGGCTTCCGTCCTCTCTGCTTCTCCAAAGCAAATCCAGGATAAGCTCGCTCAAGCCAAAAGCGAGAAGCCTTCTCCGCATACGAGATACAAGTACGTCCCCGAAGAGGGCCAGTCCTAGGCCACTTTTTTGGACTTGAGGGCACTCGGACGGACGGGTCGCGCACGGACTAGCGCAGTGCCACTAGACCCCACAGCTAGCAGCTTCGAACTGCCCCTATTCTTGAGTGCTGACAACCTCAAGCCATTCATAACAGAAGACCTGATAGCAGCTGCTAAACCCGTGGTTTTTCGACCTCTGCAAGGTTGGTCCGATGTCAGTCGGCTACCTTGCAGAGCTGCTTCCGCGCGCCTGTGGAGCGATCATGGAAGCGGGGACAGCTTGATGTTCAGCGAATTCAGCGGGATGTGCCGGACAGGTAGCAATTTGGGTTAGCCAACGTATTTATTGCCTGGTCAATAACAGCAATACGAATGTCGGTATCGGCAACGCAACGGGTGATACTCCAGGCGCAAGCGTGCGGAATGTCATGCAACAGGGATATGCTGCCGGTGCCGCCCAGCGGCGCGCCCTTGGAGAAACGAGCGCTAGTATCGCCATGCTCGATCCCCAAACGTCTCAGATTGTTTTTGCCTATTCAGCAGGAAAGATGGGCACAAACCAACTCCAGAAAACCGCACAGTGGTTTCATCACTTCAACCTGATGTTTCTCGCAACTGGCACAGTGGTTTCATAACTTCCCCTGATGTTTCTCGCAACTTCGTACACTTTATGGCGTCATTTTCCAGAGTGCGGCTCATTTGCCGTAGCGGGAGAAACGCCCGAGACGATGAGGCAATGATCGTTCTAAACTGCTCGACATCCTGACGCCCCTTCACAAATCGGACGCAGCTATCGCCAAGGCAGAAAGACACAGGTGCGCGCACGCACTTAGAAACGATGGGTAAGTCTATTTACCTTTGTCGATGCAATGTCCGGCTCTGTCATGGCTGTGGAGGTAAGACTCTGGAGATCCCTATTGGCTCGAATGACGCTGGGAGGTAAGTTGTTTTCCCGTCGTCCTGCTTGACTTTCACAGTTCCTTGAAACTCCCACACTCTTCCGCCTTCGGTATCTACCAAGAATACTTCGTGAGCTACCATCGCCCGGCCATCCTCGCTCGTCTCATCTGCCGTGGCGCCTTGGATCTGGTAGCGTGCTCCCGATGTTAGAGGCGCTGCCTGTACGACCCCTCCCAGGCGTGGCGCAACAAGTACCCCAAGGATCACTCCTGCAGTTACAGCCAGTATCAGCTTCCAATTCATAGGAACAACCTTTCTGAAGTTATTCACGGATTTCAGCATTCTACCCAGCGAGCGATGAGCAATAAATACCTTGGCAAACCAATCTACCGCTGCTCTTCCACGTAGGCTTTGCAGCCCTCCGCGAACGAAGGCGAGTTTGAATGGTCTCCCGCCTCGTCACAGGCATCCTCATCGTCTATGCCCTTTTCCTCGGCCCAATCGTATCCGGCCTGATGGCCACTACCCTGATCGCTCGAACCCGAATAGGAAGGCTCAGGGGTAGCTGCTTCGGATGAAACCGAAGGTGATGGTGCAACGGGCTTGGGATCGTCACCTCTGAAGACGAAGTACAGGATCACCACAACAACCAGCAGAAACGCCAACTTGCCCATCGGTGGAATTCTCCTGTCCGCCATACTCTCCCTCAAAAAATGAAGACGCAAGAGAAAAGCCCACTTTATGTTCTGGGGTGGCTGCTTTGACGAGCCGGCTAAACACTACTCGGGAACGATGTAGCTTAGTTACATTCGTGGCGAGGCAAAGGTGCGTCTGAACCTTGCTCACTTGCTGTGGCCGAGCGTGCGGAAGGACATCCGCAAGGTGCCACGATGTGGCACGATGTCAATCTGAAATCCCTCCACTGAATCGTGAAAATTACCCTGATAATTTTCCGGATGCAGACCGTACTTTCCTTCAGAAAGACCAACCTCTTGCCTGCCGGCACCGTTATGATCTGCTGCATATGCGGCGTACAAACTCCAACAAGGACGCGCTTGTGGTGCAATCCAAAGATGGATTCGCGAACGATCAAGCGAACTCTATAGGCGAGTGGGGACGGTTCCACTCAATGGCTCGTCGTCGCTATCAGCACGGCTCTCTCACAAGGGATGGAGACCGTTGGATCGCTCGCTGGCGGGAAGACGTCGCCCTTCCATCGGGCGAAGTGAAACGCATACACAAAAAACAGGTTATTGGAACCGTTACGGACCTGCCGACAAAGAAACTGGCAGAGCGTGCTTTGGCGAAGCGCCTGGAGCCCATCAACAACGTGGAGTACCGGCCCACGTCCATGGTCAGCTTTGGGCTGTTCGCAGAGAAGTGGATGAAGGAGATCATGATCCACCACAAGCCATCGTCCCGGAGCAGCGAGAAGAGCGTCATCAACGTCCAGCTGGTGCCGTTCTTCGGGGAGCACCAACTGCGGAACATCAACCTGGAGATGATTCAGCGGTTCGTGAACACTTCGGAAAAATCGCCGAAGACGGTCAAGAACGCGGTTTCGGTGCTTATAGTGATGTGGGACATGGCAAGGGCTTGGGGCTACGCGCAGCACAACCCTTTCCCGCGCGGTACGAATGGGCACCTGCTCCTGAAGCTGCCGATGATCGTGAAGGGCAAGACGTATCACTTCACCGTGGAGGAGGCCCTGGCGATCATCGACAAGGCGCAGGGGAGATGGAAGACGTTCTTCCGCATCCTGGCTGAGACGGGGATGCGGCCGGGGGAGCTGGCGGGGTTGAGGGTCGAAGACGTCGGCGTGCAGACTCTGCGGGTTGCTCAGTCGGTGTGGCAACAGCAGGTGCAGACACCGAAGACGGTCAACGCTACCCGGACGTTCGCCATCAGCGGATCGCTGGCGGAAGAGGTTCGGCAGCTCATCGCCGAGTCGGAGCCGAACAGCTACGGTCTAGTGTTCGTCACGGAGCCGGGACGCAAGCGCAACACGGGGGAAAGCCGCTCTCGATGGACAACTTCCGTCAGCGCGTGCTCAACCCGATCCTCGACGAGCTTGGCATCCGTGCCAAGGTGGAAGCGCTCGGTGTCCGGTGCGGTAACTACGCCTTCCGCCACATGAATATAACCACCATGTCTCGGATCGGAGTGCCCATGAAAACCATCCAGCACCGCGTCGGCCACTCCATCGGCTCTGATGTGACATCAGAGCATTACATTCACGCAGTAGACGCTGACGACATGGCGGCAGCCGATGCACTCGGCGCGCTGCTGAGTCCGAAGAGAACGCGACCGGCTGAGTCCCCGTAGGCCGTCCCGCCCGAGGACGATCCCCTCCTTCGAGCATGGTGGTGGTGGTGGAAAGAAAGCCGGGAACCAAGCCGAGGACTGACTCGCTGGCCCGTTCTGCTCAGGTGCGTGCGCGCACTTGTGCTGCTGCCTTCTTCTCCGGAGCCGATTTCCCCGCGAACAGCTCAGGCCATGCCTCACGAAGAGCCGTCTGCGCCTTCTGTAGCCTTGGGAGCGGGCAATCGGCTTTGTGACGCACCTGCGCCCCGTCTCCAGCGGCGGCACGGTTACAGAGACGGCAGGTGTGGACTGCGATGCGCGGGCCTTCCATGCCTTCCGGAGTCGTTGATGCTGCCTCATCCCTGCGATAGAGCTTGCGCTTCAGATGCACCGATGACCTCACAAACTCCCTCATCATTACTTCGATGTTATTCATACCAGCCTCCGGGCCGTTGTCTCTTCGATCTCCAGCAGTCCGCAGGTGAGGCACTCGTAGGCGCCGATGCCGCCCCCGATAGAGCGCGTAACTGGCGCAAGTCGGGCAGTGAGGAAGGTTCGCAATCCGGCCGCCCCGCGCCTTGAGCAGCGATATCAATTCTGGCTTGCGCTCCCGCAGCTCACCGGCAAGATGCGCAGCGGCCGCGGGAAGCGAGCACCGCACATTGGCGCCTTCGAGTTTCAGGACGCCTCCCAACTTCCGAATAGTGTCGACCATCTCATCCGTGCTCAAAAGACAATCTCCTCATCGGCTGGCGGCCAGTGCTCATCGCCATAAGCATCGACGGGGACAGCATCATCGGCGACATACTTGCGCTCCACGACGGGGGTTTGAATTGGCGTGGGCTCAACGTCGACTGCGGAATCCTGCTTAGGAGCTTCCTGCGGAAAAAGCCGTTCCCGGCACATCAGGCACAGGGCGTCTGCCCGGACCATGGACATACCGGGCTCCGGCCTTGGAGCTTCATTGGCAGGCGGAAGAATTTCTCCACGTGGATTTTGTGCACTTGAGTGGACATTTCCAGCCGCTCGCTTTGCCTTCGGATTGCGCACCCCGTCGATGCGCCCCTTTAGTTGTTTCACCGTTGTGTGGGCAAAGTCGGTTGTGGCGGCGACAGCGCGCTGTTGCTCAGGCTCCAGGACAGCAAGCTCGCGGGCCTGCGTTAGAGATGGTGGAGTTTGTCCACTTGAGTGGACATTCACGGCTACGGTCGAAGCTTCCAGATAGGCATAAGCCGTACTGCGCTTGAACCCCCATCGTTCTTGGCAGTAACTCCCGAAGGTGGCATGCGTGACGCGGTATAGTCGCCGGAGGTGAATCTCCGCCAGCGCAAGGCCCGCTTGAACGAATGCCCAGCGGTTCCGTTCGACAACGGCTTCCAACTCAGCGAATGTAGTTTCTTCAGCTAGCGTCAGCGTTACATCTGTGCCCATATAGTCCTTTCCTGGTTAGCCCTTCGTGGGAAATCCTTTAAGCAAGAACCTGACATGGTCGCATGGTCTGCATGGTCTTTCAGTAGGTTGAGGGTTACGCGTATATATATCTGAACGGAGTGAAAAACCATGTTGGACCATGCAACCATGTTGCTATCCACGGATTCCCTCCGCCCAAAAGCGCTTTTTGTGTTCCTTCCCATCGGAAAAGAAGCGGTGCTCGCCAATGCTGCGGTCGTGATACCTGGAGAGCATCCTCCCCCAGGTACTTCGATGGGAAGTGGTCATTTCATCGTCGGAGCGTCCGACAAGTCCCGGAAAAGCTCCTCGTGTCGGGCCAGATCCATAAGCTCGCGGTTGGTGTACCTCCGTCCCGGCTCCATCGCGGCCACCATGCTGCGCATAGCTTCCGCGTCCGCATCGACTGACTCGACGATCCGCGGAGTCTCGAACGGGCACCGATATCCCGCGTGCTCGACGATGCCGCCAACGGTATGAGCCCATTCAGGGAAGGCAGAATGCGAGCGACTTGGCCCCGGCCTGCCCAAACCTTCCCAATGGCGAATCAATGCCCACACCGCCGCGAGAACCCTTGGACGCAATTCGGCCAGAACCGAGCCGCTGATTGGTCGCTTAAACTGGCGGTCCTCGGCGCGCTCGACGTTAAGATGTAGCACGACTAAAAGAGACCTGCGGCGCATGTCGGGGCTCACGCGCCCGCCGTTCGCGGTGCAAATGACAGTTGTGTAGTTCGGGCCCGCGAGCGATTGATTGGCGCCTAGCAATCTGCCTTCGTAGACGGCTGACGAAATAAAAGCCTCAAGGGACGCGCCTCCGATTACGTGCTTTACGTTGTCGAAGATGATCGCCGCTCGGGCATCGCGCACCACCGTGAGCAGGATCTTTCTTGTCTCGGCGTCGTCTTCGGGCAGCGTTAGCTTGGGAGCGCTTCCGAGAAGCGGCCAAACGATGCAGTCCGCCAAGGTGCTGGCGCCGCTCCCTTCGGCATTCTTCGTGATAACGAACGCCGGTCTCAGGCTGGCTCTCGGCATCAGGCGAAATCCCACCATCCCCACTAGTGCGGCGACAGAGACGGCCAAGCTACGTCCGTCGTCGGCAAATTCGAACTCGCCAAAGAGGTTGCCGAGAACAGCGCGACCCTCGTCGAGACTCATATCCTCCCGAAATTCAGGACTGCCGAGAGTGAGAATCTTTGTCTCCGGATCGTATCCCTTAGGAAGCAGTTCGATGGACCCATTGCCGCGGAGCACAGGCAAGCGTGGGGAGGAGATTTGCTCGAGCTGGCGGAGTTTCTCGGTAAATTGCGTTGCTGCCATAATTCCCCGGGCCTCCGACTCGTACATGGTGGCGTCCGCGTGGATGGCCCCGTTACTGGTGTGCTTTTGCCGGAAGAAAACAAGGTGCCGCTCTGCCTCCGTTCGGAACTGCTGCGCGCTGATCCGCTTCGCGTCGCCGTCATCGACGAGAAGCGCTTCACCATTCCGATAGAAGAACGCCTCCCGCAGGAAGTGGCCGCAATCCGCCGCTACGTCGGACAGGAGCCGGTTGTCTCCAGGAAGCAGAACCTTCGGCCGGTCGTCACTCAACGCAGACTGGATTGCGCGGGGCCTGCGCGCCTTGGGCGGAACGGGGGCAGTTCTTCGCCAAGCTTCTCCGGCTCCGGCCACCCATCCGGCCTCGCCGGCTCTTCGTATGGCCAGATGCTCGCCGGGCCCGCGTGCTTCTCTGTGCGGGTGTCCGAATCGATGGACCCGACGTAGGCTGGGAAATTTTCTGCTACACTTCGATCAGGCAAAACGGTATCCCTTCCTTGGCCCACACTGCAATGTGGGCTTTCTCATTTGCAACGACACCGAGGGCTGTCAGCGAAGCGATGGTCATTACCGCTGCTCCGTTGTGCAGCTCGCCGTGATGAGCAATTGAAGGTCGGACGGACGGAAGAGGAGTCGTCGGCAGATTCTCACCGGCGAGAGCTTGCCTCTTTTCACGAATGCCCTGACCGTGTGCTTGGAGAGTCTGAGCGCATCGGCAACTTCTTCCAATGTCATTAGCCGCTCTGTGTTCACTGGGCACCCCTGTGAGTCTTGGCGGCGCTCTGTTCAAGCAGCTTCAGAAGCGACGATTCTCGAACCATAACGCGGCCACCAACGCGCGTCCGTTCCAACATCCCCCGCCTCATCCATGCGTAGACCGTGAATTTTGAAACGCCTCCCAGCTTTCTGGCGGCTTCCTGCACCGAGTAGAGTGTCTCCAGCGATGTTGTATCTATTGGCATTCCGTCACTCCTAATACGATAACACTTGCGTTTGTTATTAGTATTACGTAAGAATAGTACGTATTGTGCAGGACGAACCGGAAATGTAGGTGGTGAAGATGGCGACGAACCGTATGCGGAGAGGAAGGGACGACGGACTCTGGGCAGTCCACGCGACTATTCCCGAATGGTCAGAACGGATTGCGAAAGAGGGCCGCTTACCGTCGCTGCCTGAGCTGCTAGTTGAATTGTTGAATGGCGAAGCACTGGCCGGTGAGGGTAGAGTCCGCGTCGAAACGATCATTCGGCTTCTTCGATTTCAGAGAGGATACGGGTCGCAGTTCATGGGCAGCGACCCGGATGGCGTGCTCGCGGACGTTTACTTCACCAGCCTCCTCAAGTGCAACAGTGAGTTGAATGACATGCTCAGCCGCTACACTTTGGTACCCCAGATCCATCCCGTTGGCGATGGTCCCCTGCTCTATTTCCGTCCAAGTCAGGCAAACGTCCGACCGGATGCGCAGAGCGAGATTGCGGCGTTGATGTGCGCACTTCAACTCGCGGATCGGAGCCAAATCGATGATGTGCGCGAGTGTGCGTGTGGGATGTTCTTCGTGCCCAAGAGGAGCGATAACCGCCATTGCGGCGTGAAATGTCGCGTGAAAGAGCACCAGTCCTCTGAAGAGTTCAAGGCCGAGCGACGAAAGAAGGACAAGGAACGTTATCAGCAGCATCGGAATGGAAAGGTTAAAGAGACCACGAGGAGAAAGCATGGCACTCAAAAAGCGCGGTAGCACCTGGCACACGCATTTCTTTGTGGACGGCGAGCGGTTCCGATTCTCTCTCGACACTAGCGACTGGCGCGAAGCGCAACGCAAGGAACGTGTGCTGATCGGAGAGGCGAAAGCTGGCAAGCTCGCTGCCACCAAAGACGACTTCTCCCGGCTTCCCTTCTCCGAGGCGGCGGAGCGGTTCCTCGCGGATCGCATCCCGCACCTTGCGCCTCGCAGCATTCAAACGGAGCGGGAGCGTGTGAAGCCAATCAACAAGAGTCTCGGAGTGGTTGCCGTGTGGCGCATGACTCCCGCGCAGGTTGTCGGCTACATCCGCGAACGCAAGACAGCAGGAAGGGCGAATGCGACGATCAACCGTGAACTGGACATTATCCGCGGTGTTCTCAAGAGGGCCAAGCGCTGGCACCACTTCGCAGAGGAGATTCACCCTTTGCCCGTGCGCCAGAGCATCGGGCAAGCGCTGACTTATGAGGAGAAAGTAAAGCTGCTACACAGGGCCGCTGCCCGCCCTGAGTGGCAAACGGTCGCGTGTGCCGCACGGCTCGCCTTGAACACAACAATGCGTGGGTGCGAGATCAAGGAAATGCGCTGGCGCGACGTGGACATGATGGGGCGCTCGCTGACGGTGCGGAAGAGCAAGACGGAGGCCGGGGAGCGCGTGATCCCTTTGAACGCGGATGCCTGGGCTGTGATTCTGGAGCTTTACAGACGCTCTCGGGACCTCGTGGCGAGCGAGCCGAGCCATTTCCTCTTCCCCGCTTGCGAAACAGCCCATTTCGACCCCACGCGCGGCATTAAGAGCTGGCGGACAGCATGGCGGCGGCTGACGCGGGCCGTACAGTGTGCCGGGTGTGGTCTGCTCCAGAATCCCGGCGAGACCTGTACAGGTTGCGACGCCAGCATTGCGAAGCTCAAGAGTCCGTTTGAGGGCTTCCGCTTCCATGACCTCCGGCATCAGGCAATCACAGAGCTTGCCGAGTCGAAAGCCAGCGACCAAACGATCATGTCGATTGCGGGGCATGTCTCACGAAAGATGCTGGCCCACTACTCGCACGTTCGGCTGGACGCCAAGAGAACCGCGCTGGACGCCCTGACGATGGGAAGCGGAAAACGGAGCGATTCGGAGGGCACATCGAAGGGTTACGACACAAACAACGACACAAAACTGAGTGAGGAGATGGAAGGTATGCCGCAAGTTGCTGTTTCTATGGTGGAGCTGAGCGGGATCGAACCGCTGACCTCCTCGTTGCGAACGAGGCGCTCTCCCAACTGAGCTACAGCCCCCCACCAAACCCGCATCGCGCACCGCTTTCGCAGGCCCAACGCAGCCGAAACAACATCTCCGAGTGTACCAGCAACCACACTCCGACTCAACCTTGAGCCTCCGATCTGCATCACTCCACCGGCACGCCCACCCGCCCCGTTACCGCCGTCCCCGCAGCCAGCGGCTTCTCCACCACATGCCACACCTCGCCCCCATCCATCACCACCCCAAGCACCGGAACCACCAGCCGCGCCCCACTCCGAGCCACCGCCTCCAGCACGCCAACGTCCCCAGCCGCAAACTCAGTCCGATCCAGAGCCATCTGCCATCGCTGACGCCCTGCCACGCGAGACTCCTCGCGAATATCAATCACCTCAGCAGCAAATGAACTCACCGCACCACCGCCGGACTCACCGCCGCCACCAGCGCCTCCATCTCCCGCCTGCTCCCCACACAAAACGGCGTCCGCTGATGGATCCCCTCCGGCTTGATATCCAGAATCCGTCCAGCACCATGCGCAGCCATCCCACCCGCCTGCTCCGCAATAAACGCCAGCGGGTTCGCCTCATACAGCAGCCGCAGCTTCCCCTTCGGCTGCTTCAGCGTAGGCGGATACAAAAACACCCCGCCCTTCAGCAGCGTCCGATGAAAGTCCGCAACCAAACTCCCGATATACCGCGAGCTATACTCCTTCTGCAATCCACCTGTGCGTAGCATCTCCACATACGCGCGATACTCCTCCGGCCATCCCGCCGCATTCGCCTCATTCACCGAGTAGTAGCTTCCCTGCTCCGGCATCCTCATCTTCTCGTTGCTCAGCACAAACGCTCCAATCGTCGGATCGAGCGTAAATCCATGCACGCCATTACCCGTCGTATACACCAGCACCGTCGACGGCCCATACACCACATACCCCGCCGCCACCTGCCGAAACCCCGGCTGCAGAATCGATTCCTCCAGCGTCCCCAACTCCGCCGGCATCCTCCGCAGCACACTGAAGATCGTCCCCACATTCACATTCACGTCAATGTTGCTCGACCCATCCAGCGGATCAAAAACAATAATGTACTTCCCCGTCTCCGCATCGCGGTTGAACGTCACCGGCTCCTCATCCTCTTCGCTCACCAGCGCCGCAACGCTATCGCGCAGCCCCAGGCAATGCAGCAGCGCCTGATTCGCATAAACATCCAGCTTCTGCTGCTGCTCCCCTGCACATTCTCCGCGCCAAACGCGCCATACACATCGCTCAACCCAGCCGAGCGAATCTTCGCCTCCACCATCTTCGCGGCCAGCGTAATCCCGCTCAGCAACCAGCTGAACGTCCCCGAAGCCTCCCGCCCCGTAGCCTTCAAGGCAGCCTGCTGCTCCTGCAAAATATGCTGCTGAACCGTCGTAATCATCGCCATCGCGCTCTCCATGGAACCCATTAATCATATCCTCTAACCATCGATTGCTATGCAGGGTCAGTAGCTAATCAATCCGAAGCCATTAGTCGAACACTTTGTGGTTACGCTGGCGCGTGTGAAAGGATGACTGGAATGACGCACGTTCCAGACTACGATCCGATGCGCAAGAGCTGGCGGGAAAGCCATACTTTCTATTCCCAATGGCTGAAGAACGGCCACAACCTGACTTGGGCGCAGCGAATCGGCTTCGCAATAATTTCGTTTGTTTTTTCTCGTCGGGCCTACTCTTTGAAACGTGGGCAATCAACTCGATCCGCAACGGAGATCTGATCTCTATCGATACTTTGGGAGCCGTTTGTGCAATCGCGGCAGGACTTTTTCTTCTAGTCTCTGGCCTTCTCGGACTTCGAAACGCTTTGCGCTTTTGACTTTCCCATCCTGGTTATTGAGGAGCAACTCTACAAATCGCTCGTCGCTTCAAGTTACAATCACTCCACTCATGCCCACCCGCCGCCGCTTTCTCCTGTCCTCAGCCGCCGCCGCAGCCGCCGCCCCATCCCTTACCCTCGCAGCACAATCCCCAACCGAAAAACTCCCACCTGCCATCGCCGCCCTCACCAACCGCCGCGCCGAAGCTGTCCCCATCACCCTCGCCGAGCGCGAACACCGCCTCGAACGCGCCCGTGCCCTCATGCACCAGAACAGCATCGACGCCATCGTCATCACCACCGGCACCTCCCTCACCTACTTCACCGGCCTCCGCTGGGGCCAGTCCGAGCGCCTCTTCGCCTGGACCCTCCCCGCCACCGGCGCCCCCTTCATCGTCTGCCCCGTCTTCGAAGAGGGCCGCGTACGCGAACGCATGGAAGCCAAACCCGCCTCCCTCCCCTCCGCCTCCACCACCCACGTCTACACCTGGAACGAAGACGAAGATCCCTACCAGCTCCTCGCCAAAGCACTCAACGAATCCGGCCTCGCCACCGGAAAGATCGGCATCGAGGAGCGCACCCAGTTCGTCTTCGCAGACGGAATTGCCCACGCCAGCCCCGCCCTCACCACCACCAGCGCAACTCCTGTCACCTTCGGCTGTCGCGCCATCAAATCCCCCGCCGAACTGGCCCTCATGCAGCTAGCCAACAACATCACCCTAGCGGTCTATAAAGCCTGCTACCAATCCGCGCAACCCGGCATGACCAACCGCCAGTTCAGCCAGATGGTCGACCTCGCCTACACCCGCTCCGGCGTCACCGGCGACGCCAGTTGTCAGGTAGGCGAGTACTCCGCGCTCCCCCACGGCTCCCTCCAACCGCAAGTCATCCGCGAAGGCCAGATCATCCTCATCGACGACGGCTGCACCGTCGAAGGCTATCAATCCGACATCTCCCGCACCTTCGTCCTCGGCGATCCCACCATCCCCAAACTCGACAAAGCCCGCAAGGTCTTCGACATCGTCCTCAAAGCCCAATCCGCAGCTCTAGCCGCAGCCCATCCCGGAGCACCCTGCCACACCATCGACGCCGCCGCACGCGACCTCATCACCGCCGCAGGCTATGGCCCCGACTACAAACACTTCACCCACCGCCTCGGCCACGGCATCGGTATGGATGGCCACGAGTGGCCCTATCTCGTCCGCGGCAATACCACACCACTAGCCGCAGGCATGTGCTTCTCCGACGAACCCGGCATCTACCTCCCCGGCGAGTTCGGCGTACGTCTCGAAGACGACTGGCACGTCACCGAAGACGGCGGCAAGATGTTCACCGCGCAAAGCCCCAGCCTCGAACACCCCTTCGCATAAGCCTGAAATCTCTCTAAAAAATCAAAGTCTTGTTGTTGTTTGTTTTACGTCGTCATCCTGAACAGAGTGAAGGATCCCTGTATTTCGCTCTCGCACTTGCCGTTGCCTCTTCTTCAACCCGTCCCCACCCAACTCCCTTACGCATTCCGTCTCCGACAATTCCGAAGCCGCGGAAACCTCTACACCAGCCCCTTCCGCACCTCACTCAAAATCTCGTCCGAAAATCTCTCATCCTCCACCGCACGCGCCAGAATCATTGCCCCCACCATCGAAGCCGTCATCCGAATCGCATCTCCCCGTGCCGACCGCTTTGACGGCCACGGAAAGTGAGTCGCCACCGCCTCAATCACAGCCTTCAGCCGGTCCGAAAACGGTCCCCGTACCTGCGACTCATGCCGAATCTCTGAAGCCAGCCCGGCCATCGTGCATCCCGCACCGGGAGCATCGCGATGGGCCGCGCTCAAATATCTCTTCACATACTCCGCTCTGCCTTTGGCAGTCCCCTCCGTCGCATGCAAGCCGTCCAGCGTGTTCTTGAAACCATGCAGCACACTCTCCGCCATCAACTCTTCCTTCGAGTCGAAGTGATTATAAAAAGGCCCATGCGTCAAACCCGTCGCCTTCATAATCTCGCTGACACTCACCCCGGAAAATCCCTTCTCGCGAAATAGGCGCGACGCCTCTTCCAGAATCCGCCGATGCTTCTCCGCCGTCTCTGCTGCCGGATATCTCATCCCAAAAACCCTCACTTGACTTTATACATGATACACATCATGCTTAAACAAGAGTGAGCATGACAATCATCATGCTTAAAGTATTTGACGCATAAAGGCTGCTCCCAACCCAGGCAGTCCGCAATCAAAAACAGCGAGCACGACAAGAGGAAAACAACATGAAACTCGAAGGCAAAAAAGCTCTCATCACCGGCGGCAACAGCGGCATCGGACTCGCCACCGCCCAACTCTTTGTCAAGGAAGGCGCACAAGTCGCCATCACGGGTCGCGACCAGAAGACCCTCGACGAAGCCGCCAACCTCCTCGGCTCAAACGCAACCGCCTATCGCGCCGACGTCACCGACTCCGCTGCCCGCAAAGACCTCTTCGCCAAAATCAAAAAGACTTCGGCCATCTCGACATCGTCTTTGCCAACGCAGGCATCGCCGGACAAACACCCACTGGCAACACCGACGAAGCGACCTTCGAGAACATCATCCGCATCAACCTCACCGGCGCCTTCTTCACGGTCCAAGAGGCTCTCCCCATCCTCAAAGACGGCTCTTCCGTCATCTTCAACGGCTCCGTCATCGGATCGCTCGGCCAGCCAGGCTACGCCGCGTACGCCGCAAGCAAAGCCGGCCTCCGTGGTCTGTCCCGCTCCATGGCCGCCGATCTCGCCCCTCGCGGCATTCGCGTCAACATCGTCGCGCCCGGCCCAATCAACACCCCCATCTGGAGCCGTGGCACCCGCACCGCCGAAGAGAACGACGGACTGGCAAAACGCATCGCCTCCACAATTCCGCTAGGCCGCTTCGGTGAAGCGGAGGAGCTTGCAAAAGCCGTCATCTTCCTCGCCTCCGACGACTCCTCCTACGTCAACGCAATCGAGTTCTTCGTCGACGGCGGCGCCGTAGGCACACCCTTCGGCGGACCAGCCTTCCGCGGCTAAACACTACGGGCGATCGCGAACTTACTCATGATCGCCCGCACCTTCTTTGTCATCACAGAGGATTAGTGCTGCGGCACAACCAGCACCTCAACCCCACTAGCCGCGCCCGCGTTTCGGTAAACACTCTCCGTCGCCTTCACGAACTGCTCAGGCTTCGCAAACGGTATATCCACAAACGTCTGCGGATTCCTGTCCACCAACGGAAACCACGAGCTCTGCACCTGAACCATAATCCGATGCCCCGCGCGGAACGTGTGATTGATATCCGGCATCTCCGCATTCACCTCCACCATCTTTCCCGGCGTAAGCGCAGTAGGCTTCTCCCAGCTATCACGAAACTTCGCTCGCATCGGCTCTCCCCGCACCAGCTGCTCATACCCACCCATCAGAACCGGCGCAGCACCAACCACTCGCTTACCCATAGCGTCGCTTGGAGGATCAGGATAATCATCCGGGTAAACATCAATTAGCTTCACCACAAAATCCGCGTCCGTCCCGCTGGAAGACACCTTTAGCTTCGGCCGCACCGGCCCTGCAATCGTCACATCCTCCGTTAGCGGCTCCGTCTCATACGTCAACACATCAGGCCGCCGCGAAGCAAATCGCTGATCGTCATCCATATACCGTTGCGGCACCGTGTCCGTTGTGTAATCCACAAACGGCACAGGATGCGCCGGATCACTCACATACTCATCCACACCAGCCTTCTCGTTAGGAGCATCGAAGCTGAGCTTACCCTCCGCATGAAAATAGAGCATCCTTGCCGCCGCAGCCTTTGGAGGCCACGCGTCATACTTCTTCCAAACATTACTTCCTGTCTCGAACACATAGGCCTTTGGCAGCACTCCGCCATCACGCTCCTTCAAATAATGCTCAAAAAACGGATACTCGATGTTCTCCCGATAGAACAGCGAAGTCTTCGAATTGAACGTCACATCGCCAAGACGATCGCCGTCGTTGCGAGACCAACCGCCATGTGTCCACGGTCCCACCACCAGCGTATTCACCGCACCGGGATTGAACTCATCGATCGCGTGAAACGTCTTGAACGGCCCCGACAGATCCTCCGCATCGAACCATCCACCCACCGTCATCACCGCCGCATGAACGTTCTTCATATGCCGCGAAAGATCACGCTTCTTCCAGTAGTCGTCATACGTTGTATGCACCAATTGATCGTGAAACAAGAAGTTCGATCCGTCGAAAGCCTTATCCAAACTCTCCGTTGATCCGGCCTTCAAATAAAATTTGTAACTATCTGGAACACCTAAGTCGTACGTAGCCCGCTTCTCAGGCAGCACAGGAGTTTTCTGTGGCTTAAAAGGATGTAAAACCCATAGTTGGCCGACAACATAAACGCGCCGCCGTGGTACCCATCATCGTTGAAAAACAAATTCGTCATCGGAGCTTGCGGACTAGCCGCCTTGATCGCCGGATGCGAGTCAATAATGCTGGCCGACGTATAGAATCCCGGATACGAAATCCCCGTAATCCCCACCCTGCCATTATTGTTCTCTACATGCTTCAGCAGAAACTCCACCGTGTCGTACGTATCCGTCGACTCATCCACATCTCTATTCGATTTCTTATCGTCGATATGCGGACTCATCTCCTGAAACACACCCTCGCTCTCATACCGCCCGCGAGCATCGCCACACACAAAGATGTAGCCCGACTCCAATAACTCCTGGCTCGCACCCAGCCGCGTTGGCATCTTGTCCTCACCATAGGGGCCGCAGCTGTACGGCGTCCGTGTCATCAGAAATGGATATGGCCCCGCATCCTTGAACGCTCCCGCCTGTGGCGTATACACCGACACAAACAGCTTCACCCCATCCCGCATTGGAATGCGATATTCAAACTTCGCATAATGGGTCTTGATGAACTCTTCCTGGCTCGCCGCTGGAGCCTGCGCCAGAACTCCACCACCAACCATCGTCAGCAAACACAGCACAAACGCGATCTTACTTTTCATCTAACCTCGAGGGGAAAACGGAATAGTGGAAGTCTATCGCGACCAGGCCGTTGCTGACATACGATATTTCACGCCATCCGTGGGAACGTTCAAAGAGCCTTCCACCTATGCCATTCACCGCATCTTGTTCGCCGCCGTTAGTGCCTGAATAGGCGTTCCCGCAGCGATGGTGGCAGCCGCTTCACTATCCGCCGACTTGCTCGCAGCGACAGTCGCCGTCTTGCGAAAGATCGTCGTCTCGACCTCCGACTTGAACCACCGCGCCCCGCCGAAACCGACAAGAATCGCCGTACTCAACTCAGACAGCCTCAACGTAACCGGTGGCGACGCCGCAAAATTCCCCATAAGCACCGACGTCTGCGTCGCAAGCCACGCCCCAACCGACGCAACGATGCCCACTATCACCACGCCGATGTAGCCCGGACGAAAGACCCCTTGCTCTATCACCGGCAGGTGAAGTCCCGAGTCACCGATGAACACATTGACGAAGCCGCCCAGCGCTCCGCACACAGCAACAGCCATAAGATCGACGACAAGATCGTGCATAGCTCACCCTCTCTTCGGAAGCCCACCATCATAGAACATCGCCCCGGCTATCGCCCCAGCGGGACTCCCTCAACGCTCAGCAAACGCCCCACCGGATACTGTCCCACCTGATTAGCCGCAAACCACGGCGTCCGCTCATAAAAAACTCCAACCGGGTATATGGGTTCCCCGCAAACACCGGATCACTCGCCACCTTCTTCTCGAACTCCGTCTTCAGCTTCGGGTCCTTCGCCATCATCTCCCGCGCCAGCGACTCCAGCACATATGCCTCGCCATACTCCTTCTGCTCAAAGATCGAATCGAAGAATCCCCATTGAAGCGCAGAGTCAGGCGCCGCCGGCTCCAGCCACTCGAGCGCTACCTTCGACAGCCGCTGATTCAGCCGCACCACCGCCGACCCCGCCGGAAAGCTCCTCTTCTCCCGCACCAGCACACAGCTCCCATACTTGCCCGCATCATGCATCGCTTCGCCATTGAACGTCGGATGACGTCCTTCGAAAGGAGGCTCCTGCCAGGCCATCCCCGCGCACTGATACGTCTCCACATCCCCCGTCCACGCCGCCGTCGTTCGCTCAATGTCCACCTGATGCGCCGTCAGCACATCAATCACCTTCACCCACTGCGCGGGAACAATGTAAGCAGCCGGCACCCTCGTCTCTGCCTTCACCTTGAAGCCCGTCTGGAACGGCAGCGAAACATTCCAGGGCTCATGCGTATACTCCACCCGCATCGCCCCCGAAACCTCACTCAACTCCCGCGTGTACTTGTACCCGCGAAACAGAAACGGTGTCGTTTCCCCACTCCATCCCAGCGCCAGCGGATACGTGACATTCCCAAGCGGATGCGCGCCCAGCGTCTCTGCCTCCTTATCCGCCGCAGCATTCAGCGCAATCACCTTGTCCGCATCGCGATTCATCAACTCCATCAGCCCGGCAAGAATCTCATAGTTTCCCGTAACCCGCGTCTTATAGTCCTTCAACATATGCAGCTCGACCAGCATCCCGGGCCGGCCCTCAAGAATCACATACCCCGTCGAAAATCGTGGCGGATCATCATTGAACCCAAGCCCATCTGCCGGATCATTATCATTCACAAAATTGATATAGGTAGGCGAAGCCAGATGCCCATGCGAGTCCACGTACTTCTCAAGCGTCGGTGTGGCAACCTCATCTACCCACTTCGCCGTTCCCTTCGGCACATTCGGCCCATCATCAATCGTAAACGTCACGTCATACTGATAGTCCGCGCCATCGGTCACATGATCGTCCACAAAAAATCCGGCAGCCAGTGATGAAACATCGCCATAAACGCCCGGGCCTCCGGCGTATCCAGCTTCAAGTAATCGCGGTTCAAATTCAGATTCGTCCCATTGCCGCGCCAGCCCATCTGTGCGGGTCCAGCCTGGTTGATGCGGTTATAAGCGCTCCTCCGCTCATGCCCATCCGCGTTGTAGATCGGAATGAACACAAACACCGCCCGCTCCAGCAAGCTCGCCTTTGTCTTCGAGATCACCATATCCCGCAGCAGCGCAAGGCAGGCATCCTTCCCGTCCATCTCCCCCGCATGAATCGAGTTCTGCACCAACACAATCGGCCTCTTCGCCGCATGAATCGCCGCCGGATCGAACACCCCATCCCGCGAAACCACCACCACATCCAACTCGCGCCCCTCACCTGTCTTTCCAAACCCTTCAATCTTCACCTGCCCCGGCGCCGCACCCTGCACGCGATTCAGATAAGCCATCGTCTCCGCATAATCCGGAGTCGTCGCATAGCAACTCTTCTCCGCCGGCGTCATCCACGCTGCATCGCCGCTGGGAACGCACGGCACACTACCCACTGCATGCGGCTGCAAACTAACGTCCCCCACCGTCTGCCCGTTAACCACTCCACCCCATACCAAAGCCGCCATAAAAACCAGACCAAAGCTGGAACCAATTCGCATCTAGGACTCCTCGTACGATCAACTCTCTACGAACACGCTAACATTCCCGCGAAGCAACCGGACTTGGGTAATGGTGCAGTTTTGATTAGCTGCGATGTGACGCAGTGAACACGCGCTGGATCGTAAACACGACGACAAAAACGCCGAGCATGGTTAGGCCACAATCACGGTAAAGCGCCATTTGAGCAGTATGAGAGTCAGGGTAGGGGTATGGGTATGCTTTATGAGGACCGAAGTAGAAGTTATTGAAAGATGTCATCGCGATCTGTATGAACACACAGATTGCAGCGAGAAGCGCGACAACAGCAGCGATTGTCGTCTGTACGCCTCTAGACTTTGGCCATCTCGCCATGACAATTCATCGTCTCAGGCCATTGGGAGAGGCGCAAGCCCAAGTTTCAAACTGCACCACTACCGGACTCCGCACCCAACTTGCCCCTCCAGCCACGCGCCATTATCCTCATCTCCATATGAACCAGGATCTCTGGACATCAGTCGACCGCTTCCTCACTGACACGCTCATTCATCCCGATCAAGCGCTCGACGAAGCGATGCGCGCAAACAGAGACGCCGGACTTCCCGCGATCGACGTCGCTCCCAATCAGGGCAAGCTGCTTCATCTGGTCGCCCGTATCCATAAAGCGAAGCGCATCCTGGAAGTAGGAACCCTCGGCGGATACAGCACCATCTGGCTGGCGCGTGCTCTGCCGCCGGACGGTAAACTCGTCACCCTCGAACTCAACCCCACCCACGCCCAGGTAGCCGCGGCGAACATCAACCGCGCGGGCCTGTCTTCACTGGTCGACATTAGAGTAGGCCCTGCGCTCGAGTCGCTGGCCAGCCTCCACGAAGAGCACGCCTTCCCCTTCGACCTCATCTTTCTCGACGCCGACAAACCCAACAATCCCGTCTACCTCGAGTGGGCGATCAAACTCTCGCGTCCCGGCACGGTCATCATCGGAGACAACGTAATTCGCGACGGCGCCATCCTCGATCCAAACAGTACCGACCCCGTCGTCTCAGGCACGCGCACATTCGTCGAGCGCCTCGGCACCCATCCCCGCCTCGACGCGACCGCACTCCAGACCGTCGGCAGCAGAGGCTACGACGGATTCGCCATCGCGATAGTCAACGAATAGCCACGCGTTGACTGAAGAGATCCACCCGACCAACGGGAGGACCAATACAAAGGTAAACAAGTCACGAAGTGACCGCCCGGATCGGGGTCCCCGCAAACAGGTCTTGGTTTGCGGGGTGACTGAGCGCAGTGGGCCCGTCCGGCAGGACGCACTCTTCTCTCGATCAGCAGCTAAGTAAGATCATCCGTATCAAAAGGAGTCACCTTCCGCCCCAGCGCCGAAACATCGCGCGAATCCCCCACCAGCGTCTTCACCACCACATCAATCTCATCATCAACCTCAGCCGTAGCAGCCATCGCGCCAACAGGCTCCGGAATTCCCAGGCTCTCCAAAAGCACCGTCGCATGGGCCACCGCAACATGGTCCTGGTCCAATCCCTCCGGCGTCTTCGCCTTGATCCCCACCTCACCCGGCTTCACGCCCAGCAGCGCAGCGACACTCTCCCGCAACTCCCCCGCAATCGGCACAATCTTCGGCTTCGCCATCACCAGCACCGTATCGATATTCACGATCTTGTATCCAGCCGTCGCCACCTCTTCCAGCGCCGTCTGCAGAAACACACTCGAAGCCGCACCCTTCCACCGCGGATCGCTCGGCGGAAAAAACGTGCCAATATCCCCCGCGCTCACCGCACCCAGCAGCGCATCCGTAATCGCATGCAGCAATACATCGCCATCCGAGTGCCCAGCCAGCCCCTCAGGATGTTCAATCGCAAGTCCGCCAATCACCAGCGGCACGCCCGCCTTAAACGAGTGCGAGTCGAATCCGTAACCAATCCTCATACCCATAAGCTATCTTCCCATGCTTCCATCAATCGCGGAGCGGCCACGTGTACCGTGCAAATCCATCAAGCCTTCGTCTGCCCCAGGTAAAACTCCGCCAGTTCAATATCTCCCGGCTGCGTAATCTTGAAGTTTCTCGCCGACCCCTGCACCACGGCCACCTCCACCCCGGCCCGCTCCAGCAGACTAGCCTCATCGGTCCCCGAAAACCCATCCGCCTCGGCCTCCACAAACGCCGCCCTCAGCAACCCAAACCGCGCACCCTGAGGCGTCTGCGCCTGCACAATCCGCTCTCTTGGAATCGTCGCCGTCACAATTGCCCCATCCGCCGTCCGCTCCACCTGTTTGATCGTATCCACCGCCGGCAACCCAACAATCGCCGCGCCGTGCTTCACGACTGCATCAATCGTCCGCTCAATCGTCGCCGGATCGATCAGCGGTCTCACCGCATCATGCACCAGCACCACATCATCCGCATCGCACTCCAGCGCGGCCAGCGCATTCCCCACCGAATGCTGCCGATCGTCTCCGCCCTCCACCAGATGCACCCGCGGCCCCAGCTTGTATTCAACCATCTGAGCCTCCATCCGCTCCCGCTCATGGGCCCGCACCGCCACGCAAACCGCATCCACTCTTGGCACAGCAAGAAACGCCCGCACCGACCGGACCAGCACCGGCACTCCGCCAATCGCAAGAAACTGTTTCGGCGCCGCCGTCGACGCACCCCCGCGGCCATCCGCGTCCCGATACCTGCTGCTGGAAGAATCACAAAGACTCGCATAACCTGCGAAGTATACAAGATACGCGCACCTACTCCAGACGCAGCATCATCTCCGTCGACTGCTCAAATCCATTCCGCTCATAAATCGGTCTGCCGAACTTCGAAGCATGCAGTGAGACCACCTTCACCCCGCGACCACGCGCCTCCTCCACCGACATCTTCAACAGCCGATAAGCCAGCCCACACCCTCGAAACGCGGGATCGACATAAAAGTTAAGCAGATAAGCCCGCATCGGTTTCGCATCCATCCAGTGCGGAGGAAAATCCATCATCCACATCCCCGCCCCGGCCACCACGCGGCCCTCTTCCTCCACCATCCACCCAACGTAGCTGCCATCGTTCAACCGCGGCCGAACCCACGCAACAAAGTTCTCCATCATAGCCTGCAGTCCCGCATCCTCCGCCTGTCCCGCATCCACAAACATCTGCCGTCGATGCCGGGCAATCAACTCCGCATCCTCAACCGTAGCCAATCTCGTCTCGAACATCAAATCAGTATATAAAGACGCGCGGAGCGATCACTTCGCAGCTCGTCTCCCCCATTGTGGCAAGTAAACGGTCCTGCCCAGCGCAAGAAGAGGAAGATCAAGCCGACCAGCGGGAGGTCGCATGCGATTAGCCCAGCCCAGACCGGTATACACGCCACGAAGTGGCCGCCCCACGCGCAGTGGGCCTGTCCCGCAGGACATGGTTCCTTCAGGCAACTAACATAGACACAATGCCCCCCACGCTCCCCTTCGACCGCACCCAAATCCAACCCGGCGATCGTCTCTGCGCAGCCCTCTCCGGCGGAGCAGACTCCGTAGCCCTCCTCCTCACCCTCCACGCCACACGCGAGTCCCTCGGCATCGGCCTCTCCGCAGTCCACGTCCACCACGGCCTCCGCGGCGCCGAAGCCGACGCCGACCAGCGCTTCGTCGAAGACCTCTGCATCGCCCACGACATCCCCCTGCATCTCCACCAGGCCAGCGTCCCGAACCGCGTAGCGGACTCCCGCGCCGCAGGCAACACCGAAACCATCGAAGAGGCCGCCCGCAACCTCCGCTACGAGTTCTTCACCACCCTCCTCACCTCCGGCCACGCCGACGCCATCCTCACCGCCCACACCCTCGACGATCAGGCCGAGACCGTCCTCATGAAACTCCTCCGAGGAGCATGGACCGAAGGCCTCAGCGCCATCCACCCCACCATCACCCTCGCAAAAGGGAAGATCCTCCGCCCCTTCCTCAACACCCGCCGCGCCGAAATCGAAGCCTACCTCACCCAACTCAACCAAACCTGGCGCAACGACTCCACCAACACCGACACCACCTACACCCGAAACAAAATCCGCCACGAACTCCTGCCCCAGCTCCGCACCTACAATCCGAATCTCGACCAGACCCTCGCCAATATGGCCGAGCTCGCCCGCGAAGAAGAGACGCGCTGGCAAGCCGAACTCAACCGTCTCCTCCCCCAACTCCTCCTCCCCGGCAAACCCGTCCGAGGCGGAGGCCGAGCCGTCAGCACCACCCCCGGCCAATCCCAATCCGCCGTCTCCATCGAACTCGACCGCCTCCGCACCCTCGACCCAGCCCTCCGCCGCCGAGTCCTCCGCGCCGCCGCCCGTCAACTAGGCGCCCGCCTCACCTTCGACGAGACCGCACGCCTCCTCGCTCTCTGCGGCTTTCGTCCCGATCCAACCGTAGCCGCCCGCACCGGCTCAATCCTGCACCTGCCCAGCGGCCTCCGCGCCGACCGCTCCCCCGCGAGCTCCGCCTCTACCGCCAGGTGTAGTCATCTCCCCCGAACAACGCGTTATCTCCACCTCTACAATGCGTCATCTCGACCCCCTCAATTGCGTCATCTCGCCCCCTACAATGCGTCATTTTCGACCCCTCAATTGCGTCATCGCGGCCCCTCAATTGCGTCATCGCGGCCCCTGAAATGCGTCATCTCGACCGGAGCCGTGCGGTTTTATCGCACGGCGGAGTGGAGAGACCCCCGCATTTCGCATTTGCTGTTGCCCGTTTTACGCCTTCGCCGTTGACCGCCTTACATCTTCCGCCGCTGTCTTTTTACGTCGTCATCCTGACCCCAGGCAAAGTCGAAGGGGAAGGAACCCTGCACTTCGTAGCCGCCTGTTTCACCTTTCCATCACCCGCAAAGGACACAACAAAACCCTATCCCCAAACCCTCCAAGCAGTTGCCCCCATCTGCGCCCCTCGCCCGAACGAGGCAATCAGGCACGAACACCCCCAAACCCCGCCTCCTCCCATCACCCTAAAGTCACATCATTATTTCCTGCTCCGAACCCACGAATCCATCGGACCAAGAGTAGAATCTAACTACTTGACCGAGGCAGGGCTTTTTGCTGACAATCAGGGTGACCCCACAGCACAGAACCTTCCCTCACCGTCGTCGTCTAACCGTAGTACGGCCTTCGCTTGCGAAGGCCAGGATCTGACAAGCGCCAGTCGATTTCGAGGCCGCTGCAGACTAGAAAAATGAGGAAATTCGATTGAACTCGACCGTCAAACAAATTCTGATCTGGGTCTTCATGATCACCTGCTTAGTCTTCCTCTGGCAGGTCGTCGTAAAAACAACTGGCGGAACTCAGGAGAAGAACATCAGCCTGACCCAGTTGCTCAACGACGCCGACCAGGGCAAGATCCAGGACGTCGTGGTCAACGGCGCTGAAGTCACCGGCCACTACCGTGACGACAAGAATCAGTTCCACACCACCATCCCGGGCAACTACCCCGACATGTACAAGACGCTCCGCGATCACGGCGTCAACATCACCATCAAGGATCAGAGCCCCAACCAGTGGCTCAGCCTGTTGATCTCGATCGCGCCCTTCGCCCTCCTCCTCGGCCTCTGGTTCTTCCTGCTTCGCCAGATGCAGTCCGGTGGAAACAAGGCCATGAGCTTCGGCAAGTCGCGCGCCCGTCTGCTCTCCATGCAGCAGAAGAAGATCACCTTCAAAGATGTCGCCGGTGTTGATGAAGCCAAGGAAGAGCTCAAAGAGATCATCGAGTTCCTCCGCGAAGCGCAGAAGTTCCAGCGCCTCGGTGGCCGCATCCCCAAGGGCGTTCTCCTCGTCGGACCTCCGGGAACCGGCAAGACTCTTCTCGCCCGCGCAGTAGCCGGCGAAGCCAACGTCCCCTTCTTCTCCATCTCCGGTTCTGACTTCGTTGAGATGTTCGTCGGCGTCGGCGCAAGCCGCGTTCGCGACCTCTTCGAGCAGGGCAAGAAGAACGCCCCCTGCATCATCTTCATCGACGAAATCGACGCAGTCGGTCGTCACCGCGGCGCAGGCCTCGGCGGCGGACACGACGAGCGCGAGCAGACCCTCAACCAGCTTCTCGTCGAGATGGACGGCTTCGAGTCCAACGACGGCGTCATCCTCGTCGCCGCAACCAACCGCCCCGACGTTCTCGACCCAGCTCTCCTTCGCCCCGGCCGCTTCGATCGTCGCGTCATCGTCGATCGTCCCGATATCCGTGGCCGCGAAGAAGTCCTCAAGGTCCACTCCAAGAAGGTCCCCATGGCCGAAGATGTGAACCTCAACATCCTCGCTCGAGGAACCCCTGGCTTCTCCGGCGCCGACCTGGCCAACATGGTCAACGAGGCCGCCCTCACCGCCGCCCGCTACAACAGAAAGTCAGTCCACATGTATGACTTCGAAGTAGCCAAGGACAAGGTCATGATGGGTGCCGAGCGCAAATCCATGCTCCTCACCGACGAAGAAAAGCGCGTCACCGCCTATCACGAAGCCGGTCATACGCTCGTCTCCGCGTTGCGCGAACACTCCGACCCGCTCCACAAGGTCACCATCATCCCCCGCGGAATGGCCCTCGGAGTCACCGTGTACCTCCCCGAGGAAGACCAGCACACCGTCACCAAGGACTATCTCGAAACCCGCATGGCCACCCTCATGGGCGGACGCTGCGCCGAAGAGATCTTCCTCAAGCAGATGACCACCGGTGCCGGCAACGACATCGAGCGCGCCACGGAGCTCGCCCGCAAGATGGTCTGCGAGTTCGGTATGTCCAAGATGGGTCCCATGACCTTCGGCAAGAAGGAAGAGCAGATCTTCCTCGGCCGCGAGATCGCTCAGCACCGCGACTTCTCCGACGACACCGCCAAGCAGATCGACGCTGAGGTTCGCTTCTTCGTCGACGCCGGCTACAAGTCTGCCTACACCATCCTCGAGTCGAATCAGGACATCATGCACCGCATGGCAGCCGCCCTGCTCGAGCGCGAGACCCTGGATGCCGCCGAGATCAAGCTGATCATCGAAGGCAAGGAACTCCCCGCAGCCAAGTCCGCGCTCTCCGGCGTAGACCCAGGCAACGGCGGCGAAACCCAGAAGATCCTCAAACCCGAAAGCGGTCGCAAGCCCGGCTTCGGCGAAGGTCAACCGAGCCCCGCTTAAGCAGCAAGTCAGCTAGTTAGCAAGTCAGCAGACACAACAAGAAAATGGCAGCCGCAAAGGCTGCCATTTTTGTTTGTCACCCTCACCGCGAAAATGGCGCCGAAGGCGCGTCTGCCTCGATGGCAGATCGCGCCGTGCGCGCAGCACGCCGTTGCTTTTGTCTTACCGGCTCCGCGAGCCGGAGTGATGCCCGTTACTCCCGACCCCAGCCAGTTGCTTCCCAAGCGACTCGTCAGCCACCGACGTCGTAGCCTTCTGAGCCTCATCCTGCTTGCCCCGATCCTCGCCGTTGATCTTGCCATTGACGTCGCCAACAGACAGCCCTTTGCCGCCATTCATCTGCGACTCCACCGGATGCAGTCCAAACGAAGAAGTCCACGGCCCGCGCATATCCGTGTCTCCCTCGTTCCCATCTCCAGTCGATCCGTTGAAATATTCATCCACGATTCCCGGCGTAGGCTTCAGCAATCCAACCGAGAACGGCGACTTCTCCATGCTGTCCAGCGCCGCTTGAAACGCCTTCATATGCGTAATCTCACGTGTCATCAGGAACTGCAGTGTATCGATCGTCCCGGGATCGTCCGTATGGTCAATCAGCCTCTCATACACAATCTTCGCCCGAGCCTCTGCAGCAATATTGCTTCGCAGATCCACATCCAGCTCGCCGGTCACCTTCAGATAGTTCGCCGTCCACGCATTTCCCATCGAATCAAAAAGCCCAACTCCTCCACCGCCGGCAATCGTTACCAGCGGATCGGCCTCGGCCGCCTCTCGATTCGTCTTCATCGGCTTCAGGTGCATTCGAATCAGCGCCCCTACTACCTCAAGATGGCTCAACTCCTCCGTCCCGATATCCAACAACAGATCTCTCCGCCCCAGATCGTCGACACAGTTCCACCCTTGAATCGTGTACTGCATCGCAGCCGCAAGCTCTCCGTTCGCGCCGCCAAACTGCTCCAGCAGCATGTTCCCGAACTTCACATCCGGTTCCCCGATATTGACCGTATACATCAGCTTCTTGACATGGTGGTACATAGGAAGTCCTTGACTCAGATTTATCGTTCTTCCGTTCTGCGTACCTTCCGTAAGATGCAATCGTTCGGCCCTCGAACGCTCCCTCTGAGAACTTCACGCTCCACAAACTTCGTTCCCCCTATTTGTCGATGTCATACGATGTCCTTATCATGCTGACCCGCCCATCCATCCTTCTCCGCATCGAAGAAGCAGCTCTCCTCCTGCTCGCCCTCTTCCTCTATCAACACCTGCACTACAGCTGGCTTCTCTTTGCCATCTTCTTCCTCGCTCCCGATCTCTTCATGCTCGGCTACCTTCTCAACCCGCGCCTCGGCTCGACAACCTATAACCTCGTCCACAGCCTCTGGCTCCCCATCGCCCTTTTATTCGCAGGCTATCTCCTGCACTGGCAAGCGGCCCCAGCCATCGCCCTCATCTGGATCGCACATATCGCGATGGATCGCCTCCTCGGCTTCGGACTCAAATACCCAACCTTCTTCAAGGACACCCACCTCCAGCACATCCCCTGAAAAATAAAGTTCAAAAACCTGTCACATCTTTCGCCCCTCAAAACTCACCATCCAAAACACCACATTCACCACGCATCCCACCACGTTCTCACCAGCAAAACACCACGTCCAGACACCCATTTTTTTCACAAACCCCCAATAAAAACCGCCTTTTTCACCCCACCACCCCCCCCGAAAAATCCCCACCCGCCAATGCGACAATAGAAGACAGACGCATGCGCCTCCTCACCCCGATCCTCCTCCTCACGCTCACCGGCTGTGGCTACCATCAAGCTGGCTCCGCAACCAACATCCCCGCCAGCGTCCGCACCCTCGCCGTCCCCGTCTTCGCCACCAACGCGCAGGCCTTCCGCACCGAGACGGCCTTCACCCAGGCCACCATCCGCGAACTCAACACCCGCACCAAATACCACATCCTCACCTCCGACTCTGACTCCGCCGACGCCACCCTCCACGGCACCATCCTCACCCAGACCGTCGCCCCCTCACCTACGACGGAGCCACCGGCCAGTCCTCCAGCTACCTCATCACCATCACCGCCAAAGTCCTCCTCACCGCCCACGACGGCCACACCCTCTACCGCAACGACGCCTTCGTCTACCGCGAGCAGTACCAATCCACTCAGGACCTCAGCGGCTTCATCCAGGAAGATAACCACGCCGTCAACCGTGTCGCAAAAGACTTCGCCCAGGCCGTAGTAAGCGATATGCTGGAGTCGTTCTAATGGCCCCTCTCAAGTCCTTCGCCTCCGTCGATCGCTTCATCACAGAGATCGCCTCCCCAGCTACCCTCCGCCCCGCCTACGTCCTCGTCGGCGATGAGGTGTTCCTCTACGACCGCTCCCGCAAAGCCGTCCTCGCCACCCTCGCCCCCGAGGACACCCGCGACTTCTGCCTCCACGATCTCGACCTCGCCGAGACCAGCATCTTCGAGGTCCTCGACCGCGCCCAGACCCCCTCCCTGATGGCGCCCTTCCAAGTCCTCTTCGTCCGCAACCTCAAAACCCTCTACGGCCGCGGCAGCAAAAAGAAGAGTTCGCCGCCATCGACGCCTACTTCCGCTCGCCCAACCCCTCGGCCCTCATTCTCTTCGTCGCCGACCATCTCCGCATCCCCACCGACCTCCGCAAGATGGACTACCAGGACAAAGAGCGTTTCGAAAAAATCCGGGAAACTCTAGGCGACTGGTGCGGCACCGTCGAGCTGGCCCGCGTCGACGAAAACGACGCCATCAAGTGGGTCACCACCACCGCCGAATCCCGCAACATAAAGTTCGACCCCGACGCCGCCCGCGAGCTCGTCGACTCCCTCGGCGCCGACATGATGCTCATCGCCAGCGAGTTCGAAAAACTCCTCCTCTACGTCTCCGCCCCCGCCGTCCAGCCAACAGAAGGCGTCATCCCGACCGAAGAGCGCAGCGCGCAGTGGAGGGACCCCGTATTTCGTCCGAAGCGCGACGAACCTCACCGGAAACAAACACAAACCTCCTCACCAAAAACCGCGTCACCCTCGGCGACGTCGAAACCATGGTCCTCGCCGCCAAGCAGCGCTCCTCTACGAGCTCACCGACGCCATCTCCGCCAAGGACCGCCCCCGCGCTCTCCTCCTCCTACACGGCCTCCTCAACGCCTCCGACGGTGGCGAAGACGCCGCCATCGGCCATCTCTACATGCTCGCCCGCACCTTCCGCCAGATGCTCATCATCTCCGAAAAAAACGTGCGCGACCCCCGCGCCATCTGGCAGGTCCTATGGCAGGGCTTCCGCATGCCTCCCTTCGCCGCCGAAGACCTCATCAAACAAGCCCGCCGCTACAAATCCCGCCGCGAACTAACCCGCGCCATCCGCCTCGTAGCCCGCGCCGACCTCGAACTTCGCAGCTCCCCCGCGAACAAACTGCTAGTCCTCGAGCGCCTCATCCTCGACCTCTCCACCGAACCCAAACCCACCCCTTACGACCCCACCCACCAATTCGCCATGGAACTCTAAGCTCTAACGCCCCACAGAGTAGGGTGCCCCATATCTCGATTTTGAGATGTGGGCATCGTCCGAAGGACGACCGCATTAACACTACTCCGTGATCACCCGATCCGCCCACTCAACCAGCGATACAAATATCGTCGGGTTACCAAACTTCGCCCCATAGTTATTCAGATCCGCCTCAATCACTCCTCTGGCACGGGAGCACGCCCCACAAGCGTAGATCTGAATATGCTTCGCAGCAAGCTTATCCAGCGTCTCCCCCACGGGCGGCCATCCGACTGGCGTAACCGCATTCGCAAGCGTCTTTCGCATTAGTCCAACTGCCTCTCCAAGCAGGAAAAACTGCACCTCGTGTCCAGCTTCCGCAAGCGCCAGCCCATGCAGAAACGGAAACGCCGCCTTGGTCGGATCGTCGGAACCCCACGCGCTCTTCATCATGATCTTCAGCGTCTTGTGCGAAACTTGGCCCCCAAGAGAACCACCACCCAATGCGAAGGGCATAGCTGCCAATTGCGCAAATCGTGACAGGAAGAGTCGACGCACCATGAGTTTCTCCTTTGGCGGAGAATCTTATACCTAACCCTCGTCGACAGCATTAGCTAGGTGCCCAAATCTCGATTCTCCAAATGCGGACATCGTCCAAAGGACGACCGCACTTGCCTCCAGCTTCTCTCAACCACGCACGCAGTAATCTAGTCACATGAACCCCCTAGTCACCCCCTCATGGCTGTCCGCCCGCCTCCACAATTCCAACACCATCATCCTCGACGCCACCCTCCCTCCCGTAGGAGTCACCCCACCCATCGACACCCACGCCCGCTACCTCGACAAGCACATCCCCGGCGCCATCTTCTTCGACATCGAAGACCTCTCCGACCACTCCACCCCACTCCCTCATATGCTGCCCACAGCCGAAGCCTTCTCCCGCAGCATGTCCGCCCTCGGCGTCTCCGACACCGCCACCATCATCGTCTACGAGCAGCAAGGAGTCTTCTCCGCCCCGCGAGCATGGTGGATGCTCCGCACCATGGGCGCAGAAAACGTCTACCTCCTCGACGGAGGCCTCCGCGCCTGGACCGACTCCAACCTCCCCATCGAATCCGGCCCCGTCCATCACGCCCCGGCCAGCTTCCATACCAAGCTCAACCACGAAGCCGTAGCAGACCTCACCCAAATCAAAGAAAAGATCACCACCCACCAACAAATCCTCGACGCCCGCTCCACCCCCGCTTCAACGGCACAGCGCCCGAGCCGCGCCCAGGCCTAAGCTCCGGCCACATGCCCGGAGCCACCAGCGTCCCCTTCACCGAACTTGTAGAAGACGGCCGCCTAAAACCCGCAGACAAACTTCAGGAACATTTCGCCGCAAAAAAGATAGACCTGCAACAGCCAATCACCACCACCTGCGGCTCCGGCGTCACCGCTGCCGTCATCGCCCTCGGCCTCGAACTCGCCGGCGCAAAAGACGTAAGCCTCTACGACGGCTCCTGGTCCGAGTACGCTCAGCAACCCGACTCCATCATCGAAAAAACTGACCGTTGCCGGGCCCGGGTGCGCCCAATATCTCGACTTTGAGATGTGGGAATCGTCCGAAGGACGACCGCTCTCCTCCGCTACAATTCATCCGAGGCTGAGACCCATGCCCGAACTCCCCGACATCTCGGCCTACCTCTCTGCACTCGAGCCACGCATCCTCGGCCAGCCGCTAACCCACCTCCGCATCGCCAGCCCATTCCTCCTGCGCACGGCCCGGCCATCTATCGAAGAGATCGAAAACCACACCGTAACCGCCCTCCACCGCATCGGCAAACGCATCGCCTTCGAGTTCGACAACGGCCTCTGGCTCGTCCTTCACCTCATGATCGCCGGACGTCTCCACTGGCGGCCCCTCGAAGCCAAACTCGGCGGACGAAACAACCTCGCCGCCTTCGACTTCCCCACTGGTTCCCTCGTCCTAACCGAAGCCGGCTCCAAGCGCCGAGCCTCCTTCACCTCTTCGCCAACGAAGCCTTCGCTCAGGAAATCGACCCCGGCGGAATCGACGTCTTCACCACCGACCTCGACGGCTTCCGCGCCGCCCTTACCGCAGAAAACCGCACCCTAAAGCGAGCCCTCACCGACCCACGCATTCTCTCCGGCATCGGCAACGCCTACTCCGACGAGATCCTCCACGCCGCCCAACTCTCGCCCATCCTGCAGACCCACAAACTCACTACCGAGCAATGGCAGCGCCTCCACAACGCCACCCGCGACACCATGCAACTCTGGATCGACCGCCTCAACTCTGAAGCCGCACAAGCCTTCCCCGAAAAAGTGACAGCCTTCCGCAAAGACATGGCCGTCCACGGACGCTTCGCCCAGCCCTGCCCCACTTGCGGCCAACCCATCCAACGCATCCGCTACGCCGACAACGAAACCAACTACTGCGCCCAATGCCAGACCGGCGGCAAAGTCCTCGCCGACCGCAGCCTCTCCCGCCTCCTCGGCAAAGACTGGCCCCGCACCCTCGACGAACTCGAAGCCCTCAAAAAACGCTGACCCGTGACTAGTTCAAGCGTCTTCGCCGTTGCCTCTCCTGTTGTCATCCCCAAATGGGTCTGCCTTCAGCTTTGCACTCTCACGACGAAACAGCCTCCGGCCCCCGAGGCCCCTTCGCCCGCCGCAACACCGTCATCGACACATAAGCCCCAATCCACGACCCCACTGCCGCGAAGCAAACATAAACCCAGTTCTTCGTATAACTAATCACGGCAAACGCCGACAGCAGATACCAGACGCTGCTCCACGTAGCCGCCGGCACCCGCCGCTGCGAAGAAACCGCCGCGTTGAACATCACGTATACAGCATCCGTAGCAGCGGTGGACAACAACACCCCAACTGCCAGCCAGGGTTCAAGATGCGCCATCAGCCAACCTCCTCGAACACGAATCGATTCCTCAATCGAACACGTATTCTAATCTCAGCCAATACCAGATACATTCGCATCTAACCCAACCACCGGAGCGCTTACCTCATGCAAGAAGGCCGAGACGACCGAGAACTCCCGCCCTGGAGACAGATCACCCTCTACCTTCTCACCCTCGCCGTCCTCATCCTTTGCGCCTTCATCCTTCAGCCCTTCTTCTCCGCTATCGTCGGTGCTATCGTGCTCGCGGTCGTCACCGAGATCCCGTATAACTGGCTCTCCACCCGCATCCTCCACCGCACCACCTGCGCCACCGTAGCTCTCATTCTCGTCATCCTCGCCGTCATCGTCCCCGGCTTCTTCCTGGCGCAGGAACTCGGCGAGCAAGCACTCAAGGCCATCGTCTCCCTCCGCAATCCCAACGCGCAGAACATGATTACCGACTACATCGGCAATCATCCCGCCATCGCCAATCGCATCGAAGCCTTCTCCGCCTCCATTGACATCAACAACGCCGCCCGCACCACCGCCGCCTACGTAGGCAGCAAAGCCGCAATGATCCTCGGGAACTCCGTCCATCTCATCACCGAGATGGTCGTGATGCTCTTCCTTCTCTTCTTTCTCTTTCGCGACCGCCAGCTGGCCCTCGCGGCGCTCCGCTCCATCATCCCCCTTCGCGAAGACGAGACCAGCGAACTCCTCGAACGCATCGACGACACCATCTACGCCACCTTCCTCGGAAGGCTCGCCATCGCTCTCGTACAGGGAGTCCTCGCTGGTCTCGCCTTCTGGGTTCTCGGCGTCCCCGGCATCATCCTCTGGTCCATCACCCTCACCGCCTTCGCCATGATCCCCGCTTTTGGAGCCTTCCTCGTCTGGGGACCAGTCGCCATCTACCTCGGTCTCAACGGCCACTGGGGCAAGGCAGCCCTGCTCGTCATCTGGGGTGGATTCATCGTCAGCACCATCGACAACATCCTCTACCCCATCCTCATCGGCGGTCACCTTCGCGCCCACACCGCCATCATCCTCCTCACCATCCTCGGAGGCATCGCAGTCTTCGGTCCCCTCGGCATCATCCTCGGCCCCGTCATCTTCACCATCGCATCCACCCTGCTGGACATCTGGCACGCGCGCACGTCCGGCATCACGACGCAAATTTAACCTCCAAAAACGTTAAATTTCCCTGCAAAATCACATGTCAAGCCCCCAAACTCCTGAAACCCGCGTCATTCGCGGGAATTCACGTTGCGCATAAGTTCTGCTCGGTCCTTTAGACTTAGATCAATGAACAGAAAAACGCCTCGCAGCAGCGAGGCGTTTCCCTTGTAACCGCGAACGAACATAACTCTTTTGAAATGACGATTTTGCCCGTAACCCCTTTGTTAAGACGATTTTGCAAGCGCCTAAATTTGCAAGTATATGATTACAGACAACTTAAGCATGGTATACTCCCAGGGGACCCCTATACCTCGTGCCTACCGGTAGCCTATTGACTACTTTATGTCACGCCAGTTTTGCCCGACGCCCACCTCAGCGACGATTGGAATGGAGAACTCGGCGACATGCTCCATCTCGTGTTTCACAAGTTTCTGAAGCTCTTCAACCTCTTCCGGCACGACGTCAAACAGCAGCTCGTCGTGAACCTGCAGAGTCATCTGCGATTTGAGTTTGCGATCGCGGATAAGCTGGTCGATTCTGAGCATGGCCAGTTTGATGAGATCGGCAGCGGTACCTTGTAAAGGAGTATTGATCGCAGTCCGCTCCGCAAAACCGCGCATGTTGGGGTTGCGGGATTGAATATCCGGGATTGGCCGGATGCGGCCAAAATAAGTCTTCACAGACTGATCCCGACGCACTGTCCCGAGCGTCTCCTCAATGAAGCGCTGGACACCTTTGTAGCGCTCAAAATAGGTCTCAATGTAGGTTTTGGCCGTTCTTTGATCGATGCTCAACTGCGCCGCCAGTCCAAACGGACTGATGCCATATACGATCCCGAAATTAACAGCCTTGGCCCGAGCACGGGTCTCTTTATCCATGGTGGCAGCGTCGACGCCGAAGACCTCGCTTGCGGTCAACGTATGAATGTCTTTGCCCGTTCGGTAAGCATCGAGTAACAAAGGGTCTTGCGAGAAGTGTGCCATCAAGCGCAACTCGATCTGCGAGTAGTCCGCAGACATCAGAACATTACCTGGAGCAGGAATAAATGCGGCGCGAATCTCGCGACCAAGTGCGGTACGGACCGGAATGTTCTGCAGATTCGGATTCGTGCTGGAAAGGCGACCAGTCGCTGTGCCGACTTGGTTGAAGGTGGTGTGGACACGGCCCATAGCATCCGTAAGCTGCGGAAGCGAGTCGATGTAAGTGGACTTCAGCTTCGCGAGCTGGCGGTATTCGAGCACCAATGCTGGAACGGCATGATGTTCGGCAAGTTCCTCAAGCACATCCTGAGCCGTAGAAACGACTTTGCCCTTGCCATACTTCATCGGCTTAGGAAGGAGCATCTTGTTGAAGAGAACGTCGCCGAGCTGTTTAGGCGAGTTGATATTGAACCGATGGCCCGAATCCGTATAAATCCGATCGGCGAGATTATCCATATCAACAGCGAGTCGAGTGGACATCTCGCCCAGAACAGCGGAGTCAATCCGAACACCAGCCTGCTCCATCCGCAATAGCACAGGAACCAGCGGAAGATCCATCGTCTCGTAGATATGTGTGAGGTGAGCGGATTCGATCTGGCTGCGAAGGATGCCGGAGAGGCGATGGACTGCATTCGCGGCTTCAGGAAGGAGATTGGAAATCTCGGCATCGCTAGGCGTCTTTGAAGCGTGAGGAAGGGCGCGGTCGGTGAAGCGGGCTGTAACGTCAGGAAGAATGTGAGAGCCATGCGTCGGGTTGATGAGATAGCTGTAGAGCATGACATCGTCGCGAACGCCAGCCAAGTTGATCTGATGAGGCTCGAACGCACGGAGGACCGCTTTGAGATCATGAACGTGCTTGGGAAGTGTTGCGTCTTCAAGCGCCTCTCTTAGGCCGTGCGCCTGAAGGGATACGACCGTCGCCGAGGTCGCAGACGTAGTTAGGCCGATCTGAAGAGCCGTCGAGGCAGCTGGTCTCCGCTGCTCTGGCGGCTCCGGTTCCTGGGTTGCGAAGAGGGACATGGACGTGGATGGCGATGGCTCGAACTCAGCGTCTTCCTCCGTGGGCGCGTCCGCGCAGACCTCTTCCGCGAGAGCACGGGCATCTTCAAAGACGGCTATAGTTAGTCCCTTGATCTCTCCAGAAAGATCGACCGAGCGGGCGTTGGCCAGCAATTCATCTATTTGCTCTGATGTCGGTAGCAGATTGTATGTGATCGGAGTGTTGGCGGTAGAAGGAGCAAGTTCCTTCAGCAAAGTTGTAAACTCCAACTCCGAGAAGAGTTCACGACACGCAGCATTATCGGAGGGCTGGGTAAGCATGTCGTCTAGCTCGAAGTCGATAGGCACGCCTGTGTGGATCGTGACGAGTTCTTTTGAAAGGAGAATATTGTCGCGATTGTTTTGCAACGATTCGCGATACGTTTTACGTTTTACCTCATCGGCGCGGTCGAGCGCGGCCTCGACGGTGCCAAATTGCTGAATGAGTTCGACGGATCCCTTATCGCCGATGCCTGGAGCGCCGGGAATGTTATCGATGGAATCGCCGCGGAGGGCCATCACATCAATGACGCGTTCGGGCGGGACACCGAGCGCAGCTTCTACTCCGGCGCTGTTGAGAATTAGGTTGTCCTTCGTTGGATTGAGAATGAACACATCTTCGTTGACGAGCTGCATCATATCCTTGTCGGAAGAGACTACGTAGACCTTGTGGCCCAGAGCAGAGAGCTTACAAGATAGCGTTCCGATTACGTCGTCCGCCTCGAACCCCTCGTAACTAAGAATCGGAATGCGAAAGGCCTCAAGGGCGCGGCGAATGAAGGGAAGCTGTTGTGTGAGGTCGGCCGGCATCTCAGTTCGGTTGGCTTTGTAACCGAGGTAGTCGATCTCTTCGAACTGCTGGGTCTTAATGTTGAATTTCTTGACCGACTTCATCTCGCGAGCACGCTCATCACGAAAAACGGGACCGGATAGGTCGTAGATTGCTGCGAGATAGTGTGGAGAAAAATCCTTGCGAAGCTTGTTGATCATGTTGACGAACACATACGTCGCCGCAGTAGGAATGCCGGTCCGCGTGGACATCGGACGCTGGCGCTGCATTGCGTGGTATGCGCGAAAGATGAACGCCATGCTATCAAGCAAGTAAACAGGAGGCTTATTTTCGGGCGATGTGGCTGATTTTTCTTGATTTGTTGAGTTCGACATGTCTTGTTAGATGGTAGCGCGTGCGCGGGTGGTACGAGTTCGACCAAGGAGACGCGGTGACTGCGGAACTCTATTTTTAGAGGAGAAGCACGCAGTCACCATAGCTGAAGAATTGGTATTTTTCCCGAATGGCGTGAGCATAGGCGGACAGCATTAATTCTTTTCCGTTTTCACTTCCTGCAAATGCGCTGACTAGCATAAGCAACGTGGATTGTGGAAGATGGAAGTTTGTTAGGAGACCGGTCACGATCCTAAACCTATAACCCGGGCTAATGAAGATGGAGGTCTGGCCAGAGTGAGGCTCAAGAGAATTGCCCGCAGATACCTCGGCACAGTGTTCGAGCGTACGGGTGGTCGTGGTGCCGGCTGCGAGGATTCTGCGACCCTCCTTCAGCGCGTTGTTGATAGCTTGAGCAGTTGCGGGAGGCAGCGTGTAATGTTCGGCATGGAGGCGAATGTCTTCAAGCTTTTCCGCTCTTACTGGCTGGAAGGTGCCGAGTCCCACGTGGAGGGTGATGGTCTCAATCTGGATTCCGTTTTGCTTGAGTTGAGTCAGGATTTCGGGGGTGAAGTGGAGACCCGCGGTCGGAGCAGCGGCGCTGCCGGGTTGTTGTGAGAAAACGGTCTGGTAGCGATCGCGGTCGGCTTCGCTGTCCTCGCGGTGGATGTACGGAGGGAGCGGCATGTGGCCTATTTTGTTTAGGATCGCGTGGAAATCATTAGTGGGAGAGAAGCGGAGGGTGCGTTCGCCGAACTGGGAGGCTGCGATGATTTCTGCTTCCAGCAGAGGTTTTTCTTCGCTGGGGGCGTGGAAGAGGAGGCGTTCGCCAGGTTGAATCTTGCGGCTCGGGCGTACCAATGCGGTCCAGTCGTTGGCGGCAAGTTGCTGGGTTAGAAGAACTTCAATGCGGCCTGTGGGATCGGGCGAGTTGTGCTGCGTTTGTTGGCTGCGGGCGCGGGTGGCGTAGAGGCGGGCGGGTAAAACACGGCTGTCATTGAGGATAAGAAGATCGCCGGGTTTGAGAATTTGTGGGAGGTTGCGAAAAAATTGTCGTGGTACCGGCCGGTGGCGCGATCGAAGAGCAGCATGCGGCTGGAGCCGCGAATCGCCGGTGGGGACTGGGCTATCAGCTCTTCGGGGAGGTCGAAATTGAAGTCGGATACGAGCAATCTATGTCAATTTTAGTGGTGAAATCGTGGTGAGTTGTGTGGTGAAACGTGGTGATGATGTGGCGTTTTGCGTGGTTGATTTTGGCGCTGAAAAATACGCCACGTTTTTCAACTTTTTTTCGTAGTCTGCTGATTCGGGATTCGGCCAGCTCGACGGCGCGATTGAGGGCGGCCTGAACTGCTTCCTCGTTAGCGGCTGTCAAGAGTGGCCAGCCTATGAAGACTCTTGAGAAGGGCTTGGGGATGAGGAAGCGGTCCCAGGAGCGAAGCTGCCAGGCTCGCTCGGGTAGGACGTAGAAGGTTCCGACGGGGCTGTCGACGAGCTGGGCGAGCTGGGTGACGCCGGGTTTGGCGACCATGGCAGGGCCGCGGGGGCCGTCGGCGGTGATGGCACAGTAGTGACCGTCCAGATAGGCGCGATGCATGTTGCGCAGACCGAAAGATCCTGACCGCGAGCTGGAGCCTCGAATAGCCATGTAGCCAAGGCGTTCTACGGTGCGGGCGATCAGTTCGCCATCGAAGCTGGGGCTGATGAGGATGGCGATGTCGTGGTTGCGAAAGTGCCAGGCGCTGGTGAGAAGGCAGCGGTGCCAGAAGGCGTAGACGGCTGGCGGAGGCGAGTCGAAGGCCAGGTGAGCACCTGGATCACGAACCTCTTCGAAGCGGAGGGTCATGCCGAGGATGCGGATGGTCGCGCTCGCGAGGCGCGGGACGATAGCGAGTACGAGCCGTTGCTTCAGGGTGTAGGTGGAGGCCACTTAATTCAGTTTACCTATCAGGCGCGTTGACAGGCCATCTGTCCTGCCGGACGGGCCCACTGCGCGTGGAGCGGTCACTTCGTGACGGGTGTACCGGTCTGGGCACGCGAGCAGCATAGGTCCTCCCGCTGGTCGGAAGGAAGAGGATCCCGACCAACGGGAGGGCCACCGCAGATCGTCGGCTGCAAGAAAGGTATACGAGTCACGAAGTGACCGCCCTCCGCGCAGGAGGCCCGTCCGGCAGGACAGATCTTCAGAAAAAGACTCGAGAAGAAGTTCTGCCCTTTACGATGAATCTACTGCAAACGTGATTTGCGTACTGCGTTCGCGAGAGGCGTGCCCTATGCGTTGCTTCAATCGACTCCTCCTTTTCTCTCTTTTCCTTGTTGTGTTCTCCGGGTTTGAAGGCGCCGCGCAGACAATGGCGACTGCGCCTACGAATGCCGACGTTCAAGAGCTGAGGCAGACGGTGCGCGATCTGGCACTGAGGGTAAGCGCGCTGGAGGCCGAGCTGCACAAGGAACGCCCTGTCTCGACCACGGAGATGGCGAGTCTGAAGCCGGCTGTGCTGACAGCACCGGGACCGGAGATCCGAAGCAGCGTGGAAGCTGTGTCGAGCAGTAGCGTCGCGTCTGTTCCGGCATCGGCGGCTGTGAGTCAGCAGGTCACGTCAACGCCGAGTTCTCCTGTGGCTTCGATTCTGCCGACACAACTGTCCGGCGGCGCTACGATTAACTACACCTTTGACGGTTACTACGACTACGACTTCAATCATCCCATTGGGCGCGTGCAGTATCTGCGGGCCTACGATGTGCTGAGCAACGCGTTCAGCATCAATCAGGCCGATGTCGTGTTTGCGCTGGACCCTGATGTCGCGGCGGGTAGGCGGTATGGAGTTCGGCTGGATCTGCAGTTTGGGCAGGCGACAGAGACACTGCAAGGCAATCCGCAGAATGAGCCTCGACCGGATATCTACCGGAATATCTTTCAGGTGTATGGGACGTATGTCGTTCCCTTGGGCAAGGGACTGACGGTGGACATGGGCAAGTGGGCGAGTTCGCTCGGGATCGAAGGCAACTATACAAAGGATCAGGTGAACTACTCGCGGTCGTTCTTCTTCGACTATCTGCCGTTTTACCATGCGGGCGTTCGGACCAGCTACAAGGTGAACGACAAGCTGGCGGTGAACTACTGGCTGGTGAATGGAACCAATCAGTCGGAGCCTACGAACTCGTTCAAGGACGAGCTATTTGGATTTACGGCGCAGCCTGCGAAGAGCCTTCTTTGGAACTTCAACTACTACCTGGGGCAGGACCATCCGGATGCTGCGCCGGCAACGAACTGCACTGCTCCGGTGCAGCCTGGGCTGTGTCTGCAGGCTATCCGTCCTGCGCCAGATGGCAAGCAGCATATCTTCGACAGCTACGTGACGTGGAACGCGACGCCGAAGCTGACGTTATCGCTGGAGGGGGATTATGTGATCTCGCGGGAGTGGGCCAATGCGGCTCCTGCCGAGTCTTCTGCGCCTTCGCACGTCGACGGAGGTGCGGCCTACGCGCGCTATCAGCTGACGCCGAAGATGGCGCTGGGCGGGCGCTTCGAGTATCTATCGGATCGCGGAGGGCTCTTCACCGGAACCACGCAGGCTTTGAAGGAGTTCACCGGGACCTATGAGTACAAGTTTGGCGAGGGCTTTTTGACGCGTTTGGAGTATCGCAGAGACTGGAGCAACGTTCCGTTCTTTTTGACGAATAAGCCTGGAGTGCTGTCGTCGGATCAGCCTACGCTGACCGTGGGAATGGTGTGGTGGGTTGGCGGGAAGCAGGGGCCTTGGTGAGATGCTCCTGTCCTGCCGGACGGGTCCACTTCGCGTGGGGCGGTCACTTCGTGACGTGTGTACCTTTTCTCGGCGAAGCTAACTGTACTTGAGCCAGCGGAGGATCTCGGGGAGGTTGGGTTTTTTGCCGTACATGAGAATGCCGACGCGATAGATCCGGCTCGCAACCCAGAGGATGGCGAAGATGGTCAGGCTCATGAGCACGAAGGAGAGGCCAATCTGCCAGGGCGGAACCGTGGTGAGGGAGATGCGGAAGTTCATCAGCAAGGGGCTGCAGAAGGGGATGAGCGAGACGATCTGCGCGAGGGTGGAGTTCGGTGCGCGCACGATGACGAAGATCATGAGGAAACAGAAGGCGAGCGGAATGACGAGGAACATGTTGAGCTGCTGGAGTTCCTGCTCGGAGTTCGTCATGGCGCCGAGAGCGGCGGCGATGCTGGAGTAGACCAGAAAGCCGAAGATGAAGTAGGCGACGAAGAAGACGATCTGCGTGGCGCTGATGAACGCGTGGCCGCTGCCGATCAGGCCGGTTGCGAGCGAGGTTGAACCGAGGGCGGCGGCGGCCAGCATCCAGACACCTACTTGCGTAATGCCGACTGCGCCGACGCCGAGGATCTTGCCGGCGAGCATCTCGTCGGGCTTGATGGTGGAGAGCATCACCTCGAAGACTCGGCTGGTCTTTTCTTCGATGATGGAGCGCGCGGTGTTCATGCCGTAGAGCATGATGACCATGTACATGAGGAAGAAGAGGAGATAGGCAGCGCCAAAGGCGGCGCGGCTGTCGCCGGTCTTGCTGGTGTCGATGGCGACGGGAGCCATGAGGGCCGCGATGTCAGACGGCCCCATGCCCTGATGCGTGAGGCCTTCGCGGGTGAGCACGTTCTGGATGGCGGTGGAGAGGGTGTCTTCGGTGCTGATGTCGCCGGCTGAGCGTGGAACGTAGGCGAAGGTGGGACGTGCGTTCGCCTGTGCGGCAGGCGTGACGACGAGATAGCCGGTGAGGTCTCCTGACTTGCTGTGCAGATTTCGGTCGAGGTTGTCGCGGATCTCGTCGTTGTTGGATGGAGAGGTCGGTGCAAGAACTTCAACGGTCATGCCGCTGTTTTTTCCGGTCTGGAGTTCGTGCTTGAGGTCGGCGGAGAAGGAGGTGTCGGTCGAGAGTATGGCGAGGTGGGCCGAAGATTTTGTGCGAGAGGCGAGATAGCCGCTGCCGAAGACGAAGGCTCCCATAAAAAGCGGAATGAGAATGGTGGCGATGAGGAAAGCCTTGGTGCGGATGCGTTCGAGGTACTCGCGTTTGGCGATGAGCCAGATGTTATGCATGAACTTTTTCTCCACCCGGGACGCCGGTAGATTCTTCGGTAACTTTCTCGATGAAGATCTCTTCGAGTGTCGGCTCCATGACTTCGAAGCGGGTGATACGGGCACCGGTGCGTATGGCGTCGGCGAGGAGGGCCTGAGCGTCGGCTCCTTCGTTGAGGCGGATTTCGGCGTGGCCTCCGTAGTTCTTCGCAGAGTGGATGGTGGGGTGGTTGAGGAAGGAGTCGTTGCCGGTGAAGTTGATGAGGACGCGGTTGACGGGGTAGCGGGATTTGATCTCGCGCATGGAGCCGGAGAGGACGAGGTGGCTGTTATGGATGAGGCAGATGTTGTCGCAGATCTTTTCAACCTGGTCCATGCGATGGGTGGAGAAGAGGATGGTGCGGCCTTGTTTGCGGAGGTCGACGAGAGTGTCCATGAGGAGGACGGCGTTGACGGGATCGAGGCCGCTGAAGGGCTCGTCCATGATGATGAGCTCGGGCTCGTGGAGGAGCGTGGAGATGAACTGGATCTTCTGCTGCATGCCCTTGGAGAGCTCTTCGGTCTTCTTGTCGATGGATGGGGTGATTCCGAGGCGGTCGCACCAGTCGTGTGCGCGCCTGGATGCGGTGGTGGCGTCGAGTCCGCGGAGCTGGCCGAGGAAGATGAGCTGATCCATGACTTTCATCTTCTTGTAGAGGCCGCGCTCTTCGGGGAGATAGCCGACGCGCTTGAGGAGGTCGCGGTTGAAGGGCTGACCGAAGAGGCTGACGGTGCCGGAGTCGGGGACCGTGATGCCGATCATCATGCGGATGGAGGAGGTTTTGCCGGAGCCGTTGGGGCCGAGGAGGCCGAACATGCTGCCAGGCTCGATGATGAAGCTGAGGTCTGCTACGGCGATCTTGGTGTCGTAGGCCTTGCGGACATGTTGCAGTTCTACGATGGGCATGGGTTCTCGTGTTGTTGTGTCAAGGCCAGTTTATCAGGGGGTTTGTGGGTGGTTTGTGTGGCGTCAAAGTACGGATAGCTCCTCGGCGATGCGCGCGTCGCGATGTTTGCGATCGAGACGAGCGGAGAAGATGGCGAGGATCAGGGTGACGAGGGTGACGATGATGCTGGCGAGGGGAGTTGGCGGTAGGTGTAGCCGGCGGTGAGCATCATGCCGCCGAGAGAGGCTCCGGTGGCGTTGCCGAAGTTGAAGGCGCCCTGGTTGAGGGTAGAGGCGAGGTTGGGTGCGGCGGCGGCCTGGTCGACGATGCGGGATTGGAGCAGGGCTCCGGCAGCGAACTGGATGGCTCCCCAGAGGAGGATCATAGTGATGGCGGGGATGACGTGGGGTTCGGCGTAGTAGAGAGCGCAGAGGGAGGCCAGCAGGGTGAAGAGTGCCCCGATGAGGAAGGCCATGGGGCGCCAATCGCTGAGGGTGCCGCCTAGGAAGTTGCCTGCGGTGATGCCGACTCCGAAGAGCAGGAGCGTGAGAGTGACGGTGTGCGGAGAGACGAGCGTGACGGCTTCGAGGGTTGGGGCGATGTAGGTGAAGACGCAGAAGAGCGATGCTGAGGTGAGGACGCTCATGGCGAGGACGAGCAGGACCTGTGGCTTGCGGAGGACGCGGAACTCGTGGAGCAGACCGCCTGAGCCTGGGGCTTGTTTGGGAACAAGGAAGAAGACGGCGGTGGCGGCCAGGAGGCCGATCGGGACGATGGCCCAGAAGGCGAATCTCCAGCCGTAGGCCTGGCCTAGTGCGGTTCCAGCTGGGACTCCGAGGACATTGGCGAGCGTCAGGCCGGAGAACATGAGCGCGATAGCCTGGGCGCGCTGGTTGCGGGGAACGAGATTTGCAGCGACGACGCTGCCGATGCCGAAGAAGGCTCCGTGACAGAGGGCGGTGAGGACGCGGGCGGCGAAGAGGAGGTTATAGGTCGGAGCTATGGCGCAGGCCAGGTTACCGAGAGTAAAGACGCCCATGAGGAGAAGGAGAGCGAGTTTGCGCTCGAGACGGGCGGTCGCGATGGCCACGATGGGAGCACCGATGGTGACCGAGAGCGCGTACCCGGTGACGAGGACGCCGGCTTTGGGGATGCTGACGTGGAAGTCGTCGGCAAGGTTGGGCAGCAGGCCCATGATGATGAACTCGGAGGTGCCGATTCCGAAGGCGGCTACCGCAAGCGCCATGAGGGGCGTGTGCCGCAGGATGTTTTTGCGCTCGGCGGTCGTTGCTGAGTTCACTTCCAAGGCAGGCATTCTTTTATTGCAACATATCTGCAGTCAATACTGAAAGGCTGTAGTGGAAGTGCGGCGGCAATTGGCCACGGCCGGTTCTTGGTAGCATCGGTCTGTGCTGGAACTTTCTACACCTATCAAGTTTGTGAAGCTCGTTGGGGAGCGGATTGCGGTCGAGTTGGCCAAACGCGGCGTCGAGACCGTCGAGGATCTGCTGTACCACCTGCCATTTCGCTACGAAGACCGGCTGAACCCGGTTCCAATGAGTGAACTGAAGGCGGGGACGATGGCGTCGGTGATCGGTGAGGTGAGGGGGACGGTGCTGCTCCAGACGCGGAGCATGCCGCTGTTTGAGATGACGGTGGGACAGGGACTCAGCACGGTGAAGTGCATGTGGTTTCGCGGGACATATTTGAGAGACAAATTTCACGTAGGGCAGATGGTTGCGCTGTATGGAAAGCTTGAACCGTCACGCAGCAGCGCGGGAAGGTTCAAGATGATTCAGCCGCAGTTTGAAGTGCTGCCTTCAGGTGGTGCGGCGGATAGTGAGTTTTCCATGCTTGAAGTCGGGCGGATTGTGCCAGTGTATGAATCGCTGGGGGTACTACGGCGTGGGGCGCAAAGCTTGGATCGAAGTGGCTCCGGCGTGTGATTTGGGCTCTCTTTGAAGAGTTGGAGGGCGGGGAGAAGCTAAAAGCCGCTGCGCTGCGGAATAGCAAGCAAAAGCCGCCGAGTGAAAAGCAAAATACTACACCGCAGCAACAGACCGAAACTCTTCCCGCGTCGATGCTCAACAGGCATTCGTTTCCGGAGCGGTTGAAGGCCCTGAAGGCTGTGCATTTTCCTGAGGCTGGAACGCCGATGGTGGAATTGATGTCGGCGACGACGCCTGGACATCGGCGGTTGATCTTCGAGGAGTTTTTTATCTTGAGCTGGGGCTGGAGTTGAAGAGACGCCGAATGCGGGAGCGGCAGGGCACTGCGTTCGTGACAAATGTAAAGGTTCGAGAGGCGATCAAGCAGGTGCTTCCCTTCCATCCGACTGCGGCGCAGAAGCGCGTGCTGGGCGAGATTGCGAGTGATATGCGCAGGCCACAACCAATGCGGCGATTGTTGCAGGGTGACGTGGGATCGGGCAAGACGATCGTCGCGATGCAGGCTGCGCTGGTGGCGATTGAGAATGGTTACCAGACGGCTCTGATGGTTCCGACGGAGATCCTGGCGACCCAACATTATCTTTCTGCGCGAAAATTGCTGGGCGATGTACTGTCGCAGCGAACCGGAAGGCCGTATCGGGTGACGCTTTTGACCGGATCGCTCGATGAGGCGACGAAACGGGAGGCGCGCGGGAGAATTTTTCGCGGCGAGACCGATCTTGCGATTGGGACTCACGCGCTGATTGAGGATAAAGTCGACTTTGAAAACCTTGGCCTCGTGATCGTTGATGAGCAGCACAGGTTCGGCGTGCAGCAGCGATTTCGATTGATGAAGAAGCCGGGAGCGCTCGATCCGGATGTGCTGGTGATGACGGCTACGCCGATTCCGCGAACGCTTGCTCTGACGTTGTACGGCGATCTCGAGGCGAGCGTGATCGATGAGTTGCCGCCCGGACGAACTCCGATTGTGACCAGGCGAACGACCGAGGAACGGGCAGAGGATGTGTGGGCTTTTGTACGCAAGCAAGTCGAGGCGGGCCGGCAGGCTTACATCGTGTATCCGGTGATTGAAGGTGCGAAGGACGATCAGCCGGAGCTGGATTTTCCGCAGGATGTTGAACCGGCCGCGGGTGAGGCAAGCTTGAAAGCAAAAACCGATTCCACCGCTACGCTGCGGAATGACAGCAAAAAACGTCGGGAAAGAAGACGAGAGTTTTGAAGGATGGAAGTTCGAAAGCCAAGGGAGCAAAGACCTCTCTGAAGATGGAGAAGCTGTTTGAACCGAAGAGGGCGCTCCGAGCTGCTACAGATATGTATGAGGAGTTGCGGACGGGTCCACTGGGTGGACTTCGCCTTGGACTACTGCATGGACGCTTGAGCGCGGACGACAAGGACGTAACCATGCGGCGGTTTCAGCGAGGCGACCTCGATGTATTGATCGCTACCACCGTTATTGAAGTGGGCGTCGATGTGCCCAATGCTTCTGTGATGGTGATCGAGCATGCCGAGCGGTTTGGGTTGGCGCAGATGCATCAGCTGCGCGGACGTGTTGGACGCGGCGCGGCGAAGAGTTTTTGCGTGTTGATGACAGGCGGAACGGTGAGTGAGCAGGCTGAGGCTCGGCTGGATGCAATGGTTCGCACTCAGAATGGGTTTGAGCTGGCAGAGCTCGATCTTCAGCAGCGCGGGCCAGGAGAGTTCTTTGGAACACGCCAGGCCGGAATGCCGGAGTTTCGTGTCGCGAATCTGATACGCGATCGTGCGCTGTTGGAGTTGGCGAAGACAGAAGCAGCCCGCTTTGCATCAGAGCCCGATCCAGCCGTTTCAAGTGAAGAGAAGCAAGCGGTGTGGGGGCGGCTGAAGATGCAGTGGCAGAGAAAGTATGGGCTAGTCGAAGCTTGACTTTCCTTGACCTGAATGCGAATCCAGATAACGCTCCCCGTTGCGGGCGGTTTCAGCTTGCTGTGGCGTGGGTAAAAGAACCAAGCTGCGGTGTCTGAGATGGCGACGCAATGAGGGCCTTCTTCGGGCCACGTTTCCGGGCTACGAGGACGCGAATACGTTCGATCATCTCCGCTGGGGACGAAGCTCCTTTGGGGAGGAAGACGTCGGCATGGACTGCACGATCGAAGGCATTGACGGTGCCGGAGACGATCATCGCGGGCAAACCGGGATGGAGTTGTTTGGCGCGGCGGACCAACTCGTTGCCGTCCATCTGCGGCATGATGAGATCGCAGAGGATGAGATCCAGCGTGCCGGGGAGATATTGATCGAGGATGGTCAGCGCCTGCTGTGCGCTGTGGGCAGCGACGACCCGATAGCCACGGGTTTCGAGCAGGAAGGTGCGGACGGAGAGTACTTGTTCGTTGTCATCTACACAGAGAATCGTCTTCTTGGGTCGCATGCAGTCTCGCTTCTGCCGGACACCACCTTCTGGTGGCTCGCGGCTGATGGGCCAGTCTGGCGTGTCTGCTGGTTTGCAGGTCCGCTAGTCTGGTGATGTTTAAAACTTCCCCGTGGTCCAGCCGGATGCGGCTCTTCGGCGCGTAGTGGGTCCGCTGCTCCCGGAGCGGAGAAGACGGAATGAGCAAGGCTCTCCTGTCTTCTCCACTCGGGATCAGGGCCAACTGTCCAGCGAGCTAAGCTGCCGAACCGCGGGGTGCGAGAGAGGCTGTCGGCCGCCGCAGGTTGCCACGCGACTCCAGGAACGCAAGAGATCCTTCTGTTGCGGATACTGTGAGTGCCGACGACGGGGATGCCGCATCGGCCTCACTGCGTGTGCAGACAGCGAGACTGCGCTGGGAGTCGCGACTGCGAGGCAGTCGAGCTTCTCTCAACTCAAATTGTCAGATAACAGGCGAAAGCACTCATCTCCAACAACGCTACATATTCCATGCAAGGTCGTCGTCAACGCTTTCCAACAGTACGAACGAGCCGGTCACTTGGCAAGCGGCGAAGTTTGAGCGAAGACTGACAATATTAGAGCTTGCACATCCACCGACGCGCGGAAGGCGCCGTATTCATTGACGATTCACGACGGGCCCCTGTTGAAATCGAGTGCATCACGGCAGGAAAAAGCGTCCCATTGCAACAGGAATGGTGCGGCCGCCGACGAACACTTTTGTGACGATTCCGTTTTCCTCTGACGCACTGACATGAATGCGACTAGGACGAAACATCTCGATTCCCTGTTCAATGATGATCTGCTGTCCAGTCGCAATGAGGCCATGACGGACGAGGTAGGCGATCGTGCAACCAGAGGCAGAGCCGGTCGCAGGATCTTCACCCGAGTCGAACTGCATGCGTGCGTGCCATTGCGCTGTTGAGTTCTCATTAGCAGGAGTAATGCAGTGAAAAAATTTGGCGCCGACTCGGTCAAGAAATGGACGGGAGTTTTGCGCAGTAATACGGAGCCGGCTCGCGACCTCGAGCGATCGCAAGGGCACTATGCAGAACGCCATGCCGGTGGAGACGACCTGCGCGGGTAGATGCGGGTCCAGGTCGTCGACGGAGAGGCTGAGCGCGTTGGCCAGAGCTGTGCGATCGTCGGGGCTGCTGATCACTTCGCCGAAGATGGGATCGTTCTGCCGCATGGTGCCGAAGACTCCGATCGCTTGAGGCGGGGGAGTCTGGAAGCGAACCGGGATTGGACCGATGCCGAGATCAAGAGTGATCTGCTCCGCGCCACGGAAGATTGGATGATTGAAGTAGAGCCAGCTGGCGGTGCCGAGGGTTGGGTGGCCAGCGAAGGGAACCTCTTCGGTGGTGAGGAAGATGCGTACCTGAATACCACGTTCGCGCTCGATCTGCGGGTCGCGGGGAAAGATGAAGGTGGTTTCACTCAGGTTCGTCTCGCGTGCAAGGGCTTGCATCTCGTGGGTGGAAAGGCCGCGAGCGTCCGTAAAGATGGCGAGTGCGTTGCCTTCAAGAGGGCGTTCTGCGAAGACGTCCACCTGAGCGAAGTCGTAGATGCGAGAGGACGCGGGCTGGTCTGCGGCGAAGGCTGCAGGGGCGGCGATGGGATCGTCATTTGACATAGAGGCTCCTCGGAAGTATGGTTTGAAAAGACCGCGATGGGGCAAACCGGCCTCATGCTAGCTTAGCTGGCTGCGGTACACAACATTCAGCTATGAAGATGATGCCCAACACGATGTCCACACTCTGCTGCTGTTGCTGTAGCCCTGTGTGTGGATGAGCTAATCGAAGCAGACATCTTCGAGCAGCACAGATACCCACCCAGAGCGAACGAGCCGGGTGGGTTTTCTACGTTGAGCCCGGCAACTCGAGTCAAAGTTGGACGCGCAATTATTTTGTGTAAAGGAAGATTGGGTGAACCCCAAAGAAGGCGAATCGACCATGTCACTCCGCATCAATGATATTGCTCCCGATTTCACTGCCGAAACTACCCAGGGCACGATTCATTTCCATGACTGGATTGGCGACAACTGGGCTGTTCTCTTCTCGCACCCGAAGGATTTTACTCCGGTGTGTACAACCGAACTCGGTGCGGTAGCGAACCTGGAGAGCGACTTCGCAAAGCGCGGCGCCAAGGTGATTGGGCTCAGCGTGGACCCGGTCGTCAACCACCAGAAGTGGGCGGTGGATATTGAAGAGGTCGGAGGCGCGAAGGTGACCTATCCAATGATTGGCGATCCCGAGTTGAAGATTGCGAAGCTCTATGACATGCTTGCGGCCGATGCGGGCGAGAGTTCAGAAGGACGGACGCCGGCGAACAACGCGCCGGTGCGAACTGTCTTTGTGATTGGACCAGATAAGAGGATCAAACTGACGCTTGCTTATCCGATGACGACAGGGCGCAACTTCGATGAGATCATTCGCGTGCTTGACTCGATGCAGCTAACGACCAAGCATAAGGTGGCGACACCAGCCAACTGGAAGCAAGGCGATGATGTCATCATCACCGGAGCGGTCTCCAATGAAGATGCAGATAAGATCTTCCCCGGTTACAAAACGGTGAAGCCGTATCTGCGTACGGTGGCACAACCCGAGTAGAGTGAGACCGAGGTTGCCGCTACACTTCTGTTTCGCGGCGAACACGGGCACCGATGGCGAAGTGGCTAACGCGCTGGTCTGCAAAACCAGTATTCATGGGTTCAAATCCCATTCGGTGCTCCAAAAACTCAACAGCTTAAAGGCCAATTCAGGCATGTGGAATAGACTACTGTAGCGGAAACTGTAGCGAGTGCCACCCTATTCTGCGGCTCTGCCCTGCTCTGCTGAATGCGACTTGCCCACGAACCGCCCAAGACAACTTAAGACTTGCCTTTCCAAGCGGAAATGGTGGCCCGGACAGTGGGTGATCATCGCCAGCACGATTCCTCGAACGCCGGGTTATCGGCAACTTCAGTGCAGTTGGCGCCACAGGCCAACACACTCACAGAGCCAAGATCACTCTTGAGCCATCGCAGCACCATCTCCGATCATTTCTCGCGCCTTGCATTCCGCTAGACTACAGTTTCTCGACTATCAATCGTTGCTTCAGCTTGGCTCGCGAGCTGTGAGGATTACTTGAATTAGACTAGAGTTTCTCGAGCATCAATCGTTGCTTCAGCTTGGCTCGCGACCTGTGAGGATTACGTGAATAGGCTCCGCCCATCTGAACGATTTCGCCCGTGGGTTTCTCTCTACATCACTGTGATGGCCATGGCAACCATCCTCGTCGGAATCAGGCAGATGCGCGAGAGAAACATCTGGTCCATGGGCGACTGGCTGGTCAACTATCAAGGCGGCTTCGTGCGTCGAGGGCTACCTGGCGAAGCAGCTTTTCGTCTAGGGCGAATGATGCACGTGTCGCCGGACGTCTTCGTTCTCATCATGCAGCTCGCGTGCTACGCAGCGATGTTTTACTCTTTCTATCGCTTGTTGAGCGGCCTGCGCCCTAAGCTCTGGACAATACTGGTACTCGTCTCACCGGCGACATTGGCCTTTCAGTTGTTGGAGTATCAAAGCGGCTTCCGAAAGGAAACCATCTTCCTCGGTGGTCTTGGCCTACTCATTCTCGCCCTCCTCCGCAGTTCAATATGTGACGCGTGGATCAGCGCATACACGACAGTCTTCGTCGCCATCTGCATTCTCAGCCATGACGCGCCCATACTCTACGGCGGATTGGTCCTAGCCGCGCTCGCCATTGGATTCGGGCTCAACCGGCGCTTGCTCAACGTCTTGATATGTCCTCTCATCTGCATGTTCTGCATGCTGGCGTTGACGCTAACGCATCATGGCGACTCAAACACCGCAAAGCGGGTTTGCGGATCTTTGGGCTACAACGTCGAACAGCTAATCCTCCCTGCACCATGCAAGGGCGAAATAGCGCAGATCGGTCTGACCCTCCAGGAAGAGCGTGCCGAGGCTCGTTATGAGCATCCGCTGTTGCATTACACCCGTCGATATCTGGTCTACACGTTTGTGGCTTTTGTGCCATTGATCATGGCATTCGCCACGCTTTGGAGATGGAAAGCAGGCAGACCCTTGCTGAAGATATTGCTCTCGATGACCGCCCTAACCATATGTGCAACCGGCGTGCTCTTTTACATGACGATTGATTGGGGTCGTTGGGTTTACATCGGCGTATTCGCCATCGCTTTGCTCTTGATGATGATTGAAAACATTCGTCAATCTGATCCATCCCAACGCGAGGCGGACGAATGCCAACGGGCATCCCGCACCCACGTCTGGCAAACCCACACAGCGACCGTCCTGTTTGTTGCCTTCTATGCCCTTAGCTGGCACCTTCCCCACTCACGCCCCGACGAATTCCGATTTGGTGGCTACACAGTTGGGAACTACATCTCGCTCGCGCTATCAGTTCTGGGGCCGTCGCACTCCTGGCGCAAAAGCCCACCGGTAAGATTTCGCGAGGAATCAGACTCTGCTCCTGCAACCTCTGTGATATGGCCGACTAGGTTCAAACTCCCATTCACGTGTTGTTATGGATCCCCCGCGCGTACTGCTCCACAAATGATTAATCCCTCTTATTTTCATTGCCGTAGGAGTCGAAAAAGAGCAAATTATCCCGTGACTATGAAGTGAATTCCGTTTGTATAACAGCCATCTGGATGCAATTTATGATGCAGTCAGCAGTCCCTCGCGATGGTCAGCTTGACTGAACAAACCAATCGGTAAAAATGGACTTATGAGGTTGTGAAGCATGACTATTATCGAGAGATGGAAGCGATTCATGGGATACCGAAATTGCTCTCTGCGTGACTCTGTCAAACCCAAAGAGGAGATGTTCCGTCAGAGCTCGTTCGAATGGTTCTGCGACCAGGAAGAGGCAAGGAAGTATCAGCAGGCGATTGCTTCGTAATGGAACATCCAGACCTACCCCCGCCAGCATTTGATCTATCTTGGCTCGATGGAGTGAACCTCAACGTATTGTTTATCCTGCTGGTGGGAGTCTGCATCTTTGCGCGTCCAGTGCTCTCATCCCTGAGAACCCTGTTCAAGTATTGGTTCCGGCGATAAACTCTAAAGTTCGGATTCGAGAAAGACGGTCATGTAGGAGACCACGTTCACATCCTTGACGATGCTGGCAAAGATCAAGACTGCGCATCACCGAAGAGTTGGCCGCCGAAAGGCGGTCAGAGTAAATTAAGGCGCCTCAAGAGCCAGGGCGGAAACGATCCAGATTCCGCTTCCTGCCGTTCCATGTGGCGTTGGTAGGTCCGCCCGTGCATCCCCTTGGGTTAGATAGGCCTTGCTTTACGGAGAACCTTTGAAGCAATTTCGCCATGCACTCCGAGTCTACGTAAGCCTCCAATTCTCTGACTAGCGGCAAATGTTTCAGAGTCTGCCATCAGTTGGTTGCAGACGGGGATATATAGACGTGGGCCGACAGACTTCCTCTGTTGGCCGCTGCATTCCTGACGTTTTAAAACTTGGCCTATGGGCTATGGCGCAAAACCACTCCAGAAGTGATCCTGAGTTGTGACCATTCAGCAGACATTCGGTGCCAAGATCGTAAGGCTGCGTGAAAAGTACGGAATGTCTCAGGAGGTTCTTCACAGAAGACTGGTATAAAGGACTATTGGGGCTATCACTGCGACGAACAGGAAGCTCACGATCACTGGCAGGATTTTCAGTACTAAGAACGATTCCCCAATGAGCAGGATCGGGGCTGGAGCACGCCATTATTAAGCGATCAGTATCTGCAATTATTGTCCTTGGTTTCTACACCATTTTCTTAGCCGAGTCCGCATATCTTGCGGTTAAACGAGTCCTTCCGCAGCCCCGTCGATAGCCTCTTTGACTAGCTCTGGATCTTCTCCGGTGGGCGCGAAGTCCGGAGCGGTAAGTCTCTAGTGCGGTTGAAAATGCCTTATTTTGGGCAACCGAGGTGACCAGCGTGAGAGAACGCGGATAACTGACTGCATCTGAATTTGCCTCCAGTCAATCAAACGAAATTCAATCCATATCCCGCGCGGGATAAGTTTCCCTTTTTTGGCTCCTAAGTCACTGAAAATAAACGGTATTAATTATTAGCGGAGCAGTACGCGCGCGGGCGCGCGCGACATTAGTTAAGGGCTGAAAATCAAATCGTTTTCAATGCAAGCGCCTGCACGCGATGGTCGTTTAGTTGTTCGGATACGTCAATGGACGAGAGCAGGAACGAGGAGCTGTCGCATAGGTACTCCGTTCCGCCGAGCAGGATGCGCTTCCGTCCCTGGGCAAAGATGCTTAGACCCGGCTCATATGAAGCCCGGAAGCAATGGGTTGGACTCGTCCGGTGATAGAGCGACAGTCCCGGAATCGGCGTCAGATGTTCTCCAGGCTTCTGTGCAAGCTCTCTAATTCTTTGCGCAAGGGAGCGTCTCATTTCGACCACGGCCAAATCTGGCGATCCCGCGTCTCTTTTTGGCTTCAGCATCCTTTGCCTCCAAAAATAGCGTAACTCCAGGCAACCAAACATGTGCACGAAATCCAAGAAGCAGACAGGATCGTGCAAAGAATTGGCAGGATCGGGAAAGCGGCGACACAGCTAACCTCACTACCTTTGAATAAATAGGAGGAAAGGTTTGAACATGCGAAACGCGATTACCGTTTCAGCACTCTTGCTGGCTTCTGCAGTGATGAATGACGTTACTGCTGCCCAGACGAGCGCTCCGCAGATCACGATCACGCCGACCGCTGCGCAAAACGTTATTACCGGCTCCCCCAAACGATTTACGGGTTCCGTTCGCGTGCAATCGCTAGCCGTTCCGCAACAGTGAAGATCGAACCCATCAAGAGCTGAAGGACGGGCGGTACCGGTAGCCCCGGGGAGAAGAACACAATGCAAACAAGAGTGCTAGGAAGTAGTGGGCTCGAGGTCTCAGCTATCGGGCTGGGGTGCATGCGCATGAGCGCTGGTCACGGAGAAGTCGCGGCAACTAAAGAGGAGATGATTGCGCTCCTTCGAACATCTGTCGAACTTGGCATCACCTTTTTCGACACGGCTCAGGTGTACGGTCCGTTCGTGAACGAAGAACTTGTTGGCGAAGCGCTTGCCCCGTTGCGGGACCAGGTGGTCCTCGCAACCAAGTTTGGCTTCGACTTTGGGCCGGAGGCAGACTCCAAGTCGCAGGGGTTGTGTAGCCGCCCTGAATACGTCCGGCTTACCGTAGAAGGTTCACTCAAGAGACTCCGAGTCGACGCGATCGACTTACTCTATCAGCACCGCGTTGACCCAGATGTGCCGATTGAAGAGGTTGCCGGAGCGGTACGTGATCTGATCCAGCAGGGTAAGGTCAAACATTTTGGGCTCTCTGAAGCCGGCGCGCAGACCATCCGACGAGCACATGCAGTTCAGCCGGTTACCGCGCTGCAGAGCGAGTATTCGCTATGGTGGAAACGTCCCGAGGAAGAGATTATCCCGACGCTGGAGGAACTGGGCATCGGTCTCGTTCCTTACAGCCCTCTGGGAAAAGGCTATCTCGCCGGAACAATTACGGAGAACACGAAGTTCGATGCGGGCGACAACCGTGGCACGTTCCCACGGTTCTCTCCGCAGTCTATAAAGGCGAATCGTGGTTTGGTGGATATTATTCAAACATTCGCGGCGCAGAAACACGCGCCCCCGCTCAGATCGCTCTCGCCTGGCTGCTTGCCCAGAAACCTTGGATCGTCCCCATTCCAGGCACTACAAAACTGCACCGACTGGAGGAGAACATCGGGTCGACTCTCGTCGAACTGACAGCGAACGATCTTCAGGAACTGGATAGCGCGACCGCGAAGATTACCGTCGAGGGCGACCGCTATCCTCCGGACCTTGAGCGCATGACGTATCGATAGGGATGTGATTACTCCCGGTAAGGCCGGCTTCTGTTTATTAATCGTCCTTTCACATGGACGAATAACCGGCTATCGAGCATGAACTCGTACGGGCCGTGGCCGTTGAGCATAACCGGGACGATGGGGATATGAGTCAGATGGGATGACGATGACGCCGGCGAATAGGCTAGTTGGGAATGTTCGCAATAACGGTCCAGAGACGCTGAACAGCGCATGATATCTAACGTATCCAGAACTTATCCCACTGTTATCCTGTGATCATCGATCACCGCCAGCAATCAACTTCCTGCAAGTCGGCTGTATTCACATTCCGTTGATCCGTGTAGCGCCAACCTCGGATCTGAGATGCGGCGGCTAGGTCGCCAGCTTGAGCCTCGCGAATGACCCACTCCTGATAAGTCAAAGCCTTCTGGCTCAGACGGTCACGCATTACTTCAGATTTCACGACCCTTTGCTCCATAACAGATCGCGCAACAGCCTCTGATAACCGTGAGCGTTTTTCCTGCCAAGGGATGTTTTCGGTCCTGATAGCCGTTTTTGTTTGTTTCAGTTCTGCCGAAATCATCCTGCGCTTGACGTTCACTATCCATGTGTACATCTTCTGATCTGATCTCTGCTGTGTCCGGTACGATCCAACCGAGCATCGGGTTGGAATGCCGATCAACAGTGCCAGAATGCTGTGTTCCTTTTCTGCCGTTATTCGACGGTTGCGTCCCGAACCTGGAGCTGGTCTTCGTATGTTCATTACCGGATTCGAGGGAGACCTACGCCCCATTCCTTGCTTGCCACGGTGAAAAGATGGCCCAGAAGCGCAAGATCCAGTCGAAATGTATTGTTTGCTCGCGGCTGTGGTTTACCTTCAGGTTCTTGCGGTCATCACCTGCCAAACGCGCATCACGAAACTTCGCCACAATCTCAGGCGTTAGGGCAGCTACGAGTATTTGCCTTGATGCTTAGTCAGGATTGTCGCGCGCTTTTATATCTGCAATCTGAGATGTTGGTCGCTTGGTCGGAACGATCTCGGCGAAATAGCGCTGAGTGCGACCTCAACAGTCATGCGGTCTGCGGTAGCCCCTGAATATAGGCACCCCGAACCCATTTCATCTTCGGGACGCCGTGACCAATCTTCAGCATCCCGCTTTGTGCGGAACGTCTTTGCCGTTGTGGGCCATCCCGCCTTACGAATGACTGCTTTCCAGGTGGAAGATGGTGTCTTTACGAGGGTTGCCATATGTCTCCGGTACAGTTTCCTGAGACTGGCAGTGTACCGAAATTGTACCGAAGGGCGAGCGGTACAGCGATTTTCGAGTGGATCGCGGCGAATTCGCTGCCACGATTCGTCCGCTCTAAACCCATAATTTAACTCGACTTACACTTCTTTCATTATGGTGCCGGGAGGGGGTCGAACCCCCACGAGGTTGCCCTCGGCGGATTTTGAGTCCGCTGCGTCTGCCAGTTCCGCCATCCCGGCTTTTACTTGCAAGCAGAGGCTATTCCACTTCGCCAGTAGTCAAATCGCAAATACCGGCGCACTGAGATCGATGATCGAATCAGCGGCTTTGTTTTAAGTATCGCATAGCATTTGCTGACTCGCATCCTATCAAATTCGCTTATTAGGCCAAAGCCACGCCGCGCCGCGGACACCACTGGAGTCTCCATATTTTGCTTTCACTACGGGCGTGGATGCCTCCCCTCCAAAGACATATTTCGGCAGCAACTTAGGCAGTGCCTCGTAGATATGCTCCACTCTTGATACCCCCCACCAACCACAATGACATCTGGATCCAGTATGTTGATCACGTTAGCCAAACCGCGCGCTAAGCGATCTTCGAACCGCTCCACGGTCTCCGCGGCCACCCGATCTCCCGCGGCGAAGTCAGCAATTATCTCGCGCGTAGTCCGCGCTCTGCCGGTCACATTTTTGTAATCCCGCGCAATTCCCGTGCCCGAGACCCACATCTCCATGCACCCTCTCTTCCCGCAGTAGCAGGCGGGTCCAGGGGATTCCTCCGGCTTCGGCCACGGCAGCGGATTGTGACCCCATTCGCCCGCAACTCCATTCGGCCCGTCGTGGACACGCCCCTCCAAGGCGACTCCGCCTCCACATCCGGTACCTAGAATGACGCCATACACAAAACGCACACCGGCGGCCGCGCCGTCTGTTGCCTCTGATACCGCAAGGCAATTTGCATCGTTGGCGACCCGTACTTCGCGACCAAGCGTCGCGATCAGATCTCTATGAAATGGTTTGCCATTCAACCACGTTGAATTGGCGTTTTTAACTAGCCCGGTAATTCTCGAGATGGTACCTGGAATACCGGCACCCACAGTGCCTGTCTTTCCAGTCTCCGTCTCTAGGCGGTGAACCAGCGCAACAATTGCCTTGACCGTCGCTTCATAATCGTCCCGCGGAGTATCGACACGATGCCGAGCCAACTCTGTACCGCGATCATCGATAGCGAGTGCCTCGATTTTTGTCCCACCAAGATCAATCCCGATGCGCATCTCCATCTCCGTCATTGAGCCTTCCAGTCCTTTCACTTGCCATTCAAAAAAGTGGCCACACCGAACCTACTGCACCTTGCCGCGGGGACGCAACCTGCGAAGTTCCGCGCCGCATGCAATCGCGTTCAGCGCAGCAAGCTTCAGGTTGTCCGCAGCGAGCCAAAGCCAGAAGCGTCTTCCTCGCGCACTCTGACCGAAGTCTCCGTTCACTCGTACCATGATGTCTTCCTGCCCTGCCGCACTCAGGTTGCTCGGCGGGTCGGAGCCCTCATTTACGACGTCTATATGTTCCCCGACAAGGGCTGACTCTACTTCCTCCTGCGTCGCTTCAGCATCGAGATCCACCAGCATCGAAACGACATATCCATGAAACACCGGAGCCTGAATGACCAGCAGTGCCAGCTCAGGTAGCAGCAAGTCAGCAAGCCCAGCATAGTGTTGGCCGATGCGCCGTTGCGTGGTGCTCAACTTCACCTTCGCGGCATCACCCAGCGAAGGCAACAAATTAAATGCCACCTGCGCATCGTACTGTTCCCGTGGCAGCGTTTGAAACGAAAGTAGAGTAACGGTCTGCTGATGCAACTCGTCCATCGCGGCGCGGCCATACTCCGACGCCGGTTCCATAACCGTCGCAGCAACGCTCTTCAGAGCCATCTTCGCCTGAAGTCTTCCAGCGACCAGGGCAAGCATCACAGCGACCGGATGCGCAGCTACAAGAGCAGGCGTCTTCAAATCTGGCTCCACGCCACCGCGCTCGCTCTTATCTGCAAGCACCTCAGCCACCCACGGCGCCCGCACCAGAACATCCTTCTCGCCTTCCAACGCATACGTCAGGTCGACAATGCTCGCCCCGCGCGGCGTGCGGCCTGCCAATACTTCTTCGTCACCGCTGCACTGCCCGCAAAAAAACAAAGTCCATTCGATCGAAGGAAGATGCCTCCAACCGTTGTATGAAAGCAACCTCATCGCCAGCGGCAGTCACTTGTCCTGCGGCTTCTTCTTCGTCGAGCAGTACGAAGTCCGATGCCCCCAGCGACGACTCGCCCAATTCCTCGCTCAGCTCTTTCCCCGCGAGCGAAGACGCCCCTACGATCCCGATTCGATACATTCTTTCTGCCATATTTTCCTGAAAGTCGTCGAGACATAAGGTCTGAGCGCCAGATTATTATCTTATCTGTTCATTGCGCACCACTGACTACACAGCGGAGTGCCGCCGCTCTCTACCCCAAGAGTACGCAAGCCGAGCCACCACGCCAGACACCAGATACGCCATTGCCAGGATGATCAACATGTACTCCGAATAGAGCACAATCAGCGCTCCTACAAACGCTATCACTGCCACCAGTTGAAACGGATGACGCTTACCAAGCGTGATCTCCTTCGCACTCCAGAACCGCCAGTTGCTCACCATCAAGAAGCTGGTGAATAGCAGGAGACAAAGCCACACCAGCGCTATCCATGGACTGTCGATCGGCGATCCATGCTGAAAATGAATCACCGAGCTGATCACGCCCGCGCCTGCCGGAATCGGCATGCCGACAAAATACTTCTTGCCCGGCCGCCCCGGGTTGCGAGGCTGCGGATTGATGCTGATATTAAATCTCGCCAGCCGACTGGCGCCGCATATCAAAAAGATGAAGCAGACAAATACCCCGATATGCACAATTTGCTGTCGCGCCTCCGGATGTGCCATCAACGGTAGCATCCGGAAACCCCAGATATACGCCAGCAGACTCGGCGCCACACCAAAGGTAATCACGTCCGCCAGCGAGTCGAGCTCTTTTCCAAAGTCGCTCGTCGTGTGGGTCAGCCGTGCGATGATGCCATCGAGACCATCGAACAAGACGGCAATCCCAAGCGCCAGCGCAGCTCGATCGAAGTGGCTCTGATCCGTCACCGACCCCTGAATACTCTGCGTAATTGCGTAGTATCCAGCGGCCATGTTTCCCGCTGTAAATAGCGACGGCAGCACGTACATCCCCCGACTAGGTTGACGCCTCACCTTCTCGTCGGTCCCGATCTGCGAATCCTCCATTAGGCCACCACTGCGGTTGCGTCAATTAGCGACTGCTCGGGAAGCACGGCCAGCACGGTCGACCCACCCTTCACGCGAGCCCCTGTCTTCACCTTCAGATTCGCCGCCGCCGGCATCAGCACATCCACCCGCGACCCAAATTTGATGAGGCCGATCCTCTGTCCACGCTCCACGCGGTCACCTACTTTCAGGTTGCAGACAATACGCCGAGCCAGCAGACCTGCTATCTGTTTGAAGCTGACTTCATAGCCACCGGCGTCGATCGTAATCAGAGTCTGCTCATTGTTCAACACCGACTCCGGCTTCATCGCATTCATGAATTCGCCCTTGCGAAACTCGCACACCTTCACGACTCCGCCCACCGGCGACCGGTTCACATGTACATCAAAAACATTTAAAAAGATGCTAAGCCGCAATCGGCTCCCGCTAATGGTCTCGATCCACTCAGCTTCTGTAACTACACCGTCCCCAGGAGACACAATCTGTCCCGGCGCCTGCGGAATCGTTCTGTTCGGATCACGAAAAAACCACAAAAAGAAGACCGCCAGAATCACCGGCAGCGCCACCAACGCAATCGGCATATTTAGATACCAAAGCGCCGCCGCCACAAACCCAAGCCCTAAGGCATAGAAAAACCCGTCTCGCACCATAAGTGACTCGATTATAAGGCCACGCACACCTCAGACCTGAGCGCAGCGTCACTCTGGCCTTTGATTCCCTGCCATCAAACCTTGCGGCTTGGCCTCAGGAGACCCCCAAGCGTCGAAGCCGCTCGATCTCATCCTTCAAACTGAGCTTCAGCTTCTTCAGTCTCACCTCTTCCAACTGTTCCGAATCGGTAAGAAATAACTTGGACCGCAGCGTGTCCAGCCTGCGATCGTAAAGGCTATGTTCTTGCATTAGTTGTTGAATGGAAGGAAACGACGCAGGATGGGGCAGCTCGGTGAACTTGCCAGTTTGCACGTGAGAGTACCTCCAGCAACAGACGACATTCGCACTGATGGCCGACAAGCTATCACAGCTCAATCAACACCGGCAATGTGGATTACTTGTCTACCGCTAACCTCAACTGCATCAGCAACGCATCCTCTGTCGGATCGCGGTAGTAGTTATCGCGCTGTCCAACGACGGCGAACCCTAACCCACTATAAAGCGCAACTGCCCCTGCACTCCCCGCCCTCACCTCGAGTTCCATCTCCTCCCCACCCTCCTCGCTGCACCAACGGATCACCGCCGCGCACAATGCCCGTCCCAGACCCATTCGTCGCGCCAACGCATTCACCGCCACGCTTTCAAGCTCCGCCAGCCTCACTGCGCCAGAAACAAGAAGCTTCCCGACGGCAAAACCCAACAACCCAGCCTCTGACTCCGCAACGTACAAGCACCGCCTCACCGCAACCTCAACGCTTCCATCCACATTCACAATCGCCGCATACGCCGACTCTGCCCAATGCGGAGCCTCAGGCGTGGCCCTCTCAAGCAGCATCACACCAATAAGATCCTCAGTCCGACCCGCGCGAATCCGATACTTGGCGAAACTCATCCAACGGCTCGCGGAGCAACAGGCTTAGCAAATATCTCTGCGTCTGTTCGTCTCAGATAATTCGCATCCAGCGCAGCCGCATCCTCAAATCGCCCCGACACAACCCGCTCTACCGCAAACGGCAGAGCATCCCCAGCCAACGGCTCATCCACCAACTTCGGACCCAACTCCGGCAAAGCCTCCGCCACCTTCAATTCACACACCACCACCAGCCCGCCCGAAGCCGCGACTCTCACATCCTGCGCGCTTACCAGGGTCTCCCGCACGCATCTCTTCCCCATATACTCCCCGTAATAAAACTCCCCCGACCGGCATCCAGAACTGCATGCACCATCTGCTCCCCGCCATCGACGGCGCCAGCAAGCAGCGCCAGTCGCGACAACGCAATCAACGGCACAGCCCAGGCCTCGCTCAGCCCCTTCGCCGCACTCACCCCCACACGTACCCCTGTAAACGATCCCGGTCCGTGCACCACTACGACGGCCGCCAACTCGCTCGACAGCCATCCACTCGCCGCCATCAGCCGCCGCACAGTCGGGACCAGCAGCTCCGACGAACTCCTTCCCGGCAACACCTCAGCCGCAACGATCGCTGGCGCCATCTCACTATCCGCCAGCGCAACGCTTCCCTCTCCACCCGCCGTATGAATCATCAGAAACCGCATTACGCCCGAGCCTCCCGCGGCTCGACAGCGTCTCCAACAATCTCCAGTAGCACGCCCCCGTGCTGGCCGGATGCACAAAGAAATAGCGATGCCCCCGGCACCCACTCTCACCGCATCGCTCGCCAACTTCACCCCTTGCTTTGTCAGCCGCGCAAACATCGCGTCGATCCCATCCACATGGACAGCGATATGATGCAGTCCTTCACCTCGCTTCGCTAAAAATCTCCCAATCGTGGAATCTGCCTCGGTCGCCTCCAACAACTCGATCCGGCTTTCTCCCAGCGGCAACATCGCCGTCTTCACCTGCTCATGCTCCACGGTCTCTTCATGACTCACCACCAACCCCAGCGCCTCATAAAATCCACGCGCCCCCGCAATGCTCTTCACCGCGACACCCAGATGATCCAGCCGCAGCCCGCTCTGCCCCATCAAATCCGCCCGAGCAGAGTCCTCGATCATTATTCTTCGCGAACCCTTCTCCACTGCACATCGTCTCACCGTTTCCATCAACTCCTGCACCCCTCCCCGTCGTCGCGACCGTCCGCACAACAGGAGGTACCCACTCACCCCGCGCAAGCGCCAAACCCTGCATCGCAACAATCTCCTGCTCCACCAGCTCCGCGCCTCCACGGTCGCTCTTGTTCACAACAAACACATCCGCGACCTCCATCACGCCAGCCTTCAGACTCTGCACCTCATCGCCCATTCCGGGTACAAGCACCAGCACCGTAACATCCGCCAGGCCAACCACATCCACCTCATCCTGTCCCACACCCACCGTCTCAATGACGATTGTTCCCCGCCCCGCGGCCTCCATCACCAGGCAGACATCAGCAGCCGCACGCGCAACGCCTCCCATCGCCCCACGCGAAGCCATGCTGCGAATAAACACGCCATCATCCCCGGCAAAGGCCTGCATCCGAATCCTGTCCCCCAGCAACGCCCCACCCGTGTAAGGACTCGACGGATCGACCGCCACCACCCCCACCCTCTGCCCCTCCTGCCGAAGCCACCTCACCATCTGGTCCACCAGCGTGCTCTTCCCCGCCCCGGGAGGCCCCGTTACTCCCACCCGCAGCGCTCTGCCCACAAACTCCCGGCAAGCCGCAAGCACCTCCGCTCCCCCGCCATCCTCCACGAGAGATAAGGCCCGAGCCAGAGCACGAACATCGCCCGTCTGCACCCGCGCCATCATCTGGGCAACTTCAACCTCATTCGTCCTGAAATCCTTAGTCACGTCAGCGATGATATCGTGCTCCATCTCGCATCTCCCATGCCCAACTTCCTTCCCGGCAAAGCGCCCTCAGCATTCTTGAGCTTGAACTCTACAAATGGACCGTCCTCAAAACCCGGTCGCCCACCTTCCTTCATTTGCGAACACTCCGACGCATTCATTTTGTAATCAAAAATGTTCTTTCCAGATCATCGGAGATGGCTCTTGACACCTACTGCCCGGCACAGACTATCCTCATCCTCGACACCCCTTGCCCCGAATCTGCCGCATCAGGCTCAATCCGGGGCATTCGTCAGACCAACATTTACGCTGGAGTTGCAACTAATGTCGATCAACACTGCCAGCCTCCCTGACTCGGGCTTCACCACCGCCGCCCCGGAGAAGTCCAACGTCCGCTGGCTCGTATGCGGTCTTCTCTTCCTCGCCACCACCATTAACTACATGGACCGCTCGGTCTTCTCTCTGATCGAGCCGCTCCTTCATCTCGACTTCATGGGTTGGATTCCTGGCGTCGATGCCGCTCATCAGACCGCCTACAACATCAACTACGGCCGAGTCCTCATCTGCTTCCAGATCGCCTATGGCGTGGGCTTCCTCTTCGCCGGCCGCATCATCGACAAGCTCGGAACCAAAACCGGATACGCCCTCGCCATCCTGATCTGGGGTTGTGCCTCGATCAGCCACTCCATGGTGGCCAGCGTTGCCGGCTTCTGTATCGCCCGCGTCTTCCTCGGCCTCGGCGAATCCGGCAACTTCCCCGCCGCCATCAAGGCCACCACCGAATGGTTCCCCTCCGAAGAGCGCGCTCTCGCCACCGGACTCTTCAACTCTGGCTCCAACGCCTCCGCCTTTATCGCACCAGTTCTCATCGCAGCTGTCGCCGCCCGTTGGGGATGGCACGCAGCCTTTATCTGTACCGGCTCCATGGGGCTCGTCTGGGCGGTCATCTGGCTTTTTTCCTTACAACAAACTCCGCCGCGCCGCCACCCAGACCCAGGCTGACCTGGCCCCCATTACCCAGGGCGGCTCCATCTACCCGATCCTCCTCCGCCACCGCGGCTTTTGGGCCTTCTGCATCGCCAAAGGCATCACGGACCCCATCTGGTGGTTCTATCTCTTCTATCTCCCTAAGTTCCTCAACGATAACTACGGCCTCAACCTGAGCCACGTAAAGTATCCGTTGATCGTCATCTACACCGCCGCGAGCATCGGTTCCATCGCCGGTGGCTGGCTCTCCGGCTTCCGCATGAAACACGGCCACAGCGTCAACTCCGGTCGCAAGTTCGCCCTTCTCATCTGTGCCCTTTGCGTTCTTCCCATCATGCTCGTCCCGCACATGCACTCCATCTCCCCATACAACGCCTGGCCCGCTATCGCGCTCTTCTGTCTCGCCACCGCCGCGCATCAAGGCTGGTCTGCCAACCTCTTCTCCACGCCAACAGACATGTTTCCCTCGACCAGCGTCAGCACCGTCGTCGGCATCGGTGGCGCTGCCGGAGCCCTCGGCGGCGCGTGCTTCACCTGGCTTGTCTCTCACTACTTCTCCCTCCACCCTCTGCTGATCTTCACCATGGGAGGCCTAGCCTACGTCACCGCCCTCTTGATCTTCCAGCTTTTGGTGCCACGTCTCGGCGGCCGACAAACCGCCTGAATCCAGTCTTCTAGGTCACAAAAACCAGCAGCTTCGAACAGAGTCAGAAACGTATCGCTCCTCTTCTTGATCCACTGGAACACGCGCCACACAGCCGTGTTACCCTTCATCAAATCAGGCGCAAGGGAGCTTCGTTCAGCATGAAAAAAGAGGCCAAAGAACAGTTCGACGACGTCTCCAGCCACAGCCACCTCACCATGCAGGTCGTTGAACACATCCGCTCGCTCATCAGCTCAGGAGAGGTTCGGCCCGGCGACCGTCTCCCCCGGAGCGCGACCTGGCCCGCCAGCTCAAGATCAGCCGCTCCAGTCTGCGCTCCGGCATCGGCTTTCTCGCAGCCATGGGGGTCCTCAAAAGCCGTCACGGCGCAGGCACCTTCGTCGCCTCCGGGCCCCCTTCGTTCGACTCCAGCTCTTTCTCTGTCCTCGGTGCTCTCCACGGCTTCCTTCCCGGACAGATGTTCGAAGCCCGCATCATCATTGAATCCAACCTCGCCGCTCTCGCCGCCGAACGCGCCACCGAGGAACAGGTCACAGAGCTGGCCGAAGAGGTCGCCGAGATGTACGCCGCGCTCGACGATCCCCACGAGTACCTCATCCATGACGTCCGCTTCCATCGCGCCATCGCCCGCGCAGCAGCCAACCCCATCCTGGCCGCCATCATGGAGACGCTTATCGCCAATCTCTATGAGATCCGCAGCAAGACCATCCAAAACGCCGTAGATCTAAAAGAATCCTCCGAGATGCACCGCGAGATCTATCGCGCCATCCGCTCCCACAACCCCGCGCAGGCTCGCCGCTCCATGGAGCAGCACCTCAACCTCGCCCGCATCGCTCAAGCCGCCGAAAGCCAGCCTGCTCAGTCTCCCGCCGAGCAGACTCCACCTGCTTTCGCCGAGGCGACCCATCCGGATCGGTAGACTTTCCCCTGATTTTTAAATCTGTGGTGGAGCGGGGCTTTTGCGGGGTTTTTGGCAAAAAACCTGTTCTGGACGTGGTTTTTTGATGGTGTGACTGTGGTGATCTGCGTGGTGAACGTGGTGTTTCAGCAGTGATCTTTTCAGCTGCGAAAGATACGCCAACTTTTCGAGATTTATTTTTGGGCGGCGGCCTCGTGAATGCGATTGCCGGCAGGAGACAGCCCTCGCCACCCTGCTAAACTGGGCTCTGGCCCATGCCCGAGCAAAAGTTCTATCTCACTACCCCTATCTACTACGTCAACGCACGCCCCCACATCGGCCATGCGTACTCGACCATTGCGGCCGACGTCGTCGCGCGCCGCCATCGCCTGCTTGGGGAAGACACCTTCTTCCTCACAGGTACCGACGAGCACGGCCAGAAGATCGAGCGCAGCGCCGCAGCAGCCGGCATTCCGCCCCAGCAGTTCACCGACCAGGTCTCCGCCGAGTTCCGCACCCTCTGGGACCGCATGGGCCTTACCTATGACGACTACATCCGCACCACCGAACCCCGCCACCAGCGCGGCGCCCAGCGTCTCTTCGCCGACCTCCACCAGCGCGGGCAGATCTACCTCAGCTCCTACACCGGCCAATACTCCATCGGGGAGGAGATCTTCGTCGATGGACCTCCGGGCGTCCTCGGCCCCGACGGCAAGCCCACCGAGACCGTCACTGAAGAGAACTTCTTCTTCCGCCTCAGCCAATATCAGCTCCCCCTCATCGACCTCATCGAGTCCGACACCTTCCACATCCAGCCCGATTCCCGCAAGAACGAGATCCTCAGCTTCCTTCGCGGCAACGTCGCTGAAGCCACCGATCGCGACGAAGTCATCGCCCTTTCGGCGCAGGGCAAGTCCTATGTCCCCGGCAATCTTCGCGATCTCTCGGTCTCCCGTTCCAGCTTCACCTGGGGCATCCCCGTCCCCGAGCCCGCCGCCTCCGAGACGCAGCAAAAACACGTCATCTACGTCTGGCTGGACGCCCTCGCCAACTACATGACCGCCATCGGCTATGGCAGCGACGCCCCCGAAGACATCGCAAAGTTCGAGCGCTACTGGCCCGCCGACCTCCACCTCATGGCCAAGGAGATCACCCGCCAGCACTGCATCTACTGGCCCGCCTTCCTCCTCGCGCTCAAACCAAGCGAGATCGCGCAGGACGAGTGGAATCGCAAGATGCTGCCCAAAGCCGTCACCGCCCACGGCTGGCTGCTCTTCGACGACAGCAAGATGTCGAAGTCCAAAGGCAACATCGTTCGCACCGAGACCATCCTCGACGCCTTCGGCACCGAAGTCTACAAGAAGCAGTTCCCAGACAGCACGAAGAAGGAACAAGACCTCTTCGCCGCCGATGTTCTCCGTTACTTCCTTCTCCGCGAGATTCCCTTCGGGCAAGACGGCAGCTTCAGCTTCGACGCAATGATCACCCGGTACAACGCGGATCTCGCAAACGGCTACGGCAACCTAGTCAGCCGCACATTGAGCATGGTTCAAAAGTACTTCGACGGTCGCATTCCATTTGGGAAAATGGACGGACATGTTGGTTCCGGAATCCTACTGGGTAACGCCGCGATCCCGAACAACTATCAGGAATATGATTTTTCCAGTGTTCTTCATAATGTGTCGAACATGATCCGCGCGGCAGATCAATACATCACGGCTTCGGCACCATGGAAAATCGCCGCAGATGACTCGCAAACTGAAGAGCTAAGAGATGTTTTGTACACTGCGCTCGAATCCATTCGAATAGTTACCAGTTTTATTGAGCCAGTTCTGCCATTCACAGCGGCTAAGGTATTCGCTCAGCTAGGAATTCCCTCCGAAAGACTCCCGGGAACCGAACCCAAATGGACAGAGACAGAATTAGGCCCCCTTGCCCCCATCTTCCCCCGAGCAGACAAAGGACTCGCGCAGATCATGATTGACATGGAAAATCCCAACTCTACTTCTCAGAAGCCCGAGCACCCGAAGCCCTCCAAGTTTGTCGACGAGACCACCACCCACACCTCCGCCGCCCCAATCGACCCAACCGATCCCGCCGCCGCCCCTCGCACCTCCTACCTCGCCGAAGCCGCCCCCGGCACCACCGTCGGTGGAAGCCACGCGATAAGCACCGAGCGCACCAGCACGCCCTCGCACACCCAAGCCCCCGCCTCGGGCATCTTCGCCAACTCTGCCGCGCAGTCGAACATCTCCGGCACTGCGCCCGACACTCCGCAGATCGCCATCGACGACTTCGTCAAGATCGACCTTCGCGTCGCCCAGATCACCGTCGCCGAACGCATCCCGAAAGCCGACAAACTCCTCCGCCTCGAGGTCGATCTCGGCTACGAGAAGCGCCAGATCCTCTCCGGCATCGCCGAGTGGTACACCCCGAAGAACTCCTCGGCAAAAAAATCGTCGTCATCGCCAACCTCGCCCCGCGCAAGATGCGCGGCCTCGAATCGCACGGCATGCTCCTCGCCGCATCGCACGGCGAAGACGGCAAACCGGTGCTTGCGACCTTCGGCGAAGAGATCGCTGTCGGCTCGCGGCTGAAATAAGATTGGCTTGACAATACTCTCAGGGCGGCCCATCCTTACCTTGATTTAGACCTACGGAAGGATGGCCCTACCGATGAAAGGTCTTGTTTTACCTTTTCTTCTCTGCTCTGCCTTCATTTTGCCTTCAACTGCCCGAGCCGATGGGATCGACGACTTTGTCGTGACCGGCAACGGCCTCGATCTTACCTTCTCCCTCCCTGCCTCGCCTCCCGGCAATGAGAGTACTTGCCCACCAAACATCATCAGCGCCTGCCTTCCGGGTTCTGAGACAGCTTTCTATCTCACTACGCTGGTGACGATCAATGGCGTTACCAGCGAAGACAGTCTTGCATTCCCCACGGGGCGCTTTGCTGGCGGAGTCAGCATTGGCGATAATCCAGGACGACTCTACGGGAATGTGCTGTTCACACCCAACGCGGCGACACCGACGTTCCTCCTCGGCACATATCAACTGTACGCACGCAACCTCGGGGAAGGTCCGCCCTTTCTGGATTACACCTTACAGATCACGCCCGGAAGCACCATCTCCTCCACACCTGAACCATCAACTCTTGGCCTGTTAGGCACAGGCATGCTGGGGCTGATTGGTTTTGTGCGAAGCAAAAGAGGCAGAGTGTCGCTCTGAGAGAATCCGCCTTCCCTAAATGATTGCCTTCTGCACGCCGATGGCGACGACGAAGTAGTTTGCCATCACATCGCCGACGTTCTTCAGTCCATGCAGCACGCCCGATGCCGTGAAGATGACCCCGCCGGGTTCGACGATGCCGGTCTTGCCGTCACTGGTCACTTCGAGCTTCCCTTCGCGAATCATCAGAAACTCGGAGTGCGTGTGGCGATGGGGCTGATGCGGCATCTGACCCGGCGGCAGCGCGGTCTCGTGCACCTCCACAAACTCGCCCGTGGCCAGACGGCCCTGAATCACTGCGCGGCTGGCGCCTCCGTTGGCTGAGGCGTGCACCGGCAGCTTGTCGAAGGAGAAGATCTCAGAGTGCGCAAGCACCGGCTCCGTGGTTCCCGTCCCGCTCTGGCCTTCTGCCATCCCATTGCCCATCGCCGCAAAGGCCGAGAGCGCTACACAAAGATCACGCCGGTTGAGATTTTTCATGCCGACATACTACGCGGTCCGAACTATACCAGTCACGCACTCTTCTCCACATCCCTCGCCACCTTGTGTCGCGCCCGATGGGATACCCTGAAAGAGATGTCTCTGATCGACTCTCACGCCCACCTCGACTTCTACAACGAGACCCCAACAGAGCGCGATGAAGTGCTGCGCCGTGCCTATGCCGCGGGGGTCCATGCCATCCTCGCGATCGGCATCGGCGATGGCCCTGCGACCATGCACCAGGCGCTCGAGATCGCCACTTCGACCGCAGGCGCTGGGTTTCCGCAGGTCTACGCTAGCGCAGGGATTCACCCGCAGGAGGCTGCTCACGCTACCCCCGAGGCACTCGACAAGCTGGCCACGCTGGGTGCACACGAACGATGCATCGCTGTCGGCGAAATCGGGCTCGACTACTACCACTTCGACAACCCGGACACCGCTACGCAGAAGCAAGTTTTCATCGCCCAGATGCGACTCGCGGCGAAGATACGGAAGCCAATCCTGATCCACTGCCGCACCAGCGAGCTGGCAACACCGCAGGCCAAGGAGAAGTTTGGAGAGGCTGACGCCTGGGAGGACCTTCTTGCGCTGATCGATGAGCACTGGACGCCTTATGCGCTGGGCGGCATCATGCACTGCTTCTCCGGCACCGTCGATCAGGCGGAACGGTCTCTCGCCGCAGGCTTTTATCTCTCCTTCGCGGGCAACCTGACGTATCCGAAGGCACAGGCGATCCGCGATGCTTCCATTGCCGCTCCGAGCGACCGCATCTTGGTCGAAACCGATGCGCCGTTTCTTGCTCCGATCCCGCTTCGTGGCCAACGCAACGAGCCCGCTTTTGTCACGCATACGGCGGCAGCCCTGGCGGAACTTCGCGGCATCTCACCAGAAGAACTCGCCACCCGGACGACAGAGAACTTCAAAAATCTGTTCCCCACAACCCGCGAAACTCTCAAGCGCTGACATAATAGAGAGCGACAAAGTTACACAAGAAGGAACACACCCATGGCATCCGATAACAGCTTCGACGTAGTGAGCAAAGTAGAGATTCAGGAAGTGAAGAACGCCATCGATCAGGCCTCGAAAGAGGTTCATGCCCGCTTCGACCTCAAGGACTCGAAGTCGAAGATCGAGCTCGAAGGCACCGACACCATCCAGCTCGCCTCGCAGGACGAGTACAAGCTGCAGGCGGTGACCGAGATCCTTTCGCAGAAGTTGGTCAAGCGTGGCGTCTCGCTCAAGAACCTCGAGTTCGAGAAGATCGAGCCGGCCGCAAACTCCAGTGTGCGGCAGAAGATCAAGCTCGTGCAGGGGATCCCCTCCGAGAAGGCCAAGATCATCGTTGCCGCCATCAAGGACTCCAAGAAGAAGGCGCAGGCCAGCATTCAGGGCGACACCGTCCGCGTCGTCAGCAAGGACCGCGACGTTCTGCAGGAGGTCATGGCGCTTCTGAAAGGTAAAGACATCGGCGTCGAGCTTCAGTTCACCAACTTCCGCTCCAACTAACCTGCATCCTCCAGGCGGCGGAGAGCCGCGTTTCGCTGCCGCCTCACCAAACCATTGCTGCGATCAAAATTCTGACTCACTTTTTCGAGCCTATTCTGAAGCCAAATCCACATCCTGATACTCTGACTACTAAGTGAGCACGCTCTCCATCGCGACCGCAGCCGAGGTGTTCGACCTCCTCCGTGACGATCTAGCCGCCATCGAGCAGGAGTTCTCCCGCCAGTCGGCCTCGAACGTCGAGGTCATCACCGACATCGCGCGGTACCTGATCGCGGGTGGTGGCAAGCGCATTCGACCTCTTCTGCTGCTGCTCTCGGCCAAGGCTCTGGGCTGCACCAGCGAGAGCCGGATCCGTCTCGGTGCCGTAGTCGAGATGCTTCACACCGCAACCCTTGTCCACGACGACATCATCGACGAAGCCGATACACGGCGCGGGCGGCCATCTTCCAACACCACCTGGGGAAACGCCAAGTGCGTCCTCGCCGGCGACTGGCTCTACATGCAGTCGTTCTCGACGGCTCTTGAGGAGCGCAACTTTCGGGTTCTGGAACTGCTCATCTCGCTCACCCAGCAGATGGTCGAAGGCGAGCTCCTCCAGATTGAAAAGCTCGGCCACCTCATCAACGAAGAGGAGTACTTCGATCTCATCTTCCGCAAGACAGCCTGCCTCTTCAAGGTCTCCATGCAGCTCGGCGCCGCAATCACGCCTGTTCACGGCTTCGGCGGGCCGGAGGAACTTGAGGCTCAGCTTGGCGAGTACGGTCGCAACCTGGGCCTCGCCTTCCAGATCGTCGACGACGTCCTCGACCTGACCGCAGCCGAAGATATCCTTGGCAAACCCGTCGCCTCAGACCTCCGCGAAGGCAAAGCCACCCTCGCCGTCATCCACGCGCTCGAGCGCGGCACAGGAGCCGACCGCGAGGCCATCCGCACCGTCCTCGCAGACCGCAGCTTCACCCGCGTCTCTCACCCTCAGATCCTCGAGATTCTGCAGCGCCACGGTTCCATCGACTACGCCATGGACACAGCCTGCGCCTACGCCGAAGCAGCCCGCCTCACCATCGCCGACCTGCCCGACTCCGAAGCCAAGCGCGCCCTGCTCTGGGTCCCCGGCTTCGTCACCTCGCGCGACCGCTAAAGCTAGTCGAAGAAAAACTACGCTCACTGTAGAAGCACGCGCTGTCTCTTACCAGGCTCCTTACCAGCCGATCGCGATCTGGATGTACAGCGGATTATTGTGCGAGATATAGGTGGAATATCCGCCTACATCGTCATAGGGAAACCCATAGGCCTGGCCGTTGAGCGCGTTCTGGTGCCAGAACTGCGCGTAGTAGTTTGCCGGAGCACTCTGGTAAAACGACGAGCTCGGCGTCTTTGACCAGAACTTCGGATCGACCAGTTTCCCGTCAGGCTGGAACATCCCCGCCACGGCGACGTGCCTGTAGATAGCCGCCGAGAGATCGGGATAACTCCCCAACCCTGACCCATTCGACCCCGCCTTCGTAATCGTCAGCCCATTCTCCTGCCAGATCTGGTCGATGTAGCTCTGGTAGTAGTTCGCATACTGGCCGCCCGTATTAAACGCCGCATCCGGACTGACGATCCTATAGGGAGCGTAGGGCGGCTGCGCGAGATGCTGATACTCCGCCGGAACCTGCGCAAGGAATCGCTGAAAGGTTACCGAACGATCCTCCGCGAAGGTTGCTGCGTTTTCGCCCACCGTCGCCTGGTAGCCATCGGCACACAGCATTTGCATCGTGAGCTTGATTCCGAAGGCATCGACGCGTGTCGTGTTGCCGTGGAACGCAGGTGGATCGTTGCCGATGGTGTACTCCATGAAGTCGTAGTATGGGCTGGTCGTCGCGGTGGCGTCAGTGTAGGGCCCGAGATAAACGTAGATCCTTCCTGAGTTGTTGGCAGGCATATCGAAGGTATCCTGCTCTGCAATCGAATGAACGGTGTTGACTCCGTTGATGCTGACCTTCCACCAGACCTGGCTGTCAGGATACTTGCCATTGGTCCGATTGAGAAACTTGAACATCATTACATTCTGAGCAGGCGGTATATCGGTACTCGGAACCCAGAACCCGGGAGGGAAATCGACCGGAGTGGTCGGAGGCGTAGGCGTGGATGGAGGCGGTGCGGGCGGAGTCGGAGTTGAAGGCGGTGTCGGGGTGGTAACGGGCGGTGTGGGAGGTGCCGGAGTTGAAGGCGGGGTCGGGGTGGTGACGGGCGGTGTGGGCGGCGTCGGACTTGAAGGCGGTGTCGGCGTGGAAGTTGGCGGAGGCGTAGGGGTGGTGACAGGTGGTGTAGTGGGCGACACGATTGAAACCGGAGCGGTCCCGCCGGATCCGCAGCCGAAGAGAAAGATTCCCGGCACAAGCAAAAGAGAGATTGCAGCTCTGGAAAAAATTGTCATCTCAAGTTCCTGTAAGAGTTCGGCGAATGCACGAAGGCAACGATTCCACCGGTTAGAGTTGATGCAGCTTTACCAATATCAATTCGTCAGTCTTACAACGGTTCAAACCGATACGCCTACTACGGAACTGCACAACAAAACCGCTCGCGACCGAAGTCGCACATCACTTGAAACAACGTCGTCACTGCACGGGCAACGACAAATACAGCGTCCCCAGATCGGTCAGCACGCCGGTCGCACCCAGCAGGCTTGAGAAGTGTGGGTCGGGGCTCACGCGTCCCGTGAACCATGCATAGCGAAAGACATCCGCGCGGCTCTCGCAGGTTGCGACCATGCTGGTCATCTGCGCCTCCTGTTTTGCCAGCGTGTCGATCTGTGCGCCGTCATGCTGGCTGTGCCAATTCGCAAACTCCGTTACCCAGAACGGCTTGTTGTACTTTGTCAGCCGATCGAGTTGCGCATCCAGACCGTAGTCATACCAGTGGAAGGCGAGGTAGTCGATCTGCGGCGCGCGGTTGCTGTTCGCCGCTTCATAGGCGGCGTAGAACGCATCGAGCCACAGGACTGGGTCTTCGTAGTTCGTCATCGTCCCCCAGGTGATAGCAGGCCCCACGATCTTCACACCAGTCTGCGCGGCGACTGCCTCGTACTGCGGCCACAGCTGAGCGGCCTGTTGCGGCGTCAGATTCGACTGGCTCACCAGGTTCGGTTCATTCAAGACCAGCATGTATTTGATCCCTGGATTTGCCTTCAAGTACGTCACAACATCGGCCGCGTTGAAGCTTCCATTCCAGAGCATGGGATAGAAGTCCATCCCGTAGCGCGTCGCATAGTCGGTCGGCACGGCCGCGTTCGGACTCGGGCTCCAGTTGTACCACCAGCTCACACCCGCCGAGAGCGCAGACAGATCGGTCGCCGATGCCAGATCATAAGCGATTCCTCGCTTTGCGCTCTTCGACGCCGTTGGTGGTGGTGTCGGTGTAGGAGTTGGAGTTGGAGTGGGTGTGGGTGTGGGTGTTGGTGTTGGAGTGGGAGTGGGTGTTGGGGGCGGGGTAGGAATAGGTGTCGGTGTCGGGGTGGGAGTCGGTGGAGGAGTTGGGGTTGGTGCAGGAGTAGGAGTGGGATCAGGTGTTGGTGTGGGAGTTGGCGATGGCGTCGGAGTCGGGGTCGTCGGCGAACCAGAGTTCGGATCACTTGTGGATGCAAGCGTCGCAGCTCTCCCGCCGCCGCAACCGCAGGCAGCAAGACTAGCGCTACGCGCAAGCAACATCATTGCGCGATTAATCCGTACAGGCACACGCAGAGCCTTCAAAACTCCTCCTCTTGAAAGTTTCCTGTTCAAAAAACGAGAGCGATCACCGATCTAATTGCACTTCCCGATTCCATTGCTTTACGGATCAATGCACCCGACAGCAAGGCATTCACACCATGCGGCTTCGCCACTGGTCGCGGCTTCCCGATTCAAGCCCGCGACTTTAGAAAATCACGCCATCTCCTCCGGGTCACTGACTCGGAAGTTGCAGGCGCAAAGTTCTTCGGCCTCTTTATTTTTATGAGCTTACGTCCTATGGCGCAGCGCGAAGCCGCAGTCCGACCGGTCTCGGCAGCTTCTACTCTTCCCCACTCGTTTCCACATCCAGGTCCACCACCCGCATCGCATTTCTGCCCTGTTCGACCAGCACCTGGATCCTACCCTCTGCCGCCTCCAACTCCTTCTTGCAGGCGTTTGAGAGCTTCAGACCCTCCTCGAACAAATGCACCGACTCGTCGAGCGAGAGGTCTCCGCGCTCCAGCTTTTCGACCACACTCTCCAGCGCCGTTAACTGCTCTTCAAAATTTGCCATTATGCGACCAGACCTTCCTCGTCATCCCCACTCAGACCCAGCACGTCCGCGGCGACGCCGTAGCGTCCAAACGGCGCGCTCACCTGCACGCCCTGCACCATCGGCTTTGCCTCGGCCAGCATCTCCTGCGCGATCTTGACGCCCTCCAGCCTGCCTGCCTCAGGCGTCAACGCCGTGGCCATCCGCGCCATAATCTCATCCGGCATACTCACGCGCAGATCGTTCTTCATAAACTCTGCGTTGCGCAGACTAGTCAACGGCCAGATGCCTGCAATCACCGGAATCCGGAAGCCTTCGATCCGGCGCAAAAACTCTTCGAGCACGCGCATATCGAAGACGGGTTGCGTGATGGCGTACTCCGCCCCGGCCTCTACCTTGAACGCGAACCGGCGAACCTCCTGATCCATATCCTGCACTCCAGGGTTCGCAGCCACCGCGATGGAGAAGCCCGTCGACTCGCCGATGGAGTTGTTGCCGATGTCGAGTCCGTAGTTCAGGTTCCTCACCACATTCACCAGACCGATCGCATCGACGTCAAACACCGCCGTCGCGTTCGGATAGTTACCTAGCTTCGGCGGATCGCCCGTCAGGCAAAGAATATTCTTCAGCCCGATCGACGACGCGCCCAGCAGATCGCTCTGAATGCTCAGCACGTTCCTGTCGCGGCAGGTGTAGTGCAGAATCGTCTCGATGCCGACGTGCTGCTGAATCTGTACGCACAGGCTCTGCGCGCTCATCCTGGCGCTGGCCCGCGGCGAATCCGGCACATTGATCGCGTCAACGCCCAGCCGGTGCAACTGCGCTGCGCCATCGAGTTCCTTGCTGCAATCAATCCCCTTGGGCGGCACGATCTCCACCATCGTGACAAACTCGCCCGCCGCTACCATCGAGCCAATCTTCGATCGTTCGGCCAGCGGGGGCGGCGAAACCTTGCTCTCCTTGATGGTCGTGGCTTTGCCTGTACCGTTGCGCTGCATCACCTCGATGCCGCCCTCCATCGCTCCCAACGCCCGCAGCGAACTCTTCATCGCCCGCGTGTAGCTCGGAGTAGTTCCGCAACATCCGCCAACGATGCTCGCGCCCGCCTTCACCAGCTTGCGTGTGAAGCTGGCCATGTACTCTGGCGAGGTGAGGTAGATCGTGCGCCCCTCGACGGCCCGTGGAATTCCCGCGTTCGGCATCGCAGCCAGCGGCAGCGTCGTCACCGGACGCATACGCTCGATCACGCTCAACACCGTTGCCGGACCCGCGCTGCAGTTGCATCCCACAGCGTCCGCGCCCCACTCCGTCAGCTTAATTGCGGCAGTCTCCGCCGATGCACCATCCAGGCAGTTCCCATCTTCATCGACAGTCATCATCACGACGACGCGAACTCCGGGAGCCACACTGCGCGCCGCCAGAATCGCCTGCTCCGCCTCGGTCAGCGACGTCATTGTCTCTACGATCAGCAGATCCACGCCTACGCCCGGCCCACCCTCTACCAGCGCACGAATCTGCTCCGCAAAGGCCTCCTGCGCCTCTTCGAGTCCAACCTTGCCCAGCGGTTCCAGCCTTACGCCCAGCGGCCCGATCGACCCCGCCACAAACGCCTCGCAGGCCTGCTTCTCCTGGATCTGGTTCACGCACTCCCGCGCCAGCTTGACGCCCGCCACGTTGACCGCGCGCACCTGATCCTGCAACCCATGCTGGCCCAGGCGAAACCTGTTTCCCCCAAAGGTATTGGTCTCGACGACCTCCGCACCCGCCTGCAGGTACTCCGCATGAATCTCCCGCACCAACTCCGGCTGCGACAGGTTCAGTTCGTCGTAACACCGGTTGATGAAGACGCCGCGCGCGTACAGCATCGTGCCCATGGCTCCATCGCACAGCACAGTCCCGCCGTCAAACAGCCGGTCGGCCGCAGCATATCCTGCAACAGACACCAATTCCGCACCACCTACACCATCCGCCATATCCGTCTCCAAGTGTTCTCACCATCTTAAGCCACCCGGCGGATCCGCTCCAAACCAATAAAATTCAACCCTTTGCTGACTGCTCCCAAACCGTGGTCTGGCCGAGTCCTTTGTTATACTCGGCAGATAGCCGTGGCCGCCAAAATCATGCCGCAGCGCTCAGGTTGGAGTTAGTTACCGTTGACGAATCGAAGTCTCTTTACCCAGTCTCTCCGTGCCCAGATCTTCTGCGGCTTCCTGATCGCCGCTGTCACGCTGGGCCTCACAGCCTGCAGCACGCACTTCTACAAGTTTCCCCAGTTTACCTTCGCCAACCGGCCCATTCCGCCCAGCAGGCTCGCCCAACGGGTTATGGTTGGCGTCACTGCCAACGGCGGCACCACCGGCAGCCTGCAGATCCTCGATGCGTTTCGCGACCTCCGCAACAACGTTCAGAACACCAAGACTTCGTTCTCCATCAGCGGATACTCCTCCGGTTTTCCCAATCTCATCCTCAACTTCCCCTCTGAGATCACCGGCTACGTCTACTCCAACACGTTGGGCGACGTGCAGATCATCAACTACGGTACCGAATCTGCCACCGGCTCTGCCGCAGCCTTCCCGGCCAAGTCCACCAGCGTCGCTGTCCCTCCGACCTTCGCCCACGTCTACTCCGCCGAGGAGGGCGCCGGTCTGCTCGGCGTCAAAGACAACACCACTGGACTGACACTCCCGCTCAACCTCCCGAACGTCTTCCAGGTCGTCGTCAACCAGGGCGACACCGTCATACTTGCGATGGTCCGCAACTCCAACGCGATCTACCGACTCATCAGGCTGAACGCCAACCAGTACCTCACCTCGACCGCCGCCATCGCCGCCATCGCCGCGGTGGACTGTCAGCCCTTCAACCTTCCCATCTACTGCGTCGTCCCGGTCAACACCGGAACCAACGCAAACGCCTTCGACCGCCCCACCGGTGCCTACTTCTCCCTAGACGGCAACACCGTCTACGTTCTCAACTGTGGCGCAGAGTGCGGTGGAAACACCTCCAGCGTCACCTATCTCTCGCCGGGTGCGCTTCAAGTCAACAGCTACACCAACAGCACCGTGCCTGCACAACAGAACCCGAACGCCTTCCTCTCGAATCTCCCGGTTACAGGAGGCGTCACAACGGCGGTCTCCGATGGAAATAATCTCTACGTCGCCGGCCAGCAGCGACAACCCGACGGCCTCTTCGCGGGCAATCTCTCCATCATCAGCCTCGCGACCAATGCCGTCACCAGCACCACCTCCATCTCCGACGGCACTCACACCAAGATCCTCTTCGCCGACGACAACACTCTGTGGATCGGCTCTCAGTTCTGCGCCACCGGCGAACGCGCAGCCCGCGCAGCGCAGCAGATCGCAGCAGGCCAGCCCACTGACCAAAGCGCCAACTACAACTGCCTCACCCGCGTTGCTCTTCCTTCAGGTTCAACCGGCCCCAGCGCATCGGTCATTCCTGCCGTCACGCAAAGTACAACGTCGCCCGTCGTCGTCGCTTATCCAAACACGAACCAGAACCAGTTCTACTATGGCGACCTGACAGGACTCTGCTGGGTCCAGGGCTTCCACAAGGTCTACACCGCCTACGGTGGACAGGTCCATGCCTTCAACACTGCAGACGGCTCCGAGATCAACAACGCGAACATCACCGTTCAGGGCACAGCCCTCGATGTTGCCTACATGGACGCCGTCACCGACGCAGCCAACTAAGCTCTTAGCTCTTAGCCAGAAGCAAAAGCAAGCAGTCTCAACGAAGTATGTTTTGATCTCGCCCTTAGCTAAAGGCTAAGAGCTAACAGCTAAGAGCTGCACCAGGAGCCGCCCCTTTGGATATCCTCGCCATTGCAGCCCATCGCGACGACGTCGAACAGACCTGCGGCGGCACTCTCCTTGCCATGCACGCTCGCGGCTGGACCACAGGCATCCTCGATCTCACCCAGGGAGAGTCCGGCACCCGCGGCACCGCAGCCGACCGCGAAGCCGAAGCCACCGCCGCAGCCCGCATACTCAACGTAGCCCATCGCGAGGCTCTCGACCTTCCCGACGGCAACGTAGAGAACACCTTCGCCAACCGTCTCAAGCTCGCCGCCGTCCTTCGCCGCCTGCGGCCCCGCGTGGTCATCCTTCCTTATTGGCAAGGTCGTCACCCCGACCACTACACCTCGGCCACGTTAGGCTATGAAGCCTGCTTCGTCAGCGGCCTCGCCAAGGTCGTAACTCCCGGCGATCCCCACCCACCGCATCGGCCCTACAAGATCCTCTACGCAAGCCTCTACGCTGATGTGCGCCCCACCTTCGTCGTCGACATCACACCCTTCGCCGAGCAGCGCCTGCAGTCTCTGCTGGCCTATCGATCCCAATACGGCACGCAACCCGAGGGCACCGGCCTCTTCGTTCCCGAAGATGAGATTCGCGAGCGAACCTTCGCCACTGCGCGTCACTATGGTTTGCTGGCTGGCGTCCGCTATGCAGAGCCCTTCGTTCAAAAAGAAGTCGGCCTGATCGATGACCTCGTACTTCTTCCGGTTCAGTCGATATAAGTAATGTTTTCAAGATTCGATAAATCCATTACACTCCTCGGTACGTCACCAAAACTATAGATGTTGTTCGCAATGCGTTTCAAGGAGAGGTTAATTGTGGAGAAAAAGCTAAACGACCTTATAGACAAGGCTCTGTCCCGCCGCCAGTTTCTGGCAGGAGGAACGACAGCAGCTGCAGCCCTCGTAGTTGGGTGCAACAACAGTACAACCACACCCTCCCCGACACCGACACCAACGCCAACACCGCTCGACATTCCCGACAACGACATTCTGAACTTCGCCCTCAACCTCGAATATCTTGAGGCCGAGTTCTATCTGTATGCCGCCACCGGATCTGGCCTCTCCACAGCCGATGCGCTGACAGGCGCAGGAACCACCAAGGTCCCGGCCAACATCGCGGCCGTTCCCTGGACGACTCCAGCCCAGGCACAATTCGCCGCAGAGCTCGCCCAGACAGAACTGGATCACGTTCGCTATCTCCAGGCTGTGATCGGAAAAAACAGTGGCACCCCCGTTCCGCGCCCCACGATCGATCTAACCGCCTTCGGTCCTCTCGGGGTGGCCGCCGGCATCACCACGCCATTCAACCCGTTTGCAGACCCCAACAGCTTCCTCGTCGGCGCCTTCACGTTTGAGGATGTGGGCGTGACCGCTTACGGCGGTGCGGCTCCCTTGCTCGCCAGCAATATCATCCTCTCGGGCGCGGCAGGCCTCCAGGCCGCTGAGGCCTATCATGCAGCCGCCATCCGCACCCTCATCGCAGGTGGTGCGGCCAACTCCGGCGACGCAACCTTCCTCAACGACGCGAACAAGATCTCCGCAGTGCGCGCTATGCTTGGCGGAGGAAAAGAGACCCAACTCAGCATCTCCAGCATCGTTGCTGCTGATCCCACTTACGCCATCGCCTTCGGCCGCACAACCGATCAGGTTCTGCATATTGTCTACGGCGCTCTGGGTGCAGGCCTGTCCAAAGGCGGCTTCTTCCCCAATGGTCTAAATGGCACCATCACAACAACGGCATCCTAAGGACGGAGAGATCATGGCAACTTTAGAGACACAGCAGCTTGACGAAATCATCGTAAATACCCGCCGTAAGATGCTCACCATGGGAGGCGCTGCACTCGCTGCGCTCGCCTTCGGCGGTACAACCAAAGCAGAGGCGCAGTCGACCACCACTGGCGACCAGGACATCCTCAACTTCGCTCTCAACCTCGAGTACCTCGAAGCACAGTACTACAACCTCGCAGTCTCCGGCGTCACCATCGACCAACTCCCGACACCGATTCCCGTCGCTGTCAACGGAGGAACCGCCGGTAGCGTCACACTCAAGCCCAGCTTCGCCAAGGTACCATTCGCATCGTCCATCGTAGCGGCCTATGCTGCGGAGACGGCCATCGAAGAAGGCAAGCATGTCATCTTCCTGCAGAAGACCCTGGGCAAGGTCGCAGTCTCGATGCCCGACATCGATCTGTTCACCTCCTTCAATGCGCTCGCAGCCCTTGCAAACATCGGCACCGCCTTCGATCCCTTCGCCAGTGACGCGAACTTCCTCATCGGCGCATACATCTTCGAAGACGTTGGAGTCTCGGCCTACCACGGCGCTGCTCCTCTCATCACAGACAAGACAAATGTCCTCCCAGCGGCTGTGGGGATTCATGCGGTCGAAGCCTACCACGCTGGTCTGGTCCGCACCGTAATCAGCGTTTTTGATAACGGCGTCAGCACAGGACCTCTCAGCACGATGACCCAGGCGATCTCGGCGGCACGCTCCAAGCTGGCGAATCCCGATCCCGATCCCAAGAACGCCATCACCGTCCCCTTCACCACGTTTGCAGGAACAACAGCAGACGATCTAGGGGTACAAAGCGCGGCGGTCGGTCTCAACAGCAGCAGCACGACAACCACCTTCCCGTCGTCCACCATCGCTAATACTGACCTCAACGCTCTGGGCTGGTCGCGCAACTCGACCCAGATCCTGGCAATCGTCACCGGAAACCCCGCGACCGCCACGTCCTTTCAGGGAGGCTTCTTCCCCAGTGGCCTCAACGGCAACATCGCATAAACTTCAACTACCCCGCATCAAAAAGAGCCGCAGGCGATTCAGCCTGCGGCTCTTTCCATCTGGAACCGATTCATCAAACGGCGGCCCCCGCTCGAAGCCTCCCCCTCACGAACTCCACAACCTCCTCCGTCACATAGACGGGCGGCTGCATCGCAAGCACCGGCGTCCCCTCCACCAGCTTCAGCGAGACTCCCTTCCACTCCGGCCTTCGCAACACACCATCTGCTACCAGCACGGCGTCCGCGCGATCCAAAAATACTTAGCCGAATCTTTGAAGTCTGCAGTCTCCGGATCGAGCACGCTCAGATAAAGATCTGGCCTCAGAAACCGCAGGATGCTGTTCGACTCGATCACCACATTCTCCGCTCGCTCCATCTCCTTCCGAATGCGCGGCATCGCCTCCGACAGATCGCCCTGGCGCGTCCTCACCCAGAACGACCGCACCGCCCCTGCTGCCAAGTATCTTCCCGAATCCGTCGTAGCATCGCCCCCCACCCGCTCCTCACTGACCGCGACCGCATGTTCGGCCGTCTCGCAGTCGCAGGGCTCACCATTGGCCGAGCACATCCCATGCCCGAACTGCGTAATTTTGAACGCGGTCCAATGCATCTCCGGCATCGCCGCGATCAGCCCGGCCACCACACTGGTCTTTCCGATATTTCTCGTGTGTCCGCCAACCACCACAATCGCCATCACTCACCGCACATTCCCACTGATTTTAGTCCTGCCGGACGAGCCCACTGCGCGTGGGGCGGGCGTTCGCACGCCATTTTAGAGCTTCGCGTGGTCCTCCCGTTGGTCGGAATCATCTTCCTTCGCGACCAACGGGAGCGCCATGCGAAGCGGTATACAAGTCACGAAGTGACCGCCCCACGCGCAGTGGGCCCGTCCGGCAGGACACCCCTCAGAGCCGCTTCAACCTGGCAAGATCCCGCAGATACTCCTTCAAAGGCCGAGCCGGCCGCCCCCAGAACACCTCCCCAGCCCCTCGCATCTTCTTCCCACTCAGCACTCCAGCCCCACCACCAAGAATCACACCCGCCCCCACCGTCGCGTGCTCTCCAATCCCCACCTGCCCACCCAGAATCGCGCCATCCTCCACCACACTCGAACCCGAGATCCCCGTCTGCGCCGCAATAATCACGTTCTTCCCAATCACGCAGTTATGGCCGATATGCACGAGGTTATCGATCTTCGTCCCGCGCCCGATCCGTGTCTCCCCCAGCGCACCGCGATCGATCGTCGTATTCGCGCCAATCTCGACATCATCCTCCACCACCAGCCGCCCCTGCTGAGGAAAGATCAGATACTCTCCCGTCTCGGCACTCCGCACATACCCAAACCCCGTCGACCCCAGCACCGCCCCCGCCTGCACCACCACGCGGTCCCCCAGGAGCGTCCCCGCGTAAATCGTCACTCGCGCCCCAATCTCACATCCACTCCCAATCACCACACCGTCGCCGAGCACAGCACCCGGCCCAACCGCAGACCCCACGCCAATCGCCACCTTCTGCCCCACCACGGCCGAGGCATGCACTCCCGCCCGAACCTCGTCGACGCTCAACCTCCGCGCCACCAGAGCAAACGCATACTTCGCATCGGCCACCCACAAAACCCGCGGGTCCGGCGTCCGATTGGGCGGCAGTTCTGCCGACTCCAGCTTCCTGTTCGCCAGAATCACCCCAGCCCTCGACCGCAGCGCCCTGCCCAGCGCCTCCCCATCGACCGCAAACACAACCGAGTTCTCCCCAGCGTCCTCGATACTCGACACCGACGTTACCTCCACCTCCAACAGAGGCGCGCTCACCCCAACCCAGTCCGCTATCGTACTCATCGTTGTCATCCGTAGATCCCCGCCATCAATAGATCCCCTCTTCCCCCGGAGGCCGCGTCTTCCATCGTCGATGCATCCACAGCCACTGATCAGGATACTGCCGAATCGTTGCTTCAATCGCCGCCGTGAACGCCGCCGTATTTGTAACCGCGTCGGTTTCAGAATCTCCCGTATGCGTCACCTCAAGCTCTCTGCCGAAGCGAAGCACATACTTCTGCTCGCTCTCCTCCCACAGAAGAAACCCCGGCACCACCGCCGCTCCGGTCTTCCCCGCAATCCGGGCCATCCCCGAGGCCGTGCACGCCTGCACTCCAAAGAACGGCACAAACACACCCTGAGGCGGAGTCATGTTCGTGTCCATCAGAATCCCAACCGTCTCCCCCGCGCATCGACGCAATCAACCCCCGCGCAAAATCGTCCTTATGAATCACTCGATTTCCATGCAGGCACCGAATGCGGTTTACAAACTCGTCCACCAGCGGGTTATCCAGCCGGCGTATCACCATCCCCATCGGCATGCCCATCAGCGAGTGGTAGAAGCTCGACAACTCCCACGCTCCCAGATGTCCGGTCAACACCAGCACACCCTTTCCGCGCTCGCGAGCCGCCAGATAGTTTTCCAACCCGTCATAACGTATAAATTGGCTGGCTTCCGCCTGCGTATATGCCGGCATCAGGCAAAACTCAGCCAGTAACCAACCCAGATTCCGGTACAAGGATCGTAGAATCCTCTCCCGCTCCAGCTCCGGCATCTCAGGAAAAGCAAGCTTCAAGTTTCGTACGCCGACCGCACGCAGCCGTCCCAACCCGTAAAGCGCAATTGCCGCAATTCCCTTGCCCGCCGCTCTGGCCAATCCCCGCGGAAGCAAACCCATCCCGTGAACCGCCAACCACACAACGGCAAACTCAACTCGTTCGCGGAAGCTCACCTCCGCGTCAACTGCCTCTTTTTGTGGAACCTGGCTCAAGCCTCTAGTCTACCGATTTCAACCCTCGTCGCCTTAAAATCAGAAAGGGCGGCAAAATCAGCCCGCCCTTTCACGATCAAACAACGATGCGACTACTGGTTCTTGGCAACCACAAAATACTTCGCCACCGTCCGCACAAACGGACGAGCCTCAACCGGCGTCACTTCCTTGCCACCAAGAATCTGTTCGAACTGAATATCGGAACCATACAGCGCGCGGGTGTCCTCCTGATTCTGTGACAGCACGGTGCCATCGAGATCGATGCCGGCGAACAGCCCTTTGCTACGCGAGTAGCTCAGGAACTCTGCATTCAACTTCCAGTCCGTCCCAGCCTGGGCATTGCGTCCCACCGGGCCGGCAGAGGCTGCTGCATCTGCTCCCAGCTTGAACTTGTTCTTTAGCATGGACTGCAGACCCTGCTGATTCATCGCGATCAACACAAGATCCGTCGCCTGTCCGCCAATCTGGAACCCGAAGCTGCCTCCGGCCAGTTGAACGCAAACCGGAGCGCTCCACTTCCCGCTGGGCGTACGACAGGTCGCGACGCCCTGCCCATACTGTGCTCCCACAACAAAGGCGCCCTTCTTAAAGCTCGGAATCACGACCACGCACGATGCGCCCGACAGAATACCGCTTGGAATGCCTTTATCGGGTGTCGCCATAATCTCGTTGAGTACCAGGCCGGCAGCCGAAAATCGTTCTCCAATCTTCGCCTTATCACCCTCGGCCCGTGCCGACAGAGAACCGGCGATCATCGCCAAACCGCACAGAGCAACTGAAATCTTCTTCAACATTTTCGTTATCCCTTTCGAGTTCTTATATGTATTTGGAGAGGACTCAGCAAGCTGCCTATTTCCAACACTATATAAGATGGAGGGAAACCGATCTAAGTTGTCCCGCCAATAAAACGGGAACCGCATTTGCCGATACGGCCCACACACCAAAAATGGGGGTTGTAGAGATAATGTCGGCAGAACTCCGACGCTATCTCTACAACCCCTCTCCCAGGTCTGTGTTGCTTGGTAGTACTTTGCTCCACATTACCTTCGCTCACAACGGTACGAAGGTGGGTATACCTTTGAGCAGTTTTTGCTAACTTAGTAGTTAACACATTTTGGCGAATGAAGGCGAGCTAAATCCATCTCTATCATCAGATGTTCCGGGTTGGGACAAGCAGCCGGTTTTCGTCGCCCTGAATTCTGTATCAAATCTGACGTTACCGCTTCATCAACAGCTTTTGGTTGACGGCCTGAACAGACAGCGCAATGCGGTTATCAACCCCCACCTTCCGCATCAGGTTGCCCACGTGCTTCTTCACCGTGCCCACGTCTATGCCAAGTTCCCGGCCGATCGCCGGATTAGGATGTCCAGCAGCCAGCAGGCGCAGCACCTGCAGCTCCCGTTTCGTGAACTTCGGCTCCTTGGCTGGTTTGGTCGCCGTCTCCGCTCCAACTGAAGTCGACTCAAGCAACCGCGCCAATACCTTGCGCGGAGCCCACACCGACCCATCCTGCACGACCTCGATCGCCATTCGAATCTCACTCTCCTTCGCCGAGTGCGCCAGGTAGCCCTTCGCTCCCGCGCCGATAATGCGCTGGATGTGATCGTGGTCCTCCTCAAGCCCAAGCACCATCAGCCGAAACCGCGGACGGGTTCTGCGAAACGTCGCCAGCAGCTCAAAGATATGTTCCGTACACGCCGAATCGATCAGGATCAACGACACCCCCGACGCATCCAGCGCACCCGGAACCGACAGAGGAACAACTTCCACCGGTCCGCCGTCAGGAAAAATCGTCTGCAATCCCAGAATCCGTAACGGATCCGCGGCCACCAGACCAACGCGCACAGATCCCTTGACCTTCTTAGCCTTCTTGTCTTTTGCATCCTTCATCGCCTGCGCAGCCCCTTTACTCAGCATCGTGCATTTAGTAGGCCGACTTAAGCGCTTCAGAAAATCATGACACCCGCCACGAATCTACAACTTCGGCAGAACGATCCCCTGTTGATTCTGATACTTTCCTTTACGATCCGCGTAGCTGACCTCACAGACCTCGTCGGACTGGAAGAACAGGATCTGGCAGAGCCCTTCATTGGCATACACCCGCGCCGGCAGAGGCGTTGTGTTCGAGATCTCGAGAGTCACAAAACCCTCCCACTCCGGCTCGAACGGCGTCACGTTCACAATAATCCCGCACCGCGCATACGTCGATTTGCCTACGCAGATCGTCAGCACATCGCGAGGAATCTTGAAGTACTCAATCGACCGCGCCAGCGCAAAAGAGTTCGGCGGAACGATCACGCTATCGGCCTGCACGGTCACAAACGAGCGCTCGTCGAAAGCCTTGGGATCGATGATGGCGCTGTTGACGTTGGTAAAGATCTTGAACTCGTCCGAGACCCGCAGATCGTAGCCATAAGAGGAGAGTCCATACGAAATAACACCCTCTCGAACCTGTTTTTCGCTAAACGGAGAGATCATTCCGTGTTCGTTCGCCTGTTGGCGAATCCAACGGTCGCTTTTTATTGCCACTCTGGTGTTCCCCTTTGGTACTGCTTTTTTGAAATTTCTTCAATTCTCGCAGAAGGTGATATCCCTAATTGTCGCAGAAGGGTGTAAATTGGGTGCGGTAGTGTCCCAGGTCCCATTGCATCATTAGATTCTTCATCTTACGGTAGCGTTCTTTCGTTGACAATCTGAGTTCGAGTTTCTAACATCACCGTACTACCAGGTCAGCACCAGTTTTCTAAAAATTACAGCCCAAGGACGGCGGCCCAGATGATTAAGCAGGATCTCATACAGAGGGTGGTAGAAAGAACCGGCCTTCCAAGGACAAAAGCAGAGTCGGCTGTCGATGCGATCTTTGAAAGCATGAAAGCTACTCTCATCGCGGGCGACCGCATTGAACTCCGCGGATTTGGTGTATTTACCGTCAAGCCGCGCAAAACCGGAATCGGCCGCAATCCCAGGACCGGCGCCGAAGTCACCATTGCCCCAGGCAAAGCAGTTCGCTTCAAGCCAGGCAAAGAGCTTCACCTGCTCGACTAGAGCATTTGACTAAGTCTTGACGCACCAGCAGTCGCGACTTGTTTGCAACATCCTCCCCAGCATTTCTCGCCAACGATGCGTCACATCAGGTGCACCGCGTCCACGTCGACCACCAGGTTCCGGCGCAAAATCCCTTGCGTCTCCGCATAGGCAAGCATCGCCCGCAGCGTCTCGCCCAGCGTCTGCCGCCGCTCCGCCTTCAGCACGAAATGGTAGCGGTAGATCCGCTTCAACCGCACAATCGGTGCCGCCGCCGGTCCCAGCACGCGCACCTTATCCAGCCGGGACTTCTGAAACCATCGCCCCAGCGTCCCTGCCCACCCCGTAGCCTCCTCCAACTTCTCGCTCTGAATCACCACATTAGCCAGCACCGCAAACGGCGGGTAGTGCATCCACCGCCGATACTGCATCTCCTTCGCCACAAACCCCGGATAGTCATGCTTCGCCGCGAACTGAATCGCGTAGTGATCCGGATGATACGTCTGCACCAGCACCTTCCCAATCAGATCTCCGCGCCCCGCCCTGCCCGACACCTGCGTCAGCAACTGAAACACCCTCTCCGCCGCGCGAAAATCAGGCAGCCCGAGTTGGAAGTCCGCCCCAATCACTCCAACCAGCGTCACCCCATGAATGTCATGTCCCTTCGCGATCATCTGGGTCCCCACCAAAAGGTTGATCTCGCCCCCATGCAGCCGCGCCAGCAACCGTTCCATATCTGAGCGCCCGCGCACGGTATCCCGATCCATACGCCCAATCCGCGCCGTCGGAAAAAGCTCCTGCAGCCTCTCCTCACCTTGCTGCGAGCCCACCCCAAGAAAATAAAGATGCTCACTCTCGCACTTCGGGCACTTTGTCGGCACTGACCGTCGCGACCCGCAGTAGTGACACTCCAATCGCTGTCCCGGCTGCGCAATCGCATCGTTCCCACTCACCGGCTTGTGATAAGTCATCGACACCGCGCAGTTCTCGCACTCAATCTTCTCCCCGCAGCTCCGGCAAAGCACGGTAGACGAGTACCCCCGCCGATTCAGCAGCAAAATCACCTGCTCCCCACGATCCAGCGTAGCCTGCGTCTCCTCCATCAGCCTTCGCGAAAAGATCTGCTCCTGCCCGGTCTCGCGAAACTCCTCCCGCATATCCACCAGTTCCACCAGAGGCATCGGCCTGTCCGCCACGCGAGCGCGCATCTCGATCCGCGTATACCGCCCCTTCTCCGCATTCGCCCAGCTCTCGAGCGACGGCGTCGCCGACCCCAAAACCACCACCGCCTCATTGAACTTCGCCCGCATCACCGCCACATCGCGCCCGTGATACCGCGGCGTCTCCTCCTGCTTGTAGCTCGAGTCATGCTCCTCATCCACGATGATCAGTCCCAGATCCACCATCGGCGCAAACACCGCCGACCGCGTCCCCACCACGATCCTCGCCTCCCCTCGCCGGATCCTGTGCCACTGCTCTGCCCGCTCATCCGGCGTCAACTGCGAGTGCAGCAGCGCCACCTCACCTCCAAACGCCGCCACCATCTGCCCTGCCATCGCCGGCGTCAACCCAATCTCCGGCACCAGCAGCAACGCGCTCTTCCCCGCGTCCAGCGCCCTCTGCATCGCGGCAAAATAAACCGAAGTCTTCCCGCTTCCCGTAATCCCGTACAACAGATGCGGCCGAAACCCACCCTTCTCCATCGCCGCCGCAATGGTACCCAGCGCCTCCATCTGCGCTTCATTCAAAGCATGTTCATGCGCATGCTTCTTTCCCTCCGCGCCCACACCACCCAGATGAAACTCCTCCGCAACCTCTTCAATCCTCACCAGCCCACGCTTCACCAGAGTCCCCAGCGTAGACTCCGGCACTTCAGCGCGCGTCAGGCTAAGCCGCAGATCCCGCACCCGCATCCGCCCGCCCACCGCCGCAAGCTCCGCCAGAATCGCCGTCTGATTCTCATTCAGCTTCGGCAGCCGAGCCTCCACCACCAGCACCGCCACCTTCTCCAACCGCCGCGCGTCTCTCTCTTCCGCCACCGCCTCGCGCACCAGCCACTTCTTCTTGACCATCCCCTCCAGCAGCCCCTTATTCGCCCCCGTTGCCGACCGCAGCGCAGACATCTTCGCCGCCTCGCCACCCTCCAGATAATTCAGCACCGCGTACTCGCGATTCTGCTCCTCCACCGTCAGCTTCGATCGCCGCGAAGACCCCTTCACCGCGCCCTCATACAACACCTTCCTCCCAGCCTCAGCGATCCGATAAGAAAAATGCCGCTTCACCTCCGCCGCCAGCGGCAGCATCCCACGCAACACCTCACCCAAAGGCGCGACATAATATTGCGCGATCCACGCCGCCAGCTTCATCAACTCCTCCGGCAGCAGCGCAGCCTCATCCAACACCTGCTGCACCGGCTTGATCTCAAACTCCTCCCCGGAGCATCCTCATGCACCCTCACCACCACACCCATCAGCCTCTGCCCACTGAACGGCACCAGCACCCGCGCCCCCACCACTGGACCATCTCCAGGCATAGCTCCATTCACCGAATAGGTAAACGTCCTGTCCAGCGGCACCGGCAAAGCAACATCACAAAACAAAGCCATCCCACCAGCTTAGCGGATTCGCTACGACGGATCTTTACCGCATCGCGTGGCTCCTCCACCTGAACAGAGAACCAGCCACCGCTTGCCGCGAGCACTCATCTGCCAGACGCAGAGCGCGCATGCGGCGTGTGTTAGAGTCGGTTGCAATGATCGGGCTTCGCTGCGCTTCCCTGTGCATCCTTCTGACGCACGCGTTCCTCGCTCTTCACGCACAAACAGTCGCGTCGTCTGACGGCGGTAGCCTCTACTTCAGCCGAAAAACAGCTTCGGCATCTTCACCGAATCCTCCAACGACTCAAGCCACATGCTTATCGGGAACGCCAGAAACCGCAAGCTGGCAACTCTCGGCGCGACCTACAACCATAGGATCACTCTGAATCACTCCGTAGATATGCAATATCTGGCGGAAGTCCGTCCTGTGCTATTGGTGAGCGACCCAGTTACAAATACAACCCAAAACTACTTTGGACCGCCTGCAGATACCACCCTCTCCTTCAGCACTGTCTACATATCGCCCTGTCCCACAAAACCATTCACTTTGAATGGAACGTATTCGAGCGGACCTTACGCCGGTTCGCCGTTCACCGCCGTCTTCACCTATACCTGCAGCCGAAGGTGGACCTATGGCCAGGGACTCAGTCCACTCGGATTAAAGGTCAATCTCTTCCCGCACCATCGCCTGCAACCTGTGTTCATCATGGCCGCCGGATATATGTTCTCGACGCGTCCGATTCCCATTCCGACTGCGGGCTCGTTCAACTTCACCTTAGAGTTCGGGGCGGGGCTGGAACTCTATCGGCAACGGACGAGCTCCGGCAGCATCTTCGGCAACCGTTCCCTCCGCACCGAGTACCGATATCACCACATCTCGAATGCCTTCACCGCAACATCCAACCCGGGCATCGATAGTGGACTTTTCCAGGTTACGTTTGCCTTTGGCCGCTAGCCTTACATGGAACTTCGATATCTACGACGCCGCCTTCTCCCGCTGCGCCCCCGCCAATGTGCCGGCGGAACACCCTCCCAGATCCGAAACGCCCGCACAAACGAGTTCGAATCCTCATACCCCAACAGATGCGCCGTCTCACTCAATTCCAGCAGCGAATTGGTCAAATAGTGCCGCGCCAGTTGATGCCGCGCCTCTTCCAGAGCCTTCTGAAAACTCGAGCCCGCATCCTGCAACCGCCGCTGCAGGGTACGAGAGCTGATATGAAGCTCACGCGCGATCTCCTGCATCTTCGGACGGCTCCCCGTTAGCTTCCGCTGGATCGTCGCGCGAACACCCTCAGTAAAACTCTCCTCGCCTTTGTACTGCTTCAACTCCTCATCCAGTTGCGGCGCCAGCATCGCCAGCAACTCCGCGTTGCGAGTCACAAAGCGAAGCTCAGCATCCGACGCACGAAACACAATCGCATTCCGCGCCGCGCCAAACACAACTGGACAGCCAAAGTGCCGCTCGAGAATCCTTGCATTCGCACGCGGTCGCTGCAGTTCAAGACGCACCGGCGAGATCCGCATCCCCGTCCCATGCCGCGCAATCGAAAGCACCCACGCGAAGCACAGATCGGTCAGCACCGCAGGCTCAACCTCGTTCGCCAGCAGCCATCGAAACTGAATCGCCCACTCTGCATCATCCCGCTCAAGCACAACCTCCTCCGGGCAGGAGAGTTGTTTGTACCGGGCGAGCTGCCGCATCGCGTCACCAAAGCTGCCCGTCGAAAGAGCCGCAAGCACCATAGGATCGAAGTGCTCCGACTTCGCCGCCGTACCCAACACGAGCCCAATGGCGGGATCTGGGCTCACCTGCCCAATCCCCCGCCACAGCGCAAAGAACTCCTCTGTCGTTACGAGAATTCGAGGTTGATCGAGCAGTCCCGAAGGCAACCCCGCACGTTCCAACACAGAAGACACACGAACTCCCGACTCGTTCAACTTCGTTGACAGATGGCCGGAAACTCGAAAATGCTTACTCATCGAAAACTACGCTGCACCTTTCAGAGAGGCCATATCGATGACGAATCGATACTTCACATCCGCCTTCAACAACCTCTCGTAAGCGTCATTCACCTTCTGAATCGGAATGATCTCCACTTCGGAGGTGATGTTATGTTTGCCACAGAAATCAAGCATCTCCTGTGTCTCCGCAACGCCTCCGATCGGCGAACCCGACAGGCTCTTGCGACCGAACAACAGGCCGAACGCAGCCACAGACAATGGCTTCTCCGGCGCGCCCACCAGGCAGAGATTCCCATCCCGGCGCAGCAGATTCAAATACGCATTGATGTCGTGATCAGCCGACACCGCATCGAGGATGAAGTCAAAGCTACCCGCATGCTTCGCCATCTCATCGGCGTTGCGAGAGATCACAACCTCATCCGCTCCCAGGCGAAGAGCGTCGTCCTTCTTGTTCGGCGAAGTCGTAAACAGCACCACGTGCGCACCCAGCGCATGAGCGAACTTCACTCCCATGTGGCCAAGACCGCCAAGGCCCACAACACCAACCTTCTTGCCCTTCGTCACGCCCCAGTGATGCATCGGCGAGTAGGTGGTAATGCCGGCGCAGAGCAGAGGAGCAGCCCCCGCAGGATCAAGATTGCTCGGAACCTTCAGAACAAATCTCTCGTCCACAACAACACTATCCGAGTAGCCGCCATACGTGACTCCGCCGGTGTGCTTGTCTGGAAAGTTATAAGTGAGCGTTAGATTTGGGCAGAACTGCTCCAGGCCCGCCTTGCACTCCTCGCACGTGCCATCGGAGTCGACCATGCAGCCCACAGCCACAACGTCGCCGGTCTTGAACTTCTTTACAGCGGAGCCGGTCTTGGTCACACGCCCTACAATCTCGTGGCCCGGAACGCAGGGGTAGACCGTGGGCATCACACCGCTCCACTCATTACGGGCCTGGTGCAGATCAGAGTGACAGATTCCACAGAAGAGAATCTCGATCTGCACGTCTGTTTCGGTTGGATCGCGCCGCGCGATCGTAGTGGATGCAAGCGGCGATGACGCACTGGCAGCAGAGAATGCTTTTGCGTTGTACATGGTTCAAATGTAGACCGTCGTCATGTCTCTCTGATATGCAAAACACGCCATTCTCTATGCAGAATACGCCCACACATTTCGATTCAAAAATATTTGGCTAACCACAGTCGAACGCGTCAATGATCACTAAAGACGCACAATCACAAGGTGCTCCGCTGTGCCCTTCCAATGACGAAACAAGCACGGCCAATGTTCTCTGGCGTCATCCCTCCGCAAACGCTATCCTTCTCCCACTATGAAGAAGAAAGCCGCACCCTCGCTTCTGATCCTTCTTCTCCTCGCCGCCTGCAATCCGCCCCCTCGGCCAACGCCTGAGCCTACCCCTCGCCCCACCGCAGCAGGTGCGCAGACGATCGAACCTGCGACCGCCACCCAGCCCTTCGACTACTACCTCCTCAACCTCTCCTGGTCCCCCGAGTTCTGCCACTCGCATCCCAACGCAACCGAGTGCGCCCAGCACCCCGCCTTCGTCCTCCACGGCCTTTGGCCCCAGAACACCAGCGGCGGCTACCCGCAAAACTGCTCCACCGCCTCCGGCCCACGCGACCCCTCAGCCTACAGCGACATCTATCCCGACCCCGGCCTCCTTCGTCACGAGTGGCGCACCCACGGCACCTGCTCCGGCCTCTCTCCCGACGCCTTCTTCACCCTCGCCCGCACCGCATACCACGCCGTCACCATCCCGCCGACGCTAGCCCAACTCGATCACCCCATCTCGCTCACACCCGCCCAGCTCATCGACTCCTTCCAGACCGCGAACCCCCGCATACCCGCCGCCAGCCTCGCCATCAGCTGCGGCAACAACTACCTCACCGCCGTAGAGGTCTGCCTCGACAAAAGCGCCCACCCAACCCCATGCGGCCCCATCCGCTCCTGCCGAGCCAACGCCGTCCGCATCACCCCACCGTAAATGCCCCCGCAAGGCATTGGTCCCCCGGGTCCCGCATCGCGACTCTCCCTCGAATCGGCCACCGCAGTAAAATCCACCCAACCCCCATGAAGCTCCACGTCCTCAGCCATGTCCTCATTCTCGGCCTCGTCGGCGGCGTCCTCATCGCCCGCGCCAGCCGAACCAGCCGCGCCAGACGAACCAGCCCCACCGGCCACCTTCACCCTCAACCAGGTCCAGCTCGACGCCCTCGGCATCACCCCCGCGAGCTCGAAATCCTCACCCTCATCGCTCAGGGCCTCAGCAACCGCGAGATCGCCGACCGCCTCTTCGTCAGCGAGAACACCGTCAAAACCCACTGCAGCCGAGCCTTCGACAAACTCGGCGCCCGGCGCCGCACCCAGGCCGTCCAGCTAGGCAAACAACTAGGCCTCCTCCCCTAGAGCCGTCTCACTCTCGCTGTACCCTAGGCTTCAGGTGCAATGGCCGTTTTCGGTAGGCAATCAGGAAGAGCAGTCAGGCATCGGCCAGTTAACCTGCGCGGAGGTGCATCGGCGTTCGTTTACGTTCTACTCACCAGTGCAACCCCAACCAATCCTGCTCGGTGGAAGGCCCGCGAGTAACCGCCACGCTTCCAGCCATGCGAACGCGCCCTCACGACCGCCAGGCCTGGCGTCAATGAACGCCTTGAAGTATTGAATAGCGGCGGCGCGCTCGTGCTCTTTCCCCGCGGGTGAGAGCGGGGAACCCTCGGTACTATAATCATCTGTGCTCCCACCTGGGTAGGTCCAGAGCAGCTTTGCACTATGAGCCCTGGCGAGCGCGAAGTTGACATAGGGAGTCCACTGGTCCGAAGGAAAACGCGAGAGAAAGCTTTCAACGTGTTCAGTCGCAAGATCGGGCCAGGGACGCTTGTCGAAACCGGGACACTCTCCACTCACGGTCCAGAGGGCCGCCAGCTCGCTCACTTCTCCGCCTTGATCCATCTTCTCTGCCTGTTTAATGAAATTGTTAAGGTAGTTTCCTTGTTTGTCATACTCCGCTCCAAGCCCCTTGTAGAATTCGGGATGTTGGTCAATAGGCCCATCAGGCTTCGCAACATAATCCAAATGGGTGCCTTCCACATAGAGGTCTGCGAGCAGCAACGCAGCCGCTCTCTGATGAGGAGATCGCTGCTTGGCCACTTCCAACCATTTCCCGAGATTGTTACGCGCAAGAGCAGGGTCCACCACCCATTTTGGATTGTGCATCTGACCCGCCCATGCGACAATCTGCCGGGTAAGCGCAGGATCTTGGGCGGCAATCTGAGCGGCTTTCTGCAAAAACGGAGTCAGATCGCTATTCAGCGAATACATTAAAGAACTCGTGCATTCAGAGCATGGTGCGGCTGGAAGCGCGTCACGTTTCACATAGAGCATTATGCCGGTTCGCTGTGCGCTTACTCCTTCCAGCGTATATAAGTAGCTCAATCGAGCACTTACCCCATCATGTTTCCAAACGGCAAAGTCACCGTAGATGTTCTCCGGATGACCGTATTCTTTCCCCGAACTGGCTTGGCTTCGATCTGGTGTGCCCCATACAGAGGAGAGTTCGCGAACAAGGTCCTCCGCCGGGATTTCAGGCGAAGCGGTGTAATGGAGCGCCTGCATCCGGCAGCCTTCCTTGATGGACGCGTGTCCAGGGCTGGGCAGGGGCGGCAACGCGCCTGCCTTCACGCTGGGCAAAAAAACAAGGCGACGCGTCCGAAAGTTGAAGGCGACCGGCTAGGCGACGCTGCGCACCAACTGTCAAAATCCAGGCGAAGATCGTCTGCATAGTGATCCTTGCTACCGTTGTAATGCATCAGTTCGAGCTTCTCGTCGGGGTGGAGCTCTTGCCATGCACCCACGGATGGCTGAGACGACAGAGCCACAATATCGTGCTCCACCTGCCTGGCAAACATGGATGCAGGTGCGTCTTGCGCAAAAGACGGAAGAAGAAACCCGACGAAAAGGAGAGCCGGCACCGCGAGCTTCAGCTTAGACATACGTCCCTTAACTCAGGAGTATAAGGTCTGCAAATGGCTGGGGCGATACGCAATCCTTAAAGCCGGGCGCATTCGATCATCGACAAGGGTGCCGATCTTCACGATGGGAGGCACTTCTTACCGGCTATCCGGAAACTATCCCGTTGTGCCTACAAAGTCGGCTTTCGGCAAGTTGAGTCGTTCACATCAAACTGACTCACTACAGTTTCCCAAACAAAACGACACTCGCATACCTTAGGATTGGCCGTAGTGACAGTGAAACTGCTCTAAACCCTCACCCCAAAACATGATTTCCCCTACCCACCCCAAAATCACCCAAAAGCATGACGACAAACACAGCCTCCACCTTGCAAAGTGTCTCCAAGTCACCCCACAGGAGCCTTCCAATGAAGAAGACCATCCTCACCTTCGGCATCATCTCCGGCGTTCTCTCCTCCGTCATGATGTGCGGCACCGTCCCCTTCCTCCGCGACCTCAACCACGGCAACAAAGGCTATTACCTCGGCTACACCGCCATCATCCTCTCCTTCCTCCTTGTCTTCTTCGGCATCCGCTCCTACCGGGATAACCTCGCCAACGGCGCCATCACCTTCGGCCGCGCCTTCACCATCGGCATCGGCATCACCCTCATCTCCTGCGTCTTCTACGTCGTCACGTGGGAGATCATCTACTTCAACTTTCTCCACGGCTTCATGGACAGCTACTTCGCTCACCAAATCCAGAAGGTTCAATCCACACCCGGCACCCCCGAAGCCATCCAGGCCAAAGTCGCCGCCATCCGCCACTCGCAGCAGCTCTACGAGAATCCCTTCGTCAACGCCCTCTACACCTTCATAGAACCCTTCCCCGTCGGCCTCGTCATCACCCTGATCTCCGCCGCCACCCTCCGCAGGAAGCCCCAACCCCAACCCACTTCACTTCAACCGACAGCTTGAAAAGCTTTGCGTTGAATGCGTACAAGCCTCAGCTCATACACCACACCATCTCGACCTGAGTAGCGCACAGCATCATCGTTCGTTGCCCGGTCAAGAGATCCCGGTATCTCATCAACGCTCAGCGGAGAAGGTCACAAGAGTCCAGAAATTCGCTGTCAAGCCCCGAAACAGCCAAAACCATCCACAATCAACGAGATGCGTGTGGCGTATGAGTTATCCCTAATCCGGTAAAATAAAGAAAGAGAAGAAAAAAGGCCCGGCATGCAGCCGGGCTTTTCGCCATTAAATCCGTAAGCCCTTTGCAAAGACGAATTTACCCGTAACCCTTTTGTTTAGACAATTTTGGAAGAGGCCTAAAAATTCAAGTACTTATAAATAAACAACTTGCGCGGAGATACCCCCCAGGGGGGTGCCCCCACACTTCCCAAAGGATTACAGCTTTGTCAGCCTCGCGTCGCGCCCTTCAACCCCATCTCCCCCATCACCATCTGCAGATCCTTCCACGCGTCACCCTTCATCCGCGGATCCCGCAGCAGAAACGCCGGATGGTAGGTCACCGCCAGCTTCGCCCCTCTGCAGCTATGCCACCTGCCCCGCAGAGCGCTCAGGGACTGCTTCACCCCGAGCAGGTACATCGCCGCCGTAGACCCCAGCGCTACGATCACCTGCGGCTGCACCACATCGATCTGCTGCAGCAGGAACTCGTCGCAGGTATTGGCCTCCACCGGCTCAGGAACCCGGTTCGCCGGCGGCCTGCACTTCACGATGTTGGCGATGTAAACCTCCTCGCGCTTGAGGCCCATCGCCTGGATCATGTTGTTGAGCAGCTGCCCGGCCTTCCCGACGAACGGAATCCCCGAGGCGTCTTCATCCGCCCCCGGCCCCTCGCCAACAAACATCAACCGCGCATTGGCATCGCCATCGCCGAACACGATCGTCCGCCGGCCCGCATACGCCAGCGGACACCGCGTGCAATCGCCAATCTCAGCTTTGATTCCAATCAGCGCCTCAGCCTTATGCGCCGCGTCCACCCGGGTCGCAGGCAGGGGAACAAGATCATCGAAACTCACAAGCTTCGCGATAGGGGGCTCCAGAAATTGTGGTCGACTTGGGACAGAGGCAGTTGGACCAGGCGCAACCGGAACAGCAATTGGAACAGAAGCAACTTGACGCTCCACAACAGACGGCTTCGTCGGCAACGATTGCGTTGCAACTACATCCTCGACGACAGTGACAGCGTCGACAGCGGCGAACGAAGCAGCCTCGGCATACACCGGCTCGCCCTGACGATAGAAGTCATGGACGCCCATATCGCGAAGATATTCCACGTAAGCCCGCAGCTGCTGCTCTGCTTCACCTGCCATGGCTCTATGGTATCGCGCTTAGTGCACAGGAACATCAAGAGCAGGCTCTACAACCTTCTCCGGCAGAACAAACTTCACGTGTCCCTGCTTGATCTCGTCCTGCGCCACGCGACAAGCCTTCATCGACTTGGCCACGATCAGAGGAGAGGCGCCAGACTGTAGCTGCCGCGCACGTCGCGCCGCACCTTTGACCAGACTGTATTTATTGTGGAAAGCATTCTCAATCGTCATGCGTTTCACCCCGATGCAGAAGTTATAACTCACCCCGGCGAAAAGCCATACACAATTCGTAGTGAATAAAACGTCCTTAATCGTGAAAGGTACTCAATGCGTTCTTCAGACGAGGTGAAGCAGCATCGGTTCTGCAGCTCGAAGCCAGCACCTGCACCCCATCCCGCTCGCCGCGCTCGCACAAAACAATCGCCCGCAACTCCGCCACAGCCTGGTCCAGCACATCGTTCACCAGCGCATACTTGTAGTCCCACATCTGCTTCAACTCAGTCCGAGCCTCCGCCAGCCGACTCTGAATCACCTTCTCAGAGGTAACATGCTCGGCCTCGCTTCGGTTGCGCAGCCGCATCTCCAAAACCTGCGGACTTGGCGGCAGAATGAAGATAGACACAGCCTGCGGCATCTTCTTCATCACTTGCACCGCGCCCTGCACATCGATGTCCAGCAACAGGTCCTTACCCGCGTCCTTCGCATGTCCCAGCGCCGACATCGCCGTCCCGTAGTAGTTGCCAAAGACCTCCGCCCACTCCAGAAAGTCACCCGCTGCGATCATCCGCTCGAACTCCTCCCGGGTAGTGAAGTGGTACTCCCGGCCATCCGTCTCCGACCCCCGTGGCGCCCGCGTCGTATACGAAATCGAAAAGTCCAACCCCTCCACCAACGTCCGAAGCTGACTCACCAGCGTCGACTTCCCCGAACCCGAAGGCGCCGAAATGATAAAAAGAATTCCTGCCATGCGCCTCAATCACCTAATCAATTTGTCTCTGCCAGTCTAACAACCGAACTCACAAGAACTACTCGATGTTCTGAACCTGCTCCCGAGCCTTCTCGATCTCAGCCTTCATCTCGAGTCCCAACTCCGTAATCCGCAAGCTATTCTCGCCCGCTGCTCCACTGGTCTTCGACAACATCGTATTCGCCTCGCGGTTCAGCTCCTGCAGCAGAAAGTCCAACCGCTTGCCCAACTCTCCGCCCTCCTCCAGCATCGCCACAAAGCGCTCCACATGCGTCCGTAACCGAACAATCTCCTCCTCGATATCGCTCTTCTCCGCCAGCACCGCTGCCTCAGTCAGCAGCCGCTCCTCGCTCACCGGAACGCCCTGCGTCAGTTCCATCAGCCGACTCCGCAGCCGCTCGAACTGCACCTCGCGCACGCCGTTCCTTAGCCCAGCCATCTCTTCCCCAAAAGCCTGCAGCCGCAGCATCGAAGCCTCGAGTTCAGCAGACAACATCGCTCCTTCCTGAGCCCGCCCTTCATTCAGCTTCGCTACAAGCGGCACGATCTGCGAGAGCACCGCTGCATCAAGCCCCTCAATATCAGCCGGACCCGCGACGCTCTCAGTACTCATCACACCCGGTATGCGCAGCATCGCATTCAAGTCCGGATCGCTCGACACGCCATGCGTCAAAGCAGCCTCGCGAAACGCCTGCACATAAGCCTCCAGCAATCCCGTGTTCAGTTGGATCTCAACATTCGCCCTGCGCTCCAACTGTAGCGTTACCTCGATATGCCCCCGCCTCAGATTCTCCTTCAACATCCTCCGCATCTGCACCTCCAGCCCATCGCAGGACGCTGGCAACCGCAGATGCAGATCGAGAAACCGATGGTTCACGCTCTTCATCGTCAAAGTGAAAGAGATGCTATCGCGCACTGCACCGCGAAGACTGGCGTACCCAGTCATCGAATAAATACTCCTCACGCGATCCCCTCCAGCCCCACCGGTAGCGCAGTTTCGTTGCTACCCACCGGCACAACATCGTCCTCACTGAACTGCATGTTGTAAAGCCGCCGATAGGTCCCCGAGTGCTGCATCAGCTCGTCGTGCGTGCCGATCTCCGTGATCCGCCCACCTTCGATCACCGCGATCCGAGAGGCTCGCCGCACTGTCGACAGTCGATGAGCGATCACAAACACCGTCCGGCCCTGCATCAAATTCGCCAACGCGGCCTGCACAAACTGTTCGCTCTCCATATCGAGCGCCGATGTCGCCTCATCCAAAATCAAGATCGGGGCGTTCTTCAAAATCGCCCGCGCAATTGCCAGCCTCTGACGTTCTCCCCCGCTCAGCCGAGTCCCCTTCTCGCCTATCATTGTGTTATACCCGTCGGGCATGTTGAGAATGAACTCATGCGCCAGCGCCATCCGCGCCGCCTCCTCCACCTTACTCATCGGAACATCCGGCTGACCGTAAGCGATGTTGTTCCGTACCGTATCGTTGAACAGCACCGTCTCCTGCGTCACCTTCCCGATCTGCTGTCGCAGAGAAGCGATCGTCACGTCGCGCAGATCATGCCCATCCAGCAGGATCCTTCCTTCATTCACATCAAAAAAACGAGGAATCAGGTTCACTAGAGAAGACTTGCCCGCGCCGCTCGGACCTACGAACGCAATGACCTCACCGGGCCGCACGTTCAAATTGATTCCATGCAGAACCTGCCTCACCTCGCCGTCACTCTCATAAGCAAAGCCTACCTCTTCAAAACGGATCTCCTCCCTGAACCCCTTCAACACAAACGCACGCTTCTTCTCCTGAACATCGTCCTGCGCGTCCATAAACTTGAAGATCTCTTCGCTCGCTCCGAGCGCTTGCTGAAAGCTGTTGTAAAACAACGCAAATTTCCGAACGGGATCGTACAGCGTAAACACCGCGATCAGGAAAGAAATAAACGAGCCGATCGTCATCGAACCGCTCTTGATGCGGTCGCGGCCAAGCAGCAACAGTAAAGCAATCGCAACCGAGCCGAGCCCGTCCATCAAAGGGGAACTGATCGCCTGAACGCTAACCGACCGCAGATTCGCGCTGAACAACCTCCGCGCCGCGCGGCGAAAGCGATTCATCTCCCACAACTCCATCCCAAAAGCCTTGACGATTCGATTGCCCGTGATGGTCTCGTGAAGAATGTTCTGTATCTCTGCCAGCTTGTCCTGTCCCTTGCGCGTCGTCTGCCGTACCCTTCGCCCAATACGCCGCGCCGAAGAAATCACCACAGGAACGAACAGTAGAAGCACCCAGGCCAGCTTCCCACCGTAAAAAATCGCCACACCGATCATGAAAATCAGCGTGAAGATTTGCTGCAGAAACTCCCCCAGCACACTAGACATCGCCGTCTGCACCCGTTCGATATCGTTGATCAGCGTCGACAACAAAGTCCCCGTCGTATGCTTCTGAAAGAAGCCGACCGAACGTCGCAGCACGGCGTTGTACAGGTCGTTCCGCAGATCGGTAATCATTCCGAAGCCTGCGTAGTTCACGAGATACGTCCCCGCGTAGTCGCATACCGACTTCACCAGCGCAGAGACCACCAGCGCATACGCCACCACCGTCCACGCATTATGAAGGGAGCTCGGAACCAGAAAGTGAAGGTTCGACGGCCTTCCAAGAATAGGCACATGAGGGAACACCAGCACGTCATGCGTATAGGCATCGGGACTCAGCACATTGTCGAAGATAGGCTTGACCAGCAGCACGCGAAACGCCGCCATCGCGCCCACCACCGCCATCAGTACGACCGACGCCATTGAGTACAGCGCGTACGGACGAACGTACAGCAGCAACCGCCAGATGCGCTTCAAGCCGTCACTCTCCCGGTTGTTTCCATCGCATTGCGCATCTTACTATTCTATTGCGCCAGACCGCGCGCGGCAGCTACTTCGGCATATCCCTGTGAGCGGTCTTCACCCGATATCCCTCTTCCGCCAGCCGCTTCTTCATCTCTTCCGCGATAAAGACCGACCGATGTTGCCCTCCGGTGCATCCAAACGCCACCGTCAGATAGCTCTTCCCTTCCTTGATGTAATGAGGCAGAAGAAACTTCAACATCTCCGCCGTCTTATCCAAAAACTCTTTCGTCTGCGGGAATTGAAGAACATACTTCGCGACCTTAGGATGCTTGCCAGTCAGTTTGCGAAACTCCGGCACAAAGTGAGGATTCGGCAGAAAGCGCACATCGAACACCAGATCAGCCTCGGTAGGTACGCCATTCTTGAACCCAAAACTATTTGACGAGATCATCAGAGCCCGTCCGCTCTCCTCGCGCTCGAACTGTGAGTTGATGTGCGCCCGCAGATCGTGCACGTTGAACTTTGTCGTATCCAACACGATGTCGGCGACATTACGAATCGGATCCAGTCGCTTGCGCTCCGCTCGAATCGACTTCACCACTGTATCGCTGCGTCCCATCGGATGAGGCCGCCGCGTCTCGGAGAAACGCCGAATCAGTGCATCCTCACTCGCCTCCAAAAATACCACCCGCGTCGGAAGCACCTTGCGAACCTTCTTCAGAATCGCCGGAAACTCGTCCAGCCGCATCCCCTCGCGCACGTCGACCACCAGCGCCGCACGTTCGATCTCCGCGGACTGTCGCACAAGATCCGCAAAACTCGGCACCAGCTCCAGCGGCAAATTATCGACTGAGTAATACCCCAAATCCTCAAACGCCTTCAGCGCCGACAACTTCCCCGACCCCGAGAGTCCAGTCAAAATGACCAGTTCGCCCCGATGCTCCGGAAGCACGACCTCCACGACTCTCTTCCTGCGCGTCTTAGTGGATGACTTCACAGAACTCTTCGTGACCTGCTTCCTCATGCAGAAATCCTAGCACCCCGGCCTAAGGATCCTCACTCTAAGGAACTTCGATCAGTTCCATCTTTCCGTCACGCTTACGATAGAGCACCATCGCCTGCCCCCCATGGTCGCGAAATACAAACACCTCGCGGTCTCGGAATGCAGCCTCCTTCACGGCCTCTTCGATCGACATCGGCCGCAGCGCGACTGAATCATTCGAGCGCACCACATGCGGCTCCGCAAGCGGCGAATGCGACGGAAAAGAGTGCACCAGCATCGGCACTGCTTTACGGCCAGCGCTGCTCTTCGCCGCCACCTTCACCGCGGCAGTCTTCCGTGCCGCAGGTGCCGCAACCTCGGCCGCAGCTCCCTTCAAACCTGACTTAGGATGCCGCTTGATCGTCCCGTATCTCTTCTTGTGCCGGATCGCCTGCTGTTCAATCTTCGCCAGCGCATCGTGCAACGCGACGATCATATCCGTAGCCTCGCACCGTGCCACCATCTTCTGATGCCTGGTCTGCACCGTCACCTCAGCGATCTGTCGATACTTGTCCGTGGATAAAATCACATGCACGCTGCCGGCGTTGCCGACGATCTTCGCAATCGCCTCCACGCCTTCCTCGGTCTGTGACTTCAGTTTTTTTGTAATCGTTGTCTGTCTGCCGGTGTACTCCACGTCCATACGTTCACCTCGTCCCCGCGATCGGTTCGGATCTTTCGCAGACGATCAGCGTACACGACGCTGGTGCGTGCTTGGAATCTGCATATCTTCCCGGTACTTCGCCACCGTCCTTCGGGTCACCTGAATACCCTGCCGCTGCAACTCAGCAGCCAGTTGATCGTCCGTCAGCGGCTTCCGCTCATCCTCTTCCTCGATCAGCTTCTTCACCTTGCGCTTCAGCAGCACCAACGGCAAATCGCCACCCTCCGGCCCGTTTACTCCCTCAGAGAAGAAAAACCGCAGCTCGAACACGCCCTGCGAGGTATGAACGTACTTGTTCGCGACCGCCCGACTCACCGTGGAAGGATGCACCCCAATCTCCTCTGCAACCTCTTTGATCATCATCGGCTTCAATGCATTGACGCCATGTTCCAGAAACTCCTGCTGCCGCCTGACGATCACCTCGCAAGTCCGCACAATCGTGTTCTTCCTCTGCTCGATATTCCGCAGCAGCTGAATCGCCGACTTGTACCGCTCCTTCACATACTCTTTGACTTCCTTTTCCGTCTGCTTCTGCTGCAGCATCTTGCGATAACCCTGATTCAACCGAAGCGTCGGCATATCCTCTTCGTTCATCAACACGACATAAACATCATCGCGCTTTACAAACGCCACATCCGGCTCAATCAGCCGCGTTTCGCTGTGGTTATATCGCTGCCCCGGCCGCGGATCCAACGTGCGGATAAAGTCCACCGCCGCATTCACTTCATCTGCCGTGCGCCCGCAGCTCCGCGTCAGTTCGCGCATATCCTTCTTCTGCAACAGCGGCAGACAGTTCGTCACAATGTGCGTCGCGATACTAAAGACATCTTCGCGCACCGGATGATCGGAGGTTGCAACCACCTCTACTGCACCATAATCTTCGTCGCTGGCGGTACCATTTTTTGCAGCTGCCTCTGCAGCGTGCATCTGATGGCGTCGAAGCACTATCGCCGCCTCACCCTGCTGCGCGCAAATCTGAATCAGTAGACACTCACGCAAATCCCTCGACCCCACTCCCACCGGGTCAAGAAAATTCACCACCTTCCGCGCCTCGCGGACCGCGGCCAAAAACACCCCGACGGCCTCATCGGATGCAGCCGCTAAATCCAGCGACTCACCCTGCACCGAGCCGTCTTCTCCCTCGCTCGTCTCCGGAAGATCCCACACATGCGCAGACCGGCTCTTGGTCCCCCGTTCAAATGGAATCGGCTCCGACCGCTCCGGCTCCTGCATCTGCATCAGGGCCGCCACCAGCTCCTCATCGCTCGCCGTCAGATAACCATTCTCATTCAGATTTCCCACCACCAAGTCCGCAGCGGCTCGAACCTCCGGGCTCAGCGTCAGCGAACCCAACTGCCACGCCAGATGATCGCTCAGCGTGCTCGGTTGCGAAAGAAAGTTCTCGAACGATGGCTTGTCGTACTCTTCAAAATTGGAGGCCGTACGAAAACCAGGATCGAGATAATCCTGAAAGTAGCTGCCGAAGTCGATCTCATCGAACGGGTCCTTTTCTACCCTCTCGCTCTCCGCAGCGACATCTTCCGCAGAACGCTCCCGATCCCCTTCAAGGCCCGCTCTTTCATCCAGCGTGGCAACCGACTCTTCCAACTCCTCAAGGACCGGATTCTCCACCATCTCGGTGTTGATCATCTCTCTCAGCTCGAGCTTGTTCAGCGCCAGCACGCTGACCATCTGCACCAGGCCAGGCGTCAATACCTGTCGTTGCGAGACTTTCAAGTTCAGCTTCGGTTGCAGCAGCACGTTTATTCCCTCACGACTCGATTACTTTAACTTTGGTGTAGATGTGCCGTTTGGCACGTCTCGTGCTCATTGTGCAATTAATTACAAACAGAATGCCAATCCCTTGCTTGGCCACAGTCTACACGCCCTGCCTCGATCTCGCTGTAAGTCTAACGCTGTCAAAAGCTGCGCGCCCTGCACAGATAGCATCTCCGTCTTACAACAGAAGTTGTAACGTTGCGGATCCTCAGCCCATCGAGAAGTTCTCGCCCAGGTAGATTCGCCGTACCTCGGGATCGCGCCCCAGTTCACCCGGCGTTCCCGTCTTAAAAATCTTCCCTTCGGCGATGATATAGGCCCTATCTGTCACGGACAAAGTCTCTCTCACATTGTGGTCCGTAATCAGCACTCCGATCCCGCTCTTCTTCAATCCGAAGATAATCTCCTGGAGATCCAACACCGCAATCGGATCGATACCCGAAAACGGCTCGTCCAGCAGGATGAACGCCGGTTCGATCGCCAGGCACCGCGCAATCTCCACGCGCCTGCGTTCTCCCCGCTCAACGCATAGCCTCGAGTCTTCCGCACATGCCCCAGGTTCAGCTGTTCAATCAGCTTTTCCGTGCGCGTCCGACGGCTCTCCCAGCTCAACTGCTGCGCCTCCAGCACCGCCAGGATATTGTCCTGCACCGTCAGCTTGCGAAACACCGAAGGCTCCTGCGGTAGATAACTGATGCCATAGTTCCTCGCCCGCAGATACATCGGCAGCCGGCTAATGTCATGCCCATCCGCAAGCACGCGCCCCGTATCCGGACGCACCAGCCCAACAATCATGTAGAAACTCGTCGTCTTCCCCGCGCCGTTCGGCCCCAGCAGCCCAACCACCTCACCCTGTTCGATCTCCAGGCTGACCTCCTTCACCACCTGGCGGCCGCCGTACGACTTGCCAATCTCCTCCGTCGATAAGGTCTTCATTACTTGTTCTTCACCCGCGTCTCCGTGCGCACTCGTTGTCCCGCGCCACTCTCTCCTTCATTAGAAACCACGACGTTCTCATCTCCGGTGTGGAATTGCAGAGACGTACCAGTCACGGTCCCCCGCTGATCGTCCACAACCTTCGGTAACGCCCCCGTCGTCCCAGTCAAAACAAACATGCCATTACTCGCGGTGTACACCAGCTGCTCCCCGCTCGCATGTCGGCCCGGCTGTTGCATCTCAATATGCCCACTCGCCACGACCCTCTCCACGCTGCCGCCCATAAATCCGCCGGCCGCACCATCAGGTTTCTTCGCGCCATTAGTCGGAGCCGCCTGCAGATAAACGACCGCCTGCTGTCCTCGCATACTTCCATCCGTACTATCCACCTGAACCCCACCCGTAAAGTCCGCCTTGCGTGCCTCATCCGAATAAACCAGCTCACGGCTGATCACCCGCACCACGCTGGTCTTACCGCCGCCCACCTGCTTGCCCTTCTTTACTAAATCCGTTTTGGTACCAGTCCCGACACTCACCAGCACAGTACGAACAGCGGCGGGAGCGCCCTGTCCCTCGCCATGCGCCCGCAGCCTCTTCTGCTTCTGTTCAAATTCAATCACTGGAGCATCCACCTGCGAAGCACCCTGCCACAACCGTGCCGGCGTACTCTCAGCCCGAGACCTCGCTCCATAAAATATCGCTACCTGCGAATCATGTTTCAGCTCCGCACGCGACGCAAGCACATGCACGGGCTCAGCCTCACTGCCCAGCTGACTAAAGCTCGCCTTCACCGAGCCGTCCGCCGTAGCATCTCCCGTCTGCTGCTCAGTCACCACCCGATCCGCCCACAACACACTCGTCCCATTACTTACCTGAACATTGCCTGTCAACGTAGTCCGTTCCAATTCGCCGTCATAAGCAGCTCGCTCCGCTGTCACTCGCTCCTCTACCGGCGCAGCAGAATCGCCCGGCTTCTTCACCGGTAACTCTGTCATCACCACATGCCCCTGCTCGATTGCACTCGTAATCTCATCCGCCCCTTGCCCTTTGCCCACAGCGTTCGAACCGTGCGCCACTCCCGCACCAGGCCGAAAATGTGCAACCAACGAATCCCCCGAACTCGTATCGACGACTCCTTTCCATTCACCCGACGCATCGACGTGTGCCCATCGCCATGCACCTCCGCAAGATGGTCTGCGTTCCCCACACGCATAAAGTGTGCCGTCAAGACATCCCCCGCTAACGCACTGCTGGTCGTCCCCCCACCCTTGACAGCCGGATTGATCACCTTAAGCCGCGCATCCCCCATAGCCTTCGCATCGCGCAACTGTGCCCTCCCAGTGCGATCTGCAGACAAGGCCACCTCCATCTGCCCGGCGTTCAACTCACGCTCTCCCCAGGCTTCAAACGACGCATCTGTCCGAACTCGCTCGCTCAAATGCACCGCGCCCTTCGTCACCACATGCTCCGGTCGCCCCGCCTTATCGAACGTCGCCCGCGCCTCCAATGCCTCGCCCTTGGCCTGTCGCAGCGGCTCATCCACCGAGTACTTCACCCCGCCCTGCATCACCGCCGACGACGGCTGATTCTGCGCATTCAACGTCATCTCACCTCGCGGAGCCGCCACCGTCCCGCCCAATCCATTGGTCAGCGTTACCTCTCCTTCCGCCTCAATCCGCTCAGCCGTTCCATCCGGCCTTAGGTGCACGACAACATCTCTCGCCTGCGCGGTCTGTCCCGCGCCTCCGTTGCCGCCCACCGCCACATACTTCGCCTGAGTCAGCACCGCTCTTTGATTCTGCCGATCCAACTCCGCCCGCGACGCCGTCAACATCACCGGCCGGTCATGCTCCAGCCCATTCACCCGCACGGCCGAATGCAGCACCACTACGCCTGTATCCGCGCTGTAATCCGCCCCCACCGCATGTCCTGTCAGCCCACCAGACTCGAACTCAATCTCGTTATCCGTCGCCGCCACTCCCAGCTTCTGCAAAAACACCAGCCCACTGGTCGTCACATGGATCAGTCGCACATCCTTAGTCTCAGCCGCTCCCGCGGCATGCAGATCTTTTCCTGCGGCATAGTCCATCTTTGCGCTCGCATCCGCTGCCTCCGGTGCCTGCAGGTCGATGTGCACCTCCCCATCCGCACGGATCACCTGGTTCTTCTGGTCATACTCAAACTCTTTCCCGTAGATCCTGTCGGCCCGATCCTCCTTGCGTCCATAGAGCACAATCCCCACATCGTGCAGCGTCACCTTGCCATCAGCACGTTCCACTGCCTTGGCCGCATGAACCGTATAGATCGTCCGCCCCTGCACCGACTGCGAGTAAGTAAACCCGTTGGTCTCCCGCCGAACATTCACCCCCAGCTTCTTCGGCAGATTCGTCAGAAACCGATGCGCCCGGTAGTGGGCATATCCCAGAAAAGAGGCGATCACGATCACCAGCAAGCCAGCACCCGCCAGCAACCAGACCCGCAGCCGTTCTACCGAAACGTTCATTCCCCTTCTATCTTCTCATCCCGACCTGTCCTCCCAGACGGGCCCACTGCGCGTGGGGCGGTCACTTCGTGACGCGTATACCGGTCTCGGCAAGATGAGCAGCACAGATCCTCCCGTTGGTCGGAATCATCTTCCACCGACCAACGGGAGGACCACGCGAAGCTCTAAAAAGGCGTGCGAACGCCCGCCCCACGCGCAGTGGGCCCGTCCGGCAGGACCAGTCATCGAACCAAAAGGTCTAAACTAGAACCATGGCCGATCAGCTCTACCTCAGTCTCTGGTTCCCCAACTTCCGCTTCGAAACCCTCCCGGCGACCATGGTCTCGGTCATGCGTCAGTTCGCGCTCATCAGCGGAGAAAAGCGCGTCGCGGCAGCCAGCGTCTATCCCATCAGCTTCACCGAAGCTCCCACCTACCAGCGCATCTACGTCAACGACGACCGCGCCGAAGAAAATCAGGACACCTCTGGCTCCATCATCGAAAACGCTGTCGCCGAAGCCACCGAACAGCTCCACGACGACATGGCCTACGAGTTCGAGATGCGTTGGAAGCTCTGGTCCCCAGAGGTCGACCCCAACTACCCTAATCCCGACATCGATCCCGACTCCGACATCGACCCCGAGTACGAGTCCGCCGCCCTCGATCCTCTCTGGAAGCTCCAGCCCGCCACCGTCCGCATCCTCGGCTTCGGCCCCAAGTTCGACGACGCCAGCTTCGACCAGAACGGCCACATCCGCATCGACTTCGGTCTAGACACACCTTGGCTCGCCGAGACCCTCGAGGACGAGCAACTCGACGAGGCCGCCACAAAACACATCCAGCAGAACGTAGAGATGCTCTTAGCCTTCACCCTCTCCGTGGAAAAAACTGCGGCATCAGCAGCCGTCTCCTCTGGACCGAATCCGGCGAGCCCCTCGCCCAGAAGCTCATCGACCGCCTGCAGCGCGTCAACTAGCGCTTTCACTCACAGCCCTCTCGCCTTGACCCGTCGCCTTCGCAGCCGCCCTCGCCTCTCTGCGCAACCTCGCCTCCCTCATCGCCACCAGCATCAGCCCCGCAAAGGTCAGCGATAGCACCCCATACGCTCGAGCACCATGCAGCTGCGGAGTATCTTCGTACAACAGCGTCAGTCCGACGAACACAAAGAAGACGTGCGCGCAAAAAACCTGCAACGAGGCCTTTCCCAGCGTCAGAAACGGCTCAACCGAGATTAGCTTCACCAGATACCGCCGCATCCAGTAGCCGACGACTAGAAACGCCGCCAGATTCACCAACCGCATCGGTCCAATCTGCCACTTATCCAGCCCAATCCCCAGCGACTCCTGCGTCAACATCGGCCCCAGCCAATGATGCCGCACCCCAAGAAAAACAGGCACACCGTCCCGCACCCTGCCACGACATACCCCGGAACCCGCTTCAACGGCATCTCCTGCTGAGCGCTCTTTGCCCCCAGCCACAGCCCCGCAATCCACACTCCCTGCCACGCAAACAGGTTGAACGCACCCGTCTCCTGCAGCGGAATCGGCAGATGCGTCACCCGCACAATCCACGCATGCACCAGCTCCCGCAATCCAAACTGTGCCCAAACCCAAAGTACAGCGCTACCGCCGAGCACCCATCTCCACCCATAACGCACACCCACCGCCAGCGCAACCGGCGTCAGAAACATGAAGATCACATACATCGGCAGGATATCCAGCAGCGGAGGACAGTAGATCAGCAGCACTCCGCCAAGTATCGCCACCTTCGGATGACCCAGGTAGAAGTTGATCAGGTTGTAGATCGCCGACCGGTGAGTCTTCGCCGCAAGGGCAGCTGCGATGGTAAACGCGAACGCCACCATCAACAGGTGATAACCATAAATCTTCAGCGTTCGTCGCCACAGCCTCACAATCACGCCAGATACATCCTGCAACGCGTCCCGCAGGTACAGCTGGCCTACCAGCATCGCCGACAAAAACACAAACCCCTCCGCCGAAGACACAAATCCAACCGGCTGATTCACGAAGTCGCTGAAGTGCGTCGGCATGTGGGTGAACGTCATCCACACCAGAAACAGCCCACGCAGAGCATCCAGCTCCGGTCTCCTCTGCGTCTTTGGACTACTGAGCGTCACCGGTAATCCCTTCGCTGGAAAAGGCGCACCTTCAGCATAGGCCACAAAGCCACCAGCAACGGTGTCGCGATTCGCTCCCCAGGGACAAGCATTAAAGGCCCTCTCCACTACTACAGACGTCCCGAACAACAGATCCGCTGCAGCCGCGCCGAAGATTCCAGACCGACTCTCAAACCCCGGAAGCCACCAGGAAACGCAGAAAACAAAGACGAAGCGTCTTTACGAACTTCATTGAAATCTCTTATGCCTTCTTTACGAATGCAGTGCTGAAATAGAAAAGTCGGCTGAAAGCAATGACCGACAGGAGAGTTAGATGAACACCTTTCGCACCCGCAGACCGCTCCTGGTAAACGCCACTCAGTGCCTCCACCCCACCCTCATCCTCACCGACTCAGGCCAGCGCAAAGCCTATCCCGGCGACTGGATCATCGAAGGCGAAAACCGCGAGCGTTACATCGTCGACAACACCTTCTTCCAGCGCACCTTCGCCCCTATTCCATGGGAGTCCTCCAGCGAAGGCCGCCACTACGGCAGCTAAGCCATCTTCCCGTCAAAAGTCCATCCGAAACCTCCACCAACCGGCCCCCGGCCCACGATCCTCAAAGAGAGAAAAGCGCAGTGTCCTATGGCATTGTCCCCTGTACTAGAACCTCCGGCCTCCCCGTTCCCCTTCTTACCGACAACACCGATCACCCCCACAGCCTCACCCCTCTTCCCGAAGCCCCGCATCGCCCCATCGCAAGCCTGCTCCGCCACCCTCCCCAACGAACCCAAAGCAATCTTCCTGCGAACACGTAAGGCGCAGCTGCAGGACGCTCGCTCCATCCATCAGCTGATCGACAGCTTCTCCCACGACGGCACTCTTCTTCCCCGCTCGTACGCTGAAATCTGCGCCAACATCCGCACCTTCACCGTCGTCGAAACCCACACCCACCAGTTCCTCGGCTGTGCTGCCCTCCACATCTACGGACCGCACCTCGCCGAGATTCGTTCCATCGTCGTCCGTCCCGACATAAAAGGCTGCGGAGCAGGAGGCCAGCTCGTCCACGAGCTCCTGCGTCAGGCCAACGCCCGTGGCATCACATGCGTCTGCCTCTTCACTCGCATCCCATCCTTCTTCAAGCACTTTCACTTCTACGTTGCCGAGCGTCACGCTTTCAACGACAAGGTGCTAAAAGATTGCTCCCACTGCGCCCGCCGCAACGCCTGCGACGAGACCGCGATGGCCCTCGGCGAGCTTCCCGCCTCGCGAGACAAGCCGCAGAACGACCCCTTCCTGCTACAGCAACACTCAGAGCTGGTACAACTTCAGCTCTGAACGCCTCACCAGGAAGTGTCATTCAAGGCACCGCTCCCTCACGTTACCCTTGCCGTCAACAGTTTTCGTCATGCATGATGACGAACAACAAAACAACGGCCGGCAAGGGATGTCACCCCCTTGCCTCCTTCACATCCAGCATCCTATGCGTAGCAGAACCAAAGCAGCACCTGCACAAATGTTTGCCGGATGCTTAGCGACACATCGCCCAGGAAAACAAGATGAACTACATCGAATCGAAAGACATAGCACCAACCTTCCAATCCAACTCTCGCGCTGAAGATGGCCTGCTCTGCCGCAGCCGCTGGAACAGCCTCTGCGAAGGCGTCCTCATCCCACTGGCCTCCCTCTTCGCGGTCTTTCTCTTTATGCTCGGCGTCATGCTCATCACCACCTAGCCGGCAATCACAATCTCCGAAAAGTCAGCGATTCCGGAGAAATCCCCGAGCACCTTTTCGAGCAGCGCCAACCGGTTTGCCCGCACTGCCTTATCGGGCGCCATCACCATCACCGCCTCGAAGAACGCATCCACCTGCGGCCGCAGCGTAGCAATCTGCTCCAGCGCTGCCTTGTAGCTCTTCTCCGCCCGCAGCGTGTAAACGCGATCAGCCAACTCCGCCGACCGATCCGCCAGCGCTTTTTCTGTAGGCTCCGTCAGCAGCGCAGCGTTCATAGCAACTCCCGCCGCAATCCCCTTCTCCCTGGCCTGCGCAAGAATATTCTTCATCCGCTTGAACGCCGAAATCACAGCAACAAAGTCATCCGACCCACGCATCGCAGTAACAGCCTCCGCCCGGGCAACCGAATCCCGCACATCGCTTGCCCCAGCCGCCAACACCGCCTTCACGACGTCATAAGCCTGCCCGCGTGCCTCGCGCAGATAAAACTCTAGCCGCTCGACAAAAAATCCTCGCACCTTCGCAACCACCGCAGAATCGTAGCTACCCATCTCCGCGATCTCATCCAGCTTCAACGGCAGCGTCACCTTCGTCTCGGCCAGAATCTTCACAATCCCATTCGCCGCCCGTCGCAGCGCAAATGGATCCTTCGACCCCGTAGGCTCCAATCCCAACCCGAACATTCCCGCAATCGTATCCGTCTTATCTGCTATCGCCAGCAGCGCACCTTCCGTTGTCCGAGGTACGCCATCTTCCATCGACTCAGGCTTGTACTGGTCATAGATGGCATCTCCCACAGATGTAGGAAACTCCTGAGCCCGCGCATAGAGGCCGCCCACCACGCCCTGCAGTTCCGTAAACTCCTTCACCAGCTCTGCCGTGAGGTCCGCTTTCGCTAATCGCGCCGCGTCATCCAGTGCTAAAACATCCACTTCCAAGCCGCGTTCCACAACGCGTCCCGCAAGCGCGGCCGCAACCTTCCGTACTTTACCTGTCTTGACAGCATAACTTCCCAGGTCTTTCTGAAAGGTCACATTTTCGAGCAACATAAACCGCTCGTTTAGAGAGACTCGCTGATCAAACTCCCAGAAGAACCGAGCATCATTAAACCGCGCTCTCAGCACGCGCTCATTGCCATGCCGAATCACCGCAACCCCAGCCTCATCGGCCTCAGTATTCAGCACCGCCAGAAAATACGGAGCAAGCTTCCCGTCTCTTTCCTCCACTGCAAAGTAGTTCTGATGATCGCGCATCACCGTCACCAGAACCTCCTCCGGCAGCGCCAGATACTCTTTCTCAAACCCACCCAGCAGCACCGAAGGCCACTCCGTCAGCTGCGTCAGCTTGTCCACCAACTCATGGTCCTCACGCCACCGCAGCCCCGACCCCTGGGGATCACCAGCCCGCGTCACCTTATCCAAAGCCTTCCGAATCCGCTGCCTCCGCACCTCCACATTCGCAATCACATAGCCGCCCAGCAGCGCATCCTCATAGTCCGCAGGGGCCTTCAGCTCAATCGCCTGCTCCCCAAACAAAACCCGGTGCCCATACGTAACACCCCCAGCGACATATCCGCCGAACTCCACCGGGACCGTCTTCTCCCCCAGCATCGCCACCATCCACCGCACCGGCCTCACAAACCGCTCCGGCCTCCCCGCACGCCAGTACATATTCTTCGCCCAATAGATCCCCGCCAGTTCCTTCGGCATCTCCGCAGCAATCACCTCCGCCGCACCACGCCCCGCCTTCACCAAAGTCGCCGCAAGATACTCCCCCTTGGCATTCGTGATCGTCTTGAGCGCTGAGAGGTCCACGCCAGCCTTCTTCGCAAACGCCGCCGCCGCCGGAGTCGCCACCCCATCCTTGTAAGCCACCTTCACGGAAGGACCCACCAACTCCTCCGCCACATCCTCCTGCTGCTCTGCAACGCCTTCAACCCACACCGCCAGCCGTCGCGGCGTAGCAAAACTCTTCGTTACCGCACCCGACCGCACCAGCCGCTCGCGCTCCAGCATCTTCACCACGCGCTGCTCCAGCTCCGCCTGCGCTCCCGCAATCATCCGCGCCGGAACCTCTTCCAATCCAATCTCGAACAAAAACTCAGCCATCGTCCTCAACTCAAATCCCGCCGCAAAGGCGCATCGCACTCAAATCTGTACCTGAACCGAAACAAAACTGGACTCCCAACCATCGCCACCACATCAACGAAGATTGGGGAACGCAGACTCAACCCGCCACAACTTCCTCGTTCGCGCCAGCCAACGTCTCGCCCTGCGCCGCATACGCCTTCGCCACTCCCACCACCAGCGTCCGAATCCGCGCCATCACACCAACCCGCTCGGTCACAGAGATCGCACCGCGAGCATCCAGCAGATTGAACAGATGCGAGCACTTCAACGCCAGCTCATAGGCCCCCATCACCGGAAACCGCTTCAGCTTCAACTCATCCATCTCGCCAAAGTCCTTCACCTGCGCGAGCAGCCCCAAACACTCACTCTCATACAAATTCAAATGCTCCCAGAGCTTCCCCACATCCGCATAGTCGAAGCTGTAAGCCGAAAACTGCTCCTCCTCGGCCAGCCGCATCTCTCCATAGGTCACCTTGCGCCCGGTATCCGGCTCCACCGCCCACACAATGTCGTAGATCGAATCCACATCCTGCAGGAACCCAGCGATCCGCTCCAGCCCATACGTAATCTCTCCACAGATCGGATCCAGATCCATTCCGCCGCACTGCTGAAAGTAAGTGAACTGCGTAATCTCCAGCCCATCCAGCATCACCTGCCAGCCCACGCCCCAGGCGCCGCCCACCGGCCACTCCCAGTTGTCCTCTTCGAACTTGATGTCATGTTCCTTCAGATCTATCCCAATCGCCGCCAGTGACTCGAGATACATCTCCTGAATCCTCACCGGTGGCGGCTTCAGAATCACCTGCAGCTGCGTATGACGAAACAGCCGATTCGGATTCTCTCCATACCGGCCATCCGCCGGCCTCCGCGAGGGCTGCGCATACGCAATGCGCACCGGCTTCGGACCCAGCACCCGCAGAAACGTATCCGGAGACATCGTCCCCGCACCAACCTCAACATCGTAAGGCTGCTGCAGCACGCAACCCCGATCCGCCCAAAAACGCTGCAGCGTAAACAAAAGCTCCTGAAACGTCAGCGCACGCTTCTTTCCAGCTATCTCAGTCATGCATCTCTCTTCACAAACGGCAATCATTCGATTCTAAACGGAACCAATGGCCCAGCCTCAAGATACCCACGCAACCCGACATCTTGCCCGAATCACACCTCGCAAACAACTCCTGCGTCTTTCTTCCCCCTCCCGGCGACCTTTCCCTCTATGATGACCGGGGCTGCACGAACACAAATTCAGCCTTTGCCAACACCATCCGGGAAAAGCCGGGTTCATACAACCTAGTACCGAGGAACGACCATGAAAACCCCACTCACACCCACCGCCATCAGGGGCTTCTTTAAGAAGAGCATCATCGCCTCATTCGCCTTCTCCCTCCTCAACACCCTCCCCCTGCACGCCCAGAGCTATCCCCAGGACGCAGATCCGCCGGAGCGCGTCGCCCGCCTCAGCATCCTTCAAGGCAACGTCTCCCTCCAGCCCGCCCGCGTCGATCAGTTCAGTCAGGCCGAGCCCAACTATCCCCTCACCAACGGCGACCGCATCTACGTCGACAACTCCAGCTTCGCCGAACTCCAAAGCGATGCCCTCGCCATCCGCATGGGTCTCGGCGCCGACCTCTCCCTCACCAGCATGACCGACCAGGTCGCCCAACTCGGCCTTGCCCAGGGCTCAATCCACATCCGCAGCTGGAACCTCCAGAACGGTGCCACCATCGAAATTGACACCCCCAACGGCACCATCACCATCGTCCGGCCAGGCGACGTACGCATCGACAGCTACCCCCAGGACGACACCACCGTCGTCACCGTTAACTCCGGAGAGGCCGAAGCCACTGGCCCCAATCTCTCTCAAGCCATCAATCCCGGCCAGGCCCTCCGCCTCACCGGTTCCAACCCCATCTACGTCGAATACGTTGAACTCGCCCCAGGCGACAACCTCGACCGCTTCGATCAGGATCGCGACCGCCGCCAGACGGCTGACCGCGCCGCCCAGCAGCAGTATGTCAACCCCGACATGATCGGATACAGCGACCTTCAAGAGTACGGCGAATGGTCCTCTCAATCGGACTACGGTCAGGTCTGGTATCCCCGCAACGTCGACGCCGGCTGGACCCCTACCACAACGGTCACTGGGCCTGGATCGCCCCCTGGGGCTGGACCTGGGTTGAAGCCGAGCCCTGGGGATTCGCGCCCTTCCACTACGGCCGCTGGGCCAGCTTCAACGGACGCTGGGGATGGATCCCCGGACCCACCATCGTCCGCCCGGTCTACTCTCCCGCACTCGTAGCCTTCGTCGGAGGATCCAGCCTCTCCATTAGCGTTGGCAACGGGGGAGGCCTCGCCGCATGGTTCCCACTCGGTCCCCGCGAAACCTACGTTCCCTGGTATCACGCGAGCCCCGGCTACGTGAACCGCGTCAACGTCACCAACATCTATAGCCGCAACGACACCGAGATCCGCAACATCTACAACAACCGCACCAGCAACACCTACATCAACAACACAACCGTCAACAACATTACCTACGTCAACCGCACCGTCGCCACCACCGTCGTTCCCCAGCGCGCCTTCGCTGCCGGACGCCCGGTAGCGTCATCAGCCGTCCACGTAGATCCGAAGCAGCTCGTCCAGGCCCAGGTCATGCCTCACCCCATGATCACGCCCACCCACGAGATTGTGGCTCCGGTGCACGCCCGGGCCGTTCCCGTCAACCTCGCACGGCCCGTCCTGCAAACCCGCACCGGCCTCGCGCAGGCTGTACCCGGAGCGCAGGCCCACCCCGTCCCAGTCCATACCCTCACGCCGCAACAGCAGCAGGCAGTCAAACTTCAACCTCTGCCCGGCGGCCAGAAACCGATCCAGCAGCCCGCACCCGCACCCGTTCAACGACAAGCAATCGTAGAACGACCCACCCCCACTCCAAACCAGCCCGCGCGCCCCGTTCCAGCACAACCCGTCCAGCCAACAGCCCAGTCCAATCCGGCACGGCCTCAACCGGTAGCTCCCATCAACCAACCAAAGCCCGAGCCTCCGGTGCAAGTGGCCCAACCAAAACCGCAGCCCCCATCTCCTGTCATCCAACCAAAACCGCAGCAACCGGTTCCCGTCAACCAGCCAAGGCCCGAACCTCCGGCGCAAGCCGCTCAACCAAAGCCGCAGCCGCCGTCTCCTGTCATCCAGCCGAAGCCGCAACCCGTGGCTCCCATCAACCAACCAAAGCCCGAACCTCCAGCGCAAGCAGCACAACCTAGACCACAGCCGCCAGCTCCGGTTAGCCAGCCAAGACCTCAACCTACCGCTCCGGTCAACCAGCCAAGGCCCGAACCTCCAGCGCAAGCAGCACAACCTAGACCACAGCCGCCAGCTCCGGTTAGCCAGCCAAGACCTCAACCTACCGCTCCGGTCAACCAGCCAAGGCCCGAACCTCCAGCGCAAGCGGCACAGCCAAAGCCGCAGCCACGCCCCGTCGATCAACCTCGTCCGCTCATCAACCGAAGCGAGCCCCCGCCCGCGCAACCCACCTTCGTCCAGCAGCGACAGGCCATCCAGAAGACCGATCCCGGCCGGCCTCTTGGTCCGCAGCAGGTCGAAAATCTCCGCAACGGACGACCAGCCGGTCCACATGAGCAGCCCGAGCCTATTCCTCATCCAGTCGCCCATCCCCCACAACCCAAACCAGAGTCGAAGCAGCCGCCTCCCAAATAGGCACCACTCTCCTTCAAACCTACCCCGCACCACCTCAAGAGGTGCGGGGTAGGTTTACATCGGCCTCATCGCCTTCACGACATCACTGCGGCGGCGTCAGAATATGATGCGTCCCCACCTCCGGGGCTAATGCAGGATCCGTATGTACCGTCGTCGGATCGGCCAGCACCTTCGCATCCTGCACAGGTACCGAGATCCCCGTCGAGCGAATAAACGCCTTACTCTTATCGATAGCCACCACCAGCTCGTGTTGTCCCACCGTCGAGTTGTACGGTCGAGGAAACTCCAGGATGTAGCGTCCTCTCACCAGTTCCATAAACCCTTTCAACCTCTTCGCCACATCACTTCTGTTCGCCGAAAACACCAACCCCCACTCAACTCACAGATCGAACGAAAGGGATCTTCTAATGCGTTGCCCACGCTGGGGGATCCAACCGGAAGCCAGGGCACATACGTCATGCCAAAGACCGCAACCGCATTAGCCTGCGCAAACACCCTCACCTCGTTCCATCGATGCTTGCTTCCCTTATCCTTCCCATCGGTTACCGCAAGAATCACTCGCCGGCCAGGAAGCGCCGACAGTTGATGGGTAGCGAAGGCCAGCGCGTCCCATAGCTGCACCTGCTGTTCGCACTTCGACCCTTGTTTATCGCGCCTCCGGTCGACCCATGACTGTAGCGCTTCATGGACCAACTTCTTCAAATGCGCCTGGTCGGCCGGCACGTCACTCACATAGCGAGTAAGCTCGCAATCCAGCCCGTAGACCGAGACATGATCCTGGGCACGCAGAGACAACGGCGAAAGCCCCGCAATCGCATCCTCAAGCTTCGACGATAACTCCGCCTCCGCCCCACTCATATCCAGCAAAATCGCAAGAGAGATCGGATCATCCCCCTCCAGACGAACATGCGACACGCGGAACGGCGGTCCTCCGTCAAAGCTCACGCTGAACCTGTTCGGCGCGATCGGCGCAATCTTCTTCCGATCCTCCCCCAGCACCAGCACTGGGATCTGAATCGTATTCGCATAAACATGCAACGTTGGTATATCCGCATCCTGTGCCCTGACCGGCAAGCCCTGTCCCCACCCCGCCATCCACAAAGTCCAGACGAATATCCAGACACACACTTTTGCAAACCGGCCCACCGTACCCCACCCAAACGCGAACCCACCCGCTCTCGTCATCCCAGCAGTATGCCAGAACTTAGTTGGCAACAATCATCTATACGGAATCCTGTCGTTTGACCGCGTCTTTCTCGAACGCGACCCGCGCCCGCTCGATCTCCTCACCATGTTTCTCCGCCCACATCCACACCCCGCAAAACGCCGCCCCAAGGCTCGAACCAAGCGACGTCAACTCATACTCCACTCGCGGCGGAATCACAGGATGCACCTTCCGCGTTACCAGCCCGTCTCTCTCCATCTGCCGCACCGTCTTGGTCAGCATCTTCTGGCTCACACCGCCCACCAACTCACCCAGCCGCGTGAACCGCACCACGCCATGCTCCTCCAAAACCTCCAGCACCAGCATCGTCCACTTGTCCGCCACGCGTGCAATAATCTCTCGCACCAGCGCCTCGACCTTCGGATCGTTCTCTGCCGCATACTTCACCCTCTCCTTCGTCGCCGACTTCCGAACGGGTCTCTTAACCATAACCTTCATTTTTCCCATAAATTTTGCCACTCTCCTTAAGGTAAGTATAGATATTTCAGGTGCCTACTTCCCAATAGATACAGACAATCACTATTAATTCAGGAGAACTCAACACCATGAATACCACTGGAAACACGATCCTCATCACCGGCGGCGGCTCCGGAATCGGCCGCGGCCTGGCAGAGGCCTTTCACAAACTCGGCAACCACGTCATCATCGCCGGCCGCCGCAAACAAGTCCTCGACGAAACCGTCGCCGCCAACCCCGGCATGTCCTCCGCCGTACTCGACATCGAAAACGCCGCCAGCATTCGCGCCTTCGCCACAAAACTCATCGCCGACTTCCCCGCCCTCAACGCCGTCATCCACAACGCCGGCATCATGCGCCCCGAAAACCTTCTCGCTCAACCAGAAGACCTCCCCGACGCCGAGGCCATCATCACCACCAACCTCCTCGGCCCCATCCGCCTCACCGCAGCTCTGCTCCCTCACCTTCAAAAGCAACCCAACGCCGCCATCCTCACCGTCTCCTCCGGCCTCGCCTTCATCCCCTTGGCGATGACGCCCACCTACAACGCCACCAAGGCCGCGATTCACTCCTACACCCAGGCCCTGCGCTATCAACTCAAATCGACCAACATTCAAGTCATCGAACTAATCCCACCCTACGTCCAGACCGAGCTTATGGGCAGCCAGCAAGCCTCAGACCCCCGCGCCATGCCACTCGCCGATTACCTCAACGAAACCATCGAAATCCTCAAAACCCAACCGGACGTCACCGAAGTCCTCGTCGAACGCGTCAAGCCCCTCCGCTTCTCCGAACAAAACGGCCCCGAAAAATACACCGCCTTCTTCAAGCAGTTCAACGACGCCATGGCTGCAAACCCCCACTAACCCGCCGTCACTAAACAATCCCCACGAAGGGTCGGTGTACCATCATCTCGTCTCTCACACCGAACCCTTCCCCGAAAGGCACCATCCTCTTGCCCAGAAGATCGCTCGCAGCCCTCCTCGCCACGCTCCTCACCACCACCGCCTTCGCCTTTCAAAACAACCTGCCCAGCGACTACAAGGGCACGCCCTACCACGACGACCGCCGCAAAAACGCGCCGCAGTCCATCCCGGGCAAAGTCGAGTGCGCCTTCTACGACAGCGGCGGCGAAGGAATCGCCTACCACGACACCGACCCCGTCAACCACGGCTCCGGCGAACTCAACCCCGCCGACGGCTCCTACCTCCACGAGTTCCGCATCCACGAGGGCGTCGACACCTCCTACACCAAGTTCCACTCGACGCCCGACCCCACCGACAACAGCCCGTACTCCCTCGTCCTGCCGCCCGAAGACCAACTCTACGTCGGCTGGACCGAGCCCGGCGAGTGGTTCAACATCACCGTCGAAGTCGCCCACGCCGGCCTCTACCCCGCCGATCTCCTCTACACCTCCAACCGCGGAGGAACCATCTCCATCGACCTCAACGGCAAACCCGCCACCGGCCCCCTCACCATCCAATCCACCTTCAACAAAGCCGACCCACTAGCCTGGCGCCAATGGCACCACTGGAACCTCGCCCCAAACCTCGTCAAACTCAACCTACCCGCCGGCAAAAGCCTCCTCACCATCCACATCCTCACCGGAGGCAACATGAACCTAGCCTGGCTCAACTTCAAACAACCCTGATCAAAACCGCAAAATGGCCACTGCGCAGCAATGCAATCGAACTTTCCGATAAGTCAGGCGGTCTCAACCGGTCGGTGCAACACCATCTGATATGAATTCATTTTCTAAAGGTGGTGTTTATGGCACAAGGAAAACGGAACAGGCTTTCCACTGAGCAGCGGACGGAGATGTGGCGCCGCTGGAAGTCGGGCGAGTCGTTGCATGAGATTGGGCGTGCCTTCGGTAAGGGGCATGGTTCCATTCGGTTCCTGTTGACGCAGCGCGGCGGGATCGTTCCTGCTGCTCGTCGGCGCTCACCGCGAACGTTGACGCTGGCCGAGCGGGAAGACATCTCACGTGGAATTGCATCCGGTTCGTCGATTCGGGAGATAGCCAGCGGGTTGCAACGGGCTGTGTCGACAGTGAGCCGGGAGGTGGTGCGTCATGGCGGGCGGCCACTCTATCGAGCCAGTGAAGCCGATCGTCAGGCCTGGGAGTCGGCTCTGCGACCCAAGGTGTGCCTTCTTGCCATCGAAGAGAAGTTGCGGACGATCGTGGCCAGTAAACTGATCCTGGACTGGTCGCCGGAACAGATTTCGAAATGGCTGAAGGTCCACTATCCCAGCAACGAGAGCATGCGTGTGTCCCACGAAACCATCTACCGCAGCTTATTCATCCAGGCCCGCGGAGTGCTGAAAAAGAGCTGGTTGAGCACCTCAGGTCCAAGCGGCTTATACGTCGCTCACGGCACTCGCGCGCTGCGGGACAGTCTCGAGGTCAGATCGTCGATGCCATCTCTATTAGCGAAAGACCTGCCGAGGTTGAAGACCGCGCTATTCCCGGTCATTGGGAGGGCGATCTGCTCGCAGGCAGCAAAAACAGTCATATCGCAACCCTGGTGGAACGACATTCGTGTTTCACCATGCTGGTCAAAGTGCCCAGCAAAGACACAACGACGGTCGTCGCCGCGCTGAGCAAGCACGTGCTCAAACTGCCCTCCACCCTGCGGCGCTCCTTGACCTGGGACCGGGGGCACGAGATGGCCAAACACAAGAGCTTCACGGTAGACACGAATGTAAAGGTCTACTTCTGTGATCCGCAGAGCCCCTGGCAGCGCGGCACCAATGAAAATACCAACGGACTATTAAGACAGTACTTCCCCAAGAAGACCGACTTGTCCGTCCACTCTCAAGCCGATCTCAACAAGGTAGCCCTGCGCCTCAATCAACGCCCGCGAAAGACCTTGGGCTTTGAAACTCCGGCGAGTAAACTGCAAGCCAGTGTTGCATCGACCGGTTGAGCCCGCCTGACTTTGCGGGAGTTGCGTCTCGCGTTCCCTTGATACGGCTCGGTCTATAGGGGGCCCACGGCTATATTGATCAGATGACAGGACAGAAGTTGACGATAATTGGTGTGTATCAGCCGCAGATCAGCGCGGAGACTTGGCAAGAGCAATTTCAAGTGACCAACGATGAGGCATATACGAGGGAACACTTCGAAAAGCTCGTGTTGATCGAGGCATTGGTCGAGGGTTTAGACGGGCCCTTTCAAATGGGCGCGTTTGGACAAATGCAGGCCGAGTTTCCCGATGATCCGAAGCGCATGCAAGTGGGGTACGACGAGGGTCTACTCTCGATTGACGGCGAGACGCTGATCCAGCGAAAGATGAACTGCGTTCACGGAACGGGACCGCTCAGGTTCGCGGCCTACTTACATCTGTATGATCCGCAGCGACCGTTGAGGTGGCAGGGTGGTGAGGCGACATGCCCACCCGCCCAGGAGATGCCTGTACGGCTACTCCTACTCATGCCGTATAACGCTTGTAGCTGAGACTAGAGCCACGGTTGAACTAACCAAAACGGCTCCATTGCATCAGCAAGCCGCACTACCTCGCAACTGCTACCAATCGCGATATGGGGTGTCTGACAGTAGAATCTGCTCATCAGAAAGTCCGGTCAACCTCTTGATGCTTTCTCGATTCTTCCTCTGATGTGGACTGGGACCAACGATGATGTTGTGGATTGCGGGAACTATTGAGGGTTGGAAATCGAGTTCGCGATAAGGGACAACCATCGACCCGCGAGTCCTGAACTTCATCGGCTGTGGGGCAACATGGTCAAATAGCATGATGCGCCACTCCTTCTCTTCAACGAAGGCCGGGTGTTTCGTGTTCGCCGCAAAGAACGAAACATTCTTACTCAGTGACTGATGCCTATCATCCCCAATGGAGGATCGCCCTCCAAGAAAGCCTTCAATCACACTGTCGAGATGGGCTTCGGCTTCGGGTCCTACATAAATGACGGGAAGGAGCATGGCCCCGCCATGCGCTCTTTCAGGAGCTGATAAGTACCAACGCGCAGTGAATGCACTACAGCACCGTTTTAACGTGTCAATATTGAATCCAATGGAGACTCCACGGCCCTGAGAATATCCCCTCCATTGGCTCAACCGATTGCCACCATCCGCAGAAAAGCACACAGCAAAGACCTCTGTTTGTTCAGGGTCTTCTGTTGCTTGCAGCACCTCGGACAGCCACTCTCGATTGGGGCCATGCTCATTTTTGAGGCGTAATTCCGCTGTCTCGCGCAAACGATCCCACAGAACATTCTGCTCACTAGTGTCGTTCATGTAACGGATGTGGGTTGCCCAAAGGGCGCTATGTTGCACAATCGAGAGCAGTGCATCCAGCGTGGTGTAGTGGTAGATAACGGGGTCTAGCATCCACTCCGGGACCGTCGGCTGTTCCGTGCTCATCTACGACCTTTCGAGCTGAATTGAGTACAACGGAATTATAGGGTTCGGCCCGTTGGCAAGGGAGCACAGGAATCGTTGGGCTTTTGTGTGAATGTACTTCGCTGGCTGCGTTCGAACTTGACGGGAAGCAACAGGTTTGTCACATGAGTGCGCGGACGCTATCTTTCAGTGAACTTTCTCAGGATCGAAGAGAAGTTGCGGACGATCGTGGCCAGTAAACTGATCCTGGACTGGTCGCCGGAACAGATTTCGAAATCTCTACCGCAGCTTATTCATCCAGGCCCGCGGAGTACTGAAAAAGAGCTGGTTGAGCACCTCAGGTCCAAGCGGCTTATACGTCGCTCACGGCACTCGCGCGCTGCGGGACAGTCTCGAGGTCAGATCGTCGATGCCATCTCTATTCGCCAAAGACCTGCCGAGGTTGAAGACCGCGCTATTCCCGGTCATTGGGAGGGGGACCTGCTCGCAGGCAGCAAAAATAGTCATATCGCAACCCTGGTGGAACGACACTCGCGTTTCACCATGCTCATCATAGTGCCCAGCAAAGACACTACGACGGTCGTCGCCGCGCTGAGCAAGCACGTGCTCAAACTCCCTGCGACGCTGCGGCGCTCCTTGACCTGGGACCGAGGCCACGAGATGGCCAAACACAAGAGCTTCACGGTAGACACGAATGTAAAGGTCTACTTCTGTGATCCGCAGAGCCCCTGGCAGCGCGGCACCAATGAAAATACCAACGGCCTACTAAGGCAGTACTTCCCCAAGAAGACCGACTTGTCCGTCTACTCTCAAGCCGATCTCAACAAGGTAGCCCTGCGCCTCAATCAACGCCCGCGACAAACTTTGGGCTTTGAAACTCCGGCGAGTAAACTGCAAGCCAGTGTTGCATCGACCGGTTGAGCCCGCCGGGATTTTCGGAAACGTCATGGTCAGACAGCCGGGTGCCCCATATCTCGATTCTGAGATGTGGGCATTCGCGCCACGCGCGAACCGCCTTCCCTAACTAACTCTTAAGCTCGCCCCAAAGCCCTCGCACTCACCAATCTCCTTTCCAGATGCCTCTCCAGCGTCTCCACCGCAAACCTCCGCAGATCCACCGCCCGCCCCTTAGGCCAATCCTCCTTCGCCAGCTCCCCCACGGTCCCGCGAAAGATCCTAACCGCCTCCCCCACCGAAACCGCCGACAGCGCCACACTCCCCGGCCGCCGGTCATCCTCGCAGGTCACCCCATCGCTCGTCGCCGAATACCAAACTGTCCCCCCGCGCAGATCCAGGCCACAAACAACACAATGCCCCAGCTCCGGCATCCACCCCATCAGCCTGCTCATCCACAACGAAAAGTAAGTCACCGGCATCCACACCCTTCCCACCTGTATCTGGTCGAGCACCGCCAGCACCAGCCGAAACACCGCATCCTCAGGAGCCTGCTCCGGCAGTGCCTCCTCCACCACCTCCGCAACAAACTGCAGAGCCGCCGTCCGCGCATAATCAATCGGCCGCGACAGGGGCGAACTCAAAATCTCAAACGCATCCAGCCGCACCAGCTCCTGCTTAGGCCTCTCCGCATACGTCGCCCGCACATAGGTCATCGGCTCCAGAGCCCCGCCAAACCGCCGCCGCGACCGCATCGCATGACGGGCCACCCCCTTCACCCGCCCCTGCTCCCGCGTAAACAGGCTCACCAGCAGATCAGCCTCCTGGAACGGCCACACCCGCAACACGATCGCCTCTCCCTGCCGCTCTGTCATCCCTCCAAGACTAATCCACGCGCAACATCCGTCGCGCCCATCCATGCGCACAACCTGATCTCTAGAAGTCAGTCGAGACGCTGAGATCCTTCCATCTCCTATCGGACTCAAGCGTCGAAAGAGCGCTCTTCTCAGCCGCCGCATAGCAATCGCTTCCCAGCAAAAGCCGCAACGGAGGCTCCGGCAGCGACACAAGCTGCAAAAGAGCCTTAGCCGCCTTCGCCGGATCACCCGGCTGCTTCCCGCTGTACTCTCGCTGAAACCGCACCGTAGCCCCAACGGTGGAGTCATACTCCACGCGACCCTCCCGAAGCTCAGTCGACGAACCCGCGAAGTCTGTGCGAAATCCACCCGGTTCCACAATCGTCACCTTCACTCCAAGCGGTCCAAGCTCTCGCGATAGCGACTCCGAAAACCCCTCCACCCCAAACTTCGCCGCCGCGTACGGCGCACGCCCAACGGGTCCGAGCCGTCCAGCGATCGAAGTCACCTGAACGATATGTCCAGCCCTGCGCTCTCGAAAGTAAGGAATAACAGCCTTCGTCATGATGATCACGCCAAACAGATTCGTCTCGATCTGAGCACGAAACTCCTCGAGCGTCGTATCTTCCACCGGGCTCACATTCCCGTATCCCGCATTATTGACGAGCACATCCAGTCCCCCGAAGCTCTCCACCGCCGCATCCACAGCGCTCTTCGCCTGTGCCTCGCTCGTCACATCCAGAGAGACCGCACGAACCCGATCCCCATACTTCTCCCCGAGATCGGCAAGATGCGCCCGATTCCGCGCCGTCGCAACCACCCGATCCCCCGCTTCAAGCGCCGCTTCAACAAACGCGCGGCCAAGCCCTCGAGAACTCCCCGTAATCAACCAAACCTTCGACATAAAACCTCTCCGGACGGACAAATCGCCAGCTTCCCGAAATGCTCGCCCGTGTAATTGATTCAATTGACCGAATGAGGTTTCGAAAAAACCTGTGTTCCGGCCATGCGAGGTGTAGGATTGCGTTCGGCGAGCAAACCCTCAGCCGCCAGCAACACTCCTGGAGGAATAGCGTGAACACGACACAACGATTCTTTGTCGCAGCCGCAATGACGGTTTCCTTAATCGCAATGGCAGAAGAACCCGGGTCAAGCATCAAAGTCACTGGCTGGGTCATCGACTCAGCATGTGCGTACACCAAGGGTTTGAGCAAACCCATCGGAGTGGCGTGCGCGAAAGCCTGCGCCAAAAACGGTTCGCCTCTGGTCATTCTGCAGGATGACGGAACCATCTATCTGCCGATCGACAGCAACACACCCTCCGCATCGCAGAACACCAAACTACTGCCCTACGCCGGAGAGCACGTCACAATCACCGGCAAGGACTACGCAAGAAACGGCTCGCACGGCCTGGTCATCGACACCATCACAAGATGAGCGGCCAGCCTCATCTTCAACTGAACTGAGCCGCCAACCAAAGAAAAACGCGCAGCCCTGAAGCCGCGCGTCCATCACACCCACTAAACTTACCGCCCGAAGTGAGCCGCATTCTTCGTCTGATACTCCGCCCACTTCTCAGGCAGATCATCGCCGGCATAGATCGCCGACACCGGGCACACAGGCACGCACGCGCCACAGTCAATGCACTCCACCGGATCGATAAACAACTGCTCCGACTCGCCGAACCCGGACTCATCCTTCTTCGGATGGATACAGTCCACCGGGCAGGCATCCACGCAAGCCGAATCCTTCGTCCCGATGCACGGTTCCGCAATCACATAAGCCATCTCAAAAATCTCCCTTATTTACGTGTAAAGTCACGTCTAAATTCACCGTCTAAATTCGCCGCGCAAAAATAAGCTCGTACCCAGATTCTAGCAGCACAACCACACTCCTTCGCAACTCGCCGCCCAATGCAACTACGACCGCGTCAGGCTCGATTTACTTCACTACGCCGCTCTGTTCCCGCACCCGCTCCGCCAGGTTTTCGGGAAAGATTCTCTCCCGCGATTCCGCAATCTCATCTTCACTCCACCAGCGAATCTCCTTCATAATCTCCTTCTCATCAGCCGTAACTCCCATCAGTTGAGGCTCCTCGCGCCCACACCTCGCCCTGAAGAGAAAATCCGTATTGTCCTGCATCTCCCCTTGATGCAGAAACTGATTCCTGTCGCAATACACCGGCCCCGTCACCGCCAGCTCAAGCCCCAGCTCCTCCCTCACCTCGCGCGCCGCCGCCTCAGCCTCCGTCTCACCAGTCTCGATCTCTCCACCCGGCAAAGCCCAGAAGACAAACTCCCCATCCCCCCGCGGCACCACAAATCGAATAAGCAAAACCTCTCCAGCCTCATCAAACAACATCACCCGAGCCGTCCGCCTCTTCCGCACGCTACTTCCCCGCCATCCGCCTAGCCGCAAACTCCGCCGGTGTAGGAATCGCATCGATCTCCCGCCCCGCAAACATCTCCGTAAACAAATGCACAATCTCCTGCTTGATCAACCCATTCGTCGCCAACACCTCGCGACTATCCAGCGTGAACTTCCCTCCATCGAAGTGGGTCACCGTTCCCCCAGCCTCCTCCACCAGCAGATACCCAGCCGAAGTATCCCAGGGATTTAGATTGAACTCCCAAAATCCATCCAACCGCCCCGCCGCCACATAGGCCATATCCAACGCCGCACTCCCCGCCCGCCGCACCCCATGCGACCGCAGCGTGATCTCGTTATAAAAGTGAATGTTCGGGCTCTCATGCCTCTTCCTGCTCGGAAACCCCGTAGCCGTCAGCGACTCCTGCAACGAAGCCGTCTTCGACACCGAAATCTTCCGTCCATTCAGCCACGCGCCTTTACCCCGCTCCGCAGAAAACATCTCATCCCGCAGCGGATCGTAGATCACTCCAGCCATCATCTCGCCATCAGCATCCGCAGACAGCCCAGCCGAACGCCTCTCCAGCCCCAGCACCACGCAAAACGCCGGAAACCCATGCGCAAAGTTCGTCGTCCCATCCAGCGGATCGACATACCACCGGTACTCGCTCTCCAGCCCACTCCGCGTCCCCTCCTCGCCATACACCCCATGCGCTGGAAACGCCACCTTCAGCTTCTCCGTAATCAACTGCTCGCTCGCACGATCAGCCTCGGTCACCAGGTCCACATCGCCCTTGTACTCGGTCGCCACCCCTTCGCATAAAACCCACGCAGCAACGCCCCCGCCTGCCGTGCGATCCCTTCAGCAAGATGCGCAAACTCAAACTTCTTCACGGTAACCTCCATCGACCGCAGCTGTCTCCAGTGCTATCGTTGTCCTCCAGAGTATCCTGCGCCACGCCGAGCCTGCTCGAAACTCCACTCCTCTCGAGGTCAGTCATGCCCAAGTTTCTGATCGAACGCGATATCCCCGGCGCTGGTCAGTTCACACCCGAGCAACTCCTCGCCATCTCCAGGAGTTCCTGCTCCACTCTCCGCGGCATCGATCCCGAAGTGAAGTGGATCACCTCCTTCGTCACCGCCGACAAGATCTTCTGCATCTACATCGCCCCCGACGCAGAGGTGATCCGCCGCAACGCCTTCGAAGGCGGCTTCCCCGCCAACGTCATCACCCTCATCCAATCCACCATCGACCCCAGCTTCGCCGACGCATGATCCCTACCTCGCATCCGCATAGTACCCAGACCTGTAGCGAAGATCGTACTTCCCCTTCAACTCCGCATCCGTCAAACGCACCTTGATCTGCCGAAACGAACTATCCGGCCCCCGCTTCGGCGCATAGTACCCCAGCAGATACTGCGTCCTCAGATCATCCGACACATGCGCAAACGCCGGCTCCAGATCCTTCGGGTCCACCACGTAGTAGTACTTCCCGCCAGTATCTTCCGCCATCTGAATCAGCGCATGCTCCCCACCCGTATTCCTGCCCGCATCCGCATAGATCGGCACGATGATGATCGAGTACACCATCGCACCCGCCCTCTGCGCCTCCTCCAGCGCCTGGGTATAACGCGCCCCCTTCACCGTATCTCCACCATCAGTAATCAGCACAATCACGCGCCTCCGCCCATTCGCAGCCGAGGTCCCTGCAAGCCGATCCGACGCCAGGTAAATCGCGTCATACAACGCCGTAGCGTCTCCATGCTGAATCGCGTTCAACCCACTCTCAATCCTCTTCGGCTGATTCGTAAACGGCACAATCTCCCGCACCACATCCGAAAATTCCATCAGGTCCAGCTCATCCTGCTCCCGCAGCAGCGCCCGCACAAAGTGTTTCGCCGCCTCCTTCTCCAGCCGCTCACTGCTCAACACGGTCTCGCTCGCATCAATGGCAAGCACGATCGACAGCGGCGTCGTAGCCTCCTTCTCAAAAACAGCGATCTTCTGCAGCTTCCCATCCTCAAGGATCTCGAAGTCCTCCCGCCCCAATCCACCCACAGGCGACCCCTTCGCATCCACCACGTTCAACGCCACATTCACCAGCCGCGTCTCCACCTTGATCGTAGGAAACCCACCCGTTGGAGTTCCTGCAGAACCACCATTCGCGGAAGTGCCATTCGTCTTACCGCCAGACCCATTCGTCTGCGCATCAGCCACCGGCGGACTCTGCACATCATCCGGATCCTCAGGAGCCTGCGCCCCGACCGCAGGAGGAGGTTGCCGCACCACCGGAGCCTGCGAGAGCAGATCACCCTGCACCATCAGCAATCCAACCAGAGCCCCGACCAGCAATCTCACCGACCGCCTCCGCCTTCAACCTTCGCCAAAGAACCGTGTGCCCCATCCATCGCTTCTGATGTAGGGGCATCATGCGCAGCATGACCGCTCTTCTTCCCACCTCCCGAATTCAAAGCCTCAGAAAGATCCCCCTTCTCGCCGGGTGCCCCATGTCTCGATTCTGAGATGTGGGCATCGTCCAAAGGACGACCACCGTCCTCCCCATCCCTCAAACCCAACGCCACAGCCTCCGGAAACGGCTCCCCATCTGCCCAGATCGCCCCATCCACAAACTGCTCCTTCTTCCATATCGGCACCGTCTTCTTTAACGTATCGATCAGCCACCGGCAAGCATCGAACGCCGCACCCCGATGCGCCGAAGCCACCACAATCAGCACGCTCGTCTCGCCCACCATCAGCCGCCCCAGCCTGTGCACCAGCGCCACATCCCTCACGCCGAACCGCTCCACCGCCTCACCCGCCAGCCCGCGCATCTTCTCCAGCGCAATCTCCCGATAGGCCTCATAGTCGAGATACAGCGTCTTCCGTCCCCGCGTATTATCCCGTACGATTCCATCGAACACGCACACCGCGCCATCCGCGCCGCCCTTGATCTCTGCCGCAATCTCCGCCGCCTCAATCACATCATCTGTAATCTCAACCCGCATCGGCTTTCGTCTCCCAACCCTCACTGTCGCCTTTACCTGCTTTTGCTCTCGCCGTTGCCGTTGCTTCTGCCCTTGCCCTTGCATTTCTTGTTGTCATCCCCGAAGGGGATCTGCGGTTGCTTTTGCCGTTGCCTGTCCTTTTTGTTTGTCATCCCCTAAGGGGATCTGCGGTTGCTTTTGCCGTTGCCTCCTTTTGGTTGTCATCCCCGAAGGGGATCTGCGGTTGCAGTATCTTCCTCCTGCCCTCGCTCACCGCCTAATCAACCGCCACTCACCGGCGGCAACAAAGCCACCTCATCACCATCCTTCAACACATCCACGCCCCGCGCATACTCCTGATTCACCGCCACAGCCATCGAATCCCAAACTCCCGCAGCGCCCGCAGCACGCCCTCGGCAGACCGAAATCAAATCCGCCACAGAGGCCTTATCCGCCAGCTCCACGTCCTCACCACTCCCGCCAAAGACATCCTTCAGCACGCCAAAATAAAGAACTCGCACCCGCATATCCAATCAGAATACGCGAGCACGAGTCTTTGACGTCCAGCCAACCTCAACATCACCTTTAAAGGAGCAACGTCGCCCTTCTAAGCATCAACCCTTCCGCGAAACCGAGTCCGGAAACGGAGAATTCGCAATCAAATCGCAGAAGTTCGGGCTCTTATAACCAGCAATAAACCTCTCGCAGACATCCGCCTTCACCGTCCCCCACGTCGTCCCCGGCTTCTGCTCAAACCCGCCAAAGAAAGCCTTCACAATCCCGTCCTTGAAGTTCACCCGCGGATACTCCGCCACAATCGCCTCACGAACGTCCGCCGGAAAACTCTCAAATCCCTCCCCCAGCACATCCAGCCCAACGCCCGAAAACAGCAGCGCCACCTCCGGCTTCATGTACTGCGTCACCCCGGAGTCGTATGCAGCGCGATCGCCGTCCAGGCCGTCTGCACCTCCTCCTCCGGCACGTTATGCGCAGTCAAAAACTGCCGCACCGCATTCGCACCATCCACTTCAAACCGCTCCGTCTCACTGATGTATTTCTTCACCAGCCCAAGATCGTGAAACGCCGCGCTCACATACAGCAGCTCAGGATCGAATCGCAGCTTCTTCTGCCGCCCCAGCTCAGCAGCAAACAAATAAACCCGGTTCGAATGGTTGAACAACAGATCCGTACCCTGCTCACGCAAAATAGCGGTAGCCTCTTTGGCAAGCTTGGTATCAGGAATCGCAGTAGCAGAAATCGTAAGGCTCATGGCACTCTCCTTTTGAATTACTTACTCACAGCTTTAATCCTCCGCCTCCCCGCCCGCACCGCCACGACACAGATACAGCAAATTCGGACATCCCCACCGCACTCCACCAGCTCGTCTTTGCTTGGCTTTCGGCCATAGAAAAACATCGTCATCTCGACCGAAGCGGCGGACAGCCTCACCGTCCGTCGCGCAGTGGATTGCGGCCACAGCCCTCAGTTGCAGCGAACCGATTCATGTTGCGGTATCCGTCAAGACCCCGCATCTCGCCATCGTCCGTTGCCCAGCATCTCCCACCCTCCGCAAAAAACATCGTCATCTCGACCGAAGCGGCGGACAGTTTCATCGTCCGTCGCGCAGTGGAGAGACCCCGCATTTGCCTTCGTCCGTTGCCCAGCAGCTCCCACCCTCCGCAAGAACATCGTCATCTCGACCGAAGCGACGGACAGCTTCACCGTCCGTCGCGTAGTGGAGAGACCCCGCATTTTTGCCTTCGTCCGTTGCCCAGCAGCTCCCACCCTCCAGAAAAACATCGTCATCTCGACCGAAGTTGCTCACGGTTCATCGTGAGCAGCGCAGTGGAGAGACCCCGCATCTCGCCTTTGCACTTGTCGTACCCTGAAACGCATGCGAAAGATCGTCATCACCGGCCCTCCCCCGTGCAGATCCTCGACATCGCCGGCCCCCTCGAGGTCTTCGCCCACTCCCCCGGCTACAACATCACCATCGCAACACCCGACACCACCCACCTCCTCCAGACCAACCGAGGCTTCGCCCTCACCAACGCCGTCCCCCTCAACCAAATCACCGGCAAGATCGACACCCTCCTCGTCACCGGCGGCCCCGGAGCCGAGTCCGGCACCTACGACCCCGCCTACCTCACCTGGATCGCCGAAGCCTCCACCCGCTCCCGCCGCGTCGCCTCCATCTGCACCGGAGCCTTCCCCTCGCCGCCGCCGGCCTCCTCAACAACCGCCAGGCCGTCACCCACTGGGACTTCTGCGACCGTCTCGCCCGCGAGTTCCCCGCCGTCCACGTCAAGCCCGACCCCATTTACCTCCGCGACGGCTCCGTCTACACCTCCGCCGGCATCACCGCCGGCATCGACCTAGCCCTCGCCCTCGTCGAAGAAGACCACGGCCACGCCACTGCCCTCGCCATCGCCCGCAAGCTCGTCATGTTCCTGGTCCGCCCCGGAGGCCAGGCCCAATACAGCCACATGCTCTCCCACCAGTCCGTAGCCTCACAGCCCCTGCGCGAGCTACAGGTCTGGATGCTCGAACACCTCCGCGATCATCTCACCGTCGACAGCCTGGCCGAACGCATGGGCGTCAGCCCCGCCACTTCACCCGCATATGCCTCCGCGAAACCCGCATGAACCCAGGCCAGTTCGTCGATCGCATGCGCGTCGAAGCCGCTCAGCAGATGATCGACAGCTCCAACATGGGCCTCAAAGAAATAGCCGATGCCACCGGCTTCAGCACCGCAGACGCCATGCGCCGCACCTTCTCCCGCATCCTCGGCATCACCCCCACCGAATACATCCACCGCTTCAAACGCCCCACCCCAGTCCGCCCTTCGGATCCTTCCCCTTCGCCGGCATGGACTTCGAGCTAGCCTTCTTCGCCGCTCTCTTCTTCACATCACTCTTCTCTTCATTTGGCATCACAAACCCTCCACCAGTGAGAATCGCTTCACTCGCAACAGGTTTCTTCCGCATTTATCGCCATTGACTCCATCAATCCCAGCAGTGCGCAAATTGCACCAGCCACAGTTCAAGTCAGAAGCGGCCTTTGTCTACACATTTCGTCGATCTCTCCGTAACCGCTGCGATAGCGTCACTTGCCCACAGACCGTTCAAACAAAGCCAGATGGACCAACATCCATGCGCCTTTCAGCATCAAACCAACATCAACCCCGCCGCACCGGCCATGACCATTCCATCTATCCCAAACCTGATAGTTCAACTCATACTAAGCATCTCCGTCGCATTACTTCTCTCGGCTCTCTTCCCCATCCAGTGGATCTGCGCGATGCTTCCTCTCGGCCGCGCACGTTCCACCTGGCGCTCCATGAGCATACTCATCCTTCTCTCTGCCGCAGGCGTCGCCGTGTTCCTGCACATCAACAGCACAGAAGGCCCAAACCACTACGAAGATTGGCTGGTCAGCCTGGTCTTCCTCGCCGCATCCATCTTCGTCGTCACTGTATGCACCCTGGCCCTTCACACCGCCAAAGACCTCTCGAAGATTGCGGCTCTCGAGTTTGCAGCCATCGTCGATCCCGTCACCGAACTCTTCAACCGCCGTCACATCATGGCGCTTCTCGATGCGCAGTGCCAGCTCTCCAGCGACCACAACTCACCCTTCTCCATCCTCCTCATCGACATCGACAACTTCAAAACCATCAACGACACCTTCGGCCACCGCGCCGGAGACATCGTCCTCAAAGAACTCGGCCGCGTCATCGCACACATCATCCCCGACTCCAGATACATCGGACGATACGGCGGAGAGGAGTTTCTGATTATCCTCCCTCAGTCCGCATCAAGTGAGGCATGGGCCGTCGCCGAACTTCTCCGCGCAGCAGTCCAGTCAACAACGGTTACGTACGAAGGAAGACCCATCAACTCCCCCACCATCAGCATCGGCATCGCCACCGCCTTTGGATGGAAGGAGACCTCCGAAGACCTGATAGAGATCGCCGACGAAGCGCTCTACTCCGCCAAAGCTACCGGCCGTAATCGCATCTGCCACGCCTTCGAATCTTCTGGAAGACCACTTGGCTCGAGATTTACCGTCGTCTCAGCAACGCAATAAATGCAATAGCAGCCATCACGTCGCCGGCTCAAGTTTCACCGGCTCACCCACGCACCGGCTCATAAATGCAGCAGCACACACCCATTCCCAAACACGCGATGTTTGGTCAGCTTCAACTTCAACTTCTTCTCCAGCCCTTCGAACATCGTCTTCCCTCCTGCGCAAATCTGCCCTCGTCTTCGCTCTCTTCCAACCAACAAAAAACGTCATTTCGACCGAAGCTGCTCACGGGTCTCATCGTGAGCAGCGCAGCGGAGAAACTCCCGCGTTTGGTCTTTGCTTTTGCCTTTATCTTTCTTTCTGTCACTCCGCAAATCTGCCCTCGTCTTCGCTCTCTTCCAACCAACAAAAAACGTCATTTCGACCGAAGCTGCTCACGGGGGTCTCATCGTGAGCAGCGCAGCGGAGAAACCCCCGCGTTTCGTCTTTGCTTTTGCCTTTATCTTTCTTTCTGTCACTCCGCAAATCTGCCCTCGTCTCCGCCCTCTTCCAACCAACAAAAAACGTCATTTCGACCGAAGCTGCTCACGGGGGTCTCATCGTGAGCAGCGCAGCGGAGAAACCCCGCGTTTCGTCTTTGCTTTTGCCTTTATCTTTCTTTCTGTCACTCCGCAAATCTGCCCTCGTCTTCGCTCTCTTCCAACCAACAAAAAACGTCATTTCGACCGAAGCTGCTCACGGGGGTCTCATCGTGAGCAGCGCAGCGGAGAAACCCCCGCGTTTCGTCTTTGCTTTTGCCTTTATCTTTCTTTCTGTCACTCCGCAAATCTGCCCTCGTCTTCGCTCTCTTCCAACCAACAAAAAACGTCATTTCGACCGAAGCTGCTCACGGGTCTCATCGTGAGCAGCGCAGCGGAGAAACCCCCGCGTTTCGTCTTTGCTTTTGCCTTTATCTTTCTTTCTGTCACTCCGCAAATCTGCCCTCGTCTCCGCCCTCTTCCAACCAACAAAAAACGTCATTTCGACCGAAGCTGCTCACGGTCTCATCGTGAGCAGCGCAGCGGAGAAACCCCGCGTTTCGTCTTTGCTTTTGCCTTTATCTTTCTTTCTGTCACTCCGCAAATCTGCCCTCGTCTCCGCCCTCTTCCAACCAACAAAAAACGTCATTTCGACCGAAGCTGCTCACGGTCTCATCGTGAGCAGCGCAGCGGAGAAACCCCCGCGTTTCGTCTTTGCTTTTGCCTTTATCTTTCTTTCTGTCACTCCCGCAAAATCTGCCGTCGTCTCCGCTCTCTTCCAATCAACAAAAAACGTCATTTCGACCGAAGCTGCTCACGGTCTCATCGTGAGCAGCGCAGCGGAGAAACCCCGCATTTCGTCTTTGCTTTTGCCTTTATCTTTCTTTCTGTCACTGCGCAAAATCTGCCCTCGTCTTCGCTCTCTTCCAAGGGCAGAAACTACTTAGGCCCCACCACCGCAAACAGTGCCCCCTGCGGATCAAACCCCTGCACAATCCAGCTCCCACCGGGAACCTCATGCGGCCCCATCAGAACCTTGCCGCCCCTCTCCCCTATTCTTCCCGCCGCCGCATCCGCGCTCTCCACGTTGAAGTAATAAATCCAACCCGGACGATTCGCCTGATTCTCAGCAGTCATCATCCCGCCGATCGGAGGCCCATCCGTCGCAAACATCTGATACACCCCCATCGGCCCCATATCCATCGCCTCAGTCTTCTTCCAGCCGAACATCCCCGAATAAAACTCGAACGCCGACTTCCCATCCACCGCATGCAGTTCATGCCAACTCGCATAACCCGGTGTTCCCACCGCCGGCTCAGGCGGCCTCTCCGCTCCCTCCTTCGCCTGAAACAGCACAAACACCGTCCCCTGCGGATCGGCCACCACAGAAAAACGCCCAACCTCTGGAATCTCCCGCACAGGCCGGTGCACCTTCCCGCCCGCCTCCTGCACTCGCTTCGTGTACGCCTCCACATCCTCCACGCCGATGTAGCCAATCCATCCCGGCTTGGTTTCACCGGTAAAGAACTCCTTCGGCATCGCCATCATCCCCGCCACCGGCACCTTTCCTGCCTTCAAAATCGTGTAGGGCTCTCCCGAAGTCACGCCTGCCTGCACATCCGCCTCCCATCCCACCACGCCGCGATAGAAGGCCTCAGCAGCTTTCGCATCCGAAGTCACCAGTTCATACCAGACAAAGTTCGAGGGCCCGCCCTTCCCATTCTCTAGCGTCATCGTCTTCCTCCTTAGGTTGATCGAACAGAAAGCATCTCTACGGCCGCCGCAACACCGGCCCGGCCGAAAATCATCCAGCAAGCACCCGCCGCTCTGCAGAACCAATCAAGTTCACTTACGAAAATGCAAAAATATTCGGCGAAGAAATTCTGACAGATCACCCTACCCACCGGTTGGTACTTGGTCAACCTGTCTTCAGGACTCACCTGCCATCTCCTGACACAAATCGCCCCACGAGCTTCGGCAACCTTGCCGCCTCGACCGTCAGATCACCACACCGTGTAGCAGCATCGGCCCGTGTCGGCGGGCCTGAGCCAGCTAACCTTCCTCGTACTACCGCCCTCGCCCGGCAAAAAGAATCAGATTGCCGTCAGGGTCACGAAGGATGAGGGTGCGCGCCCCCACGGTTCTGTCTTCAGCGCCTGATGAAATGCCACGCCCGCAGCTTGAAATTCAAGAAAGAGCAGCTTTGCCTCATCGACCGTGATGCATGCTGAGAGTAGGTGTTCTCTGTCCCGAAGCTCCGTATTCATTGCTGGTTCGTCGACATGCCGGAGATTCAAACTCGCTCCATCGCGGAACACTTGCCCATAGAAGGGTGGCGCCCCGTAGGTGAAAGCAACCTGGAACCCCAGCTTTTTCGTGTAGAACTCACACGAGGCTTCAACATCCGCGACAAAGAGCTGAGGTTCGGCGGCGAGAATTGTTGGTCTGGATAAGGTTTCGGCGTTTAGCTCTTGCATCGTGTCGACCCCTTCGTTTGAACTCCTTTGTGGCCCCCCTGATTCCTTTAAGGAACGCCTCCCAACTCTCGAATCCGGCCTTTTTCGCAATCAACTCTTGAGCGTCAGACAGCCTGAAGCTGTGCGCAAGCACAGCCCGATCGGTCAAATGCAGGAAGCGCGGCAGCACCGCTCGAATCTGCGCCGCGACCGGGAAATAACCCTCACGATGCCAACGCAGGTAGAGCTTCGCTTGCTTTCTAAGATTTTCGAGATTGGGCATAGGGCGCGCGTCGATTGAGATCGTAGGCGAGCGTAGCCCGTTCGGCCCGAAGGTTCGTTGCGCCCTACAGCACTAAACATCTTGTAAATGTCCCCTCATGTGGATGTCAAAATATATCTCGCCCTTGGCCTCGCGCAAGAAACCCGAGTTTGCCTGGCTGCATTCAAGAAAGCCGGAAACGAACCACCTAATCGAACAACAACCTGACATCCGCCGCCCTCGGATACCACACCCTTCCACCTTCCACCCGCGCAAACTCGATCATCTGATGTGGCTTCCGTGAGCTTCGGCCATCAGGAGTCACAAAGATATCCTCCACCTCCCCGCCTCGAGCAAGCACCGCATCCCCAATCAGCGACCGATGACACCGCCAGGGCACCGCCTCCGCACACATCACCACCGCAGTCTTCAGATCCGGCAACCCCATCAACCAGTCAATCTCCGCAGCAAACTCAGGAGTCTGCATATAGTCCGCGTACCCCCGGAAACTCTCATTTCGCCAGCCGGTATTCACGCTGTCCTTCTTCGCCGCCCTCCGCCCACCCAACCCCACCCTCCCCACTCCGCGAATTCCAACCCCCGCAAGCGAACCGAACAACCTCTCCTGCCCAAACTGCGGATGCCTCTTCGACCCCGGATACCGCCTCACATCCACCAGCGTCGAGCAGCCATTCTCGGCGAGCGCCCCCAGAAACGCCTCCAACTCCAGCGTCGAATGTCCAACCGTCATCATCCCAGCCACCACCCGAAAATAAAGTTCCAAAACGTGTCACATTTTTAGACGCTCAAAACACGACCGCTAAATCACCACACCAGCCACGCAAATCACCACATCCTCACCACAAAAACACCACACTAAAACACCCATTTTCTGCAAAAACCCCTGCAAAAACGCCCTCCACCACAAAACAAAAAAATCTCTCCGCAAAAACAAAAAAAGGCGATCCGGCAACCGCCGAACCGCCCTTCTTTCCCGCTCCAACCTACACCGCAGCGTGAAGAACCTCTTCGCGAACCACCTCGTCCTCGACCTTCTCTTCTCGAGTCTTAGGCAGCGCAACCGCCAACACATCCTCAATCCGAGCAGCGTAATGAAGCGTCACGCCCTCTATCTGATCCGGCGTTAAGTCCTCATCTACCTGCTGTTTGCAGTCCGTCGGCAGAATCACATCGCGCACGCCGGCCCGTTTCGCCGCAAGGAACTTCTCCTTGATTCCGCCAACCGGCAGCACATTGCCGCTCAGCGTAATCTCGCCCGTCATCGCCGTCAGCGGATGCACCGGAGTGTCCGTCAACAGGCTCACCAGCGCAGTCGCCATCGTCACGCCAGCCGAAGGACCATCCTTCGGAATCGCACCCGCAGGCACGTGAATGTGCAGGTCCATATCCTTGGTAAAGTCCTCCTCGAGCCCTAACGACGCGGCATTCGAGCGCACCCAGGTCAACGCAGCCTGCATGCTCTCCTTCATCACATCGCCAATCTGACCAGTGATCGTGAACCCGCCTTTACCCTTCATCCGGTTCGCTTCGATGAACAAAACATCGCCGCCCGCCGGTGTCCAGGCAAGCCCAACTGCAACGCCAGCGCGTTTTGTCCGCTCTGCAATCTCGGTGTCCACGCGCACCTTGATGCCACCAAGAAACTCGTGCACGATCTCAGGAGTAATCACAACCTTCTCTGTCTGACCCTCCGCAATCTTGCGCGCGACCTTACGGCAAACGGTACCAATCTGCTGCTCAAGCCTACGAACACCAGCCTCCCGCGTGTAGTGCCGCGCGATCAGATGCACGCTGTCCTTCGGAAATTCAATTTGCTCTTCTGTAATTCCGTTCTCTTTGATCTGCCGCGGAATGAGGTATTTGATGGCGATGTTCACCTTCTCCTCTTCCGTATAACCGGTCAGTTCAATGATCTCCATACGATCAAGCAGCGGCCCGGGAATCGTATCCAGTTGGTTCGCGGTACAGATAAACAGCACCTTGCTCAGATCAAACGGCTGATCGAGATAGTTGTCGCGGAACGTATTGTTCTGCTCCGGATCAAGCGTCTCAAGCAACGCGCTAGCAGGATCGCCTCTAAAATCGCGCCCCAGCTTATCGATCTCATCCAGCATGAACACCGGGTCCTTCACCTCAACCCGCTTCAGATGCTGAATAATCTGCCCAGGCAGCGCGCCGATGTACGTCCTCCGATGTCCGCGAATCTCCGCCTCATCATGCATACCGCCCAGCGAGATGCGTGAGAACTTCCGATCGAGTGCCTTCGCGATCGAACGTCCCAGCGAGGTCTTACCCACGCCAGGAGGCCCAACGAAGCAGAGAATCGGGCCCTTCATATCAGGCTTCAAACGCCGCACCGAAAGGTAGTCCAGGATGCGATCCTTCACCTTCTTCAAGCCATAGTGATCCTCGTCGAGAATCGCCTTCGCCTTCAAAATGTCCACTCCACCGGAAGAAGTCTTCGACCACGGCAGCACCGCCAGCCACTCCACATAATTCCGGGTCAGCGAGTAGTCCGCCGCCGCAGGATTCATCCGGCTCAAACGGCCAAGCTCCTTCAGCGCATCCTTCTTCACATCCTCCGGCATCCCAGCGGTTTCGATCTTTTCCCTTAGTTCAGCGATGTCCTTCTGAGTGTCGTCCTGGTCACCCAGTTCCTTCTGAATCGCCTTCAACTGCTCGCGCAGGTAGTAGTCCCGCTGCGACGACTGCACCGAATCCTGAACCTCGGTCTGGATCTTGTTGCGCAGTTGCTGCACCTCAAGCTCCTTCGCGAGGTGCTTGTTGATTCGCTCCAGACGCGCCGAAACATCTGGCGTCTCCAGTAGCTCCTGCTTGTCAGTCGTCGTCAAAAACGGAAGCGAGGAGGCGATAAAGTCCGCCAACCGCCCGGGTTCGTCGATGTTGATCGCAATGGTCTGCAGATCGTCGCTCAGCGTAGGAGACGAGGTCACAATCTGCTGGAACTGGCTGACCACATTCCGTTGCAGCGCCTCCGCCTCTGGTGTCTGCTGCGGATCCACGTCGGGAATGGCCTCATATTCGGCCGTCATAAAGGGCGTCATCTGCGCAAAATCGCCAAGATGTACCCGCTCATTGCCCTCGGTGAACACAAACAGGCTCTGGTTCGGCATCTTGACGACCTTGTGCACTGTAGCTCTGGTGCCAGTCGCAAACAGATCTGCAGCCTGCGGAGCATCCTGCCGCGCATCCCGTTGCGCCACAACCAGAATGGTCTTCTCCTCACCCAGAGATTGAATCAACTGGATCGAGCTATCGCGTCCCACCGTTAGGGGAAGCACTGCATGAGGAAACAGAACGGTATCCCGCACCGGCAACACCGGAACAGGACGTTTTCCAACCACCTCCGCGCCTGGTCCTTCGCTACCCTTGGTTGAGGTCGGTTGAATCACACTTACAAAGTCGCTTGGCATTGAGTGTACCTCTATCAGATTATCCACTATTCGATGCAGCAAGTCTTCGTCTGGTCGCAAACTATGGCCCCTCTCCGGAAAACGTGTCTCTTCACACTCCGTCATCGGCCATAACCCCCTTCACATCAGTGAGTAACTATCTAATAGAGAGAATGCGAGGCTCAGTTCCAAATAGGAGAGGTCGCGCCGGAGCGCCGCCAAACCATCATTCGCCCTATGTCGACGCAGACCCTGGCCCACAGACCGCCATGGCGAGACCGCCCAACGGCTCACAGTACTCGGCATATTACGCCTCCACCTGCCACTTGGCCACTGCCCCCAAGGCTAAAAGCCGCACAGTTCCTGCATCGCTGCCCCCGGCGCTACCGCCTAAGCCGCCCGGTACCGCCCCAGCACCTTGACCATCCGGCAGTGTTCGCGCAGCGCAATCAAAGCAGTCTTGGCCTGCTCCGGTGAATTGAACCGCACATCCACATAGAAGACATACTCCCACGGGCTGCCCGGGACCGGCCTCGATTCAATCTTAGTCAGATCCACCCCCGCCTCAGCCAGTCGCTGCAAAGCCGCTACCAGCGTTCCGGGGCGATGCTCGATGGCAAAGGCGAGACTCATCTTGTTCTCGTCCGCTCCGGCTTCACCCGAAACCCTGCCGTCTCGACGAACCAGGTGAAACCTTGTGTAGTTTTCCGCATGGTCCTCGACGCCAGCCACCGCCACTTCAGCATCGTACTCCGAGGCGGCAAGCGCAGGAGCGATCCCAGCCACATCCCGCAAACCTTCAGCCATCAGACGCTTCACACTTCCCGCCGTATCGTAGAAGGGGACTACCTCCCACTCCGGATGCGAGGCCAGAAATCTCCTGCACTGCGACAACGCAACGGGATGTGACATCACTCTCTTCACCTCCTGCAGCTTCACCCCAGGCATCGTAATTACATTGTGTCGAATTCTCAGCAGGCTCTCCCGCTCTATGTGCACCGGCAGATCCAGCAACAGATCGTAGTGTTCAGCAACCGATCCGTGAAGGCTGTTCTCAATCGGCAGCACAGCCGCGTCAACCTCACCCGCGATGACCTTCGCCAACACGTGGGCGGACACGGTACACGCAACTATGTCTAAATCCTTAGGACTCCCAAGCATCTCGACTGCCGCCATGTGGCTATTCGAGCCCAACTCTCCTTGAATTGCCACCTTCAATCCATACACCCCGCATATTCGTTCTCATCAGGTTCATATTTTATGCTCATTGGCAACCCCCTCGGCGAACCCGGCAACTTAACCACAAGAAGGGCCTGAGTTTGAATACCATCACAGCGAACCGGAGACGCAAGACCGGCAATCGTTTAGGAGAACGAAATGCTTTGGACAATCACAATTATTCTTTTCATCCTCTGGATCGTTGGTCTTGTTAGCAGCTACACCCTCGGTGGATGGATTCACATCCTTCTGGTCCTCGCCATCATCGTGCTCATCTTCAACCTGATGTCCGGTAGACGAGCACTCTAACCAATCCACAATTCAAGCGCAGCCCTCCCGCTTCACTTGTAAGTAAGGAGCAACCCATGAACACCGAAAAAGCAGAAGGTAAGTTTGACCAGGTAGCAGGGAAGATCAAGCAGAGCGTCGGCGAAGCTGTCGGCAATCAAAAACTCGCCAACTCAGGCGTTGCGGATCAGGTAAAAGGTGCCGCTAAAGAGACCTGGGGCCACGCCAAAGATGCCGCGGCGGTTGCAAATGATGATGTCCGCGCTCGCGCCGACGTCAATAGCGAAAACTTCAAAGCCGGCGCGCAAGACACCGCCCACAACATGCGTGAGAGGATCGCGAACGCAGCCCACAATGTAAAGGACAGCGTGAACGAAAAGCTGGACAATTTCAAAAGAGAGCACCGCAGCTAAACCAACCTGCAAGCCATCAAAGGTCCGCCATCGAGCGGGCCTTTTTATTTGCGCAACAACACATCCGCTGCCACAAACCCAAAGAACACCACTGAGATCACCCCGTTCAACGTAAAGAACGCTGCGTTCATGCGCCGTAGATCCTTGGGCGAAACAATCGAGTGCTCATACAGCAACAGGATCGCAACCAGTCCAACCCCCAACATGGCGACCCTTCCCAGTCCAAACAACTCCATCAGCCAGCACAGCATAAGCAGCATTCCCACATGCATTGCGCGCGCAATCCAGAACGCCGCGGTTATGCCAAAAGCCTGCGGCACACTGTTCAAACCCACCTTGCGGTCGTGCTCGAAATCCTGACACGCGTACAACACATCGAAACCGCCGACCCACAAAAGCACCGCCGCCGTTAGCACCACAATCCTGATATCGAGCGATCCCCTCACCGCAATCCACGCCGCTGAAGGCGCAATTCCCAAGGCCAGCCCCAGCACAACATGCGACCACCGCGTCACTCGCTTCATGTAGCTATAGGCCAGCACGACCGCCAGCGCCACAGGAGCAAGTTCCAGCGTCAACCGGTTCAACATCGCCGCACCCAGCATGAACAGCGCGATCGACACCACCACAAATCCTGCGACGAACCCATTACTCAGCGTCCCCGCAGGCAGTGCCCTCATCGCCGTACGCGGGTTGGCTGCATCCAACTGTGCATCCGCCAGCCGGTTGAAGGCCATCGCCGCAGACCGCGCCGCTACCATGCAGACAATAATCCAGCTCAGAACTCGCAGTGTCGGCCAGCCACCCGCAGCCAGCACAGCTCCCGTCAACGCAAACGGCAGCGCAAACACCGAATGCTCCCACTTGATCATCTCAAGTGTTACAACCGTACTCTTCCACAACGATGCCATCCTTCCATCGTAAAAGACCTGAGCCCCGCCGACCTAACCGGAGCGGTCTAAACGCCCAAAACAAGCTCTATTTAGCCGATTTCTCCGCCTCACCACCAACCACCTCCAGGTTGTTCACCACCTTGAACACTCCCGAAACCGCATTAGCCCGTATATTCGCCACATCCTTATCCGACTGGCTGTCCACCACACCCGACAGGGTCACATTCCCATTCACCACCGTGATCCGAATCGGCTTTGCCGGATCAATCGCGTACTTGTTCAACTGCGGAAACCCATAGATCGACCGCGCCTCTGCCAATCGAATCCGGTCATCGATCGGCGACACCGGCGCCACCTCCACATTGTCAATTACATCCTTTACACCCGGATAGTTCTCAACCAGGCTCAACCCTGAATCTTTATCCGTGGGACCATACGCAGTTCCGCCGAGCGTCACGACGCCCTTCTCGACGCCGATCGTAAACGCATTGAACGCCGTCGTTCCATACCCAACCCGGTCATACGCCAGCTTTTCCGCCAGCTTGTTCCGAAGCATCACGTCATCGACCTCCGGCCCCGCAACCTCAATCTGATTTTCAACGCCCTTCACATTCTTGCGGTGGTGCGCGCGATCATCCGCGTCGACCTTCGCGCTGTAAAGCTCAACGGTACCCGTCAGCGTCACCACGCCATTCTGCACCGAACTCTTCACATCTTTGAATCGCTTGTTATCCAGCGCCTTCGTTACATCCGCCTGAATCTGCGCATCGTTTGTCCCCGATCCGACATTGCTGGTCGCGCTCTGGGCCACACCGTTCGATGTCCCGCCCAACATCACCAGACCAGCAAAACCCAACACGCCGACGCGTGCAAAATTTTTCATCCTGCTCATATCTTTCCTCCGAAAATATTGCGTCGCGTAACCGCGCGAAGCACCGTCATCCGCACTTAGTACGATGCAACATCTGTCTCAGCGCGCTAACGATATCTCCTCCGCAGCTTGTAGACAATGCTGAATACGCCCGACTCGTCACGCGCCACCACAATCGAGTTGTCATGGTTCAGGTCATACTGCACCTGGATTAACTGCTGCGCCGAAGTATTCACATTCGTCGCAAACGTAGCCGTAATCTGCCGAGACAACTGTTGCTGCACCGTGATCCTCGCCGACGAGCCACCCAGCGTCCCCACAAACGCCGGATCGATCTTCACGCTGCCCACGCCAAACAACTTCTCCACGCGATTGCTCACCGTAGCATTCAACGCTCCACCCAACAACGCGCTCGTCGTCGGATCGGTCCCCTGCTGCACCTGCCGCTCCTGGTAGAGCTGCGCCTCCTCCTGCGTCCGTCCCAGCGCCAGCAGGGCAAACACATCCGACTCGCTCAGTGGCGGCTCCGACCGATACGTCGGCTTCAAATTCGTCGAAGTCCCATGCAGCCCAATCGTAATGTCGTAGTTCTCCACCTGCGCCGTCGCATCCAGGTCGATGATCGGATCAATGCGCACTGGGTTCGTAAAGTAGATCTCACCCCGCTGCAATTGATACTTCGTCCCCGCAAACGTCGCGCTTCCCTCATTGATCTCAATCCGTCCCAGCATGGAAGGCACCGCAGCCGTCCCGCGAATCTGCAAATCAACGGTCCCCGCCAGCTTTGCATACGAGTTCTGAAAATCGAGCTGTGGCGCACTTGTCACATGCACATCCAAACGAATCTTGTTCGCCGGCGCATTCGGATCGGGAGGCGGACTCACTCCTCCTGCAGAACCGAACGCTGCAAAATCCACATCAGCCCCCACGCCGAATCGAGTAATCAAGATTGTTCCACTGAACAGCGAGCTCTCCGGCCCTCCCTGCAACTTCAGATTCGCGTTCGCCGTCGCACTTAGCCCGTACAGCCGCACCCTCACCACGTCGCCCGTCGCCGACAGGTCCGCATACAAACCATTTTTGTAGCGAATGAACCCGCCGATCTTCAGTGTTCCTCCACCAGTCGTCGCAGTTAGACTCTGCACCTGCAGCCGGTCGCCGTTGAACACCAGTGTGCCGTTCATATTGCTCAACCCATTCGGCACGCCATCGATCGCAACATTCACCTTGTCAAACTGAACCTTTCCCGTCAGCTCCGGATTCGTCACATACCCGCCGGCGCCCACGGTGAACTCCACCTTGCCGGTCGAAATAACATCCGAGTCGAAGGTATGCAGCAGCGTCGTGCTCACGCTCCCGGTCGCTTTCACATCCAGCTTGCCTCCCTTCGGGTCCGTCGCTCCAAACAACTGCGCCGTCCCACTCGCACGCATATCTGTATCCTGCCCCGTGATGTGAACTTGCTCGAGCGTAGCCAAACCATCGCGCAGTCCCACCCGCAAGGGTTCAGCAGCTTTCAGTTCCACCCCCTGCAGCTTTATATCGACCTGGCTGAACTCCGCCTCACCTCGCAACGCCTTCGGTGTCTTCAGCGGCCCGCTCACAGTCGCACTGCCATTAATCGCCGACTGCGCCTTCATGGTTCCCGGCCCAAACATCGCTAGCGGCTTGCCGATATCAAGATCCGCTACGGTCATCTTCGCCTCTGTCTGATAGTCACCCGTTAACCGCGTCTGTCCCGAAGCATTCAACTTCGATCCCACCAGCGTCGAGTTGGCGGTGAAGTACATCACTTCTCCCTGACTATGCGCCTCCACCGTCGCGTCGCCAATCATCTGCCCCCGATAAGAGACGCCGCTCAACGTCACATTCGCCTTCAACCCGGGCTGCGTCACCGTCCCATTCGCATCCGCAACCAGGGTCACCCTTCCATCGACATCGTTCTTCGCCTTCTTCACCGTCTCAAACTTCGACAGCAGAATGTCATGCCCTTCTATATGCCCATGCAGGCGATCCGTGCTCATGTCATACCCACCATTGCCCGCAATCTGCATCCCGTGCAGCCGCAGCACGACATTGTTCGCCTCCACATCCCTCCCCTGTACCGTCAAATCCGCCACCGCCGACTCATACGGCTCCCCGTAGGCCACACCGTTCATCAACGAAAGATGTCCTCCTCCACTCAGACTCCTCAGTGTCCCCACCGCATGTCCGTTCAGCGCCACCGTTCCTGTCAGTGAAACCTTCTCCTGCTGCCCTGCAATCTGCAATACATCGACGACCTGCGCATTGGCGAGCTGCACCTTCGCGTCCAGAGCCATCCCGTCGTCCCACAAATAAGTCAGCACACCACGTCGCGACACCACCTTCCGCGGCGCAATCTTGCCCTCAACATTCAGCACCGCAGTCCCTCGCTTGATCGTCGAACTCGCCACCACCACCCCGGTGTTCGGCGAATACTCCGCATCCGTCACGAGAGAATCGATCAACACATCGGTCGTTCCCAGTGCGAACTCCGCATTCGCAGCCTGCAGATGCCCCTTCACATCAAGATCCGCAATCTTCCCCTTCGCTGTACCGTTGAACTGCATTGCGCCATGCAACACAACAGGGATTGCGGCGGTACCCTTCTTTCCATTTCCTTCAAGATCCAGTGTCGTCAGCAGCTGGTTGTACTCCGACAGATCCCGCACCGTCATGTCCACCCGCAGATCCGTCAGTGGATCACCTTGATTCACTCCCAAAACTCCAGACGCCTCAAAGTTCGTCTCGGGCATCTGCAACGAAATCCGCTGAATCATCACCGTCTCGTTACGACCCGTGTAGTGAGCCTGAGTCTGCCCCGTCACGGGAACATCGTTCAACGCGCCACGCCGTTTCACCCCGTCGGAGCAAACGTCAAATTTCCATCTACCTCCACCGTATCGGAGATATTCTTCGCCGGGCCGCCCCACTCCACCTTCACCGGCCCGCTCACAGCCGTATCAAATCCCAGATCGCCATAGTCCTCCGGTGCCGTCACGTCCATAATCGTTCGCAGCGGAATCTTCGTAACCGTCGCAGTCAAATAGGCGTGCGCAACCTGCACCGGCGGCACCTTCACCGGCTCCGTAATCGGAGCCTTCGCCCCGATCGTCTTTGCAGTGGTATTCGCCGTTGTGATCGCAGCCTTGGTCGAAGACGAACTCACCGCAACATCCTGCGGCGGTACCTCCCCTAGCCAGTTCGCAATTCGCAACTCACCCGCCGCGCTGCCTCCGCCAGGCAGATATCCCGTCAGCGCAGTCAACAACAACTCCGTAGGCGTCACATGCAACGTCCCGCCGCCATCGATATCGTGCAATCGAACATTCTCATCCCTGTAAGCCGCCTTGTGAATCTTCGCCGTCCCCACCAGAAGATATCCAGCCACACAATCCGGATCAGGAGGCAGCGGCCGCGGAGGCTTCGCAGTCTCCGCAGGATGGCTTCGTCGCCAGAACGGCGGATGCTTCTGCGCCACCGAGGGTGAGGTCGTGCAGTTGTGCCCATTCAAATCCAGATCCACCGTGCCTGCATTCAGACCGTCCACATCGGCCAGCACCGAAATCTGCTTTATCTCGACCGTTCCCTTCACGGTCGCCTGCCACTCTGGTTTAGCGAAGTTCTTCAAGCTCCCGGTCGCATCCAGCTTGGAACTCTTGCCTGTAGTGAAGTTCAGCCGCTGCAACTCAATCGTGTCTCTTCCCAACTCCAGCGTAAGGCTCAACGCCGACTGCGCCTCCGCCTGCTTCCCCATCTTCGTCCGAAGATCCTTCATGTCGACCGTTGCGCCATACCGGTCCGTCGCAGCAAGGTAATGTACCTCCGCATCCAGATCTCGCGCAGCAACGTTGAACGGAATCGCCCGGTTATTCACCACCGCCACTCCATTCGACAGCACCACCTCCTGCGCCTTCAGGTCCAGTAGCGTATCTGTAACCGACTCCTTGCTCGTACTAGGATGCTTCGGCACCGGTTGATTCGTCTTTCCATCTTTATCAACGATCAAATGGAACTGAGGATGCTCCACTCCCAGGTAGTTCAACCTCACATGCGAAGAAATCCCGCTGCCCGTTACATGCGTGAAGAAGTCGAAGATCTCTACACGAAGCAGAACCTTATCCACCGCGAGATAAGGAGCCTCTCCCGGTCCTTCAAGCCCATGGATCACCAGCCCATCGGCCTCTACGGCAAGGTGCCAAAGATCGAAGCTGATCTTCGCCAGCTCCACTCTTCCGCCAGTGGCGTCCTCCAGAACTTTAACAACCTCCTTCCCCACGCGACGATTGAAGTCGTTCGTCTTCGAATACCAGGCGAACGCCACAAACAGCACCACCACCAGCACCAGCAACGCGGCCACAGTCCAGCCGATCCAGATCATCATCCGCTTCGCCAGCGACCTCTTCACCTTCGCAATCTCACCGGCAACTTTCGCCTCGAGCTCGTCTTTTTTGTCACTAAGTTTTTTCTCCAGGTCGCTCATGGCGCCACCTCACCTGGATTCATAATCTTCACGCTGCCCTGCACCCGCAGCGACTTCAACCAATCCACCAGCAGCGTCCCCACCTGCTGCTGCAGCAGCACCTCTTCAATCCTCTTCGAGATCGTATCCAGCTTGGGCGGAGTTACATTTCGCTTCGCATACTCCGGCGCCATTCTCTTCTCGTAAAACTCTTTGATCTCAGCGTCCGAAACCTTGATTCCATTCCGGAACCGCACCTCAATAAACCTCAGCAGTTGCATCCGCAGCCGCCACCGCTCGCGGAACTCCTCCACCGTAAATCCATGGTCGCCGAGATACTTCTTCCAGCCCTCATCCGACTCGCAGTGATACTCTTTGCAGTCCGGAATATCCTTCCGCAGCATCGTCAACTGGTCATCCAACGCCTTATCGGAGATAGCATCTTCCGGCTCCAGTTCCGCCTGCTGCAAGATCAAATCGCGATCGATCAATCGTTCGATCGTACTGTCCCTCGAACGGTCCCCTGCAGTCCTGCGATAAGGTTGAATGTCCTCAAATCGCCGTTCTTCATCGACATCGCTCTCCAGAATCACATCGCCATTCACCACCGCGACCAGGCGATCCAGCACCACACCCTGCTGGGCAACCGAACCAGGCGTAGCCTCAGGCGCGGAACTTGCAGCACCAACCGGTGGTGTCGTCTTCTGCCCGGCAGGCGATTGCAAAGCAGCCAAAACCTGCCCGCTTGGCCACGCAGGCGTCAACGCAAGCGCAACCAGCAACAAGCACGTATTGTGCGTTATCCAACGCATCTAAAAGCTCTCTCCGATGCTAAAGAAAAAGTTGAAGTGCGAAGCCTGCCCCTCATGCGGAGGACTGTTGTTGAAGTCGTAAATGATCGGATACACCGGCGGATTAAGGTTATAGCTGAAGTCCACACGAATCGGTCCAACCGGCGTCCTGTAGCGCGCGCCAAGCCCAACCGCGTGTGAAAAATAATTGAAGTTGCAGGTCCCGATTATCCCCGAAACGTTCGCGCAAGTCTGCTTGTTCGGCTGATGGAACCGCGTAAAACTCGGAAACATATCACTCGCATTCTGAAACACATTGCCCATATCGTGAAAGATCACGAAGTTCACGCTATTCCCCACTAACGGCAAAGTCTGCGGCGGTAGCCTCATCTCAAGCGTATTCACGAACGCCGCCGACCCGCCCACAGGAAAGCCGGTCTGCAAGTCCCTGGGCCCGGCTCCGTTGATCGGAAATCCGCGATGCGAATTCGCGCCGCCTGCATACAGCCGCTCCGGCAGCGGAATCGCATTGCAGCTGGGATTCGTCGTAAGCAACACTCCAAGGCACGCTTCGTTTCCTACGTTTGGATTCACACCCGACGCACGCTCGTAGCCAATCCGAGTCTCGCGTGCCAACACGTACTTCAGCTTGCCGAACTGGTAGTACGTCGAGTTCGTTCCATCCAGCTTCCAGAAGTCCGTCTGCGACCCAAACTTCGACGAAGCGACAAAGCCCTGCACCGTCGAGTACTGTCCCTTCACCGCGTTCAGCGGCCCCGGCGACCGCGTATCGTGAAACCACGTAACGCTCGGCCCGCCTACGCGCACAGGCTGAGACAGCAACGGAATCAAATCCGCCGAGACCTGCAGGCTGTTCGGGTTCACCTTCACCCGGCGATACAGAAAGTCGTAGATAAACGTATCCCGCCGCCGTAGCTTTTCCGTAATTCGAAAGTCCCCTGCAGCGTCGACGCCTGAAACGTCGAAATGTCCTGGATGTTCGAGTAGCCACCTGAAATCGCCGCACTGAAGTTCTTGCTCCCATGCACATGAGGATTCTGCAGCGTCAAAATCGCCACCTGCTCCAATAATCCATACGACGTGTGCAGCGTCAGCGAATCCTCCGACCCCCGCAGATTAATTCGCGACACATCCAGCGACACCCGCGGGCTCACTCCAGCCCTCCCCTCCTGCGTCAACTGGTTGCATGGGTTCAGCATCAACTGGATGCACGAGGCCTCCGAGATCATGCCTTGTTGCGGCGTTCCAGTCTGTGCCTCAAACCCGAACCCATACGTAACGTTCCACCGCTTCGCCTCCGTCAACTGCAGCACCACATTCTTCTGCGGTGCGTCTCCCGCAGGGTTCTGTACCGCCGCCACAACCTCATTGAACAAAGCAATGTTGTACAAATTCCTCTGCGTCTGCAGCAACGCCGTCTGATCCAGCGGGTCCCCCGCATGCACCAGAATCTGCGATGCGACAACACTCGGCCTCGTCTTCTCCACTCCCGATAGCAGCACGCGATTGACGAACACCTGCTGCCCCTCGGTCACGTTCAGCGACACATCCGTCTTATCCGCGTCCGCCGTCTCCTTCGTCTGCCTTATCTCCACCTTCACCTGGTCGAACCCATGCGCCAGGTAGTACTGCAGAACCGTGTCGCGGTCGCCGGATACCGTTACCAACGAAAACGGCTGGCCAGCCTGCGCATTCATCAATCCCCGCACATCCTGCACGCGGCTCGCATTCACACCCGTCAGGTCCACCTTGCCAAACTTCTGCTGCGGCCCCTCGACAATAGTGAAGGTCACCGCAATCTCCCCCACCTTCATCGTCTTGCCGTTCTTCGCAGTCGTAACATCCTTCACATCCGTCGTCACTTTGGCTTGATCAAAGCCATTCGCCCGATAGAGCGCCTGAATCGCACTCACATCGCCCGACACCAGCGCCGGACTGTACCGCCCACTCCGCTGGTACGCATTCGACTTCTGCACACGCATCCGCTCCCGCAGCAGATCATCTGTGAAGTACTTGTTGCCCTTCAAGTCCACCGCCACTACCTTATGCTTCACCCCGCGATCCACAGTAAACACCACCTGCTCCGCCGTCGTACCGTTCCCCACTACCCTCACATCCACCTTCGCGTCGAAGAATCCCTGCTGCTGTTCGAAGTCGCGAATATTGAACACACCCTCGTTCAGCAGGTCGTTATCAATCGTGCCTTCTTCGAAGATCGGAACCAGGAGATGCAGACGGCTCGTAGAAATCTTCGCCCCCTCCACCGACACCTTCACCTCCGGTCCCTGGTTAGCATGAAATTCGTAGTCCACCTTGTCCCGCGCATCGTCGTACGTCTGTTTCTGCAGCGTAACCGTCGCCTCCAGCCGGTTCTTCTTCTGATACAGCTTCCGCAATCGATCGAGCGCGTTGCTCGTCGTATCCCGCCTTATCTTGCTGTTCTCTTTCAGCTTCGACTTCTTGCGAAACTCTTCCGTCGTCAACCCTGTATCGTCACCCACCAGCTTTATCTGTCCCACGCGAGCCTGCGGTCCAATTGCAACCGTATACGTTACATTAACCTGATCGCCTGCTTCATCCACCTCCGACTTCACCGCGACCGTCGGCTCGTAGAACCCCTGCTGCTGCAGAATCTCCTTGATTCCTGCCGTCCCCGCCGGTATCTGCGAATCGGTAAACGCGGTCCCCGGAGAAAGCTTCGTGGCAAACTCCAGCAGCGAGGTCAGCCGTTCGCTCTTCACCCCCGCAATCGTCACCCGTCCCACATAGTACCGAGCCGTCCCCGCAAAGATCAGCGTCACCTGGTCGCCCTGCCGAATCCCTCGAACCGCAATATCCCGATATCGCCCGCTTGCATAGAGCCGCCGCAGACTCGCCCGCACCTCCTGCGGATCCAGCGGCACGCCCACCTTCTGCGTCAACTCCTTCGGCAGCGTATCCGTTGCATCGAACCTCACACCCTCAAACAGAATCTTCTCGACGATCAGCCCCTTCCACTTCCACACCGAAGTCGTCAGCCCCGCATTCTTTTCGTCAACCGAATCCGGCTTCTCCTCAACTGGCTTGGTCTGCTGACCCTGCGCGGGCGTCGCTCCACTCTGCACTGTACCCGGCGTACGCGCCGGAGTTGACGCAGCCGGCACCTCCTGCCCCAGGGCCGCACCCGCCATCAGCGACAACCCGACCCACACCGCCGCAACGACACACCCGTACCTCATCCACCGTGGTATTCGCGCGCGACCTCGAAGCACCTGACCCAAAAAACCACCCATCATTCCTTATCTAATTTTGAGGAGCCCAGCAAGTCTTTCATGATGTGCAGCAAGCCCGCATCCAGCCCGCAAACCCGTTCTACCGTAGGATGCCGAAAGCCAATGGCTTGTCAGCCGGTTCCCTGCACATCCGTCCTTCCCTATACTACGAAACAGCCGCCTTTTTTTGACGGTGCGACCTCCATCATGTCAAAGCATCCAGCACCCCCTTCGAAGAACCGACCGCGAGCATCCACATCGGCACCCCCAGGGACGCGCCCTTCAAAACCGACACCCCTAACCGAGCCACTCCCGATCACATCGCTTCAGATCCCGGCATTCTCGATACCGACCGCTACTCCCGCCAAATTCTCTTCCCTGGCATAGGAGCCTCCGGCCAGCGTCTCCTCGCCTCCGCCCACGTCGCCATCATCGGCGTCGGAGCCACCGGAGCCGCCACCGCCTCGCTCCTCGCCCGTGCCGGCGTCGCCACCCTCACCCTCATCGACCGCGACTTCGTCGAGCCCTCCAACCTCCAGCGCCAAATCCTCTTCGACGAGGCCGACGCCCGCGACTCTCTTCCAAAAGCCGAGGCTGCCCGACGCAAAATCTCCCTCTTCAACTCCAACGTCACCGTTCACTCTCACATCGCAGACCTCATCCCTGCCAACATCCACGAGCTCCTCGCACCCGCCCATCTCATCCTCGACGCCACCGACAACTTCGAGACCCGCTACCTTCTCAACGACTACTGCGTCCAGCAATCCAAACCCTGGATCTACGCCGCCGCCATAGGTGCCTACGCCGCCACCATGAACATCCTCCCGCGTCGCATGCAAGCTGATACTGACAACGGAGAACCGGCAACAGACAACTACGCCCCGACCGCCTGCCTGGCCTGCATCTTCCCCAAGCCCCCCACCGGCCCCGTCGAGACCTGCGATACCGCCGGCATCCTCTCCACCGCCGTCAACCTCGCCGCCTCCATCCAAACCACCGAAGCCCTCAAACTCCTCACCAACCAGCCCCACCTGATGCGCCGTACTCTTCTCTCCCACGACCTCTGGTCCAATGAGCGCACCGAGATCACCGCCACCAAACCCAACCCCTCCTGCACCGTCTGCGGCCAGCGCATCTTCACCCACCTCGCCGGCGAAGGCCGCCCCCACATCACTCTCTGCGGCCGCAACTCCGTGCAGATCCACGAGCATCACCGCCCCGTAGACTTCGCCGCCATGCGCGACCGCCTCGCGCCTCACGCCGATATTCACGACCTCCGCTTCAACGAACTTCTCCTCCGCTTCAAACGCGGCCCACACACCTTCACTCTCTTTCCCGACGGCCGCGCCCTCATTCAGGGCACCACCGACATCACCCTCGCACGCTCCCTCTACGCCCGCTTCATCGGCTCATAATCATCGGCTTCTCCCAGCGCCAAACCTCTCATCACTCACGTCTTCCACTCACACAACCCTTCCCACCTATCTTCCATCCAAGTTAGCTGTACAGAACTTAATCTCCGTTTGCGGTAGGCTCGATGCAGGCGAAAACTTAACGGTGAATGATTTATTTAATCCGGAGTCTAGCTATGGACGTCCAAGGCTTACGAATGACCCAACCAACACCACCTACTCCCGGCGTTTTCAAGCGCAACCCGCCCATCGCAGGCGAAGCCGAAGCCATCGAAGCAGCGAAGAATGGAGATGCAGAAGCGTTCTCCCGCCTCTATGCCCTCCATAAACGCCGCGTCTACACCCTCTGCCTCCGCATGCTCGGCAACGTCTCAGAAGCCGAAGACATGACTCAGGAGGCGTTCCTGCATCTCTTCCGCAAGATCGGCAGCTTCCGCGGAGAGTCCGCCTTCTCCACCTGGCTTCACAGACTCACGGTAAACTTGGTGCTCATGCACCTGCGCAAGAAAGGTCTTAACCTCGTCTCTCTCGAAGAGACCATCAACCCCTCGGAAGAAGACGCACCCAAGCGCGACTTCGGCAGCCGCGACCTTGCACTCACCGGCTCAGTCGATCGCGTAGCCCTCGAGCGTGCCGTAGCCTCCCTGCCCCCGGCTATCGCATGGTCTTTGTCCTCCACGATGTCGAAGGCTTCGAACACAACGAGATCGCCACCATGCTCGAGTGCTCCACCGGAAACAGCAAGTCGCAGCTCCACAAGGCCCGCCTCAAACTCCGCGAACTCCTCCGCCAGCCCGACCCAGCTGCCCAGCCAAACGGCCTCAAGGAGGTAGCGGTATGACTGAGTTCAAATCTCTTGACTTCGACGCCATGACTCCAGCTGACTTCGAGACTTATCTGCCTGAGTTCTTTGCCAACGGAGACGGCCACGTCAGCACCGATCCTCGCCTCCAAACCTTTCTCAAGAACAACCCCGACTGCGCCGCCCTCGTTCGCGATCTCGAAGCCATCGCCGACCAGGCCCGCAGCCTCTTCGAACCCACCGAGGACCAGGACCCCAGCGACGCTGTCTGGAGCAACATCCAGAACAAGCTCAAGCAGGGCGCCGCCGGAAAAGACGACCTCCCGATTCGAAATACCGTCTAGCCCATAGCATCAACTCGAATAGCCCAGCCTCCGCACGACAAGCGAGCTGGGCGATTTCACTTCGACAGTCGAGCCTCGAAAAAGAACCCCAATCCCCCGCTCAACCCTCACGCACACCCGGTAAGGTGTACATCCGTGGACTCTCGCGTCCATTTGCGGACACAGTCTCCGGCAAATCACGCACCGCAAAATCCCAAAACCGACAAACACAGCCAGATCGTTGACTCAAAATCGCCTCCACGATTTGGGCACCCACATGCTCCAATACCGATAGATTCAATCGCTGCTCCCCCGGAGTCTGCATGAGATCTCTCGTCCAAGACCTGCGCTACGCCCTACGCCAGCTCCTGAAGAGCCCCGGCTTCGCGATCACATCCATCCTCTCTCTCGCCTGTGGAATCGCAGCGACCTCCGCCGTCTTTAGCGTGGTCTGGGGAGTAGTGATGAACCCCTATCCCTACGCCGCCCCCGACCGCATGGTGCACTTCGCCCTAGGAGGCACCACCGCCGGCGGCTACAACGGCTTAGCGATCACAGCAGCGCAATGGCAACAACTGCGCCAGCTCCCAGCCATAGAGGACTCGATCCTCCTGAGCTTTAAACGCATGACCATCACTGGCAGCGACCTGCCCGAAGACGTCCAGGGCACCCAGATGACTTCTAATGCCTTCAACTTCTTCGGCGTACCCGCACTGCTCGGCCGTGTGATTCTACCGTCCGACGCCATCGAAGGCCACGACCCGCAACCAGTCGTCGTGCTCGGCTACAAGTTCTGGCAGCGCCGCTTCAACGGTGACCCCGCCATCATCGGCAAAACCATTCAATTTGATCACCAGCCGTACAACGTAGTAGGCGTTGCCGCAAAGCGATTCGTCTGGAACGACGCAGACGTCTATCTCCCCCTCAAGACAACCTCAGGCGCCGACGCCTACGCACTGGAAGCACGCTTGAAACCAGGAGTCAGCCACCATCTCGCCGAACAGCAGATGCAAAGCCTCATCGCACAGTTCGAAAAAGACACGCCTCGTAACTTTCCGCTCAAACCAGGGCCTTTGACCATCATCGGCCTGAACGAACAGTTCCTGAAAGCGATCGGCCCCTCACTCGCGCTCCTCTTCGGCGCCGTACTCCTGCTCCTCGCCATAGGTTGCGGAAACGTGTCGATCCTTCTCCTCGCACGTGGCGTCGCGCGGGAGCATGAGTTTGCCGTGCGCGCAGCCATCGGTGCCTCCCGCGCGCGCATCATCCGTCAGCTCCTTACCGAAGCCCTGCTGATCTCAGTCACCGGCGCCGGACTTGGAGTGCTCCTCGCTTACAAACTACTGGCCGGAATCGTCGCGCTGCTGCCAAAGGACGCGTTTCCCCACGAAGCCTCCTTCGCGATTAACCTTCCCGTACTGTCCTTCTCTGTCGCAGTCGCTTTGCTGACTGGCATCCTCTTCGGTCTGTGGCCCGCGCTCCGACTCTCCCGGCCCGATGTCCGCGAAGCCATGCAAACCGGCGCGCGCAAAGTCGCCGGCACAGTCAGCGGCCGAATGCTCCACAACACCCTCATCGCAGGTCAAATCGCTCTAACGCTTCTGCTCTTGTCCGCCGCTACAGCAGCCGTTCAAAGTTTTCTCAAGCTCGCCCACACTCACCTCGGATACGATCCGCACAACAGCATGTCGATCGGCGTTCCACTGCGGGAGTCAGCCTACCCCTCCCTCGCCGCGCGCATCGCCTATGCCGAACTGCTCCGCAACAAGATTGCAGAGATCCCCGGCGTCAACATGGCAGCCCTCTCTGCGAACGCCACTCCACCAAACAACGGCCTCAACTCGCCGATTGAGCTCTTGGGTCAACCTTCGTCCAACGACAGAACAGCTCGGCTCAACTTTGTGAGCGAGGGGTACTTCCCGTTGCTCAGGATTCCTCTGTTGAAGGGCAGAATCTGGACAGTAGCCGAAAACCACAACGCCAACCATGTCGCAGTCATCAATGACTCGCTCGCCCGCAAATACTTCCCCAACGGAGATGCAGTCGGCCACTCCATTCAAATGACGGTCCTCAAAAATGTCCCTCCCTATGTAACCACTCAACCCGGAGCAGGTGATTGGCTTCAGATCATCGGCGTCGTTGAAGACAAGCTCGACGATGGCCTTAGAAATCCAGTGGTACCCGAGGTATTTATCCCTTACACGATGGCAATGTGGGCTTACACCCAATTCCTGATCCGTACCGACGGAGCGCCCACCGCAATGACCCACACCATCGCCCAGAAGCTCGCCTCCGTCGATCCAGATCAACAGATAGGCGGAGAGGTTCGAGACCTCGAACACTGGGTCAGCACCCAACCCGAATACGCGCTGGGCCAGCTCCTCTCCTGGCTCTTCACCTCGTTCGCTTTGCTTGCTCTTCTCCTCGCGGCAGTCGGCCTCTACAGCGTCGTCTCCTACACCGTCAATCAGCGAACCAACGAGTTCGGCATTCGGATGGCACTCGGTGCGCCTCGCAGCAGCGTCCTCGAATTAGTCGCTCGCTCAGCGACCACCAGCGTCTGCGCGGGTGTAGCGCTCGGCGTCTTGCTCACGATTCTGCTTCAAAGAGGGTTGGCGCACTGGGCAACCGTAACCATCCAGAGTTCTGGTCCACTGCTCTGCGCCATCGCGATCCTCGCATCGGTCGTCCTCATCGCCAGCGGCATCCCAGCCCGCCGCGCCACGCGAATAGAACCGATGGAGGCACTGCGCTACGAGTAACCCGCCCACGGCACCTTACCACTGTCCGAATCGGAAACGCCATCCTCAAACCCACTACCAAACCAGATCCGAAACCAGCCCCGCCCCTCCGCAAAAATCGTCATCTCGACCGAAGCGTCCACCCCCAGAAATCGTCATCTCGACCGAAGCGTCCTAACACCCCAAAAATCGTCATCTTGACCACAGCGCCATTACACCCCCCAAAGAATCGTCATCTCGACCGAAGCGACGGACAGTCTCATCGTCCGTCGCGCAGTGGAGAGACCCCCGCATTTTGTCTTCGTCCCAAAGCCCTCACAGGTCTACGCGGTCGCATCGCGGAAAGGCCATCCTCAAGCCCTCTACCACCAGATCCGAAACCAGCTCCGCCCCTCCGCAAAAATCATCCTCTCGACCGAAGCGTCCTAACACCCCAAAAATCGTCATCTTGACCACAGCGCCATTACACCCCCCAAGAAATCGTCCTCTCGACCGAAGCGTCCACCCCCAGAAATCGTCATCTCGACCGAAGCGACGGACGGTCTCATCGTCCGTCGCGAAGTGGAGAGACCCCCGCATTTGCCTTTGTTGTTGTCTGTTCTCCATCGAACCCTGCAATAATCCCGCTATGCTCGAGCAAGCCTACGTGTACATCCTCTCCAGCACCTTTCAAAAACTCTACATAGGCGTGACGACACAAATCGAACTCCGTACCACCCAACACAAAGCAGGAAGGTACGAAAGCAGCTTTACCTCGAAGTACAAGATCGACAAACTCGTCTACTTCGAGCGCTACACTGAAATCACCGCCGCCATTGCACGAGAGAAACAGCTCAAACGCTGGTCTCGCATCAAGAAGATCCGCCTGATTGTCGCGCAAAATCCAACCTGGAAAGATCTAAGCGAGGAATGGGGCAAACCCATCGCACCCTTCACCGAACCAACTACATAACACCCAGAACACCGAATACCATCAGAACACCCTCAGAAATCATCACTCGACCGAAGCGTCCTAACACCCCAGAAATCGTCATCTCGACCGAAGCGTCATAACACCCCCAGAACTCATCATCGCGGCCGAAGCGTCATAACACCCCCAAAAAATCGTCATCTCGACCGAAGCGACGGACAGTCTCATCGTCCGTCGCGCAGTGGAGAGACTCCCGCATTTCGCTTTTGCTGTGCCTGTTCTTCTGTTCGTCAAATTGAACCACCAATGAACCGTTGGAGAGCTTGTACGGTCGTAATAGAGGTGAGAACATCACAACGTGAGCGTCCAGAGGATGGCTGAGATTCGCCGGGTAGTACGCCTTTGGCTTTTTGGATTCGGCTTTGTCTTCTTTCTTATGAATTCCCTCAATCCATTCGAGTATTCCTTATCTGCAAATCTTCTCGAGCGCATTTTAGGTTTAGCAGTCGCTGTGGGATTTGCAATCTGCTGGTCTCGCTCGCTCCGCCATCGTCAAGACCCAACTAACTGACCCCCTTGCAATCCCCCAAACCCCCGGTGTATCGTCGTACCAGCATGTCGAGCCGCTTCCAGTTCGCTTTTTTACCTGCTCCTATTGGCGCCACCCCGCGGCCAGTGGAGTCCTCGCATGCATCTCTGAAAACACCTAAAAAACTTCAGAGTCTTCGACCTTCCCGAGCCGCAACCCACACCAGGTTGCGGCTCTTTCGTCTTCTGCACACGTTTACAGGCACACTAAGGAGAGGCAATGACGTCCACCGAACCCCAAACCGAATCCCAGACCCAAATCAAGACCCAAACAGAAACCATGACTCAAGCCCCAGCCCACCTCAAACGTCTCGTCCTCACCGGCTTCATGGGAGCAGGCAAATCCACCATCGGCCGCCTCCTCGCCGCCCGCATCGGCTGGAACTTCCTCGACCTCGACGCCCACCTCGAAGCCCGCACCAGCGCCACCATCCCCCAGCTCTTCGAGCAGCACGGAGAAGCCCGCTTCCGCCGCCTCGAGTCCACCGCCCTCGCCTCTGCCCTCGGCTACAGCAACATCGTCCTCGCCCTCGGCGGAGGAACCCCCGAAGACCTCACCAACCGCCTCCTCCTCGAACAAACCCCAGCCACCTTCACCATCTTCCTCGACGCACCCTTCCCCACCCTCTTCGACCGCTGCATGCTGCAGGACATAGCCCGCCCCGTCCTCGAGGACCCCGCCGCCGCCCAACTCCGCTTCGAGCGCCGCCACCCCCTCTACCGCCGCATGGCCGGCCTCACCATCGCCACCTCGAACCAAACCCCAGCTCAAACCGTAGAAGCCCTCCTTCTGGCCCTGGCTGACAGAAAAACGTAATAGCCGCAAAAAACCGTCACCTCGACCCTGCGCGAAGTCGAACGGGCTGGCGCATCCGCCGCCGTAGCGCAGAAACCCGCGCCCCACACCCGAGACTCAAACTCCGCACTCCCGCCCCTAAGCAGTGGAAGCGCACACTATCTGCATCTCAACGTCAGCACCCCAGGAGAAATCGGCTGACCAACCCCACACCCGACGACCTCACCCCGTACGAGAAAAAAACCGCGCCCAGGTCCGCGGCAACATCGTCTTCTTCTTCGTCGTCATTGTCCTGCTCGCCCTCGCCTGGACCCTTCAGAAAGAGTTGCTGATCATCTACGTCAGCGGTCTCTTCGCCGTCGTCCTCATGCCCGCAGTCGCGCGCATCCGCCAGTTGAAGATCCGCAACTACCAGCCCTCCCGCGGCGTCGCGATCGTCATCCTCATAGCCGCCGTCGCTGGAATCCTCGGCATCTTCTTCACCACCGGCCTCCCCCTGTCCTCAGCGACCTTCGTAACTTCTCCGCCGAACTCCCCCAGCGCATCCCCGAGGTCGTCGCCCGCATCAAGAAGCTCCCCCTCGCCGACAAGTTCGGCATCGACTCTCTCGCCCAGCGCGCCGCCGGAGCCTTCGACGCCACCGCCACCTATCTCTTCACCTCCCTCCCCTCTGGCTCTCCCATCTCTTCGACATCCTCACCGCCGCCTTCCTCTGCATCTACTTCATGCTCGAAGGCGAGCACGCCTATCACTTCTTCCTCTCCCTCTTCCCCGACGCCGAACGTCACCGCCTCAACAACACTCTCAAAAAAGCCGAGCGCAAGATCAGCAAGTGGCTCGTCGGCCAGGGACTCCTCATGCTGATCCTCGGAGTCTGCAGCACCATCGTCTTCGGCCTCCTTCACGTCCGATACTTTCTCCTCCTCGGCTTCCTCATGGGCCTCTTCAACATCATCCCCATCGCCGGCGGAGTCATCACCATCGTCGTCGCCGCCGGGGTCGCCGCGCTCGACTCCTGGACCAAGATGGCCGGCGTCCTCATCTTCTACGCCATCTACATCAACATCGAAAACGCCATCCTCACCCCGCGCATCATGCGTTCCAGCGTCAATCTCATGGGCCTCACCGTGCTCGTAGCCCTGCTTCTGGGCACTGCCTTGGCCGGCATCGTCGGCGCCCTCGTCTCAGTCCCCACCGCCGCCCTCATCACCGTCCTCCTCCAGGAGTACGCCGTCCAGAAAGAATGATTCACCGCCTCCAGCTCCCTCTTCCCGGAACCCGCATTTTCACCTCTACCAATGCTTACAAATCCCAGCGGGCAATCGATTGCGTTAAATTTCAGCTTTTTTAACCTTCTGAAAACCAATCACCCTTGCTATTCTCATGCCAGTGTCCGACCTAAAGTTTGCCCAACCCGCTCGCAGCAACCTACTGGCACCGGTCCTCCTGGCGTTTCTGATCCTTGGCATCACGCTCGCCCTGGTCATGCGCTTCACACCGCACAGAACAGCCGACCTCGACATCCTCCACACCGCCGTCTACCCCGCCCACACCGTCTTCAAAGGCGAGTCCATCCTCGTCGGCCACGATCAGGGCCAGGACGACCTCTACGTCCTCACCACCCTCCGCATCACCGACGGCCTCCGTCTCCCCCTCTTCCTCAAAGACTTCACCGCCACCCTCACCACCGGCGACGGTCAGGAGATCACCACCAGCGCCGTAGAAAAAGACGACTTCGCCAACCTCTACACCACCTTCCCCGCGCTCAAGCCCCTCGCCTCCGAACCCCTCCTCCGCGAGACCATGATCAACCCCGGCCAGTCCGCCGAAGGCATGATCCTCCTCCACTTCCCCGTCACCCAGGCCGTGTGGGATCACCGCCGCACCGCCATTCTCAACGTCGACCTCTACCACCAGGGTCAACAAGGCGTCATGATCAGCCGTGCCAGCGAAGCCGTCCCTACCCCCGCTTCCAAACTCGCCAACTGATTCAACTGACCCTGAGACGCAGCCCACAAACTTTTGGGACGCGCTCAACCGACTCAACTGACCTTCGGCCGCACCCCCGAATCGACGACTCACGTCCCGGACGCAACACAAATCGATGACGTGCTCTTGAAACCAACCACAAATCCCGTCATCCCGACCGGGTCCTGAGCGAGCAAAGCGAGTCGAAGGGGCAGTGGAGGGACCCCCGCATTTCGCCCGAAGCGCCCAAGCCTCCGTGAGAATCCACCCTCCACCAACCCGTAAACTAACTCCATGACCCGCCGCCGCTGGATCGCCGACGCCTGGACCGCCACCACCGCATCTCTCACCGGCGACCAGGCCGCCCACCTCGCCCGCGTCCTCCGCGCCGAACCCGGCCAGATCTACGACGTCGTCGCCAACGGCTTCCTCCACCGCGCCGAGATCACCCACGTCACCGCCGGGGCCAACGATCAAGACAACGAAGTCCTCTTCACCCTCCACGAAGAGCTCTCCTCCGACGCCGCCCTTCCCCTCCATCTCCTCCTCGCCGTCTTCAAGTTCGACCACATGGAGTGGGCCATCGAAAAAGCCACCGAACTAGGCATCGCGAAGATCACCCCCGTCCTCGCGCGCCGCACCGAAAAGCACCTCGCCCAATCCGCCCTCAAACGTGCCGAACGCTGGCGCCGCATAGCCCTCGAAGCCAGCAAGCAATCCCGCCGCACCGACATCCCCAACATCGCCGACCCCATCCCACTCAAGCAGGCCCTCGCCGAAGAAAGCTCTCCCACCCGCATCCTCTTAAGCGAAACCGAACAATCCACCACCCTTACCGACGCCTTAGAGGACTCCCAATCAACCACGAAAGACCGGGTGCCCCATCCTTCGCAGTCTCATCGCGAAGCGCGGGATGAAGACCCCTCCTCAATCCAAACCACCCACGCCCTCGCCATAGGCCCCGAAGGCGGCTGGACCCCCGAAGAGATGAGCCTCTTCACCACCCATCAATGGCAGCCCGTAACCCTCGGCCCCCGCATCCTCCGCGCCGAAACCGCCGCCATCGCCGCCATCGCCATCGCCTCCACCCATATCACCTGAACGGACGACCTCCATGCAAAAGTACTTCGGACCTCTGACCATTGTGCTTCTGCTTGGCCTGGTAGGGAGCCGCGTCCTGCTGTTGAGAAGCAGAGGAATCAAAGCGATGAACTTCGGCAAAATCGACAAAAAGGACTACCTGATTCCGCCGTTCGCCTTCTTCTACTTCTACCTCGTCTTTGCCGCTGCATTCCATCTTCCGACCGTAAGCAGGCAAGAACTCTTTCACTCCCGAATAGCCTCCTGGGCTGGAGTTCTGCTTTGTCTGGCAGGTCTGCTCCTGCTGCTCCTGAGTCTCATCTCCTTCGGCAGGAGCTTCCGCGTCGGCATTGACCAGACCCACCCGGACAAGCTCGTAACCACCGGCATCTTTGCCTTCAGCCGCAACCCAATCTACGTGGCCTTTGCGTCGGTCCTGATGGGCCAGTTCCTGCTCTTCTCAAACTGGATTCTCCTGGTCTATCTGCTCGCCGCCATCTGGCTCTTCCACCGCCAGGTATCACGTGAAGAACAATACCTGAGAGGTCACTACGGCCAGCAATACTCCGAATACTGCACTCGAGTCAGCCGCTATCTTTAGACCTGATAGTCCTGCCGGACGGGCCCACTACGCGTGGGGCGGTCACTTCGTGACATGTAAATCGCTGCGCAAGGTGCTCCCGTTGGTCGCAAGCAAAAATCCGCGCCGACCAACGGAAGGCCCCAAGAGTTAGTCCAACCCAGACAAGGTACACGCGTCACGAAGTGACCGCCGCCCGCGCAGGGCGCCCGTCCGGCAGCACTAGCTGAACATATCCTTCACCTTATCGAACAGCCCACGCGACGTAGGCGTATTCTCCACCACCATCGTCTCGCTCAACTGCTTCAACAACTCCCGCTGTTGCTTATTCAGCTTGCCCGGCGTCTGCACCCGAATCTCCACGATCAGATCGCCCTTCCCATGCGAGTTCAGATGCGGCACGCCCTTGCCCTTCAGCTTGAACGCCTTCCCATTCTGCGTTCCTTCGGGAACCTTGATCGTCGCCGCACCCTCCAGCGTCTGAATCTCCAGCTCCGTCCCCAGCGCCGCCTGCGGAAACGAGATCGGCATCACGCAATGCAGGTCATCGCCATCGCGCTCAAAGAACTTGTGCGCCTTCACACTCAACACAACGTACAGATCACCAGCAGGCCCGGCAAACTTGCCCGCCTCACCCTCGCCCGAGTAGCGAATCCGCGTATCCTGCTCCACGCCAGCCGGCACCTTCACCATAATCGTGTGCTCACGCTGTACCCGCGTCTCCCCCTTGCACGTCTGGCACGGGTCAACGATCAGCGTCCCCGTCCCTCCGCACACCGAGCAGCTCCGAGCCACCGAAAAGAACCCTTGCTGGAATCTCTGCTGCCCCCGCCCGCCGCACTGCGTACAAGTCACCGGAGCCTTGCCCTTCGCCGCGCCCGTACCCCTGCAATCGATGCAGTTCTCCATGCGCCGAATCGTGATCTCCTTCTCCTTGCCGAAGACCGCTTCCTCAAACTCGAGCTTCATGTCGTACCGCAGATCGCGCCCACGCTGCACGCGCGAAGCCTGCTGACGCCCATTGCCGCCCATGTTGAACATCTCGCCGAACAGATCGCCGAAGATATCCCCCAGGTCCTGCGGATTGCCGCTGAACCCGCCCCCAAATGGACCACCAGCGCCGCCGCCGTTCTGAAACGCCGCATGTCCATACCGGTCGTACGCCGCGCGCTTCTCCGCATCGCTCAGCACCGAGTAGGCCTCGCCGCACTCCTTGAACTTCTCCTCCGCAGCAGGATCGTTCGGGTTCCGGTCCGGGTGATACTGCATCGCAAGCTTGCGATACGCCGTCTTCAACTCCTGGTCGCTCGCATCCCGCGAAACACTCAATACTTCGTAGTAGTCAACCTTCGTCACGTTTGCCGTCGCCATATCCCTGAAATCTCTTTCTGAATCCTTACTTCAAAAATCCGTCTTCCACTTCGGTTGAACCTCAAAAACGACGACCTTCAACCCACAAAGCTACGTTCAAACAACAAAGCAAGTTTCATACAAAGCAAGTTTCATACAAAGAAGAAAACGTCATCTCGACCGAAGCCGTTCACGGTCTCATCGTGAACGGCGCAGTGGAGAGACCCCCGTATTTCGCCTTCGCCTCGCATCTGCTTCAGACCTTGCATCTCCTCGTAAATCTGTACCCAACACTTTTGCCGATATCTCGACCGGAGGTGGAGCACTTGGTGTGCAGTGGACGAAAACCACACGGCCAATCAGCCAAAACCATCAATCCGCAACCTGATCCGGATTCGCCGCAATCCTCACCAGCGCCGGCCGCAACAATTTCTCGCGGATCTTGTAACCCCGCCGAATCTCCTCCAGCACCTGATGGTCAGGGAACTCCTTAGTTTCGATGCTTCCCAGAGCCTCATGGATTCGAGGGTCGAACTGCGTCCCAACCGTCTCGACCGCCTGAACATTCAACCCCTTCAGCGCGTCTTCCATCTGCTTCAGAATCAACTCCACGCCACCCCTCAGCTGCTCCGCCGTGCCGTTTGCCTTCAAAGCCAGCTGAAAGTTATCCATCACGCCCAGAAACGGCTCAACCGTATTCGAGATCGTATAGTCCCGCGAATCAGCCCGCTCCTTCGCCTCACGCTTCCGCGCGTTATCGAACTCGGCCTGCAGTCGTACCAGACGGTCCAGCAACTGGTCCCGCTCGCCCTTCACCTGCTCCAGCTCCGCCTGTGCGGGGCTCATCTCATTTATCGGCTCAATGTCAGAACCCACAACCACCTCCGGGTCAACAACTCCTTGCCCGTTCATCTCATCCTGCATCTCTTTAGAACTCCTCATTGTGTTACCTCTTCTATTGTTGCCCATCCGGGCCCATCGCGCGAACTGCTCCCTGGCGTTCATCGCGAAAATCCTCTTGCTGCCGTCCCAACTCCGAACGTCCCACCCTCTCGAACTCCCAAAGTCCCACCCCGCTCACTCCTGGAAAAATAAATCTCAAAAACTTGGCGTATGTTTTGCGCCCCGAAAAACGACATCCAAAACACCACATCCACCACGCAAATCACCACATCCACACCACAAATTCGCCACGCCCCAACACCCTATTTTCTCAAAAACCCCAACAAAAACCACACCTCACCACGTCCAGAAAAAATTCGCCCCCCAAAATCAATCCTCCGGATGCAGCATCCGGTCAAAAACCTGCGCGATATAGCTCACCGCATTCATCGTGTTCTCGTAGTGCATCCGCTTCGGCCCAATTACCCCCACCGTCCCGCGATTCTCCCCACCCATCCGCGCCGGAGCCGCAATCAGCACAAGTCCCGCCATTTCAGGAGCTTGCTCCTCCAGGTCAAACACCACCCGCACACTCTCCTGCCGCGCATCGATGTAGGCATTCAGCAACTCCACCAACCTCTGCTTCGCCTCGAGCGCCGTCAAAACCTCCCGCAATCTCTCCCTATCCTCTTGAGAACCAACGAGATTCGCCACTCCATCGACATAGACCGTCTGCACCGGCACTCCAGACTCCGGCACCGCCTTCACCCAAAGCTGGTGCACAGAGTTCAGCAACCGCTGATATTCACTCTTCTCCCGCTCCACCAACCGGGCAATCTCCGCCCGCACTCGCTCAACGCTCCACCCACGAAAGTTCTCATTCAGGAAATTCGCCGCAACCTCTAACTCCCGCACCGTCAAGTCTTTATCAAGCGCCAACACCCGGTCCCGTACCAGCCCGCTCCGTGTCACCACCACGGCCAGCACCCTCGCCGGAGCCAGACGCGAAAAATGCACGTGCTCCAGCATGTCTCCATCCGCCGCCGCAGCAATCGCAACCCCTACCCCACTCGACAGCGTAGCCAGCACATGCGACGTTCGCTCCAACACCGCCTGCGTCCCCGCAACTCCAACAAAACTCGAATCAATCTGCGACCGTGACCGCGCCGACAGCCGCGCCGCATCGATTCGCGGATTAGCCCCGCCGCTCAACTGCTCCACAAACATCCGAAACGCCCGCGCCGTAGGCACCCGCCCTGCCGACGTATGAGGCTGTTCCAGCAGCCCCGCATCAGCCAACTCCACCATCTCGTTCCGCACGGTTGCAGGACTAAGCCCAGCACCCTCACCACTTTGCAACCGTGCAATCGTGCCCGAACCGACCGGCTCGCCCGTCTCGATATAGCTCTCAATGATGGCGGTCAGAATAGCTCTCTGCCGCGCCGTGACCCGCTCCGCATCCGCCATTCGTCCCCTCCACCATTAACTCTACGCCAGCCGTCAAGCACCCAACCCCATGTCCTGCCGGACGGGCCTCCTGCGCGGAGGGCGGTCACTTCGTGACGCGTATACCTGTCCTTGCCCATCCAGCAGCACCGGCCGATAACCAGCCGAGACAAAGGTACACAAGTCACGAAGTGACCGCCCCGCGCGCAGCGGGCCCGTCCGGCAGGACAACCACTTACGAGATCTCCAACACATCCTCACTTTTCGAGGCAATCTCCTTCGCCTTCTCCGCCACCCTAGCCGCGATCAGGTAGAAATCCTTCGCCAACTTCGAATCCGGCCCCGCCAACGCCACCGGCAGGCCCTTATCTCCACCCTCGCGAATCTGCGGATCAAGCTCCACCGCCCCAAGAAACGCGAGCCCAAACTGCGCCGCTGTCCTCTCCGTTCCACCCGCCCCAAACACGTCGATCACCTGACCATCCGGCAGCGTCATCTGCGACATATTCTCCACCAGCCCAATCACCTCCACCTTCACCTGGTGGAACATCTCCAGCGCCTTCCGCGCATCCTGCAGCGCCACGCCCGACCCCGTCGAAACCACCACCGCCCCCGTCAAAGGCACCGTCTGCACCAGCGAAATCACTACATCGCCCGTCCCCGGAGGCAGATCGACAATCAGATAATCAAGCTCCCCCACTCCACCTGCTGCAAAAACTGCCGGATGATCTGGTGCAACATCGGCCCACGCATCACCATGGGCTTGTCCCCCGGCGAGATCAGACCCACCGAAATAAACTTCACCCCATGCGACAGAATCGGCTCGATCCGGTTCTCCCCCACAATATTCGGCTGCCGCGTCACGCCCAGCATCATCGGTACATTCGGCCCATAGATGTCCGCGTCGATCAGCCCGACCCGATATCCCAGCTTCCCCAGCGCAACCGCCAGATTCACCGCAACGGTCGTCTTCCCCACACCACCCTTACCGCTCCCAATAGCCACTACATGCGCCACACCCGGCAAAGGCTGCGGCCCCTGCGGTACTCCTGCTCCTGTGTGTCCCATAACCTTCTCCTATCTGACTAATCCATTCATTGTCATTCCGAGCGCAGCGAAGAGACCCGCATCTCACCCCGAGCTTCGCAATTTGCTACTCCGCGGAGCGCTAAACGTGCCAGCCTGCTCCCAGCGCCGCCCGCATCTCTTTCTTCCTCTGCGTCTCTCCCGCTCGCATCTCGCGCCGCCGCCCGGCATCTTCAAACCTGCGCTTCTGATGCTCAGTCTCCGGCACCACCTGCGGCACAACCAGCCTATTCCCCTCGCGATCCACCGCCACAAACGTCAGATAAGCCGAAGAGACATGCCGCAGTCTCTGCTCCCGCACATCCTCTACCATCACCCGTACACCAATCTCCATCGAAGTCCGAAACGCACGGTTCACGCTCGCCTTCAAAATCAGCAACTCTCCAACCCGCACGGGAGCCACAAAATCCAGATGATCCATACTCGCCGTCACCGTAAACGCCCGCGCATGCCGGCTGGCAGCCATAGCGCCAACCAGATCGATGTACTGCATCAAACGCCCGCCAAACAGGCTTCCCAGCGCGTTCGAGTCTGCCGGCAACACAATCTCGCTCCGCTCCGACTGCGACTCAGCCACCGTCCGTTCCAAAACCAAATCACTCATTCCTACAAGTCTAAATCGCCACAAAGCCACGTGCCGAACGCAGACACCTGCAACACCACAGCACTGTCAGATCGACTGCAAACTCTCGCGTCAACGAATCGCAAAAACTTGCCAACGCAACCCCGAACAACGCACCATCGATTCATGGACAAGATCGCCGCTCTCACCGAAATCCTCACCGCCGACCCCACCAACGCCTTCGCCCGCTACGGCCTCGCCATGGAACACGTCAGCCAGGGCAACACCGACACCGCCCTCACCGAATTCACCGCCCTCATCCAGCACAGCCCCGACTACGTCCCCGCCTACCAGATGTCCGCCCAGACACTGGCCAAACTAGGCCGCACCGAGGAAGCCCTCGATCGCCTCCATCACGGCATCGCCACCGCAAACCGCACCAACAACCAGCACGCCCTCGCCGAGATGGAGGCCCTCCGCGACGACCTCACAACCTAGAGTTGCGTCCAAACGAATCCGCATTTGATACTGAAAAATATCGGGATTAGTTTCAACTCCACCTACACGCGGGCCTCTCTCCGAACCCTTCGTCGCCGCCAAACATCTATACTTAGACATGGCGACCTTACTCCCGACCACCCTAGGCTCTCTCCGCGCCAGCGAATTCACTCCAGCCCGGCTCGCTCGCAGCGTAAAAGACGAGCTCCGCGAAAATCTGATCGCCAAACTTCGCGCCTCCGCCCAATCCAAGGACGGCAACAAAGCGCCACTCTTCCCCGGCATCGTTGGCTACGAGGACACGGTAGTCCCCCAGATCGTCAACGCCGTCCTCTCGAAGCACAACTTCATCCTCCTCGGCCTCCGCGGTCAGGCAAAATCCCGCATCCTGCGCTCCCTCACCACCCTCCTCGACCCGCACTGCCCCTACATCGCCGGCTCCGAGATCCGCGACAACCCCTACGCCCCCATCTCCAAGTTCAGCCGCGACCTCATCGCGAAGATGGGCGACGACACCCCCATCGCCTGGATGACCCCCGACGACCGCTTCGTCGAAAAGCTCGCCACCCCTGACGTCACCGTAGCCGATCTGGTCGGCGACATCGACCCCATCAAGGCCGCACGCAGCAACCAGGACCTCGGCAGCGAGCTCACCATGCACTACGGCTTGCTTCCCCGCGCCAACCGCGGCATCTTCGCCATTAACGAAATTCCCGACCTCGCCGGCAAAATTCAGGTCGCTCTCTTCAACATCATGCAGGAAGGCGACGTACAGATTAAGGGCTATCCCGTCCGTCTGCCTCTCGACGTGGCCATCGTCTTCTCCGCCAACCCCGAGGACTACACCGCCCGCGGCAAGATCGTAACACCGCTCAAAGACCGCATCGGCAGTGAGATTCGCACCCACTATCCAGAGAACGTAGAAGAAGGCATAGCGATCACCGCGCAGGAAGCCTGGTCCACTCGTCCAGCCTCCAAAATCGAAATCCCCCACTACATCCGCCAGATCGTTGAGCAAATCGCCTTCACTGCACGCGAAGACAAGAAGGTCGACAAGCGCAGCGGGGTCTCCCAGCGACTCCCCATCAGCACCATGGAGTTGGTTCTTTCAAACGCCGAACGTCGCGCCCTGCTCCACGACGAAGCAGTGGCCGTTCCCCGCGTAGGCGATATCTACACCGCACTCCCAGGCATCAGCGGCAAGATCGAACTCGAGTACGAAGGCGAGATGCGTGGAGCCGACACCGTCATCCGCGAGATCATTCGCGCAAGCGTAGCGAACGTCTTCGACAAATACTTCGCCTCTACCAACACCCAACAGATCGAGCAGTGGTTCAACCTCGGCGGCACCGTACAACTCAACGACGAGCAACCCTCCAGCGGATCCCTCGAAGAGCTGAAACAGATCCAGGGCCTCATTGAAAAACTCTCACCGCTCGAGATCAACTCAAAGTCCAAACCCGAGATCGCCGTGAGCGCCGCGGAGTTTCTCCTCGAAGGAATGTACGCCCACAAGCGCCTCAGCCGAACCGAAGAGCGCGCCTTCAGCGCCGCCGAAAAGAAATCCCGCAACGATCAGGCCTCGCAATACGCCGAGAAGATGCGCGAACGCGAGATCGAACGCGACGACTACGCCAAAAGCCGTACCCGTCGCGGCTTCAACTAACCTGCGCCGGGCATCGAGTTGCATTTTTGTTGTCATTCCGCACCCTGAGCGAAGCCGAAGGGGAAGGAATCCGTTATTACAGCCTGACTTCTATGCTCCTGACCTCCACTCTCGCGCTGCTCGCCCTTGCCGCCATCCCCGGGAAGCCGCGCTCGCACATCCCCGCAGACCAGCTCAATGACATCGCCACCATCCTCGCCCACGACGAAGGCTGGCCCATGAGCGACCCAGACTACACTCTCGACCCCATGCATCCAGACACCGACGACGGCTTCGACTCCATCGGCATCTACAAAAAGCCCACCTCGTCCGCATGTACTCCATCGACCCCACCTCCGGCGAAGTCGTCGACTTCCTCCGCGGCTGCCAGGTCTTCCGCTTCGACGACATCAAGTCGTTCCAATTGACGATCAGACAACAATCACAAGCACCAGTTCTCACCGACAAACAGCTCGCAGCCAAGGCCGGCTGCCCGAAACTCACCGTCGTCAACACCCGCTGGGTCCACTAGGTCCACACTATGAAGCGCGTCCGATACACAAAGTTCACCGGCGACCTCGCCTCCTCCTTCGGCCTCGAAGACCTCATGCAAGCCCTCTCCGACTTCCTGCTCGACTCCGGCTTCAACGACCCCATGTCCCGCTTTCAGGAGTTCGACGGCGATCAGACCATGGAGAACCTCCGCGAAGCCATCCGCCAGGCTCTCGACTCCGGCGAACTCTTCGACGACGAAGCCCAGGAAAAGTACGAAGCCCTCTCCGAAGACCAAGTCGAAGAACTCATCGATCAGATCATCCAGAAGATGCAGGAGCAGAACTTCATCAACGCCGAGATGCCCGAACAAGGGCAGGGACACCAGGATGGCAGCAACACCGAAGCCCGCTTCGAGGTCACCGACAAGGGCATGGACTTCCTCGGTTACAAAGCCCTCCGCGAACTCCTCGGCCCGCTCGGCAAATCCAACCTCGGCCGCCACGACACTCGCCACGAAGCCGCCGGGGTCGAGACCAACGGCAGCAGCAAGCTCTACGAGTTCGGCGACACCCTCAACCTCGACATCACCGCCACCCTCTCCAGCGTCTTCGCCCGCGAGGGCATCCGCACCGCCATCGAAGGCGAAGAGCACACGCCGCTCAACATCGAGTACTCCGACGTCCACGTCCACCAGTCCGACTACCAATCCTCCTGCGCGACCGTGGTCCTGCTCGACTGCTCCCACTCCATGATCCTCTACGGCGAAGACCGCTTCACCCCCGCCAAGCGCGTCGCCATGGCCCTCTCGCATCTCATCCGCACCCAGTTCCCCGGCGACACCCTCAACCTCGTCCTCTTCCACGACACCGCCGAAGAGATCCCCGTCTCTCAACTCTCCCGCGTCAAAGTCGGCCCGCACTACACCAACACCCGCGAAGGCCTCCGCATGGCGCAACGCATCCTCGCCCGCCAGAACAAAGACATGAAGCAGATCGTCATGATCACCGACGGCAAGCCCTCAGCCCTCACCCTCCCCGACGGCCGCATCTACAAGAACGCCTTCGGCCTCGACCCGCTCGTCATCTCCGAAACCCTCGAAGAAGTCGCCCGCTGTAAGCGCTCCAACATCATGATCAACACCTTCATGCTCGCCAGCGACTTCTCCCTCATGCAGTTCGTCCAGCAGGTCAGCGCGATGTGCCGTGGCAAAGCATACTTCACCACACCACAAAACCTCGGCAACTATCTCCTCATGGACTTCATGTCCCGCCGAATGAAAACCGTACACTGAACCGGCAACGCTGCTGAATTTTCACGCCCGCGGCAAACCTACTTGCCGCCCTGATCTTCCTCGTCCTTCTTTCCCTTGTGCCCAAGATCCAGCCCAAACTTCGGCGCAGACTTCGTCCCACTCACCTTCACCGGAATCACCGCGCCGGCACCATCTTTCTTGAAGAACGGATCGACAGGCTTCAGCAAAATCGACTTCCACCTCGAAGCCACCATCTGTGACACCTTCGCTTCGGTCCGTATCTTTCCTTCGAACTCGAAGCGCTCTCTATCCAGCGTGTACTCCCCGCGAGCATCACATCGGCTCCCGGCAAAGTGTAGTTAAGCTTACTGAAACTTAGCCGTCCCCCATCCAGCACAAACTGTCCCGCCATCTGGGACTGCACATCTTCCGCACCAGGCTTCGCAGCCTTAGGATCACCCTGCGCCCGCAGACTCAACATATCCACCTTATCCTCCACCTCGGGATTGGTGAAATGAATCTGCTGCAACGTAAGTTCCCCCTTCAATCCAATCTTCTTCGACACGCTCTCCGGTCCCGGGCGAATATGCAGCTTCGTCCTCATCTGCAGCCGCCCCGTCATCACCACTGGCTTCGTCTTCACGGCAAGCTGCAGAAAGTCCTGAATCTCTCCCGCGGGTACGTTAACATCCAAGTCGATGACGTGCCCCTTGCCCTTCACATTCATCACGGCTCCACTGCAGATAAACTCCGATCTACCCAACCGCGCCTGCACCGGCTGTAGATACGTATCTCCGCTGGTCCCATCCACAATCGCGTGAAACTTCGTATGCAACGGCACAGGATGATCTGCCGTATCGAGCGAAAAATTCGGCGTCTCCGTCGTCCCATCCACAACAATCTTGTTCAATTGCCCGCTAAACTCTCCCACTGAAGTCAGCATCCCACCAATACCCTTGATCGTATTCAGGTCCACATGATCGAACGTGTAGTTCCCCGTCACTGTCGAGTCGCCCGGGCTCTCGTTATTCCACGGCCCGAACGTTCCCGTCGCATGGATATCGCCCTTCGGAATTGCATTGACCAGCGTTGCGTCATACCTCCACGGCGCATCCGGCCCAACATTCCGCATCACAATGCGGCTCATCTCGAAGTCCTTCGGCTCCTTACCCGGCTTGAGCGTCCCGATGATCAGCTTCGAATCGTCGAACACAATCTCATCCACCACAATCTTGATCTTGCCCAGATGCCTGCGTCCCTTCGGCGCCTGCTGTCGCATCTCCCGAGGCGGAATGTGAATCGCCATACCGGTGACATGTACCGCCCCAACGCGCATCGGCTTCACAAACAAACCCGACCAATTCGCATGAAACGAAAAATGATCAAGCGCAATCAGAGGATCTTGCGCCCCTGCCGCAATCACCTCGTCCTCGGGATAGATGCGCAGCCCCTCTCCAGAGACCTCAAACCCCTTCCGCACTGAAACAGAAAACCCATCCATCTCCACCCTGCTGTCAAAGCGAGTACTCAGCGTCTCGATCACGCGCCCCTTCAAAATCGGCATGGCCCGATGCACCACGATCCCGCCGATCACCACGAGAACAACGACCGCAATCAGCAAAGAGACCAAAATCCAACCCCACACACCACGATGCTTCGGAGTCTTCAAGTCACTTATTGTTTCGTTCATGTTTTCGTCATTCACAACTTCAGTGCTATTTTTTTGATGCCAAAAAGCTGCAAGACGGTTACGGGGCAATGACCAAATGAAGGCAACCCAGCGCGGTCAACTCCGTCCGCCAAAGAGCGCTTGTAAACAAAAAATACTCATACATCAGAGATTGAGTTACGTTTATCCGTGTCGCCAAAGCCACACATTATCGTCGGTATCCTGCTCCTTTTGCTACCGCTTACTGTTCACGCCGTGCAGATGCACGAGGAACCCACGCGCATTCCCTGGGCTCAGGCAACGCCCAATGGTCTTAGCGCTCTTCTCGTCTACGCTGACCTTCCCGGCAAACATCCTCTCGTCGTCATCACCCACGGGACCTCCCGCGAGCTCGAACCGCGCAACAACGTCACCCCTTGGCTGTTTCTTCCCCAGGCACGTTGGTTCGCGCGTCGCGGCTTCGTTGCGCTCGTCGTCGTGCGCCGCGGCTACGGCTCCTCCAGCGGCAAGCCCGACTACCTCGGCAACGGCCGCTGCCCCACACCGACTACGAGGGTGCAGCCCGCAAATCCGCCGAAGATCTTCGCATCGCCATCACCTTCGGCAGCAGGCTCCCCCAGGTCGATCCAACCCGTGTCCTCGCGGTCGGCATCTCCACAGGCGGCATGGCCACCGTCGCACTCACCGCCGAGGCTCCCAAAATCTAGCCGCAGCCATCAACTTCGCAGGAGGGCGCGGCTCAAACGCCGATCACGAGATCTGCAACTCCGACGCTCTTATTGCCGCCTTTCGCGACTTCGGCAGCCACTCGCGCACACCCATGCTCTGGATCTATGCCGATAACGACAGGTACTTCTGGCCAGAGATCGCTCAACAGTTCGACACCGCCTTTCGCTCCACTGGAGGTCAAGACCAGTTCCTCCACGCACCAGCCTTCGGCGAAGACGGGCATACTCTCTTCAGCCACGGCATTCCCATCTGGTCGCCTATGGTCGACGACTTCCTCAAAGCCCACGACCTTGTGCTTCTGCCGCAACCACTTCCCGACGTAAATCCGCCCGACATCCCACCCCCTACAGACCTCTCCGACCGCGGCCAGCAAGCCTTCCGCAGCTATCTCACCCTCGGCCCGCACAAGGCCTTCGCGATCTCTGCCCATCACTACGCATCCTCCGTAGCGCAGATGACCTCAGAGGATGCACGCAAAGACGCGCTCAAAAACTGCAACCGTCTCGCCGCGCCTGACAAAGAAACCTGCACCGTCGTCTTTGAAGAGAACTCACCCGCGCAGTGAGACCTGCTATTTCGTACGGCCCGGCAGACCGACGATGTTATGTCCATCGTGGTACACCGCAAAGATCCTCTGCGTGTTGCCGATGTCAACCAACGGATCGGCGTCCAGTATCAACAGATCCGCTCGCTTCCCAGCCGCAATGGTTCCACGATCACCCGCGTGCAGCAGCTTCGCATTCTCTCCCGTCGCCACTGTAATCGCCTGCAACGGAGTAAGTCCCGCCCTCACCATCAACGTAAGCTCGTGATGCTCGGCAAACCCTGGGATGCGTCCGGGCAAAGCGCCCGAGTCGGTTCCGAACCCAACGCTCACGCCCGCATCAAACAGCTTCTTCAAATTCTGTTGACCCACTTCGAAGTCTTTCTGATGCTGCGCTGTCTGTGGATCCTGCATGATCTTCTCCGCATACCCAGGCGCGCTAAACTTCGCCATCAACTTCGGACCCGCGGCCTGCTGAAAGAAAGGAGTCTGCATGAACGCAGCATTCTGCGCGTAAATGTACGCCGACTCGTCCACCGTAAACGTCGGCACATACCAGACATGGTGCTGCTTCATCGACCGCACAAAAGCATCATCCACCACTTGGTCCCGCACCGAATGCGCCAGCACATCCACCCCGTCCGCCACCAGTTGCTTCGCATCCTCCAGCGCATACTCATGCGCCGCGACTCGCACATGCCGTTTATGCGCCTCGTCGATCACGGCTTTGTAGATCTCCGGTGTCATCTCCGGCACCTTGCCATGCAGTTTGTCCACCCAGATCTTGATGATGTCCACGCGCTGCGCCGCCATCTCATTCACATCGCGCCTCGCGTCCTTCTCCGTCGTTGGACGATAGATCTGATCCGCCGCCGCAAGCAGAGGAGGCGCGCCGTCCGGCACTCCGATCCCCCTCCCCGCCGTAAAGATAGAAGCCCCACCCAGGCGACCCGCCTGTTGCTCATCACGCAGCACAAACACAAGATCGCGATTCAATCCCAGCGACAAGATCGTCGTCACGCCATATCGCTCATACTGCATCAGCTGCGCGGTCACATTCTCCCGTGTATACCCCGTCGCGGAAGACTCAGCATCATCCACAAGTAAACCCAGATGCGAGTGCGCGCTGATCAACCCTGGAATCACCGTCTTTCCCGTCAAATCACGAACCTGCGCTCCCGCCGGCGCTGCCGTCTCCGCCCCGCCAACCTGCTCAATCCTTCCGTTACGCAGCAGCAACGAAACATGCTCCTGCGGCGGCGCACCCGTACCATCAATCACCCGCGCATTCCGCAACACAACGACTTGTTGCACAGGCGTCTGCCGCCCTGGCACCTGCTGCACCGCCGCATTCTGCGCCCGAGCAAGGGAGCCGCCGAGAAGGATCGTGATCAGAACGAGGTTCCACCGCAGTGCCATATGCCATCCTTAGATGCAGAACGCTCCACCAGGAAACCAGCTACGACGACAGCAACCTGTCAGCAAGGCGCCTATTACCGCGAAACCACCTGCCCACGCTCCCGCCAAAGCCGGTACAACCCCCACGCCGCCACCGAGCAGTTGTCCACGATCGTCCCGTCGAGAATCATCTCCTCGAACGCCCCCACACTCACCCGCCTCACCACCAGATCGCTCTCCTCTGCATCCGGTTCTGGCTTCCCCATCGTCAGCCCCTCAGCCAGAAACACATGCTGCATCTGATTCATCACTCCATACGCGATCTTCAGCGTCGACAGAAGCGTCAAACGCTCCGCCGTCAACCCCGTCTCCTCCCGCAGCTCTCCCCGCGCCAACTCCTCCGGCGCTACCTCCGCCAGCTCCCACCCGCCCTGCGGAAACTCCCAGTGGCGCGCCCCCACCGTATACCGGAACTGCTCAATCAGATAAACAAACTCGCCATCCGCTCCCGCCTCCAGCGGAATAACAATACAAGCCGGATGCTTGTCGACAACCCCATAAATCCCGCGCTTGCCGTTCGCGCGCTCGATCACATCTTCGCGCACGCTCGTCCATGGATTCCGATAGACTTCCCGACTGCTAATCGTTTTGATCTTCACAACCCAGCGTCCTCCACCACTCAATCCCCGTCAGGAACCAGAAATTCAAGATGCGACGGATACTTCTCCGACCCATAGATCGACACCGTCTGTTCCTGGTACGCCCCCGTTGGAGCCGTCATGATATTCGGCACAAACGTCTGCGGATTCCGGTCGTACAGCGGAAACCAGCTCGACTGCACCTCCACCATCATCCGGTGTCCCTTCAGAAACGTATGATCCGCTCCATGCAAACTCCACTTGTACTCAGTCACCTTCCCCGGCGTCAACGCCTCGGGTACCTCAAAACTCTTCTGGTATCGTCCGCGAAAGATCTCATCCACAATCATCAGCTGGTACCCCGCCATCGGCGCCGGCGTGTCGTCCGGATAAACATCGATCAGCTTTACGACAAAGTCCCCATCTGTACCCGTCGTAGAAGCAAACAGATCCGCAACGACGTCTCCCGTCACAGTGACATCCTTCTCCAGCACCGACGATGAAAAGTTCGCCAAATCCTTCCGCCCACTCACAAACCTCTGATCCTCCACCAGCCACGTCCGCCACTTCGACCCATCGCCATACGTCGACTGAATCGGCCGATTCCGATACGGCACCGGATTCGCGGGATCTGCACTATAACTAACCGCCGCCTTCCCGCCTGCTGCAGGTGCGGTCATCCCCAATCCGCCATCCGTCGTCAGAAATAGCTTCGACTCTTTGAATCCCTTCTTCGGAGGCCACGCCTCATACCGCTCCCACCTGTTCACGCCAGTCCTGAAGCTCGCCACGCCAGTCAAATCGAAACCAGCCCGCCCCTTCAGGTACTTCTCAAAAAGAAGCTTCAATCGTCTTCCTGTACTGATCCCCAGTCGCCGCTCCAAAGTCGAGCACGCCAAGATGCCGCGTCGTCGGTCCCCACCCACCATGATTCCACGGCCCCAGCACCATAAACGTTTGGTTCTGCGAGTCATGTGGCTTCAACGCAGCATACTCGGCCTGCGTTCCCCACAGGTCCTCCTGGTCCCACCATCCACCCACCTCGAGCGTCGGCACCTCCACCTTCGTCAGATGTTTCTCCACCGCCATATCCTGCCAGAACTTCGTATAAGCAGGCTGCGTCAGAAATATCTTCGCCGTCGGCAGATCCTCCATCTTCGCCGCATCCGCAGCCCCGGCGAAGTTCACATTGCGCAGAAAAAATCGAAGGTGTCTTCTTTACTCTCCACCCGCGCATCCGTCTTTTGTGCCTCCAACTGTTGCACATAGTCAAAGCCATACGTCTCGCGGAACGCGCCATTATGAAAAAATCATCCCCCATCCACACATTCGTCATCGGAGCCTGCGGCGAGATCGCCTTCACCGCCGGGTGCGCATCAATCCCAGCCGACATCGCCAGAAATCCCGGATACGACACCCCCAGCACTCCCACCTTGCCGTTATTATTCGGAACATTCTTCAGCAGCCAGTCGATCGTGTCCCGCGTATCGGTCGTCTCGTCCACATCATTCTTCGTCGTATGCGCCACGATCGGTCGGTTCATCACAAACCTTCCCTCCGACACATACCGCCCGCGAATATCTCCAAACACAAAGACGTACCCACTCGCCGCCAGCTCCGGCTTACTGCCGTTTACCGCTGCCGACGAAACCCACGAAGTCCCATACGGCGTCCTCTGCATCAAAAACGGCAACGCCTCCCCACTCGTCTCTGACCCCGCCGGCCGCAGAATCACAACATGCAGCTTCACCCCGTCACGCATCGGAATCATCGCCTCGCTACGTGTGTACTCCCGAAAGTGATTCAGCCGCTCTCCCACCAGGCTGACGCGACCTTCCTTGCTCTCGACGCCTGGCTCGCCCCGTTCGCCAAACGTGCTCGCCAATCCGGAGACCTTCCCCGCGGCGTCCCGCACAAAAACAACCCGAAGCTGGTGCGCAAAGAAGTGATCGGCCGACTCAGCCTGCAACTCATATCGCGGTGAGCGCTCGCCTTCGATGTAGAGTCTGTCGCCCTCACGATAGACCGAACTCAGCACATCCGGCTCCGCCTCATCCCGATACTGTCCCACATACTCGTCAAGCGCCCCGGCGGAAAGCGTAATCGCATGCAGCTTGTGCGCGGCCTGAGCCTCCTGCGCACCCAGCACAGCCACCGAAGCCGTCAACCATCCGGAGAGAATCATCGCGCAGCAGCCGCTAATCTTCATCAAGCTCATCCTCACAGTTGAATCATCACGCCGTGAAACAAAAGAGACCGCAGGTACTCAAGAAGAAACGGGTTGAGTAGTACTCAGGGCCCCTCTCTGTCTATGAAATCTGCGGTCTCCTTCTTAGGTAAGAATTACTTCAGGGCTAGCCACACACTGGAAACCCACTCGATTGTGCGACCCGTCGCAAAACGGACGCTTCTCGCTGGCCCCGCACCGGCAAAGCGAAATCGCCGGTTTCCCGTCAGATCCCACTCCTTGCCATCCGCGTCCTTCAAAAGGATGTGACCCTCAACCCGTAGCGGACCATTAGGCCGAACTGTAATCTTTACTGCCTCTTCTGACATCGTTAATTACTCTCTCTTTTGCTAAGGATGCGTTCAGCATAGCAAAATCAGAATGATCGGAGTACGAGCCAACTTCATTTGTCGGCTGCCTCTCTTCCAATATCAATCACACAGCATCGACTTCCATCTCATCCACATAGCACCACCCCCAGCTCTCCCCAGGCTCAATGGATCGCATAATCGCATGCTGTGTCTTATGAAAGTGCTTAGTCGCGTGCTTGTGCAGAGAAGAATCGCAGCACCCCACATGCCCACATTCAAGGCACATCCGCAGATGCACCCAGGTACTGCCAATCTTCAAGCACTCTTCGCAGCCCTTCGCCGACGGCTTCACCTTACGAATCTGATCCAGATGAGTACATTCCATTCGCGCACCTGCCTTCGCCTGATTCTATCTCTAGGAGGCTGCTTGGAAACTGTCCTGCCGGACGGGCCTCCTGCGCGGAGGGCGGTCACTTCGTGACGCGTATACCGGTCGTGTCACCGTCATTCAGCAAAGGTCCTCCCGCTGGTCGGCATCATCTCTCTTCCGACCAGCGGGAGGACCATCGTCGTTCACTAACCACCACAAGGTACACAAGTCACGAAGTGACCGCCCTCCGCGCAGGAGGCCCGTCCGGCAGGACTGGTCTTCTAATCCCCCATCCCCTCCGTAATCCCGTACTCCTTCAGCTTCCGATAAAGCGTAGTCTTGCCGATCCCAAGCAGCTTCGCCGCCATCAGCTTATCGCCCTTCAGCTGCCGGATCGTCCCAAGAATGGCGTGCTTCTCCATCTCCGCAATCGAAACGATCCCGCCGCCCTGCGACGCGCTCATCGTCTCACCCCGTTCCACCCCATCTTCCTCAGCTGCGTGGATCGCCGGTCCCTGCTGCATGCGAAAGTTCTGTAACTGTGTCGGCAGGTCGCCCAGATGCAGCACCGGCCCCGACGACAGCGCACACGCTCGCTCGATCGCATTCTCAAGCTCACGAACATTGCCCGGCCAGTCATACTCTGCCATCGTCCGCAGCATCGAGTCCGAGAAGCTGCGCTCCACGCCTGTCTCCTTCTCCATCTGCTTCAGAAAGTGCGTCGCCAGAACAGCAATGTCCTCTCGCCGATCCCGCAATGGAGGAATCCGCAGGTTCACCACGTTCAAGCGGAAGTAGAGATCCTTGCGAAACCGTCCCTGCTCCACCATCGTCGAAAGGTCACGATTGGTCGCCGCCAGCACCCTCGCCGAGATCGGTCTAGCCTGCGTCGCTCCCACTGGCCGAACCTCCTTCTCCTGGAGCGCTCGCAGCAGCTTCGCCTGCAGATCCAGCGGCAGTTCACCAATCTCGTCCAGAAAAACTGTCCCGCCTTCAGCCGAGGCCAGCAGCCCTTCCTTCGCTCGATCAGCGCCCGTGAAAGCGCCCTTCACATGCCCGAACAACTCGCTCTCAATCAGCGTCGGCACCAGCGATCCGCAGTCCACCGGCACAAACGGCTTCGCCGCGTTCGGCCCATTGAAGTGAATCGATCGCGCCACCAGCTCCTTGCCCGTCCCGCTCTCTCCCAGGATCAAAACCGGATGCGTCGAAAAAGCCACCTTCGACAGAATCCGATACAGCTTCTCCATCTCAGGAGAACGGCCTACCAACCCGCCCAGGCCCTGCTGCGTCCGCAGCCTTTCGCGCAGCTGTCGGCTCTGTACGTCCATATGCAGTTGCTGCCCCGTCCGCTCCAGCACCGCCGTCAACTCCTCCAGCGCAAACGGCTTGGTCAGATAATCTCCCGCACCAATCCGCATCGCCTCTACCGCAGACGACACCGTCGCAAACGCCGTCATCACAATCACCGCCGTGTCCGGATGCAGCGCCTTCACCTGCTCCAACAACGGCAGACCACCGCCACCCGGCAACTTCAGGTCCAGCAGCAACAGATCGATCCGCCTCTGCTTCAATATGGTCCGCGCTGCCGTCGCACTCTCAGCGCCAACCACTTCAAACCCCATCCCCGCGGCGATCTGGCAGCAAGCCTTCCGCACCGCCTCATCGTCATCGACCACCAGCACATGCAGCAGCCCCAGATGTTCCGCAGAGCTCACCGCGTGCGGCGCAAAGACCGGCGACAAGCCCACCAGCACTCCCGACGGCGAGTCCCCGCCTCCTTCCCCGCTCCTCCGCTCACCATTCACTCCCTCGTTCAACACAGAAACACCTCCTGCACCGTTCGTTCTCGTTCCCGCTGTTTCAAAACCCGTGATCCTTAGCATGCGATCCATCCTGCTTCTCCCCGTACGACCATCTTCACTCCGGAATCGTTCATTCTCGTCCTCTCCATCTCCAACTCCTCCAGCTCGACCACCGCGTCCAACCGTTTCATCGCGCTCCACTCCACCGAGATGCTCGTCCCCACCTCCGGCTGGCTCTCAACATTCAGACATCCGCCCGAGATAGCCACCAGCTCCCGCACCACGCGAAAGCCAAGCCCGCGCCCATTCGAAGAGGAGATCCCACCGGTCTGCATCAACCGTCGCACCGCCGCCTGATCCATCCCGCAGCCGCGGTCGGTCACCGTCATCACCACTTTGCGCCGCACATCCTCGCCTTCGTTCTCCACCTGCTGCAGCACGCCCTCCACATGGATCGAGATCGCTCCCACCCACGGCGTCGCCTCTGCTGCATTCTTCACGAGGTTCGTCAGTATCCGCTCCACCGACTCCACCGGCACCTTCACCGCCTGAAACGCCCCCACGCCATATGAGATCTCAACAGTGCGCCCGGCCACCCGGCTCAGCAGGCCCCTGCACCGATCCACCACATCCGGCAGCACAGCAAACTCTCCCTGAACCTTCGTCGACCTTCCAGCACGCGCATGATTCACCAGCCGGTCAATCATCGCCCAGCTGCGATCGCTCAACATCCTAAGCTCGTTGGCATATTCCTTGTGCTCTTCATGAAGCACTCCAGGCAAGGCCAGCAGATCAGAGTAAAGACTCAGCGCCCCCAGCAAATTCCCCGCATCATGCGCCAGCCCCGCACCCTCTGCCACCCCCGCAATCGCCGCCACCTCGGCAGCAGGCGCATCCGCCGTCGTCCGCACCGTCGGCATCGCCGAGCCACCAAGACCCCTCTGGCGGGTCACATGGCGAAGTGCCGCAAACTTCCCTGAATAAATCTCTGGCCCCGAGGCAGTACCACTCTGCATTGCCTGCATTCCGTAAATCCACCATTCTCCTGCTTAGTAACTTACAGCAGGTGCACTTCTGTAATCACTTCAAGTGCCAAACTGGAACTCCCTCCCTAAGTGATTACACATCAAGCGAAAACTCCTCCAATTCACCTCCCCGCCCAATTCGGACACAGTCCCAATATGGAACCAAGATCAAGCCGCTCCCACAAAACCCTCAACAAAACACCAATTCAAATCAGTCTTCCCATTGTGGGACAAGTCCCATTTCGGAACACTCCCACAAATGGCTCACATAACACCCAACCCATCGCTCCCGGAACCCCACAACTATAATTCCCTCATGTCAGTAACCACCGCCACACCCTCCCCCAGCTCTTCCGCCCCGACCACCGCCCCGCCGACGCCCTCCGCACCATCCGCATCACCCCGCACTACGTCGCTATGGCCGAGGGCTCCGTCCTCATGGAGTCTGGCAACACCCGCGTCCTCTGCAACGCCACCATCGAGCAGGGCGTTCCCGGCTGGCTCCGCAACTCCGGCCGTGGCTGGGTCACAGCCGAGTATGGCATGCTCCCCCGAGCCACCCTCACCCGCACCGCACGCGAGAGCGAACGCGGCAAGGTAGGCGGCCGCACCCACGAGATCCAGCGCCTCATCGGCCGCAGCCTCCGCAGCGTGGTGGACATGAAGGCTCTCGGCGAGCGCACCATCATCCTCGACTGCGACGTCCTCCAGGCCGACGGCGGAACCCGTACCGCAGCCATCACCGGAGCCTGCGTTGCCCTGGCGCTCGCTCTCGGCAAGCTAGTCAAAGCCGGCACCCTCAAGACATCCCCACTCAAGCAAATGGTAGCCGCCACCTCCGTCGGCATCGTCGACGGCAACGTCCTGCTCGACCTCGCCTACGAAGAAGACTCCCGCGCCGCCGTCGACATGAACGTCGTGATGCTTGCCAACGGAGGCCTCGTCGAGACCCAGGCCACCGCTGAGCACGACTCCTACACCCGCGCCCAGCTTGGCCAGATGCTCGACTTCGCCGAAAAGGGCATTCACGAGCTCCTCGCCGCGCAGCGAACCATCCTCGACCAAGCCGTCTAAGCCCGCCCCGACCAACGGGAGGACCCGGGCTCTACCCAGCCAGGACCGGTACAAGAGTCACGAAGTGACCGCCTCCCGCGCAGGGAGCCCGTCCGGCAGGACCGCCCGCATCAAGCCGCCTCACGAGCTCCCATCGAAGTACCAGCCGAGGCCGCCAACTCCAGCGCAGGCTGCCTATTCGCCATCATCATCTGCACCAGCAGACCCTCTTCAACGATCAAAACCGTCGCACACACAATCAGCGGAATCAATTCGCCAAACACCCTCGTCTCGACCAAAATCCCATACACGAACATGAACCCGAACCAGACAGGCAGAAGCCACAGCCAAGTCTCCAGCCGCGGATCGCGAATCCTCCGCCGCATCACCACCACGAACACCAGCAGATATCCGCAGGCGCTCATCAACTGCGGCCACGCCTGCGGAAACAGCAGCGACTTCACATTCCAGTCGATCCGCGGATAGAATTCCGACACATTTCCCGCGAACACATGCCGAAGAAAGATCTGCCACCCCGCCCAAAATAAAGCTAACGGCACGACTACGCCCAGACTCTGTACGCGCAGCATTCGAGACCATCGCAGCCGCCCACCCTCCACCGCTTCATTCAGCAAAAACAACGGCAGCAACAGCAGCGTCGTCTCCCGGTTCAGCGTCGCGATCACAAACAGTCCCGCAAAATAAATCCAGTGCCGCCGAAAGTACATCAGGTACATCGCCGTCGCGAAGAACGCCAGGCTCGGCAGATCGTAGACGAATCGAAAGTTCTGCACCGTATGCATCACATAGGTCGCGGCACAGGCTGCCAGCAGCAGCGGATAGACCATCGGCGTCAGCAGCCGCCTCCGCGAACTCGCCTGGTAGATCTTCGTCGTCATATATCCGGCCACCAGCAGGCAGCCCACATTGATCCCCGCCTGCACCAGCACCTCAGGAGACACCGGTTTAGGAAACCAGAAGTGTGACTTCGACAGCGGTCTCGCTAACCACCCAAGGATGCTGCTCTCATGAGCCCACCGCAGCGGCAGCATCATCAGGCTTCGACCCTGGAACGGCATCCGCTCCCGGCCCTCTTCGTATAGCAGAGTGTTCACATAGGGCCTTGCCAGCCATAGATAGCACCACACAAACTGCACAGTCGCGAAGACATACACCACCATCAGATAAAGTCGCTTGTGCCTGGACATAGGCTCACCTCGTCAAAAACCGCATGCCACTGGCTTTCGGCAAGGGAATGTGCAGCCCCCGTTCGGCCGCAATCACCTCCTACGATGACCCGATCCTTACTACGGGTTGCAACAGATAACACCTCTCTTGCAACCAGATGCTCAAGCCCGCACTCCAAACCTGTAGAATCTGTGACGCTGACATTAACTAGCTTGCAGAGGCAGGGAAATCCTTTGAACATAACCACGACCCAGCAGACCGCCTCCACCCGCGACCCCCAGGCCACTGACGTTCGCGCCATGAGCATCGCCACCGTGCTCTTCTTCATGTGGGGCTTCCTCACCTGCCTCAACGACATCCTCATCCCCCATCTCAAAGGCATCTTCAGTCTCAACTACGGCCAGGCCCTGCTCGTCCAGTTCGCCTTCTTCTCGTCCTACTTCATCTTCGCAATGCCCTCCGGCAAACTCGTCGACTGGCGCGGTTACAAACAAGCCATGGTCATCGGCCTCATCGTCATGGCCGCCGGAGCACTGCTCTTTCTTCCTGCCGCCAGCACTGCATCCTTTCCCCTCTTCCTCTCCGCGCTCGTAATCCTGGCTGCCGGAATCACCTGCCTTCAGGTATCGGCCAACCCTTACGTCACCAACCTGGGCCCGCAGGCCACCGCCGCCAGCCGCCTCAACCTCGCTCAGGCCTTCAACTCCTTCGGAACCACCATCGCTCCCTTCTTCGGCGGAGCGCTCATCCTCGGCGCCATCCAGGCCTCTCCCGAGACGCTCAAATCCTTCTCCACCGCAGCCCTCCAGACCTACCGTGAGCAGCAGGCCTCCTCGGTCCGCCTGCCCTATCTCGGCATCGCTCTCACCCTTCTCGTCCTCGCCGTAGCCATCGGCCTCATCAAGCTTCCGACCACCGACTTCACCCGAGACTTCCGCCCAGGAGAGCTCGCCAGCCGCCCCGCCGGCAGCATCTGGCATCAGCCGTATCTTCTAATGGCAACTCTCGGCATCTTCGTCTACGTAGGCGCCGAGGTCTCCATCGGCAGCTTCCTCATCAACTATCTCGGCCTGCCCCACATCATGAGCTTCCCCGAGCGCACCGCCGCCCACTACGTCTCCTTCTACTGGGGCGGAGCCATGATCGGCCGTTTCATCGGCTCCTACGTTCTGCGTTACGTCAGCACCGGAAAAGCCCTGGCAGCAGCAGCCTTCATCGCCTTCTGCCTCGTCCTCACCACCATGGCCACAGGAGGTCCAGTCGCCCTCTACACCGTCCTCGCCATCGGCTTCTTCAACTCCATCATGTTCCCCAGCATCTTCAGCCTCGGGCTCGCCGGACTAGGCGAGCTCACCAGCAAAGGCTCAAGCCTCCTCGTCCAGGCCATCGTAGGCGGCGCCATCCTCCCGCTCGCCGAAGGACATCTCGCCGACCGCGTAGGAGTTCAGCACGCCTTCATCATTCCCGCCGTGTGCTACATCTACATCGCAGTCTTCGGCTTCCTCGCATCACGCCGTAAAGACATCGACCAGGACCCCAGGCACCCCTCCCACACCGCAGCCGGTCACTAGCAGACATACTCGCAAAGTGAAACACTGACCAGCCCTGAGCCCGTTCTCCCTCACCCAACCCAAACCGATCGGGTGCCCCATCCATCGCGTTCTCTGCAATGGGTGGGAGAGATGGATCTCAGCCTTTCGCCGCCGCGAAGGACCCCCCAAAGGGAAAACCAGAAAGATCCTGTCAAGTGCCAATTCCAGCTAAACCAAAACCGCACAACAACTTACACGTGGCGTATGAGTTTCCTCGCATTTGATAAACTAGAAAGAGCATCAGAAACACAAAGCCTCGGGGCGCACCCGGGGCTTTTTCTATTTAAACCTCAACCCTAACTCCTTTGTTAAGAGGAATCTGCAGCTAACCCCTTTGCCAGCTTATTTTTACCTCCCCCTACACCCCGTATCTCCAGCAAAAGACGCAACTTACACGCGGGTAATAGGAGGGGGTCCCCCCGGAGGACACATGCCATACCCCACCTGCCGTCACCTCAAGTCCACCGGAAGCCGGTGCCAGTCGCCAGCCCTCACCGGCAAAGTCTGGTGCTACTTCCATCAACACCTCCACCAGCGCCGCCGGCCGGCCCTATCCAGCACCAACCGCAACTTCAAGCTGCCGCCCGTGCCAGACCGCAGGTCCGTTCAGTCCGCTCTGTCTCTCGTCATCACCGCCCTCGCCAACGGAGAGCTCTGCACCAGGCGCGCCGGACAACTGCTCACCGCACTGCAGATGGCCTCGGGCAATGCCTCGCTCCTCGAAGCCGCCGCACCGCCTGACGCCAAACGCAACAGCGCCGCATCTCATCCTCAGCCCGGCACCTCCCCTCAACCCATCCACCCACTTCACACCGAACGTATCGTCCGCTGTGTAAAATGACCCTTCGTAGTCCTTCCATCACTCAAACCGTATCAGGAGACAAGCACCCCATGATCAAGTTGACACCAGGAAAGCTAGCCGGCCTCAAAGCCGTCTCCGACCATCGTGGCGTGATCGCCGCCGCCGCCATGGACCAGCGCGGATCCCTCCAGAAGTCCCTCGCTAAGGAGCGCGGAGCAGCCGCCGACGCCCACGACCTCGAGGAGTTCAAGACCCTCGTCACCTCCGTCCTCACCAAACACGCCTCCGCCATCCTCCTCGACCCCGAGTTCGGCCTCCCAGCCTCCAAGCACCGCAACGGCAAGGGCCTCCTGCTCGCCTACGAGAAGACCGGATACGACGCCACCACCCCCGGCCGCCTGCCCGATCTCCTCGACGTGTGGAGCGTCCGCCGCTTGAAAGAGGCCGGAGCCGACTGTATCAAAATTCTCCTCTACTACACCCCTTTCGAGAAGACCCCGGTCAACGATCTCAAACAAGCCTGGATCGAACGCATCGGCGCCGAGTGCGTCGCTAACGACATCCCCTTCTTCCTCGAGTTCGTCGGCTACGACGCCGAGGGCGGTGATGAGAAGTCGGTTGCCTACGCCAAGAAAAAGCCCGAGATCGTCTCCGGCTCCATGGCCGAGTTCGGCAAGGCACACTACAACGTCGACGTCCTCAAGGTCGAAGTCCCCGTAGAGATGGCCTTCGTCGAAGGCACCAAGTCCTTCAAGGGCGAGAAAGCCTACACCCGCGCCGAGGCCCTGCAACACTTCCGCGACGCCGCCACCATGACCCACAAGCCCTTCATCTATCTCTCAGCCGGCGTCTCCAACCCCGTCTTCATCGAGACCCTCGAATTGGCGGTCGAGTCCGGAACCACCTTCAACGGCGTTCTCTGCGGCCGCGCCACCTGGAAAGACGGCATCCCCATCTACGCCAAGCAAGGCCCCAAAGCCTTCGAAGACTGGCTCAACACCACCGGCGTAGAAAACATCACCAACGTCAACAACGCCCTCAAATCCGCCCACTCCTGGCACGCCAAGGTCGAATCCAAATAGACCTCCGCCCGTGACAACAATAAAGGCGCTGCATTCGTGCAGCGCCTTTTCATTGACAACAAAATTGTTCACTAAACCTTAGTGACAACAGACTCGCCCTATCGTAAAACGGCTTTCGTGCAAACACCCTAAGGACGCTGGGCCGCATCGTAAGCTAGATAAATTGAGAAAAGGGTTGAACAAAATGAATCGGTCGCAAGGGAAGACAGTTACAAGGTCGCTGGCGAAGGGCCTGCTGGCAGGGTTAATTGGTGGCTTGGTGGCAACAGCAGCAAAGACACTTGCAGAAAAGATCTATCCGCCGCGTACTCACGGAGAACCAGAACCATTCACAGTGCTGGCGGAGAAGCTCGTCGGGCACGAGCTTGTGGGAACCGAAAGGGTCATCGCGACGGAGACACTTCACTGGGGATTCGGAGCTGCGGCTGGCGCTGCTTATGGAGCGTTGGCAGAGTACTATCCGCAAGCCACGGCCAAGGATGGTGCGGGATTCGGAATGGCACTATCTTCCCTGACCCATGGAACAACACTTCCTGCGCTTGGTATTTCGGCAGAGCCAGAAGAGCAGACAACCCGCGAACGTACCAGCGAGCTGGCCACCCACGTAGTCTACGGAATGGTCACAGAGACCGTCCGTCGGACCGTAAGAAAGATATTGGGATAGAGACCACGCACGATTTGTCAGAACCGTGGCACTCTCCCTTGGTCTCTAAATGGACTAAGAGAAGGAGGAGTGCCACAGTTTGTTTGCCCACAGACGTTCTCCGCCTTCGTATCGGTTAGCGAAGTTACTGATGAGAACACCAGCGTCTTCGTCAATCTGCGATGCATAGTTGAGAACCAGTCTGCGCTTGCGAACAATGGCATCTGCTGCGGGCTCGTCGGTGCGGCAGACGATCTCAGTGAGTGGATCGTTTCGTTCGGCGGCAGACGAGTTCAGAACCTCGAGGTCGGCGGAAGCCGAGGAATGGATAGCCACCTCTGGAAGATCTTCATAGAAGGCGGTGGGCAGCGACGCGGTAAAAGGTATGGAGGCTTCCCGGACGGTCAGGTGGTCAACATGATTGCCCAGTCCGGCAGGAACGACCATTGCCTCCATCGTTCCTAGCTCCGATTGGCGCGTGAGGGCTCTGCGGATCTTTTCGAGCGAGGGGTCGAGGGAGTTGACGGGTGTGCTGTAAAGCTGATCAATCGGCACTCTACGACGAATGGGCGCATCTTTGAGGTTCAGGTCAAGCATCTGCAGATTATTCTTGAGACCCTTCGGCAAAGACTCTTTCATCCGCTGGAGAAACAGCTCATCTTCACGCAAACGCATGGCCGAGACATACGAAAGCTCGTCGTTTTCGTGAACGAACGCAGCGTCTGAGTAGGGAGCGTAGCGGCTTCGGGTGAAGACGTTGAGAAGCGTAACCGTGTGGCGGGCAGTAAGCCAGTGAGTCATGGCAAGCGCGAGGGAGAAGGCAGCATCATCGCGGTGCGGGGAGAGAATGAGGATCTTCAGTGTGGGCTCCAGAGCCTATTTTACCGGGGCGGCGCCGACGGGATGTGGTCGCGGGTCTGGGGCCAGTTCGCAACCAAGTGATCCACGACCAGGTGGCCAACGCGATAAGCAGCATCGAGTGCCGGAAGGTACGCGCTGTACTGCCGAATTTTCGTTTCGCCGAGGCTTTCGGCGGCGGTAGCGCCTGGGCGCTGCTGATCGAAGTTGGACGCCGTTCGGAGTACAAGGACACGGTTGATATCGAGCCGATGCGCGTGCGCAAGCCAGGTGAGGGACTGCATGGTGCCGGTATCCTCCATGCCACAGATCGCGTAGGTGCCATGGCCATCGGTCTGATACTTCACCCAGTCGCGGGCCCATTGGTTGAGGAGCTTGCCGTGCCAGAAGGTTGAGGCGGAGAGATTATCACCCCGCAGAACGAAGGGAGGGTGGTGAGCCGCTTCTTCGGCGTACTGCTGGCGGCGAGTCGCCATTGCTGGTGTATCGGGAAGCGGCGTGTCCTTGGTAAGTGCGAACGCCCAGTCAACAAGAGAGGTGTTGAGGTGATAGATGTTGCCGTCGTCGCCAAACCTGGCAGCTCGGGGCTGCTCATACGGAGTGGACTTGCCAAGTGGCACGTATCCCGTCGACCAGTCTTTGGGAATTTCGCGCGCATCGATCTCATGAGCAAGGTCTCCGTCGACGATGTAATCGGACCAGACTGCAGAGCCGAGCGAGCCCATGCGAGGGTCGATGCCGCCGATACCAGCAACGAGAAAGTAGGCATGTGTAAGGTCGAATCGCGGATCGAGGCCCAGCGCCATCATAGTGGCGGCAGTGCGGGCGGTCCCCACGCCAGTAAGCACGCCGAGAATCCCTTTTTCTTCATTGAGTCGGAGCTCGTGATAGCCCGCGGCAAAAGGGATAACCGTGTCGAGGTGTTCTCGCTCAACCCAATACTGATACTCACCTGGTGCATCGCCGATATCAGCTCCTACTTCAAACATATTGATCACCACGACTTTGATCTCGATCGGCTTGGAAGTCTTGTCCGAAGCGCCGGTGAGATCAGTCAGGTGCCGGTCGACGCTGGAGATTGGCGCGAGGGGAGGCGGACAACAGGCATTTGCAGCCACGCTCGACACAGCGAACACGAGAAGCATAAAAAAGAGGCGCATAGGCAATGGTAGCGTAGCGGCAGCCGAAAACTCTGTAACGCGTGAGCGAACGCCAGCACTATATGCGCAAAGTCAAGAAAGGAGACTGACATGTCTGAAGATACTGCTGCAGTTGCAGTGACCATCGCATTCTTTGTCGTGATGGCCGCTTGGATTCCTTTAGTCGAATGTTGTGGACGGGCTATGCGAAAACAACCAGAACGTGAACGACAAAGCAAGGGTCGCCGGGTCGTCGAGATGAAACCTAAAGTGCACGAAAAAAAGGGCGAGGTTACGAGGCGGTCGTGTTGATTACGATGGTCGCGTCTGTCTGCTCTCTGGGCCTGCTGAACTAATTCGAGCTAGACACCCTTCTTCACCGGCTCCCAGATGAACTTGTGGATCTGGAGAGACAAACGAGCGTCGATTCCATCGGCCATCATCCACTCAACGAGCACGCGAGGGTCGAGGAGGGCGTTGTCGGTTGTTCGCAGCACGCTAGGAGCTTTGTTGAAGGCTGGACTCAGCAGGACTTGACCAGCCTTCTCGTGGAGCGCATGGGCACGGATAAAGTCGCGCGCAAAATCATAGTCTTCGCGATGCGAGATAACGAACTTCACCTCATCATTCTTAGTGAGCGCTTCGAGGTTTTCCATGCGAAAGCTGTTGGCTGCACTGCCGGCGCCGGGGCATTTGACGTCGACAATCTTGTGGACAAGTTTGGGAACTTCCGCCAAAGGACGCTCTCCACTGGTTTCCATCATCAAGGTGTAGTCGTCCGCCAGCAGTCGCTCCATCAGCGGCAAGAGTTCCTTGGCCTGAAGCATCGGCTCACCGCCGGTGAATTCGATGAGACGGCACGGGGCGAGGGCCTCAATTTGCGCGACGATCTCATCGGAGGTGTGCGCCTTACCACCGGCAAAGGTGTACTCAGAGTCACACCATGCGCAGCGCAGATTGCAACCCGCAAGGCGGACGAAGATGCAGGGGAGGCCGGCGAAGGACGACTCACCCTGGACAGATTTGTAGAGCTCGATTAGATGCATTTTTTATCTCGCTAACGAAAAGGACGTCAGGACGGAACCGTTCGCCGCTTCGGTCAAAATAGCTGTGTTCTAAACAGGAAACCCTCCACCAGACCCTGTACAGAGCGCAGCCGGCCAGCTGCGGCCCCTACTTGTAGTAACGGGCGAAGCTGGTGTCGGTCTCGTAAAGGGTGCAGTCTTTGACCCGGACGCGGCCGCTGGTCATCTCGTGGAGTTGGGCGCTGGTCTGATCGTAGAAGTATTTGGCGAGGTTTTCGGCGCTGGGATTCATCTCTTTGTCGAAGGGCGGAAGGTCGTTGATCATAAAGTGGTCGAGGTAGTCGACGGTGGGGCGCATGACTTGCTTTAGAAGTTTGAAGTCGAGGAGCATGCCGGCTTCGTCGAGCTCTTCGCCGATAAGTGTCACGAAGACTTTGTAGTTGTGGCCGTGCGGGTTCTCGCACTTGCCGCGATAGTTGCGGAGGTAGTGGCCGGAGGAGAAGCCGGCTTCTACGGTTACTTCGAACATGAGTCTGGAAGTCCCTTCGGTAGTTCGATCGTTCGATACTTCGAAAAGATCGGGCCGCGTCTGGATTGGGTGTGGGTGGGCTCGCGGACGCGGCAGCAGCCTGCTTTGATTGTACCGTTTTGCGGTGGAAACGGCTCGCGGGGCTAGTGTCGGCGTTTTGCCCTGCGCGCCTCTTCGTTGCGACGCTCTGCCTGCTCGAAGAGCGAAGAGAGAACACCTGCAAGGGCTACGAGAAGGCCGACGACGAACAGTCCGAGACCCATAGTGCGCCATAGGGCGGCGTCGCCGGGTGAGCCGGGCTGCTGGGCAATGTTGGTGTAGGCGACACCGCAGGATATGAGTGCGAAGACGATGAGGCTGCTGGCGAGGATGTAAAGGTTGCGGCCCATGCGGATGGTCTTATTTTACGGCGAGTAGCATCCGAACGGACTTCAGCTTTACTTCAGCTTGTAGATACGGGCCTCCCAGCCGGCAAGGTTGAGAGTGGCGGTGACGAGATCGGTGGTGCCGATGTTCGACATGATGAGCGAATCAACTTTGACGCCGGCTGGCAGGGTATACGCGACTGGGCCTGAGCTGAAGTTGAGGACGACGAGATAACGCTCAGAGCCAAGAGTCCGGGTATAGACGAAGATGGATTTGTTCTCAGGGTCAAGGTCCTTATAGTCCCCGTAGACAAAGACCTGGTGGGCGTGGCGGAGTGCGATCAGCTTGCTGGTGTAGTTGTAGATCGAGTTCGGATCGGCGACCTCAGCGGCGGCGTTGATCTGCGCGTAGTTGGGGTTTTCGGCTAGCCAGGGCTTGGTTGCGGTGGTGAAGCCTCCGTTAGCGGAGGTGTCCCACTGCATGGGAGTGCGCGAGTTGTCGCGACTGGTGTGGCGGAGGTTGGCGATAAAGGTGTCCTCGGGGATCTTCCCGGTGAGAACCTCCGCCTTGTAGGCGTTCTTTACTTCAATGTCGTCGAAGTCGGCGATGCTTTTGAAGGGGTAGTTGGTCATGCCGAGTTCGTCGCCCTGATAGAGGAAGGGCGTGCCACGGAGAGTGAGGAGCATCGTGGCGAGAAGCTTGGCAGAGGGGATTCGGAACTCGGGCGAGTCGTCGCCGAACGTGGAGACAAGGCGGGGGTTGTCGTGGTTGGAGAGAAAGATGGTATCCCAGTCGTGGGTGCCAAGCACTTCGGAGTGGCGGGTATAGATAGATTTGATAGTGGCAAGGTCGAAGGGCTTGAGCTTGATGCCGTCGCGGTTGGAGCGGATGGCGTCAAAGTTGAAGATCATGTTCAGCTCGCGGCGGTTCTCGCCGACAATAAGCGGGGTTTGTTCGAGGGAGATGCCGAGAGCCTCGCCGACAGTCATGACATCGTACTTCGCCATGACGTTACGGTTCATCTCCTGGAGATAATCATGCATGTGGGGGCCGTTGGCGTAGGCATTGCCGTAGTTGTGAAGTTGGTCAGGCGTCAGTTCGGGGAAGGTCGGATTCTTCGAGATGAGGGGAATAACGTCCATGCGGAAGCCGTCGACCCCCTTGTCGAGCCAGAAGCGCATGAGGCTATAGACCTCTTCGCGAACCTTGGGATTGTCCCAGTTGAGGTCGGGCTGCTTTACGGCGAAATAGTGGAGGTAGTATTGGCTGGTATTGGGGTCGAACTGCCATGCCGAACCGGAGAAGAACGATGGATCGTTGTTGGGCGGCAGCGTGGTGGGTTTGCCGTCAGGGCCCGCGGGACCGGGCTTGCCGTCACGCCAAAAGTAGTAGTCGCGGTACGGATTCTCTTTTGATTTTCTGCTTTCGACGAACCAGTGATGCTCGTCGGAGGTGTGATTGACGACGAGGTCGATGATAAGCCGCATGTGGCGCTGCTTGATGCCGGCAAGCATGGCGTCGAAATCGGCCATTGTGCCGAACTCGGCCATAACTTTGCGGTAATCGCGGATGTCGTAACCGTTGTCGGCGTTGGGGGAGTCATAGTGGGGGCTGAGCCAGATGACATTGACGCCGAGCTTCTGGAGATAGTCGAGCTTGGAAGTGATGCCAGGAATGTCGCCGATGCCGTCGCCGTTGGAGTCTTTAAAGGAGCGAGGGTAGACCTGATAGACGACGGCCTCCTTCCACCAGGTGGGCTGATAGCCATTGACCAGAGCTGCTTGAGGAGGGGCGGCGGTTTGTGACTGGAGCGGGACGCAGGGAGCGAGATACGCCAGAGCAAGAGCCGCGATGAGGGTAGATGGCTTCACCGCACTATCGTCTACGGAAGCCTCTCGCGCGTCAAGCAAGCCACTCCACGATCACACAAAAAGAGAGCCTGTATCGAGTGGACACAGGCTCTTCGGTTCAACCATCCATCAGAAGAGAAGTCAGTACTTTGTGACAGTTCGGTCCCCGGTTACGAGGTCGCGTTCTCGATCAACCGGCTCGTCGTCGATTGTGCGTGTAGCAATCGGCTCCCTGTCAGAAAGGTTGCCGAAGGTGCCGCGGCCGCCGGTTGTATCCTTCGACCCTGCTTCGCCGGTAGAAGAGATGTCCGTTGCGCCGGTCTCCTTGAGGGCAGCTTTGGCGGTGTCGATCTGGTCAGAGGTTTCGCAGTGGATGGAGAGCAGTGTTCCTCCGCCTTTGACGGCGCCTTCGTAACGCTTGGCTTCGTATTCAGGGATGCCCATGCCGACGAGGGCTCCGACGAGCCCACCTACGGCTCCGCCAATGCCGAGACCGGCGAGCGACGCCATGATGGGGCCAGCGGCGATGAGCGGGCCTACGCCGGGGATGGCGAGTGCTCCGATACCGGCTAGCAGGCCAAGGGATCCGCCGATGACGCCTCCAGCCGTTACGCCCGTGGCCGTGCCTTCGGGAGCCTTCGTATGCTTCTCGTGAGCGAACGCGCGTGTGCTCTCGTCATCGGGAAGAAGAACAGAGATCGCCGAATTCTGGAAACCCTTGGCGAGTATGTGATCGACTGCGGATTCGGCGGTATTTGGTGTCGCGTAGATACCGAAGACTGCGGTGTTTTTGCTGGACATGAATGCTCCTTTGCTGCGGAACGCAGCACTAGTGAAGTGAGTGGAAGGTTTAGTCGTTTGGTCTTCTTGACTTGTTCCTACGGTGGCTTACTGCTTGACGGTGAGGTCGTTCGTCACCTTGTCGGCAGAGACCACGCTTGCCGCTGCGGAAGCTACTTTCTGCTTCTCGTCGTCGGATGAAACTGGACCCTTTAGGGTGACAGCGCCGTTGACAGTGACGATTTTGACGTTGTGGGCGTAGGTTGATAGAGATTTGTCGGCGATGATCGCCTTGCGAATCTGAGCAGTCGTCTGCCTGTCCGAGGTGCCGCCGTGGGTCTGGTTGTCAGCAGTCGGTTGCTGGGCTTTGTTTTGTTTGGAGTTATCGGGCGGTGTCGTCTGATCTGACGATTGCGCAATAGCCCGACACGTGGGAAGGGTAGTTGTGAGAAAAGCACAGGCGAGCGCGGCCGGGGCTAAGAAGGTGAAACGTAAAGCTCTCATGGGGGAGGATCCCTTTCTGCGGTAACCACAATTTGAAGGCAGGGCCGCATGATTGCGTGGCATCGAAGCCGTTCGTACATACGCAGTCAGAAGGTCAGATGGGATCGGTCGCCGCTTAGTTGTTCAACGCATCACGATCTTTGCGATGTCACGCAAGCTCTTTGAAGAAGCTCTCGACGTCGGCGATCTCTTGCGTCAGGCGATATGGGGGCAGGGACTCTAGGAAGATGCGGCCGTAGCGCTGCCGTTGAATGCGGGGGTCGAGCAGCATGAGAACTCCGCGGTCATTGAGCGATCGGATGAGCCGGCCGAAACCCTGCTTGAGGGTAATAACGGCGTTGGGAATCTGATAATCGAAGAAGGGCTTGCCACCAAGGGCTTCGATAGCCTCCATACGCGCTTCGACGATCGGATCGGAAGGAACAGCAAACGGCAGACGGTCGATGATGACACACGATAGTTGTTCGCCCTGGACGTCTACCCCTGCCAGAAGCTCGAGGTCCCGAAGAGAACGGCATGAGGCGTATCGCGAAACTGTTGCAACAGAACGTGGCGGGGCGCGGTGCCGTGCAATAACAGTGGGTAGGGGAGTTCCGCGAGCAGTCGTTCGTACGTGTTGCGCATCTGTGAGTGGCTGGTAAAAAGACAGAACGCGCGACCCTTGGTGATCTCGAGCACGCGGCGGATACGCTCTGCCGCCCGCTCGGGAAAATCCGGCTCGCGCGGATCCGGCATATTGGGCGGAAGGTAGAGAAGCGCCTGCTTTTCGTAATTAAAGTGAGACGGAACGATCAGTTCTCGAGCGGTAGTAAGGCCGAGGCGCTTGCGGATGTGGTCGAAGCCTCCGGATACGGTAAGGGTCGCAGAGGTGAGAATCACAGAGCTATAGCTATCGAAGAGCGAGGTTGTCAGTAGCTCGGAGACGTCGATAGGGGTCGCTTGCAGATGCGTGTGAAAGCTCGCGTTCCCGGCTCCCCGCGCGAAGTTCCGTACTCCACCTGCGATGCGCCGCTCAATCCAGAACACCGTGTTGCGATCCGTCGATTCAAGCAAAAAAGCCAGATGAGCCCGAATGTCGGCTGCACGTTTACGAAGCCCAGATGCCTCTTCGACGTTCTTCAGATAATCGAGTTCGCTTTCAAGTCGAGTAAGAGCATTGAGGGTAGCAGTATAGGTATCGCCGCTCTCCTCCAGAAAGGCTTCGCGATGAAGGAAGGGCATGCGTCCTCCGCCATTCGGCATCCCCATGGGATCGGTCGGAAGAACAGAGAAAAACAGACGAGAGCGGTCTTTGAGAGTAGCGCAGGCGCTCTCGATCGCTGACGTGCTCGCTTGTTTCGCCTTGAGCATCATTTCGACATCTCGCGCGAGTTCGTCGACCCGTTGAGTGGAGAGGCCGATGCCAAAGTAGTTGGAGGCAACCTCTTCCAACTCGTGAGCCTCGTCAAAGATCACACACGCAGCCTCGGGCAGGATGCCTGCATCGGGCGCGCCCGCTGCCTGCTGTTTGATGTTCAGGTCCGCGAAGAAAAGATGATGGTTCACGATGACAATGTCCGACTCGAGAGCCTTGCGTCGCATCGCTGTGACGAAGCAGCGCTCCCAGTCCGGGCAAGTCTGGCCCAGGCACACCTCGGTTCGGGCATCGAGCTTGTGCCACAAAGCGGACGACTCCGGAAGATGATCGAGTTCAGCGCGATCTCCGGTTTCAGTCGTCTTCTCCCACTTAGCAATCTGATGAAACTGATCGATCTCTTCGAGGCCATTGAGAAGAGGGTTGTCGCGGAGCGCATAGAGCTTGTGCCGGCAAAGGTAGTTGGCACGGCCCTTCATGTAACAAACCTTGAGCGGACCCAGAAGAGATTCAAGGAAAGGAACATCTTTGAAATAAAGCTGCTCCTGCAAATTCTTCGTGCCGGTGGAGATGATGACGCGTTGGTTTCGCTCACGGGCAAGGCGAAGGGCAGGCAGAAGGTACGCAAGCGTCTTCCCCGTCCCCGTACCTGCTTCAACGATGAGATGACGCTTCTCCTGAGAGCGGACTCAATGGCCCGTGCCATGTCGTACTGCCCTCGACGATGCTCAAAAGCCAGCGCGGACCGGGAAAGAATGCCACCAGGAGCGAAGAAATCATGGAGATTCGGTAGATTCTCTGGCTTCGCGGGCGTAATCGAGATGGGAGCGGTCGTAGACAAGGTGATTTGCTTGAGGATCGGCGGCACAGAGGCTTTGCAATTTCTATAATAGAGGGGGAAGCGAAGAATTAGCGTAATAAGCCTGGCCGCCTGATGCGTGCGCGGGAGAAAGTTGGACGTCCGTGGCTCAGAAAGACGATAGAAAGCGGTTAGGCAAAAAGCACAGGCAGGCCAGCACGCGGCCTAAAAAGGCCGAGCTCCGAAATCTACCCCGACAACAGGTGCGGTAGATCCGCGGAAGAGGAAAATCCTTTCGAGCAAGCGCGCTGCCGTCGACAGAGCTTCGCGAGTGACAAAGCAGTCTCCGGAACGGGAGAAGCGAAAGGCGATCCGCCCCGACGGGCCACCTCCCAGGAAACCCGCGACCGCAGTTCGCCCAAAGCTGGAGAGACCCACCGACGGCATTGTCGGACGGCAGACGCCGCGTTCGGAGAATGTCGCAGGGCGCGAACGAATTGAGGACGATTGGCGGGACATCGAGCTGCTGGCGTCCCAGATGGTCACCGAAACGGTAAGCGCCGATGCGCGTGAACTGCCGTTGATTGCGATCTGTGGTCGGCCCAACGTGGGTAAGAGCACCCTCTTCAACCGGCTGACCGGTTCGCGCCGATCGATCGTAGGCGATGAGCCGGGAATCACACGCGACCGCATCTACGGCGAGATCGAGTGGATGAACCGTGCGGCGAGAATCGTCGACACCGGGGGCGTGGTACCCGACGACGAGGCTCTGATTCCAGCGGAGATCTTCCGGCAGGCGAAGGTTGGATTGGAAGAGGCCGATGCAATTGTGATGGTCGTCGATGGTCGCACTGAGCTCGCCTCGCCTGATCTGGAACTTGCGCGATTGCTGTTACGCGGCGGAAAGCCAGTGTTTCTCGCCGTAAACAAAATGGATACGGACGCAATGCAGTCACAGGCGGAGAACTTCCGTCGGCTCGGATTCAGGAATGTGCTCCCCATCTCGGCGGAACACGGTTCAGGAATGGGCGATCTGCTGGATGCGGTATTCGAGATACTCCCCGAGTCGGCGGAGATAATCGAAGAGCCTGAGGTGATGCTCACAGAAAACGACGAAGCTCAAGAAGATGAAACGGGCCCGGACTTTTCCGTCTCTCCCGGTGCCACCCTCTCGACGGAGAGCTCAGAGGTCGCAACACCGAAACGCCCGCGGATGCTTCGATCACACGGCGAGTACGAGAGTCGTGAGACGAAGATCGCGATCATCGGCCGCCCCAACGTCGGCAAGAGTACGCTCCTGAACGCCCTCACAGGAACCCAGCGAGCCATCGTCTCTCCAATCGCTGGAACCACTCGCGATGCAGTCGATGAAGTGGTAGAGCGCGGTGGCCACGCGTTCCGCTTCGTCGATACGGCTGGAATTCGCCGAAAAGGCAAGACCAAGTTGATGGCCGAAAAGCTCTCAGTCATCATGGCCCGAAAGCATTTAGAGGCTGCAGACGTTTCTTTGCTGATCATCGACGCAGCGGAAGGCGTTGCTGCACTCGACGCAAATATCGGCGGCTATGCACACGAGAGCGGCCGTAGTGTAATTATCGTCGTCAACAAGTGGGATCTAATGACTCGCACCGGCAAGGATGGCATGCGCCTCTACGATGGTAAGCCGCCGGCCGATCAAAAGCTCTATGAGCAGGACGTTCGGGATAAGTTGAAGTACCTCGACTACGCGCCGCTACTGTTTATCTCTGCAGCCGATGGAAAGAATATAGAATCCGTGTTCAAAAAAGTAGAGCTGGTCGCGCGTGAGAGACGCAAGCGTGTGACCACCGGCCAGATGAACCGTTTTCTGGAGAAGGTGGACTTCCAAAAGGCGAGTGTGCCTATGAACAAGCGCGTTCGGATCTACTACATGACGCAGGCTGCGGTTGCTCCTCCGACGTTTGTGCTTTTCACTGACAAGGATGTGAAGATGCACTTCTCGTTCGAGCGATTTCTGGGCAACCAGATCCGGGAGAACTTCGGGTTTATCGGAAGCCCGATCTGGTTCAAGATCAAAGCTCGAAACAAGAAAAAGACGGAATAAGCCTGGCGAAAGCTAGATTGGACTGAACGGCTGGGGAGCCGCTTCCGGGAACGGAGGAGGCGGTGGCTCCAGCAGATCTCCCACCGCAGAAATACGTCCGCCGAGGAAATAGAGCGCGTAGGGCTGATAGAAGACGAGTATCGCCCCTACGATACAAATGACCGAAAGCATAAGACACGCGAAGAAGATCCAGCCGAGTAGCCCGAGGCTGCGCGTTCGATAGCGGGCGTGATAGCTTCGGTGGCTGAGAGTATTCGCATAGATGGATGCGATGAGGGTATCTTAGCTCTCTCAATTTCAGAATCGAATTATCAGTCGCCTTCACTAATTTATGGGGCGAGCCACTCCGTCCAGGCCGCGAGTGCACGGTCACACTGGAGCTTGTGACGCTCTTTTTTGTCGCGGATTTTTTTGCGAAGATCTTCTTCCAGAGGTGGCAGAAGGTCGAAGGTAATATTGGCCGGTTGGAACTTCTTCGTATCAGCATGGGTGATGTAGTGGATGAGAGATCCGTTCGCACTCAAGCGCGGTGCGATTGCAGGTGTGTTGCCTTTCGCGATAGATGCGGCGTAGATCCCCGCCAGCATGCCCGAGGCCATCGACTCTGTATAGCCCTCAACACCGCTGAGCTGACCCGCGATTAAGATGCAGGGTTGAGCCTTGAGTTGGAGAGTCCCGCTGAGCAATGAGGGCGCGTGAATGTAAGTGTTGCGGTGAATTTGACCATAACGCAGAAACGTTGCGTTCTCAAGGCCAGGGATGAGTTTGAGGATGCGATTCTGTTCGCCGTACTTGAGGTGATTCTGGAAGCCAACAAGATTGTAGGAGTCCGCGCGAAGGTTTTCCTGGCGGAGCTGGACCACCGCATAAGGCCAACGGCCTGTCTTCGGATCAGTGAGGCCGACGGGCTTCATGGGACCGAAGCGAAGCGTGTCGCGGCCGCGACGTGCTGTCTCTTCGATCGGGAGGCAGCCTTCGAAGTACTGAAGCTTTTCGGCTGTACCGCTGACAGGAAACCTTTCCCAGTCCTTCGATTCCACAGCCTCGGCTGTACTCAGAGCCTCCATAAAACGCTCGTACTCTTCTTTGGTGAAGGGACAGTTGATGTAGTCGGCGGTGCCTTTGTCATATCGCGCTGCGAAGTAGACCTTCGACATATCGATGGTTGACGCGTCAACAATTGGAGAGATGGAGTCGTAGAAAGCTAGATGGTCGGACCCGGTCAGACGCTGGAGTTCGCCAGCAAGCGCCGCGCTGGTCAGCGGACCTGACGCGAGGATTGTGAGAGTGTCAGGATCGGCCTCGTTGAGAGTAGTCACTTCCTCACGATGAACACGAATCCGAGGCTGTGACTCAATTCGTTCGGCGACGCGTTTGGAGAATTCGACGCGGTCAACCGCAAGGGCGTGTCCCGCAGGGACAGCGGTAGCATCCGCCTCAGCCAGAAGGATGCTGCCTGCTCGACGCATCTCCTGCTTGAGCAACCAGGGAGCGGAATTTTCAGACTCGGACTTTAGTGAGTTGGAGCAGACGAGTTCGGCAAAGTCAGAAGTTTGATGAGCTTCAGTGGAACGCGTCGGCCGCATCTCGTAAAGATCGACCTCGCAGCCACGTTTTGCCGCCTGAAGTGCTGCTTCGGGGCCGGCCAACCCGCCACCGATTATTCTTATCTTTTTCATGCTCCTTCCAGCATAGAGGAAGTTGCAGAACTCTTTTGTCGCAAGGGAGCTATGCTTGCTAGCGGCTCACAGACTTTTCCAATCTATTTGGATTGTGCGGCGAGAGCAGCAAGGGCTTCGCCGGAGACCTGCATGCCCTTCCACTCGGACTTCATGACGGCTCCCAGTTGATGGTAGAAGTCGATCGATGGAGTGTTCCAATCCAACACGCTCCACTCAAACCGAGGACACCCTTCGGACACAGCGATTGCAGCGACGCGAGTGAGTAGAGCTTTCCCAATTCCCTTCCCTCGATGCTCCGGGCTGACGTAAAGATCTTCGAGATAGATCCCGGCGTGTCCGCGCCAGGTCGAGTAGTTGTAGAAATACAGTGCAAAGCCTGCAGCGGCCGTCGTGTCTCCATCGGTCAACTCGGCGATGATGCAATCGAAACGTTTGTCAGTTCCGAAACCGTCGCGGAGCAGATCGGCTTCCGTAGTAAGAACGGCATCCGGTTCGCGTTCATAAGTCGCGAGGTCGCGGATGAACTCGAGAATCTGCGAAACGTCGGCAGGCGTAGCAGCGCGCAGATTGAGCTCGTGGTTGCGGTTCCGGAGTGGATCGATCATCGCTGAATTATTCCTGTGCTCGTAGTTTAGGCGCGCTATCGGAGGACTTCTCAGCCGACTTCGCTCCCGGTTGAGCGGAGAGCCATTTGTCGAAAGGAATATTGAAGTCGAAGAGCTGTTTCTTGCCATCCAGGGTGTGGACCATCTTGACGTAGAGTTCGGCGCCCTTCAGTGGCCGGTCGGGTAGCTGACGAACGTCGTAGAAGAGATAGCCAGCGAGAGTGCTGTGGGGGTTGACCGTCGTCCCGTTAAACCCGAAGTCGTTGTCGTCTTTAGTGATCTGTTTATCGACAGGTTTATCGTGGACGGTGACAGGTGGCAAGGGAAGCGGAAGCGGAATCTTCCGGCCGGCTGCGCCTTTGGTGGAAAAGAGTCGGCGCTGAAGATCATCGTCGGTAGCGGCAGGAATCTTGTCATTATTGATGGAGATGAACTGGATGCGGGCGTCATCGAGAGAAATCGCAGCGTCGCTTTCGTTGGTGAAGATCACACGGATCGCGACGAAGCCGTGCTGTAGGTAGGGGAGACGAAAGAAGTCGCAGTCTTTGGGATCGTCGCAAGGTTCAGCCGCAACGGTGACCTTTTCATTCGGATGCGCCTCAAACGCTGCATATTGGTCAGCGGGTTTTACAGGAGGCGCTTTCTTGTCGGCGGCCCTGGCATTCGCGGCCAGAAAGCAGAAAATGGTTACTAGTAGGATCGAAGTTGTGGAGAACCGGTGGGACTTCATAGCCAAGGTTGATTATCATCTCCGCTGGCGTACAACGTAAAGCGAGGGCTCGGCGACAGTGATGATGGTGATGTATAGCTCGTTGCTGCTGGCCGTGCTTGTGGTCGGCGCTCCTTACTGGCTGGTGCGAATGGCAACCATCGGGCGATACAGGGCAGGGCTGCGGGAACGACTGGGACTGGTGCCGAACGGGTTGCACGCGGAGGCGGCCGGACGAAGTGTGGTCTGGGTGCATGCGGTCAGCGTGGGTGAGGTTATGGCCGCAACGCGGTTGATAGGCGAACTGAAGGAGAGGCTGCCGGGTTGGCTGCTGGCGGTTTCGACGACCACAGAGACAGGGCAGAGGCTTGCAAAGGAGAGACTGCCCGATTCGCCGGTGTTTTATCTGCCGCTGGACCTCAAATTTTCCGTAAGGAGGTATCTGCACGTACTGCGGCCGCAGATGCTGGTGCTTATGGAGAGCGAACTGTGGCCGCGGCTGATCGTGGAGTGCACAAGGGATGGAATACCAGTTGTAGTGGTGAATGCGCGAATCTCGGATCGATCGTTTCCGCGGTACATGCGACTCCGGCGCCTTTGGCGGCCATTCCTGGAGATGATTGCTCTGTTTCTTGCGCAGAGCACCGAGACCGCTGACAGGTTAATAAAAATTGGCGCTCCCGAGACCAGTGTACGGGTAACCGGGAATCTGAAGTATGACGTGCAGGCAAGGACCGACAACGAGATGACAAGGCTGATCGCGTCGAAGCTGTCCGGCACAAGACTGATGGTCGTCGGCAGCACCCTTGCCGGCGAAGAGGAGATCCTCCTCGCTGCATGGCTTTCGATCCGGCAGGCTATTCCAGATGCGTCGCTCCTGATAGCTCCGCGGCATAAGGACCGCTTTGAGGAAGTTTTGCAGCTGATTCGAAGAAGTGGAACTCCATTCTTCCGGTGCAGCCAGCTCACGCAGAATCCTAAGCCCATTGTCGGCGGAACGATTCTTCTGCTTGACACGATCGGAGATCTTGCATCGGTCTACGGATTGGCGTCAGTGGCCTTCATTGGAGGCAGTCTGGTTCCAAAGGGTGGACATAACCCGCTGGAACCGGCGCAGTTCGGGGTGCCGGTGCTGATGGGGTCTTCCTTTGAGAACTTTCGTGAGATCGTGAAGACCATGCAGGAAGCAGAAGCGATTCGTATCGTCGGAGAGGACAGGCTGGCTGAGACGCTGATCAGTATGTTGCGGGAGAAGGACGACTCTCGGGCGCTTGGGGAACGCGGACGAGCAGTGTTTGAAGCTCAGGCGGGAGCAATAGCACGAACGGCACAGGCCGTCGTCTCACTGTTGGAGGAGAGGGTGAGGACCGCGCGATGAGTGTGCGACGACCATGGCTGCTTCCGATGGCTCCCCTGTACGGGGCTGCGCTTGCGCTCAAAAAGCAGCTGTTTGCCTGGGGCTGGTTGAAGCGCAATCATCTCGAGAGCACCGTGATCAGCGTAGGCAGCGTCTCGGCGGGCGGCGCAGGCAAAACACCCGTTGTGTTAATGCTGGCTGGCATTCTGCGCCACCGCGGCTACGCGGTCCGAATCCTTACGCGAGGGTATAAGCGTAGCTCGGAGATGATTGCAAGGGTCGAACCCTTCGACGATGCCCGCTGGCATGGTGATGAACCCGTCCTGCTGGCACAGCGCTCCGGAGTGCCGGTGTACGTGGGAGCAGACCGCTATCAGGCCGGCATAATGGCGGAGCAGGGTGAGCCCTCGGAAAAATTGGTAGTTCATCTGCTCGATGACGGATTCCAGCACAGACGACTCGCCCGCGACATAGATATCGTTTTGCTGACCCAGGAAGATGTCGAGGACACGTTGCTGCCGGCGGGGAACCTAAGAGAACCGCTCGAGGCGATAGCGCAGGCGGATGTTGTGGTTCTCCGGGAGGACGAGGCGGACACACTCAGAAGCGTAGTCAACGGACTGAGCCACTCCAAGGGCAGGCCCTCAATCTGGGTCATTCGCAGGAGGTTGAGCCTGGGGGAGGGTGGCGAGGTGGCGCTGCCAACAATGCCCTTTGCTTTTTGCGGAATTGCAAGACCTGACAACTTTACCCGAATGCTTGCGGCACAGGGTTATGAGGCCATGAAGACCTTGGCCTTTGAAGATCACCATGCCTACAACGAAGATGATATTACGCGTCTGATGCAGCAGGCGCGCGCTGTTGAAGCCAATGGATTCGTAACCACGGAGAAGGACGCCGTGAAGCTCACACCGATCTTGCGAGACCGGCTGGAAACAGTAGGCCCCATTGTCGTGGCGCGTCTCTGCGTCGAACTGCTGGACGAGAAGCAGGCTCTGGAGCAATTGGTAGCGATGGTGGGACGGCTGGATCGCCGCCGACGCCAGGGTCGCTAGAAATCGAATCCTGCGTGAGAAAATGAAGCCTTGGCTACCGAACTCACGCCCTCACCGTCGCGCAATGTAGGATCCCACGCGTCGGATTATTCGCGAAGCGTCCTGATCGTTCGAATCGGGGCGATGGGAGATGTGCTTCACGCGATGCCCGCGGTCGCTGCGTTGCGTGAGAAGCATCCCGAGTGGCTTATCGGTTGGGCGATCGAGCCGGCCTGGAGTGGATTACTGCAGGCTTCAACGGACTTCAACCGTATCCCCCACAAAACCGGACGCACCGAGAGCAAGCCATTGATCGATCGATGGCACCCCGTGCCTGCCAAAGCTTGGAGCAACCGCCCCTTTGCTCTCTCCACCCTGTCGGAGATCAATACGACGCGTCGTGAACTCCGAAGAGCCCGGTACGACGTCTGCGTCGACATGCAGGGGTCGATGAAGTCCGCACTCGTGGGGCGAATGGCAGCCACACCGGTCTTCTCCGGCCCAGCGAAGCCCAGGGAGACACCTGCGAGCTGGCTCTATCGACATCGGATAGCAACCACCTCTACACATGTAGTGGAGCAGGCGTGCGAGCTGCTAGGCGCCGCAGTGGGCGAAATTCTGAAGCCAGCAGCAGTAACGCTTCCTGTAGACCCGAAGGCGGAGTTATGGTGTAACAGACTTCTAGCCCAGACCTCATTGATCAGAGACAGATTCGCCTTCCTCGCTCCTACAGCCGGCTGGGGGCCAAGCAATGGCCCGCGGAGAGATACGCCGCCGTCGCTGCAGATCTGGGCCGTGCCGGGTATCGCTCGCTTGTGAACGAAGCTCCCGGCCATCGATTTGCAGATGCAGTCGTTGACGCAAGTGAAGGTTTTGCGATCTCCGTTCCCTGCTCCGTCGAGCAGATGATTGCGCTTATACGCCGAGCCGGATTGGTAATAGCCGGAGATACCGGACCACTGCACCTCGCAGCCACGCTGGAGCGTCCGATCGTCGGTTTATACGGACCCACCGACCCCTCCCGAAACGGCCCCTACATAGGCGACAATTCAAAAGCGCGAGTGTTGCGACACGAGTCCAGCCGAACAGATCACTCCCGGCACGCAGAGACGGAGCCCGGGCTTATGCAGATATCAACGGAAGAAGTTGTGGAAGCAGCGCTGGAGCTACTCCGCAGCGGACAAGATAAGGTAAAGCTGTGAGCGAACGAACAACATGGCAAAAGATCGCGCGACGGATTCGCGTACCGCTGGGATTCGCCTTTGCCGCAGTATTCCTGTGGCTAGCCCGACCGACCGGTAAAACCATGCTGTTCAGCCTCCTGCTCGTAGTGCCGGGCGTGTGGCTCGAGCCTACGCGGCCGGCTACGTACGCAAAAACGCTGAGCTGACCTTCACCGGCCCCTACGCCTACACGCGAAATCCCCTCTACCTGGGCTCGATGCTCATCGCCTTCGGATTCGCGGCAGCAGCAAGCAATTGGGTGATCCTGATTGCGCTGACCGCACTCTTTGCGGCCATCTACATACCGACAATTTTCAGCGAGGAAGCCTATCTGCGAGAACACTTTGCAGACTTCAACGACTACTCCGCCAAGGTGCCGCGTCTGTTGCCACGACTGACCCCTGCGACATTTCCGGCGAACCAGAACGCCAGCGGGGGTAGATTCTCCTGGCAGCAGTGGCAACACCACCGCGAGTACAATGCTTTAATGGGTGCCGGCGCCATCTATCTGGCGCTGGCGGTCCGGCTTTTTCTCCATCACCGCGAGGTGACAGGTGGTCTGCGCTGAAGGCGTGGAGGCTGGGGCGGAATCGCCCACAAACTTCAACTCGTGAGAGTGCTGCCCTTTGCTGAAGCCGGAACGGTTTTTCTCGCACTTTTCTTCCTGATGTCGTGTTCCATAGGTTCGCTGACGGCGAGTGCGCAGCTTCTGGGGTTAGGCGCAAAGCCAGCGCCGGTGGTCATCCCAACCCTGCAAACTCCGCAGCCCGGTTTTACCTTCCCCGAAAAACAGACTCTGACCTTTACCGTTGACTGGCGTGTCTTTACGGCGGGCACAGCAGTGTTTCAGCTCGAGAAACAAGGAACCGTGCAAAAGATTACAGCCACCGCGGACTCAACCGGCGCCGTAACCATGCTCTTCCCCGTCGTAGACAAATTCGAGGCCGGGTTCGACACGAAGACCGGCTGCTCCACCGGATTCAGCAAACAATTGCAGGAGGGGCGTCGAAAAGTCTCCAGCGAGCTGAGCTTCGACTACTCCCAGGGCAAGCAGAAACAGATCGAAAAAATCTGGTCAAGGGAACCTCGAAAGAACAAATGGCCTCGATTCCGGCCTGCGTAACCGACTCCCTCTCCGCAATCTTTTATGCGGCGTCGCAGCCAATGGCGGTCGGCCAAAGTATCCCGTTCCCCCTGGCGGACTCAATGCGTACCGTAACAGTGGCAATGAAGGTTGAATCCAAAGAAGAGATCAAGACTCCAGCCGGAACCTTCCAGACGCTAAAAGTAGAGCCAACCGCGGATGAGGGCATCGTAAAAAATCGCGGACACATCTGGGTCTGGTATACCGACGACGCACGCCACATGCCGGTGCAGATTCAGGCACGACTGTTCTGGGGAACGATCACCTTCCACCTACAGTCGTACGATACGAAGTAAGAAGAAAGACGGCTTTTGATGGCAGATTCAAAGCACGATGCAGCAATCGATCCGGACAAGTTCGTTACGGTAGGCAAGTTTCTCGAGCCCGTAAACGCCCAGATGGCAAAAGGGATGCTCGAGTCGGCGGGAATCGAATGTTTCCTGCAAGGGGAGAACGCGAACAGCCTGCTCGCACTCGCGTTCCGAGCTCGTTTACTGGTGCACAAGCAGGACGAAGAAACCGCAAGGGAGATTCTCGGCGAGTCCGTCGGCGAGTTGACCGGGGATGAACTGACCCCAGCGGAACAGCACGAGTTGGAGGCGGGCGATGACGAAGGCTGAACCGAGCCGCCCGCGTGCCGTACTCTGCCTGTCAGGCGGAATGGACTCCAGCGTCTGCGCCGCGCTCACAGCCCGGGACTACGACGTCTTCGCCGTCCACTTCAGCTACGGCCAGAGGACGGAATCAAGGGAACTGCACTCCGCCCAGGATGTAGCCCGCATCGTCGGAGTGAAAGAGCTTCTGCATCTCAAGATCGACCTGTTTCGCCGGATCGGAGGATCGGCGCTGACCGATGCCTCAATTGCCGTACCGGCGGCGGGCAAGGAAGCGACGATCGGAAACGAAGTCCCAATCACTTATGTTCCCTTCCGAAATGCGCATTTTCTCTCCGCCGCGGTAAGCTGGGCCGAGGTTCTGGGCGCGGAAAAGGTCTTTATCGGGGCGGTCGAACAGGACAGTTCGGGGTATCCTGACTGCCGCCCAGCCTACTATGAAGCGTTCAATCAGTTAATCAGGATGGGCACCAAAGACGGACAGATTCAGGTCGTGACACCTCTGATCCAGATGCGCAAGAGCGAGATCGTCCGGTTGGGAGTTGAACTCGGTGCACCGTTCCATGTAAGTTGGTCATGCTATTCCGGCGAGACCGAAGCTTGCGGCGTTTGCGAGAGCTGCGTTCTGCGACTGCGGGCATTTCGTGAGGCCGGAGCGGTCGATCCCATACCGTATGCGGTCGCGTGACCGCTGCATTTTGCATCAAATTTTGAGGAAGCAAGACCTGTTTTGCAACGAAGACTTACGCCCGCATCAATGGGCCAGGAGAAGATAAGAGCATGAAACGTATCGGATGGAAGATAAGCACCCTGGCAGCCTCTCTGCTGGCGATCCTGGCGATGGCGCAGCCCACACGCTTGAAAGCACAAGCAGCTCCGCCAGTGGGAACCTCAAGTATTCACGGCCACATTCTCAATCCCGCCGGCCTCCCCATTACAAAGGGCGAAGTCAGGCTCACGACGGATCGTTCGTCAGACGCCAAGGATCGAAAGTACCCTTACAAATTTCCGATCGATCAAGATGGAAACTACAAGGGAACCGGCATCGTCGCGGGGACCTATGTCGTATTCGTCTTCCAGGAAGATAAGAGCTTGGACTTCAACGAGAATGTTCCGATTGCGAAGGACGAGGACAAGCTGCTCGACTTCGACATGTCGCGCGCGGAGTACCTCAGCAAGATGAGCCCGGAAGATCGCAAGGCGCTCGAAGAGTACAAGAAGAAGAATGCAGAAGTAGTCGCCGGCAACGCGAAGATTCAAAACCTCAATGCTCTTCTAACTCAGGCGCGCGCCGACAATAAGGCAGGCAACTACGACTCCGCAATCACCGCCATGAAGCAGGCCACCGAAACCAAGCCAGACGAGGGAATCCTGTGGGTCACCCTTGGCGATGCTCAACTTGGTAGCGGAGAGACCGCAGCAAAAGCAGCCAAAGCGGCTGGCACCTCGCCGACTGATCCGGCCATTCTGCAGAAGTACACCGACGCAGCTGCCTCCTACAAGAAGGCTGCGGATCTGAACGCTGCCGCCAAGAAGCCCAACCCGGAAACCGCCGGCGTGGCTTACAACCAGTTGGGACAGGCAGAGGCCCGCCTGGGTGACGCCAAGGCCTCCTCCGACGCCTACGAGCAGGCTGCCAAGGCCCAACCGGAAAAGGCCGGAATGTACTACTTCAACGAGGCCGCAACCCTCTACAACTCAGGCAAACTGACCGAGGCAGGTGCTGCTGCCGACAAGGCAATTGCAGCTGACCCGAAGAAAGCTGATGCTTATTACATCAAGGGGCAGGCGCTCATTCCACAGGCAACCGTCGACCCCAAGACCCAAAAGATCGTAGCGCCTCCGGGTTGCATCGAAGCCTATCAGCAGTATCTTGAACTGGCTCCGGACGGATCGCATGCTGCGGACGTGAAGGGCATCCTCGAAGGCATCGGTGCACCGGTAAAGTCGACCTTCAAAGCTGGAAAGAAATAATCGCCGGAAAACGCGGAAGGCCCCGGGCGACGCTGCTCGGGGCCTTTCCGTTTGTCACGCTGATAGCTGAAGGAGAAGAGGATGCAGTCAGCGGCCGCAGTTCTCGGTTTCGATGAGGCTCTGACGAAGGTGCTTCAACACGCAACCGATCTTCCACGTCCGCCAGGCGAACCGCTCGCGCTGCTGGCTTGCGGAGACCGCGTACTGGCCGAGCCCGTGCTCGCGGATCGCGATCAGCCGCCGTTCAATCGGTCAACCCGGGACGGGTTTGCTGTGCGGGCGTCCGACACGTTCGGCCCATTGAAGGTAGTCGGCCAGGTTAGGGCCGGTGAGCAGTGGCAGGGCGACACGCTCGAACGAAATGCCGCGATTGAAATCATGACCGGCGCACCAGTTCCAGCAGGCGCCGACGCTGTCGTGATGATCGAACATGTGGAACGCACCAACAACTCGATTCGCCTACTTGCTGGACACACGATTCGAAGCGGAGACAACATCGTTCCCCAGGGAAGCGAGGCCCGGGCCGGCCAAACAATATTGGCCTCTGGCTCTAGGATCGAGGGCGCGGAGATAGCTCTCGCCGCCTCCTGTGGATACGCAGAACTACAGATCTTTCGCAGGCCGAAAGTAGCCATCGTCGCAACCGGAGACGAGCTTGTGGACCTCGCAGCGACGCCCGGGCCGCACCAGATCAGAAACTCGAATAGCTACGGTCTGGCCGAGCTGATCAGGCGAGCTGGCGGAGAACCTATCCAGCTTCCGATTGCTCCGGACCGGCGACCTGATCTGGAACAAACCATTCGCTCGGCACGCCATTGTGAACTTCTGCTGCTCTCCGGAGGCGTTTCCATGGGCAAGTACGACCTGGGGGAGGAGGTGCTGCAAGGACTCGGCGCAGAGTTTTTCTTCACTGGCGTAAAGATGCAGCCGGGCAAACCCCTCGTCTTCGGACGGTTACCAGCCAACGACCAATTCCCCGCGCAATTTTTCTTCGGCCTGCCCGGAAACCCTGTCTCGACTCAAGTGACCTTCCATTGTTTCGTCGAACCGATGCTCCGTGCGATGGGCGGAGCCGGAGTACAAGGCCCGCGCTTTCTTCAAGCGACGCTGGCAGAGGAGGTTGCTGGAAAGGCTGGCCTGATGCGTGTGCTCCCCGCCAAATGGACCCCGGACCGGATCCGGCCAGAAGTACGGCTCGTGGGGTGGCAGGGGTCAGGCGACCTGGCCGCGAATGCGCGGGCGAACTGCTATGCGGTGCTCCCACCTGACAAAGATCAGTTTGCGACCGGGGATGTCATTACTATTCTCCTGCGGTAGGCTTGTGGGATGGACGACGTTGATTACACCTCCGAACAGCTCATGGATGACGCCCCCGAACCTCTCGGCAACGATGCGGACTTCCCCCGCTCGCCCGTGCCGCTGCATCTCTCGCACTACGATCAGGCCGGCGAAGCGCAAATGGTGGATGTCAGCGACAAGTTGGCAACAAGACGCGAGGCCGTGGCATCAGCGTTCGTCGAGCTGTCCGACACGGTGCTCGAGGCGCTGCCCCGAAATCCCAAAGGAAATCCCCTCGAAGTAGCGCGGTTCGCGGGAATTCAAGCGGCAAAACAAACCTCCACCCTGATCCCGATGTGCCATCAAATCGCCCTGAGCCTTGTAGACGTACAGACAAAGATCGTCGAAGGTGGCGTCGCGATCGAAGCCACAGCAGCGACAGTCGCAGGGACAGGCGTCGAGATGGAAGCGATGGTGGCAGCCTCAATCGCAGCGCTAACCGTCTACGACATGACCAAGGCGCTCGACAAAGGAATACGAATCCGCGAAGTGGTACTGATGCGCAAAACCGGCGGGAAGAGCGGCGAGTACAGGCGCGGAAGCCTCTGAGTCAGACCGCAGTCGCCAACGTGACCGCAAACAGATGCTGCGGATCCTCCCAGGACTTGGTCTTCTTGAAGTTCGCCGATGATAGAAGCTCTTCCACCGCAGCCGAGTTGAATTTGTAACTGTTTTCGGTGTGAATAGTCTCGCCGCGTGCGAAGTCCACCACGAACGCAGGACCGCTGGAGTTGGCAGGAATGTGCACCCGCTGAGCGATCACCGACTCCAGGTGCATCTCAATGCGTGACTGAGTGGGATTCCAACAAACCCGATGCTTGAAGTTTGCCAACGCGAAATCTGCCTTCAAGTCACGATTGAGCCGCGTAAGCACGTTCAGATTGAAAGCCGCAGTCACTCCAGCGGCGTCGTCATAAGCGGCAAGCAGAGTAGCTGCGGTCTTATTCCCATTTGGGCCACCGTTGGGCGCCAAATCCGTGCCCAGCAAAAGAGTATCGCCGGGAAGCAACTGGGCACGAAGATTCCGAAGAACATCCCTTGCATCCTCCGGCATGAAATTGCCAATACTCGATCCAATGTAAAGAGCCAGCGTCCGCGTCTCGGGGAGACGGTTGAGCGGAAGGGCCTCACGAGTATAGTCAGCGACCTGAGAGCGGACGGTAACCCCAGGAATATTGGCGAGAATATTTTCACTAGCCTCGGCAAGAGCCGTCTCGGACACATCCACAGGCTGGTAGACCACACTCCCCTGTTGGCGAACGGCTTCCGCCAGAAGTATGCCGGTTTTGGTTGCAGTTCCAGCACCTAGCTCGATCAAGGTAAGCTTTCCGCTCGGCCCCTGCCCAAGCGCAGCCTCGCAAAGGATCTCATCGGCATTGGCCGCAAAGATGCCACGCTCAGTCCGGGTCAGATAGTACTCCGGCAGCTCCGTGATCTGTTCGAAAAGACGCGATCCTGCCTCGTCGTAGAAGAGCCACGGGGAGAGGGTTTTAGGTGTGGCAGTCAGCCCTACGCGTGCTTCGAAGGCGACTGCATCAGTAGTACTGATCAGCGGTGCGTCTGGAGCGAAGATGGTTGGTGGCACGTCTTGTCCCCCGGCGTATTGGATAGCTTAGTGGAAGGCGTGCCTCAAGAATCGATCTCCACCGCTGCCTCAATTGGATGCATGTGAGCCGACTTCTGTGCATTTTAATCTTCGTTGACCTGAATACTGCGCAGCCTGAAAGCAATCGAAACAGAAAAAATCCCGACTTCTTTGCTGATTTCAAAGCTAAGTTTGCAAAAACGTATTCTCGATCCTAATACCGCCAACTCCTGACATCGGCCCCCGCCGGTGCCGTCTTCTCGATGCGATCCATGATCTTCGGCAGGTACATCGTGTTGTAATGCAGCCGCGACAACGCATTCGGCAGCGTCGGATCCCCGTTCCAGCAGTGCTCGGCTCTCGGCCCATAAAGCACCTCGCCCCCATAGGCCACGCCATGCCCAGACGTCCCAGTCGTCTTCAGAAAGTCCTCCATCAGATAAACCGCATCGTTCAAAAAATAGGTGTCGTCGCTGCCCACAAACAGGTGGATTTTTCCCTGCAGCTTAGGCCCCAGCGTCTCCCAATCCCGCTGCAGCTTCGCATTCAGATCGTAATGTTCCTTCCAATACTCTGCGACCTTATGGTCGATCTCTCCCGTCTCCTTATCGAAGATCGGCTCCGGATACCCATCCTTCCCCTGCGGCGAATACACCGCCTGCCAGATATCAAACTGTTCGCCCGACCGCCCATGATCCCCCAGCGCTGCCTCATACGCAATGTTGTCCCTCATCGAGATCAGCGTATGCCCCAGATAGTCCCGCATCGCCGGCTGTTCCACTCGCTTGTTCGCTCCCTGCAGATAAAACATGTTTTCGTCTTTATAAAGATCCCGCGTCATGTAGGCATGAAAGTCCACCGGGTCCGGGCATGCTACAAACGCCCCGTTGTAGTGGTCCGGATAAAAGATCTGCACCGCCAGTGACTCCCATCCGCCCGTCGAGCCGCCATACATAAACCGCGCCCAGCTCTGTCCGATCCCGCGAAACTGCTTCTCCACCGCAGGAACCAGCTCGGTCTCAATAGCGTCGCCATACGGCCCCAGGTTCGCCGAGTTCACCGCATACGAGTCGTCATAGTAAGGATTCGCATGTTGGATCTTCATAATCAAAACGCGGGGAAACTTCGGACTGGTCCACTGCTGATACTCCCTGTAAGCTTCCTCCTGCTGAATCCGGTTATACCCCGCAAGATGAAACCGCTCCGAATAATTTGGCTTCAAGTTCGGATCCGGAGGTGTCGTTCGAAAATCGTCGAACCCCGTCACAAAGTGATCATGAAAGATCATCAACGGATAGTGCGCCTCTACATGTTCATCAAACCCCTCCGGCACCAGCACAACCGCACTCAGATACGTCGGCGTCCCCCAGAACTTCGTCAGCAACACACTCTGAATCCGTATATGTCGAACATATTTTGTATCCGCTTCAGGCACAATTGGCGGAATCACCTGATCCAGCGAGATCGCAATCGGCGCACCACCCTGACCCACGTGCACCTTCACCGGCTTGCTATACAAATTCCCCGGCGCCAGATTCCAATGCTTCCCTTCACCACGATCCGGTGACAGCTTGATCGTCCTCCCGTCCGCACGATGGAACGTCTCATAAACATCGAGCACCGCCTGCACCGTGTAATCCCCCGCCGGCACGTCCTTCAAACTCCTGATGGGATATCCCGCCGCCTTCTCGTCCACCACAACGCTCTCGCCAGGCTTCAGCGCATCCACCGTAACGCCAAACACCATCTGGCTTCGCGGCGTGTCGTCGATCTGCATCCGCGGCTCCTCCGACGGGTCATTCGACAACAGCAGCAACATTCGCCCATCCAGCGGCTTTGCGGACCGCGCAGCAGGAAAAGAAACCGAAACCGCCTGGACACCAGTCTGAGCATTCCCGGCCTCAGGATTCAAACACACACACACAGCAGCCAACGTTAGCACGCAAGGGATCGAAAGGAGACGCATTGCGGCAGTATACAAACCCGGAAGCCGCCACACCGCAATATCTTCAGGTCATCTGCCCACCAGGTTGATATCATCCTTTCACCGTCGCAATCTGAGTTAGCAGGCGCTCTCTCAAAGACCTGGCCGAGCCTTCGTGGAGAAAAGATGAAAGCACCCCTGTTCGCATTCAAGAAAACTGCCGCAGCAGCGATTCTTTGCGGCCTCGCAACCGCGTCAATGGCAGTCGCTGCCGACAATCTGCCGGCCGCCAAGCCGTTAAAACTCCCCGAGCTCAAGTACGAAAAGTACACTCTCCCCAACGGCCTCGTCATTCTCACCCACGAAGACCACCGCCTCCCCCTCGTCGCCATCGATCTCTGGTACCACGTCGGCCCGCTTAACGAGCGCGCAGGCCGCACCGGCTTCGCCCACCTCTTCGAGCACATGATGTTCGAAGGCTCCGAGCACGTCGGCGAAAAAGCCCACATTAAATACCTTGAAGGCGCAGGCGCCACCGACATCAACGGCACCACCGACTTCGACCGCACCAACTACTTCGAGACCCTCCCCAGCAACCAGCTCGAGCTCGGCCTCTGGCTCGAAAGCGACCGCATGGGCTTCCTCCTCGAAGGCCTCGACCGCATCAAGCTGACCAACCAACGCGATGTCGTCCGCAACGAGCGCCGCCAGGGTGAAGGCACACCCTACGCACTCGCCGACGAGCAGGCCTATCACATGCTCTTCCCCCACGAGCACCCCTACTACGCCTCCGTAATCGGCTCCCACGCCGACATCGAAGCCGCCCGCATCAACGACATCCGCGACTTCCACCAGCACTTCTACACGCCGAACAATGCCAGCATAGCCATCGCCGGCGACTTCGATCCCGCAAAGCTCAAGGCACTCCTCACCAAGTACTTCGGCCCCATCCCGCAGGGTCCGGCCGTCGAGCCAGTCACCACCAAAACCCCACCCATCACTGCCCAAAAGCGCGCAACCGTCACCGACACCGTCCAGCTCCCGCGCCTCTCCGTAGCCTGGCTCACCCCTCCCGTCTTCACTTCGGGAGATGCCGAAACCGATCTCCTCGTTCACATCCTCGGCGGAGGCAAAGCCAGCCGTCTCTACCGCAAGCTCGTCTACGAGCAGCAGGTCGCCCAAACCGTCACCTGCAATCTCAACGCCCTCAAGCTAGGCTCCATCGCCGACTGTGACATCACCGCAAAACCCGGCGTCTCCCTCGACACCCTCGAAGCCGCGCTCTGGAAAGAAATAGCCAGCCTGCAATCGGACGGCCCCACTCAAGCCGAACTTGACCGGGCCCGCACGGTCGACGTCACCGGCAAGATCACCGGTCTCCAGCGTCTCGGAGGCTTCGGCGGTGTAGCCGACACCCTCGACCGCTACAACCAGTTCCTGGACGACCCCGGCTATCTCCCCAAAGACATCGCCCGCTATCAGGCCGCAACCGTTGCCTCAGTCAAGCAAGCCGCCACGCAGTACCTCGGCAAAGATCAGAGCGTCGTCGTAAACTGCGTCCCCGGCAAAAAGGTAGTCGACGACGTCCCCCGCAGTCCCGACAACACCGACGCCGACGTCAAACTCACCGCCCCCTACACCGCGCAGTTCGAAGATCAACAAAACTGGCGCAAGACCGCACCCGCCCCCGGCCCAACCACCGCCTTCCACCTCCCTGTACCCAAAATCTTCACCCTCGCTAACGGCCTTCAGGTTTACTTACTCGAAGATCACTCCCTCCCCGTCTTCAGCGCCGCAGTCGTAGCCCGCGCCGGCAGCGAGTCCGACACCCAGGCCAAAGCTGGTCTCGCCGGCTTCACCGCCCGCCTCCTCACCGAAGGAACCACCCAGCGCTCCGCCACCACACTCGCCGACAACGCCGAGCAGATCGGCACCACCCTCACCTCCGCGGCCGACGTCGACAGCGCCAACGCCAGCCTCAGCGCGCTCAGCAACAACACCGAAGCCGGCCTCGACCTCCTCTCGGACGTCATCGAGCACCCCGCCTTTGCCCCCGACGAGGTCGAGCGCATCCGCAAGCAACGCCTCGTCGCCATCCTCCAGGAAGGCGACCAGCCTGTAGCCTCCGTCCTGCGCGTAGGCTTCCGCACCCTCTACGGCGACCACCCCTACGGCATCCGCTCCATCGGCAACACCGACGGAATCAAATCCATCACCCACGACGACATCACCAGCTTCTGGCAAGCCCACTACGGCCCCAAGGACTCCGCGCTCGTCCTCGCCGGCGACGTCACCGAGTCCGAAATCAAACACCTCACCGACAAATACTTCGCTCCCTGGTCCGGCTCCGCAGCCACAACCACCACAGTCCCACCCGCCCCAGCCCCGCCCGGACTGAAGATCGTCATCGTCGACAAGCCCGGCGCACCCCAAACCGCACTCTTCGCCATCGGCCTCGGCCTTCCCCGCACCACGCCCGACTACCCCGCCGTCATGATCATGAACAATGTACTCGGCGGCCTCTTCGCCAGCCGCATCAACATGAACCTGCGCGAAGAACACGGCTACACCTACGGCGCCAGCTCAGGCTTCATGATGTACCGCACCGGGGGCCCTTCTACAGCGGAGCCCAGGTCCGCACCGACGTCACCGCACCCGCTGCCAAGCAACTCATGCTCGAGCTCAACCGCATCCGCACCGAGCCACCCACCGAAGCCGAACTCAAACTGGCAAAAGATTCGCTCCTCCACTCACTCCCCGGAGACTTTGAAACCACCAAGGCCTCCATAGGTGGTCTCCGTCAACTCTTCGTCTACAGCCTCCCCCTCGACTACTTCGCCAAGCTACCAGCCAGGTACGAAGCCGTCACACCCGCCGAAGTATCGAAGGCCGCCCAAACCGACGTCCACCCCGACCAGCTCATCCTGATGGCCGTAGGCGACCGCGCAAAAATCGAACCCGGCCTCAAGAAACTCAACCTCGGCCCCATCGAGTACCGCGACACCACCGGCAATCCAGTCAAATAGCACTCCCCTAGCAAAGAAGTGATCAGCACTCACCAACAAGAAAGGCCGCAGAGCATTCCCTCTGCGGCTTTCATCTCTCTCGACACCCTATAAAATCTCGCCATTCTGAGCAGAGCGAAGAACTCCTGCCTTTGCCTGTGCCTTTGCCGTTGCTGTTGCCGTTGCTGTTGCCGTTGCTGTTGCCGTTGCCGTTGCTTTTGCTGTTGCTTTTGCTTTTGCCGTTGCTGTTGCCGTTGCCGTTGCTTTTGCTGTTGCTTTTGCTTTTGCTGTTGCTGTTGCTGTTGCTTTTGCTGTTGCTGTTGCTTTCTTCCTGCAAACCATAAACCGCGTCATCTCGACCGAAGCTGCTCACAGTCTCATCGTGAGCAGCGCAGTGGAGAGATCCCTGTATTTTGCATTTGCATTTGCAGTTGCCGTTGCAGTCGCCTCTGCATCTAGGGACCCCAAAGCCTTGGGTCTCTAAATCAACTGCGGCAGAAGGGGCTTCTCCTCCCTGCCACATCTGCAATCGCAAACGAAGACGCTAAGCCTTCCCCAGCACCTTCGCCATAGCCTCGCCAATCTCCGACGGCGACTTCACCACCGTAATCCCCGCCTCGGTCATCGCCTTCATCTTCTCCGCGGCCGTCCCTTCGCCACCAGAGATAATCGCACCAGCATGACCCATTCGTCGTCCCGGAGGAGCCGTCTGCCCGGCAATAAACCCAACCACCGGCTTCTTCACATGCTCCTTGATGTACTTCGCCGCAGCCTCCTCCGCCGACCCGCCGATCTCACCAATCATGATGATCGCCTCAGTCTCCGGATCCTCATTCAGCAGCTTCAGCGCATCGATATGAGTCGTCCCAATAATCGGGTCGCCCCCAATCCCAATCGCCGTAGACTGCCCAATCCCCCGCGTCGTCAACTGGTACACCGCCTCATACGTCAGCGTGCCCGACTTCGAAACGATCCCCACCGAGCCTTCCTTATGAATCCGCCCCGGCATAATCCCGACCTTAGCCTTACCCGGCGAAATAACTCCCGGGCAGTTCGGACCAATCAGCCGCGTCCCCTTGCCGTTTGCTGCAGCTGCCTTCACAAACTCCCACACCTTCACCATATCGAGAACAGGAATCCCCTCAGTAATACAGATCACCAGGGGAACACCCGCAGCCGAAGCCTCCAGAATCCCATCCGCAGCAAACGGCGGCGGCACAAAGATCACCGACACATTCGCGCCCGTCTCCTTCACCGCCTCTTCCACGGTGTTGAACACCGGCCAGCCTTCATGCGTGGTCCCACCCTTACCCGGCGTAACCCCACCCACCACCTTCGTCCCATACTCCGCGCAGCCCTTCGCGTGAAAAGTCCCCTCACGCCCTGTAATCCCCTGCACAATCAGCCGCGTATTCTTATCAACCAAAACCGCCATTACTTGCCACCTTTCGCAGCAGCCACAGCAAGATCCGCGGCTTCCTTCATCGTCGTTCCCACCTGAAAATTCAATCCCGAGTCCGCCAGAATCTTCCGGCCCTCTTCCACGTTCGTACCTTCCAGCCGCAGAATGATCGGTATCTTCACGCCCAGCTTCTTCGCGGCATTCACCACGCCCTGGGCCAGCACATCCACGCGCAGAATCCCACCGAAGATATTGATGAAGATCGCCTTCACATTCGGATCACTCAACAAAATCCCGAACGCATTCTCAATCTGCTCTTGGTTCGCGCCGCCACCTACATCGAGGAAGTTCGCCGCACTCCCACCCGCGTACTGAATGATGTCCATAGTCGCCATCGCCAGTCCGGCGCCGTTCACCATGCACGCGATCGTGCCATCCAGCTTGATGTAGTTCAGCGCAAACTTGCTCGCCTCAACCTCCAGCGGATCCTCCTCCGCCAGATCCCGCAGTTCCTTCAAATCCTTATGCCTGAACATCGCATTGTCATCAAAGTTGATCTTGCAATCCAGCGCCAGCAGCTTGTCATCCTTCGTCGTTATAAACGGATTGATCTCCATCAACGTCGAATCCGTCTCGACAAACGCCTTATACAAGCCGGTCATAAACTTCACGGCATCATTGATCTGCGTCGTCTTCAACCCCAGCTTGAACGCCAGCTTCCTCGCCTGATAAGGCGCGAAACCCACCGCCGGATCGATGTACTCCTTATAGATCAGCTCCGGAGTAGCATGCGCCACCTCTTCAATCTCCATCCCACCCGACTGCGAGGCCATAAACACCACCTTCGCCGAAGCCCGGTCCAGCACCAACCCGAGATAAAGCTCCCGCTCGATCGCCGATCCCTCTTCAATCAGCAGCCGCTGCACCTTCTGCCCGGCAGGCCCCGTCTGATGCGTCACAAGCTGCATCCCGAGAATCGCCTTCGAAGCCGCATTCGCCTCTTCGAGCGTCCTCGCCAGCTTCACGCCGCCGCCCTTGCCTCGTCCACCGGCATGAATCTGCGCCTTCACCACGACGACCTTGTTCCCCGCGCCAAACAAGCTCTTCGCAGCCGTATCTGCCTGCTCCAGGGTTGTCGCCATCTCGCCGCCCGGAACCGGCACACTGTACTTCCGCAGAATCTCTTTTGCCTGATACTCGTGAATTTTCATGAATGCCTTTGAAATTACGCTCGCGCGAGAAGTGTAGCGGACTCCAACAATCACCCGCAATCGCAAACTCGCACATCCGTGCGTTTATCGAACTCAATGCTTCGGCTAAAGCTATCCTTAGCAGCTACATCGCGTCTGTATGGTAGACAACATAGTCCGGCGGGAATCTTCCCGGCCGGCACTCAGGGCCCAGCCGCAGCTACGCGCTGATTCGTTCCACTCTCAAACACTGTGTGAACCCACGCGCACGAAAAGGTTGGATTCTTGAGTGTTCATCTCGTAAATCCCAGCGACAACTCCTTTGGGACCGCTGTAATCACCCCTCGTTGGCTCTTCGTCCTCGCCGCTGCCACACCCTCCCTCGCAGGCGACCCCATCCTCATCGACGAGTCCATTGAACAAATCCTCCCCGAATCCATCCAGTCCGGCGACATCGTCGGCATCAGCGTTCACACCGGCAACGCCCTCCGTGGCTACGAGGTCGGTCGCATCGCCCGCGAGCGAGGAGCCTGGGTCATCTACGGCGGCATCCACGCCACCCTCTTTCCCGAAGAGGCCTTCGAACGCGGCCAGGCTCACGCCGTCGTCAAAGGTGATGGCGACATCGCCTGGGGCAAAGTCGTCACCGACTGCCTCGCCGGCGCCCCCACCCAGCCCATCTACGAGGGCGGCCGCATCAGCGGCACCGACTTCCTCGCCGCCCGCTGGGATCTCATGCCCCGCGACAAGTACATGTGGGCCTCCGTCCAGACCATCCGTGGCTGCCCCAAGCACTGCTCCTTCTGCAGCGTCTGGCGCACCGACGGCCAGCAACCCCGCCAGCGCCCCTTCCAGTCCGTCATCGACGAGATCGTCAACCTCCGCCAGATCGGCTTCCGCTTCATTGCCCTCGCCGACGACAACTTCTACCCCGTCACCCTCACCGACCTCCGCCTCGCACGCGAGCAGAACAACATCGCCAAGCTCGAAGAGCTCACCGCCATCCGCGCCGAACGCTTCCACCTCATGGCCGAGCTCGCAAAGCTCCCCAAAGACATGGTCTTCTTCACCCAAATCACCATGGAAGCCGGCGAAGACGGCGAGTACCTCGACGCCATGCGCAAAGCCAACATCAAAGGCGCACTCGTAGGCGTAGAAGCCGTCACCCCCGAAGGCCTCAAGGCCGTCTTCAAAGACTTCAACTACTCCGGCGAAGCGTTAGCCCGCCAGCTCCAAACCTTCAAAAAGCACGGCGTCCACGTCCTCGGCTCCTTCATCTTCGGCCTCCCCACCGACAAGCCCGCCACATTCGACGCCACCGTCGAGATGGCCCTCAAAGCCGGCGTCACCTTCGCCCAGTTCGTCATGATGACGCCCTTCCCCGGCACCGTCGACTTCGCCCGCTGGGAAAAGAGCAAGCCAAGGCTCCCGAAGTCGTCGCAACACCAACCGGCGACATCCCCATCACCCGCTACTGGCTCATTCCCACCGCCATCCGCCCCAAGATGTTCACCCCACACCCCTCCATGAGCTCCGCCGAGATCAGCCAGCGCACCCAAAAAGTCTGGGACCGCTTCTACGACTGGTCCTCCATCTGGCAGCGCAGCGCCTGCACCCCCACCCTCCGTGCCCGCGTAGCCTTCATGTTTCTCTCCAAGCTCTACCCCCAGATGTACGCAGGCACCGGCATCTCCACCGACAGCGCCCGCCGCAAGAAATCCAAAACCTGGGCTCGCTGGACCGCGAAACAATGCCGCAAACTCTTCGCCGCCAAACCCATGCCCGAACTCCAATCCCCTGCATGGGCACACGCCTTCTCCTCCACCAATCTTCGTCGCCCAGCCTTCCTCGGCCCCCAAAACGAACCCAGCCCCTTCACCGTCATCTCAAAATCCTGAAGAAGAACATTGAAACTGGAAGTGCCGTGGCTTTGGAGGGGGCGTGGCTTCAGCCACGCCATAAGACCCAATCCTCTCCATACGGCTTCAGTCGCTGAGGGAATGTTCCACACGCAACGGGGTTCTGGGTCGTAGGTCAGTTGAGAAGGAATGACCGAAGTTTCCGAGAACACAGACTTTACGGGCATAACCGAATGGTTCCGAACAGATCGTTAATTGGAGCACCCCGCGAGGCGCCGCCAATGGTCTGCAAAGAGATCACTCGGGCATGCAGCCGACTTTTCGTTGAGGGGTAAGGACTTCCTGAGAGCGACGGGACACGCAACAACACCAAAACGCATGCGCATCTCATCTGGACCTGAGGATATAATCCACATTCGCAGATTATGGCCTTGACCTCCGGCACCAGACTCGGTCCGTACGAAATCCTCGCACCGGTCGGTGCTGGTGGAATGGGGGAGGTGTATCGCGCCCGGGACACGCGCCTTGGACGAGACGTCGCCGTCAAAATTCTTTCAACTCACCTTTCTTTCGATCCTGGTCTGAAACAACGCTTTGAGCGCGAAGCGCGAGCCGTCTGCTTGCTCACACATCCCAATATTTGCTGTCTGTACGACATCGGCTCTCAGGACGGGACCGATTTCATCGTCATGGAATATTTGGAGGGTGAAACCCTCGCTGTTCGATTGAGCGCTGGCCCTCTGCCCTTGCCGTTGTCCCTGAAGATAGGCGTGGAGATCGCCGATGCTCTCGACAAAGCTCACCGCGAGGGAATCATCCATCGCGATTTGAAGCCTGGCAACATCATGCTCACCAAATCTGGCGCAAAGCTGATGGACTTCGGTCTGGCCAAGCCTGTCACCACAACATTACGTGGCGTTACTCCAGCGCCGATCCCCTCTCAGGCTCCCCCAACGGTGAACGCGTCCACTCAAACCTTGCCTTACGCCTCTTTCACTGAGCACGGCACAATCGTGGGAACACTCTTGTATATGGCTCCGGAGTCGATTGAAGGCCGACCAGCAGATTTCCGAAGTGACATCTTCAGTTTTGGCTGCGTACTGTACGAGATGGTATCGGGCAGGCGAGCTTTTAACGGCGAATCAAGACTTAGTATCGTGGCTGCCATTCTGGAAAAAGATCCGCAGCCCTTGGCCAGTTTGCAGTCTCTCACTCCGGTTGCGCTCGAACATGTGGTGCTTCGTTGCCTGATGAAAGACCCTGAAGAGCGCTGGCAAAGCTCGCGAGATTTGTCGAGAGAGCTGAAGTGGATCTCCGGAGGAGGGGGCCTATCCAAAGCGCCTGAACCCGCGCCGCGTCGCCGCGAACGATTTGCGTGGGGACTGGCGGCTCTGTGTATCGCCCTGCTGACCTGGCTCGGAGTTGCCCATTGGCGCAGCTTGCAGTCGGCGGAGAGTCGGCATCTTCACCTTTCATTGCTTCCGCCGCTCTCTACTTCGTTCGTTCCTTACAATTTCTCCATCTCGCCCGACGGCCGGCGACTCGCCTTCGTGGCTGCCGCACTGGATGGCGGCACCGCTTTATGGATCCGATCCCTGGCCGCTGGAGCTGCGCAGCAATTGACTGGCACGGAAGGCGCCACGTTCCCATTCTGGTCACCGGATAGTCGTCAGGTAGGCTTCTTCCAGGCGTCCAAACTGAAGAGCGTTGATCCGAGCAGCGGCGCCGTCCAGATCCTATGCGACGCACCCGGTGGGGCTGGCGGGGCATGGAACAATCGGGGCACGATTATCTTCGCTGGATATCGGAACACGTCCGGCGGTGGGTCCATCCTTGGAATTTCGAAGGTATCAGCCTTGGGTGGAGAACCGCAGCCGGTCACCATGGGTAGCGCGCCGGAGGGCACGATATTTTGGCCGTCCGCTCTTCCGGATGGAGACCACTTTATATATTTCATGCTCGGGAGCTCTAACTCCCTTCAAAAGCAGGGAATCTATGTGGGCTCTCTAACTACGCATGAAACCAAATTGATCTCTTCCGAGATCGTCGGGAATACTCAGTTCGCGTCCTCGCGCCTCTACTACGTCCGTGACCGCAGCCTCATGGCGCAGCCGTTCAATCTCAAACGGCTGCAGACTACGGGTCCGCCGGAGGCTGTCTCGCGACAGGAACTGGAACAGTCACCAGCCTTTTCCCGCGCGGGATTCTCCATCTCGAACGACGGTGTAGTGGTCTTCCAGTCAGCAACCGAAAGCGTTTCCAGGCTCTCCTGGTTTGACCGTACTGGTAAAGAACTGGAAGAACTACCCAGAACCGGGTACCGCGATCCTGCTCTCTCCCGCAATGGCGCTCTGCTCGCAATCTCCTCCGACGATGATCGCAACGGCAAGCATTACATCCATATTTACGATTTCGCCAGGGGTACAAGCACCCGCGTCTCAGATGGAGGGACAGAAGTATTTCCGGTTTTCTCGCCTGACGGCAAAAGGGTGGCATATGTAGGAAACAATGCCAGGACTTCCCAGTACATCGACGTTGCGGCTACCGATGGTTCGGGCAAACTGGAGCGACTCGCGGCGTCCGACTTTCTGATTCCCAACGACTGGTCGGCGGACGGGCGTTTTCTCGTCTACATGAATTTTCAGGATATTGGGCCGGAGCTGGATTTTCTTGACTTCAGTAACCATTCGCAGAGAGCCTACGCACCGGGTGCAGAAGCCCAGTTTTCTCCCGATGGGAAATGGATCGCCTTCACCGGACTTGGGTCGTCGGGCTCTGGGGAGGATTCTGAAGTGTATGTAGGCCGATTCCCCAGGCCCGGCCGGCGAATCCAGATATCCAATCATGGCGGCTCACAACCGCGCTGGCGTGCGGATGGGAAAGAACTCTTCTATATCACCATGGACAAAAAGCTTATGGCGGTAGCAATCGACACCTCGCATGACGAGCCGGTGGTAGGCGTTCCCCACGTCCTTTTCCAGACGCGAATCATCGCACCGCGTATCGTGCTGTTCCAATATGCCGTCTCCCGCGATGGAAATCGCTTCCTGATCAACTCGATGCCGTCTGTCGGAGCCGCTCCCCTGACAGTGCTCATGAAGTGAGCTCGAATCCCCGTCCTTCGCTTCGCTCTTGGACTGCCGCGAGTGGCAATTTCGCGAGCTTCGAATCTGGCCTCAAACCAGCCTCGTCGTCTCTCCTTCAAATTCAGATGGCTGTATGACCGAGAGCCTTGCCTGTGGCAACTGAAGTTCGTGAGCCAATCGGTGTCAGCGCATAGATGATTCCGAACGAGTTCGGCAATTCTGAGACAATCTTGCCGACCAGCGATCCAAACTTAGCCTCGTAGTTCCCTGAAACCGCGGCTTTCTCAACATCATGTTCACCCCGGATGTTCTCGGCCAGCAAACCAAGAACATCGATCGCCCAGGACCAACAATCAAGCCCGCGAGTCACCACCCACCTGCTACGCTTTAAACCGATGCCGCCCCAGCCCCATCTCAAGCAGATCATCGAAGCCCGTTCCCCACTCACCCGCGAACAAGCCCGCGAACTCATGCAGCAGATCCTCGCCGGCGACCTCACCGACCTCGAGATCGCCGCACTCCTCGGAGCACTCGCAGCCCGCGGCGAAACCGCCTCCGAGATCGCCGGCTTCGTCGACGTCATGCGCACCGCCGTCACCCCCATCCCCCTCACCAACGCCGAGCGCAGCAATCTAGTCGACACCTGCGGCACCGGCGGCGACGCCAGCGGTACCTTCAACATCTCCACCGCCGCCGCCCTGGTCGCAGCAGCCACCCCAGACGCAAACCTCATGGTAGCCAAACACGGCAACCGCGCCGTCACCTCCCAGACCGGCTCCGCCGACGTCCTCGAGGCCCTCGGGATCCCCGTCGATCTAAGCCCCGAACAAGCCGCAACCGCCCTGCGCACCCATCACTTCGCCTTCCTCCACGCCCCCAGCCTTCATCCAGCGATGAAGGCCGTCATGCCAGTCCGCCGCGCTCTTGGAGTCCGCACCATCTTCAACATCCTCGGCCCCCTCACCAACCCCGCAGGAGCCTCCGCGCAGGTCATGGGCGTATACGCCGCGCATCTCGTGCCCATCGTCGCCGAAGCCATGTCTCTGCTCGGCACTCATCACGCCTTCGTCGTCCACGGCAACACCCTCCGCGAAAAGGCCTGGACGAGGTCTCCATCAGCGGCCCCACCCAGCTGGCCGAAGTCCACAACGGCGCCATCACCATCGCCACCCTCACCCCCGAAGACCTCGGCCTCCAGCGTTCCCCAATCGAAACTCTCCAGGGCGGCAACGCACAAACCAACGCCGCCATCCTCACCGCCATCTTCTCCGGCGAACTCGGGCCCCGTCGCGACATCGTCCTGCTCAACGCCGCCGCCGTCCTCGTCGCCGCAGACCTCGCCCTCGACCTCCCCAACGGCATCGCCCTCGCCGCCAGAACCATCGACTCGGGAGCCGTCACCAAACTCGTCGCCAACCTCCGAGCCTGAACGGAAAACAAACCGGGAGTAATCCTTGAACGCACAAGACCAGCCCCGCAAACAAAGAGTCTGTTTCCTCCTCCAAATCAATCCCGACCGCCTCGAAGAGTACCGCCGCCGCCACGCAGCCGTCTGGCCCGACATGATCGCCGCTCTCCAGCGTACCGGCTGGCACAACTACTCCCTCTTCCTCACGCCCACCGGCCAGCTCATCGGCTACCTCGAAACCGAAAACTTCCAGCTGGCCCAGACCAGAATGCGCGACGAACCCATCAACGCCCTCTGGCAATCTGAGATGAAAGACTTCTTCGTCGCGACCAGCGGCAAAGACCCCGATCAGCTCATGTCGCCAATCGACGAGCTCTTCCACATCGACTAGTCAGCATCCCCATCGACTGGCAGATCCGGAACCAAATCCAACCTCAATCCGTATCTTCTCCAGCAACTCAGGAGCCTGCTTCAAATGTCGACCTACCCGCCCCCCGCGAACTCCATCAACCCGGCCTTCGTCACCTCCGCCCTCGAGCTCCCCGGCTACAACATCGTCCAGAACCTCGGCATCGTCCGCGGCATCGTCGTACGCTCGCGCAACATCGTCGCCACCATCGGCGCGGGCCTCCAGACGATCGTCGGCGGCGACATCACTCTCTTCACCGAACTCTGCGAGAAGACCCGTCAGGACTCCTACGCCATGATGACTCTCCACGCCGCCCAGCTCGGTGCCAACGCCGTCATCGCCTTCCGTTACGACGCCAACGAGCTCATGAACGGCGTCACCGAAGTCCTCGCCTACGGCACCGCGGTCGTCGTAGAAAAGCAGTAAAGTAAGACAAAAGAAAAGCAGTAAAAGCCGTCAGCCCTCCCCATCAACCTCGCGCCTCAAACACCATATTGAACGGCGTCTCCGCAGCCTTACGGAAGTGCGTAAGCCCTCCCTCCCGCACAACCTTCTCGATCCTCGCCGGACCCGCCTGCGCCCCCAGCCCCAGCCCAACCTCCTGCGCCAGCGAGCAAGGCACGCAGACCGTCGCAGAAGCGGAGTAGTAGATCCGCCCCACCGGATTATGATTCGCCGCCGCATCGTCATTGGAAAACGGCTCCACAATCATCCACGTCCCACCCGGTGCCAGCGTCGTCTTCACATGCTTGGCCGCCCCCACCGGATCACCCATATCGTGCAGGCAATCGAAGAAAGCCACCAGATCATAGTCCTTCCCCGGAAACGCCTTCGCAGAAGCCACCTCAAACGTAACCCGATCCGCGAGCCCCGCGGCCTCTGCCTTTGCACGAGCCGTCTCTATCGACGCCCCATGATAATCAAACCCGAAAAATTTCGAAGCTGGATAAGACTTCGCCATCAGCAGCGTCGAAGCTCCATGTCCACAGCCAATATCCGCAACCCGCGCCCCCGCCTTCAGCTTCGCTTCCACTCCCTCAAGAGCAGGGATCCAGCTGGAAACAAGATTCGCAAGATAGGTCGGTCGAAAAAACCGCTCACACCCTTCAAACAAGCCCTTCTCATGCTCGTGCCAACCCATCCCCTTGCCCGTGCGATAGATCTCCGTCAGCTTCTCTTCATCCTTCATCAGCGAAGCCAGCATGTGATAAAACCCCGGCAGATGCACCGGCGTGTCATCCAGCGCCAGCACCAGCGCCTGCTCGGGTGTCATAAAATACTCGCCCTTCGCAGCGTCAAACTCCACCAGCTTTCCAGCCGCATTCCCGTTCAGCCACTCGCGCACATAGCGCTCCGCGGTGCCTGTCTTCTTCGCCAACTCCGCCGGAGTCACCGGCTTTCCATCCCCCATCGCACGATAGAGTCCAAGTTTGTCGCCAATCAGAATCAGCGGGGCCTGCATCGCCGCGCCCATATCCTGAACCACACGCCCCAGAAGCGCATTCAACATATCTGGATTAATCTCTCGCCCGTGTGGGGTCGCCTGCTGTGTTGTAGCCATCGCAATCTCCTCGGAAAAAATGATTCGGGATTCGCGACAGCATCTCTAAGTTGTGCGCAGGAGTAGTCGAGAGCAAGCACACGAGCCGACACATGATGTCGCGCAGATTCCCGGGCCCATCAACTTGCGAGGAGCATACTCGGACACTCTCCCCAGCGTCAACATTCGGCGAATTGGTCCCTCCATCTCGCATCCCCGGAATTCCCATGTATATACTCGTCTTCAAATCAAGGAGGCAACAGCATGGCCCGAGTCACCGGCGTTGGAGGCATCTTCCTTCGTGCACGCGATCCCAAAACCCTCTCCGCCTGGTACGCCAAACACCTCGGCCTCACCCTCTCCGAATACGGTGGCGCCACCCTCCTCTGGACCGACGAGGTCCCCGCCACCACCGGAATGACCATCTGGTCTCTCTTTCCCGAAGACACCCCCTACTTCGGCAAGGGCAACGAGAAAGGCCAACAGCAAGCCATGGTCAACTATCGCGTCGATAACCTGGACGAACTCCTCGCCCAACTCGCAGCAGAGAACATCCCCATCGACCCCCATCGCGAGGACTCCGACTACGGCCGCTTCGCCTGGATCACCGACCCCGAAGGCAATCGCATCGAACTCTGGCAACCCCTCCTCGCCGTCGAAAAGAAAGAAGAGCCTCCCGCATAACCAACAGGAGCCTCCCCTATGACCGTCGAAACCTATCCGGAAAAACTCGCTCCCAACATCCAGCAGGTAGTTCCCTTCCTCTGGGTCTCGAACCTCGAAGCGTCCCTCCGCTTCTACGTCGACGGCCTGGGCTTTGAAAAGACGAAAGAGTGGATCGACGACGGCAAGCTGCGCTGGTGCTGGCTTCAACTCGAAGGCGCAGCCCTCATGCTCCAGCAGTTCAGCCCCGAAAGACGTCCATCCGGCAAACTAGGCGAGGGCGTCTCCCTTTGCTTCCAATGCAAAGACGCGCTCGCCATCTACCACGCAGCGCTCTCACAAGGTCTTCAGCCCCAACGCCCCTTCGTTGGTAACGCGATGTGGGTCACCATCCTCCCGGACCCCGACGGTTACAAATTAGACTTCGAGAGCCCCACCGACGCCCCGGAAGAATCCCTCCATCCCATCGAAAAGTAGCAACCTCAGAATTGACATCGTGCGAAACCCGCCCCTCTAAGGCCTCCGCCTGCATCTGATCGGGCCATACTGATCAGGACAAGCCCGCCCTTCCTGGTCCCCGAACGAATCCAACCGAAGGAGATCCCATGCCCGTCGAAAGCAAGAGCTACCCAATCGAAGAAGCCCTCCGCGCCCAGAACGCGCTCCGTAAACTCGCAGGATTAGGAGCCGAGATGTTTCCCATCCAGTCTTTCGTCGGCATGATCAGTGATGAGATTGAAACTCTCCGCAAGCAGGGGCACACCGATCAGCAGATCGCACACACCATCACGGCAAGCTCCAGAATCGATATCACCGCGTCTGACATCGCGACTCACTACGCCTCGCCGGAAGACCGCCATCAGCCTCACGAATAGCAGCATCCGAAACTCTCAACGAAACCCCACCAAAATATAAAAGTGCGGGCGCCCGTCAGAACGCCCGCACTCGTCTCAATGCACTTGGTAGATGAACGTACCCCAGTTGGTGAAGGTGGTCCGTGGGCGAGAGAACGTATTCGGGATATACTCCGCAGCCATCCAGAGGTCTCCGTTCGGACTCACCATCGCCGCGGAATAATCGCCCCAGCGACCCACTCCTCCGCCCCCAAACTCCGGGTAGCCGGAGAACCCATCGTCCGGTGTCTGACCAATCCCGGCCAGATGCACCTTGGGCGAAACGCTCCCCTTGCTGAAATCCACGTAACCCGCGCTGGGGAAGTAGTTCTCGCCCGTAAAGCTAAAGGCGATCACACCGTTGCCTTCGGCGTTCACCGCGAACGCGGGATACATCACTGTACCGTTAGCGATCCCGATCAATCCTTGCTTCCAGATCTTCGCCGAAACAGAACTGAACGTGGCATTCAGCTCGATCGCAAACCAGGCAGCACCCGTACGCGGTCCGCCTCCCTTCGGATCGAGAAGGACCGTATTCAATGCCGCGTAAAGTTTGCCCTGCGAGTAAAACACCTGCATCATGCGGTCGTCGCCCGTGTCGATCGCCTCCTCCGGCTCTCCCAGCGATTGACCCAGCGGATAGCTTCCAGCTCTCTGTACCGCCGGAACCGGTTGTCCATACTCCTGCGTCGGAATAACCGTCACCTGCAGATTCAGGTTGGGCACACTCTCATTCAAACTCTGAGTATTAGTCAGAGACCACACCGCCAGGCGATTGTCCACCGTGCCGTTGAAGTCGAGCGAACTGACAAGCAACTCCGTCCCGCGATTCTCCGTCGTCACCGTCCCCGGCGAGGGGAACGAAGGCTGAATCGAAAACGCCTGCCCCTCGGCCAGCGGCAGACCATCGAAGCCCGCAGCGGAGACGCTCGACGAACCCGCGATCAGGTCCCGCTTGCTCAGCGCGATTAGCAGTGCCGTCTGAAAGAACCCCGTCTTGTTCGAATACTCATTCGTATTCAGATACACCCCATCTTTGTTCAAGCCCAGCAACGGCTGGTCTCCCAGGCACGGGCACTGACCAAAGTTTGCGTCCGACACATCGACCGACTGCACCGTGAAGCTGCCCAGAACATCGCTCGTATCGCTGACCGCAACCAGCACCTCCGACCCTCCACTCAAGTTACCCGCAGGCGTGGTGGCGTACTCCACGATCGTCACAAACCAGCGCTTCGACTCCCAGTCGTAAAACGCACGCGGATCCGACAACTGGTCCGTCGTACCGTCCGGGTTCGGTGCCGTCGGCACGCCGAAGAACGCATTCAGACTCACGGGCGGAGTCAACGCGGCTCCCGTCTTCGTAAACACCCGCAGCGCCAGATTCACCGGCTCCAGAATTTCTTCGCCATTGGTTGCGAGACCCTGGTCCGGTGGTTCCACAACAAATCCATTGGCTATACCCGAGTCTCTCGAATCCAGAGCGTCGAAGCCGGTAAACGTCTTATCGGGAGCCACTATAGGAAAGCCGCCAAATACCAGACCGGCGCTCGTCGCTTGATTCAGTTCCGCGTGCAATCTGCCCAACGACGGCTTCGGCATCTGCTTCCGCATCGCCCTCGGCTTCATCGAATAGAGAGCGGAAGTCTCAGGGGCCTCAACCAGTGCTCTGGCCTGGGCCATACTGGTCGTTCCTTTCTTGTGTACATCGATGTGCTTCTGTTGGGTGGCGTGTACCAACGGTGTGATGACAAACGGGGCAGAGATCGCCCAGGATAACAAACGGGAAGTGTTCATAAATGTCCTCATTGATGATTCAAAGATGGACGTGCTTCCGGCCGGAGCCTCAGGCGGATCGTTTCGCCTGAGAACTCCGGCCAGATAAAACCGACCCTGAACGATCTGATTCTGTTTCTACTGCACAGCCTTAACAACGTCGTTGATGAACGTCGCTCCATTCGGCGTACCCAGTCCAGTCACGTTGTCCCAACCGGGGCCCGTAACCAGCGATGAGTCCGTTCCGAACGTCAACACATCCCAGCGAGTCGAACTCGGGCTGTTGTACAACGCACTCACAAACAGCTTCGTGTTCTCCAACGGTTGTGCCAGAGCAGACTGACTCTCAAAGATCGGACTGTTCGGCGGATCGATGATAAGTCCCGATACGTTCAGCAGCGTATCGACTGGTGTCACATTGACGTCTATGATCGCGCCCTCAGACAACTCATAAAGAATCGGCGCCGCCTGTCCGAGCGACCCTCCTCCGGCAGCCTGGTTCGCAATCGCCCAGTAGCCAGAGAACATCGGACAAGAAAGGCTCGTACCCCCGAATACCAACACCGTTACATTCGCGGGATTGCCGTCGGGTGAAACAACGACCTCGTTGCCGGTCTGCGGATCCGCATTCATAGAGATATCCGGCAGCAGGCGGAACTTGCCCTTCAGGCTCTTTTGGAACTTGGGCTTGGCATAGACAACGCTGGTGCCTCCCCCGAACCGGACTGGAAACCAAAGAGGAGTGGAGGAATCACCGGAGGATTCGGATTCGCGTTGGCGATTCGTGCAAGGTTCAAACCCCATCCCGTCTGCAATTTGATGTTGTTGTGGGCGTCGAGAAACGTACTCGTACCGCCAATCGCCGTCGCATACGGAGAGTCGGCATTTGCATTGACGGAGACCGCGTTGATGCCGAAGTCGGCATTATTCGTGATCAGTTCATCCCCGCTGTCGCCGGTGGATACGTTCAGCGAGATGCCCAATGCCGCAGCGATCTGCGCAATCCCGTTCTCTACCACCAGCTCCGACGGATCTAGCTCCTTCAGCGCTATCTCTGAAATCCCGAAGCTGTTCGAAATCACGTTGCCGAATCCATTCTGGATCGCAGCAAGGTTGGAAAGATCGAGGTTGGTAAATGAGTTGTCTGCTCCCAACACCAGAACGATCTTGGCATTTGGCGCAATCGCGTGTGCCCATTCCACGTCCAGCGTCGTCTCGAACTGCCAGTTTCCTGCGATGCACCCGTTCGTAGCTGTGCAGGTCGCGGGCCCAGTCGGCTCCACAATCTGGAAGTTCGATGGCGTGAGCGCAGGTAGTCCATTCAGTTGAGAAAACAGGTTGGCATCGGACACGATACTGTTCGAGCCAAAGGCATCGACGATGACGATGGTCTGCCCGGTCCCATCCAGGCCCTTCTTATAAAGCGGCTTCAGGCCGTACGCCTCTTGGATCTCAGCCGCATCGTAGCCGCACGGCGGCAGGTTAGGCGGTTTGGCATTGGTAATGCTCGCCCCATACAGGTTGCCCGCGTAGAACGCCTCCGGAAATCCGCCGTCCGTCTTGAAAACCTTCGACGCAGCCCCACGGAGACAGTCCGCGCTGAAGAACAGTCCATCGGAGCCAGCTGCGGATGGAGAAACGCCCTCATAAGGCACGCCGCTCTCAGGGTTAACGGAAGGCTTTACCAGCGCTCGATATTTGAGATCGCTCAGCCCCTGCACCGTAGCCACCAGCGGAGCCGCTTCTCCGGTAACCGAAGCCTGCGCCGTGTTGGCATGGTGAACCTCTCCATTCACCATCACGCGGTTGATCTTCGTATTGAACGCAGCCTGCGCATCCCCCACTTTGCCCTGTGCCACGACGAAGCGGTTGTTCTTCTCCGTCGAAGTGACCTTCAGATTGTGGGCCGTCAGATAATCGCGAACCACGCCAGCTTCCTTCGCAGTCGGCGCGTACTGCTCGTTGAACTGCTTCAGCGTCAGAAAGTGATGATAGCTCGCTGACTCCTTGTCATACATCTGCTGAACCGCCGTATCCAAAGCGGCCTTGTTATGCGGGTTCAGCCAGACGGTCACCGAAATCTGCTTGGACTCGTCTTCTGGGCCCAGGTTCGTCTGGCCAGCCGTGGCAGCGAATGCCGAACCCGCCGTCAGCGCCAGAACTCCAAGCGCAGCGGCGATGGTAAGGCGAGGAGAGACATAATTACGAAAATAGTGCTGCGTCATAGCAAAAATCCTCGTTGAATTGGTTTTTTACTGTCTGGAGCAGTTGTGGGAGAAGCACAAGAGGGTACAACCAAAGTTGGATTGCGAGACTGCGTCGTTGATGTCTGTGTCGTTGGTGGATGGATACTACGGTCGCCCCAAGGCTGCGGTCAAGCGTCAAAATCTTTTTTGCGTGAGGCAAAAAAACTCCAACAACCTGTCACATCTTTCAGAGCAGAAAAACACGCTGCCAAATCACCTCGTCCACCACACAATTCACCACGTTCTCACCACCAAAAAACCACGCTCAAAATGCCGTTTTCCCCAAAACCCCCAGCAAAAACCACATCTCTTTCGGGCAAAAAAATTACTCCCCGGAAATCCACCGCAACCCGCGTTTAGGATAGCCACAGACCCCCACACTAAGGCTTCCGCACAATGACCCACCCCATCCCCGGCAGAATCGAAACCATCGTAGGCCCAATGTTCTCCGGAAAATCCGAGGAACTCATCCGCCGCCTCAAACGCGCCCGCATCGCCCGCCAGCGCGTCGCCTGCTACAAACCCGACATCGATCTTCGCTACCACCGCACCTCCATCGCCAGCCACAGCTCCCAAACCCACGAAGCCACCACCGTCACCAACGTAGAACACCTGAAGGCCGCGCTACTCCCGCAGTTAAACGACATCGACGTCATCGGTATCGACGAGGCTCAGTTCTTCGACGACACCATCCTCCCCCTCACCGTGGAGCTCGTTCACCTCGGCAAACGCATCATCCTCGCCGGCCTCGACACCACCTTCAACGCCGAGCCCTTCGGCCCCATTCCCGCCCTCATGGCCATCGCCGACGAAGTCACCAAACTCTCCGCCGTCTGCATGGTCTGCGGTGCCCCCGCCATCCACACCCAGCGCCTCGGCCAGAGCCAGGAGCTCGTCCTGGTCGGCGCCGCCGGCCTCTACGAAGCCCGCTGCCGCACCCACTTCGAGCCCTTCCTCGACGAGCAACACACCGAACAACTCGAACTTCTCTCCATCTAGATCAGAACGCAGACGCCACCAGAACGAAGACGCCGAGCAACGCGAGGCCCACAGCCTCCACCCAGCCATAACAAGGTACACAAGCCACGAAGTGGCCGCCCGCCGCGCAGGCGGCCCGTCCGGCAGGACCCTCTCAGTGCTTCGAAACCATCTCCATCACATCCTTGCGCAGCGCCAGCGAGCTAGCCGGCCGCGCATAGTACATGTGCCCACCGGGATACTCATGCACCTGTACCCGCGTCGGATCACCCATCGGCGGAATCTGGCTCACCGTCAAAACCGACCCCATAAACGGACACGAAAGATCCGCCCATCCATGCGCAATCACCACGCGCAACTTCGGATCGGTAGCCACCGCAACCCTCAGATCTGTCGCAGAAGCCGACCCTGAAAACGCGCCATTCCGCCCACTGTTATCCCACATTCTGTTCACGTCGAACGACAGCGCGTTATAGCCCGCATCTGTCTTCCAACCAACCGTGCGAGTCACAAAATCCACCATAGCCGTAGTCGTCGGCGCAATAATGCTCAACAAAATCGGGTCCTGAGTCTCCTGCGTCGGGTTGTACGGAAACGGATCATACGCCGTGACATTCGGATCGTACCTGCTGCCCAGCTTGCCCGTCTCACGAAACTCTTCCCGCAAAAACGCCTGCGTCTCCAGCCGCCCACCCGACTGCTTCACGAACGTCGGATCAAGCCCTGTCAGCTCCGTCACCTTCTTCACCAAACGAGGTGTCGCAGCCGGATCGCTGTTGCCCTTCATCAGGTCCACCGCATACTCGCCGCGCGTGTAATCGATCACCGCGACCATACTCTCGTTCGTGAGCTTACCTTGCCGCTCATAGTTCGCCGCAACGATCGAAGGCAGCGTGATCATCCATGGAACCGGCGAGATATCCTGCGAGCCAGCCTGCGGAGCAAGAGCTGGCGAAACCAGCACCAACCCATTCACCGCAACTCCCGTCTGCGACTGCAGGTAAGCCGTCAGCCTGGGTCCGCGATACCCCCGTAGCTCTCGCCCACAATGTACTTGCGAGACTGCAGCCGGCCATTCTTCACCAGCCAGTCGTAGATGTTCCGCGACAGGTAAGCAATGTCCTGGTCCGGGCCATAAAACTGCTTCTTCGACTCCTCTTCGGACACCAGCGAACGCGAAAACCCCGTCCCAATCGGGTCGATAAACACCAGGTCCGTAAAGTCCAGCCACGTCCCCGGATTGTCCATCAGAGTAGCTGGATCCGACGCACTCTGCCCCTCCGCACCAAACGCAACGCGTTTCGGCCCAATCGCACCCAGATTCAGATACACCGAAGCCGCGCCGGGTCCACCATTGAACGCAAACGTCACCGGACGGTCCTTCCCCTCGACAACGTACGAGGTATAGACCACCTCCCCGCTCAGAGCGCCTTTACTATCCCGCACCGGCAGCGTACCCACAGTCACGGTGTAGTGCAGCGTCTTTCCTCAAACTGCATCGTCTGCTCCACGTGAGCATCCGCGGGCAGGGGCGGCAGTGTAACCGAAAGTCCAGGAGTAGCTGCAGGTTTCGCATCCACTGGCTTGGTATCCGGCGCAGCCTGCGCGGCCGCAGAGACAGGAACCGCAGCAGAAAAAATCGTTGGAAGGACCGAAAAAACAAGCAACTTCGTCAAGATCGAGGACCGCGCTGAAATCATGAGTCAAATTTTACATAGATGTTTCGAAATAGCGCGCAACCCAAACAAATACTTCGCTATTCTCAAGTGTAGGTAATTCGGAGAACCAGCCATGCGCAGCATCCTCGCCGCCGTCACTCTCAGTCTTCTCGTCGTTCCAGCCTTCGCCAAACCAAAAGATGTTGTCGTCCCAATCAAGACCGGCACCGGCGAAGATGCAGGTACCGCAACCTTCACCCCTTCGAAGAAGGGTGTCCACATCAAGCTCGACCTCAAGAACCTGCCCGTCGGCGAGCATGGCGTCCACATCCACGCCAAACCGCTCTGCGACGCACCCGATTTCAAGACCGCAGGCGGCCACTTCAACCCCGACAATAAGCAGCACGGCTTCCAGAACCCGATGGGCCATCACGCTGGCGACCTGCCGACCAATGTCACCATCGGCGAAGGCCATCTCGGCCATGCCACCTTCAACGTCGACTATCTTTCGATGGACCCCGCCGCCGCCAACAGCATCCTCGCCAACGGTGGAACCTCCATCGTCATTCACGAAAAGGCGGATGACATGAAAACCGACCCTGCAGGCAACTCCGGCAACAGGATCGCCTGCGGCGTCATCTCGGCTCCTACCCCTAACCCACATCCACTGTCCATCTTTGAACAAACCGGAACGCCCATGCGTATACAAATGCATGGGCGTTTTACACATGGCGATTCCCACCGTGAGCCGGCACACAGGGCTCAAACTTTCGGTGCGCCGTCTGCCCAGAATCACCCCCCAGTATGTCTCTCAGCCTGCCCCGAAGGCCCTCGAGAACCCACATATCCAACAGCAACAAATCAATCCAGCGCCCGTTCCACGCGGTACACTTCTCCCACCGACAAAATCACTTGAGGCGAAGTTGGAGCGTACCCCCGAACAGGAAGCAGCGCAGGAAGCAGTCGCCAAACTGGTGCGCCAGTGCATGGCCGGCGACTCGCAGGCCTGGCAGCAGCTGGTTGCCTCGCAGCATCGCCGCATCTACGCCATCTGCTATCGTTTCACCGGTTCGGGTACAGACGCCGAAGACCTGACGCAGGAGGTCTTCCTCAAGCTCTACAAGAATCTCTCCAGCTTCGACACCCAAAAGGGCAGCTTTCAGACCTGGATCACCACGCTGGCCCGCAATCTCCTGGTAGACCACTTCCGCCGCACCCGCCTCGAGCGCGCCTCCGAGTCCCTCGACGCCACCTTTGACGGCGAAGAAGACGGTCCCACCATGGCCGATCGGCTCGCCGACCCCCGGCCCTCTCAAGAACATCATGTGGCCGGTCTCGAGCTCAAAGTTCGCGTCCAGAATGCGCTAAAACAGCTCTCCCCGAGCTTCGCGAAGCTGTTATCCTGCGCGATCTCGAGGATATGGATTACAAAGAGATATCGCAGGTTCTCCGCATACCCGAAGGTACGGTAAAAAGCCGCATCAGCCGTGGTCGCGGGGAACTAGCAAGGCTTCTGCAACGTATAGAAGGGCAGGTGGTTTAAAGTGGCAGACTTCAACCAATTCGGCAGCGTCAAACCCGGCGCACCCGGCGATCCTCAGCACTGCGCGCAATGCGAGGCAATGCTCCTGGACGCACTCGACGGCACGCTCTCTGCAGCAGATCAGGCCACCTTCGACACCCATATGATCGGCTGCCCCAGTTGCGCTGGTCTGCTCGCCGACGCCCAGCGCGGAGCCGCCTGGATGGAGATGCTCAAGTCTCCCCGGCCCGAGCCTCCCGCCACCCTTTTTGAGAGCATTCTGGCCCAAACGAGTGGCAAAACCACCCTCGGCCCGGCCAAAGACGACCAGCCCCCCATCGTCCTCGGCCGAACCGACTACCTTCGCACGCCGAATACTCTCCTCGGCCATCCGACTCTGCTTCCCGCAACAGGAAACCTCGCAACCAATCCATTTGCCTCTGCCAAGGTCCTTCCCTTCCGCACTCGTGTCACCTCCGGGCTCCGCTCCTTCGGCCAGACCATGCTGCAGCCGCGTCTCGCAATGACTGCTGCCATGGCCTTCTTCTCCATCGCCCTCACCATGAACCTCACCGGGGTCCGCCTCAGTCAGCTTCACGCCAGCGACCTCAAACCGTCCAGCATCATGCGCAGTTGCTACGAGGCCAAGGCGAAAGTAGTCCGCTACTCCGACAACCTCCGCGTCGTCTACGAACTTGAGTCCCGCGTCCGCGATCTGCAGCGCTCGTCCGACGATGAGGGATCTGCCGGAACGAGCAGCACCCCAACCAACGATTCGTCCCAGCCAAACAAGCCAGCTGGCACCCAGCCGAATGATCCAAAAGATCAGAAGCCCGGCCAGAAAAATGACCAGAAGCAGAACAGCCCCAAACCTAACCCTGGCTCCAGCCGTCGCGAGACTCCCGGCGGAAATGTCCAGTTAGTAGCGTCTCTCAGCACCCGGGCCCTCTCCCCTTCCAGTCTCAGAATTTTGTTGTCTTTACTCCCAGTTTCATTAAGTCGGAAGGGGGATTGGTATGACTTGCGCAAACCATCCTGATCGTGAACGTGTTGCTTTCTGCCAGAACTGCGGCAAGCCACTCTGCCAGGAGTGCACCCGCACCGTTGGCTCTGCTGTCTTCTGCGAACCCTGCCTCGCCGCCAAACTCTCAGGTGCCGGAGCCCCAGCCCCCGCTGCCGGCTCTTACGCCTATAGCGGATCCGAAGCCGGCGTTAACTACTCTGCCAGCGGAGTCATTCCGCCCCCCATCCCTCCCGGAGCACCAAACCCCGGCCTCGCCGCACTCTTAGGCTTTATCCCCGGCGTAGGTGCAATGTACAACGGCCAATATGCCAAAGGTGTCGTGCATCTGGTCGTCTTCGCGATCCTCGTCAGCCTCGCCGACGAGCACGGTATCTTCGGGCTCTTTATCGCCGGCTGGGTGTGCTACCAGGTCATCGAGGCCTACCATACCGCCAAAGCCCGGCGAGACGGCACCCCGCTCCCCAATCCCTTCGGCCTCAACGATCTCGGCGAACGCCTCGGCTTCGGGAGATCCTGGCCCGGCGCAGGCCAATCAGGCTCAGCCGCCCCCTTCGTTCCGCAAGGAACCGCGCCCACATCCGACATCCCAAACTCCCCGCCGAGCACCCCTACACCCCGCCGCCCTCAGGCTATCCGCCCCAACAGCCGCCTTCTGCCGCCTGGGGATCTCCCTGGGAGAACTACGCTCCACCCGTACCCCCAATTCCGCCTTACGGCTCTCCCGCCTACCCGCTGGATCCCAGCCTCACGCCACCGCGTAACCGCTTTCCCGCCGGCGCCCTCTGGTTGATTGGCCTTGGCTGCATCTTCCTGATCGGCAACGCCGGCCTCTTCCACCAGTTTCCCATCCACCGAATCGTGCCCTTCTTCCTTATCGGCCTCGGCGTCTGGCTCTTCGTCCACAAGATGACCGGCACAGGCAACGGCCTCTCGGATGACGGAACCCCGCCTACCAATACCGGCTCTTCAGCGCGTTGCGCGGCTCCATCTGGGTCATTCTCGTCGGCGTCCTGTTCCTGCTGGACTCCTTCGACATCCTGTCCTGGTCCCACAGCTGGCCGCTCTTCATCGTCGTCGCCGGCCTCATGGCACTCTTTCAGCACACGTCCTTCAAATCTGCCGCAGCCGTAGCCTACCCTTATGGGGTTCCTCCGTCCTCCCCTGTCACCCCGCCACCGTCCCCGGCCACGACGAGCACCAGCATCGTCCCCTCCAGCCAGCACGATCAGGAAGGGAGCTAGGCCATGGGAAGCTATCCTCCTCCGCCCTACCCGCCACCGCCCGGCCCGCCCTACGGAGGCGACTGGAAGTATCAGCGCCGCGTCCTCAAAGAGCAGGCCCGTGCCCAGCGCGACATGGCCCGTGCCCAGCGTGACGCCTACCGCTACCAGGCACGCAGCCTCCGTCGCAGCTCCATCCTCGGACCTCTGCTGCTGATCACCATCGGCATCCTCTTCTTGCTCGTACAGACCGGACGCCTGCAAGCCCATGCTCTCTGGGACTGGTACGCCCGCTTCTGGCCCATCCTGCTCGTCGGTGCCGGAGTCATCATGCTCCTGGAGTGGGCCTACGACCAGCACATGCAGTCCGACGACACCCAGCCTCGCTATCGTCGCCGTCTCGGAGGCGGGGTCTTCGCCCTGCTTCTGATCCTGGGCATCACCGGAATTGTCTTCAGCAGCGTACGCAACGGCAACGGTCACAACATGCTTAATGGCCTCAACCTCAGTCAAGATAACCTCGACGAATTTCTCGGCGATAAACATGAGAGCGACCAGATGCTCTCGCAAGCCTTTCCGGCCAGCAGTGGTTTCACCGTCGACAACCCTCGCGGCGACGTCTCGATCTCCGGCACCAGCGACGACAACCAGATTCACATCTCCGTCCACAAAGAGGTCTACACCCGTTCCGACTCAGACGCCGACAGCAAAGCGCAAAAACTTAGCCCGAATCTGACTAACACCGGAGGCAACCTGGCTCTCTCCATCCCGGCCATCGACGGCACCCGCGCCGACCTTACGATCACCCTGCCGGCTACTGCACCTGTAGTTGTCTCGGCCAATCACGGAGACATCCACGTAAGCGCACTCAAGGCTCCGCTTCAGGTCACCGCCAACCACGGCAACATCGAGCTCACCGGCATCACCGGGCCCGTCATCACGCACGTCAACAACAGCGACTCCGACCTCTCTGCCCACAGCGTCTCCGGCCCCCTCACCATTCAAGGCCGCGGTCATGACACAACACTCTCCGACCTCACCGGCCCCGTCACCATGAGCGGAGACTTCTTCGGTACCACACACTTCGAACGCATTCGCGGTCCCATCAAGTTCCACACCAGCCGCACCGATCTCCAATTTGCCCGACTCGACGGCGAGATCGATATCAGCCACTCCGACATCACCGCCAGTGAGGCCGTCGGCCCCTTACACTCACGGCAGGCAACCGCAACGTAACCCTCGAGCGTGTCGCCGGCGATGTCACCGTAACCAATCGCAACGGTTCAGTGGATCTCACCAGCGCGCCGCCTCTCGGCAATGTCACCGTCGAAAATCGCAACGGCTCCGTCAACCTCACCCTGCCCGAGCAGTCCAACTTCGCCTATCAACTCGACGCCACCAACGGAGACATCGAGAGCGACTTTTCGGAGATTCAAATCCCCGACGGCGGCCTGCAAAAGAAGACCATCAACGGCACTGCAGGCAAAGGCGGTCCCCTGCTCCACATCTCCACAAGCCAGGGAGATATCTCCTTGAAGAAGGGGAGCATCATGCCGCTGCCTCCTCTGCCTCCCATGCCGCCAAAAATCACCGTTATGCCGGAAGATGCGCGGCAGGCGATTCAAGACGCGAAGGAGCAGGCGCGGGAAGCCGTTCGTGAAGGCAAGCAGGCTGCCGACGAGGGGAAGCGCGAAGCAAAGCAGGCTGCCGAAGAAGCCAAACGCGAAGCAGACGAATCCAAGCGTGAAGCCAAACAAGCTGCCGACGAAGCCAAGCGCGAGGCCAAACAGCAGAAGGATCAGAACCAATAGTGTGGGTGACTGTCAGCGACACCCACACCACCTCCCTGCAAGCCGCATCATCTCTTCGCAACAATCGAGATTGAGTCGACGCCCGGACTCCGTAGGTATCGGCAAAGCTATTCTGATTAATGCCGAGACTTAGCCTCCCTCGCGAATCGATATAAGCCAAAGGCTTTCCGACCGCGACGTCGCTGAACGTCTTTACAAACGGCAGCTGGTAAAGATGATCGCCCACCTGCACCGGCACCGTATCGCCCAGGTGATATCCCAGCCTCGCAAACGTCTCAGACGGCACGTTCAGCACCAGGTTTCCAAACGGCCCGTCGGTCCCAATCACCTCGCCATGCAGGCCCGACGCATCTACCACGGCGCTTCGAAGATTGAGCCTCACCAGGCTCGCCACCTCCACCGCCGGACCAGCCTTTGTCCAGTCATCTCCTCGCGCAAGATGCGCACCTGCGGGCGAAAAAATATCTCTTCCGTGAAAGGTCGAAGAGGTCTTCGCCCCGATCATCCACTCCGGATTGGTGATCTGTCTCACTCCCTCAATTCCGTCCCGATCCTGAATCAACGTCAGCAGGCCGTTATCCGGCAGGACAAAATACTGCCCCGTCCTGGAATGAGCGATGATGGCCCTGCGCGTACTTCCGACCGTAGGGTCGATCACCACAACAAAGACCGCATCCTTCGGAAAATAGGGCGAAGATCCTGCAAGGAATCGAGCGCCCTCCGCAATGTCATACGGCGTCGCCTGATGCGTGATGTCAATGATCTGTACCCCGGGCGCCACTCCATTCATCACCGCCTTACAAATCCCCACAGCATCGTCCTTCACGTCGAAGTCCGTCATGAAACCGATCGTCCGCAGCGCATTTCCATTGGAGGCGCTTTGGGCCGACCCTTCGCGGACAAGACTCGTCCATGAGAAGCCCGCAATCAGCAACAGAACACAAATCTTCTTGAACAAATCAGGTCGTCTCACCAACAGCCTCACGGAAAGAAATTAGGGATCTCTTCAATCATACCCAGTCTGCGGTCTGATACCTGCGAGGTAGCGATCCTGCGATGCCCCTTATCTGAATATGAATGCTCTGTGTTGATATATTGGATATCTCGACAGATGACTTTAAACATCATCTGCTCTGTTTCTCTTAACCTCCCTTCAGGAGAACCACTGTGCGACGTCGCTCCTTCCTCGCTTCTCTTCCGTTGGCTGCTGCCGGCTCTCTCTCCTCCAATCCATCGCCTTTCCTCGGTCAAAGCCCTTCCAACAAACCTGAGGAAGCTTCCACTCCCAAATTTCAGCCCGCAGGCGACGAGCGTTTCCTCCGTCCGGATGTCCACGCAGGCGATCGCGTCTCAGGAGCCAGCTTTGCCAGCCGATCCGCCGTCATGGGCTGCTCGGGTGCAGCCGGCACCGCGCATCCCCTCGCCACCCTGACCGCAATCGAGATTCTGAAGAAAGGCGGCTCAGCCATCGACGCCGCCGTAGCTGCCAACGCCTGTCTCGGCTTTCTCGAACCCACCAGTTCAGGCATCGGCGGCGACTGCTACGCCATGATCTGGGACCCAAAGCTCTCCAAGGTCGTCGGACTGGCTGGCTCCGGCCGCTCCCCCAGGTCACTCACCTTGGAAACAGCACGCGCCCGAGCCAAAAACGGAGCACTCCCTCCCCTCGGAGCAGTAACCGTCTCCACACCCGGCGCCCTCGATGCCTGGTGGACGCTTCACCAACGCTACGGCAAACTCAAATGGGCCGAGCTCTTCGAACCGGCCATTCACCTCGCCGAATCCGGTGTCCCTGTCCCCCAAATCATCGGGTACTACATCAAGCGAAACCTCGCCGCCTTCACGCGCCCAGGCTCCGGAGTGGAAGAGACCACGAACGCACTTCACACCTGGGCTCCAAACGGTAAAGCTCCAGGCGAAGGCGACGTCTTCCGCAACCCTGATCTCGCCCGGACCTACCGCCTCATCGCCGAGGGCGGTCGCGACGCCTACTACGATGGCCCCATCGCCAAAACCATCGACGCCTACTTCAAGCGCATCGGCGGCTGGCTCTCCGCAGAAGATCTCCGCGACCAGCACGCCGAGTGGAGCGATCCGCTCGTAACCACCTACCGTGGCGTCGAGGTCTACGGAATGGCCGCCAACACCCAGGGTCTCGCCACCCTCCAGTTGCTCAACATCGCAGAGAACTTCGACCTGCGCAACATGGGCTTTCAATCCGCTCCATCGCTCCACGTACAGATCGAAGCCAAACGCCTCGCGTATGAAGATCGGGCGCGCTACTACGCAGACCCTCACTTCGCGAAGATCCCAATCGACTGGCTCAACTCCAAGTCCTACGCCGCCGAACGAGCAAAACTCATCAAGCTCGACAGTATCCTCACACCAGTTCATCCCGGCCACGCGCCGAGCCACGGAGACACCACCTACTTCACCGTCGCCGACAAAGACGGCCTCATGATCTCGCAGATTCAATCGAACTTCCGCGGCATGGGCTCCGGCCTGGTAGCCGACGGCTTAGGCTTCATGTTCCAGGACCGCGGCCAGCTCTTCTCGCTCGAGGACGGTCATCCAAACATCTACGCTCCCGGCAAGCGCCCCTTCCAGACCATCATTCCCGGCTTCTCCACCAAAGACGGGAAGCCCTGGATGTCCTTCGGTGTCATGGGCGGCGACATGCAGCCGCAAGGACAAGCGCAGATCATCATCAACCGCGTCGACTACGGACTCGACATCCAGGCCGCTGGAGACAGCCCCCGCTGGCATCACGAAGGCTCCTCCCAAAGCATGGGAGAAGATCCGCCAAACCTCGACTCAAAAGGTATCGTTCGCCTCGAAGCCGGAGTCCCCCCATCCACCCGCCAGGCCCTCATAGCCCTCGGTTGGCCGATGGGTCCATCCGACGGAGGCTACGGCCGCTACGAATGCATCGAACACCGCATGAGCGGAACCGACCGCTTCTACTCCGCCGCCTCAGAGATGCGCGCCGACGGCTGCGCCCTCGCCTACTAGCGGAGAAACTAAGCGGCGAAAGTTCAAGCTACTATTCAGTTGCAGCTTTCCAAAGACATCTCCTACCCACACGTCATCTCGACCGGAGCTACAGACAGACTCATCGTCTGTAGCGTAGTGGAGAGACCCCGCATTCTTGTCTCTGTCTATTTGTTGTCGTGCTTCGCCGCAGGCGCAGGATCTGGTTCTGTTCCGCTCATGCAGTTTCACTACATGAGTGGGCATTCTAAGGAAGCTTGAACCCTTCACCCAACCTCCAACAACTCGTCCACCTATCCAACCAATCGCAGGCACCCGCGTCCAACTCTCGATATGCTGTTGAGGACGAGCACCTCACCAGGGGGCCCGCAGGACCATGTCTCAGCTCGACCCTCAAAGGAGAACTGAATGGCCGCCAGCACCACTCTCATCCCGGCAACTGAACTTGCAGCAAACAACAAATCACACTTCCCCAATGAAAGCCCCGAATACAGGAAGGCGCGCAATGCCCTGCTCGCCGAAGAGATCGAACTCAGGCGACACATCGAACGCGTTGCTGAGCTGCGCCGTGCCTTACCGCCTGGGGGCACACTCGAAAAGGACTACACACTCGAAAGCGAAAAGGGAACAGTCCATCTCTCGCAACTCTTCGGCGACAAGCAAACCCTGATCATCTACAGCATGATGTTCGGCCCACAACGCCAACGCGCATGTCCGGTATGCACCTCTTTTCTCTCCGCGTGGGATGGAACCGCGAGGAGTCTCCGGGAACGCGTCGCCCTGGCTGTATTCGCACGTTCCCCCATCCAGCGGCTTCTCGAATTCAGTAAAGAGCGAGGCTGGCAGAACCTGCGACTGTACTCGGACATGAGCGGCGACTATACCCGCACATACGTCAATGCTGACGACGGGGATTTTCCCGGGTTGAACGTCTTTACTCGCCGCGATGGCACCATCCGGCACTTCTGGAGCGGCGAGATAAGCGGCGAGATGGCCGACCTCGGCCAGGATCCCCGCGGCGCCCCGGAGATCGACCCACTATGGACATTCCTCGACCTTAACCCCGAAGGCCGCGGCACCGACTGGTATCCAAAACTCGAGTACACACCGGCTCAACTGACATCGATCAGATAAGTCCATAAGCATGACTAGGTCCTGATGGCTTCAGCTCTCCTGAAAGCCATCAGGCTCTGATAAAGTCGGCTCATGCGTACCCCGGCCGCCCCGCAGAATCTCAAGCGACGGATCCTGAAAGATGCGCTTCGCAAAGATGAGCCGCGGGACGCGGCCTTTCGCCGCATCATTCGTTCCATCCCCAAAGGCAAAGTCTCGACCTACGGCAAAGTTGCTGCGGCAGCAGGCTATCCGCTCTACCACCGAGCGGTAGCCAAGTTGTTACACAGCGCCACGCTTCACGGACTACCCTGGCAACGCGTAGTAGGTGCAGGCGGCGAGATCAAACTGAGAGGCGAAGGCGCAGCAGAACAACGCCTTCGCCTCAGCATGGAGGGCGTAAAGTTTCGAGGCAAGCGCGTCAACATGCAAATCTACGAACACACCCTCCGCAGTTGGGACACCTTCGACTAGCGCCCCAGAATCTCCGCCCGAGGTTCTCACGACCCTGACACCACCTCTGGCTTACCCCGCCGGTTGAAGGAACGGTTCCCCGCTTCCCTCTCGGTTAATGAGCTTCTTGCTGCTCACCCTCACCCTTGGAAATTGAAGAACGGCGTCCAAAAGCCGTCTAGGCGTCCAATTGCCGCAAACCGCTCTTACAGCCGCGACCGATTCTCCAGTGAGCGAAAGAATGACCACAGATGACCACCGAAATGCACTCAATCACCAACGAAATACCACGCTAATGACCACGTTCTAATACACTTAAACCGCAATCTTCGTCTCAGAAATCCAGACAAATCAACCCCAAAAGCCTAAACGGACTCCGCTAAAACCAAAAATCAACCACAACTCACCACAAACCCCTACGACCTGTTTTATCCACAGGCAAGTGGTCTGTCCTCCGCTCTTGACTTTCCGGCCCCTCAGAAGCATGGGAGGCGACCTAAAAGGACTGCCCCGGGCAGTAAAAAGCCCCATCCTCGAAAGGATGGGGCTCTTGTATTATGCCGGCGATCACCTAATCTCCCACACACTTACGCGTGCAGTACCATCGGCCCAACGAGGCTTAACTTCCGTGTTCGGGATGGGAACGGGTGTGACCCTCGCGGTAAACTCACCGGCAAACTTTAGAAATATCGCTCTCGCGATCTTCCACAACTGAATAGATTGGGATTAGACGTTTGTTACTTGTTGCGTAGTTTCCAAAAGATATAACTACAAAGCTTGTATTGAATGACTCCAGAACAGTGGACTTTCTCACTGCGCAGAGTAAATTCTATGGACAAGCCGAACGGGCGATTAGTACTGGTAAGCTACATGCATTACTGCACTTCAACCTCCAGCCTATCAACCTAGTGGTCTTCTAGGGCCCTTCATTTCCCTTTTGGGTTGGGAGATCTCATCTCAGAGCGTGCTTCCCGCTTATATGCATTCAGCGGTTATCACAACCGAACTTCGCTACCCAGCCGTGCCTTTGGCAAGACAACTGGAACACAAGAGGTTCGTCCATCCCGGTCCTCTCGTACTAAGGACAGCCCTCTTCAAATCTCCTACGCCCACAGCAGATAGAGACCGAACTGTCTCGCGACGTTCTGAACCCAGCTCACGTACCACTTTAATCGGCGAACAGCCGAACCCTTGGAACCTTCTACAGCTCCAGGATGTGATGAGCCGACATCGAGGTGCCAAACCGAAGCGTCGATATGAACTCTTGGCTTCGATCAGCCTGTTATCCCCGGCGTACCTTTTATCCGTTGAGCGATGGCCCTTCCATACAGAACCACCGGATCACTAAGGCCTGCTTTCGCATCTGCTCGACTTGTAGGTCTCGCAGTTAACCACACTTATGCCTTTGCACTCGACGGTCGATTTCCAAACGACCTGAGTGTAGCTTCGCGCGCCTCCGTTACAATTTAGGAGGCGACCGCCCCAGTCAAACTACCCGTCTTACTATGTCCCTCTCCCGGATTACGGGAGCAGGTTAGAATCACAACAACCGCAGGGTGGTATCTCACCGTTGGCTCCACCGAACCCAAAAGTCCGGTATCAAAGCCTCCCACCTATCCTGCGCAGCAGTGGCCGTAACTCATAGTAAAAGTATAGTAAAGGTGCACGGGGTCTTTTCGTCTAGCTGCGGGTAACCGGCATCTTCACCGGTACTACAAGTTCGCCGAGCAACTCGTTAAGACAGTCGAACGATCGTTACTCCATTCGTGCAGGTCGGAACTTACCCGACAAGGAATTTCGCTACCTTAGGACCGTTATAGTTACGGCCGCCGTTCACCGGGGCTTCAGTTCAAAGCTTCGAGCTTGCGCCCTAACCTCTCCCTTTAACCTTCCGGCACCGGGCAGGAGTCAGCCCCTATACGTCGTTTTTGACTTTGCAGAGACCTGTGTTTTTGTTAAACAGTCGCCGTTCGCGTTTCACTGCGGCCCCTCTGGGCTTGCACCCTGAAGGGCGACCCTTCTCCCGAAGTTACGGGTCTAATTTGCCGAGTTCCTTAACAAGCTTTCACTCGAGCGCCTTTGGATATTCTCCTCGTCTACCTGTGTCGGTTTGTGGTACGGTTCCCAATCTCTCTCCTTAGAGGTTTTTCTTGGCACCATGAAATCAGCAGCTTTCAGCCATTCGGCTTACTGCTTTACGCCTCACTGTTAAGACTCTCCGGATTTGCCTAGAGAATCCAGCTTACGCGTATCGAACACCATAGCCATATAATGTCCTGCCTATCCTTATGCGTCACCCCATCGTGATAACGAAAAACTGGGAGGTCCGGAATATTAACCGGATTTCCATCGCTTACGCCTTTCGGCCTCAGCTTAGGGACCGCCTAACCCTGAGCGGATTAACCTTCCTCAGGAAACCTTAGACTTTCGGCGTGAAGGGTTCTCACCTTCATTATCGCTACTTATGCCGGCAGGGTCTCTTCTGTAATGTCCACGCATCTTCCCAGTTGCGCTTCATCCACGACAGAATGCTCTCCTACCACGCACACCTAATGGTGTGCATCCGCTGCTTCGGTATACAGTTTTAGCCCCGTTGTATTGTCGGCACCGGACCGCTTGACCAGTGAGCTATTACGCTTTCTTTAAAGGATGGCTGCTTCTAAGCCAACCTCCTGGCTGTCTGAGCGTTCCGACTTCCTTTCCCACTTAACTGTAATTTTGGGACCTTAGCAGGCGGTCTGGACTGTTTTCCTCTCGACTGTGAAGCTTAGCCCCCACAGTCTGACTCCCGGGCTGGTTGTGATCGGCATTCGAAGTTTGATTAGATTCAGTAAGCCGGAAAGCCCCTAGTCTATCCATGTCTCTACCACCGATCCAAATCACCCGAGGCTAGCCCTAAAGCTATTTCGGAGAGAACGAGCTATAACGGAATTTGATTAGCCTTTCACCCCTACCCTCAGCTCATCCGAGCTTTTTCAACAAACACCGGTTCGGTCCTCCAGTGAGTGTTACCTCACCTTCAACCTGGCCAAGGGTAGATCATCCCGCTTCGCGTCTATTCCTGCCAACTTATCGCCCTATTCAGACTCGCTTTCGCTGCGGCTCGCTCACGCTTAACCTTGCTGACAAGAATAACTAGCCGGCTCATTATGCAATAGGCACGCGGTCAGACATTCCCTTACGGGCATAGTCCTCCCACTGCTTGTAGGCACACGGTTTCAGGTACTTTTCACTCCCCTCAATGGGGTGCTTTTCGCCTTTCCCTCACGGTACTGGTTCACTATCGGTCAGAAACGAGTATTTAGCCTTACGGGATGGTCCCCGTGGATTCAAGCAGGGTTTCTCGTGCCCCGCCTTACTCAGGTACCTGCTTCGAGTCTGGATCGCTTTCGTCTACGGGTCTGTCACCCTCTTTGGATCTCCTTTCCAGAAGATTCGACTAGCAACCAGATTGGTAACTCTACTTTTGCAGGCCCTACAACCCCCGAACTACCGAAATAGTACGGGTTTGGGCTGTTCCGATTTCGCTCGCCACTACTATCGGAATCGAGGTTTCTTTCTCCTCCTGGAGGTACTGAGATGGTTCACTTCCCTCCGTTCGCCTGTTCCAACCTATGAATTCAGTTGGACATACCCAGGTTTTACCTGGGTGGGTTTCCCCATTCGGAAATCTCCGGATCAACGCGTGTGTGCCGCTCCCCGAAGCTTATCGCAGCTTGCCGCGTCCTTCATCGCCTGTTTCTGCCAAGGCATCCACCGTGCGCCCTTAGTAGCTTGACCATAGAATTTACTCGCACGCAGCAGAGTGACAACCTCTGCAACATAGAGCTATCTACGTTTGATATAGTCCACGCCTGTGTCGTACAACCGTCATCTCAACTTGCGAGAATCAGGTCGGTAACACGAAAATTATTCTAAAGACACTCAATACTGACGACAGCGTCGCAATCAGAAACAACCTGAGAGCTAGCTGCTCAGCCTTGTAGTTATATTTACCCAATCTATTCAGTTGTCAAAAATCATGGAGCGATTCGCATTGCTGCGTCATCACTTCGCGCCCTCAGGCGGCTTGAGCATTCCTGCTCAAGGTTCAACCTCTGCGGCGCAGAGACTCAACCTCAAGCAGACATCGCTTGCTTTACATATCGAACTTGCCAATCGAGAAGTTATGGTGGAGCTGAACGGGATCGAACCGTTGACCCCCTGCTTGCAAAGCAGGTGCTCTCCCAACTGAGCTACAGCCCCTTGAAGATCAGATTACATGATCATCGGGATAAAGGTGGTGGGCCTGGGTAGATTCGAACTACCGACCTCACCCTTATCAGGGGTGCGCTCTAACCAACTGAGCTACAGGCCCGACTCTACAGCACCAGACCCAGCTTATCAGCAAGGAGCCTGATGCGCAGGCTGCTCTGTTGTTGACTCCGAAGAATCAAGAATCGAGCTCTCTCGAAAGGTTTCGAGGACACAGTTGAACGTGCATGGCAGCTACGCCGCCATTGACCATCGGTGTTGACAGATAGCGAAAAAAGAAGGTTTAGTTCAGGCTCATCGAGATTTGCCGAAGCTCATCAAGATGGTTCTCGACAACGTCACTCTAAGCTCAACTTAGTCGCAAAACCAAGTTGCCTGCAATCGCAGGGCGCTGAAGTGTGTCGAGGCGTTCTCTTTTAGAAAGGAGGTGATCCAGCCGCAGGTTCTCCTACGGCTACCTTGTTACGACTTCACCCCAATCATGAATTACACCTTGGGCGGCTGCTCCTTGCGGTTAGCGCACCGACTTCTAGTGCAACCCACTTTCGTGATGTGACGGGCGGTGTGTACAAGGCCCGGGAACGTATTCACCGTGGCATGCTGATCCACGATTACTAGCGATTCCAGCTTCATGGAGTCGAGTTGCAGACTCAATCCGAACTGAGGCCGGCTTTTTCCGATTAGCTCCCCCTCGCGGGTTTGCAGCGGTTTGTACCGGCCATTGTAGCACGTGTGTAGCCCTGGACATAAAGGCCATGAGGACTTGACGTCATCCCCACCTTCCTCCCCGTTATCCGAGGCGGTTTCGTCAGAGTGCTCAACTAAATGGTAGCAACTGAAGATAAGGGTTGCGCTCGTTGCGGGACTTAACCCAACATCTCACGACACGAGCTGACGACAGCCATGCAGCACCTATATAGCGGTCTATTGCTAGACGCCGACGTTTCTGCCGGATTCCACTACATTTCGAGCCCAGGTAAGGTTCTTCGCGTTGCGTCGAATTAAACCACATGCTCCACCGCTTGTGCGGGCCCCCGTCAATTCCTTTGAGTTTCAGCCTTGCGACCGTACTCCCCAGGCGGATTGCTTATCGCGTTAGCTTCGACACGGCAGGATTGGGTACCTGCCACATCAAGCAATCATCGTTTAGGGCTAGGACTACCAGGGTATCTAATCCTGTTTGCTCCCCTAGCTTTCGTGCATCAGCGTCAGTTATGGTCCAGTGAGCCGCTTTCGCCACAGGTGTTCCTTCCGATATCTACGCATTTCACCGCTACACCGGAAATTCCACTCACCTCTCCCATACTCAAGCCCGACAGTTTCTAATGCAGACTATGGGTTGAGCCCATAGATTTCACATCAGACTTATCAAACCGCCTACGCACCCTTTACGCCCAATAAATCCGAACAACGCTTGCCCCCTCGTATTACCGCGGCTGCTGGCACGAAGTTAGCCGGGGCTTCTTCTATGGGTACCGTCATAATCTTCCCCATCGAAAGGAGTTTACATACCAAGATATTTCATCCTCCACGCGGCGTTGCTGCGTCAGGGTTTCCCCATTGCGCAAAATTCCCCACTGCTGCCTCCCGTAGGAGTCTGGACCGTGTTTCAGTTCCAGTGTGTCCGTGCGCCCTCTCAGGCCGGATACCGATCATCGCCTTGGTGGGCCATTACCCCGCCAACTAGCTAATCGGCCGCGACCTCCTCCCCAAGCGCATTGCTGCTTTGACTCGTAAGTGTTATGCGGTATTAGCTAAGATTTCTCTCAGTTATTCCCCACTCGAGGGTAGATTAGTCACGTGTTACTCACCCGTGCGCCACTTTACTCAGGTATTGCTACCCTTTCTCGTGCGACTTGCATGTGTTAGGCACGCCGCCAGCGTTGATTCTGAGCCAGGATCAAACTCTCGTTTAATCTTGGTTTGCTTGCCGCACATCGACAGGGGTCGGTGCGGATCAAGCGCCCCCGGTGCTCGAAAGACCGGAGGTTTATAACTAGTGAGAATGACTAAACCAAATTTCGTATCATCTCACGACTGGCACGTTCAACTATGTTGTCAAAGATCCGAACTGCATCCACCTAAGCGGGCAGCTTTGGATCAAGGACTGAATCGGCATAAGCCATATTCGTGTCCTCGAACTTGATGCGCTGTTGTCGTCTGTATTTGCTACTTACTCTATCTCTCTCGGTACTTTTACGGCCTTACTTCAGCCATTCGAGGAGCACTTCAGTAGCGCGTGACGTTTTAGCGAACTTTCTGAGATTATCAATCTTTATCTCGGCTGTCAACTTCTATTTTCATTTTCTTCAAGCTTTACTTCTACCCGAAGACCTCGAAAACAGGTTGACAATCATTCACTCAGCACAAAATGTCAAAACATCGTAACGCTCGAAAATGAGCGCGGAGCACTTAGCTCCTGGTGAATCTCAAATCAACTGCAGTGGCTTGGGTTTGGATTGCCGGTAGGCCCTCAGGCTCTAAACCGATATCAAACGCTTGGACTGCGCTCCGTCATCCCTTGTTGACTGCTCTTGTATTCCAGAGCCAAGGTGCGAAGCAGTGTTGCTTTACTTCTCACCTAGAGTATCGTGCTTTTCGTTTCCGTGCAAGCTTGATGCTTTCCACTTCGTTTCTTGCCGTATGTCTCTTTGCGACTTCCTGAGATTATCAGCGACTCGGCCTCAGCGCAAGCTCAAGGCTGTGAATAATCTGCGTTTCCTGTAGAAAAGTCGTTTTCGTCCTGTAAAGACGGGGGAAGAAATGTTCATTTTATTTGTGGGTTGACTGCGATTGCGCCTCGAGCTTTGTTTATCAATGTCAGGGCGGGGGCCCACGGTCTAGAATCGTTCCACTATGGAAGCCAATGAAGTGTCGGAATTTGCCAATCAGATGAAGGAATCGGGAGAGTCCGGTGGGGAGTCGCTGAAGAGCATCTCGCTTGGCATCTCGATTCTCGCGGTATTGGTTGCGATGGTCACTGTGCTTGGGCATCGCACTCACACCGAGGCAGTGCTGATGCAGTCGCGCGCGGGCGATCAGTGGAATGAGTATCAGGCGAAGAAGATTCGCATGGATAATCTGGCGGTCACGCTGGATCTTCTTGCGATGGAGCCTACGGTCAACGCTACTGCTACTGAGGCAAAGCGTAAGGAGTATGAGGCTCACATCGAGAAGTGGAAGGAAGACCTCTCCGAGGAGCAGGCCAAGGCTCGTGAGTTCGAAGCTGAGGTGACGCGGGCTGAGGCCAAGGCCTCTCATTACGATCTCGGAGAGGCGTTGTTGCAGATTGCTGTGGTTCTCTGCTCGATTACGCTGTTCACCCGCAAACGGGCCTATTTTCTTCTTGGGCTCTCACTCGGGGTAGGTGGGATCATCGTCGCTATGTCTGGGCTGTTGGTTCACTAAATTTGCCTCGTCGAGAGCTTGATTAGCGTCATGAGCTTTCCGACAGTGAAGCACCCCCCCGGGGGATATTTTCCCATAAACTTTTTATTTTCAGCTACTTACATTTTTCACAAAATTGCAAAATGGTCATTCCAAAAGACTTACTGGCAAATTCTTCTTTCTAAAGCAGTTACAGGTGATGCAGAAAAACCCCGATGGCTGTCGGGGCTTTTTCTTATTTTCCAATTCCATTATAACGGTTCGGTGATAACTGGTACGCCACGTGGATGTTGATGACCGGATGGGACTTATGGTCTGGAGGGGCTTGACAGGGTTAGAACTTGCGTTGGGCGGCTCACTGGGAGAAGGCGCCGAGCTGGGTATTGGCCGAGAGCGAGATGCAGGGATCTCTCCGCTGCGCAAGGAACTGTGAAGCTGTTCGTTGCTTCGGTCGAGACGACGTGTTCTATGCGGTTGAACGAGCGTTGAGAAGACGCGCCAGCGTGTAGGCGACCGCGGCTGCGGCTCCGCCGATCAGGACGGTCTGGAGGGCGCTGCGGAGCCACCCGGTGCCTACCAACTTCCCCTTCAAGGCTCCGAAGACTGCAAGAGCTATGAGCGTGATGACGACGGAGAGTTTGAGTGCGGTGAGATTGTCTGCAACGAGCATGTAAGGCAGCAGAGGGATGAAGCCGCCGGCGATGTAGGAGATTGCGATGGTGAGCGCTGAGCGGTGAGCGCGGTTTGCTGCGGGCTCTTCGAGTCCCAATTCGAAGCGCATCATGAAGTCGACCCAGGCGGTTGGGTTCTGTTTGAGCGCACTGAGGACGGGTTCTGCGCTGGCGCGGCTCACCGAGTATTGCTCGAAGATCTCGTAGATCTCTTCTTCTTCGTCGCGGGTGCGTTCGACGATCTCGTGCTCTTCGCGACGGCGTTCGGAGACGTAGTGTTCGGCATCTCCGCGGGCGGCGAGGTATCCGCCGAGGCCCATGGCGATGGAGCCGGCGGCTATTTCAGCGAGACCGGCGAGGACAACGATGTGCGAGGAGGCGACTGCACCGGAGAGCCCGGCGGCGAGAGCGAACGGTACTGTGAGGCCGTCGGATAAGCCGATGACGATATCGCGAACGGCCTCGGAGGATTCGAAGTGGCCTTCGATGTGGGGGGCGTGGGTGTGGGGTGGGTGAGCTACCTCATGCATTTGGGTAGTGTAGTGCAGCCTTCGCTCAGGAAGAATACCCCAGAGCTTGGGCGGTTGTGTCGGATGTTTTGCAGGAAGCATAGAGTCTTTCGTGCTGGGAGACCGTCTGTATGAGCATTGGACTCGAGATAAGAGGCGAGGCGGGCGGCGCGAGATGAGACAGCAGCGGCTTGGGTGTTGCGGCGCGGTGATGCTGCTGATGGTTGCGGCAGTTCTACCGTCCCAAGTGCGCGCTCAGCAGGGGAATGACGACCCCGGGGACGGTCCTGTGTTTGCGGGAGGGCAGATGGTGCGCGGGACCGTTACGGCCGCGACCGCCGACCATCTGACGGTGAAGACAGAGGCGGGCGAGGTGTACCAGGTTGTTTTCTCAGCAAATACAAGAGTGAGTAAGGACAGGCAGCCGGTGAAGGTTGCAGATATCAAGGCTGGCGATGGTGTGGGGGCGATGGGTGTGCTCGACCCTGCGACCAAGACGGTACATGCTGTGTTTGTCGGCGTGATGGATGCCGAACAGGTGAAGAAGGCGCGGGAGGGTATGGGTAAGGTCTACATCACCGGGAGGGTGACGGCGGTTGATATGGACGCGTTGAAGCTGACGGTGTTGCGTCCGGACGGTGTAAGCCAGGTGATTGGCGTAGACGAGCAGACCTCGTTCAAACGCGGCGGCCGCGGAATGGGGATTCTCGCGAGCGGTGCGGGAGTGACCGAGCTGGGGCCAGGTGGAAGAGGGAGCGGTGCTGGAGGGGGCTCCGGAGATAGGGCAGCCGGGGAGAGTATTACGCTCGCGGATGTGAAGGTTGGAGATGCGGTCGCCGGACGGGGGCGCTGAAGAATGGATTGTTTGTTCCCACGGAGCTTGGCGTGTCGGATGCTGCGTCGGTGGCGCGGAGGCGAAGACGGGAGCTTGAGGGAAGCGGGTCTGCAGGGACTCCGACTGGGGCTGCTGCTCCGGCAAAGACCGGCGCGGTTCCTCAGTAATGCGAGCCATGAGTTGTCGGGCGATGGAGCGAGGCGAGGTAAAGGTGCAGGGATCAATTCGATCGATGGCGTTGGGTCTGGCGTTGGTTGGGAGCGCGTGGGGGCAGACTGTGACGCCGACTCAACCGGCTACGCCGCCGGTGACTCAGAATGGGGTGGCGCCTGCTGCGGTTGAAGCGAGTGGCGGGACCATTAGTGGAACGGTGAAGGCTGGAGCGGTGCCACTGCCCGGAGTTGCCGTAACTGCGAGCAATACGCTGACCGGAAAGAAGTATGCGACGACGACGGACGCGAATGGCGCGTTTGCCATGACGGTTCCACGCAATGGACGCTACGTGGTGAAGGCTGAGCTTGCGGCGTTTGCAACGGAGACGAAGGAGGTTCTGATCAACGCCGCTGGACAGACTGGCGGCAAGCCTGCGCAGGTTGCAGAGTTTGGGTTGCAGCTGGCTTCGCGGGTGCAGCAGGAGGAGGAACGGCAGGCGGCGGCGACAAGTGCCGGTGTTGCGCGGGGACTACAGGCGTTGAGTGTGACGGGAGATGCATCGGGATCTGCGGATGCGACGGCGGGTGGAGGGAACGCGGGGGCGCAACTTCCATCCTTGTCAGGGCTTGGCGGAAGTGAAGCGGCGGCGAGCGATTCGGTGACAGTGAATGGCGCTGTGGGACAGACGAATGGTCTTGCGGGATACAGCGAAGACGATATTCGGGCGCGGGTGCAGGACGCAATTGCGCAGGCGCAACGGCAGGGTGGGGCGGTCGGGGATATGGCGAATGTAGTAGTGGGGATGCTGGGCGGGATGATGGGTGGTGGAGGATTTGGCGGTCCGGGTGGCGGCGGACCTGGTGGAGGAGGGGGCGGCAATCAGGTCTACCTAGGAGGCGGCGGTGGCGGCCGAGGAGGCGGCGGTGGCGGCGGGTTTCGAGGATTCAATCCTACGCAGCCGCATGGAGCGATTTTCTATCAGGGCGGCAACGGTGCGCTGGATGCAACGAACTTTTCACTGACGGGCGCTCCGGTGGTGAAGCCGAGTTATAGCTCGAACAGATTTGGTGTGAGCTTTACAGGGTCGCCGTTTATTCCGGGAGTGGTGAAGGCGAGCACAAAGCAGTTCGTCTTCTTCAACGTGACGGGGCAGCGGAATATTACCCCCTCGAATCTGTACGGCACGGTGCCGACGCTGGCGGAGCGGAACGGAGATTTTTCCGGACTGACAGAGACAGTGGGTGGAGTGACGACACCGGTGACGTTGTATAACCCTGCGACTGGCCAGCCGTTTGTGAATAATCAGGTGGCTGTGACTCCGCAGGCTGCGGCTCTGTTGAAGTATTATCCCGCGCCGAACATCTCGGCTACCGGACGACAAGGTTACAACTACCAGACGATTACGACTGCGGGAAACAACGCTACGACAGCGGCGCTGCGATATGTGCGGAACTTTGGGCAGAACAATACCTTTGGAGGGGGACGCAGGCAACAACAGGGTAACGGGCCAGCGACGTTGCGGCAGAATATCAACTTCAATGGGAGTTACTCGCACACGGCTGCAGATAACCGGAATATCTTTCTGCCGCTGGGTGGCGCCACGGAGACGACAGGGTATGGCGTGACTGCTGGTTACACGATCGGATATGGCAACCTGACCAACAACGCATCGATCAACTGGAACCGGTCGCATGCTACAGCGCGAAATTACTTTACGAATGTCAGCGATCCGCTGGACGGCACAGGGATCAGCATTCCGAAGCCGGTGATTGGCGGCGATACGGGAATCTACAACGGGCTGCCTGGCGTGAGCGTGTCGAACTTTACCGGGTTGACGCAGGCACTGCCGAGCGATGCGGTGAATCAGACGATCTCGTTCTCGGACTTTGTCAGTTACAGATACAAGAAGCACAATATGCGCTATGGAGTGGATATTCGGCGAGTGCATGCGGACACGGTGGGTGGGACGAATGTCGTGGGGTCGTTTACGTTTACCGGGTATGCGACGGTGAATCCGGCGAGCGCGTGTACGCCATCGTCTACGGTGAATTGCCCGGTGGTACCGCCGAGTGGATATGGGTTGGCTGATCTTCTGCTGGGTCTGCCGCAGCAGTCGGCGATTCAGGCGGCGACGCAGAAGACGTATCTGCGCGCGAATGTCTTCGATTGGTATGCACAGGACGATTGGCGGGTGCTTTCGAATCTGACGTTGAACTATGGGATTCGCTATGAGTACTTTTCGCCTTATGTGGAGAAGGATAATCGGCTGGTGAACCTGGATCACAATGCGGACTTCTCGGTGGTGGCGCCGGTGTGTCCGGTGGCGATTGCGGGAGCATGTGGGACGGGGTCGGTGCGATCGCTGGTAAATCCGGACAGGAATATGTACTCGCCGCGGGTGGGGTTTGCTTATCGGCCGAAGCTTAAGATCTTCAAGGACACGGTGGTGCGCGGAGGGTATGGGATCAACTTCAACACGGGGCAGTATGCGACGTTGGCGAGGAACCTTTCGGCGCAGGTGCCGTTTGCGCTGACGCAGACAAACGTGGTGGGGCAGACGGGATGCACGCCGGGGACGCTGACGCTGGCGAATGGTTTTGGCTGCTCGACGACGGCAGTGCAGAACAACTATGCGGCGAATTTGGACTACAGGCTGGGGCATGTACAGGTTTGGAACGTGGATATTCAACGGACGTTTCCGCTGGGGATTGTGGCGAACGTTGGATACAACAGGGCGAAGGGTGGAGAGCTGGATATTGTGCGGGCGCCGAACCGGACTGCGACGGGCGTGCTGAATCCTGGGGCGCAGCCGTTCAACTATGAGGATTCGCTGGGGTTTTCGCGGTTTCAGCAGTTGAGCGTGAATGTGCGGAAGCGGCTGCAGAAGGGAGTTTCGCTGCAGGCGACGTATCACTATGGGCACTCGATTGATAATGCTTCGTCAATTGGTGGGACGACGGTGGTTCCGGCGCAGAACGATATGGATTTGAATGCGGAGGAGGGGAATAGTTCATTTGATGTGCGGCACCAGGTGACGGGAAACTGGGTGCTGGAGCTGCCGTTTGGGCCGAATCGGGCCTTCTTGTCGAAGGGGGATTCTGGTCGAGGGCGCTGGATGGGTTTTCGCTGTCGGGCGATTTTACGTTCGCTTCGGGGACTTACTTTACGCCGCACTATGTTTCGACGGTAGCGGAGACGGCTACGGGGACCAACAATACGCTGCGACCGGACAGGGTGTTTTCGCAGCCGATTCCGGGGAGGGGAATATTCTGAACTGGTTCAATACCGCGGCTTTTACTGCGCCCGCGAATGGGTATGGGACGGCGTCGCGTGGGTCGATTGAAGGGCCGGGGATCGTGGCGGTGGATGCTTCGCTGTCGCGGACGGTGGCGCTGGGGGAGACTCGGTCGTTTGAGATGAGGGTGACGGCGAACAATGTCTTCAACACGGTGCAGTACTCGGGGATTGATACGACGTTGAACTCGCAGACGTTCGGGCAGGTAACTTCGGCGGCGGCGATGCGGCGGTTGACGGTACTGGCGCGGTACCGGTTTTGATTGTGAGGAGCGAGGCCATGGGTCTGCGAGTGGCGTTGGGTTTGCGACGAGCGTTGGGTTTGCGACGGGCGTTGGCTGCGATGCTGGTGGGTGTGATTGCAGGGATGCCCGTGGCTGGACGGGCGCAGCGGCCTGACGCTTCGGGTGGCTTCACGTTGAAGGTGCAGAGCGATATTGTGCTGACCAATGTTGTGGTGCGAGACAAGAAGACTGGCGAGGTGGTGAAGGGGCTGAAGGCGAGCGACTTCACGATTCTGGAGAATGGCAAGCCGCAGAAGATTGAGAGTTTTGACTATCAGAATGTCGATGAAGCTGCGGTGCTACGGGAGAAGTCGACCGTGATCGGGAAGGCTACGATCGCGGATCTGGTGAATGGGGAGTTTGCGGCGAATCCGGCTACGCTGCGGGATCACCGGCTGATTGTGATGTTCTTTGACCTGAGCAGCATGCAGCCGGAGGACATCGACCGGGCGGTGGAGTCGGCTCAGGCCTATGTGAACAAGAAGATGCAGGCGGCGGACCTGGTTGCGCTGGTGAGCATGTCTACCGGGCTGAGCATGGATCAGGACTTTACGTCGGATAAGGTGGCCCTGCTGAAGGGGTTGGGCAAGTACAACGGGACCGAAGGCATGGGGTTTGCGAACGGGAATGAAGGGGGCAACTCGGGTGGGACGGCGGATGATGCTTCGAGCTTTACTTCGGACGACAGCGAGTACAACGCGCTGAATACGGATCGTGAGTTGTATGCGATCCGGACGATTGCGAAGAGTCTTGAGAGGGTGGATCAGCGGAAGAGTCTGTTGTACTTCAGCGGTGGGCTGACGCGACAGGGTATCGAAAACCAGGCGAGCATGCGGGCTGCCACGAATGAGGCTGTGAAGGCGAACATGGCGATCTACAGTGTGGACTCCCGCGGGCTGGAGGCCCTGCCGCCGGTGGGAAATGCCTCGACCGGAAGCCTGCGCGGGACTGCGGCTTACAGCGGCGGCGCGATGCAGAGCATGCTCGATGCGAACTTCGGCTCGCAGGAGACGCTGGCGACGCTCTCGTCCGACACGGGCGGGAAGGCTTTCTTTGATTCGAATGATTTTGCGCCCGCGTTTCAGCAGGTGCAGCATGACACGGAGGCTTACTACATCGTCGGGTTCCGCTCGACCAATACGGCGCGGGATGGAAGCTTCCGACACCTGACGGTGAAGCTGAATCGCAACGATGTGAAGCTCGACTACCGGCCGGGCTACTACGCGCCTGCCGACTTTCAGCACCAGAAGACAGAGGATCGGGAGCAGGCTCTGATGGAGGAGTTGCGAAGCGATCTCCCGGCGACCGATGTCGCGATCTATCTGCAGGCGCTGTACTTCCGGATGGGCGACAACAAGTTCTTTGTTCCGGTATCGCTGATTGTGCCGGGGTCGCAGATTCATATTGTGAAGAACGGCGACCGGGACAAGGCAAATATCGACATCATTGGGCAGGTGAAGAACGCTGAGGGAATCGTTGTCGGTAACGTGCGCGATACGGTGAAGCTGGCGCTGGATGCGGCGCAGCAGGTTCAGCAGAAGAAGATCCAGTATTCGACCGGATTCACGCTGGCTCCAGGAAAGTACCACCTGAAGTTTGTGGTGCGGGAGAACCAGACGGGAGCGATGGGAAGCTTCGAGACCGACCTCCAGGTGCCGGATCTGAAGAAGATTCCGCTGAAGCTGAGTTCGATTGTGCTGTCGAGCCAGCGAGTGCCGAACACCGCCAAAAAGGCCGCGAGTCCGCTGGTGCGGGACGGGATGGAGTGGATTCCGAATGTGCCCCATGTGTTTCGGCAGGACCAGCATCTCTACTTTCTGTACGAGGTGTATGACCCGGCGAAGGAGAAGGGTGTGCCTGCAGCCGCCAGTTCTCCGGGTTTGACGCGGCGTGAGGGCGGGCCGGTTCGGGTCCTGACCAGCATTGAATTTCTGATTGGCGGCGTGAAAGTGTATGAAACGCCGCTAGTTGAGGCCAAAACTGTCAACATCCCCGACCGGAGTGCGGTGGCGTTCCAGTTCGATGTGCCGTTGACACCGCTGAAACCCGGAACCTATGTGTGCCAGGTGAATGTGATCGACGATGCCGGAGGGAGCTTCAGCTTTCCCCGGATGGCGATGAGGGTGGAGCCGGGGACCGCGCCGGTGGTGGCTCCCGCAGCCGCTGCTGCCGCGCCGGTTACCTCTGGTGGTCCTATGAAACCCTGACGAAGTGGCTATTGACAGTGATAATTACGAGGCCGATGATGATGGCGAATTAGTGAGGTCCTGGTATGAGACCGCAACTTCGCTTGACTCTACTCCTCCCTGTTCTCGGTTTGGTGCTTTCCAACTCTCCCCTGACGTCGCAGAAGCTTGCGACACCCGCTACCCCCGACGCGGCTCGCGACTTACGACATCAAAGCGCAGACTGGTTTGCAATCGAGCCCCATCTCCCCGATCCGGCGACTGCGAGCCCGCAAAAACTGGAAATAGCGGGAGACGTTCTGCGCGCCCGGCGTTTTCCGGAAGATGCCCTGGTCTATTACGGCTATGCGCTGCAGCGCGGCGGCCCGGAACAGGAACTATTAATTCGAATGGGCGTGACTGAACTTGATCTGCGACACATAGAGGTTGCGCGCAATTATTTTCTGCGGGTGGTCCATCTGCAGAAGAAGAACGCGCAGGGATGGAACAACCTTGGAGCGGCCGAGTATGTGGAAGGACGCTACGGAAACGCTATCTCTGATTACGGAAAAGCGATCAAACTGGATAAGAAGTCGGCGATCTATCACTCCAATCTTGGGACCGCTTATTTTGAAGAGAAGAACTTCGAGAAGGCGCGGCAGCAGTTCGATATCGCTCTGACGCTGGATCCGGACATGATGCAACACCACGGGGCGAGCGGAATAGAGGCTCACATGCTCTCGCCGGCGGATCATGCGCATTACTGCTTCGAGATAGCGAGGCTCTATGCTCATCGCGGCGATGAAGAGAATATGCTTCGCTACCTTACGCTTTCCAGTGAGGGTGGATTCGACGTGTTGGGATCGATGAATTCGGATGAGGTGCTGGCGAAGTACCGCAAAGATCCGCGCGTGATAAGCCTGGTGCGGAACGCGATTGCTCTGCGGAATCAGAAGACCTCGGTTGCCGATGCGCGCAACGGTGGTGTTCCGCCACTGCTGCCACAGATCCCTAATTGAGTTGCGATTGACCTATTTGTAGGGGCAGTGACGACAACCTGAGTTACAACAGTAGCCCCGCTTGAGGTGGTAGGCGGCGGTGAATACGAGGTATGGGCCTTCATAGTAGAAGTCTTCGGGCAGGAGCTCCGGAGAGACGTCTTCAGAGGGTGGGATGACAACGGGTTTGATGGAATCCTGCATTGCTGGAGGCCTGCATTGCTGACATAATCCTAGATCAGTTTGAGACCTGCGGGTGGGGCGACTGCGGTGCTCATTTTCCAAAGAGGGTCTGGGATGGATCGTCGTACTTTCTTGAGGAGTTCCTTTGCCGTTGCAAGCTCTGCCCTGTTTTCTAGCCGTGGACTGGCGGCGAGTTCGGCGATGCGGCAGGATCGTGTTCCGGGGTCGATAACAGAATCTGCGATCGAAGGTGCGCGCTTCCCGGATGGATTTTTGTGGGGGATGGCTTCGGCGGCGTACCAGGTGGAGGGCGCGTGGAACGTCGATGGGAAGGGCGAATCGAACTGGGACCGGTTCGCGCACACGGTTGGAAAGGTGAAGGGCGGGGCAACGGCAGATATTGCCTGCGACCAATACCACCTCTACAAAGACGACATCGCGATTCTGAAGCGGCTCAATCAGAAGAGCTATCGGTTTTCTACGTCGTGGTCTCGGGTGCAACCAAGTGGGACGGGACCGGTAAATCAGAAGGGTATCGACCACTACAGTCGGCTTGTCGATGCGTTGATGGAAGCTGGAATTCGCCCCTTCTGCACGATCTATCACTGGGATCTGCCGCAGGCGCTTGAAGACCGCGGAGGGTGGCCAAACCGCGATCTGGCGTCGTACTATGCGGATTTTGCGGGGATTCTTGCGAAGCATCTGGGCGACCGGATAACGACATGGGCGCCGTTTAATATGCCGTGGACGTTTACTTACTACGGGTATGGCGTGGGAGTTTTTCCTCCTTGCAAGGTTGACTTCAATCAGTTTCTGAAGGCTGCGCATACGGTGAACCTGGCGCAGGGTGAGGCGTTTCGCGCGATCAAGGCTGCGTCGTCGAAGGCTACGGTGGGGAGCGCTTATGGGATGGCTCCGGCATATCCGAAGACCGACAGCGAGGCGGATCGGGCGGCTACGGCGCGGTATCACGCCATGAATAATCTCTACTTTCTAAATCCTGCGATGCACGGGGAGTATCCCAAGGCGTTCGTTGGCGCGACGCCGTATGAGGCGATGGGATTCAGAGCGGGCGATGAGAAGATCATGAAAGTGCCGCTGGATTGGGTTGGGTTTCATTACTACACGCGGCGAGTCGTATCAAATGCCAGCGGGAGTGCGGGGGTGGGAGGACACTTCGGCACGGAGACCGAGGGCGAGGGAGGAGGCGCAGCGCGTGACCCGCTGACGCAGATGCATGTAGAGATGCCGACCGAGGGGCCGCTGACTGAGGCCGGGTTGGAGATATGGCCGCGCGGCATCTATGACCTGGTGACGCAGATTTCGCGGGAGTTCAATCATCCGATCATCGAGATCAGCGAGAATGGCTGCTGCTATCTGGATGGGCCTGATGATAGCGGGCGAGTTCCTGATGCGCGGCGGATTGCCTTTCATCGGGAGATACTGGCGGAGTTGGCGCGGGCTATCGCAGACGGAGCGCAGGTTCGCGCGTATCACGCCTGGAGTTTGCTTGATAACTTCGAATGGGCGGACGGGTATACCCAGCGATATGGATTGACTTATGTCGACTTCCGCGATCAGAGGCGGATCGTGAAGGATTCGGGACTTTGGTATGGGCGGGTTGCGGGTTCGAATCGGCTTACCTGATCGGCAAGTCGATGTGGTTATGCGGTGTTATTTGAGGCGTCCTGTGCGAGGCGGAGACCGGAGAACTGCCAGCGCGTGGATGGCGAAAAGAAATTTCGATAGGTGGGGCGGATGTGGGTGGTTGGCGTAACGCAGGAGCCTCCGCGAAGAATGACCTGCGAGGACATGAACTTGCCGTTGTACTCGCCGAGTGCGCCCGGAAGCGGCTTGTAGCCGGGATAGCCGGTGTAGCCGCTGGCGGTCCACTCCCAGGCGTCGCCGAACATCTGCTGGAGGCCGGAGAGCCCCGAAGCTGGAGTTGGGTGGAGGTTGCCGGTTTCGAAGAGGTTGGCTTGAACGGCGGGAATTGCGGCGAGCTTCTGCGCGGGGTCCGGCTGGTAGGTGAGGACCGCGGGTTGTGACTCAACTTCTTTACGCAGGAGACCGAGTTGGCTGGCGGCATGCTCCCACTCGAACTCGGTTGGGAGGCGGTGGCCGGCCCAGCGAGCGTAGGCGTCGGCCTCGAAGAAGCTGAGGTGGCAGACGGGGGTTTCGCTAAGGTCGTCGAGCGAGCGAAAGCCGTTCATGGTGTAGATGGACCAGCCGGAGTTTGTCTCTTCGTCGCGACGCCAGTAGAGGGAGCCTGCCAGCCTTCGGCGCGATTGGTGGTCCAGCCCTCGGAGAGCCAGAGCTCGGAGCGGTTGTAGCCGTTCTGGTCGATGAAGGCCAGGTACTCGGCGCAGGTGACCAGACGTGTGGCGAGGCGGTAGGGGGCAAGATAGACCGGGTGACGGGGGTCTCGTTGTCAAAGGCGAAGGCGGAGATGGATTGAATGGGATCGGCGGGGTCGATTTTGAAACCGATCTCGGTGAGCCCGCCGGCGAAGTCGATCCAGTCCAGAGGCGGCGCGATGGTGTCAAGCTTCTGCTTTGCGGGTGATTCGAGATAGGGAGGATGCAGCGGGTTGGTGAAGAGAGCGTGCTTGACGTCAGTGGCGATGAGTTCCTGATGCTGTTGCTCGTGCTCGAGGCCGAGGGCGATGCGGCGGCCAGCTTCGTCTTCGAGGGGATGCTGCATCAGGCCAGTCATAGCGGCGTCGACGTGAGTCCGGTAAGCGAGGATCGAGTCGAGGGGAGGGCGGGAGAACGAGGCGCGGAGTTTTTCTCGGGCATATCGCCGAGCGAGTTGTAGTAGCTGTTGAAGAGCCAATGGAAGTCGGGATGGAAGGGCTGGTAGCCGGCAGCGAACTCGCGGAGAACAAAGGTCTCGAAGAACCAGCTGGTATGGGCGAGATGCCACTTGACCGGGCTGGCTTCCGGAGAGGACTGCACCATCATGTCCTCCGGGGATAAGGGACGACAAAGATGTCTGCTCGCCTGACGAACGGCTTTGTAGCGAGCGAGGAGTGATGTTGCTGCGGCGGGAGCTTGCGCGGTCTGGGCCATATTCTTCTCGCTTCGTGAGATCGAGGACGGAGATGTGATGCCCGGTTAGAGGTCAAAGTTGCCGAAAGGCTACCAGGCCCTTGAAGTCAGCATATGCGCAAACAGCCTTTAGAGACAGCTCAAAAAACGGTTAAGGTTTGTTAAGGTTTGGTGATAACGCCGAGATCGACCATGCCGTTGACAAAGTATTGCACCGCAAGGGCGACCAGCAGCAGGCCCATGATGCGTACGAGGATTCTGACACCGGTCTCTCCCAAGGCGCGAGCGACGCGGTCGGAGTTGCCGAGGACGAGGTAGCAGATGGAGGCCGTGATGAAGATCGACACTAGAATCGCGATCATCTGCCAGCGGGTCTGCGCTTGGCCGACAAGAACCATCACGCTGGTGATGGAGCCTGGACCGGCCAGCATCGGAATTCCGAGCGGTACGATGCCTGCATCTTCTTTCTGAGCGGCCTCCGTGGTCTCCTCGGTTGACTCCTGCGTGGGCGAGCGTTTCGCTTCGAGCATATCCAGACCGATGAGCAGAAGGATGACGCCTCCCGCAATCTCGAAGGCGGGAAGGGTGATGCCAAACATCTTGAAGATGTACTGCCCGGCCACGGCGAATGCGCTGAGAACAACCAATGCCGTAACGGAGGCCTTCCACGCCATCTTTCGTCGACGCGGCGCGTCCGCACCTGCCGTCACCGCGAGAAAGGTGGGCAGAGCGGCAAACGGGTCGACGAGAAAGAAGATGGAGCTGAGCGCGAGAACAGAAAACTGCACGTACGCTGAGTGCTCCAGCCTCGCGAGACTGACGGCATGGGGATCGAACATCACTCTCTATTCTCCCATGACGGCGAGCCGTTATAATGGTTCTTCAGCGCTTAGGAGCGTACGAATGCCCATACAGACCACCACGAACATCTGGCACAACGGTAGCCTCATCCCCTGGGACAAAGCTCAGATCCACGTTATGTCCCACGTCGTCCACTACGGTTCTTCCGTCTTTGAGGGCATCCGCTGTTACGCCCAGCCCAACGCTGCAAGCATCTTCCGTCTGCCGGAGCATATGGCTCGGCTGGTCGATTCGGCCAAGATCTATCGGATGCCGCTTCCCTACAACGTGGAACAGCTCTCGGCGGCGGTCATCGATGTGGTGGAGGCCAATGGCGTCGCCCCTTGCTATATTCGCCCGATCGCGTTTCGTGGGTATGGTGAGCTTGGGGTTAATCCGCTGAAGTCGCCGGTTGAGGTTTACATCGCAAATTACCCCTGGGGCAAATATGTTCCCGGCACCTCCGGGGCCGATGTCTGCGTGTCGAGCTGGAGCCGGCTCGCCCCGAACACGATGCCGACGCTCGCCAAGGCCGGTGCAAACTACATGAACTCGCAGCTAATTCGCATGGAGGCCGAGATCAACGGCTACTCCGAAGGCATTGGCCTCGATACCAATGGCTACCTCTCCGAAGGATCGGGCGAGAACCTTTTCCTGGTGCGCGGCGGCGTGCTCTACACCACTCCGCTGGCGAACTCGGTGCTCAACGGCATCACCCGCAGCTCCGTTCTTACCCTGGCGAAGCAGCTTGGCATCGAAGTGGTCGAGCAGGCTCTTCCCCGCGAGATGCTCTACATCTGTGATGAGGCGTTCTTCACCGGAACAGCTGCCGAGGTGACCCATCTCCGCTCGGTAGACCGCATCATGGTTGGCGACGGCACGATGGGCCCGATCACCAAAGCGCTGCACGATGAGTTCTTCGGCATCGTCCATGGCACACTTCCCGACCGCCACAACTGGCTGACGCCTGTAAATGTGAAGGTTGGCGAACCGGTCGGCGTATAAGCAACTGAATTGGTCACAAAAGAAGAGAGGCAGCCCTGGCGGCTGCCTCTTTCTTGTGAGTGCGAGTTCCCTCGCGTTTACTCGGGAGTAACGACGGTCTCCTTCTTCGGGATCTTCCGGAGAAAATCCTCGCCGGTGGCGATGTGCTGGTCGACCAGACGCGCGGGAGTATGCGCCAACCACTCCGCCAGAGAGATGTCTTCGTAGTGAGCGGTCGGAAAGACCTCAAGGAAGACGAGATCCGAGTCGCCGGTGTTCTCGATGTAGTGCGGGGCAGACCGATCGATGTAGCCCACGTCTCCCTCCTCGAAGTCCATCGTCCGAGCATGACCTCCGGCGGAGAAGACGGTCATTCTTCCTCTTCCTTTAACGTAGTACTGCCACTCGTCTTCATTGGGGTGCCAGTGGAGTTCGCGCAGGCCACCCGGCTTCAGTGTAACGATCGCGGCAGCGATGTTTGTTGCCGGGAAGTTTTTCTGATCGACGATCTTGACCTCACCACCCTTGGAAACCTTGGTCGGCTGCATCTTTCCGGTAAAGAAGGCAAATGTATTTGGCACCATCCCGGTGCCAGCGGAAGCTTCGTGCTTCTCCTCCTCGAGCGGCCGGGGCAACGGGCGCTCGAAGATGAACAGCTCTTTCTTCGGTACCCTGTCGAAGGTGGATTCCGGCACATCGAAGTTCTTCGCCAGAACCTCCTTCGGGGTGTGGGTCAGCCAGTCGGTCAGCAGGAACGTCTGAAACTCGTTGAAGTTTCCATCATCGAAGACGAGCAGGAAGGTCGCGCCATCTTCTCCGACGCCTTGAATCGAGTGAGGAATGCCACCGGGGAAGAGCCACAGGTCACCGGCGTTTACGTCCTCTACGAATGCGCGCCCCTGCTGGTCCACAGCGGTGATGCGGGCGGTGCCGGAGATCATGAACGCCCACTCTGAGCCGACGTGCCAATGCAGTTCGCGAATGCCACCCTTGATGAGCCGCATCTGCACACCGGCCATCTTCTTCGAGATCGGCAGGTCGCGCACTGTCACCTGTCTGGTCCAGCCGCCCTCCTCGATACGCTTGTGGGCAAACGAAAATGGATACTTGAAGGGAGGCTGACCGCCGGAATCGGTCTCCGGAGCCCACACCGACGATGGATTCTGATCGTCAAGAGCCTTGTTGATGGGGAGCGGCTGGCTCTCGTTGACGCCAGGGTGGTTTGGGGTAGTAGTTGCAGATTTTTCCTGCCCCTGAGCGACCTGCATGCCTGCGGCTGCCACCAACATCGCCGAGCTGGCTTCGAGAAACCTGCGCCGGCTTACCTTTGACTGGTCTTTTTCCTCTTCCACTTTGAATCCTCTCTGCTATCGAATCCCGGGGTTAGTCGGTGCTGCCGTTTGAAGATATTAGATACCTAAACATAACTGAAGGCAGAGAAACAATTCTCAGGTCTTCACACTTTATGCTCCGAAGTTTTCCTTGGGCGGCGCCCACTACGGAGCGACACTCTTGTGATCCACCTTGAATCGATAGGTCAATCCGAAGTAGGCGAGCGTTAAGGGGGCTCCATGCGAATTCTCCCGCAGCAGCGTGCCTGAAGATAGGTGGCCAACGCCAACGTTCAGCACCAGATAGTCACGAAAGACATACTTGCCGGAGGCATCAAACTCGTGTCCTAGATCTCCGCTGCGAAATCCAGCGGTGGGCGCTTCGATGGTGGTCCCTGCGCTGCCGCTGTAGACGTTGTCAAACCTGGACGCAACCTGCAAGGACTCCTCCTGAATCAACAGGGACAGATGTTTGGCCGGAGTCAGGTCCAGATTGATCCGCTCCTGCTTGATGTTTTGGTATCCGAACAGATCGGTCAGGCCAAACGCGTTGTGATTGCTGGGATACTGCTGATCGAAGGTGCCCATACGAAAGGGATTCGTATGGGGGTCTCCCGAGGCGTAGTCATACTCTGCTTGCAGACGCGGCTCCCACTTGAGGTGAGCGGCACTGTAACCGGCCTTGACGTAGCCGGCAGCGGCTTCGATCGACTCATTCGAGTAGCTGCCGCGCTGCAGCGCTCCGAGGACGTCGAAGTCGAATCCGCGGTAGTTCCCAGCGACTTCCGCACCCGGCGTCACTGTCGTCTGGGTGCCGAAGACGCTGTTTGCACCCTGTACGCGCGGAAATGCCTTGATGAAGACAAACGGTTGAATCACTACATGGGGTACCCACGTTCCGATAGTGCCGACCGCGCCGTGGAAGGTCAGGCCCGCTCCGTGGTTGTCGAGCGACGAGGCATGGACAGTTACAACCGAGGTGGTGAAGAAGTCGATCCGATTCTTATCTCCATAGCGTCCGAGGAAGCCGTCCCAGGTGCGGCTGTTGTTGGTCCAGTCGCTGATACCGACCAGTCGCTCGCCGCCATACTTCAACTCCTGCCGTCCGGCGAGGATCTTTGCCTGCTTGAACTGGAATTCAAGGTACGCCTGTCGGTCATCGAAGACGTCCCGCTGATTCGGCATTACATACTTCAACGGAAGTCCCAAAGCATGCGTGTCTATAAACTGGATGTATCCCGTGAGCCATTTTGTCGGACGAATCTCCAGCCCGCCATAGACCCGAGTCAGAAGATACGACTGCCCGTTGCCGGAGATATAGTCGTCCGAAGACTGATTCTCAAATCGTCCGCGAAGCTGAAAGTCGATGGTGGCCCACTTCGGCACGGCTTTCAACTGCAAGGGCTGCACCTCGCCCTGAAGCTGCGGATACTCGATGTAGCGCACGGCGGCCTCTTGCGCTGACGCCAGTGTTCCTTGAGACAAAACAGCGAACAACCCCAGGGCTAAGGCCAATCTTTGCGAAGCGGGTCTGGCGGATCGCGTAAAAAATGTCCAACAGGATTCCACTCAACTGTAAGACCACTCACTCTCGCAAGATCTGATATGCGAATAACTATTCCCAATCGGACCCTAAAGGTACTCAATCTGACTAACATGCGTCAATCAATAGATCGGCATCAGCAGCAGCAGGAATCAGTCAATTCTCTGGGCTAAGACAACACGGGAAGGAATGTAGGCGAAGGCGCGAAGGCCTCAGTGGTCTAGAAGAACCCTGGTGCCGCCCCTCCCGTTGTCGGTTGTTGCCAGTCAGGTGTTGATCCTGTCGCCATGGCTGGGAGGTTGACTCGTGACAAGTATGCGCGTAGGGTCCGAGCCGCGATTGAACACCTGATGACGCTGGCCGGGAGAGACCTCGAGGCCCGCACCGGCGTGAAGAACGAAGCTGTGCTGCTCCACGTCAATGGTCAACTCTCCCGCGAGAACGTAGAAGAACTGACGCGAATGGAGGTGGAGATGTGGGACCTCACTCGTACCTGGCGGCATGAGTTCTTCGATGACGCTGAGATCTGGAGTCCTGACGAGATGCCAGCCGTCGCAGTCCTCTCCTTGAGGACCACCCCATTTGTAATGCTCGGCCGTCTGCGGGCTGATGATCTGTGTCATCGGGAGGATCGTTCCGCTCTTCGTTCGCTGACTAGTTGGGGCTTTTGGGAACATTTCGCATTCCGAGGACGTGGAAGTCCTTGAGTCCGCCCTTGAGCACGTAGACCAAAGTGTTGTTTCCATTCGGATCGGTTGGTCGCAAGAAGAAGCCTGACTCGAGCACGAAGTCCCGGGTGTTGCTGATAATGCCTTCGATCATCTCTCCGTCGTAGAAGTAGACGCGCACCCACAAGCCCTGCACGACAGGTGCATGCTCGTGAAAGTGAAGAGCCCGGTGGCGAAGATCGCCATCGAAGGTTTTGACGAAGAAGACTGCCTTGGCGTCCCTGGTGGGTACATCTTCCACAGTGCCGGAGTCCAGGAGTTTCAACCGGATAGAGTCCAGCGGATAGATGGGATCGTTGCGCAGAAGCTGTTCGATCGAACCAAGCTCATGGGGCTCAGCAAGCCCGCGAACGGCATGATTCTCGTAACGGACTACGACTCGATACGCCTCGGACAGCTCTTTTTCGGCGACCTGGGATTTGGCCTGAGACCTTACGATGCGTGGTTGTTCCGCGGTGACAGGTCGTACTGCTTGATCTTGTACAGGAGCGCCTTGTAGCTGATTTGCAGATCGTTTGCCGCGGCCTTCCTGTTCCATCCAGTTCCCTCCAGTACCTGTGCAATTGCTGTCGACTCCGCATCGCCCTTCAGGTTGCGGACCATCGCCTTGAGCCCAGCGCCATTTGGCACCTCCTGGGCTGTTGTCGTTGTTGCTGCTCCTCCCTGATAGACCGTGGATGGGGAGAGTTCGTCGACGATGGATCTTTCTTCGCCAAGCACCAGATAACGGTTGACTACATTTTCCAACTCGCGCAAGTTGCCCGGCCAGGAGTGCTCGGATAGCGCGTTCAGCAGGTTTTGCGAGAAGGGGAGAGGATCGCGGCCATACCGCTTAGCGCCCTTGCGCATAAAGTACTCCGACAGCACCGGAATCTCCTCGCGGCGTTCCCGCAGCGGCGGAATGCTGAGGGTAAACCCGTTGAGACGGTAGTAGAGGTCCTCGCGGAAGGTCTTGTTGGCCATCGCCTCCTTCATATTGATGTTGGTGGCGGCGATCACGCGCACGTCCACCTTCATCGGCGAGCGGCTGCCCAGACGAGAAAAAGTTCCATCCTGCAAGACCTGCAGCAGCTTGGCCTGAAGAATGGCGGGCATCTCGCCGATCTCATCGAGAAAGATTGTTCCACCGGTACAGACTTCGAACTTGCCGGGCTTGGTCTTCACCGCTCCGGTAAACGCTCCTTGCTCGTATCCGAAGAGTTCACTCTCCAACAGGTCGGCTGGGACTGCAGCGCAGTTGACCTTGAGGAAAATGTTCTGGCTGCGGGCAGACATCTTGTGGGTGTAGAGGGCGAGGATCTCCTTGCCGGTTCCGCTCTCTCCAAGTATGAGGAGTGGAATGTCGGCGCGGGCTACCAGGGCAGCCTGAGCTTCCAGTTCACGCATTCTCTTGCTGGATCTCACAAAGGAGTGAGTCTCGTTGAGAGGGATCTCTTTCAGCGCATCGGCGACGGGAACCTTTTTCTCTGCAGAGGCGAGGTGCTCCTCGATGGCCTGCTCGACATCGCTGCCGGTAAACGGCTTCATCACGATAGCGCGGACACCCAGACGGATCACCATCTCCAGGTCGCGGAGTTCGGCGGAGCAGGAAAGGACGACCACTGCAAGATTCGGCTTGGTGCACCGGATATGTGTTAAGAGGGGCAATGGGTCGCGGTTGGTGTGCAGGGCAAGCAATAGCAGATCCGGCTGTTCCGCCTTCTCCAAACGCTCGAGCAGGGTCTGCTCGTCCGAAAAGAGACTGAGCGAGTACCGGGAGCCGAGCGTCGATCGAAGATAATCCAGAACGGCGAGATCCGGTTCCAGAATCAGAATCTGGGCGCGCGCCCGCGTAATGGACTTCAAGGCAGGAACGGGATACGAAAGCGCAGCTGACATACGAAGTACCTCAAATTGAGGTTTGGACTGTTTTCCAAACCCGCGGTGATCCTGAACCCGGTAGGCCCCCCAGGGACAGGCTGTACTCGATCCAGACAGTTGCAAAAGCGGCGGGAGCGTCCTGCCCCTGCGCCAGCAAATTCTAGCTCGTCCGGTACAACGTTTTACACAAAAATGTTACGAACTTTGCCGACAAAAGAGATAAACGTTTACCACTCTCCTATCGAGTAGGCCTAGCTTACATGGTACTGGCACGAGTGAAACTAAAAAATGCCATCTTTTTTTGCGGGTTACTTTGGTGAAAGCGAGCTTGGTGACCTCAAAATCCAAAGTAAAAGCGAGACTTCGATCTAATTTTGGCCTTTGTTCGTGTATTGGGTTTCATGATTGAGACCATGAAATCCTCATTTCTTTGCCCGGATATCCCGGAAATGGCGCTTGACGTGCAGTGTGATGAGTATTGCAAACTTGCGGTTTCTGCCCAGCGCCGATAGGAAAAAATGACCTTAGATCACCACGTCGAGTCCGCCTCCTCACTCAATCTGCCGCCCCTCGAGATCTTCTTTGGCAAGACAGCAGTTATGCAGGCGGTTCGAAACAAGTTGGAACGAGTTGCCGAGACTGACGTCCCTGTTCTGATCCAGGGCGAAAGCGGTACCGGCAAGGAGATATGCGTGCGCCTGTTGCACGCTTTCTCCTGCGGGCTCGGGGTTCTCTGGTCAAAGTAAGCTGTCCGGCGATACCACATTCGCTAATCGAAACAGAGCTGTTTGGCTATGAAAAAGGCGCTTTTACAGGCGCTATGTCCACGAAACTGGGACGTGTAGAACAATCGCACAACGGCACGCTGTTTCTGGATGAGGTGGGCAGCCTCGACCTTGGAGTCCAATCGAAGCTTCTTCAAGTGTTGCAGGATGGAACCTTCGTTCGCGTGGGCGGGCACGAACCAAGGAGCATCGTTACCCGATTGGTTTCGGCTTCTAATACAGATCTTCGCAGCCAGGTCGAGGATGGGTCCTTCCGTCTGGACTTCCTCTTCCGCATCAATGCAGTCACTATTAACCTGCCGCCGTTGCGCCAACGGATCGCCGACCTCCCCATCCTGATCGATTACTTCATCGACCACTATGCAAAGATTTTCCACAGTGCACCGGAATTACTCTCCAAGAGCGCGGTCCGCCTGATGCAGAACTATCACTGGCCGGGAAACATCCGCCAGCTGGAGAACCTTATCCGCAGCTACGTGTTGATCGGCAGCGAGGAGGCGCTCGTCGCGGAACTTATGCCTGAGACCTCGCGCGGTGGCATTACTACAGATATCGACCTCAGCGAGCCAGTCTCGCTGAAGCACATTACCAAAAAGGCGACCCAGGATCTCGAGCGGCAGATCATCTTGAAAGTGCTGCAGGAGAATAGCTGGAATCGTCAAAAGACAGCGAAGTGGCTTCAGATCAGCTATCGGTCACTACTCTACAAGCTGAGTGAGGTCGGTATGCCTGAGGTGCCACCCCGGCCTCTCCGGATACCTCATCTGGTGAAGAAGGAAGAGCGGACGTTGAAGCCTGCACTGTCCTCGCGGACGCGTATCTACTGAGCTGCATCTACTGATTCGGTTGAGTTCGAAAGAAATGTCCTGCCGGACGGGCCCACTTCGCGTGGAGCGGTCACTTCGTGACTTGTATACCTTTTTCGGCGGGATAGGCATTACCCGCCCTCCCGTTGGTCGGAAAGAAAATGAGACTTGTTATCTGTGGCAGGACTACTGCGCGCCCTGCCGCCGGATGATTGTCTTTATCGTCTCGAACATGATCAACAGATCAAGCCCAAGGGTCATGTGCTTGATGTAGTAGAGATCAAACTCCAGTTTTTCGCGGCTCTCCGCCAGCGTCGCTCCGTAGCCGTAACGCACCTGCGCCCAACCTGTGAGGCCTGGGCGAATCATGTGACGAAGGTTGAAGTAGGGGATCTGCTCGGTAAGCCACGGCACAAACTCGGGCCGCTCCGGGCGTGGACCGACGAAGCCCATATCGCCGCGCAGCACATTCCAGAGCTGGGGCACCTCGTCGAGCCTGGTCTTGCGCATAAACATGCCGACACGGGTCACGCGGGGATCGTTCTTGGTCGCCCACTTTGCTCCAGCGACTTCTGCATCGGTTCGCATCGTACGGAATTTATAGACCGTGAAGTTCTTTCCACCAAGACCTACCCGCGTCTGCCGGAAGAAGATTGGCCCCGGGGAGGACAGCCGAACCATCAGCAAGACGATCGGGAAGAATGGCAGGAACAGAAGCAAACCCACCGCGGCCGTCAAGGTCGAGACGATCCGCCGCGCGATCTGCTGGGATGGTTTTACGCGAAATCCTTCGCTGTAGATAAAGCTGCTGGGATGAAGGCCATCGAGATGCAACTTGCCGGTAAGCCTCTCCAGAAGGGTTCCGGCATCTTCGATGACAACTCCGTTGAACCGCAGCTTGAGTAGCTCTCGCACGGGAAACTCGCCGCGACGGTCCTCGATGGCGACGATGACGCGGTCGACGGGCGGCTTGGGTACGGAGAATCTCTCCAACGCAGCATGGATCGCCTCTTTGCGCTGGTCCCGGTCGGCAACGACGCCATCCCATCCCAGGACCTCCATGCCCGCATCCTTGCGTGCTTCGAGCAGGTTGACGATCGTCTGCGCACGGTCGCCCGCGCCCAGGACATAGACCCGCTCGCGGAACATCTCACGGCCGATGATCCATTCGTATGCACTGCGCCATGCAACCAGCGCCAGGGTGAGAAAGATGAGACCGAGCAGAAGAACATAGTGAGCGATGTCGGCGGCGGGAAAGAGATAGATGATGGCCGAGAGCAGGAACGACAGAAACCCGAGAACCAGCAGCAGGCGAAAGTAGATCTCCCAGTTTGCGGAGATGCGCTGCGGCTCGTAGAGATCGAAGTAGTACGAGCAGAGCAGCGTCAGGATCGTAAGGCCGAGAATCTTCAGCCCCCATTCTCGTAGTTCAGCACGAGATAGGTATCCGGCCCCAGCAGTAGAATCGTCGCCAGCAGGAAGCAGCCGCTTACAATCAGCGCCTCGCACAGCAGGAGAACGATTGTACGCGTGGGATAGTACACGTTGAAAAGCCGGATCATCTGGTCAATCGCTCCCTCTTACGGTTTGGCGGCGTCGTACCCATAGTAGCTGCCGACCTGGGGCGCTTCCTGCACGGCGTTCAAGACAAACCCCAGAATGTTCGAGGCTTTGAGCTCACTCTGTGCACGCTGCGCAACGGGGAATTTAGTCTGTCCGCTGCGTGCCACCAGGAGGACGCCGTCGCAGGCACGGGCCAGGTTAACGGCATCGGAGACAGGCAGTACGGGCGAAGAGTCGATGATGATCCAGTCGAAGTGTGGCGCCGCCAGCCGGATCAGTTCGCCAAAGCGCGGACTGCCGGAGAGATCGGCTGCCTTATCGCCGCCGTTGCCGCCTGCGATAAAGGTCAGGTTGTTCGCAACCGCGGCAGTTCCTGCGGTCATTCCCTCAAATGTTTCTGACCGCTGCATCACCTCGACCAGGCTCGCCTTGCCGGCGAGATAGTCCGCGAGGCCAGGATGCGACTCGCAGCCAAGAAGTTGATGGATGGTGTAGCGCCGCATGTCGCCGTCAATCAGCAGCACCTTGCTGTTTTTGTGGCGGGCGAGGCTCATGGCTAGATTGGTTGAGATGAAGCTTTTGCCCTCCTGCGGCAGCCCGCTGGTCACCATGATGCTCTTGAGCGGGGCGATGTCGCGAAGCTCGAAGATCCGGGAACGGAGGCTTCGAAACTGCTCGACCGCAGGTCCTCGCTCAAGCAGTGACGGCAGGTGCTCTAGAGATAACGCCCAGGGACGGACGGAAATCTTGCTGACATCGAGAGCGTTTGGGTCTACCCGAACGACAGACGGCTCGACATAAGGCTCAGCGACCAGGGTAGAGCTTGCCTGCTCTTCCTCGGCTGTGGCAACGGCGGTTGCATAAATCGCTGAGTTGAATGGCTCCTCAGGAGTTCGCGGCTCCGGCTCGCGCCGCTCCAATCTGCGCTCGGACTCTGCTTTCTGGAGTGCTTCGTAAATGCGGCTCATCGGTCGTGCCTTCCCGGCTCTCTATTGAAAGCTGCCATGAAATTGTCTTCTTTCGAGTTAAAGCGGGCTCTTTGTCGCTGTTACCAATCACGGCAGACGAGAGCATAAACGGCAACACCTCCAGCTCAAGCTCTGCCGCCACGCCCTCGACGATCGTCGCAGTCACCTGCTGCACCTGTTCGACATAGGCCACGATGAGCGAGTGCTCGCACAGCAGATTGATGATGCGCGGAATTCCGCGGCTGGCACGATGAACCAGGTCCAGCGCCTCAATCGAGAACAGTGGCCAGCTTGCTCCGGCTATTCTCAGGCGCTCGGCGACGTAAGCATGGGTCTGGCTCTCGGTTAAGGCCTGCGTGCGGCACCAGAGAGAGACGCGCTGCCGGAGCTGCCTGACGCTCGGATGGCGCAGCTTCTCTTCGAGCTCGGGCTGTCCAGATAGCACAATCTGCAACAGCTTCTCCGACGAGGTTTCAAGGTTGGTCAGCAGGCGAATCTCTTCCAACAGCTCCCAGGAGAGATTCTGGGCCTCGTCGACAACTACCACGCAGGTCTCTTCCATACGGAAGCGTTCGATCAGCCAGCGATTCAACTGCAGCAACATGCCCGACTTGGTTCGGTTCGCCGGCACAATGCCGAAGTCGGTCAACACAAACTCCAGGAAGTCGAGCACATCGAGGCGTGGATTGAAGACGAACGACGTCGAGACTTTGCGGCCGCTGAAGGAGCTCAACGCCCGGCGGAGCAGTGTCGTCTTGCCGGTGCCCACCTCGCCTGTCAGAACCGTGAACCCCTTTCGTGCCGAGATTCCGTACTCCAGGCAGGCCAGGGCCTCGCGCGTGTGGGGCATCATGTAGAGGAACCGGGGGTCGGGACTGGTTCCGAACGGACTGCTCTGTAGCTTGAAAAAGGTTTTATACATCTCAGCCCCCGCATTCATCAGCGGCTTACCGCCCGCGGTTATGTCAGGGCTACGACGGCCAAAGAGGTTCCGCTTGGTGGCCACCGGCTCCGGTTCGCCGGTAAAACCGATGACGCCAAGGGTGGGCAGCTTGGTGAATGCCCAGATATCGCGCTCGCTACGAACGGCCGTATCCAGATATTCGAGCAGCGCCACGATGAACAAGCCCAGTGCCATCCCTGCGGCAAAGCCTCCGATGATGAAGACCGAGCGCTTGGGAGAGAAGGGCGACTCGGGAAGGTTGGGCTCATCCATTACCCGGAACTGCTCCCCTGCTGGCGCTTCTCCAGGTCAGTCGCCATCTTCGACTGATTCAACTTGTTGAGTAGATCGTCGTAGAAGGCCTGCGCCGTGCTCGTGTCGCGTGTGATGCTCTTGTACTCCTCCTCCACGGCGGGGCTGGCGGCGACGCGATCCTGATAGGTGCGAAGCTCGGCCTGAATTGCCGCCTGGTCGCGCTTCTTCTGCGCGATGCCTTGTTCCATCGCACGAACCTGGGCACGCGTCTGCTGCACGCTGAGGGAGTCGGTCGGTTTCGGAGCGGAAGTCGACGCAACCGCGGTTGGGGGGCTTGGGCAAGTTTGCGTTCCAACTCATTGATCTTTCTCTGCGTGCTGACCACGTCTGGATAGTCGTCGGTGTAACGCGCCTTCAAATCCGCCAGTTGAGACTGAAGCTGCTGCAGTTCAAGCTGCTGGGCCTGAGGAGCCACCGGTCCCCCGCCTCGCTCTGTGGTCTGTGGCTGCTGCGCCTGCTGCATCGACAGGATCGATTCCGCATAACTCTTATCCTGCTCCATGCGTGCAAGCGCCTGAGTCGCGGCCTCCAGCTGCGTGTTCAGGCTCGTCAACATGTTCATGTTGGACGCCTCCGCGGCCGGCAGCTTGCCCATGTAAGTCTGCTGGAACTTGGCGAGTCTTGCGTCCTGTTCATCCAGCTTGGCCTTGGCATCGGCCAGCTGACTCTTTAGAAACTCGGTCGTTCCTGCAGCCGAGGCCGCCCGATCGCTGAGGTTTTCACTCACGAAGAGCGACTGAATCTCGCCGCAGACCAACTGCGCCGTGCGCGCGTCATTCGCCTTGAACGAGATAAAGAATCCCGGCAACCCGTTGGTTCGCGCAATCTCTGACTGAATCGGCGTAATGCCGATGTTTTTACGCGTCAGATCGATGCGCTCGTCCATCGACAACTTGCCGCTGGCAAAGAGGTTGAAGCGTTCGATGATCGGTTGCAGCCGCGACCGGCTCAAAATCTGCTCCTTCATCGAGGCCAGTCTTCCGCTCAGATCTTCGGTCACAACAGCCTTGACATAGGACTCCGGGACCTTCTGCTGTTCCACCAATACCAGGGTTTGGGAGACATACTGTGGCTGCACCAGGAAGGTGAGACCGTATCCGACGATGGGAAAGATGACCGCCGGAATTGCAATCATCCACCATCTTCGTTTCAGAATGGTGATGTAATCCTGCACGGTCAATGCGCGATGGCCAAGCATGATGTCTCCTTAAAATTGCCCCAGATTCGTGGAACGGGGAGTGAAGGTAACTCCAAATCCAAACGTCTGAGAGGTGCCGTTCAGAACGTTTGCTGCTGAAGGCCCGCTCAATTGGTCTTGAGATTGATTTTGAGCGGTATAGCTGGCATAACCGGAGAAGTGTGTGCTGAGACGGCGGGTGACCTGCGCACCGCCATAGACCGTGGAGTAGTTGCCAGTCGCAGAGAACAGAGAATTTGCGGGCGTGAACGTTGCCAGGCTCGAAGTCCGGGTGTACGCGCCAGAGAGAGAGACGACCCAGTCTCGACCGTAGGCACGACTGGCGGAGCCAACGACTCCATTGGAGAATGCACCCGGCACAACGCCCGAACCCTGCGTTGCACCCCGCGAGTAACTCGCAGAGAAGTGGATAGTGTTCCGGTAGAGATAGGAGAGTCCACCGCTCACTGCTACGTCGGTTGAATTGGGAATGAGAGCACTATTGGAGCTGGAGATCCACTGAGGACCAACCGTAGCGTTGACACTGAGGGATCTGCTCAAGACTCGCTGATAAGATATGTTAATTCCGCGGGTTTGAAAGCTCGGCAGGTCTAGGTTCGAGCTGTTGCCAGTGAAGTAGTACGACGAATAAACCGCACTGACGCTTACCGAGCTTAAGGCATCAAGCCGGTGGTTCAAAGAGACCACCCCTGTTACATCTGCGCTATCCAGGTTTTCGCCGTCAGCAGAGGAACCAAGATAGTGCAACACACTCCACGAACCAGAGCCGCTGATGGAAGTCGTTCGGGCTAGCTGCCGCTCGACACTTCCGGACACTGAATTTCCGATACGCTCGCCGGTAGTCGTTAGGATGCCGCCGCTCGGACCGGCGGTGGGCCCCTGAACTGGAACCGCGCCCAGATCTCCCACTCCTGGAATTCCTGATAGACCTGTCGTGGGCGACTGCGGAAGGAAGCTGAACGAGTCGGAGATATTGAATATCCAGTGACGAGTCACATACCCCTGTGACGCCGCGATGTTCCAGAAGCTGGTGGTTCCTTGTCCACCTTGGTTCCCAAGGATGACACCCCCGGCAAAGAGCACACTGAACGGTCGGACCGTACTCCGCGAGGTGTAAGCAGCATTTCCGGAGAGATCGGTTGCGTAAGAGGTCTCCCCAGACCCGTAGTATCCGTACTGAATAACCTCCGATGCGCTGAGAGCGTAGTGAAAGACTCCATCGAGATTGGGCAGGTTTGGACCTAAGGCGGAGGCCATCGACGACTCTGCGGTCGGCAAGGCCTGGCCCTGGGCGATGGAGACGACCATCGACAGCAACAAGGCCAGAATCAGTGTTTGAATCTTCATACCTTCCTTCATGGGACGACGATCGTGTCTCCGGGAAGAAGCGAGACCCCGCATTTTCGCCCTTGAGCGCTTGCTTGTAGTTGAACGGGATCTTCTGCTGTTTGCCGCCGACCGTTCGAAGGATGTAAATGCGCTTCGAGTTCGCAAACTGCGTCAGACCGCCGCCGGTGACAATCGCCTGCAGCGGGGTCATTCCCGGAGACATGGCGACGGGACCGACCTTACCCACCTCGCCTACAAGAAAGATTCGCTGACTGTTGACTCCAAGAACCACTACCGTGACGACGGGATCCTGGATGTACTTTTTGAGTCGCTGGCTGATATCGGTCGACAGAGCGGTCGGCGTCATTCCCGCCGCCGGGATATCTCCCACCAACACCATGGAGATCATTCCGTCTGGTCGCACCGGGATCGTACCGGAGAGCGTAGGCTCCTTCCAGACGGTTATCTGCAAGGAATCTTCCGGTCCGATAACGTAACGAGTTGCATCCATCGGACCTGCATAGCTCGCACTCGCCGTTGGGGGAGCCTTCGGCGTGTCGGGAGCGGGGTCTGTTGACTTGCTGGCGCCGCGTTCGGTGCTGCGCCTGTTGTGGCCGCAGGGTCTGGCGTGACTTGTGCTGCGAGTGGCCTGGCCGCGACTGGTAATAGCAGCAGCATGGTGCCCATGGAACAAAACCGCTTCATCAAATTGCCCTCAACCTTCACCTTGCGCGTTTGCGTGGATTGACTCCTTTATTCTGACGCATCCCCTTGCGCGCGAGAGTACTTCGCCTCGAAATCCATTTAGAAGATCACGCCCGAGGATACTCTCTGTCACCCCATCGCCTCAGGATCGGAGTGAAGATCCCGAATGTTCTATCGGCGAAATATGACGTTTCTTGCAACGCGAGGGCCAAAACTCACCATTTGTCCTTTTTTTCCCAAGAAAACCGAAAAATATAAGTATTCTTTCGAAAACTACCGCGCTGCCCTCCCTGTGGTATGCAGATTATCAGTGCCAGTGTGAAAACTTTTTCCCATAGGAGGTATCTTTGCTACCACTTTTGTGTCGATAGACTCTTAGCCGGCGAAGGCACCGGGTTTCAGGAAGAGGCAAGTGAATTGCTTACAGGGATCAGGTGAAGTATAACGTCATACGAGCGATACCGGGGACAACTCACACCATGCCCTACGCAGTGGACTTAAACGCAAAGGAGGCCAACCCGGGGCTGCCGCTTACCTCTCCTGCCGGCGCCCCCGCCCGGCTTGGCTGGCTTCCCTACGCTTCGATTGCCCTGCTGGTCGTCGTTCTGTACTACCGCGTCGCTATCAAACTGGTATACGACTGGTCCACCATTCCGGATTACTCTCATGGCTTTCTGGTTCCCGTTTTCGCAGCCTTTTTAATCTGGGATAAGAGGAAGGTGCTCCAGGCAACCCCGATCCGCCAGAGCTGGTTTGGAGTTCCTCTGATCGTCTTCTCGATCGCCGTGCTAATCCTGGGTGTGTATGGCGTCGAACTGTTTACGTCGCGTATGTCCTTTCTATTCCTGATGACCGGCCTGATCTGGACCTTCTTCGGCTGGGCGATGTTACGTGCGCTTCGTTTCCCCTGCTTGTGCTTGTCCTGGCAATTCCCTTTCCCGCCATCCTCTTCAACCAGATCACCTTCCCGCTGCAGTTGTTGGCCTCGCGGATCGCCAGTGACATTCTTCCGCTGCTTGGGGTGCCGACGCTCCACGAAGGCAACGTGATCGAGTTGCCGGTGATGAAGCTGGAGGTCGCCGAGGCCTGCAGCGGCATCCGCTCGCTGATGAGCCTGTTCACGCTCGCGGTCTTCTATGGCTATTTTCTGGAGCGGACCAACCGGCGGCGCGTCCTTCTGGCCCTTGCAAGCATTCCCATCGCCGTCGCGGCCAATGTTGCGCGCATTGTAGGCACCGGCCTATGCGTCCAGTATTGGGACCCGCAGAAAGCGTTGGGATTCTTCCACGAGTTCTCCGGGTGGGTCATGTTCGTGATCTCTCTCGCCTGCCTCTACCTGGTTCATCGGGCCATGCAGTTGATCTCCCCCGTAAAGGCACAAACCACATGAGATCCCCACGCTTCTGGCTTGTGATCGTTCTGCTCGCCTCGACGGTCTTTATTCTCCAAAGCCGAGGCGACGCGGACCGCATACCCATCAGCCAGCCGCTCAGTCAGATGCCAGAACACTTCGGTGGCTGGACCGCGCAGGATGTTCCGCTTACCGACGACACCCTTGCTGTTCTAGGCAAAGGCGACTTCCTGAATCGGATCTATACGGGCCAGCCAGCGGCAACCACTAGCTCGACGACCAAACTCGCCCCCGTCAGCCTCTTTATTGGCTACTTTGCCAGCCAACGCACGGGCCAGACCATGCACTCTCCGCAAAACTGCCTGCCGGGCGCGGGTTGGACCTTCGACTCGCAGAGATACACTGGCCTGCAGGACATTAACGGCAAGCAGTATAAGGTTGGCGAATACGTTATCAGCAACGGAGACGTCAAACAGTTTGTTATTTATTGGTATCAGGCGCATGGCCGCAGCATCCCCAACGAGTACAGGGCCAAGCTCTACATGGTCGCCGATGCCATTCGCATGAACCGCACCGATGGAGCCCTGGTTCGGGTCATCACTCAGGTTCTGCCGTCGGAGTCGTTAGACAGCGCCAGGGAACGGGCTACGCAATTCACCCAGCTGATGGCGCCAAATCTGCCCCGGTTTATTCCCGACTGAGAACCGGCAGACCGAACTTTCACCTAAGTTGTATATCGCAGAGCCACGTCGGGCCCCGACAGTATCAATTACAGTGCGAGAATGACAAGATCGTTTGAAGAACAGTTGAGGAAATGCGCGATGCGAACCACCCTCTCCCAGGCAGCCCGTCAAATCGCAACAGTGCTGGCAGTCTCGCTTGCCATTGGACTCACCGCGGGCTGTCATCGCGATCCCAACAAGCAGAAGTTGCGCTATCTCGAAAGCGGCAAACGCTATGCCGACCAGGGCAAGCTGAAGGAAGCGACGATTCAGTTCGCCAACGCCCTCAAGGTGGACCGCAACTACGCCGATGCTCACTACCAGCTCTCTAAGGTCTTCCTGAAACAAGGATCGGTTATGCCCGCGTATGGTGAGCTGATGCGCACGGTCGATCTGCAGCCTGGCAACCTGCAGGCGCGCATTGATCTGGGCAACATCCTGCTGGCCGGCAAACAGATCGATCGCGCCACCGCACAGGCCACCGCTGTCCTCGCCATCGACAACAATAACGCCGACGCTCATGCTCTGCTCTCCAGCATCGCCGCAGCCAAGGGGATCGCATCGAGGCACTGGCGCAGATTCAACAGGCTCTCGCGGCCGACCCGAATAGGGCCGCATTCCATGCTTCGCTCGGCCTGTTGCAGAGCAACGATCCAGCCACCGCCGCCGCGGGGAAGACCAGCTACGTAAAGCTGTTTCGCTGGACGGGAAGAATGTAACAGCGCGTGTGGTCCTTGCCTCGCTTCTGCAGAAGAAGGGAGATCTTCAGGGTGCAGAGGATCAGATGAAGGCAGCCGTCGCGGCCGACCCGAAGAGCGTGATGGCGCGCGCCAGCCTCGCGGATCTCTACATGCATCAAAAGGACACTGCCAAGGCTGAGCAGACTCTTCACCAGGCGTCGGAGGATCTTTCGGACTCCGAGAGTGGTGCAGGCATGCTTGCTACCTACTACATCCGCACCAACCAGCTTCCCCAGGGCGAGACCGCCTACGCGGACCTTGTCTCCAAACATCCAAAGAGTGCGGCGCTCAAGATCGCTTATCTGCGACTCTTGATTCTGAACAAGGATCTGCCCAAAGCGAGGACCGTTGGAGCGGAGTTAGCCAAAACCGACAGCAATATTCCGGAGGTTGCCGTTCTCAACGGCATGCTGCTGCTCAACGATGGCAAGACCGCCGATGCCTTCGCCACGCTGCAAAAGGCCGCCAAGGCCAATCCTGACAATCTGGTTGTGAAACTCTGGTTCGGCCGGGCAGCCCGCGCGAAAGGCGACATGGCCGTTGCGCAGCAGAGCTTCCGCGATGCCGCAAAACTCAGTCCCGGAAGCTTGGAGGCGCAGGCTGGCCTTGCAGAAGTCTCGATCGATACCCACGACTTCAGCACGCTCCATCAGGTAGCCGATACGGCCATCTCTATCAACCCACAGATTGCCGGACCCTACATCTGGCGCGGCATCGCCGAAGGCAGCCAGAAGGAGTACGACAAGGCAGATGCGGACTTCCATCAGGCCATCAAGCTGGATCCGAAGGGCCCCACCGGCTACCTGGAACTTGCGCAGCTTCGCCTCTTCCAACAGAAGATTCCCGAAGCCAAGACCTTGCTCGAACAATCGCTCGAGCTGAACCCCAACTCCTCCCGCGCTCTGCGTCTGCTTGCCTCCGCTCTCATGTTTGAGAAGGAGCCGGCTAAGGCGATCAGCCGGGTGCAGGACCAGATCACGAAGTCTCCGCAGAACGCCGACATGTACAACCTGCTGGCTGAGTTGCAATTGAGCACTGGCGACGCCAAAGATGCGCTCACCTCGTCAGAAAAAGCGATGCAGCTGAACCCGAATGACAATTCGGCGGTCATCACCTACACCCGGGCCGAAGTTACAGCTGGCGATCCCGCCAAGGCCGTGGCCAAATGGCAACAGTGGACCACGGATCATCCCACCGATGCTCAGGGATTGACCATGCTGGGTACCATGCAGGAGTCGCAGGGCGATCGAAACGGAGCCATGGCCAGCTACAAGAAGGCTCTGGCCGTCCAGCCTGAACAACCCATTGCGGCCAATAATCTCGCGTACCTGATGGTGGACACCGGACAAAACCTCGACGTTGCCCTCTCTCTGGCTCAGGTAGCACGGCGCGCCCTGCCATCTTCGCCTAATACAGCGGACACTCTGGCTTGGATCTACTATCAAAAGGGCAACTTCGCTTCTGCGCGCGATCTACTTGAGGATGCCGTCAAGACGGCTCCTAACAGTGCGTCCATTCACTATCATCTGGGCATGACGTACACCAAGCTGTCCAACACAGCCGATGCGATGATTCACTTGAAGAAAGCGGTTGCTCTGGCGCCGAACACCCAGACCGCAAAGGACGCCGACAAGGAACTCGCTCTGCTCGGCTAGCCGTCCTTGCGAGGCTTCAATACTGGATCGGCTCCGAACGGCTTATGGGAATTACTCTCCCCGGATCAGACTAGCGTAGACACTGGTGATCTGGCCCATCATGGCCTCGGTCGTGAACTTCTCGGCGGCCAGCCTCTTTCCCTCTGCTCCCATCTGCTTCGCCTTTGCGGCATCGGAAAGCAGACTGATGATCGCAGACGCCAAAGCATCAGAGTCCTCGGGAGGAACGATGATTCCGCTCACGCCATCCTGAACTGCCTCTGCGTTACCGCCTACGTCGGTGGCAACCACGGGAAGGGCCGCAGCCATTGCCTCGACGATCGCATTCGAAAATCCTTCGCTCCGTGATGGCAACACGAAGACCTCGGCTGCGGAGAGGTAATCTCGGAGATCGGCCACGCCTCCAACGAAGTGAAAGCGGCCGGACAGTTTCAGTTCGCTGACCAGTGCCTGCAATTCCGCAAAATACTCCGGCTCCAGAACATCGCCGGCGATACGGAACGACGTGTGGGGAAACTTTTCTGCGACAGAGGCGGCGGCCCGTATAAAAACATCGTGCCCTTTTACCCGGCGAATATTGCCGACCGTCGCCACGATAGTCTCTCCAGCGCGTTTTACTGATCTTGAGTCCATGTTCCAGTCTGCCAGATCAAGCCCGTTGTAGACCGTCTGCACGCGCGACGGATCGATGCCGTCCACCTCAATACAATGCCGACGCACTTGTTCGGAGACGGCAAATACCTTATCTGGAGCTCCTGCCATCAGGCGGTAGGCTGCATGATGCTTGCCGGTTCGAAGGATGCCCATATCTCTTCGACTCCAGATGAGCTTTGCACTGGACATCGCTTTCGTTACGAATCCTGCCCAGATGTCCGAGCTCTCAAAGAAAGTCTGAACGATCCGGACTCGCTGCTCCTTGAGAAACTTCCTCAGCTCAAGACTGCCTCGCATTGCCGTCAGATCGTAGGTTCGCCGCAAAGGCAACAGGTACACAGAGCATGGCGGCGACTGAAGGCCAGCGCTTGCCGGATCGGCTGAAAACGTCAGGATCGAGACCCGGTATCCATACTGTGGAAGGAGAGCGGCGAGCCTGAGTACTATGCGTTCTCCGCCGCCAAGTGTCTTAGGAAACTGATCGAGCACGAGCAGCACGTGAGGCAATTCGGAATACGCCGCGTCCCTGCCGCTCGATTCCTCCAGATGTAGCGCCCTAATCATACTCATTCAGGAATCTTCCGAGCAGCATGTAAGGAACAAAGAACAGCACACTCAACGCACCCTCAGATTACCTGTAGGCGAGAAAGGGATTGGGACTGATCGTTGCATTCGAAGCGGCCGCCTCCGTCACCGGTGCGGCCTCAGTGAATTCAATGGCGCGCAGCGTAGTTCCGACTAGCAGCCACAGCGGCGAGGTAATTTCAATATACGTCCATCGATCGCCAAAGCAGTTCGCTACGAGACAGGCACAGATCGCCAGGAAGAGCCCAAGCCCCAGACCGCGATAAAGAGGGTCTACCGCAATTTTGAAGAGGCGATAGGCCGCCGCAAGCATCTGCTGAAGCATTGCAAGCACAATCAGCATTCCGACGACGCCGGTCTCCACCAGCACCTTGATATACCAGTTATGCGTGTCCCTCAGGTTGTCGACGTGGGCTGTCAGTTGATAGGTGGCGAAGCCTGCCCCGAAGATCGGGTCGGCTGCGATGGCATCCTCAGCATCCTGCCACAATCTCACGCGCTCGTTGGCCGAAGACTCAAGGTGGCCATTCGAGTTCTCAGTCATGTTGACTCTTTCACGAACGGCAGTCGGAACGATGGCCTGCCAGGTCACTAAAAAGAGGGCAGCGACTACAAGGAGTTTCCTATCCTTCAAGAACCCGAGAACAATGACCGAAAAGATGATCGCAAGATACGAGCCGCGCGAAAAAGTGTACATGTCCGTAAAGATAGTCAGAGCGACTATTCCGTAAGAGATCATCTGCAGTTTCTTCCTTTTTAGAAACTGTGCAAAGCCCCAGAAGAACATCGAAAATTGAGCGAGGTACGCGGCAGTCTGATTTGATCCGAAGCCCAGGGGACCGCCCCCGCGCTTGTTTTCATCGAAGTTGGACCAACTTCTGGACATGCTGTCCATCAAACAGCTTCGGTCAATGGCGACTACCGAAAATGCGGTGAGAAAAATTATGATCCTCACCGACTTTCTGTCTTCAACAACGAGACCTGCCGCGAGAAAGACTAGAGGAATCAGCATGTAGTCTTTCCACGTAACGAAGTTGACGTCCTGCAGCCAGATCGGTGGTGGCGCATTTCCCATCGCTACGCCGAGCCACATAGAGAGATAGAGATAGATCGCAAAGATCAGCCAGATCAGGTAGAGTTTTCCCTTTCCCTTGGGTAGACGTTTCCCTTTTGTCAGGGCCCCCACAATCACAGCGATTACCAATATGGTAAGCATATTGCCGCCAAGTGGATAGTCCAGGAAGTGATCGCGCATGGTGCGATAGGGCAGGAACGGAATCATGTAATAAAGCCCGTAGAGAGGCCTTTTGAGCAACGACACGATGATCATGACGCAGAAGCCCAGATAAGCGACCAACGGAATGTAATGTCCAATTCCTGTTCCCAACATGCAGTCTCACGTCATCGATCTATAAAGAACTAACCCGGCGACTGATAGATCGACTCCCTAATCTCCTAATTCCAAACTTCCTTCCGCCCTACGATGAAATTGTAGAACGCGAGTGCGGCGGCAGTATTAAGCATTACGAAAGTACTGGCGATCGCGATTGGTCTAAATTTTGTGGCCGATGGAATAAGCATTCCAAACGCGGCTGAGATATAAAACACGATCTGGATCCAGAAGATTGCCGCATACAAGGGTCCCTTGGCCAACGCCGAGGACACGAGCATCAAAACCATCAAAAAAGGAACGAGCAGCCGCAGAAGCTTGTGGCTGACGAAGCGGAAGAGCAGAGGATTCGACGGCGAAATCAGCCACGGAGCAATCCGAAGTAGCTGGTAGTTCCCTGTCAACGTACGAACCTTGCGCGAAAACTCCTTTCCTTTCTTATTGAAGATCCGGTCTCTCGCAATCGCAGAAGGCTGAAAGACGATCCGCTTCCCCCTCCGCGCCACATTCATTGGTACAAAGACGTCATCAAGAATCGTCCCAGGGGGATCTCCGTGTACAGTTCGCGCCGGAGTGCGTAGATCGCTCCTGTAACCCCCACGACGGAGCCTGACGCAGACTCGAGCTTGCGCACCGTTTTCTCGATCTTCCAATAGATTCCGAGCCCCTCTTCGCTGGCAGCACCAGAAGGTGTTTCGAGCAAAAGCTCACCACTCACCGCGCCAATCGTCGGATCGTCAAAGCATGCGACCAACTCCGAGACGGCGTCTTCCTCGACAGTCTGGCGCGCGTCTAAAAATACCAGGATTTCGCCTTGCGCCAGCCTCACGGCCTCGTTCAAGGAGGCAGCTTTGCCGCTGGATCGCTCGAGGATGACCGGCAAGACGTCGGACGCGTGCTCCTGCAGAATTTCGGCTGTGCGGTCCGTAGACCCGTCTGAGACGATGACGATCTGAAGCCGGTCTCGCGGGAAGGTCAACCGACGAAGATTCTCCAGCTTGGCTGGCAGATTAGCCTCTTCGTTACGCGCTGCCATGATGATGGAGACGCGCGGAGCAGCGGAGAGAGTTTCGGGAATACGACGTTTGCGGAGACGGACACAAAACCAAAGCCAGATCGCATAGCCGAGATACGCGTAGACCGTCAGCGCGAAGCAGCACCAGAAGATCAGTTTTGTCATACTCTCTACTTCCGGAAAGCGTGGAACTGTCTCGGGAGTACGCTAAGGCTAACAAACGGCGCAGATTCGGACTCAAGAAGTCTCATTGGCTGATCCGAGAACTCAACGGCTACATACATTGACAAACCGAAAGATGTGATGACTCACAGGTCTACGATACGCTGCTATCTTCATACCAGACAACAATTTGATTTACACCGAAGTGGTATTGGCGGACTCGCTCGAATCGCGTAAAAAGCCTTTAGGGTTGCCCGCAAAGTTCACACTGGGCTTTCTGGTGAACGATAGTCTCATTCGGCCAGATCGCATGGCCGAACTCCCGAGAGGAACACATCTTGCTGATATAAACTGGTCGTCGAAAGTCATCGACGGCCGTAACGTAGCCGATATTCAATGAGGCGACGACTTTCGGGGCTCTGAGTTCATCAGCATCACGAAGTTCCTCTGCTTTCAAGCCACACGTCCATTCTGGAGCCTTACCTTGCCGCAGTTGCGTGTACGACACATTGCTCGGAACGTACTGTTCAATTGGCTGGGAACACTCGCCAATATGGCAGTCGGATTCTTTTTTGCGCCATTTATTCTGCATCGCCTCGGAGACGCCGCCTACGGAGTATGGGTGCTGGCAATCTCGGTCGTAGGCTATCTGGGCCTGATGGACCTGGGCCTGCAAAGTTCTGTGTTGAGGTTCGTCTCAAAGGGCCACACGACCGGAGACCATCAGGGGTCATCTGAAGCAATCTCAGCAGCGCTCTGGGTGCGATTACAGATAGGCGCAGTCTGCCTGGTGCTGAGTTTCGGCCTCGCTGTCATCTTCCCGTTGTGGTTCAAAGTTCCCCCGCACTAGCTAGCGATGCTCGCAAGGCCATTCTGTTGATTGGGCTAACTACCGTCATTGGGATGACATTCGGTGTCGCTTCCGCTGTTCTTTCTGCGCTCAATCGTTACGATCTCCAAAATTATGTCGGTCTCACGCAGACTGCGATCCGAGTTCTGGGAGTTGTCTACGCACTACGCACCGGGCACGGGATTATCTCCATTGCTTTCTGCGAGCTGATCGCGATTATCGTCAGCAGCGCCCTTCTGCTGTTTACCGCGCACCGTCTCTACCCTGAGTTGAGAGTGAAGCTGCAAAAACCGAAGAAGGAGACCCTGCGGAAGCTCTGGGTCTACAGCTCTTACGCCTTTCTGACGACCATTGCGGTCCAGTTGGTCTATCAGGCGGACAACCTGGTTGTCGGTGCCTTTGTCTCCGCGACTGCGGTCACGTACTATGCCATCGGCAACTCCCTGTGCCGCTACGCCAGTCAGATCGTAGGCTCGATCGGAGGATCCTTCGTTCCGGCAGCGAGCACCTATGAAGCGGCTGGCGACACGGCCGGACTGCTTGCGCTCTTCAGGAACGGGACGCGAGCGACGATCATGGTCTCCCTGCCGATACTCATCACCCTTGTCGTTCGCGGTCGCACCTTCATCGGGCTTTGGATGGGACCGCAATACGCGCAGAGCTCCGGAACGGTTCTGATCATTCTTTGCACCGCGCTTTTCTTCTCTTTCGCGAACAGAACCGCAGCATCGATTGCTTACGGAGTAGAAAAACATAAAGCATCGGCTCTCTGGGCCATCTCGGAGGGAGTCACAAACCTGGTGCTGAGCGTCGTCCTGGTTCGTTGGTACGGCATCTATGGCGTAGCTCTCGGAACCATGATTCCTAGCTTGATCGTTCATGTGGTCTTCTGGCCGCGCTACATCTCAAAGCTGGTCGGACTCAGCGCTTTTGAGGTCATATGGAATGTCTGGGCTCCCATGTTTCTTGCGGGAGTACCCTTCGTCATCGCCTCTTATGCTATGGCAGCCTTCCCGGTCCATAACTTGACCATCTTTTTCATCCAGGTTCTAGCTACGTTGCCGATCTACTTTCTCGCTGTAGCCTTTATCTTCCGAGGCTATGTTCGTCAGCAGGTCGTGCCGCGAATACGTTCTGTGTTGTTTACGAGCGCGCACTGATCCTTTTGGAACCGGTTGGAGACACGCCAGCTCGCCAATGCGGGCGATAGGCGCGACAACTTCCGTCATTCGGACTTAGACAGCCTCCTATGCCGGGCAGTCATGATCGTGTTTACGAGACCATATTGCAGCAGGTAATTCCGTACCATCTCTTTGTGAAACATTCCGTAAGCCTTCGTTGAGCGAAAGTACGTCTTCGGTTTGCCTGCAGCAACCGCGGTGATGACGGCGGCTCTTCGATAGGACGCCAAGTCGGCTAAAGTCACTCTCACACCGGAGTCGCGAATAGCTTTCCGCCTCAGATCCATCGCATTTTCCGGAGAGAAGCCGATGAAGAGGAGATCCGCATTCAGCTCCGCCATGGCATCGAAGTAGGTGTGGTACTTCGAGTTGGCCTGTCCCATCGTACTTGCGGAGTGCTGCCTGTACTTAAGAAGTATCTCTGGCAGATTCGCCAGCTCCGAGATTAAACTGACGCGAAACCATAGATCGTGATCCTCAAAAGGCTTCAGATCCCGATAGTTTCCAGCTTTCAAAATGATGCTGCGTCGAAACATCACGGTCGGATGGCAAATAGGATTAAGCCACCGCACCAGCCAGCGAAGGTCTGCGTCCTGTGTCGAATAGGGTGTGAGATGTGGGCGTATCGCACCCTTCGAATCTATAAATTCGACCTCGGTACCTAAAACTCCCGCTTCAGGATGTTGTTGCATAAAGGCAACTTGCATCCCGAGGCGACGTGGATACATGACGTCATCTGCATCGATCCTGGCACACAGCTCCGTCTTCGCCTCGAGAACGAGTCGTGCCAGAGAAGGACCAAGCTTCAGCGGTTCCCCCGAGATGATTCGTCCGGGGAGCCGTGACGGAATCCAGCGATGTAGCTCCTCAAGTGTCCCATCGGTCGAACCGTTGTCCCAGACAAGAATCTCCCAATTTTTATAATCCTGACGCTCCATGGATTCCAGGGTATCCGGCAGGAACGGCATGCCGTTCAGAACTGGCATCAGCAGAGTGACGAGTGGTTCGCTCATGAAAGTTCCGATCTAAAACGAATGGAGTTATGCGACGAGGTTCTTTCGGTCATCAGTCAGCTCGGAAGAAAGTCACGATAGATTTGGGCCACATTGGCTGTAAACACTTGAGAGTTGTAGGTGCGCCTGCAATGTTCGCGTGCCGCATCTCCAACTTTCTTCGCCAATTCAGGATGCTCGATGCATTTGAGGATTGCCTTGGCCAACTCGTCGCTCTTCTCATGCCCGTGGAGATATCCCGTGACACCATCATTTATCACCTCAGGAATTCCATCAACGCTGGTTGCGATGACGGTCTTGCCTAAAGCCATCGCCTCGAGGATTGAGAGCGGCAGACCCTCTCTGTGAGTGCAAAGCACAAAGAGATCCAGCGCCGAAACAATACGCGGCACATCCGATCGAAAGCCTGTAAAGATAAACCGATCGGCGATACCCAAGTCAACCAGACGCTGATTCACATGTTGATAATGCTCTCGATTCATCTCCACTGCAGAGTTGTCCCCGACCACCAGGAACTGTACGTCAGGCCGGCGAGCAAGAACCGCAGCCGCTGCAGCAGCCAAGGTGTCATAGTCCTTCTGTGGATTCACCCTGGCTATCATTCCCACCAGGGTCGCGCCGTCAGCCACACCTAATTCCCTGCGGAGAGCTTTGCTGACAGATGCCTCTTGTGGTTCGGTAATATCCACTGCGTCATAAAGGACTCGCGCCTTCGCATCGGGAATCTTCAGCGCGAACTGCCGTCTTGAGTCCTGCGAAACAAAAACATATCCTGCGACTCCGAGAAAGCCGAGCCGATCGCGCAGGCTCATCTCCGGATATCTCGATCGCACATGGGTAATCATCGGCACTCGAGCCAGAAAGCCGGCGAGACTGTTGTGGTACGTCGCCTTCGTCTCCGAACAATGGGCCAGATTTACTCCAAGCCGCCTCATCTCTCGCGCCACAGCCAGAGACTGTTGGAAGTAACGAAGTGCATGCCGAACGCTTGGCTCCGGCGGAATGTACGACACCACTACCACTCCCGCTATTTCACAGGCTTCCTTCAACTTTAGCGCGGCTGGCTTACAAAACGCCACGTGACGAAACTGATCCCGCGTCGCCCCTATGAGTCGGAGAGTCGCAATCTCGACTCCTCCGATGCCGTCCCATGGGAGAAAATGAGCGATTGTTGGCTTTTCAGCCCCAACCACATTGGAATCTGCGCCTCGCATGTATCCTCATCTCCAATCCTACGAGGATGGCCACAAAAGATACATCGATATCTCGGCAATCTCGTATCAATCGCTGGTACTTTTGGGGAGTGTGGGGACGCCGGGGCCATTGATACAGCCAAGGTGATTGCACTCGTTGTCCGAACTCCACAAAATATTCGGGGTTCCGTGGGTTCTGCCGTAGAACTGTGACAAATTGGGTCACCTCTCCGCAATCTCACCGAAGATCAACCAGTAATAATTACGCGAGAAGATCGTTTGCCTCGTAAGGATAAAGGGCTGATAAGATCGCTGTACCGTACGGCAAATAGATAGCTAAGCCCACTTTTCAGGGCATTGACGATGAATAAATTCTCTGAAGATATCGCACGTTACCGATCCATGGGCCATAGCGGGAAACAGCTTTGGCTGAACCCGGCGATCTGGGCGATCACGATCTATCGGTTTGGTAATTGGCTCTACTCTGCGAACCCCTTCGTCCTGATTCGGATTCCCCTGAAGATCGTCTACTTCTTCGCCTACATGTTCTCCGAGGTCGTCATGGAGATGTGTCTCGATCCTCAGGCTACGATCGGCGGCGGCCTCTATATCGCCCACATCGGTGGCGTTCACATCAACCCGCAGGCGGTCATCGGGAGCAACTGCGACATCGCTCATCGCGTCACCATCGGGGCCTCGGCAATGGGCCGCAAAGGCGCGCCGGTCCTTGGCGACCGGGTCTACATCGGCACGGGCGCGACGCTGGTGGGAAAGATCAAGGTAGGCAATGGCGCGAAGATCGCAGCCAACACGCTCGTCATGAGTAATATTCCAGACGGTGCGACGGTCATGGGTGTACCCGGTCGCATCATCATGCGAGCGCCAAAGGCTGTCGAATCCCCGCATCCCCGGTAGCGGAGACCACAGATGCAAAATGAAACAGAGCGACAGGAACTACGCCGCGCTATCAAGGAGGCCGCGGCGGCGCAGGATGCAGCAACCGCGGTAGGTGTTGCGCGAAAGCTTCTCGCTACGTCCAGCAAACCCGCCGACGTTATGTTCTGCGCCTCGGCGTTTACAGGCCTCGCCAAGCCTCTTACGAGTCAACTGCAAGCCAGACGACTCAAAACTCACATCGTCCGGTCCGTAACGATCGAGCCAATCCTTCCCTTCCTGACGACCGAAGCGGTGCTGTCAAACTATGTTCTCGATCTGAACGTCGGTGGCTACGGCTCCTACGTCGATGAGTTGCTGAATCCTCAAAGCGCCCTCGCCAGGTTCAAGCCCGACCTCCTCTTCATCCTGTTGGATCTCGAAGACATCGCGGGCAGTCTGCCAGACCTGTGTGCCGGTGGCGTCGGCGACGCAGTTGAAGCGGAGGTCGAAGAATCAGTCACGCGGGTGGCACAGCTGCTGAGAAACTTTCGCTCCGGCAGCTCGGCGCGCATCCTCTTTCAAGGCTGTGTTGTTCCCGACCAATCTTCACTTGGGGATGTCGGAGAGGCGAACCTGCCCCACAGTTTGACCAACGCGGTCTACCAGCTGAACCAAAGGCTCGCCGCCTTGTGCCGCACGATCTCGGACTGCGTCTTCTTCGATGTGGATCATCTTGCAGCCCGTCACGGACGTGCAAACTGGCGCGACGCTCGAATGTTTTTGGCATCTCGTCTTCCCGTATCCTCGGCCTCCTTCGGAGCATATTCGCGCGGCCTGGTTCGCTCGTTCTCCCCCTCTTCCGCGCTCCCCGCAAGGTCCTATGTACGGACCTCGATAACACTCTGTGGGGTGGAGTTCTGGGAGAAGAAGGACCGGAGGGAATCGCAACAGGAAGCGCTTTCCCCGGCAACTGCTACCTCGAGTATCAGAGGTATCTCAAGCAACTATCGGCTCGCGGTATCCTGCTCGCCATCGTCTCAAAGAACAACGACGCAGATGTTCGCGAGGCATTTCAAATCCGCGCCGCCGACCTCGGACTAACCCTGGACAACTTCGTTGCAACGAAGATCAGCTGGAACGAAAAGGCGACCTCTATTCGTGAACTCGCGGAAGAGCTCTCCCTCGGTCTTGACTCCTTCGTCTTCGTCGATGACAACCCAGTCGAGTGCGAAGCTATCCGCCAACAACTACCGGAAGTAGCGGTCATCGCTGCGCCAATTGATGAACCCTGGAAGCTGCTTGAGCTTCTCTCGTCGCAGCCATTCTTCGACGCCGCTGTCATAACTGACGACGACGTCAATCGCCTGAACGAGTACAAAGCGCAGGCTCAACGTGCAGAGCTCGCCAGTACAGCGGGCAATCGCGATGAGTTTCTCGCCTCCCTCGAGATCGTCTGCACCTTCCTCAGCGCTTTGGACGCCCCCTCGCACGTTCGGTTCAGCTCCTGGCCAAGACAAACCAGTTCAATCTCACCACGCGACGCCACTCAGCCGCAGAGGTAGAAGAGTTCGCCTCCGCAGCAGCAGGCCAGGCAATCGCCGTTCGCGTACGCGATCGTTTCGGCGACGCAGGCGTTGTAGGGCTCGCGCTCGCACGCACAGAAGGTGATACCTGCTCCATCGATTCCCTGCTGCTATCGTGTCGAGTGATCGGGCGCGGCATCGAAACCGCGCTCTTGGCGCACCTTGGAGCGAACGCCATCAGAGCAGGGGCCACACGTCTGGTAGGAGAATTCATTCCGACGAAGAAAAACGCTCCCTGCGCAGACTTTTATCTCGATCACGGCTTTGTCAAAGATGTCCCATCGAAAGATGGATCGCCTGACTCCACCTCTTATCAACTTGATCTGACCACTGCAGCTCTCGAAAGCCCCAAGTGGCTAACCCTGGAAGGAAATGAATCGAATGAGTTCTCAGCAAGTGCCGTCGTCGCTTCGTGACATTCTCGCGGACGTCCTGGAAATTTCGCCCGAAGAGGTCACCCCTGAGCTTGGTGTCGGCACCATCGACAACTGGGACTCCTTCCGTCATCTGCAAGCGATCCTCGCCATCGAAGGCGAGTACGGCGTTCAGTTCGACCCCTCCCGCATCGCGGAGCTGACCACAGTCTCGCTGATCCAGGCAGAGCTGGTCGCCAAGGGAGCGACACTTTGAACGCTGAGGATCTCGGCTTCAAACTCCGCCACGTAGGAGTAGCGGTTCCCAAACTTGGGCCAACCACGGACGCGCTCGAAGCTCTGTTCGGTTACAAGGTCGTTTCGGGCCCATTCGACGACCCGATCCAGAAGGTCAGCGTGAACTTCCTCGCCACGTCCGACAGCGACGTAGCCGAGATCGAGCTCATAGCGCCTCTCAGCGAAGATTCTCCCATCACTCCGATGCTTGCCAAGGGCGGCGGCGCGGCCTACCACCTCTGCTTCGAGACCAGCGACATCGAGCAGGCTGTGGCTCACGCAAAAAATAATGGCTGCATCATCGTCAGCCCACCAGTCCCCGCCGTCGCCTTCAGCGGCCGCAGAATCGCCTGGATCTACACCCGCTCCCGTCAACTCTTCGAACTCGTCGAAGCTTCAGTCTAGCCAACGTAATCTATGTATGATTCAGCCAATGCTTCCCAATCTCTTTGAGAGAAAATCATTGCTCGTTGAATCGAGACAAATCCGGTGACCAAGCCGCCCGACAGACTCTACCTTCTCTATCACGAACTGCGGCCCAGCCGAAGCGAGTACTCCTACGTCGTCGAGACAGAGCAGTTTGAGAAGCACGTCAATCTTTTTCTCGAACTTCGAAAACGGCAGCCGCCCGGCTTCTATCCCGAGATCACCTTCGACGACGGGCACATCTCAAACTTCGAGTTCGCTTTGCCTATCCTGCAATCGCGCGCCATCGAAGCATGGTTCTTCATTACGACAGGCTGGACAGGCCAAAGGCCAGGCTACATGGGATGGCAGGAGTTGCGCGAACTGCAGCGAGCAGGCCAACACATCGGCGCACACGGATGGTCTCACGCACTTCTCACACATTGCGACCCGTCACAGTTACATAAAGAGCTGGTCGAAACGCGACTCACTCTCGAAGACAAGCTCGGAGGGCCCGTCACCGCGATGTCACTGCCCGGCGGAAGGTCGAATCAACGCGTTCTCGAAGCTTGTCGCGAGGCTGGATACACTAAGGTTTTCACCTCAATCCCAAAAGCAGAACCACAGCCAGCGGGAATGACCATAGGCCGTCTGAACATCCGCGGTGACATGACGCTGGAGTGGATTGCAAAACTCTTCGAACCGGAGAGCGGCGTTTTGACCAGCCTCAAACGACAACACAACATCAAGGCTACCGCAAAGACTCTGCTGGGCGACCGACTCTACGAAAAACTTTGGGCTCTCCTCAATCGACAAGAGCCGGATACCAACAACGGAGAAGCTGCTACTCATGAAGATCCTGCACATCATTAGTAGCGGAGGAATGTACGGCGCAGAGGCCGTGATCTTGAACATGTCGCGCACTCTCAATGAGAGTACGCATTCGAGCATTCTCGGCGTCTTTTCGAACTCAGCAAACCCGAATCTTCAGCTTCACAAAATCGCTACCGCCCAGGGCATCGAATCGCATCTGATCTCCTGCACTGGGCAGATCGACCGCACCGTGTCGACGAGCATTCGAGACCTTGCCGCCCGCAGCAACGCGGATATCGTCCATGCCCACGGCTACAAGGCCGACATCTACTCCTACTTCGCCTTACGCCAATCCGTCGTTCCGCGGGTCTCCACCTGCCACACCTGGTACGACAACGATCTCACAGTCTCCCTGTACGGTATGGCGGACCGCTTCGTGCTCCGGAGCTACGCGGCGGTAGTTGCAGTGTCCGAAGAGGTGAGACAGCGACTGCTTAAGGCGGGAGTCTGCAGAGAGAAGATTCATATCATCCGAAATGGCATCGACCTCCGCCCCTTTGACAAAGCACCTCCTTCTCTCCGAAGTATCTCTTCGCTGGATCAGCCTCCCATCGTCGGACTAGTTGGCAGACTAGCCACGGAAAAGGGTGTAGACATCTTTCTTCGAGCGGCAGCGCGTGTCCTCGTGGAGCTTCCATCAACCAAGTTCGTCGTAGTCGGCGAGGGACCGGATCGCGAACAACTTGAATTGCTCATCGACGAGTTACAAATTAGTAGTAGCGTCTCCATGCTCGGACGTCGAGACGACATGCCCTCCGTCTACGCCTCGCTCGACATCATGGTCTCCGCGTCACGACAGGAGGGTCTGCCGATTGCCATTCTTGAGGGCATGGCAAGCGGCCTGCCAATCATTGCAACCGCGGTAGGCGCCGTGCCGACTCTAGTTTTCGATGGGCGCACGGGAGTGCTCATTGCCGCGGAAAACGTCGAAATCCTGGCGTCGGAGATCATAAAACTTCTGCCCAACCAAACGCGTCGACAGAGCCTCGGGAGCGCGGCAAAAAACTTATTGAAAAAGAGTTTTCAGCCCAGCGGATGACAGCGGACTATCTCCGCGTCTACGAACAAGCGATCGCAAGCAAGAAGCAGACCGCGCCTACTCCCTCAGTTTCCTCCGCCGCCCCCAAGGAAAGACCAAGTGAGCGAAGGTACCCGGCGACCAACCGTTTTCATGATGGATCTCTGGGCCACTGTGCCCTATTACACGGCATATCTGTCGAGGGCGCTCCTGAAGAAACGCATCAATCTCATGGTCGGCTCTATCTCCTATTATCTCGACCGCGGCTGCTTTTCAAATCGAGGAGTCAAGGTCGACCGGGACTCATGGACGTAGTCGGCAAGTTCCGATTGCCGCGACTCCCACGCAGAGTTCTGAAGCTCCTTGAATCACTCCTCAATCTCGCTGCGCTATCGGTGCGCTTCCTCGTCTCCCGTCCAGACATCGTTCACATACAGTTTCTCCCGATGGTGACCGCGCGCCTCCCGCTTGATCTCTGGTTCGTTCAGTTCTGCCGCCGACGCGGCTCTAAGATCGTGTTAACGGTCCACGATCTTCTCCCCACAACACGGGCGAGAGTCACAAGCAGATCTTCCTCGATCTCTATCAAATGGTCGACCGCATCATTTGTCACTCAGAGAGCATCCGAGACAGGCTTGCGGTTGAGTTCTTAGTAAAAGGAGAAAAAGTCGCGGTCATCCCTCATGGTCCGTTTTTCTATGACCTTCCTCCCACTGCCGAACAAACATTGCAGAGCTTCGAACTCGATCCGCGAGAGATGTTCGTGCTATGGCAAGGCATCATCTCTCCCTACAAAGGAATCGATCTCCTTCTCGAGGCTTGGCACAAGGTTGAAGCAACCGTAGAGGATGTCCATCTGCTGATCGTAGGCACAGGACCAACAGATCTACTTGATCAGATTCGCGAACAAATTCGCAGCCTGAAACTCCAGCGTGTCCAGCTTCACCCACGTTTCATCTCCACGGAAGAGCTCGTAGCCCTTTATCGAGCCGCAGACATCGTCGTCTATCCGTATCGCGCGATTACGACCAGCGGAGCGCTCGCAACCGGACTGGCCTTAGGCAAAACTATCGTTGCCAGCGATCTCCCCGTCTTTCGCGAACTGCTCACCGACCGCGAAAATGCATTATTCTTCAACCCCCAAGAACCAGTCGAACTGGCTAACGCGCTCATTGAGCTCCTAAAAAATGCTCTTCTACGAGAACGACTTGCAGAAAATGTGCGGAAAATGAGCTTTGGCGATGAATCCTGGTTGTCAATTGCGAGTCAAACAATTGAGTGTTACAAATTCGTTGATCCTGTCGAGCTATGGTATAAAAATTAAGTAATCTCTTTTTGAAGCGTTCGTCGCTGTAAGTCGTCGCTCTTTCTATCTGCCGGTTCTGATGTGTTAGGAGATCGCTCTCTCAAGAGCAATCTTTCTCAGGCGGGCAAGACCGATTCGACATAGAGCTTATAAATTCGCATCCTCCCTGTTCACCACCACCATGCGCTGCGCTGGACTCGGTTCGTTGGCCTCAAGACCTGCCACGGACATAACGACGCCTGCCTCGTCGAGCGTTAAGTCCTGCATACAACGAACGTGGGATAGTGCTACCGGCCTGAATAGCATGTACTGCACTAATAAGTTACTTTAGTAATTAATCCTTGATTGTCCAAGCTCTGTTTTTTGTGTCATTTGCGAACTCGCTGCATGCAAACCAAGCTGGACATGCAGACGAGAGACTTTGCCTCGCGATAGGACGAAGTGGGCCCCGGGTTTCTTTTAGAGGGTAACTGTAGTAACCATTTCAAAACAAAATATTCATCCGGATGTCCGGGCTCCGATTTACTTTCGGCTCAGGCAGCGTGATTTGACTAACCAATTTCCTCTTTATACGGAGCATATTTTGCGAAAAGTATTCAGAACCCTCGTAACCATCACTCTCGCACTTATCTTCTTCTGTCTGGAGTCGACCTCCCCGTCACAGACAGCGAACGCCGCCACTGCGCTTGCCATCAGCACCACGTCACTGCCTCAGGCAACAGTGGGGGATACCTATAGCACCTTGCTCAAGGCCAGCGGCGGCACGGGGCGCTACAATTGGAAGGTCGTCGCAGGCGCTCATCCCTCAGGGTTCGCTCTAGACGCCGGCCAGGGCCGGTTTTACGGCAAACCCGTGAAGAGCGGATCGTATCCGCTTACCTTCTCTGTGACGGACTCCTCCAAACCAGCCCAGACCAAGACCGTCAACCTCACCGTTGTTATCGCAACATCCAACTCCTCGCCGTCGTCACTCTCGATCACCTCAGCGACGCTAGCCGCGGGCACCGACGGCACTGCGTACTCCTCGCAGTTGAAGGCCAGTGGCGGCACTCCCGCCTACACCTGGTCGATCACCTCCGGCAAACTGCCCGCAGGACTCACCCTGGCTGCGACTACCGGCATGATCTCCGGCACCCCAACCGTCGCCGGCACCTCCAACTTCACCGCAACCGTTACCGACAACAGCAAACCAGATCAGAGCAAGTCCGCTGCGACCTCCATCGCCGTTGCCACGGAAGCACCGCAGCAGAGCGGCCCTGGCACGACCTGGTATATCCGCCCCGACGGCGGATCGCGTTACTCCGCAAAGGCTACAACAGGCCAGTGCGATGGCAAGGCCGATGTAGCGTACTCCGGCAGCGGCACCAACCAGCACTGCGCCTTCAAGGATCCCCGCTATCTCTGGGATGACCAGAGCTACGGCAACAACGCCTGGGTCATCGCCGGCGGCGACACTGTCATCCTTCGCGGCGGCCCATGGCGCATCGGCTTCGACAAGGCTCCCGGCAGCTGCAGCGGCGCAGGCTGCGGCGCAGGCTACACCTGGTGCTTCGGAGGCGGCGGCAACTACGGCTGCTACAACCCCCGATCCCGGCAGGAACGGCCAGCCAGCACACCCGTATCCTGGGCGAGAACTACGCCTCCTGCAACAGTGGCGGAGTTACCAATCGCTCGCAGCTCACGCAGATCTTCGGCGGATTCGGCGTCACCGAAGCCCTCAACCTCACCGGCGCGAAGTACGTCGACGTAGAGTGCCTCGAAGTAACCCGACACTCGCAGTGCATCGCCTTCGGAAGCCCCGCCGTTCCTGCCGGCTGCGTCAGTGGCTCGGCAGACGACTACGACTCCGACGGCATCCACACCGACAACACCACCCACGATCTGCTCATGCAGGATCTTTGGATCCACGGCCACATCGGCCGCGGCATTAAGGACCCATCGGCGGTCTGGTCACCTGTCTCAGATGCGACATAGCCTTTAACGGCGGCGCAGGATGGGACTTCGACGATGGCAGCGCCACTCCCATGGTCAACGGCGACTGGCACTTCCTCTACTCCACCATCGAGTGGAGCGGATGCAACCAGGAGTATCCCGCTGTTCACGCCATCCCCGTCGTCTCCTGCTACGGCCAGAGCGATGGCGGTTATGGCGACGGTGTAGGAACTCCGCACGGCACCGGTCTCTCCGCCACCATCGACCACTCCAAGTTCATCTACAACACTCAGGATGGACTTGACCTTGGTCATATCGACACCGGTGGACCCTACACACTCAGCATCACCAACTCCATCGCCTACTCCAATAGCGGGGGAACCTTCAAGATCGGAGGCAACTTCGGTACCGCGGTGATCACCAACAATGTGGCCATCGGGGACTGCGACAGAATGGCTTACCCGATCAACGGAGCTCCAAGCACCTACAACGCCAATCTGGCCGACTTCTGCCGGGCAAGCGATGCCTTCCCCTTCGACTTCCGCCAGAACAGCAACTTCACCATCGCCAACAACACCATCGTGACCTACGCACCCACCATCTTCGACATCTCCTGCTGGGATGCTCCAGGCGTCCAGGGAGCAAACGGCAATGGATGCGGCGGAGCAACGCTCAACTTCCACGACAACATCGTCGTCGGATACGACAACCCCGCCACCTACCCCTGGGCAGTCAGCAGGGCGGACCCGGAGCCTGGTACTTCCAGGAAGCAGCCCCGAGCGGTAGCAAGTCCGGCACGGTCATAGGCACCATCAACCGCAGCAACAACGTCTACTACGGTATCGGACACGGCTTCACCTGCCCCACCGGCTACGCCAACGAGAAGTGCGTCAACCCAGACTTCGACAAGCAGCCCACTGGAAACGGTACGAGCTTCACCCCTACCGAACTCGACAACTTCAACTTCAACATCTCCTCAGGAAGCCCGGCAGCGGGAACTGGAGTTACCTACTCTGGCGTTCCGGCGACTGACTACAACGGAGTCAGTCGTCCGAACCCGCCCTCCATGGGAGCTGTCGAACCATAAATCGCAAGTCTCTGCGTGACCGTCGCCCCTGGCAACGATCTCTGTTGTATCGGGCGACGGTCGACAGCACGAGCAAGTTACATATTATGCAACGATGGCGGAACGGGTGGTTGGAGCAATTCGACCACCCGTTCCAAATCATCAGCCGTCAGGCCCGAGTCTCTACCAAGCCCGCGACCTAGCGTAAAAGCAACACGAACTGAACAAATTTCGGAACTAACTATGGCGTGTCTCTCAAAAGGGATACGCCATTTCCTGTTTGGCCCACACACACTTCGCTCTACATACCACAGAAGTGGGATGTTCCCTTTTGGCACGGAGTCCCATACTTTTTCAAAGTGGTTACTGTTGTGTGCAATTTACGACTTTAACTGCGCCCCTGATTGCCTGTCTCCTTTTGCAACTCTTCTGCAAGCAAGCCTGAATGAGTCGGTTAGCAATACCGCCCACTCACACGGAAGTGGCAGCTCAGATCTCCCATTGGGTAACTGTAGTCACCACTTTTAACCTATAACGTTCATCTCGAGAGCCTCAACCTGGCTACCAATGATGCCGTTATACGGATAACACGTTTGATTTTTCGGGGTGCAATTTGGGAAAAGTAATTAAGACGATCGCGGCGAGTCTAAGCATCACCCTCATCATCTTGTGCCTCGGTTGCGGATCGGGCATCACCGGACCGGCAGCTCCCAGCATCAGCCAGGTCACTCCGCAGACGATCCCCGCAGGCTCTCAAAGTCAGACCCTCAAGGTCACAGGCGCCAATTTCACCAGCGCCGCCGTCATTCTCTGGAATGGCTCCCCACTCAACACCTCCCTGGTCAACTCCACAACTCTGACCGGCACCATCGGGAGCAGCAATCTCGCCACGCCCTCCACTGCCAAGCTTCAGGTGCAGAACCAGGACACGAGAGCAGAGTCGCAGACCATTCCCGTCGTTGTCTCGGCGACCGCGACCGGCAACTCCCTCACGCCCCTCGCAATCACGGCGAACTCCTTACCTCTGGCTACTTCCGGCACCGCGTACTCTGCAACTCTTTCGGCGACGGGAGGAACCTCTCCCTACATTTGGAGTTTCGTTTCGGGAAACATCCCCGCAGGTCTCAGCCTATCCGCAAGCACCGGCACTCTCTCCGGCACTCCAACGACCAGCGGCAGCTACTCCTTTGTCCTATCGGTGACCGACTCCAGTTCACCCACACAATCGGCCACCGCTACGATCTCGCTGTCGGTGGCCGCAGCTGCTCCGGTCGTTCCGCCAACGCCTCCCCTGACCATTACCTCTTCGGCTCTGCCCACCGGCACCAGCGGCTCGTCTTATTCAGGTCTTCTGCAGGCCAATGGAGGCACCGCACCTTACCTCTGGTCGATCACGGGAGGCAGCTTACCCACTGGCCTCACCCTCGGAGGCAGCGGCCTGATCTCCGGCACCCCCATGACGAGCGGCAACTTCCCCATCACCATAACCGTTCAAGACTCCTCCTCAACTCCGCAGAACACGACCGTCTCGTTATACCTCTCGATCGTAGCCGCAGGATCACCGCTCTCAATTACCTCAAGCACGCTGCCTGCAGCGGCAGCAACCCAGCCCTACAGCGCCGCCCTCAACGCAGCGGGAGGCACCGCACCTTACACCTGGTCCGCCGGCAGCTCTCTACCCGCAGGACTCAGCCTGGCCTCCAACGGATCGATCTCAGGTACGCCGACCACCAGCGGGACCTTCCCCTTCAACGTCACCGTGACTGACTCCTCGAGTCCAACCCAAACGGCGCATGCCGCAGTCACGCTCACCATCGCGCCCACGCAGTTGACCATCACGTCCTCGACCCTGCCGCCCGGAACGATCGGTTCAAGTTACTCTCAATCCCTTCAGGCGGCCGGAGGCAGCGCACCTTATGTCTGGTCGGTCTCCTCAGGCAGTCTCCCCGCAGGACTCAGCCTCGCAACCAGCGGCTCAGTCCTGGGCACACCCACCACCACCGGAACCTTTAACTTCACCGCCACCGTCACCGACGCGAGCAGTCCCGCACAAAGCAAGTCTGTTCCGGTCTCGCTCAACATCGCCCCCGCAACACTGGCCATCACCTCTTCCAACCTTCCCTCTGGAACAGTCGGCGCGGGCTATTCGGTCGCCATCCAGGCGCAGGGAGGCACGAGCCCCTACACCTGGTCGATCTCCTCAGGAAGCCTGCCTTCAGGGCTGATCTTTGTCTCCTCCACCGGCATCGTCTCCGGAACGCCAACCGCAAGCGGCACCTTCAACTTCACCGCCACCGTCACCGACGCAGCCAGCCCTGCGCAGAGCAAGTCCGTCGCCGTCTCTCTCACCATTGCCCCGGCAACGCTGGCAATCACCTCTTCCACCCTCCCCTCCGGAACGAACGGTTCAGGTTATTCCAACGCACTCGAGGCGTCGGGAGGCACCGCTCCCTACACCTGGACGGTCACTGCAGGCGCCCTACCGGCCGGTCTCACCCTCGGCTCAACCACCGGCGTAGTCTCCGGCACACCCACCGCCAGCGGAAGCTTCACCTTCACCGCCAGCGTCTCTGACGCAGCCAGCCCAGCGCAGAGCAAGTCCGCAACAGTTTCACTCACCATCGCTCCCGCAACGCTCAACATCCTCACATCGACGCTTCCCTCTGCCACTCAAGGATCGAGCTACTCGAGCACATTGCGCACCAACGGAGGCACCGCGCCCTTCAGCTGGTCGATCACGGGAGGCAGCCTGCCTGCCGGACTTTCTCTTGGCGCGACAACCGGCATCGTCTCCGGCACACCCACAGCAAGCGGCAGCTTTAGCGTCACCGTGATGGTCAAGGACTCAGCCAGTACAGCGCAGACGGCAACTGTAACCTTGCCTCTCTCTGTGGTCGCCGCCGGATCGCCGCTCGCGATCACCTCCGGCACGCTGCACTCCGGTACAACGAACACCCCCTACACCGCCACTCTCAACGCCACCGGCGGCACAGCTCCTTACAGCTGGTCCATCACAGGCGGCAGCCTCCCCAGCGCGTTCACCCTCGCATCCAACGGCACTATCTCCGGCACACCGACAGCCAGCGGCACAGTCAGCTTCACCGCCACCGTCTCCGACGCCTCCAGTCCTGCTCAGACACAATCCGCCCCAATCTCGTTTGCCATCGCACCTCCGGCTCTGGCAATCATCACCTCGTCCCTGCCCTACGGAACACAGGGTTCGGCCTATTCAACCGGCGTCCAGGCAACCGGAGGAACCGCACCCTATAGCTGGTCGGTCACCTCAGGCGCTCTGCCAGCCGGACTCAGCCTGGGTACATCCACCGCCCTGGTCTCCGGCACCCCGACCGCGAGCGGAATATTCAACATCACTGCCACCGTCACCGACGCGGAGAGCCCAGCACAGACCAAGTCCGTCGCGCTCTCCATCGTTATCACACCCCTGCGCTGGCGATCACGACCTCGTCCTTCGCTACAGGCACTCAAGGCACCGCCTACTCCGCCTCCCTGCTCGCAACCGGTGGCACCGCGCCGTATGCCTGGTCGATCAGCACCGGCAGCCTTCCTGCCGGTCTCAGCCTCTCTACCAGCACGGGCCTGATCTCCGGCACCCCAACTGCCAGCGGAACCTTCAACTTCACCGCCACAGTCACCGACGCAGAGAACCCCGCTCAGTCCAGGTCTGCATCCGCGTCGATCGTCATCGCAGCGCCGGTCCTGGTCATCAACACCTCAGCCCTCTCCTCCGGCACTCAAGGCGCAGCCTATTCAAACGCCCTAGCCGCATCCGGCGGAACCACACCCTACAGCTGGTCGATCACCGCCGGCAGCTTACCCGCCGGACTGAGCCTCTCCTCCAGTACCGGCCTCATCTCCGGTACTCCCACAGCAAATGGAACCTTCAGCATCACCGTGACCGTTGCGGACGCGTCAAATCCCGCACAGACGAAGTCTGCCGCACTCTCACTCGTCATCGCTCCTCCTGCCCTCGCCATCACCACCACGTCGGTGCCTTCGGGAACTCAGGGCACAACCTATTCGACCGCCCTGCTGGCGACCGGCGGAACCACACCCTACAGCTGGTCGATCACCTCCGGCAGCTTACCCGCAGGACTTAGCCTCTCCGCCGGCACGGGCGTCATCTCCGGTACTCCCACAGCAAATGGAACCTCCAACATCACAGCAACCGTCACCGACGCATCGAACCCTGCTCAATCAAAATCCGTCGCAGTCTCACTCGTCATAGCACCTCCAGCCCTGCTGCTTACCACCCCATCCTTACCCGCCGGAACCCAAAACACGAGCTACTCGAAGACACTCACTGCGACAGGCGGCACAGCCCCTATAGCTGGTCGATCGTCTCTGGAAGCCTTCCCGCCGGACTCAGCCTTTCCGCTACCACCGGCATCCTCTCCGGCACGCCCACAGCCAGCGGCAGCTTCTCCGTTACCGTAGCGGTCAAAGATTCAAGCTCCACCCAGCAGACTGCAAACGGTGCCTTCACATTCACCATCGCTCCGCCTGCACTGATCATCACCTCATCGTCCACTCTCGCCTCAGGTACGACGAACAAGGCCTACAGCTCTACCCTTACCGCGACAGGCGGCACAGCTCCCTATAGTTGGTCGATCTCCTCGGGAAGCCTCCCGGCCGGCCTCACCATCTCGGCCAGCACCGGCATTATCTCCGGCACGCCCACAGCCAGCGGCAGCTTCTCCATCACGGTAGCGGTCAAAGACTCGAGCTCTACCCAACAGACTGCCACCGCTACTCTCTCACTCGCCGTCGCTCCACCTGCACTCGCAATCACCTCTTCCTCCACGCTTGCCTCCGGCACGGCGAACAAGGCCTACAGCTCGACCCTCACCGCAACCGGCGGCACAGTCCCTTACGCTTGGTCCATCGTCTCCGGCAGCCTTCCGGCGGGACTCAGCCTCTCGGCCAGCACCGGCATTATCTCCGGTACACCCACAGCCAGCGGCAGCTTCTCCGTTACCGTAGCGGTCAAAGACTCAAGCTCCACCCAGCAGACTGCAACTGCGACTCTCTCACTCACCATCGCGGCGGGTACTCCTGCACTCGCGATCACCTCTTCCTCCACTCTCGCCTCAGGCACGACGAACAAGGCGTACAGCGCCACCCTCACCGCAACTGGCGGCACGACTCCCTACAGCTGGTCCATCACGACGGGAAGCTTGCCCTCCGGCCTCAGCCTCGCAGCCAGTACGGGCATCCTCTCCGGCACACCAACCGCAGCCGCAACCGTCAATCTCACCGTCACAGTCACCGACTCGTCCAGCCCCGCACAGACGAAGTCTTCATCCGTCTCGTTCACCATCGCGACTCCGGCGCTCACGATCACCACCGGGACGCTAACCTCCGGCACCGACGGCACTGCCTACTCGGCACCGATGACAGCGACTGGCGGCACTCCGGCCTACACCTGGTCGATCACCTCCGGCACTCTACCCGCGGGCCTCACGCTGGCCGCAACCACCGGCATCATCTCCGGTACGCCGTCGGCCACCGGCACCTCCAGCTTCACCGCAACCGTCACCGACAACAGCAGCCCCGCACAAACCCAATCCGCTTCAGCCGCAATCACCATCGCAGCTGCGGCACCGCCGAACCCTGGCACCACCTGGTACATCCGCCCCGACGGTGGTACTCGCTACTCTTCGCGTGTGACAGCAGGCCAGTGCGATGGCAAGGCCGATGTAGCGTACTCCGGCAGCGGCACCAACCAGCACTGCGCCTTCAAGGATCCCCGCTATCTCTGGGATGACCAGAGCTACGGCAACAACGCCTGGGTCATCGCCGGCGGCGACACTGTCATCCTTCGCGGCGGCCCATGGCGCATCGGCTTCGACAAGGCTCCCGGCAGTTGCAGCGGCGCAGGCTGCGGCGCAGGCTACACCTGGTGCTTCGGCGGCGGCGGCAACTACGGCTGCTACAACCCCCGATCCCGGCAGGAACGGCCAGTCAGCACACCCGCATCCTGGGCGAGAACTACGCCTCCTGCAACAGTGGCGGCGTTACCAATCGCTCGCAGCTCACGCAGATCTTCGGCGGATTCGGCGTCACCGAAGCCCTCAACCTCACCGGCGCGAAGTACGTCGACGTAGAGTGCCTCGAAGTAACCCGACACTCGCAGTGCATCGCCTTCGGAAGCCCCGCCGTTCCTGCCGGCTGCGTCAGTGGCTCGGCAGACGACTACGACTCCGACGGCATCCACACCGACAACACCACCCACGATCTGCTCATGCAGGATCTTTGGATCCACGGGCACATCGGCCGCGGCATTAAGGGACCCATCGGCGGTCTGGTCACCTGTCTCAGATGCGACATAGCCTTTAACGGCGGCGCAGGATGGGACTTCGACGATGGCAGCGCCACTCCCATGGTCAACGGCGACTGGCACTTCCTCTACTCCACCATCGAGTGGAGCGGATGCAACCAGGAGTACCCCGCTGTTCACGCCATCCCCGTCGTCTCCTGTTATGGCCAGAGCGATGGCGGTTATGGCGACGGTGTAGGAACTCCGCACGGCACCGGTCTCTCCGCCACCATCGACCACTCCAAGTTCATCTACAACACTCAGGATGGACTTGACCTTGGTCATATCGACACCGGCGGACCCTATACCCTCAGCATCACCAACTCCATCGCATACTCCAACAGCGGAGGCAGCTTCAAGATCGGTGGCAACTTCGGCACCGCGATGATCACCAACAACGTCGCCATCGGAGACTGCATGAGGCTGTCCGCTCCGATTACAGGAGCGCCGAGCACCTACAACGCCAACCTGGCCGACTTCTGCCGCGCCGACGACACCTTCCCCTTCGACTTCCGCCAGAATAGCCAATTCACCATCTCCAATAACACCATCGTGACCTACTCGCCCACCATCTTCGACATCTCCTGCTGGGATGCTCCAGGCGTCCAGGGAGCAAACGGCAATGGATGCGGCGGAGCAACGCTCAACTTCCACGACAATATCGTCGTCGGATACGACAACCCCGCAACCTACAACCTCGGCGGACAACAAGGCGGCCCCGGAGCCTGGTACTTCCAGGAACCGGCCCCCAGTGGAAGTACCTCTGGCACAGTCATAGGCACCATCAACCGCAGCAACAATATCTACTACGGCATGGGACACGGCTTCACCTGCCCCACCGGCTACGCCAGCGAGAAGTGCGTCACCCCGGACTTCATCAATCAAGCCACAGGGACCGGCAGCACCTTCACCGCGTCCGAACTCGATAACTTCAACTTCAACATCTCCTCTGGAAGCGCGGCAGCAGGAACCGGAATAACCTATACTGGCGTTCCGGCCACCGACTACAACGGTGTCAGCCGTCCGAATCCGCCTTCCATGGGAGCCGTTGAACCATGATCCTTCGCCGCACCGCCCTGTTTTTGTTCTTTGCTCTACTAGCTTCGCTGCCACTGTCAGGAGAAACCTGGTACATCCGTCACGATGGAGGCACCCGCTCCTCAAAAGAACACTCAGGGCAGTGTGACGGCAAAACAGACGCCCCCTATCGCAAAGGCTCAGGCCAGCATTGCGCCTTTAGCGACTACCGTTATCTCTGGGACGACCAGACCTACAACAGCGACGCGTGGGTCATCGCCGGCGGTGACACCGTCATCATCCACGACGGCCCCTGGCGAGTAGGCTGGGACGCCGCAACCGGCAAGGGCGCCGGATACACCTGGTGTCTGGGCGGTGGAACCTCTGGCTGCAGCAATCCACCCATCCCCTCCGGAACACCCGCTAAGCACACCCGCATCCTGGGCGAAAACTACGCAAATTGCGGAACCCCGGAGGCCACCGACAAATCAAAACTCACCCAGATCTTCGGCGGATTTGGAGTGTGGACTCCGCTCAATCTGCAAGGCGCTCAGTACGTCGATATCGAGTGCATCGACGTCGCGCGTCATTCGCAATGCGTCTTCTTCGGTGATCCCCCCGTCCCCGCTCCCTGCAATCGAGGCGGCCCCAAAGACGACTACGACTCCGACGGCGTCGTTACCGACGTCCACACCCACGACCTTCTTCTGCAGGATATGTGGATTCACGGACACGTCGGTCGCGGCATCAAAGGGCCAATCGGAGGACTCGTCACCTGCACCCGCTGCGATATCGCCTACAACGGTGGCGCAGGCTGGGACTTCGACGACGGCAACGGCACCCCCAGCGTTCACGCCACCTGGAACTTCAACTACTCCACTATCGAGTGGAACGGCTGCAATCAGGCCTATCCCGGCCCCGGCGCAATCTCCTGCTACGGCCAGAGCAACGGAGGATATGGAGACGGCGTCGGAACCCCGATGGGCATGTGTCTCGCCACAAATATCGATCACTCAAAGTTCATCTACAACACCCAGGATGGACTCGATCTGGGACACGGCGACAAAGGAACAGACTGCCCGCTCACCATCACCAACTCCATCGCGTACGGTAACGGAGGAGGCTCGTTCAAGTGGGGCGGCAACGAGAATCCCGCCGTCTTCACCAACAACATCGCGATCGGAAACTGCGTCCGAATGTCTGAACCGATTCCCGGCCAGCCCGTCACCTTCAACGCTCACCTGGCAGACTTTTGTCGCGCCGAAGATGCTCTCCCATTCGATTTTCGTCAGGGTGGCACGGTTCTATTCGCCAACAACACCATCGTCTCCTATGCCCCCACCACCTTCGACATCGACTGCTGGGACCCAAGCTGCTCCGATAGCACTCTCACCTTCAAGAACAACATCGTCCTCGGATATGACAATCCCAAAACCTACAACCTCGGCGGAAAACCCGAGGGCCCAGGCGGCTTCTACTTCCAAAAACCATCGGGCACATCGTTCGCAGCAACAATATCTTCTATGGACTAAGAGGGCTTCGCTGCCCGACCGGACACACTGGCGAGAAGTGTGAAAATCCGCAGTTCGTCTCACAGCCCCACTTCTCCTCTGAAAAAGATCTCGACGACTTCAACTTTCACCTTTCACCCTCGAGCCCCGCCCGCGGTAACGGAGTACGCATCCCCGAGGTCCAATCCGACTACGAAGGAAAGCCCCGGCCCCCACCGGCAACTACGACATAGGCGCCAGCCAACACTGACCATCGCCAAATCGTTCGCGCGGGAATCTTCAATGGCCCATTTGCGTAGTTGCGGAGCATTTCTGCGGTCAGGCATACTAGGTCATGCCTGAATCTCGTCTGCGCCAACTCCTGAAATTCATTCGAGTATTTGGCATCGCAGCGGGCATCCGTCTCTGGTTTTCTCTACTCAGCCAAACGAATCGCAAGTCCGGCTTAATTCAACTTCATCTTCCAAACCTTCCAGCACCAATCCACCTCCGCCAACAGGACCTGCCCATCTTTTGGCAGATCCTGGTCATGAAAGAGAACGACTTCGAATCGTTACCCCAAGCCCAGCGCGTGAGGGACACTTACAAGAAGATTCTGTCCCAAGGCAACCAGCCCGTCATCGTTGACTGCGGCGGTCACATCGGCCTCTCCTCCGTATGGTTTGCCTCCCATTATCCGGACGCTGCGCTCTACTGCGTTGAACCCGACAAGAGCAACTTCGCCCTTCTCCAGCAAAACACCGCGTCCTATCCAAACGTAACCTGCCTGAACGGCGGCGTATGGAACAAGCCGTGCCATCTGGAGATTCAGAATCCGCTCGGCGGAAGCGCGTCGTTTCGTCTGCAGGAGACATCGGCCCCTTCAGACTCCTCATCGTCCAGCGTGCTGCGCGCCTACACCGTTCTCGAGGTTCTTCAACGCGCCGAGAAGAACCGCCTCTTCCTGGTAAAGATGGATATCGAGGGAGGCGAAGCGCAGGTCTTTCAGGACTCCGCGGAGTGGCTGAAACTCACCGCGGTGCTGATCATCGAACTGCACGACTGGCTCATGCCGGCACAGGGCACCAGCAAAAACTTCTTCAAGCGGCTCGGCGAAAATAACTTCGATGTCGTCCTTCGAGGCGAGAATCTCCTCCTCTTCCAGGTTGCTGGTCAGGACGCAACGACAGCCCAGCCTCTTCGCGAAGAGATCGTGATGGCCAAATCCTGAGACGCACCGATCATCGGTAAAGCCCCGCATACCGCAGTAGAAACGACCCCGCCGTCCGCACGTTGCTCAAGTCGAGCGGATAGAGTGCCAACGCACGCAGCGAACTCTGTACCGCTCCCTGCATCTGTTTCCTAAGCCCAAAGGCCTCGGCTCGCTGGCGATAGATGTGGCTCAAGGCGATCCGACGAGCTTTCATCCCGCACCCAGGAGCCCCATAATGCTTTTCAATGAATCGCAGTTGAGCCTTCAGCATTCCGTCGGAATCAGTTGTCAGCGAGTCGTCTGAGGTTCTGTAGAGAGAGATCACTCTCGGCGCAAACCCAACCTCATAGTGAAACGCCATACGGAGCCAGAGATCGCGGTCCTCGGTCTGCTTCAAGGTCTCATCGAACACGCCAACTTTATCTGTACACGCTTTGCGAAACATCATCGAAGACGTAGGAAGCTGCACACTCCTCATGTAAATGTACGGGGCAATCTTTCCCTTGGCGTTTCGTCGATTGCCCTTAAACGTATCAATCACCGAACCCTCCGAATCGATACGAGAGATGAGCCCATACGCGAGTCCAACCTCCGGACGGTCCTCAAAACATCGCAGCGATTCGGCCAGACGCCAGGGCAGCCAGACATCATCCGCATCCAGCAGCGCCAGAAACTCCGCAGTCGCGTGGCGTATTCCGTTGTTCCGCGCTGCCGACACCCCGCCATTGCTCTGTTTGATGTACACAAGTTTAGGGCCCAATCGCTTCTGGTAAGAAGCGACGATATCGGCAGTATTGTCCGTGCTGCCGTCATCTATCAGCAGAATCCTCCAGTCTTCGAAGGTCTGCGCCAGAACGCTATCAAGTGCAATCGGCAGATATTTTGCGGTGTTGTACGTCGGTACAATAATGTCAACTGTCGCCATTACCACAATCTCTCTTCTTAAGCGGCTCGCCTCGTACAACCCGAATTGCATCGGCAAACTCAGGATCTATTCTGCCACGGCGATCTCACAAGGACTTGAAAGCCTGATATGCGCAGTATTACAGACGGTTGATACATGTTTGCTCTCTTTTCGCCTCGATCCAAATAAGTACCTTCCGATTTGAATCACAACAAAGAAAGTCACGGAATGCTTCGTCGAAATCCCTATGGCTGACGTAACCTAAGTCACCATTCATCTAATAGGATCTACCCCAGAATAGCTACTACCCAAAAGATACTTGCCCAACAATCGGAACCACGAAACAATAAACTCCAATAAACGGATTGGGAGAGGCTCAGCATGTTTTTTCGCGCACGACGGGCGCTTCAAAGGGCCTGGTTTGATCTCAACTGTCGGTCTCTCCTCAAAACATCTCCCATCGCCTCCAGTGACCCCTCGCTGACCCTCGTCTCGATGGTCTGTCACGGCGAGGTCCTCATGTACCTGCTCGCCGCAAAGTCCTTCTGCAATCAACTCGGAAGAAATCCGCAGGTCGTCGTGCTTAATGACGGATCATTTACCGAATCCGACTATACAACGATCCGCAAACACATACCTGCAGCAAAGATCGTTTCCATCTCTGAAGTAGCCCCGGCCAACACACCGAAAGGAAGCTGCTGGGAGCGTCTTCTTCTCATCAGCGACCTCGTAGCCGACACCTTCGTCGTTCAGCTCGACTCCGACACCCTCACAACAGGTTCCATCGTCGAAGTGCAGCAGTGCATCGACGCAAACCGCAGCTTCACTCTCCTCGGCGACCGTTCCTTCCCCGAGGTGGAACCCATGACCGATGCCTGCCTGCGCTCGAAGACCAACCTCCATCCCATGGTGCAGGCAGTCTGCGAACGAAACTTCGACCAGCTTCCCGAAAGCGAATCCCTTCTGTACATTCGCGGCAACGCCGGCTTCAACGGTTTCGCCAAAGGATCGATCAACCGTGAAAAAGTGGAGTGGTTCTCCGAACTCATGCGGCGCCTTGCAAAGGATCAGTGGAATGACTGGGGTAGCGAGCAGCTTACCTCGAATCTCCTGATCGCAAACTCAGGCGGAGCCAAACCTCTTCCAGCCCCGAAGTACCTCTCCTACTGGGCCCACCCCGACGTCCCCTACGAAGACTCCGCCTTCATCCACTTCATCGGCCCCTATCGCTTCTCCAAAGGCTTCTACCTGAGGAAAGCAAAGAAAGCGATCGCGTCTTTAGCCCCCGCCTGACTCCGACCAACGGGAGGATCTACGCAGTTCACCAGTCAAGACATACAAGTCACGAAGTGACCGCCCCACGCGTAGTGGGCCCGTCCGGCAGGACGCGCCTCCGTTAGCCCCATCTAGCAACGAACGATCTTGTCCGACTTGATCCCCTTCGTCGCATTCCGCGAGTCCACCACCACCTTCGACTTGCTTACAATTTCCTTGTAGTCGTAGTCCGTGTGGTCCGTCATGATCAGAACGCAGTCATACTGCCCCAGATCATCGAGCGGCGTACAGGTCATATTCAGGTTGTAGTGCCGCCCTCTGCCCACCGTCGGGAAGTACGGATCGTTGTACTGCACCTCCGCCCCCTGCTCCCGAAGCAACTCGATCACGGTCAGCGATGGCGACTCCCGAAGGTCATCGATGTCCTTCTTGTAAGCCATGCCCAGCATCAGAATGCGCGACCCGTTCACAGCCTTCTTATTCTGGTTCAGCCCCTTCGCGACATACTGCACCACATGCGCAGGCATCGCCTCATTCACCTCTCCCGCCAGTTCAATGAAGCGCGTATTGAAGTCGTACTCCTTAGCCTTCCAACTCAAATAAAACGGATCGATCGGAATGCAGTGTCCACCCAGCCCCGGGCCCGGATAAAACGGATGAAAGCCGAAGGGCTTCGTCGCCGCAGCGTCGATCACCTCCCAGATATCCATCCCCATCTTCAGCGCCAGCACCTTCAATTCATTCACCAACGCAATATTCACGCAGCGATAGATATTCTCCAATAGCTTGGTCATCTCGGCCGCGCGCGTCGACGACACCCTAACCGACCGCGTAAAGATACCCTCATACATCACCGCCGCCAGCTCCGTAGCAATCTCTTCATGGCCGCCGACGACCTTCGGAATATTGTGGCGCGCCACGGTAGTATTGCCCGGATCTTCGCGCTCAGGCGAGAAGGCAACATAGAACACTCCACGCTCCGCCACCGCTCCCTGGCCCTGCACCTTCAGCCCGTTGCGGTTGTGCGCCTCGAGGATCGGGATCATCAGATCCTCTGTCGTCCCCGGGTACGTCGTACTCTCCAGCACCACCAGCTGCCCCTCCTGCAACCACGGGGCGGCGGCCTTCGCCGTATTCTCCACGTAGCTCAGGTCCGGCTCGCGATGTTCGGTCAGCGGCGTCGGCACACACATGATGATGGCATCCTGATCCGAAAGCCCCGCAAAGTCCGCCGTAGCCTTGAAGCCTTGCTTCCGCGCGCTCTGAATCTCCTCCGCAGCGATCCGGAAAATATAAGACCGGCCCGCTTCGAGATCTGTAACTTTTTTAGTATCAATATCAAATCCTGTCACCTTGAAACCCGCCTCCGACAGAAGCAGAGACAACGGCAACCCCACATACCCGAGCCCGATCACTCCGATCTTCGCGGTACGGTTCTCCAGACGCGCCATGCGCACTTGTGCAATCTTTGGTAGAACAACCTGGCTTTGTGTAGACATAGTCTCGATTATCGCATCCACCTTCTGCACTTCCATCTCCAGAAACTCGACCAAAACAATCGAATTCCTCATCAATTAATCGCCTTCGCGACCTGGCTGCCTACTCCGCACTGAAACCCCGTGCAACAATCAGGTCAGTTTCACCCGAAAACCTCAAAAAGTACTGTTCTTAGTTTCTAACTCATCACCATACCAATGGATCAGTCCTCTTCGGTCGTCCAGGTCGCACGAAAGTCGCATTGACTTGCATCTTCTCGCTCATCAAAATTTAAATCATGCCGTCCATTTACCCTCGGCACTAGCTTTCGTCCTGCAAACCCTGATAATAAGGGAGGCATAACGTCACGAAACATCTTTTGAACATCCCAGCACGGTACGTCTGGGGGAGGAATGATGGCCCGTTATCTCATCACCGGAATTGCAGGCTTCATCGGTTCATCGCTGGCCCACGCTCTCGTCGAGCAGGGACACGACGTACGCGGCATCGACAATCTCTCCACCGGAGACCTCGACAACCTCGCAGATATCCGCCACTCCATCGACTTCCAGGAGATGGACCTCCAGGACGCCGCCGGCATCAAATCCGCCTGCGAAGGCGTCGACTATATCCTCCATCAGGGAGCCCTCGCCTCGGTCCCTCGTTCCGTCAAAGATCCCCTCACCTCGCACGAGTCCAACATCAACGGCACCCTCAACCTTCTCATCGCCGCGCGCGACGCCAAGGTTCGCCGCATCGTCTACGCGGCCTCTTCCTCTGCCTACGGCGACCAGCCCACCCAGCCCAAGCAGGAAGACATGCTGCCGCGTCCGCTCTCTCCCTACGCCGTCCAGAAGCTCACCTGCGAGTACTACATCCAGTCCTTCTACCGCGCCTATGGCCTCGAAGGCGTCTGCCTGCGCTACTTCAACATCTTCGGCCCCCGCCAGGCAGCCGACTCGCCCTACTCCGGCGTCATCGCCCAGTTCACCTTCAAGATGATGGAGGGCATCACCCCCACCATCTTCGGCGATGGCCTCACCAGCCGCGACTTCAACTACATCGACAACGCCGTCAGCGCCAACCTTCTCGCCTGCCTCGCGCCCAGCGAAGTAGCCACTGGCCGCGTCTTCAACATCGGCACCGGCAGAAGCCACACCCTCAACGAGGTCTACGCCGCCATCGCCGAACAACTCGGCTTCACCGCCCAGCCAATCTATGGCCCTCCCAGGGCAGGCGACATCCAGCACTCCCTGGCCGACATCACCCGCGCCACCCAGGAGCTCGGATACCAGCCAAAAGCACACTTCCACGAAGGCCTGAAGAAGACCGTCGCCTGGTACCTCGAAGAGAAGCAGAAAAGAGAAGTCACGGCTCTCAGAGCCTGATAAAACGGCTGCCAGAGTATCTGGCAGCCATCGAAGCAACGCATCGGTACCACTTCGTTCGAGACCGATTCCTCTCGCGGGGAGTCAGCCCGAAACCTACGCGCGCATCCGCAGCATCAGCACACCTGCAGAGCCAATCAAGCCCGTCCCAAGAAGTAAAAGCGAGCTGGGCTCAGGAACCGAGGAGACTGTTCCGTAGAAGTCGACTCCAAAGTCCGCTCCTCCAGCCTGAACGACCTGGAACGTCAGCGTATTGACCCCATCTACGAAATCACTCGACGGAAGGTACATCAACGTGCCAGAGCCTGTGCACGTTGGCGTTCCGTTCGAACAATGCGGATAAGACGATCCCGTCGGGACGTTCAAGATCTGCCCGTTCAAAAACACTATCGCCGTGTCGTCTGCCAGGACTGAGATCGAACCACTGTAGTCGGATGGATCTTTGGTCTCAATATCAAACGTGCTGGTAAAAAATAATTGCCATTCGGCGTGCTGACGAATGGACTCGACTCCGGACTGGTCTGCGCATACGACACCCAGCTCGAATCACCGATCGGCAGACTCCACACCGCGCTATTGGTAATGGGAAGATATTGTGTACCAATCAAAGGATCTACCGGTGCTGTGAAGTCAGGTAATCCATCGCTATACGCATAGCTCGGCGGCGCGATCACAGCTAAAGCAGAGTTATTGTTGCCACCATTGCCCGCATCCTGACCGTAGCTTCCCAGAGACAGAGTATCGGCAGAGGCGAACGTAGTTGCGACCACGAACACCACTCCCAAAGCAGAGAGTTTCAAAATCAGTTTCATGAAAAGGGCCTCCTGAATTCCGCTAAACGCGGCTAATCCTGAACCGTGGTCTGCCACGATCTCGTACATGCGCGCCTGTCACTGCCTTTTATTTGGCCGGCCGATTTAGCGGCGGTTCTGAAAGGCGATCATGCAACCCTGGATGCAGCTTGGCGCCCAAACGAGAGGTGCTTAGAATCAAACATTTATTGGCGCAACGGAGAATCAAACGGCAAAAATTTGCATAGTCACACCACGAATGTGACAATCTTTGCCACTTGCCTGCCGGAAATTGCACATCAGCGTTGAACCTCTCAAATCTCTCTAGCGTCCGAATCTAAGAATGGATTCCGTAACGATTGCACCCCTGCCAACTGCCCTCTTGATTCGCATCTCAGTAAACGGAACCGCTGCAAACGCTGTCACTTGGGGCAAAATTCCTTTCGCAAAGCTCTAAATCCGAAACCGCGCTTTCAAGCCAATGAGGTAAAAGAAGAGAATGCATGTTATGTCTCCGGCAACCCCGACCGCCCCAGCCTCAGCCAGAATCACTCGGCGCATCGCGCTCTCCGGATATCTCTTGCTGCTTCTCCTGGCAGCTCCCGTACTAGCCTTCAGCGCGCCGCTAACCGGCACCCCCTCAACGACGGCTACTACGCCCTCTACAACCTGGACTTCAACGCCGCTCACGCCCACTTCGGTCAGTGGATGAACGCCCACCCGGAAGACTGCCTTGGCTCAGCCTCAGACGCCGCCGCCTACATCTTCAACGAATTCAATATCCTCGGCGTCCTCGACATCGAGCTCTTCGCCGACGACAACCGATTCACCTCCCGCACCCGCCCCCCGTTGACCCGGCGCTCAAACAGGGCTTCAGCAACCGCATCGACCAGTCCAATCGCCTCGCCGACACCGCCCTCCAGCACAACCCCAACGACTCGAACGCCCTCTACTGCAAGGCCGTCACCTCCGGCATGCAGGCCGACTGGGCCTCCCTCATCGACCGCCACGAGTATGGAGCCTTCAAATACAGCGAACTCGCCAGCAAATACGCCAGACAGGCACTCGCCGTAAATCCAACTCTCTACGACGCCAACCTCGCCGTAGGCATTGAAAACTACATGCTAAGCCTCAAGGCCGCGCCCATCCGCTGGTTCCTCGGCATGGCCGGCGCCGGCACCAACAAGGCCGAAGGCGTCCGCCTCCTCAAACTCACAGCCGAACAGGGCCACTATCTCGCCCCCTTCGCCCGCCTCATGCTCGCCGTCGGTGAGCTTCGCGATGGCCGTACCCAGTCAGGCAAACAGATTCTCATCGGCCTCTCGCAGGAGTTCCCCCAGAACACCCTCTACCAGCGCCAGATCGCCCGCCTTCATTAGCCCCCCGGTCGAAATTCAACACTGAATCTCTCTCAGCGTGTACCCTTAAGCTATCGCTCCAGCCCACGCCTCCAGAGACGATCGCAGGCGTGCAACTCTCAACTACCACGCACCGTCAACAAAACGCAGTTCAATTTTCGTTACTACAAAGGGTTTTCATAAGCATGCGCATTGCATCTGTCGGCACCGCCTATCCACCTCATCGCTACTCCCAGGCACAAATCTCAGAAGCACTTACGGCGCGCTGGCAGGACCGCATGGAAGAGCCCCGGCTCATCAACCGGCTCTTCGTCAACTGCGGTGTCGACTTCCGCAATCTCGTATTCCCTTTGGACGTCTATGAGAACCTATCCGGATTCGGCCCCACCAACGATGCCTGGATCGTAGCCGCCGTCGAACTCGGCGAAAAAGCCATCGACACCGCCCTCGCCCGCGTAGGCCTCACCCCCGCCGACATCTCCGCTATCTTCTTCGCCTCCGTGACCGGCATCGCCAGCCCCACCATCGACGCGCGCCTCATCAACCGCATGCCCTTCCCCACCAGCATCAAGCGCACGCCCATCTTCGGCCTCGGATGCGTCGCCGGTGCTGCTGGCATCTCCCGCGCCTCCGACTACGTCCGCGCCTTCCCCAACCAGTACGCTCTGCTCCTCTCCGTCGAACTCTGCTCCCTTACCTGGCAGGACAACGACCAGTCCATCGCCAACCTCATCTCCTGCGGCCTCTTCGGCGACGGCGCCGCCGCCGTCATCATCGCGGGCTCCGAGACCGCTCTCGCCAAGCGCACCTGTGCCACCTGCATCTCCGGCCCCAAAATCCTTGACACGCGCTCGACATTCTATCGACACACAGAACACATCATGGGCTGGGACATCGGCGACATGGGCTTCAAGATCGTCCTCTCCCCCGACGTCCCCAAGGTCGTCAACGAGCATCTCCGCGGAAACGTTGAGTCTTTTCTCACCGACAACGGTCTAACACTCGATGACATTTCGAGCTACATCTTCCACTCCGGCGGCCCCAAAGTTCTCGAAGCAATGGAAACCACCCTCAACCTCCCAGACAACGCCCTCGAACCTTCGTGGCGCAGCCTGCGTGAGGTCGGCAATCTCTCCGCAGCCTCTGTCCTCGCCGTCCTCGAAGACGTTCTCGTCAACGCACCCGGCAAACCCGGCACCTACAGCATCCTCGCTGCCATGGGCCCGGCCTTCTGTTCGGAGCTCGTTCTCCTGCAGTGGTAACAGCCGCCTCTGCAGCGCCGTGACTCAAAACGAAAGCAGCACCCGGTGAACCTCCGTAGCAGCCAGCCTGCCGCGGAGGTTCTCGTCGTTGGCGCGGGCCCAGCCGGCCTCGCCGCCGCCATCGCCGCCGCAACGAAGGGTCTCCACGTCGAAGTCATCGACGCCATGCAGCCTCCCGTCGACAAGGCCTGCGGCGAAGGCCTCATGCCGGACGCGCTCGAAGCCCTTGCTGTCCTCGGCTTCGATCTCAATCGCGATCTTCGCCGTTCGGAGAATCACCCCCTAAGCGGCATCCGCTTCCTCAACGAGCCACTCCAAAACCAGCGACTCGAAGACGGGCAACTGGAATCCCCCACCACCACGGAGGCGACCTTCCCCGACGGTCCCGGGCGGGGCATTCGCCGCACCATCCTCCACCAGCTTCTGCTCGACCGTGCCCACACCCTCGGCGTCCGCTTCCACTGGGAAAACTCCGTCCAAAGCACCGAGCCGACCTCCACCGGCCACCTCCTCCGCACTAACCGTCAAACCCTCCGCACCCGCTACCTCATCGGCGCCGACGGCCACCACTCCCGCATCGCCACCTGGGCCGGCCTCACCGACGCCACCATCCACTCCCGCCGCATCGGCCTCCGCCAGCACTTCGAAGTGGAACCCTGGACCAACTTCGTCGAAGTCTACTGGAGCAACTACGGCCAGGCCTACGTCACCCCAACCTCCTCCGGCGAGGTCTGCATAGCATTTATCTCAAATGAAAAAATCCCCGCCGCCGACAAGGCCCTCACCCACTTCCCTACCCTCCAACGCCAGATCGGAACAGCAGCCCTCAGCAGCGTGCAGCGCGGCTCCATCACCCTTGGCCGCACCCTCCGCCGAGTTACAACCAACAACATCGCCCTCATCGGCGACGCCTCAGGCTCCGTCGATGCAGTCACCGGCGAAGGCCTCTGCCTCTCCTTCCGCCAGGCCTCCGCGCTCGCCACAGCCCTCGACGCAGACAACCTCGCCCTCTACCAGCGCGCCCATCGCGACATCCAGCTTCTTCCCAACCTCATCTCCCGCAGCCTGCTCCTGATGGACCGCTCTCCCCGCCTTCGCGCCCGCGTCCTCAACGCCTTCGAGCGCTACCCCATCCTCTTCCAGCGTCTCCTCGAGGTACACATCGACCACCGCGCCTGCATCTTCCCGGGTATTGACGAACTACTGGCAAGCGGACTACACATGCTGACAAGCTAAACTAGATTCAGGACGGCGGTCTCAACGAACTTTACAGCGGTACTCGCCTCCCTGTAAGTTGAGGCTATCCCCGAGGACGCCGGAGTTCCATGAACGATATCGCCACACGCTGCATTGACATCATCGCTAAATCCAAAAACATCCCCGCGGACTCCATCTCTCTCGCCAACACCTTCGACGAGCTCAACATCGACTCCCTCGACAAGATCAACATCTCCTTCGAGGTCGAAGAGGCCTTCAACATCGAGATCCCCGACGAAGCCCTCAGTACCCTCCGCACCGTAGGCGACATGGTCGAAGGCGTCGCCAAACTCACCACCGCCACCCCTTCCCCCATCCCAACCCGCTAACTATCCGGCCAATACTAGACAAAAACTTCATCATTCAGCACGGTCTCGCAGCAACGGCAACTCACCACCCGCAAACCAGCCGTCGTAGCGTCCCTCCCGCTCCCGTGTATCATTCGCTCGTATGTACGTAAGCGATCCTCAGCTGACGGCCAGTCAGGTCCTGCGGACCTTTCATCACGACGAGCTGTACCTCTTCCTGGGAGCCGCATTCACCGCCGTCGGGCTCGTCTCGATAGCATTCGCCTTCCTCGGTCGCAAGTTCGACGCCATGCTCTTCTGGCTCGCTCTCTTCGCCATCTTCTACGGTCAAAGACTTTGGCTCCAGTTAGGTCTTCTGACCCTCATCATCCCTCCCTCGCATTTCTTCGACAACCTGCGCGCTATAGGCAACTATCTGGTGCCAATTCCCGCATTCTTCTACTTCGAAGCAGCAGGCTTCCTGGGTCGCTCTGGTCGTAAGATCGCCGTCGTTCTCACCGCCGTCTTCCTGGGTCTCGCCGTCGCAACGATGTTATTCGGTGAACGAACCGCCTTTCAGCTCACAAACAATCTGGTCATCATCGCCAGTCTGTTCGCACTCATCATCCAATCTTTCACGCGGAAGGAGACAGACAAAGACTTCGTCATCGCTCGCCGCGGCATCATCGTCTTCGTCCTCTTCGCACTCTTCGATAACATCGCCGGAGCCCTGGGACACCGTGAGTTCATAGAGCCACTAGGCTTCACCTTCTTCCTCGCAACCCTCGGCTACGTAGCCGCAAAGCGCAGCCTCCATCGCGACCAGCAGTTCAGCGACCTGCAAAAGGAACTGGAGATCGCACGCCGTATCCAAACCTCAATTCTGCCGCCAGCCTATCCTCAATCCGCCAACTTCCACGTAGCCGCCCGCTACGTTCCCATGACCGCCGTAGCCGGAGACTTCTACGACTTCCTCGTTGCCGATCAGGCCCAGGCTGGCCTCCTCATCGCCGACGTCTCCGGCCACGGCGTTCCCGCCGCACTGATCGCCTCCATGGTCAAACTCGCTGCCACCTCCCAGCGCGCCAACGCAGCCGATCCCGCCCTTCTCCTCGCTGGAATGAACTCCGTCCTCTGCGGCAACACGCAGGAGCAGTTCGTCACCGCCGCCTACGTCTATCTCGACGCAGAGTCCTCCACCCTGCGATACTCCGCCGCAGCCCATCCCCCCATGTTGCTGCTGCGCGGGGGAGACGTCATCGAACTCACCGAAAACGGCCTGATGCTCGCAGCCTTTTCCTTCGCCACTTACACCACCGCCATCCACCCGCTCGAACCCGGCGATCGCCTCCTTCTCTACACCGACGGCATCCTCGAAGCCACCAACGCACAAGGAGAAGAGTTCGGATCAAGCCGCCTCCACACTCTCCTCAAAGAAGCCGCCAACCTCCGCGCTGAAGACGCAGCCGCCCGCATCCTCTCGTCTCTCGAACAGTGGTCGTCCAGGTCCCAGAACGACGACCTCACCCTCCTCGTCTGCGACTATCTCTCTGCAAACAACTCTCAACCGCGACTCTAAAGAAAAAGATCCTGCCGGACGGGCCCACTGCGCGTGGGACGGTCACTTCGCGACGCGTGTACCGGTCACAGCAGGATGAATCTCGACGGTTCTCCCGTTGGTCGAAATCAACTTTCCCCCGACCAACGGGAGGACCAGCCGAAGGGGTATACAAGTCACGAAGTGACCGCCCTCCGCGCAGGAGGCCCGTCCGGCAGGACTATCTTTCCCGCTGGGGTAGAGGCCATCCTCCTGACCATCCGCTCTAACCGCGAGAGCGAAAGAGCACAATCCGATCCATCTCTGGCGCTGCGGCAGCCTCAAGCCACAGCTCTTCAGCGACGACAGACGTACAAGGGCCATACGTGCAGATTCGAATTCGACGAGTAGCCGCTTCACGCCTCAGCCGGTTGAGCACCTCGCTCAGGATGGACCCCACAAAAGGAGTGTAAAGATAGAAGACCGTGCCAGTGGACAAATCCGCCGCTCGCGCATCCTGCTGAAGGAACGTGACCATATTCAGATTCAGCCTCTGTGCACATTGCTGGGCACGTTCGACGTAGGCCGCCTCCAACTCGATCCCTATGCCACGCGCACGGGTGCAGGCAGAGACCAGCAACGGGACATGGCCCAATCCAGAGCCAAGATCGACTAGAACGTCGGTGTCATTGAGCGCAGTCAGGCCTATAAGACTGAAGATATGACGCGCTGGGGTCGGCTGATAAAACACCATCTCTGCCTCCCGTCGAACATCCTCAACACCCGGGTCTTCGAACTGAAACACTCCACTGACCAGCTCATCCATGTAGTCATAACCCATGCCGCCGCCGGGGCCGCCCGCCGCCCCACTGCCGGGCCTCGCCGCTTCTTCCACCACCGATGAGGAATCGATCCACCGAAGCAAAGTCTCAGGCCGCTCCCCGCGCTGAATCTCACATCGAATGGCTTCGTAAAGTTCAGAATTCACAGCCTCCAGCCTGCCGCAAATTGCTCTCGCTCGGCGATAGAGCCCTGCGTCGTTAGGCCCAGTCCCAAAATCCGTTTGAGGAATATCCGGCAAATAAGCATCCAGCCGGTCAAGCGCCTCCAGACGTTGGCGAAGCTGACCTGGCTCCAGCAGCGACGGCTCATTCTCCAACTGCCAGACAAGGCGCTCGAACACATCGATCAACGGTCGGAAGCTCCATTCCTAAGCAAGAAAACGTCTCCTGTTGCCTTCCACATCAGGTTATAACCCCGATCTACCGTAGTCGGCGAGTTTCCGCATTACCGACCACCCCCAACAACACACCGAACCCAGGATTCCGGCTCAATGAGCGCATCTGGCTCTAAGGGTCGATACCTTCGTCGAATGGAATCTTTCCCTTTTTTCGGAATCAATCGCATCCGTAACAACATTCAGATGCGCAAGCTCGCTTGATCAACAATTAAATGTCGTAATACCATTTCATCCCGCGCAACATAGGAGGCAGCCATGAACACGGACGAAGTCCCCATTAACGACGCGGCCAGGGTCGCGAGAGTCGACACGAAGCTCGAGATAATCGTCATCCCCGTCTCCGATGTAAACCGCGCGAAGGAGTTCTACGGAAAGCTCGGGTGGCGGCTCGACGCCGACTACGACAACGGTGCCGACTTCCGCGTAATCCAGTTCACGCCGCCCGGCTCCGGATGCTCGGTTATCTTCGGCAAGAACGTCACTGCGGCAGCACCCGGCTCCGCCCAGGGCCTTTATCTGATCGTCTCCGACATCGCGGCCGCCCGCAACGAGATGCTCCGTCGCGGCGTCGAGATCAGCGATGCGTTCCACGACGCCGGCGGCGTGTACGCTGGCCTGGACGAGCCCTACCTGTTTGGGCGGAGCAGGGTCAGCGGTCCGGATCCCGAGCATCGCAGCTACCGCTCGTTCGCCCCATTCCATGATCCCGACGGCAACGGCTGGCTCTTGCAGGAGATCACGACGCGGCTTCCGGGCCGGGTCACCGGCGACACGACCTACGCGTCGGCTAGCGACCTGGCGCAAGCACTTCGCCGTGCCGGAGCCGCCCACGGCGAGCACGAAAAGCGCACCGGCGGGCAGCACGACGAGAACTGGCCTGACTGGTACGCCGAGTACATGGTGCGCGAGCAATCCGGCAAAGAGCCCCCGCAATAACGGACTACAACGCCGTGAAGCATGCGGACGGAACAACGGACGGTTACAAATGACCAGCACGCCCAGTCCTGCCCATAAAATCCTGTCAACCCCTGAAATCATCAAACTCCGCGTCAATCCAGCACATTAGCGTGGCGCAGGAGTTCCGTTCAGACAGATATAATAGAAGCAGAATACGAAAGCCCCTGGAGCCAACAGGGGCTTTTCAATTTTATTGCGGCGTAACTCCCTTGGATGGAATACTTTGCAAGTAAACCCTTTCGATGCAATATTTTACAGACAGCAACCGTCTGCAACCTATTCAAAACAAGTAATTTAGCCGCAGAATACCCAGGGGAGGGGGAGTCCCCCGACCCTCGAAGAATCTACAATCACCAGAGCACCATCAGGAGAAGAAGTGAATCGTGTCGTTGTCACCGGCCTCGGATGTATCACCCCCATCGGCAACACCGTCGCGGACTTCCGCACCTCCCTCTTCGCCGGCACCACAGGCATTGCCCCCTTCCCGCCCTACCCCGAAGCCCCCGCCCGCGAAGCGCACGACAAGTCACAGGGCCTCCGCTTCACCCGCACCGCCGCAGTCAAAGACTTCGACGCCACCCAGCACCTCGACTCCGGCATCCTCACCGCCACCGACCGCACCGTACACTTCGCCGTCGTAGCCGCCCGCCAGGCCGCCGCAGAGTCCCAGCTAACCAACCACTACGCACCGGAAAAAATCGCCATCGTGGTCGGCTGCGCCTGCGGTGGCCGTCAGGCCGAAGAGACCGAGACCGCCAAACTCTACACCCGCGATGCCCGCGTCCATCCCCTCACCGTCGTCCGCACCATGGCGTCCGCCGGAGCCAGCAACATCTCCATCGACCTCAAGATCACCGGCCCCGCCCTCAACATCTCCACCGCCTGCTCCTCCGGTGCCCACGCCATCGGCCTGGCCTTCCAGATGATCCGCTCCGGCATGATCGATGCCGCCATCACCGGCGGCCACGAAGCTCCGCTCACCTTCGGCTTCCTCCGCGCCTGGGACTCGATGCGCGTCGTCTCCCCCACCCAGTGCCGCCCCTTCTCCGCCGACCGCGACGGCATGACCCTCGGCGAAGGTGCCGCCATGTTCACCCTCGAAACCCTCGAATCCGCCCGCGCGCGCAACGCCCACATCTACGCCGAAATCGTCGGCACCGGCAGCACCGCCGACGCCAGCCACGTCACCCAGCCCCACCCCGACGGCGCAGCCGCCGCCATGCGCAGCGCCCTCCGCGACGCCAACGCCTCACCCGACGAGGTAGGTTACATCAGCGCACACGGCACCGGCACCCAGGTCAACGACACCACCGAAGCCGCCGCCATCCATCAGGTCTTTGGCCCCAACGCCGCCAAGATTCCCGTCAGCTCCACCAAGTCCCTGCATGGCCACTCCATCGGAGCCAGTGGAGCCCTCGAAGCCCTGGCCACCATCCTCGCCTTGAAGGAAAGTCTCCTCCCCGCCAACACGGGCATCACGCAGATCGACCCGGCGATCGACCTCGACATCATCCTCGGCGCCCCCCGCAATGCCTCTCCAAAGCTGGCCCTCTCCAACTCCCTGGCCTTCGGAGGTCTGAACGCGGTCCTCGCCTTCCGCCCTATCGAATAATCCGACGCAAACTCACGCAACGCGCGCCGGCGTAGGCCTGCCCTCAATCAGCAAAGCCGCACTCAAAGCACTCGCCACCGACAGCCCCACTGCAATCCACAGCACCACCCCATAAGCACTCACAAACGACTCCCCAATCAACCGCTGCACCCGCACATCATCGCTCCTCGCAGCCGCCAGCTTCGCCCTCTGGCCCTCCACACTCTGCCGCTCCGCCACAGGCAGACCCAGCCCATCCAGCCCCCGCCCCAACCGCCCGTTGAAGGTCATCGAAAACACCAGCCCCATCACCGCAACCGCCAGCAACCCAGCCACGCGCGACACCGCATTATTGATCCCCGAAGCCACACCCGCCCGGCTCTGATCGATCGAGCTCATCACCGTAGTCGTCAACGGAGCCACGCTCACCGCCAGCCCCAGCCCAAGCACAATCACCGCCGGAAACACGGTCGACCAGTATGACCCACCCACCCCACCCCGCCGAAATAAACCAAATCCCACCCCCGCAATCAACGGCCCAACGATAAGTGGCAGCCGCGCCCCATACTTCACGATCAGCCCACCCGACCACCGCGACAGCACGAAGATCAGCAGAATCAGCGGAAGCAGCGCCCCACCCGCCTGCGTGGCCGAGTAGTGCTGCACCTGAATCAGATCCAGCGGCAGAAAAAACAACACCCCACCCAACGCCGCGTACAGAAACAACGTCATCAGATTCGCCCCACTGAAGGTCCGTGATCGAAATAGACCCAGCGGCAGCATCGGAGCCTCGGACCGCGACTCCACTACAAAGAAAACTACAAGAGCCACCACCCCAATCACACCAGCGAGCCACGCTCGCCTTCCGCCGCTACCAGCCTCAATCAAAGCGAACGTGATCCCGCACAATCCCGCCGTAGCCAAGGCTGCGCCCCACCCATCCAGCCTCTGAACCATCTCCTCATCGCGGCTCTCCGGCACCCTCACTAAAGAAATCAGCACAACCAACACAGCCAAAGGCAGATTGATAAAGAACACCCAACGCCACGAGAGATGCTCGATCAACCAACCACCCAACACAGGTCCCACTGCCGTAGTAATCGCGGTAAAACCCGACCAGGTCCCAATCGCGCTCCTCTCTCCTCCGCGCAGAACGATGAACTGATCAACGCAAGGCTGCCCGGTATCAGCAATGCCCCGCCCACTCCCTGCAATCCCCGCGCAACAATCAGCGCACGCACATCGGAAGCAAACCCACACCACCCCGAAGCTCCAGCAAACAGTACCACGCCTACCAGGAAAATCTTCCGTCGGCCATAAAGATCACCCAGCGACCCACCCACCAGCAGCAGCGCCGCCAAAAACAACGCGTAAGCCTCAACCACCCACTGCACATCAGTCACGGTCGCATTGAGAGCGCTCTGCAACGCCGGCAGAGCAACATTTACCACGGTCCCATCAATGAACACCATGCTCGAACCGAGGATCGTAGCCGCGAGCACCCAAACCCCTCCTCGCGTCTTCTCCGGTGCAGCGGCCGCGCTGCGCATCGCACCTTCTTCACAAGGCAAATTTGGCATGGTTCTCTACTCTCACAGCCGCCGATCATACCAGCTATCAATAACGATGCCCGACCGCTGGCAGGAGTCTTGGATACCACCGTCCAGCCGATCTCGACTGGCGCATCACCGACTGCCACCTCTGCCCCGCCGGAATCTCTCAGCAAGGCGTCACCCGCCACCCGCAGAGCCTCACCACCGGCCTCGTCATACGCTTCTAGCCTCAACCCGAGATCATCGCGATACCATACCCGATAGATGATCTCCGTTCTCATCCTCACCCGCAACGAACAGCGCGACCTCCCCGCCTGCCTGTCCTCCGTCTCCTGGTCCGACGACATTCACGTCTTCGACTCCCACTCCACGGACAACACCGTAGAGATTGCCAAAGCCGCCGGCGCCCACATCCACACCCGCACCTTCGACGATTACGCCACGCACCGCAACGCCGCCCTCACCACCATCCCCTTCAAACACACGTGGCTCTTCCTCCTCGATGCCGACGAGCGACCCACACCGGAACTCTCCCGCGAGATGCAACAACTCGCCCTCGCCGCCCCCGACCAGACCGCAGCCTTCCGCGTGCGCCGCCGCGACTTCCTCTTCGACACCTGGCTCAAGCACGCCCAGATCTCACCCTTTTACATCCGCCTCGTCCGTCCAGAGCACGCCCGCTACACCCGCGCCATCAACGAAGTTCTTGAGATCGACGGCCCCGTAGCTGAACTTAGCTACCCACTTGATCACTACCCCTTTTCCAAAGGCATCGCTCGCTGGGTCGAAAAGCACAACCTCTACTCCACCATGGAGGCCGAACTGATCGTCCGCAACCAGGGCCTGCAGAAGCCTTCTTTCCGCACAGCTCTTCGCGACCCCGACTTCCACACTCGTCGCCTCCATCAGAAGGCTATCTTCTACCGCCTTCCCGGCCGTCCCCTCATCAAGTGGCTCTACATGGTCTTCTTCCGTGGCGCAATACTCGATGGCGCCGCCGGCCTCACCTACGCCACCCTGCAGGCTTTTTACGAGTACCTCATCGTTCTCAAGACCAAAGAGCTTCGCCGTGGCGGAGCATAGCCTCACACATCAGGATGATGTACCCGGAAGATCAGCGACGCGTTAGTCCCTCCAAATCCGAACGAGTTCGACATGGCATACTCCATCCGCACGCTGACAGCTCGGTCCCTCACTAATCCGAACTGACATAACTCATCCAGATCTTCGATGTTCGTGGTCGGCGGAGCGACCTGATCCCGCAAGGCCAGCACCGTAATGCCCGCCTCGAGACTCCCCGCGCCACCCAGCAGATGCCCCGTCATCGACTTCGTCGAACTCACCAGAAGACTCAACGCATGATCGCCAAACGTCTCGCTAATCGCCGTCGCCTCCGCTCTGTCACCAAGCGGAGTAGAGGTAGCATGCGCATTCAAATACTGAATCGCACTCGGCTCGAGCCCGGCATCCTTGAGCGCCAACTGCATCACCCGGCGAACCCCGCGCCCATCTTCCGGCGGAGCATTGGTATGAAATGCATCCGAGTTCGCCGCGTAGCCCACGACCTCAGCCAAAATCGTCGCGCCACGCCGCAGCGCATGCTCCCGCTCTTCAAGCATAAGAATCCCCGCGCCCTCGCCTACAACGAACCCATCGCGCCCGCGATCCCACGGCCGCGACGCCCGCGCAGGATCGTCATTCCGCGTCGACAGAGCCCGCATCGCGCCAAACCCGCCCACCGAAAGGGGCGTAACAGCTGCTTCACTGCCGCCGCAGATCATCACATCCGCATCGCCTCTCTGAAGTATCCGAAACGCCTCCCCGACTCCATGCGCTCCGGTCGTACACGCGGTGGCACACGTCAGATTGGGTCCGGTAGCCCCGTAACGTATCGAGATCTGGCCAGCCGCCAGATTTGCGATCGTCGCCGTAATGAAGAACGGCGATATTCTGTCAGGCCCTCCGTTCTGCAGCTTCGTATGCTCCCGCTCGATCACCTCGAACGCACCAATCCCGCTGCCGACGTACACGCCCACGCGCTCCGCATCCTCAGCCGACATATCCAGTCCCGACTGCTCCATCGCTAACTGCGCCGCAGCCATCGCAAACTGAATGAAGCGCCCCATCTTCTTCACATCTTTGCGATCAACAAAGTTCTCAGGAACAAATCCCTTTACCTCACCGGCAAACTGGCAGCTGAATCTCTCCGGATCGAAGAGTGAAATTCTATCGATCCCGGAGTCCCCCTCTGCAGCGCGGCCCAGGTCACCTCCGTACCAACCCCTACCGGACTCACCAGCCCGACACCGGTCACCACAACGCGAAACTGCTCTCTCATATCTGACCTCGAAGTCATCCGGCTCCCTCTATTTCGCGACGGCTGCATTACCTCGCCACGACGAACGCCTACCTTGGAAAGAGGCTCACTTCCTGGAAACACCAGTTACATGACAATCATAATTTATTTCTGCAACGCCTGATATGCGAGAGCTGCGTCGCACAAAGCTTGAATCGCCGCCGCAAAATTCTCTCGACTCATACCTTCCAGATCCCGACGCGAAACGTACCGGAATCGTTCCGCAATAAGACTCCCTCAGAACTCTCAAAGTTACAAATTTCGGGCTGCGCCTGATTTCCGGCCATATCAGCCGCTCGCTTCGCATTGCGTAATATCTCAAAAAATTCTTGCAATATTCGCAGAAGCCATTTAAGGTTGGCTCACTCTTTCTTAATTTGCCGTTTTCGCCACACTTCTAGCAGCCGCTTGGCCCTTGGAACACAGTGACGTATTCGCAGCATTCCGCTGCGACGCCGGCTTGTTGTCTAAAACGACCAAAAAAATCGCTTCAAAGCGATCACAGGGATTCTTTGTCTTTTTTCCGGAGGTTCTATGCGTAGGCAATCGGTAAGACCCTTACAGGCTGTGCTCTACAGTCTCGCCGCCATTCTGCTAACCATTCTCGGAACATCGTTTGCAAACGCCCAGACCTTCCGTGGCGGAATCAACGGCACCGTAACGGACCGCACCGGCGCTGCCATCGCTAACGCAACCGTTGTCGCCGTCCAAACCGACACAGACATCAAGCACACAGCCACCAGCTCCAGTGGTGGCGAGTTCCTCTTCCAGGATCTCCCCCTCGGCAACTACAGCGTCACCGTCAGCTTCTCCGGCTTCCAGACTGTCAAGACCGACAAGATCGCAGTCCAGGCCGGCGTCATCTTCACTCTGCCGGTCTCCCTTCCACTCTCGAGTTCCGCCACAACTGTAGAGGTCGATGCAGCAGCCGTAGCTCTCGACACAACAACCACCACGCAGACCACCGTCCTTGACGCCAAGGTCGTCGCAGACCTCCCGCTTAACGGCCGCGACTTCACCCAGATGATCTCGCTCACGCCTGGATATGCCGGATACAGTGGCGGCGGATACGGCTCCCTCAACGGCACCCGCGCCAACCAGATGAACTGGCAGATCGACGGTGTCGACAACAATGACCTCTGGCACAACATCCCCGCCGTCAATCAGGGTGGCGTCTCCGGTATCGCCGGCATCATCCTTCCGTTGGACGCGGTCGATCAGTTCTCCGCGCAGACACAGTCGGGCCCGGAAGGCGGCCGAAACCCAGGTGGTACCGTCAACCTGACTCTGCGTTCCGGCACCAATCAACTTCACGGTACCGCATACTACTTCAACCGCAATGAACTCTTCGGCGCCAAGAGCCCTTTCTCGTCTGTTAAACAAAAGGTTCGCAACTACAACACCGGCTTCTCCGTCGGCGGCCCCTTCCTCAAGGACAAGCTCTTCGGCTTCGCCACCTTTGAACACCAGCGCTTCACCATCGGCCAATCCGGAAACGCAACCGAGCCCTCCGTGGGCTGGCAGAGTCAAGCCGCAGCAATCCTCGCTCAAAACGGACTTGCAGTAAACCCCGTCATGCAGAGCGTACTCAACAGACTCTGGGGTGCAAATGTCCTCGCGCAAGACACCGTGGGGACCGTAAACAACTTCCATTCCAGCGACCCCGAGTACGGTTACAGCTGGAACGGTCTAGGTAAGGTCGACTATCGCCTAAGCGACAAAGACAACCTCAGTGCTCACTGGTTCGTCGGTCAAGGCAGTCAGGTTGCGCCCGTTGGCTCCCAACTCCTCGCTTACTACGAAGTAGCACCAATTCACGTACAGAACATCGCCGTCGTCTACAACCGGGTCATATCTTCCAGCATCTCTAACCAGGTTCTCGCCGGAGTCAACTACTTCAATCAGGTCTTCAACGACAACGAGACCGGCCAGGATGTTCAAAGCCTCGGCTTCATCACCGGCGCCACCTTCCCGAACGCTCCGAACATCACCATCGGCAGGCCCGCCACCACAGGCGGAGGCACAACCGCCGCAAGCAGCAACTTCGATCCCGTCGGCCTGACTCCCCCGAAGGTCGCAACGACATCACTGGCCACCTCACAGACCAGCTCTCCTGGACCAAAGGAAAGCACCAGATGCGCTTCGGCGGAGAATATCGTCAAGCGCAACTCGATGAGTTCTATCACCGCCATGCCACCGGCTCCTTCACCTTCGACGGAACTCAGACGACTGCGGTCGCTACGGCCAGAAACGGAGGCGTTGCACCAACGCCCAATGCCGACGGTCTGGACGGTTACCGCTACTCCCTGGCTGACTTTTTGGCCGGAACAACATCCGCCGCCAGCATCACCATCGGAGACCCCGAACGTCAGGTCTTCGTTAACACCTGGTTCCTCAACGCCGGTGATTCATGGCAACTCTCGCCAAAGCTCAACGTCAACTACGGAATCCGCTACGACTACGAGGGGCCGCTCCACAACTCGTACAAGGATATGTCGGTCTTCCGTCCCGGTCTTACCTCCACCAACGGCCTCGCCTTCCAGGGCAGCGAAATCGCCTCGCTTTACCCCAAGTACTATAAAAACTTCAGCCCCCGCGTCGGCCTCAGCTATGCAGTCGATTCCAACACCGTCCTCCGTGCCGGCTACGGCTGGTACGCTGACACCCCAAACCTGAATCCCTTCCTCGATAACCGCCCCGGCAACGCAGCTCCGAACGGCGTTGAAGGCAATCCAGGCGGTCCGAATCCTGTCTATTCGGTCTCAGCTGCTAACGGAGGATCAAACACCACCATCGTGCAGGGAGTTCCGATCTTCCCCTCCTCGGTCGGGTATCCCTGCGTTGCGACATCACCCTGCGGCGTCTTCTCCGTCAACCCCAACTTCCGTCCGTCTTACAACGAGAACTACAACGTCAATCTCGAGCACACCTTGGCACCCAGCGTGATCTTGCAACTGGGCTACGTAGGCTCCTCAGCCCGTCATCTCCTCAGTCTTCTCGACATCAACCAGGCGCTCCCCGGCATCTATAGCGCTGACATTCAACGCCAGCAGACCCGCCCCTTCTTCGGCCCCTATCAGCAGTACGGCAACATCAACCAGCTCGAGAGCATCGGCACCGCGAACTACAACTCGCTTCAAGCACAAATTCGCATTACCAACTGGCATCACTTCTCAACACAAACCATCTACACCTGGTCTCACGCCCTTGACGAAGTCACCGCCTACCGCGGCGCCCTTCCGCAAGACAGCACTAACTTCAAAGGCGACTACGGCAACTCAGACTTCGATACCAGGAACACCTTCGTGAGCTTCATGAGCTACGATGTTCCCGGTTCGCAGCACCTGAAGGGCCTCACCGGTGGCTGGCAGGTCAACGGTCTGCTCACCTTCCATGGTGGCCAACCCTTCACCGTTCACGCCTCAGGTGACATCAGCGGAACCAATGAAGGCAATGATCGCGCAGTTCAAATCGCTCCGGCACGCGTGGGCTATCAAGGCCAGTCCACAACCGCAAACTGGATCGATCTCAGCGCCTTCGAGAATCCCACTCCCGGTACGTTCGGCACCGTACGCCGCAATTCCTTCTACGCTCCCGGCTACAGTGACGTCGATCTCTCCGTCTTCAAAAACACGAAGATCGGCGAGCGTCTCACAATCCAGTTGCGCGCAGAGATGTTCAACCTCCTCAACCGAAATAACTTCGCTCCTCCTTCCGCCTCCGTCGGTGGCAGTTCACAACTCAGCGACACCATCGGCGACTACAACGGCGCACCCGGCATCGGAGCCGGCGAAGCCTTCAACACTCAATTCGGTGGAAAAATCATCTTCTAACCCAAACCAACAAAAAGCCCCATCCCGCAGAGCATCGCCGGATGGGGCTTTTCACGTCCGCCTGTTCACCCTACAAAGGCCACTTCCACTCCCGAATCTCCTTACTATCAATCCCGTTCTCGTGTGCGTAGTTCACCGCTTCGATGATCTGCCCCTTCAGCCACTCCTTTGTATGCGCCGCCGTCATCTGCAGCCGCGGAACTCGATCAATCACATCGATAGCCAGATCAAACCGATCGATCTGATTCAAGATCGCCAGCTCCAGCGGAGTATTGATGTTGCCCTTCTCCTTATACCCGCGAACATGAAAGTTCTTATGGTTCGTCCGCTTGTACGTCAGCTTGTGAACCAGGGAAGCATACGCATGGAAGTTGAAGATCACCGGTTTGTTCCTCGTAAACAAGCTATCGAACTCCTTCTCCGAAAGCCCATGCGGATGCTCCGTCTCCGGCATCAACCGGAACAAATCCACCACATTCACAAACCGAATCTTCACATCTGGACATCGCTCGCGCAGAATCGAAACCGCCGCCAGTGCCTCCTCAGTAGGAATATCTCCCGCACACGCAAGCACCGCATCCGGCTCGTCTCCCGCGTCATTACTCGCAAAGTCCCATATCCCAATTCCCTTCGTGCAATGCTTCACCGCGTCATCCATATTCAGGTACTGCAGATGCGGCGCCTTGTCCGCAACAATCACATTCACATAGTTGGAACTGCGCAGACAGTGATCCCCAACACTCAACAGACAATTCGCATCCGGCGGCAGATAGATCCGCGTCACCTCCGGACTCTTATTCGTCACAACATCCAGGAATCCCGGGTCCTGATGCGTAAATCCATTGTGATCCTGCCGCCAAACCAACGAAGTAATTAGCAGGTTGATCGATGAAATCGGCGCTCGCCACCTCAACTCCAGCTTGCTCTTCTCCAGCCACTTCGCATGCTGGTTGAACATTGAGTCGATGATGTGCACAAAGGACTCATACGTTGAAAAGAAGCCATGCCGCCCCGTCAGCACATAGCCCTCGAACCAACCCTCCAGCGTATGCTCGCTCAAGATCTCCATCACGCGACCGTCTCGCGCGAGGTCCCCGCCGTCAGCGTCCTCCGGCAGCAGCTTCGCCATCCACGTCTTCCCACTCGCCTCATAAATAGCCTGCAACTTGTTAGATGCCGTCTCGTCCGGCCCGAAGACGCGGAAGCTCGTCATATTCATTTTCATCGCATCGCGCAAAAAATGCGCCAAGACATCAGTCGGCGAAACCTCTAACTGCCCCGGTTTGTCGACCTTCACCGCATAGTCGCGAAAGTCCGGCAGTTCCATCGGCATCCGCAGCAGCCCGCCATTCGCGTGCGGATTCGCAGTAATTCTTCGCTGCCCGACCGGAGCCATCTCCCTCAACTCCACGATCAGCTTGCCCGATTCATCAAACAATTCTTCAGGTTTATAACTCTTCATCCACTTCTCAACCAGCTTCAAGTGTTTCGGATTCGTCACCGGATCAAGAACCGGCATCTGGTGCGCTCTCCACGATCCCTCCAGCTTGTGTCCATCAATCTCCTTCGGGCAAGTCCATCCCTTCGGCGAGCGCAAAATAATCATCGGCCAACGCGGCCGCTCAGGCGATGTTCCCTTAGGAGCGCTCCTGGCCTTCTTCTGAATCGCGCGAATCTCCTTCACGCAATCCTCCATCACTCCCGCCATCAACTGGTGCATCGTCGCCGGATCGTCTCCTTCGACGACACGCGGCTCCCAGCCATATCCCTTGAACATCCACTCCAGCTCTTCGGGAGAAATGCGCGCCAACACTGTAGGATTCGCTATTTTGTAACCGTTAAGGTGCAGTATCGGCAGAACCGCACCGTCGTGCACCGGATTCAGGAATTTGTTCGAATGCCACGAAGTAGCCAGCGGCCCTGTCTCAGCCTCTCCATCTCCCACCACCACGGTCACGATCAAGTCAGGATTATCGAACGCCGCGCCAAACCCATGCGACAAGCTGTATCCCAGCTCGCCCCCTTCATGAATCGACCCCGGCGTCTCCGGCGTGCAGTGACTCCCAATACCACCCGGAAACGAAAATTGCTTGAAGAATTTCTGCATTCCCGTAACGTCTTCGCTCTTGTCTGGATACACCTCCGAATACACGCCTTCAAGATAACTGTTCGACAGCGTCGCCGGCGCTCCGTGTCCTGGGCCTGAAAGGTAGATGAGATCCAAATCGTATTTTTTAATCAGCCGATTCAGGTGCACCCAAACAAACGTCTGTCCCGGGTCCGATCCCCAGTGCCCTAACAGCCGGTTCTTGATATGCTCCACCTTCAACGGCTCCCGCAACAGCGGATTCGCCCGCAAGTAAAGCATTCCAACACAAAGATAGTTACAAGCCCGCCAGTAGGCATCCATCTTCCGCAGCTCGTCGGCCGAAAGCGGCTTACCACCTTGACTCTTATCTCTAACCAGTTCCTTAGATACGTTGCTCATAAATATCTCCGTCAGCCGTAGTCACTAAGGCCGGAAGTAACTGTGAAATATATGTAACCCGAAAAGAGCTATTTTGCAGATTGGGTCATTCGATGAACATGCATCGCGATCATCCAATCTTCTTTAGCCGGAACGACAAGCACCGCCGTTACGGAGTCAGATGCACTTATCTGTCGTACGGCGTCGCCCTTAGCCGCGTTCAACTCAGAATTAACTGAAACACCCAAACCAGCCATCCCGGCGAGTATCTCCGACCGAGACCGCGTATCATGCTCCCCGATTCCCCCGCAAACACGACAGCATCAATTCCGCCCATCAGCGCAATAAAGCCGCCCAAAGCCTTCTTCACACTCCGCGTAAAAATCTCCACTGCCAGGCTTGCCCGTGCGTCGCCTTTCCCCACTGCATCCCGCACGGCCTTCATATCGTTCGGCATTCCGGAAAGCGCCACCATCCCCGCATCACGATTCAGCATCTTCTCCAACGCCCCTACCTGATCGCCCTTCATCTGCCGCAGCAGATAAAGCACCAGCCCTGGATCGAGATCTCCTGGCCGCGTTCCCATCACCACCCCACCCGTCGGCGTCAAACCCATCGTCGTATCGATCGAACATCCATCCACCAACGCCGTAACACTGCATCCGCTTCCCAGATGGGCAATCGCCATCCGTTTCGGAAACGAAATCTCTTTCTTCGCTCGCAGCTGCTTCACAATCGACTCGCAGCTCAACCCATGAAACCCGTACCGGCGAACTCCTCGCTCCCGATACTCAACCGGAATCGGGTACGTCGTAGCGGCCTCGGGCATCGTCTGGTGAAACACCGTATCAAAGCAGGCGTAGTGCGCCACATCAGGAAACTTCACCATCATGTCTTTGATCACTTCAATCACCGCAGGATCATGCAGCGGCGCAAACACCACTGCCTCCTCAAGATCCTTCATCACTTCCTCGGTAATCCGCTGATGTCGGTCGAGCTTCGCCCCAGGATGCACGACCCGATATCCCACCGCGTCCACCTTCGGCAGACCCTGCCCACTCACCGCATCAACAACCAGCCCGATCGCCTCCACCGCCGTCAGAGCTTTCACCTCTGTACGCCCGCCGCTCACATCCCGCCCACCTGCGTCGCGAAATTTGAAACTCGCCGTCCCCCCGCCAATCCCGGTCACCTCACCCTCAAACAGCGACCGAGGCTCCTCTCCCTGAGCTTCAAAGAGGGAAAACTTTATCGACGAAGATCCGCTATTGATAACGAGTATGTGCACAGCACCCCTGTCGCAAAACCCTTCCCTACGTTACACCCAACCCATCACAGGCCCGTAAATTCTCTCTCTAAGCGTTTCCCTTCAATAGAGGACGCCCGATGTCGAACATTTGTCTCGTTGTTGTAAAAAGATTGCGTGCACTCACATCCGCCTCGACCTGCAGCCTCCGGCAAGCCATAAACTCACAGCAGAGAAAACGGAGCGGGCCACCGCATCCCACAACCTGTTCCCACAGCATCCACCCGCGCTCCAGTGTTTATGGCATCGACAGTCGACAAAACCCGCGACGAGCTCCCTCTTCTATCCGCCGCAACTGGCTTCGTCTTCGCCTTCAGAGTGTCGCTAACCTTCCTATGGTTTCAGGATGAGCCTCAGTCAGGAACCATCGTCTGGCTGGTGCTAAGCCTGATTCTTCTCTCACTCGCGGCGCTCTTCACCATAGGCAGCGCACCCAACTCCACGGCGTCCTATCGCACAACACCCATACGTTGGGCCGCCGCCCTCCTCGGCCTCAGCTTCGCGAGTATCTTCTGGTCCCAGGCACCGCTCGATGCAGCCGCCGGTTACTGGCTCTCCTGGGCCGCAGACGTCGCCACCGTCTGGGTTCTCCTGCGTGACGGCGACCCCGAGATCAAGGCAGCCGCCATCATGAAAGGTTTCGTCTGCGGAGCCTGCATCGTGGCCATCGTCGCCTGGATGATCCCCGCACGAGACGACCTGCGCCTCGGCGATGAGATCTTCCTGCATCCGAACGCTCTCGGCTTTCTCTTCTCCATCGCCACGCTGCTGGCAGTCCACCTCGCGCACGAGACCAGGCTCTGGCGATGGCCCGCTCTCTTCCTCGCGACAACCCTCCTGCGCACCATCAGCAAAAGCGCAATCTTCGCCTTCCTCATGGCCTTCTGCTTCTACCTCCTCCGGGATTCCACCCTCTCCCGCAAAATAAGGATCAGAATCGGCATCGCCGCCGCGGCCGTCCTTGTCTCTCTCTCCGGTCTTCTCGAGGCCTACTTCGCCACCTACGCCGCAGGCACCGATCCCGAAACCCTTACCGGCCGAACCATCATCTGGGCCATGTCCATCGAGTACGCCATCAAGAAGCCCTTCTTCGGCAATGGCTTCTACTCCTACCGATTCGTCGTCCCACCCTTCGGACTCTTCGAAGCCCAGCAAGCCCACAACGAACTCCTTCAGCAGTTCTTCGCCTTCGGAGCCGTCGGCGCCCTGCTTACGATAGCCCTTTATTGGGCCTTCTTCCGCCAGGTTCGCCGTGCCCCCGCATCTCATCTCAAAGCGCTCGCCAGCGCAATTCTCGTCTTCGCTTTCGTCCGAGGCCTCACCGACACCCAGATCTACGATCTCTCACTTCCTCTCTGGCTGATGACCATTCTCTCCATCCTGCTTTCAATCCGCACTCCCCAATCTCAGCCAGCAGAGACAGCACTCTTCGAGACTTCAACCACATGACACATTCCATAAGACGCTCCATCCGCTCCGCAGTAGAAGCCACCGGCCACCAGATTCGGAAGACCGACGTCTACAGCTCTCAAAAACTCCGCTACCGTCGCCTCTTCTCTCTCCTCGATCTCAATCTCATCCTCGATGTAGGCGCCAACGCAGGCCAATTCGCAACCCTCTGCCGAACCATCGGCTACCGCGGCAACATCCTCTCCTTCGAACCCAGCAGCACCGCTTATCAAAAGCTTCTCGCCGCTGCCTCTTCCGATCCGCTCTGGACCGTAGCTGGCATCGCCCTCGGAGCCACCACCGGCGAGACCGAGATCAACGTCTCCGCCGACTCCTTCTGCAGCTCCATCCTCCCCATGCTCGACTCGCACCTATCCGCCGCCCCTCGTTCCGGCTACCTCCACAAAGAAAAAGTCTCCATCCGTCGACTCGACGACGTCCTCCCTCCCCCGCCTTCACCAGCCGCGCGCTCCTCAAACTCGACGTCCAGGGCTTCGAGCTCCAGGTCCTCACCGGAGCCCCCAAAATCCTCTCGCAAGCCCTCGCCGTACAACTGGAAATGTCTCTCCTCCCCTCTACCAGGGCGAAACCCTGATGCCCGAGATGTCCGCGGCCATGTGCGAGCGCGGCTTCCAGCTCTGGGATCTCGAACCCTCCTTCCGCGACCCCGCCAACGGCAGACTCCTTCAAGTCGACGGCATCTTCGTCCGCGACACAGCAATCGCATAAGACCCTCCCCCAAAAGTCCTAGCCCGTTCCCCGCGCAAAATTCGCCGCCGCCATCTAAACTCAATCCATGTGTGGAATCGTTGGATACATTGGTCCTCAGTCTGTCGTCCCCGTCATTATTGAAGGCCTTCGCCGCCTCGAGTACCGCGGTTACGACTCCGCCGGCATCGCCGTAGCCGGAGGCCCCAGCGGCCTCGAACTCCGCCGCGCCCCCGGCAAACTCCGCAACCTCGAAAACGTCATCCACGACTCCCCCATCCACGGCACCTTCGGAATCGGCCACACCCGCTGGGCCACCCACGGCCGCCCCACCGAAGAAAACGCCCACCCCCACCGCGACGGCTCCGGCACCCTCGTCGTCGTCCACAACGGCATCGTTGAAAACTACCTCGCTCTCAAAAAGAACTCATCGCCAAGGGCCACAAGTTCGTCTCCGAGACCGACACAGAGATCATCGCCCACCTCATCCAGGACGCCTATGAAGGCGGCCGCCCGCAATTTATCGGAAACGGCCGCGCTCAATCCGCCAGCCCCTACACCGCCAGCGAATCCGCCAACGAGTCCGAAGCCGTACTCACCACACTCCACCCCGACGGCACCCTCCCCATCATGTCCCTCGAAGAGGCCGTCCGCATCGCCGTCAAACGCATCACCGGAGCCTTCGCCATCGGCGTCCTCTCCGCACTCGAGCCCAACAAGCTCGTCGCCGCCCGCATGGGCCCGCCCGCCGTCATCGGCATCGGCGACGGCGAATTCTTCCTCGCCTCCGACGTCCCCGGCATCCTCCACCACACCCGCAACATCCACTTCCTCGCCGACGGCGAACTCGCCATCCTCACCAAAGAAGGCGTCTCGCTGACGGATTTCCAAGGCGCAGCCTTGCCCTGAAAGTCCAGCGCATCACCTGGGACCCCATCCAGGCCGAAAAAGCCGGCTACAAGCACTTCATGCTCAAAGAAATCAACGAGCAGCCCCGCGCCATCCGCGACACCACCCTCGGCCGCGTCTCCCTCGACACCGGAAAAGTCTTCCTCGAAGCCATGCAGATCTCCGACGAAGACCTCCGCAACGCCAGCCAGATCACCATCGCCGCCTGCGGAACCTCCTGGCACGCTGGCCTCGCCGGCAAGTTCATGATCGAGCGCCTCGCCCGCCTCCCCGTCGAAGTCGACTACGCCAGCGAGTACCGCTACCGCGACCCCATCGCCGACCCCCGCGCCATCGGCCTCCTCATCACCCAGTCCGGCGAAACCGCCGACACCCTCGCCGCCCAGGCCGAACTAGCCGCCAAAGGAAGTAAAACCCTCGCCATCTGCAACGTCGTCGGCGCCGCCATCACCCGCAAAGCCCAGGGCACCCTCACCACCAACGCCGGCCCCGAGATCGGCGTCGCCTCCACCAAGGCCTTCACCGCCCAGCTCACCGCCCTCTTCGTCTTGGCCCTCCATCTCGCGCAGGTCCGCGGCACCATCTCCGACGCCGAATCCCTCCACCTCGTCACCGAGCTCTCCAAACTCCCCGGCAAGCTCGCCTCCCTGCTCAACATCCACTCCCCCGACTCCCCCGGCTCCTCCGAAGGCGTCGCCGCCCCTCCGGCCACGCCCGAAATGCTGGTCATAACAAAAATGTGTCATTTCGACCGGAGGCGCAAAGCGCCGGAGTGGAGAAACCCCCGCATTTTGCCTCCGCATCGGCATCGTCCTGGGCAGCACCCGACCGCCGCGCCACCACCCGCCCACCCCTCTCCGCCCAGTGCGAAGAGCTCGCCCGCCTCTTCCACACCTCCGACGACTTCCTCTTCCTCGGCCGCGGCATCCACTACCCCATCGCCCTCGAAGGCGCACTCAAGCTCAAGGAGATCTCCTACATCCACGCCGAAGGCTACCCCGCCGGCGAGATGAAGCACGGCCCCAACGCCCTCATCGACGAATCCCTCCCCGTCGTCTGCATCGCCACCAAGGACCCCAACGATCCCTCCAGCGTCCTCAAGTACGAAAAACCCTCAGCAACATACAAGAGGTCACCGCCCGTTCTGGCCGCGTCATCGCCATCGCCATCGAAGGCGACACCGAGATCAGCCAGCTCGTCGAGCAGACCATCTACATCCCCCAGGCCCCCGAACTACTCCTCCCCATCCTCGAAGTAGTCCCCCTCCAACTCCTCGCCTACCACATAGCCGTCCGCCGAGGCTGCGACGTAGACCAACCCAGAAACCTAGCCAAGAGCGTGACAGTGGAGTAGCGAACATAAACATAGGAACCGTGGTGGTGTGAACGAACAATAAAGTTTGATACTCGACAATAGAGTTTGATACTGAGCCGCCGTGCGTGAATTGACTAATATTGTGGATATTTAAAATTGTCCAGATTCGCTACATATCGCAGTCCGTCGTGGACAGACAATTTCAATGTGATTACGGATATTTGTGACAAATATCCCAGAACTGAAGCTGTCAGTAGCTGCTGGCACACTGCATTCGAATTCTCACCGCATATGCTGCCGATCGCGAATCCATCTTCACATCAAAGCAGTCTGGCTTAGATGATTAACTGATGAGTTATCGCACCTCAGCACTCAGTGCCCTGCCGCGCGCGTCGCCAAGAAAGTGAAGATCCCGAGAGCACTGAGGAACGCCGCTGTGCCCGTTGTAAGGCCAGCCATCGCATACCGATAAGATAGCCGTCGTCCCTCCTCATAGGCGTGAATAGCCGCCACCGGGTCTTTTTCCTGCGCAAACATTTCAATGAATTGGCTATCGTTGGGGTCAAGCGCAGCGCCCGGCATACGTAGACGAACGAACAAACCCGCACGGGTCATCCCGTCAGTGAACGCACTCAGGAAGATGCGATTCAATTCCTTTTGACTCGGCATCGAGACCTCCCGTTCCATTTCTTCGAAAACTATACGTCATCAGTGTTTGTTCTGACGCTAATTCGAGAGAAGTCATCCTCTTGGATGTGCCAGATTGGCATTGGAACGAGGCTCTCGGAGATGTGAAGTGTCGCTACATCCTGATGCCGATGACAACTTGACCGGAAAAATTGGGTGTGCTTTGAAAAATAACCCATAATTTGGCCAAATGGCCAGCTTATGGGTTATTTATTCTGCTGCGGTAGATAGTTAGATCAGCGAAATTTAGATTGCCAAATAGTAGCTCATTCGAGAGGGAAGCTCACTCTCCGATTAGCCGGTTACTCGTCCACTTGGATCATTTTCCCAGAAGCGTTGCGTATTCCTGTCTTGTAGACTCTAATGCAATCCCTCGATGTCATTGGCTCGATATGCAACTGTGGAAAGGAGCAATCTACAAGTGCCATTTCCCGACATCCTGACTCTTTCAACCTCACCCAATAAATTGGGGAACTTGCTCCTGACGCTCGTTAGTGCCCTTTGGAGGGAATGGAAGAACCACGGGACGATTCAACTGCGCCGCCTTTTCAAAGAGTTTTGGCCTATCTTGATATACATCGGCGCGACGGCAATGCTACTGCTCTTTGCCGGTCTTTCGTTGCTGAAGTTTTTCCCGGACAATCGCTCTGTCAACTGGCAATTGCGCTTTTGGATTTGCGCTGCGAGTGCCGTAGTCTCAATGCTTCCGCTGGCCTCCAAATTGGCGTTCCGCACGCGCTACCGACTGAGTATCGCGCTGGAGGTGGCCGTCTTAGGATTGACCCTTACTCTTTTTGCGAAAATCATACTCCGCCTCCCTTTTTTCATCGATGGACTCTATGTGCGGTGCTTTTAATCTTCCTGCTTTCTGTAGGAGGACACGGCATAGAACTGCTTCATGACTCAATCGGTGCGAGGCTTTCTCGCGAATGGGATGAATCTCCAGGCTCGCGCGAGGCAGACGAATCAGCGAAGAACCTGGTTAAATCGCACCTGGCGCTCATGCGCAGATACTTTATTGGAGAGTCAGCCATATACTCGGCTCTCCCTGTTGGAACCCTGATGGGCCTCTTGTGCTGTTGGGTCTTAGGAGTAGATTTCTCCAGGCCTCTGGCAGTTGTCACAATCTGCTTAAGCTGCGTATTCGGTTTAGCTGGAATGGTTGTGATTGGATTTTTGCTTTCGTCCTGCATTCGGATGGGCGATCCAGTGCTGCTCCTGCCGGTGCTCCACCCAGATGATCTAAGGACTGGATTACCTTCTGCGAGCGATTGGGGATGCATTCTGACCGAATATCGTAAGATGTTTTTCTTCGACGCAATGCTAAATACTGCGCTATTGCTTGCTTTCGGCATTCTTGAGTGGTTTTTGTTGGGTCAGCGAGGCTTTGCGGTTGGCGACCCCAAATTCGTCGCGATCGTTCTTGTAATCTCGATACTGCTAAATGAGCTTCCCTACCTCATCGGTCAGAAACGTGTGCAGGAGCTGTTGGTTTTTCCTTATCGTGGCTGGGAAAAAAGCAAGAAGGCAAAGGAAGTCGGTGAAAACATCCCACTGGTACCGAAGTTCGAATTCATCGCAGCATTGATCGGTGACGCGTCAGCAGGGGCTTGGCATTGGAGATGACGAAGCAGATAACCGAAGCGATTAGCAAACACACTTGACTGGCGTGGAGACTCGTTGAATGTTCACTTGCTTCCGCCAAGTTGTAGGGTAAAACGTCCGGGTACCATGGCGATTAAGCCTGCATGCTGGCAAACTCCCCAATCCCTATAATCTGACGCGGCTTCGATTTCAGCCTCGCGGGGCCGCCACGTGAGGCGTAAAGTCGGCATCTCGTACACGTGCCCGCCTGGAATCCGTTGCCGACGTAGCCGTATGCCACATCACCGCAAAGCCGGTTTTACGGCAACTTGCCGAAGACGCTCATCGATCTAAATCGCTCAATGCGTGAGTTGGCCTGGATGCGGATCGAAGCGCCGACGGACGTGAGACGTGTGCAGGCCCAGAAATCCTACTTGACAAAATTCTTTGATCCCTGTTTACTCTAGGCCTGAAGCAAACATGCCTATGCCAGAAGCTTCTGCTCGCGATCTGTTTCCTGGGGCGCTCGAAATGATGATCCTCGAGTCCCTCCGCCGCCAGCCGGCCCATGGCTATGCTCTCGTTCAGCATATTCAGCAGCGCTCGAACAACCTGCTCCAGGTGGAAGAGGGCTCGCTCTATCCAGCCCTCCAGAGGCTGCTCAAGGCAAAGTTGGTCAAGGCGGAGTGGGGCGTCTCCTCCACGAATCGCCGCGTGCGCACCTACCGGATCAGGCCTGCGGGCCTCCGCCATCTCGAGCAGCAGATCTCCAGCTTCGAGCGCATGTTTGAGGGCATTACGCTGGTTCTCGATCCGGGTAAATCTCCAGCCAGTTAGGAGGACCTATGAACTGGATACCGGGCATCTTCCGTCGCCGCCGCCTCTTCGACGAACTCTCCGAAGAAATGCGCCTGCATCTTGATGAGCTTGTGGAGCGGCTGATGCAAGAGGGCCTAAGCCCGCAGGGGGCCCAACGGCAGGCGCGCATCGCCTTCGGCAATCAAGCTGTGATTGAGGAGCGCAGCCGCGAAGTGTGGCAGTGGCCTACCCTCGAGTCGATCTGGGCCGACGTGCGTTTGGCGCTCCGCCAGCTGCGCCGTTCTCCCGTATTCACCGTAGCCGCCGTCCTGACGCTGGCCCTCGCCATCGGCGCCAACGCCGTGGTGTTTGGCGTATTGAATGCCCTCATTCTTCGGCCGCTGAATGTGCCTCGGCCGCAAAGCCTCTTCACCATCGAGCGAGGAGGCGATAAAGACCAGGCAACCTCGTATCCCGACTATCTCGACCTGCGTGATCGAAACCGCACCTTCGAAGCTCTCACAGCCTATATCCTCGTTCCGGCGGGTCTGGACACCGGCAAAAATCCATCTCAGATCTGGGGCTACGAGGTAGCAGGAAACTATTTCGAAGCCATGGAGGTTCGGCCTTATCTTGGACGCTTCTTTAGCGTCGCGGATGAGCATGGCCCCAACAGTGCTCCATACTTAGTCCTTTCCTGGGCGTATTGGCACAGCCATTTTCAGGACGATCGCGGCATCGTGGGTCGCGTTGTTCAGGTGAACAGGCATCCGTTCACCATCCTCGGAGTGGCCCCCCTGATTTCAACGGAACCCTGCTCTTCTTCTTTCCGGATTTCTGGGTGCCCATGGTGCAGCAGGAGCAGATACAGGGATTCGATGTTCTGAACGATCGCGGGAAACGCGACATTTTCATGGTGCTGGGGCATTTGAAGCCCGGAGTGACTCAGGCACAGGCCATCGCCGATCTCAACTCGGTTGGCTCGTACCTCGAAAAGACCTACCCCAAAGACGATGCATGGATGACCTATTTGCTGGCCCGCCCGAGTCTGGCCGGGGACTTGCTCGGTCCCGGGGTGCGGGGCTTCATGACCGGAATGATGCTGCTTGCTGTTTTGATTCTCCTGGCCGCATGCGCTAACCTGGGCAGCCTCTTTTCCGCGCGTGCCGCCGACCGCTCCCGAGAAGTCGCTCTGCGCCTCGCCCTCGGATCGACGCGCCGCCGCATCCTGCGGGCGCTGTTCACCGAAGCAGTACTGATCTCGCTCTGCGGTGGCGCTTTGGGCCTGTTAGGCAGCGTCCCGCTCCTGCGGCAACTGAGCGTATGGCATCCGGTTCCCCAATATCCCATGCATGTGCCCGTCTATCCCGACGCAAAAGTCTACCTGGTCGCAATGGTGTTGGCTCTCGTTAGCGGCTTTCTCTTTGGCGCAGTCCCCGTTCGCCAGATACTCCGCACCAATCCTTACGAGGTGGTCAAGGCTGGGGCGGCTGGCATCCTTGCGAGCCATACCGGGCGCCGCATAACTCTTCGTGATGTGTTGCTTGCCGTGCAGATTGCCATCTGCGCCGTGCTGGTGACCTCTTCGTTCGTTGCTCTGCGCGGTCTGGAACGCTCCATCCACAGCAGCTTCGGTTTCGATCCCCGCAATTCGATGCTGGTCAACACCGATCTCAGCATGGCCGGTTACAGCGGGGACGGAGTGCCCGCCATGCAAAGGCGCATGATCGACACGCTGGAGACCATCCCCGGCGTAAAGTCCGTCGGATACATCAGTCAGATTCCCCTTGGAGGGGGTGGGTCGACCGATGATGTTTTCACCAGCCAGACCACAGACCTCAGCCCATCGAAAGTCGCCGCTGCTAACGTAGCGGTGTTCAGCGTATCTCCCGATTACTTCCGTGCGGCAGGCACACCTCTGGTGACCGGCGGAAACTTCTCGTGGCAGAACACCACGAGTACGCCGCCCGTGGCCGTCATAAACGCGACTTTTGCGCGCAGGATCTTCGGTTCCGTCAATAACGCTATCGGCAGCTACTACAAGAGGGGGATGGAACCCGCGTTCAGGTTGTCGGCGTTGTGGAAGACGGCAAGTATGGCCTTCTCACTGAGGATCCGCGACCCGCGATGTTTCTCCCGTTGCTGCAGAGGCCTACCCACCTGACCGATCTGGTCGTGCGCTCCGATCGCGATCCGCAAGAACTGGCAACAGACATCAGGAGCAGGCTGCGGAGCCTCGATTCCGGCCTGCCCTTCACCCTGCAGATGTGGACCGATGGACTGGCCCTCGCACTGTTTCCTTCTCATGTGGCGACAGTGTCGCTGGGTGTGCTGGGCATCATGGGCGCGGTGCTCTCGATTACCGGTATCTTCGGCATGGCCGCTTACTCGGTTAGCAAGCGCCTCCGGGAGCTGGGCATTCGCGTCGCTCTCGGCGCGCAGCGTAAAGAAGTCCTGCAGGCCGCTCTGGGACGCGCCGCGAAGCTGCTGGCGATTGGTTCGGCCGCGGGCCTAGGCCTCGGGATCTTGGCGACCCGCGTTCTCGCCTTCATCGTCTATCAGGCAACGCCGCGCGATCCGCTCGTCCTGGCCGGCGTAGTGCTCGCGATGGCCCTGCTCGGTCTGCTGGCTACATGGATTCCGGCGCAGCGCGCGCTGTCGGTGGATCCGCTGATCCTTCTGCGCGAAGACTAATCCTGCTCCACCGGGAAATTTGCAATCCGGACCCGGATCGCAGGCGAAGATCCAGCCCTTTCTCAGTTGTTGCATAATCGCCAACGCACTCATCGAATGGAACGCGAGCCACATGGCCGTATAGTCGGCAACTTGGACACTTGCCGGTTTCACGGCTAAGTGGATTAATTCCGATTAGGCGGTCACTCGCCAACTGGAAAATCTTTACAATATGTCTTGTGCCAGTGCGAAATTGTTCGCTTCCTATCCGAAGATTCGCGAGTTTTGCGTTCGTGCCGTGCGCGTGCCGATGGTGCAGCCACATAAGACGGCGAGTGGAATAATCTCCGAATCTCCGCTGGTTTTGACCGACATCTTCGCGGACGCATATGGAGCGGTGGGGTTCGACGCGTCGCAGGTTCGGCGCAGGGGGCCGAAGCTTGGACAAAGCGTGGCTTCAAAGGAGTGAAAGCGAAAATCGGCTACGCAACGGTAGAGGAAGACCTTGAAGTAGTGCGGGCGATGCGGAAGGCCACCGGTAATGAGATGGCGATCATGGTGGATTACACCAGTCCCTTACGCCACCAGAAGCAGTACGGCGTCTCCGAGTGCTTGATGAGGAAGGACTCACTTGGGTGGAAGAGCCAGTCTTGGCACATGACTACCAAGGCCACGCGCTGGTAGCACGCGAGATCAAGACCCCGATCCAGTGTGGGGAGAACTGGTGGGGATCGCATGAAATGTGTCAGGCAATCGAAGCACGCGCTTCAGATTACATGATGCCGGATGTGATGAAGATTGGCGGTGTGACGGGATGGGTTCGGGCTGCGGCCCTCGGAGAGGCTTCCAGTATTCCGCTTTCGAATCATCTCTGGCCCGAGATTAGCGCACAGCTCATGTGTGCAACACCAACGGCCCATTTCCTCGAGTACGCAGACTGGTGGAATCCGGTTGTTGCCGAACCGCTGCAGATCGCAGGCGGAATGGCCATTGTCGACGGGGTTGTAGGAACAGGCGTGGTTTGGAACGAGAAAGCAGTGGAACGGTTCGGCGCATAGTAGCCGGATGTACCCGCACAGCCGACCCGGATCAAGACATCCCCATCTTGCGGCTCCGGAACGGGCACGTTCCTCAGACACAACACATCGGGACCACACCATAGCGGTCAAAAACCATTGAGCAGATTTGTTAGAAGCTCCTCTCGCAGATCTGTCTCTTGCACACGTGTGATCTTTTGCCGCTCGCCCCGTTCGGCAGCACGCCTATAGCCTCGATGATACGAGCGTTGTGAAGTGCGTGGTCAAAGCCGGGTGGAGTGGAGGTGCCATCACGCAGATCGCGGACCAGATGCTCAGCCTGGTTCTATGCCAAGCGTGTCATTCACAGCGATCCTCAAATGTTGCTTGCAGCCAATGTAGCGTTCTGTCGTTTGCACTGAGACATGTCCAAGAAGGAACTGGATCTGTTCTAGCTCTCCACCAGCGTCGTGGCACAATCGTGCACATGATCTTCGAAGATCGTGGCGCAAGCTGTGCAATATTCATATTCGTGGCAGCCTTCTTGACGACGTGCCAGACTGTCTTTTCTGAAATGCCGTGCCCCCAGAGCTTACCTGCTCGACAGACACATCGAAATAATGGACCATTACTGATGCCAGCAGCCGCTAACCATGCATCAAGCGTTTCTTTCACCCAATTCGGTACGGGGACGGTTCGGATGTGTCTTCCTTTGCCAACGAGATCCACGATGGCCCAACGTTCCTCACGGCGCTGCAGGCTCTCGAGTGTCAATTCAGCGAGTTCGCGACGCCGCAGCCCGCAACCGAGCAAGATAGCCAACATCGCTCGATTGCGCTTGCCAGTAAGAGTCCGGCTATCGGGCGACTGCCAGAACGCCAATGCCTCACTCGCCGTTAACCAGTTACCCAAACACCTTTGACTCGATGGATGCCGACAGCGAGTTCGGGACTCAAGAGACCAGAATCTGCTGCCTCATAAGCAAGCCGACGCACAGCAGCCATGCGCACGTTGATCGTCCCGGGCGCAAGATCGCGTTCCTCCAAATAAAACCGATACCGCAAAACTACTGTTTTGTTGAATGCCAGTCGTGGTTCAGAGCAGTACCAGGCAACAAACTCATCAATCGCGTGCTTCTACTCTGGTCTGGCCGAAGTAGTCCAACCAACGCTGGCTGAAAAAATCGGCCGTTCCGTCAGGCAAAGCGGTCCCCACATAGGCCGGCATTACATCAATGAGGGTCCGAAGCTCTCTCGCTCTTCCGGACTGTCTCCTCTGCTCGCTTCCACTCATCGATGTCCACCGAGAGGCCGTACCACTGAATGATCTTGCCGTCGGGATCACGTAAAGGTTCGCCCATCGTGTGATGCCATCTGTACTCTCCATCTGCGCGTCGCCAGCGGTTTATTACGTTGAATAATCCTCCAGTTTCGAGTGCACGGGCGAATAGCTTCCCCGTCTCCTCTCGATCATCGGGATGAATGATTTTCACCCACCCCCAATTAAGGAATTCTTCGAAGGGAGCGCCAAAATAATCAAGGAATCTTTTAGAGAGATGACTTGGTTCTCCGTTCGGCCACAATGACCAAAGCATTGAGGGGATTGTTTCGATAATGCCAAGTTCGTGCTCTCTCGTTTGAAGAGCGCTTTCAGTCTCCTTCAATACGTCGATGTTCGTGACGGTCCCGTACCACTTAACAACTTTCCTCCTTCATCACAGAAAGGGACGCCGCGATACAAGAACCAGTGATAGATTCCATCCGCGCCCCGGCAGCGTAGTTGATATTCGACGGGCGCTCCTGTGGCCAATGCGGCCTGCCAGTTGGCCACCACTCGATCAACGTCTTCGGGGTGTATTGTGCTCACCCAACCCCAGCCCATCCACTGTTCTCTGGAGAGGCCCGTGTAGTCCAACCAACTTTGGTGATGAAGTCGAGCGATCCATCCGGCAGATTGGTACCTACATAGGCAGGAATCGCCTCAACGAGAATCTGAAGCTCCTTCTCGCTGAGCCGGATTTTCTCTTCTCCCCGCTTTGCCTCAGTAATATCGATGACCGCCCCTGCGAACTCGAGGTCATCGGAATTGGTTTCCAATGGTCGCGCCAGAACGTGAACATTCTTGACCCGATCGTCGGGGAAGAGCAAGCGATACTCGTATCGATGGCGCCGCCGCTGATAGAAGCTCGTTCTATAGTCTCAAGCACGAAGTTGCGATCTTCAGGGTGAACGCGTTCCACGATCATATCGAGCGTGACCTTGTCCCTCGGCGAGTATTCGAAGATGCGGTAGGTTTCGTCCGACCACACATGCTCTTCGCAGCCTGGCTTCCAACCAAAGCTGCCCGTGTGACTGAGTCTTTGGGCTTCGGCCAGGTAGGCTTCGCTTCTCTGCAACTCCTGGGCGGCTCTTTACGAGCTGCCTTCGCCCCGCTTCCGTTCGTCAATGTCGAGATTCACCCCGATCCAATACAGAAGGGTTCCATCGCTCGCCCGGAGTGGTTCGACCTGAGTTTGAAACCAGCGGTATCCTCCTTCAGCGTTGCGGACTCGGATACTGCTTTCCCTAGCGGAGCCCGTTTGTAGACAGATTGACCATACCCTGCGTGACTCTTCTTGGTCATCGGGATGCAGCAAGGGAATATGGGCATCCCACTCTGGGCCTGTGTCGATGCCGAATCGAAGGGGATGGTCTTTCGGCAGACCAAGGTAGTCCCCGGTCCGTTCATTCACGAATGTGAGCGCACCGGACGGAAGGGCGTACCAGGTATGTGCCGGAATCACATTGAGAGTGGCTTGCAATTGTGCTTCGAGCCGTGGGTACTGTTGAGTGGTGCGATGCACGTGTGAACCGGTAAACAACCAGAGTTCCGTCCCGTCATTGTGTTTGTGTCCGAAAGCGGTCAGTTCGACGGTTGCAGGAACACCGTCGAATCCTCGCAGGTGAACGCGCGTGCTATAGGGAGTGCCTGATGCGAGAGATCTTTGCCAGGACGCCGAAGCGGCGGCTCGATCCTCCTCCAGCACGAAACTGCGCCAGTCAACTTGGATCTGATCAGATTTGAGGCCAGTGAGACGCACCAGCGCCGGGTTGACAAATAAACATTCGCCCCGACTTGTTGCCAACCACGCGGGGTGCGGAGAACTTTGGAAAAAATCGCCAATTTTCGTGATGTCAGCCATAAGCCGCGCTCAACTCGAACGATCATCCGGGACCGCACATACGACCGATCTCGACAATTTGGCGAATGAATAGGCTCTGATCGTCGACCGAAATTGGATCAACTTTCGCCATGGGGACATGATAAACCGTCCAGATCCTTCTAATTCTCCAGACCCCAAAATGTCAACGGCAGAAAGGCCAATCCTCGTCGAAAGCCGATCTTCGGCGTCATCGGTATGGAGTCTCTGGGGCATTGAGTGAACTGACGTCGGAAGGTCCGCTGCGCTTTCCCGATTATTGGAACGCGTGGAAGATGCGAGCCAAAAAATTACTCACTTCTACACTCCGTGGACATGAGCGCGATGGCCTCGTGCGCAGCATTGCCGCCGAGGTACCGATCAGAGTGGACTGCGAAGCGCCGGCGCTCGGGCACGAACTGATTGTCAAATTCCAACCTTCTTGGAGTTGGTGTGGGAAAGGTAGGGCGTTCACAGCTGCACGACGGGTTTTGACCAGACACACAGGAGGTCGACTTGATAGATGTTCACTTTCAGCTGGCGATATCAACCCAAACCGCTCATAGACAGCTATTTACGCGAAATCGGTGAGATTGGTCCTGAAAAACGCGCTAGTGTTTGCTGATTTCCAGCGGGTGACTTCCACTTGGACGAAATGTTTACTGATTTCCAGTGGGTGACTTTCCACATGAACGAATTGTTTGGATGGATAAGTCGCGGAGTTGAGGAGGACTTGGTGTACAAGGGCTGAACTCAGCGATTACTTGCTGATTCAGAGACATCCAAGGAGGCTCCTCGTGACCAGTATGCACTTCATCGGGTTAGACATCCACAAGGAGACGATCAGCTATTGCGTGAAGGACGTGAGTGGTACGGTTCTTTCTGAAGGCACCGTTGCTGCGACTAGAGCACAGCTCGACGATTGGGTGAAGACGTTACCAGTTCCGTGGACCGTGGCCATGGAAGCAACCATGTTTACCGGATGGATCTATGACCATCTTCTGCCTCATGCTGCAGCCGTGAAGGTGGCGCATCCGCTGATGCTGCGGGCGATCGCAGCGGCCAAGAAGAAGAACGATCGCATCGATGCGAGCAAGATCTGCGACTGTCTTCGATGTGATTTCCTGCCCGAGTGCCACATGGTCTCCGCCGAGGTTCGGGAGCGACGTAGGACGCTACGCTATCGCAAGCTACTGGTCCGGCAGAACGTACAGTTGCGCAACAAGGTCTCACAGATGCTGATGGAGTCAGGCGTGGTTTACAACAAGCAGAAGCTCCATAAGGTCGGCTACTTCAAGGAACTGATGGAGACCAACCCGGATATCAGCTGCGAGCTGAAGCCGCTGCTGGCGATCTGCCGCGAGACCATCGTGCGGATCGGCAAGACCGAGAGTGCATTGATTCGTTCCCTGCGCCGTGACCCGCTGCTTCATGCTCGTGTCGAACGCCTGATGACGATCCCTGCGGCCGGGCCGATCACCGCTCTGACCTGGGTGCTTGAGGTCGACGATGTAGCTCGCTTTCACTCGGTCAAGCAAGCTGTCAGTTACTGCGGTCTGTGCGGTGCAGAGCGAAGTTCAGCGGAGACGATCAAGCGCATGCCGATCTCCAAGCAGAGGAATAAACATCTTCAATCGGTGCTTATCGAAGCAGCTAAGCTGGCCCCGCGCTTGAGCCCCGAACTGGCGTTGGTCTATGACACGGAAAAGCAGAAGGGCCATGCCAATCGAGCCCCGATTGCGGTCGCCCGGAAGCTTGTAGCCTATCTGCTTGCGGTGGACCGCAGTGGACGAGAGTTCGTAGTGGCAGGAGAACGAAGAGCAGCGGCCTGAAGCCGCTACGAAGAACGAGCAGATTCATCGAACGCAACCTGCCAGGTCCCGCAGAAGCCGACTGGGCGACGGAGCTAAGCTCCCAATGCCTCCTTCGAAATGTTTCGGGACTGGCAGGAAACACTCACTCAATCTTCTGTGACGGTCTCAACAGCCCGATACAGCGAATGGATGTCTGGTGCTGCATCACGCGCAGGAACCGCGCCGAGAGGCACAACCGCGAAGTGATGAACACGCTCAGTGAAACAACCAGGCGCTCTCCTGAGCGCCACGGGAAAGCCTTGCCCCACTTGACAAAGACTTATCATGGAAGTCGGCATCTCGTACAGTTGGGAGCCCTGAACTACGTCACAAACACTTCAACGGATAGCCGGTTATTCACTCAAGTGGTTCTGGCCAAGAAGGAGACCAGGGGCGCTCAATGAGCGCGTTGACCTCGTCTCGACAGTTGAGGGTTACTTCCCGATTGCTCGTTGTTCGGGAGGAACTAGGTAGTTCGAGGGCCGAACCGGCGATCACTTCCGCTATGCCGACTTGCCGGTACTAATTGGATCTCAATTCGGCGTCATGCGATCAGCTGAACCCATTGGCTTTGCCAGGCCGGCGCCTCGAAGGGATCCGCGAAATACTGTGTCTCGTGCACAACCTTACCGTTGCGGAACTCCATAATGCTAACTGTGTATGTTGTTCGCCCCCTGGTAGGGGATGGTGTATTCCGTGATCCAGAGATCACCTTTTCCGAGAATTCGCTTGACGTTGAAGCCTGACGGCAATGGACCGGCACCAGTCGCCGTCAACGAGACTTTCCATTGTCTCCATGTATCGAGCAAAGTCCCTCCACTGTCGTAGAGGACATTGCCGTTTTGATCTCGCGGGTCTTGCTCGTCCAACATCACAGTCCGGACCGGCAAATCTTAACCAAAACCTCTGCCGCGCAACAGCAACATCTCCCCAGCAATTCACATGACTACCCACAGTCGACATCTCGGTACGAATCCGCTTAGTCGCAGCGCCGAAGGGCCAACACAGTCATGTCGTCGAAGCTTGGGACGCCGTTGGTAAACGCCCGCACATCGTCAAGGCAAGCGTCGATCAACTCGGCAGGTTGCCGCGCAGCCTGCTGGTGCACCAATGTCATGACGCGGTCCACGCCGTACTCACCACTCTCGTTGCTGGCTTCTGAAAGACCGTCCGTGTAAAGGAAGAGCGTGTCGCCGGCTTCCAGTTGCACGGGCGTGGCGGAAAACTCTGTTTCGAGGAACATCCCCAGAGGCAAACCGTTAGGTTCAATACAAGATACGCCGCCGCACCCAACGACGATTGCGGGGCAGTGTCCGGCGTTATGGAGCTCTATCTCTCCGGTCGGCTTGGCCAGCCCGCACACCAGCGTGGCGTACTGTCCCGCCAACGCACATTCGCAGAAAAAGCGGTTGACGTAGGTGACAATTTGGCCGAGCGGCAGGGACATGCCGGTCAGGCTGCGGAACAATGCATGGAGCTGTGCCATCAGCATGGAAGCGGCCACGCCCTTGCCGGAGACGTCGCCCAATAGGAAGAGAAGGCGCCCATCGGACGGGATCAAGTCGCAGTAGTCGCCGCTGACGGCGCCGACAGGCGCGAAATGATAGCTCGTCTCCCAGCAGCCCACGCGCAGGCCCTTTTGCGGCAACAAATTACGCTGCACCTGGGAAGCCAGGTCGAGGTCCCGTTGTAGCGCGGCGCGTTGCGGTTGGGTCAGATGGTCCAGACAGTAGCGCACCAATGGATCCGCGAGCAAACGGTCCCGTTCCACCGAGTCGTGACACTCCAGACATAGGCCGTAGGTGCCTTCGGTCATCCGGTCCAGCGCCGAATCTACTTCGCGCAAGAGGCCGGCCAGGCTGGAGTTTCGCGGCGCAGATGCAACCGCAACTTCCAACCGGCGTTTGCGCTCCTCCAGTTGACCTTGCAGGAAACTAGCTTCCAGCGTGGCCATGAGAATCTCCCTCAGTCGAAGTGTCCGCTGTTAGATTCTGCCACGCCTGTTTTCGATGCGCGTTTATCCGGTGCACTGCGCGGATAAGTTCAATCGATAAATTCAAACTGACCAACTGCCGGGTGTGAGCTCACGTGCAGCGGGGTGAGGGTCGGGCTTGCGTGCGATTGCCGACTCATCGCGGTGAGGCTGCCGAGAGTGGGGCAGCCCCAGTGGTGGCGTCCTGGCGGAGCCTGGGAACGGCGCGGAGGCTGAAGCTCGCGATTGCGGCGGGGTTGGAGTTCGGACGCACCTGGAGGGTGCCGAGGGCCTCGATCGCCGCGGGGGTCTGGTCGCGGAGTCGGAAGACGAGGACGCCGGGCTGGATCTCTTTGGCAGAGAGCAGGTTGAAGCCGCCGGTCTGCCGCCGGAGTTCGATCTGTGCAGCCGCCGCGGAGGCGAGCGCGACATTGGGCAGAGCGTTGCCAAGCGCCGGGTAGCTTGACTGGTTGAAGGCGGCGAGCCAGCCGTACAGGAGGCGGCCAGCGGGGGTGTCAGGGATGAGGCCCACCTGGTCGCCAAAGCGGGGCAGGCGAACGAGGATGGTGGGGTGAACGGGGCTGACGTGGTCTCCCCGGCGGGCGGGGACAGGAGCATCGGCAGGATCACCGAGCACGATGGTGTCGATTTGGGATGGATCATCTTTCTCGTCGGCAGCCGAGGCGGCTCCAGATGTGGCGCTGGCGGGACGGGCAGCGCCGGAGCTGCCGGAGGTGAGATATGCACGTTCGGTGTGACCCAGAGCATAGAGGACCGAGGAGAGCGCCGCGACGGCGGCTACGATAGCGAGCAGGATGGCTTCGGGGCGGAGCGGCTGGCGGCCGGTGATATAGAAGCGGGGAGCGGTGAGTGTAGGGACGCTGGTGGGAAGGGGCGGCTGCATCGGGGGATGGTCCTCGGGTGTTCCGGGGGCGGGCCGGGTCGGAGGAGGTCCGGCGGGGTTGGCCGTCACTGGTTATTGTAAACGGGCTGCCAAAGGGTGGCGTGAGTTGATGGTGGAGATCGGCAACGGAAGGGAGACAGGTATTGCTCTCCCAGGAGTGACACCAATTCGCCTTGCGTGATCAGTTCCGACAAATGCGGTTCTCGTCACTTAACTCCCGGATCGTCGGCACCCCTTCTCCAATCCGGTCCCGATAAACGTCCGGATTGCCCGTCACCAGTAAACGGCTGTGATAGAGATCACTTCGAAGAAATATTAATTAGCCATCGTTCGAGAAGATCGATCAATTCCTGCAGTGGTCTGATCCACGTGTCTGCGTTGGTCTCACGATAGGTATCTCTCACGAGCACCGTAAGTCCATGTCCGTTTAGAACACAGAAAGCGTCTTCATCCGTCAGGTCGTCACCCATATATGCGACAGGCGCGCGCGGCTCGAGGTCCGCAAGGATCGACGTGACTGCATCGCCCTTGTCAGGATGCGAGACACGTAGCTCCAGTCCCGCTTCAAATTGGAGCAGCTTGAGTCGCGATTGCTCGGCTATCTTAGTCCAGCCATCGAGAGTGAGTGATTGCACGCTCTTCGCTTCTGCAGGGGATAGTCCTCGCCAGTGGATAGCGATGCCACCGAGTTTGACCTCCGCTCTGGACAACAGTCCTGCCGTGACGATCCACTCCTGCGCCTTTGCTAGGGCCACAGCGTCTTCCTCGTTGATCGGGATGCAACTATAACTTCCATTGCTCAAGTGGCGCTCCAGGCCATGTGTCCCCCACATTTCGAGGTTGTTCATCGGAGCGAGGAGTGCGCGCAGCTCCACGATGGGCCGCCCCGAGATGATGATGACCTTTGTCCTGCCGGACTGGGCGATTTTCTCCAAAATCGAAATGGCTCCGGGATAAGGGAAGGCTCGGTTGCGGTCGACGTGGAACGGCGCCAGGGTGCCGTCATAGTCCAGCAGCAGCGCCGATGACGGGGCTGTCTTGAGCCGTTGCAGAAAAGCATCGAGCAAACTTGTCGTCACGCTGTCGCGCAAGCTATTTCTCCGCCTTCGCCCTGCGTATGACAGAGACATTTGAGTATCCCTTCTTCAGACGCAGTTCACAGAGCTCGCCGATGAGAGTGCCCGCCCACCAATAGATGTTTCTTTCCCTGACGGATCGTCTCATTCGCCTCATTCGATCGACCATCTCGCTCACATTCATCTCGAGCGCCTGCGCAATTGCCTCGGCCGTCGACTCGATGTCGTACGGATTCACGATGAGGGCGTCATGCAGCTCTCTCGCGGCGCCAGTGAAGCGACTCAGGATTAATACGCCACGCTCGTCCTGTCGCGCTGCAACGTACTCTTTTGACACAAGGTTCATGCCGTCATGCAGGGATGTGACCATGCACAGATGAGCGGCTCGATAGTACCGCTGTACCTCCTCATGCGTGTGCTCTCGATTCAGAAAGACGATAGCTTTCCACTTTCCCCGTTTGAAGCGGTTATTGATCCTTTCGGCCTCAGACTTAACCTCGGCCTGAAAGTCGGCATAGCGCTTGATACGGCTGCGGGTCGGCGCACCAATCTGAATGAAGGTGAATTTGCCCTGATACTTTGGATAGCGTTCGAGAAACGACTCAACAGCCTGGAATCGTTCGAGTATCCCTTTGGTATAGTCCACGCGGTCGACGCCTACGCCGAGGTATGTCGCCTCGAGACCCAGCTCCTGAAGCAGTGCACTACGTTCCTCCTCAGCAGTCATCCCTGTCCGGTCCAGGGAACGATCGTCAACGAGTTCAACACTGATCGGGAATGGGAGGATGGAGGATCGATGTTGGTTGCGCTCGATAGAGAAGTGTTCCCAGTCAACTTTCGCCTCGAGTACGTTGTGCACTGTATTCAGGAAATTGTTGCAATGGGCCTGGGTGTGAAAGCCAATCAGGTCGGCTCCCAGCAAACCGTCGAGCAGCTCGCGTTGCCACGGACAGATGCTGAATGACTCGGCATTCGGCCACGGAATGTGCCAGAAGATAGCGACTCTTGCGTGGGGCAGCCGGTCCTTGAGCAGGCGCGGTAAGAGGGCGAAGTGGTAATCCTGGATCAGCACCACAGGATGTTCCTCGCCCGCTATCTCTTCCGCTACTGCATCGGCGAACTTCTCGTTGACCTTGTTGTAGTACTCCCAGTCTGATGTGCGAAAGGTCGGACGCGTATGAGCGATGTGGCAGAGTGGCCACAGGCCTTCGTTCGAGAATCCGTTGTAGTAGCCATCTTCTTCCTCCCCGCTGAGCCAGACCCGACGAAGCGTATAGCGTGGATCGTCTGGCGGGACCTGGAGGCGGTCATGTGTGTCAACGGTATCTGCGTCCGCATTGCCGCTTCCATGAGCCACCCAGGTTCCGTGGCACGCTCGAAGGATCGGTTCAATTGCCGTGACCAGACCACTGGCCGGGACCGTGACTTTTACCTTCTTGTCCTGCCGCACGTGCCGGTAGGGTTCGCGATTCGAGACCACAAAAAGATTGCTGCCGTTTAACCTGTTGCGCACATGATCGGCGAGCCGCTGGGCGGTCCACTGAGATTCGTTGATGTTGCGCAATCTGGCTTCTGCCTCGGCCGCTGCACGTGCCTGCCGCATGCTCTCCGCCAGCGGCGCCAACTCATTCGCGAAAGGTGAAAGAAAATTCAGATCTTCTGCCGGAGGTTGAACGGCATGTCGTCCTGTACGAAGTGCCTTCATCCACTGTGCCATGCGCGCAATCGGGCCAGTCAGGCTCCAGCGCAGAACCAACAGAGTGATAATCGCGATCACCAGTACCTGGACCGCAATACGAAGGAAGAATCGGCTCCAGGCACGAAAGATCTCGATTCGTATGTACGTCGCGTCATGAACGACGATCACTTCCCCGATTACTTTATTGTCCGGCGCGCGTATGGGAGCGACCAGCATGTGGATCCGCTTCGAGCGCGATCGTACAAATTCACTTACAGTGCGATTGCCGTGAAGTGCGTCCGTCATGAACTTCGGCGCGCCCGATATGAGAGAACCCAGGTCTGGGGTTAGGACCAGCGGAACGCCGTCGCTGCCATAGATGCCAATACCCAGCAGATGGTCGTGGTTGGTGGAGCGCCGTACCATCAGTTCCAGCCTGGCAGTGTCTCCGGCCTGCAGGGGGCCTCTGTACCTGCGGCTAAGCTTTGGCCGAGTGTCTCAGCTTTGCTTTCGAGATCCCGGCGCAACGCATCCTTTGTCGTCCTCACTTCGTACCAGGACGAAGCCAGCGAAACTAAAGTCACGCCAATGATCAACGCAACTATCAATCGTAAGCTTAGGATCTTCACAAGACGGCGCGCCAGTCTTTCTGCAGAAAACTAAGAAACCAAATGTCGCAGAATCGGCGGGGAGCCTTTAAGGTAGCCGCCGTAAATCTCTCTACCTGCCCTGCAGTCGCCAGTCAGGGAGCCCGTAGATCAACCCATCTGAATCATTATCGCTTATCCAAAGAAGTCTGCGGGCGTTGTGCTTCGCACGTTCTCAGTACGGCCTCCATTACTTCACGCGGGTACCTTTCCGCAAAGGGCATTCAAGAGAAGGATTTACCTGCACCATACCACTTGAATCGCAGACGCTTACAAAGATTGCCGTCCTGTGGAGAGGAGGCCGTACGCGAAGTGGCGCATCCGGCAGGCCGATTCGAGATACCACCGATAACTCCCGGTTGGTCGGCTAACAAGAAGTTGAGGTCGCTTCCGAATAGACCATCAGTCGGGGGAAACGTGAAACCCTCTTCTGGGACCGGAGGCTGGAACCAGCGAGCTATAGCTGAGAACTCTTCTTCTGATGTAGTCGCAAAAGAGTTCTTCTGGCTTTGTTTCGTTCCGGATTTTTAGCCGTGCCAAACACTCATCTTCAGGAACGTCCAAGTAGTGCAATCATGTTTCACTTGCGCTTCTTCAAAGAGCGAACGGACCCACTTCCGTTGCGCTTGGGTATTTCCACCGAAGTCGAGAACCACGGACGTTCCGGCTCTCAGTATTTGAATCACGAGTGGCCCGACCACATACCTTTTAACCCAAGTAGGAACGGGAACGCGCACCACCTCAGTCGAGTGTCCATCTCTGAATACTGTTTCGTTTTCCGCAATCCTCGTCCGGGAGAGCCTGCCATCGAAGGATGTCGTACCATTGCTATCCGAACTGGAGTCCGCTGCATTGACAAGAATAACTACTTTTCCGGCTGTTATCTGGCTGCTCGCGGCGGTTCTCACGGGTGCCTTTCTCTGGCAGATGCTCGCGGTCACCAACCGGGAAGTCATTACCAACGATGAAGGGTTTCACACCTATGCAGGGTATCGCTACTGGCAATGCGCCGATTTTGGAGTGAATCCAGAGCACCCTCCCCTTGCGAAGATGATGGCCGGCTTGGGGCTTCGAATCGCGAAGATCCCGGCTCCGAGTGGACCTTGTCCGGTAGTCTCCACCGCTAAGGGTTCAGGGTATGCAGATTCAGCCGAGTGGCTTTACGGCTCCACTGGTCCGAGTGCGGCCGCGAAGATCGATCGAGTAATTCCACTCGCGCGTCGCGGGATGGTGACATTTGCGTTGCTTCTGGCGCTGACAGCCTTCTTCTTCACCCGAAGAATGTTCGGTGACCCCAGCGCTCTGGTAAGCCTCGCGCTCATCGCTTTCGAGCCGACCCTCATAGCACACGGCTCGCTCGTCACCACGGACATGGCGCTTTCAGCAACGAGCCTTCTCGCGGTGGCGTCATTTTTCCTGTTTCATCGGCGGCGCACCCTTCAGGGACTTCTTCTTGCAGGTCTTTCCTGTGGCTTGGCGCTCTCCGTAAAGCACTCTGGCGTTCTGATCGTCCCGACACTCCTACTCTTGGCGATCGCGGAGCTCACGTTTGATTGGAACAGCGGTGAGCAGTCGCGAACCAGCAAAGTATTGAAGGAAGCATCGGCCGTCCTTTTCATTCTTTTCTTAGGCTTCGGGGTTCTTTGGGCAACGTATCACTTTCGCTATGCGGCCAGACCAGATGGGGCCCAGATGACCACGTCCCTGAACGACTTCATCGCCGACACACGAGCTAAGGAAAATCACAGCGTCATCCTCAAGACCATCCCATTTCTTGCGCATCACCATCTACTCCCAGAGGCGTATCTCTACGGCTTGGTTGATGTCCTCAGCATTTCCGACCCTGGCCAATCTGCATTTCTGTTCGGGCATCTGTATCCCCACGGTGTCCCCCAGTACTTCCCCTCCGTCATCCTGATCAAAACCACGCTTGGAATGATCGGCCTCGCTCTCCTTTCTCTTCTTGCGTTCAGAAAACACAGCTTCGACATACGGCCCTTCTACTTTTTGGCTCCCAGCTTAGTGTGGCTACTTGCGGGCATGGTCAGCACACTGAACATCGGATATCGCCACATCCTACCTGTGATCGCACCTCTCTGTTGCCTCATAGGGGCGGCGATCGTCCATCTTTGGCGAACAACAAACGGGCGTTTCGTTCGTTCCGCTATCGCAGTATTGTTAGTGGCGCATGTCGCTTCATCGCTTGCTGCATTTCCAAATGAGCTCGCTTATGGCAACGAAATCTTTGGAGGAGTTTCAAACAACCACAATCTACTCACGGATTCAAACAACGATTGGGGGCAGGCTCTCCCGCAGGTCGCGACGTGGTTGAAAGACAATCGAGTCACCGATTGCTCGTTCGCCTACGACGGCTTCGCAAGGCCAAACCATTCAGGTATCGGTTGTAATCGCATCATCGCCAACCTTTTCGAGCTAAATGGAGATAAGGGCGAAGCCCAGTTGTCCGGGGTCCAGTCCGGAACCTTCATTATCAGCGGGCTTAGCTGGTCCGGCATCGAGTGGGAGCGTCCTGATCTGAACCCGTACGAGGTGTTTCAGAAAGCCAAGCCGCGCGCCGTCATTGGCGGGGCGGACATGGTTTACACCGGGACATTTGATATGAGCAGAGTGATCGCCATCAACCAACTCGCTGAAGCGATGAGCCTGAATGGCGAGAAACAGTTTTCTCAGGCACTCGGACCAGCTAGAGCCGCAGCGCATGAGATGCCCACTAGCGCTTTTGCACACCTGACGCTTGCAAATGCGTTGGCTGGAGTCGGCCTGAATGATCAGGCCCATCAGGAATACCAGCAAGCCGAGACAATCGCGGCTTCCCAACCGGAATGGTATTTCCTTCAGAGAGCCGAGATTCGTGCCGGCCTCGCGACTACTGCCCATGCCTCGCACTAATCGCGGAATGAGTTTACCGACTCGGCTTGGCGCGAGAGCGTTCCATATGTCTTCAAAGTTCCTAAAACCGTCCGTCATGTAATTAACAGCTTCGGGTGCGCGTACCGATAAGTCAGCTTAGCGAAAGTGATGGGCAACCGTGCTGACGGCACAGGTCCGGAAAACGGGTTTGAGAAACTTGGATCTGAACTTGCCGCAAAGCCGACTTTCTGGGAGGTCGATCGTCCTGCATTGCTAACGCATTGATGACACGACGGCATTGATCTGTGCCTGCGATATCACGGGCTTCTTCTGCTTGGAGGGCGTGACCAGTATGCGGTAGTGGTGATCTGACGGATCGAATAGATCAAGCTGGACGATGTAAGGCTCAACAGTCGGACTTCCAAACTGAAATCCCCGTAGTTCCCCAGACGCGAGTTTGTAAATCTCATGTGCATCGCGCAAGTCTCCCGATTTATCAACGAGGAGGATGGCATTTCGGGTGTTCTGCTTTCGCGTACTCCACCAGGCTATCTGATTCGGCGTAGTCTCCACCTCTGCTGCCATCAGTTCATAGTTCGACCTGAGCGCCCGTGCTCCGAAGATTTCCTCCATCATCTTCCTTTGACTGAGCGAAGCTCCGCGCATGATCTTAGCGCTGTCAGTTTGAGTTGCTGGGTTGAAGACGAGCAGTCCTCCTCCGTCTCGGAAGGTCACCACTGCAGCGGTACCTTTTGCCGACCGGTCTTGATCAACATCTTTCCATGGGACTTGAAATGAAAAGCCGAAGCGAGCTACTCGAACACCATCTAACTTCACGATGGATGTATCCGGAACTGGTTGTGGAATCACCGAAAGATTTGGATGAGCGTCAGCGGTGATGCGTGCGAAGTGCCATGACACAAGACTGAGAGCTTCTGTGTAGACACCCCACCCGATGCCAAGGCAGATCAGCACGCCTGCAGCCTCTCGGCCCCAATTTCTTCTTACTTCTTCTTGCAAACGAGTACCCCCGAAAAGTGTATAGCCGAGGCTGGTCCCTGAAAACGGGGTTTTCACCAAGTTCGACGCACCGAACCTTTTGGCCAGGTGAACTTGCCGGAAACCGGGGCGGTCTCAACCGGTCGGTGCAACACCATTTGATATGAATTCATTTTCTAAAGGTGGTGTTTATGGCACAAGGAAAACGGAACAGGCTTTCCACTGAGCAGCGGATCGACATGTGGCGCCGTTGGAAGTCGGGCGAGTCGTTGCATGAGATTGGGCGCGCCTTCGGTAAGGGGCATGGTTCCATTCGGTTCCTGTTGACGCAGCGCGGAGGTATCGTTCCTGCTGCTCGTCGGCGCTCACCGCGAACGCTGACGCTGGCCGAGCGGGAAGACATCTCACGAGGGATTGCTAATGGGATGGTCCGCCGCCATTACCCAGCAAGCAGTTGGGATATAAGAGGCACACGGAGGAGGCGTCCCATGGAACTACACACGATTGGCATTGACCTCGGCAAGACGGTATTTCATCTTGTTGGCCTTAACCTGCGCGGCGAGGTTGTGGTGCGCAAGAAGTTTTCCCGCAAGCAACTACTGCACTTCACCGCGAACCTACGAGTGGAACGAATCGGCATGGAAGCCTGCGGTGGTTCCCATTTTCTAGGCCGCGCCTTACGAGAGCAGGGGCATGAAGTTCGGCTAATCCCGGCGCAGTATGTGAAGCCGTACGTGAAGACGAACAAGAGCGACTATATCGATGCCGAGGCGATTGCCGAGGCAGTGGGTCGACCCAGGATGCGGTTCGTGCCGATCAAGACCGATGATCAGTTGGATCTTCAGTCCCTGCATCGGGTGCGGGAGCGATGGGTGATGCGTCGCACGGCAGTCGTCAATCAGATTCGCGGCTTGCTGCTGGAACGCGGGATCACGGTGCGGAAGGGACGGTGCCATCTGGATGCCATGTTGCCAGGACTCCTGGAAGACGCCTCGATGAAGCTGTCGGGCTCAGTGCGGTTGCTGTTGGCTCAACTGAAGCTGGAATTGGATCAGTTAGCTATACGGCTGGAAGAGGCCGAGGTGCTGGTTGAGAAGACTGCGCAGGAGAGCGAAGTCTGCCGACGTCTCGATGCGATTCCCGGTATCGGCCCGCTTACAGCAACGGCGCTCATCGCAGCCATTGGCAACGGGGCAGCTTTTCGCAAGGGTCGTGAGTTCGCAGCCTGGGTTGGATTAGTTCCGCGCGAGCACTCAACTGGCGGCAAGCAAAAGCTACTCGGTATTAGCAAGCGCGGGAACTCCTATTTGCGACGGTTGTTTGTACAAGGGGCACGAGCAGTCCTGCAGTTTCGAGACAAGCAGTCTCCTGGCCTGAGTGCGTGGTTGGCACAGCTTACTTCGCGCACTCACTACAACGTCGCAGGTGTCGCTTTGGCGAACAAGCTGGCGCGCATGGCGTGGGCCGTGCTTGCGAAGGGCGAAGTCTATCGGCCTCCTTTGCTTGCCGGCAGCGGTTCAGCTCCTCTGGCCTGCAGATGACGCCCGGCTAAACCTGGCTTGGAAATCGCGTATGCGATTCCCACAACCCCAGCCCAGCTACTACTACGCACTTATATTTTCCTGCCAGGTCTGCTGGCGAACAATGAGATGGCACAACGGTCGAACCCGGCGCTCTAAAAACCCGTAACCGGAAGAAGCCCTTCAAGGCTGCATTACTAATGGGGACAAGAGCGCAGCGCATTCCATCCTGGCCAGGAGCTACTGCTCCAACGAAGGCCGCATACATTTGCGCAGACCAACCTGTCACTCTCACTTTTCACTTGCGACAAGGCGGCGGACCATACATTCCGGTTCGTCGATTCGGGAGATAGCCAACGGGTTGCAACGGGCTGTGTCGACAGTGAGCCGGGAGGTGTCGCGTCACGGTGGCCGGCCACTCTATCGAGCCAGTGAAGCCGATCGTCAGGCCTGGGAGTCGGCTCTGCGACCCAAGGTGTGTCTTCTTGCGAACCATGAGACATTGCGGACGATCGTGGCCAGTAAACTGATCCTGGACTGGTCGCCGGAACAGATTTCGAAATGGCTGAAGGTCCACTATTCCAGCAACGAGAGCATGCGTGTGTCCCACGAAACCATCTACCGCAGCTTATTCATCCAGGCCCGCGGAGTGCTGAAAAAAGAGCTGGTTGAGCACCTCAGGTCCAAGCGGCTTATACGTCGCTCACGGCACTCGCGGGCTGCGGGACAGTATCGAGGTCAGATCGTCGATGCCATCTCTATTAGCCAAAGACCTGCCGAGGTTGAAGACCGCGCTATTCCCGGTCATTGGGAGGGCGATCTGCTCGCAGGCAGCAAAAACAGTCATATCGCAACCCTGGTGGAACGACATTCGCGTTTTACCATGCTCATCAAAGTGCCCAGCAAAGACACAACGACGGTCGTCGCCGCGCTGAGCAAGCACGTGCTCAAACTGCCCTCCACCCTGCGGCGCTCCTTGACCTGGGACCGAGGCCACGAGATGGCCAAACACAAGAGCTTCACGGTGGACACGAATGTAAAGGTCTACTTCTGTGATCCGCAGAGCCCTTGGCAGCGCGGCACCAATGAAAATACCAACGGACTATTAAGACAGTACTTCCCCAAGAAGACCGACTTGTCCGTCCACTCTCAAGCCGATCTCAACAAGGTAGCCCTGCGCCTCAATCAACGCCCGCGACAAACTTTGGGCTTTGAAACTCCGGCGAGTAAACTGCAAGCCAGGGTTGCACCGACCGGTTGAGACCGCCTGACTTTGCAGGCAGTTCAGATACCGAAACTGCCGACGACTGGAAGCGAGCTAATCTAGTAGCCTGCGTTTTGACCATAGCGGCGTCTGCAATAGGCGTAGGTACTTTCACTGCTATCACTGGTTCAAGTCATCGGAGTCGGGCTTTCTCGTCTTCGCTGGAACGAGCTCCAAATCCTGTCCCGTCAAATTGCTGTCGGTTACGATCACAGCCAGCGTGCCATCCTGATAGCTGTGCACCGAGGCGTCTGAGGCAACCTTGAGCGGCCCTGCGGGCTGATTTCTCGAAGGCTCCGCATCCGTCGCGTTGGTCACCAGAAGGTTGTAGGTACCCGGAGGGACGAATGTCACGGTGAAGTTCCCGTTAGCGTCGACAGTGGTATAGCGCGAAAAATCTTTATCCTGGGCCGCCTCGATCTTCACTGTTGCCGAGTTGATGCCGTGGTGGTCTTCGATTGAGGCTACTCGCCCGCTCACCGTATGCATGTCGCTGAGATTGATGGTTAACTCCAAATCGTTGCGGTCTTCTGCCGTATGCAGGGTGACTGACTTCGCGTCGGCCAGATGAAACGCGGCGGGCGCAAAGACAGTCAGCGGCGAGTCCGACTCCATCCCTTTCAGGTTCATCACACCCTTCTGTATCGCGATCCGTGAATTTGTCTGTAGCGTTCCTTTCACGAAATATTCGCCCGATAGCATACCCGCAATCCGGAAGTGTCCGAGGTCGTCGGTGACTGCGAGCAGCCCCTCTAGGCTGCCGCTAAACGAAATCATTTCGAACTGCGGCGGAAGCTCTTGATTCTTCGCCTTCGCTGGGACGATGGAGACGAGCACCCGCGCAGCTGGGCTGCTGTCATCCCACATCACCCTGCCTGAGAGAGCAGCGCCGCGCTCAACGGTCAAGTTCGCCTGCACAGGCCGTTCCGAGACAACATGCACAACAGTGATCCCGGGCATAGGCTTGCGTAAATCTGCGCCAGCCTCGTACGCAGCCAGTAGGATATTCTTCGGCTGCACGTATCCCGGCACGGAGGCGAGCACGTAGTAGTCTCCTGGAGCGACTCCACCTGCGGAAAAATTTCCATCGACGTCTGTTTGTGACTGCACCATACTAGTGGCGCCCATTGCCTTTTCCGAATCCTTGATCCGGGCGTCCGATGTGGCTCCCGACTTTGGTGCAGGCGTGATCTCTGCAGGAACGCCGAAGAGCACTACCGTCGCGAACCTCGCAGGCCTCTGCGAATCCCCACAGATGACGTGACCCGTCACAGTGCCACCGGTCGCCACCGGCGTGCTCTGTTGTGCGTGTGCGAACGACGATGACCATAGCAGAGCCGCAGCTACGATCCAGGCGAAGCAACCAGCCCAAGGAATCCTCGGAGCGCTCATAGCAAAGTATCAAGTCCTTGCATGCGAAGCGCAAGACGGAAGGTTAAGCGGAGGCGAGTGCAGAATGCTCTCGAGATTCGTGCCGACCAGGTCGGGTTTCTCAGGCTGCATCTGGTCAATCGAAGGCTTTGAATTCGTCGCGCCTGGGTATAGTGCCTCTCCCTTAGTTCCCGGAAAACGCCGGAGTTTTCGCGCAGTTCGGTTCACCTTTCCGGATAGCCGGTTTTACGTCCAAGTGGACTGGATTTGTAAACACTGGCCGACTTGTCGGTCGTGATTGACCCTCCGACAATTGCAGTGGCGATTTTGCACTAGTTCTAGACTCTATGCTCCGGTCGCCAACAACTCCACCCCGCCTTCCAACCTCAACTATTGGTACTGTCCGCAGGGCTAGGACCGATACTCACTCTTGCTACATGGGAAGTTCATCCGGCTTCTCAACTGTTGCTAAATCGCGGAAGCACTCCGTGAGGAATGTCTGCCCCTGCCAATTATGTGGTTGAGGCCTATCTCGCGGAGAACCGGTCTGCAGACGCAGCAGAGTCCGGAAGATTTTCAAATTACGGCCATTACTCGCGATCATCATCGTCATCATCACCCACGGCGGTTATGACGCCAAACAAGCCGTCAGCATACTCCGCGGTATGAGGAGGAAAGGCCGGACCTGCAGTGAAGAAGAGTTGATTGGTTCTGCCGTTTTCGTGCTGATCTGTGCCGAATACCAGCGCCCAAACACCATCGATCTCGATAGGGTCGCCGCGCCTGTTTCGCATCTCGCCGAGGAATGCACCGGTCTTCGGGTCGAAGGCATTAATTCGGCCGCCCTGAACATTGCTAATAAGCAAATCATTACTGAAAATTCCAAAATCATGGGGAGCGAGCACCACACCCCAGGGTGCCTGCAATGGGCCTTCGGAAGAGTTTTCTGCGAAACGTCGATGTAGTATGCCGTCTGTATCAAAAACATCGACTGCCCCGCCCTGATTCTGGCCGAAGCCAGCAAACGGGACATAGAGTTTCCCGCGAACGTTTTGCACGCCGTACACGGCCATTTGGTCAGGAGGGTGCGGATCAGTGAAGGAACCTAGATAGTTGAAGTTGCCGTCGAACATATCAATCTCGTCGTTGTTGATGTCGAGGCTGATACCTCCGTCGGCAGCATAGAGAATCGTCTGTCCTTTGCCGTTTGTGCCAACTGTGAGGCCGTAGTAGGCCGCGGGAAAGCGCCTCTTCGGTTTCGTCTTCGAGAAGTCGACTACGATAACAGCATTGTCGGGGTCGACTGCAGGATTCCAACCGCTGATGGTACCGTCAACGCTGTCGAAGATGAACAGTGCAGGGGCCGACTTGCCGTTTTTTGAAATGACGAACTCGGAGGTCGGATTCGCCATTATGCCCGTAGGCGAACCGATAGCCAGACCCGGCGCAGCAGGAATCGTTACTACCAAGGGGTTCGGTTTGCCATGGCGTCCGTAAATGGTGGACACTCCGGTGCCATTGTCCGCAACCCAGAATGGACCATGAGGAAAGAACGCTAGTCCCCAACCATTGATTAAGTTTGGATCGGTGTGGATTGCATGCCCTTCTGCATTTGAAACCAGGTTCTTCTGTTTGTACTGTGCGTTGGTGGGCTTCGCGCCCACTGTCAGCGTGCCGGTCAAAGCAACCGCCAGAACTAACGAAGTTATGGAGTCTCTCATCGCGCTTTCCTTTCATTTTGGATTTTCACCGCGCGGTCGTTGGAACCGATTCCAACAAAGAGCCTTCCTGAGCGGGCCGTCGGGGTGGAGAGGGCTTGATTACTGCTGCACAATCGCGAGCCCTTTTTGGGAAAGGCCATAGGCGTCGCAGAGGAAGGTACCTATGAAGCTGTTTTTTACTCCCCTGCCGAGACCACCGTCAACGGACAGAAAGGGACGGCGCGCATTTGACCGTTTTCGTCCGGTTTTGGCAGGGATGCCGGAGAATGCCGGGTGCCCCATATCTCGATTCTGAGATGTGGGTGTTATTTAGCGCACCCGGTCTTACAATGGCAACGGGAACGGATATTCGGATCCGGGGGCAATTCGCGTGCCCGTTATTGTGCCATCAAAATGGGTCCCCGGGGTGAGATTGCCGGAGAGGTCATAGTTATCCTGAGTCCAGGTTCCCTTGAACCTCTTACCGTCCCGGCTCACGACGATATGTGCTTTTTCTATGGAAACGCCGATGGCATTCGTCCCGTCGAAGAGAAAGAACGGATGCACAATGTCGTAGCTCCGCGGCCCAACCTGTTTCCACGCACCCATGCAAAAGTTGTTGCCCGCGTTAAATGCACCCACATCGTTTACGAGCTCTGTACCGCCGGCACTGAACTGCTCGAAACCAACATCATTCAGCACTCCGCCTGAGTAGGCGACTATCTTCCAAAAGCCGAGGATACTAACGATCGAATCGTTCTTTTCCTCAGTTCGCGCCTCGGGTGAGCCCGCTCGGTCTGAAAGATCTTCTTCATTCTGTGCGGCCGGCTCTTGAAGGCTCTTCAGTTCCGGAGCCAATGCAGTGCCCTTACGCGCCGAGGCCCCGCATTGGGCTTTCACAGCAGGAACAGCCAGGATCGACAGCGCTATCAACGCTAAACTGACTAGGATTTGTTTCCTGAGTTTTGTGATTCTCATAGTGCCCTCCTTTGAAAATGCCTCTACCCGGTGGCGAGGGACACGGCAACGGATACCCTCGTTTGAAGCTGCTTGTTTGTACTTGGAGATGGAGCCGTCGGCAACGGATAAAAGCGGTCATACCGCGTTTGACCGCTAATGACCGTTCTTGCATGTATACTTTCCCCTGTTCGGGGATGGGGAAATGGCATACACCGAGCAGCCTCGATCGAATCCTTCAAACGCAACTTCGTCCGGCGAGCCCCTCGGCAGACGGCTGGATTCCTGGAAGGAAATCGCCTCATATCTCAATCGCAGCGAAAAGACGGTCCGGCGATGGGAGGAAAAAGAGGGCTTACCCGTTCATCGCCTGCTCCACGAACAGCGCGGCTCGGTTTATGCATACGCCAGCCAATTGGACGCCTGGTTGGAATCCAGATCCCATCTCGGATCACATGGCGTCAATGGTGCTGGCGAACCTTTTTCGAATGTGGCAGCCGAAGCCGAACCTGAGAAGGAAAACTACGAGTCACCTTCCAGCTGTTCAGGCCCAAAGTCATGGGGAGAATCTCTCAGGCTTCGCCTAACTGCCTCTCTGCTCTGGATGCTCCCGCGGCGAGGTGACCACGGGCCGGAGGACCCGCCAGCAAAGGTCAGCGTGCGGACCAAGTCGCGAGTCTGGGCAAGGGTCGCCGTTGTTGCCGGATTCGTTCTCCTGATAGGGGCGGCATTGTTGCATTACGGGGGATGGCAAGCTCGCCGTAAACCTTCGCCTGAGTCTGGTTCTCTGGTTCGGGCCGGAACAGGCTACGGCAACCAATCAGCCGGATTCGGATCACCATCGCCTGCGGCGGTTCCGCTGACAAGCGATCCTGGCGACGAGATACAGCCCAGCTTTTCACCCGACGGAGACCAGGTGGCATATGCGTTTAACGAAGGAGACGCGGGCCACTATCACATTTGGGTGAAGGCGATCGGTTCCGAACAGGCGGTTCGACTGACGTCCGCGTCGTATAACGACATGAGTCCCTCCTGGTCCCCTGACGGCGAGAGCATCGCATTCATTCGCCTCAGTTCCGGGACCGAGGCATCGGTCATGATTATTCCCTCTTCAGGCGGAAACGAGCGGAAACTCGCCTCCATCGCAGTTAATCTCCTCCACACGGATACTACCTGGGTGTCGTGGTCGCCCGATGGGAACTGGATTGCCACCACGGATGTCAATTTCTCGGCGATGTACCGGCTGATTCTGATCTCAGTAAAGACAGGCCTAAAGCAGAACCTGAATTATGAGCCCTCCAAATTTGACGCAGATGCTGAGCCATCTTTCTCTCCTGATGGACGTTACCTGGCCTTTACACGGTACATCAGCCCGGCGGTAGCGGATATCTTTGTGCTCGAACTTCCGAACGAAGAGGGCGAAAGGGTTGAAGCACGGCAACTGACTCACTGGAACCGATGGTCCAGAAACCCGGTCTGGTCTGCGGACGGGCAGGAAATCCTGTTCATCAGAAAGGAAGCGGGCACCGGATCGAGGATCTGGAGAATCGCGGCGTTTCACAATACAGACGCCCGGCTCGTCGAGAGCGTTGGAGAGGGCAGTAGGTCCATTGCGTTTTCTGCGACGAGTAGTCGCCTTGTGTATTCCAACGGCGCTTCCGACTTGAACATCTGGCGCATCAGCCTCGACTCGACGTCTTCCGCCCCGACACCGAATCACAGCGCCGCGCCTACCCGGCTCATAGCTTCAACTCGCGCCGACGGCCAACCGCAGCTTTCGCCAGATGGGAGGTTGATCGCCTTCACATCCGATCGCTCGGGTGATCCCGAGATTTGGCTTGCCAACAGCGATGGCTCAGGCGAACGCCAGTTGACCCGGTTGCATGCAGCAATCAGTGCGGGGGCACATTGGTCGCCAAACGGCAAGGAGATTGTCTTTCATTCCCGCCCGGCTGGGAACGCCAATCTGTACATCGTGAATGTTGAAACCGGAGCTTACCGGCAACTTACCACCGGGCTCACAGAGAACTACATGCCTAGCTGGTCGCATGATGGCGAGTGGATCTACTTCGGTTCCGAAAGGGAAGGCGGAGAACAGATCTGGAGAATGCCGGCAAGCGGAGGACCAGCCACGAGACTGACGAAGAATGACGGGGCCATTGCGCTTGAGTCGCCGGACGGCAGACAAATTTTCTATACAAAGACCACCGAGCCGGGCCTCTGGATGCTGTCTCTTGAGAGCGGCATTGAATCGAAGATAGTGCCGAATACGGTTGGGTTTGAGTGCTTCACCATGGGAAAACGTGGGATGTATTTTGATCGCTTCTAGCACTGCTTTATGCCGGCAGACAGTCATGCTAACCCTGCCATCGCACAAAAATAGATTCTCTCAGACTGGCGAATCGTGGGCAGTCCAAGGGCAGGTGTCCGAGAAGGCCTAGCGGATCAACTCCGAATAGGCCTTCCAGGAAAGCGAGTGACACGGGGTTCCTAGAACAACGCACCTCCCTCTCTGGTCAATCAGTCTTGGAAAGCTGGTTTGCGCCCATGCGTATCAATATGGCTCGGTGGATTGACGTGCTGATGGACGTACGTTCCAAGCGCCTTCTGGATGAAGACATTTTGCTGGAGCGTGGCCGTCGTGTCGGTGTTTCGCTTGATGATCGCACTAAGGGTCGTATGCGATATCGCAGCGGCCAACTGTTGATTAAACCCTTGATTCAACCAGAAGAAACGATCTCCGTCCCTGAGCGCTTCAAATTGGTCCGCAATGATCGCCTGGAAGGTAGACCCCACCACGGCTCCGGCGGCGTGCTTCTCGGCTAAGCCTCCCATGAACAAGTCGACGTTTCCGATATTTCCGTAGACAGTCTGGAAGTTCCTCTGGAGGACCGGATCGCTGGTCAGTTGAGCGAAGGAGGTGTAGGGCGCCAACCCGATCGCACGCCGAGTCTGGTTGAGCGTCCCGAGGCCTACATCGCTCTCGCGTCGAATATCGATCGCGATCAGGTCCATCTGATCTACCTCCCCGCCCACCAAACCAGCAAACAACAGGTTGCGGAGAGCTCCTACGGAGTACACATCGGTCGCTTGTGAAAAGTCCGTTCCTATGGAGCGTATCAGTGGGTCTATTCCGTTTGCCTCATCGATCTCCGGCGTGTTGAAGAACGCTTCCGCCAGGGACTCGCTAAAGACAAGATTCCCGTTATTGTCGATCCCCTCCTGGGTGTCGGATACCTCCGAGTGCCCCATACGGAAGGCCGCTGTCGAAAATTCCTGCGTCACCTGTGCGTTCACCGTCGAATCATATCCCTTGTAAGGTCCGACAGCTGTGCCGACAACAAGAGGCACAAACTCCTGATACACAATGTTCTGGTACTCCGCAGTTGTAATCGCTTTTGCCATGTTGTATATCTGCTGCCCGGTCCAATTAGGGTGCGTCGCTCTAAGGGAGCCGACCCAGAAATTGTGTTCGCGCATGAAGAGAGTCGTGAGTGCAGTTAGCTCAGGATTCTCCATCACGCGCGGATCTCCCGTAACGAAGGAATCGTTCACGATCGGAAGAGCTTGTCCGTTGTTGGAGCTCTTTAACGTTCCGTCCGCATTCATCAGGCTCGCTGCAACCGCCGTCGTTGAACCATAGAGCTGGGAAAGATCGAGGTATCCGGCGACAGTATTGATGATCGTGTTCGTGATCGGGCTTCGCGTGTCCCGGGTCATTGCGATGGTCGTTCCAGCAGTAAACACGGGATCTCCTGGTGGCACGATGATGTTGATTGGTGCAGAAGTCAATGGCGTCTCTTCGAGATCGAGGTCATGATCGACAAACTGTCCGAAGACATAGAGCCACGCGGAAGCAGTGGGATCTTCAGTCTCGGCATTTTGACCATTCGCACCGGTACCACCGGCGATAACGTTGCTAACAGTGCGAGGATTGGGTGCGGGGGCAAGTCCGTTCTTTGTTCGGCGAGCGAAGTTCAAAGGCGCGAGTGCGAGCTCCGGCGAATTGGGAACGGCATTCAGGCGAGAGTGCACGATGTTATTTCCGATGCCCCCTATGGGCCGAAATTCGCTTAATAACTCAGTCTGAACTCCCTGTTGGGCAGGCTGAACCTGTGTGAATCCATCCGCAGCTGCGGCAAATAATAAAAAGAACGCGATATAGATAATACGGATATTAATCGACATGGCAATTTCCAACCTCTCAAAAATCGGTTAGCGGTGGCTTTAAGGACCTGCATGCACGTCAGACGAACATTGAGGAAGGCATGAAGGGCGCGAGGCATCCTTGGCGCGTTGTGGTGGCGCAGTTGATCAAAGCGTGCGTGGTGGAGGAACAACCGCCAGACGCTCGATGCTGCCCGTGTACCACGGCATCTAATAAGGGTTCGAAGGTGTGCATACGCGGAGAAACTCTGGAACGCGATGCGACCATAAACACACAGGAGTTCGAATCGTCTGAAATCTCCCACCTGGCGTATGAGTGTCTCAATGGCCACGTGAGCCAATCGTCTCTATAAGGCAGCCTGAACGTCGTTCAGGGCATTGAAGCGACTGGACTGCTTGAATAGACATGCAGTCCAGAATATAGAGCGAGGCCGCGACTCTGCTGAGCCTCAACCTGTCTCTGAGTTGTCTCACAATCGAGTTTCGGAATGTAGCGGTCAGTGCAATCACACAGCCAAACGCAATCGCCAGATAAGTTCATCCCAAATAACAAGATGCGACCATATACAAAATGGAACATTGAGCGTTAGCGAAGAAAGTTCGTAGAAGGAAGAAAAATTACCCCCATGAACGGCACAAATGCGGTAGAAATATCCAACGAGCGCAGGGCAGAGCGGCCCCTGAGGCCACGCAAAGAATGCTGTAAGCGCAGCTGGCTTCTCCGACTAGACTGTCCCGACAAATCCCAGTTTTCGGCAAGTCACCCCAGTGGGCCCGGAAGACGTAGTTTCCGAAAAATGGGATGAGCAGGTCTAGCGAATCGGAGAGACTATTGCCCATGAAAAATCCTACGCAGCACCTTGTCGCGGAAGTACCACGCAGAAGCTCCAGGGTCGGGATGACGATCGGGATCGACCTTGGGGATGTCTGGAGCCATTACTGCACGCTCAACGAAGATGGAGAAGTTGTGGGCCGGGGCCGATTTCGTACCAGCCCATCGGGAGTCGAGAAGTGGTTTACCGATCTGCCTCCGGTGCGGATCGCGATGGAAGCTGGTACGCATTCGATCTGGATCAGCGAACAGCTTCAGGAACTGGGTCACGAAGTGATCGTTGCGAACGTGCGCGAACTGCGTGCGATCTCGCACAGCGATCGGAAGAGCGATCAGGTGGATGCGGAGAAGCTGGCTCGATACGCGCGGCTCGATCCGAAGATCCTGCGTCCGATTGCCCATCGTACGGTCGCTCAGCAGGAAGCACTGACCTTGATCCGTGCCCGCAACCTGATCGTTCGGCTGCGGACGGCGGCGGTGAACTCGGTGCGCGGGTTGGCTAAGCCCTGCGGCTATCGCCTACCAGCCTCTTCCACCTTGTGCTTCGCCAAGCGGTGCATGGCCGTGCTGCCCCCGGGTCTGGCTCTGGCACTCGGCCCAGTGCTCGAACAGATCGCCACCATGACGGTAAAGATCAAGCACTATGACCATCTGATCCAACAGCTGACGGAGACGGAGTACCCGGAGACGCAGGCGCTGATCAAAGTCTATGGCGTCGGCCAGCTCACAGCACTGACGTACGTTCTGACGCTGGGCAGCAAGGAACGCTTCGCGCGAAGTCGCGATGTGGGCTGTTATCTCGGCCTGCGGCCGAGACGCAGGCAGTCCGGGAACCACGACCCGCAGCTCGGCATCACCAAGGCTGGCAATATCTACCTCAGGTCTCTGCTAGTCGAGTGCGCCAACCATGTGCTCGGGCCGCATGGACGGGACTCAACCCTGCGGCAGTGGGGCCTGCATCTGGCATCGCGTGGAAGCAAGCAGTCTCGGAATCGAGCCATCGTCGCCGTCGCTCGCAAGCTCGCAGTACTGCTTCATCGCATCTGGGTCACGCAAGAGCCGTACATCCCGTTCTATGCAGTAGCTGCCTGAGTATCCGAATTATGTGCCCTGTTGCTAAACCCCGCGTCCCGATGACTGCGTGTCGGGTTGGGCCTTCACAAGGCCGGCCGAAAACTGGCAGCATCGACTTCTCCTTCTGACCCCAACCCGACACAGAGCCACGAACGGCTCACTCAAAGTGCGAATAGAAACACGGCGGAGAATAACAACGCGGAACAACCACAACAAACATCAACAAAGGCAAAGACGCTATGAAGGGAAAAACAAAAAACACTTGACGCCAGTGACCTGCTCATAGAAACCCCGTTTATCGTGAGCTACACCACCTGTTTTGGGAGAGGGCAAAAATAATCGCTATGGAACCCGATACAAGCTCAGACTATTGGGATTCCCAACTGCAAAATACTTCCCATCGGGCGAGAATGCGGACCACGACCGACGCTCTGGAAGATTAGTGATCGGTACCATCGCAACAGCATTAGCCGTGTTGCCGTCATAAATTGTGAAGTGCTCGTACAGAAGAAACGAAGGGTCACCCTCCGCTTCGCTGGATTCAAGTGCGAATCGGCTGCCGTCCCTACTTGCGCCAGCAAACCCACCAAATCCATCAACTACAGGCTGTTCCGCCAACACCCTACCGTCGCGATCCACGATCTTTATGGTGCTGCATCCGAACTGCCAGCTTTTTACTTTCGCTGAAATCCCTGGACTAAATTCGCATCTGCCAAGCGCTTTCAGCCCCGTTGCGTCTGTGCTCGAAGTACTTGGGGCGGATGCAGACGCAGACCCATTAGCGGAACTAAGGTCCGGATTGAGTACGCGCGGCGGGCTGCTTTGTACATCTATGCGATCATCATTTGTCGCGTAGATGTACGGCATTGTGCCCCAGCGCCCCGCGAAATTTATCTCGTTCTTCTTTGTCCCCGTCCTCAGATCTAAGGACAGAAGACGGTAGTTAGACAGGGGCCACTTTCCTTCGTACCCTGCCGAACCTGAATCAAAGACTGCCAACACTCGGTCTCCCGCAAAAACGACGTGGCGCGTTGCGGCATATTCCGATCCTGTGTTCACGCCCTGCCATGTCTGTTCCTGTAGAACCGTGGACCATACTTTTTGTGCTTCGGGAGGGTACTTTTTGGAATGTGCGAGCGCACTAAGCGATGGGACAAACAACATAAGGATTCCCAGAACGTTCGCGATAGCGTGCGCTCGGGGTCTCTGCGATGTTAGAAGCGCAATGGCAATGCCGCCAATCACTACGGCGACAACGTCACCAGCGACCCACCGAGCTATGGGTTGACTTCCGCCAGGCGACACAAACCAGACGAAGATGGCAGTCGATAGCGCCGCAGTTGAGAAACCCCAAGGCAAACACACCCTCGGGCGAACGCGAAGAGCAAGACCGACAACTAGCGTGGAAGGCAACACCAACAACAGCGCTACAACCAGCATAACTAGCAGATGCAATGGCCGTAGAAGTAACGGCGTGGAATGCCTGAAGCCGAGTGTGGAGACCCTTGCGATCAGTGAACGGTCTAGCAATGTAGAGAATTCCATCGTCACCATTGCCGCGAACATGTTGACCACCAGCACAGGCAACACCAGCAGCGACTTTAAGGCAATTCTGAGACGTGGGTTCATACCGCCAAAAGTATAATTCTTCGGTTCAATGGCTGACGGGGAAGTGACGCCGAGACGTCAAGTTGGATCTTGTTGTGCCTGCAAAGTCCGGCGGTCCAACGGGTCGATGCAACACCATCTGATATGAATCATTTTTCTAAAGGTGGTGTTTATGACACAAGGAAAACGGGACAGGCTTTCCGCGGAGGAACGATGCTGGTTCAGGCGTTCCTGATCAGTTCTGGTGAAGGAAGTCAACCGCCGAGGCACCGAGGAGCCGTCAGACCGCATCACAGACACAACTGCCTGCTACATGGCGCTCGTCGAGCATGGCGAGGGCTGCGACAGCTGCAAAGAGGTTTGAGATGAAATCGACGAAGGATGTAATGTTTCCAAAACGCGACGTAGTGGCTGAGGCTGAAGTGACCGGGGTTGATCCTATCCCAGATGATACGGAGCCTTTCATGTTGCGTCAGGGCATTGTCAACTTAAGACGTTGAGGGACATTCTGAGCTGGGAACGCTGCGGGTCTTGCGCTGGCTTAGGCCACGGTCACTTCCTGCCAGACCGCGAATGACCGCGATCGCAGGAGCCGGTGATTGCTAGACCTCATAAGTGTCGGCCCACTCGGAACAGATTTCGGACGGCATCATGGAGGGAGAGAAAACGTTGTGCGTGCCTGTCGGATTTGAATCGGCGCATTTGCCGTTCCCGTTGGCGCGTCGGCTGATGCGAGGCTTCGACGCGATTGTTGGCCTACCGCTCCACCCTGTGAGTCGCGTTGCTGAAGATGCTTCGCATGGCAGCGGAGTAGCTTCTCAATTTGTCGGTGATGATCTGCAGTGGTTCCGAACCCTGGCCACGCACGAGTTTTCGAAAAAATCGCTCTGCGGCGCGCTGATCACGATGCGGCTGGACCAGAATGTCGATCACGTCGCCGTCCTGATCCACGGCGCGCCACAAATACCGCTGTTGGCCGTTGATTCGAATGAAGACTTCATCCAAATGCCAGTGGTCGCCCAGCCGTCCCTCTCGTCGCTTCAACCGCCGAGCATAGTCGAGACCGAACTTCTCACACCACTGCCGGATCGTTTCATAGGATACGATGATGCCGCGCTCGGCGAGAAGATCTTCGACATCCCGGAAACTCAGGCAGAAGCGGTGATAAGCCCACACCGCATAGCTGATGATCTGGGAAGGGAAACCATAGCCGGAGTAACGAAAGCAATCACTCTTCATGGCACCAGTGTTTCAGGTTTCGTGCGCAAGTTGACAATGCCAGGTCAGCCGAATCGCTCGACCGCTTCCATCTCACACACTCTCGCTATTTGCACCAGAGCCAAAAAAGTGGCAGCCCTTTGAGGGCTGCCACCTTTCTTGTTGAGGGCTGGCGAGTGCCGGCCCCGCCGATTATTGGTCGTCGTCTGACCCCCTATGTCTCTTGACGTCGATAACCCAGGGAGCGGAGACAACACTCTTCCAATTCGCATCACCGGAATAGACCGCAGTGATGACATTCACGCCTTTCGGCAACGTGGTGGCGAATGTTGCACCCAGTGCGCCATTTTCACCTATCACGACCTGTGGGAAGCCGATCGCACGAGGTCTACCGCCGTCCTCGGCATCGAATAATTGAATGGTGCCGGTAGGCGCCTTGACATTTGTCGAGGCCGCGGAGCTGGTCAACAAAGCGGTGATGCTTGTTTCCTCCCGAACCCCCACAACGTTATCCCTGGGTTGTACCGTAACCGTTGGCACACCCTGCGCCACGTTGACGGATACTGGTGCGCTGCTGCCAACGGCAAAGTTGGTATCACCCGCATAGACCGCATAAACGCCCTGTGTTCCGACAGCGTCCCACTCGACTATGCCAGTCGCCTTGCCCCCAGCGAGTACAACCTGGCCGCTGAGCTGGCCGTTGTTTGAAAACAGCGTGACGGTGCCTGTGGGGAGAGCCGTGCCGCCCTTAGTTGCCGGCGCTACGGCAACAGAGAACGAGCTCCGTTCGCCCAACGAAAACGATGGTTTACCCAGGTTGACGCTGATGTTCACCGGTTGGGTTCCGCTGTTGCCATCGGTTGTTCGGATCGACTGCAAAGAACCCGGGTATACAACGATGTAGTTTGCATCGCCGGCGTAGTTCGGAGTCAGGAAGTACTCTCCTGCGGGCGAGTTGAACGGAATCGTTGCCGTACCGGTGTTGTCAATCGTGCCCGTGCCCAGAACGGCGCCGGTATCGTCGCGAGTGAGAGTGACCACTCCGGTAGGCTGAATGGTCGTGGGCCCCAATGGGCCACGGAACGTGACGAAAGCGATATCCCGGCTGCCCGCAACCGGAGTAATGGTGTTGGCCCTGGTATCGGCAAACACGAAGCCCGGGACGATCTCGAAGGCGAGCGTGGTGCTGCTTGGGTTGAAGCTGCTGCCGCCGGAATAGTCTGCCTTGAAGGTATACGTTCCGAGCCCGTAATCGCATGGTGTGTTAGGTCCGCACTGGACATAGATCTGGCCGCTGCTGCTCACGGGATACGTGCCAATTACCTTGTTTCCCTGAGACAACTTGATCGTGCCGGTCCCGTCCGTTGAGCCCGATACCCCATTCACCTGGAACTGCAGCCAGAACGGCTCCCCAAGTAGACCAGTGGTCGATGGAACCACGATCGGAGAAAAATGTCTGAGAAGAACTCTCTGGGCGAAGCTCGTCCCGGTTAGAACGCTGTTTTCGGGAGTCACTGTAACGAAGACGGGTCGCGAGGAACTGGCGCCAAAGACGCTGTCGCCGGAGTACTCCGCAGTGAGAGTGTATTGCCCGCCCGGCAGATTGATGGTGCTTGCACTATAAGCTCCGGAGACCAGGGGCGTACTCTGAGGCGCTCCGGTGGTGGTGTTCGCAGTAAGGAGTACTTCTCCGGAAGGAGTTCCGCCGCGGGCTCCGGTGACCATACCGGAAAGAGTAACGGACGTGCCGTGCGGGAAGGTGGTTTGAGAGAGGTTTAGCGTGGTCTTCGAATGGAAGGTTCTGCGCTTACCCCATCCCTCTACGAGGTTGGCGACGTCCACCGATCCGAGGCCAGTTCCAAGGTCATAGCCTCCTGTCGAAGCGTAGCCGTCCGTAAAACTGTTGGGAAGGAACTTCGCCGGCGGAAGAGATCTACCAACCGGTACAGGCGAATCGGGCCCCTGGCAATCTGGCGCACCGTGAAGGCACGGCACCGCATTCGATCCGAGGGTGATGTCGTGGAAGATGCAGGTGGTGGGTTGCGTCGGGCTGGTGAGTTGGCTTGAGTCGCAGCTTTGATCCTTGTCTGCGGCTGCCAACTGATAGAGCTGGTAGTTGGCTACGCCCTGGAACTGACCGTGCTTCTGCTCAATGAGAGCCATGATGCTGGCCATGGAGGGGAGGCCGCCGAGGTGCCACCGACGATTGAGGCCTGTTGCAGGGTAATGGAGCCGTCGCTGTTCTTGGTCCACTGGCAGCTACCTTCGACACAGATGATGTAGCCGTCATGTCCACCGGCGGCTGCAAGAGAAACGTCCGGGAGATCGCGCACTCCGTCCTGCGGAACGCCCGGGCCTGCCTGCCACGAGGGCTTGGCATAACCGGCCGCACAGAACTCCGTTTCGGTATCGTCTGTAGTACGGCTTGCACAGGAACTGACGCCACCACCGCCCGCAAATGAGGAGCCATGGAATGCGAAGTTACAGTTGGTGATGCTCTGCGGGAGGCCGAACGCACAGGATTCGTTCCACACTGCTTCCGGGATGTAGCCCTTGGCGGAGGATAGGTCGTTTGTATTGCTCGCGTTCCAATAGGTGGCGAGGTTGACGTCGTTGAATTCCGTGCCACCGACAGCAACGTTGTAGGGCGTAGAGGCAAGGCCGCTGACGCCAAAGCTATAGACCGTGCTCAAATTGGATGGGTTATTGCACATGCTGGATCCGGCATCGCCTGAGGAGACAAATACCGTAATGCCCTCCGCCGCTGCCTGCTGCCAGAGCAGATGGTAGAACCCAATTTGCGAATCCGTCATATCGGCTTCGCACAAGCCGAAGCTCACGGTCATAATGGGCGCAAGCGCCTTATCGACGATGTAGGCCGCTGATATATCTACACCGTCCGTGGTGCTGGTGGTAGCGCCAACGACGTAAGCGATTTTAGCTTTGGGAGCGATCGCGCCCGCCCATTCCAGGTCGAGCGAGGCCTCCACATCGTCGCCCGAAACCACGCCGGGATCTGTTGTTGCGTAAATCACTGTGGGGTCATTAAAGGGCAAGCCTGCGATGGTGCGGAAGGCTTCGACATCCGACATGCTGATATCGGAGCGACCCACGACCGCGATCGAGACCCCAGATCCATCGATGCCATTCGCGACTACACTCTGTGCATCGTAGATCTTCGAAAAGTCACCCGGCATGAGGAATGCTTCGGTCTGGGTGGGATTCGTAAACTCCGAGGAGAATGGCGTTTGCCCTGCGCTGGTGTCGGCCATGCGCACCAATTTCCCCGCCTGATTGCGCGCGACCTTGCCTGGAGGTGTGTGCTGCGGGCTGGAGAGAAAATTGTTTATGCTGACCACTCCGGTGACAGCAGGCTCGAGCGCAGCGGGAATCGACAGATTCGTGGCATTGGCGTATTTCTTTAAGCCACTGATGGAATATTGATGGATCTGTGTCTGGAATGCATTCTCGACCTGCGCTGCATTGCCGCTGAACCGGATCCAGTTCTTGCCGTGTGAAACTTCGTCCACCGAAAATCCATTCGAAGTAAGCCAGCTGCTCACTATCTCGACGTCCGCAGCGTTGGCGCCAAACTGTTCTGCATAGAGTGCAGGAGTAATCCACTTGTGGAAGTTCGGGGAGTCGGGATTGTGCAGATCATCAACGTATTTCTTTAGCGCAGCTGCCTGATCAGCCGACGGCCGCAGCGTGAGCAGCATGTCTTTCATCGCCAAACTCGCATCTACTCTGCCTTGATCGCTTGCGGTATTGGCCATGGGATGTACCGTGCCGGCTAACGTCTTTCTCTGAGAGGGATCAACCGCTTGCATAATCTTCGGCTTGATCTGGGCATGTGCGAAAGATGCAAGAGTAAGCAAAACACCGGCCATACCGGTAACGAATTTCGTTACTTTACAAGAACTAACTTTCATCAACTGACCTCGGGGGAGTGCGTGGGTAGATTAAGGGTTGGTCCATGCGCATCAGGGAGTACGAAATCTATGCATGGACCTGGCGAATTAGCGCGAGAAAAAACCGGAAGATTGGCACTCAGGGAAAGCGAAACGCTAGACGCATAGCAGCGCCCTCATATTTCTTGAATCTGCAGTAACAATTTGTCGTGATAATAGACACGGCGCGCAACTGCGGCCTATTACATGAAGCTGGTAGAGGACTCTTCGCATGACGTCAACACGGTGCTTGGCGGACGCTTACGCTTCACCTGCCGATAGGTTTAGAGATGTTGAGTTGTTTCTCTCACTCGTCAGGAATTCAGACTCCGTCTGGATGCGGTGCCGCGGTTTCGGTTCGATCAGGACGGTGTCCGTTCGAGTTCAGGAGAGTAAGGTGCGGTTTGGTCATTCATCCTCCGAGTTGAGGAGCCGATGTGGATCTACCTGGGATTCATGCGACGGTTGGATCGTGAACAGCGGTTTGTAGAGCATCCGATTGGCATTCGTGAGATCACTAACTTAACTCTGACTACCCCCGTGCCACTTCGCTCCACCGCGTCTCAGAGCATGGTCAAGAGTGGAATTCTTTCATCGCACGATGGAGAAGAATCTCTCCTCGAAATTGAATTCGACGGCAGCTGGCGCAAAGAGATTGCGGATTTCATGCCATATCTGCCAGTCGTCTTTCAATTTTGATTCCAGAGAAATTCAACCCTCAGCGCGCTTCGTCGAAGATTGAGGGAGGATCACGGTCTACTCTTCCAATCCGGTTATTGAAGAGTGGCCGACAATCCGGCTGGACAGTGCTGCATCGGCGCCCCAACTCATGCAGGGGCGCGAAGAGCTCGGTTCGATCTGACTTCAATATCGCGCGCGACCACCAGACATATTGCGGCGCAAGCACATGCGGAATGGCGCTTCAAAATTCTCAACTCGGTGATCTAGGTGAGTTACGCCGGGTGACGGTTACTCCCACGCTCTCCCTTCAATTCGGTGGGCCAATACTGAAAACTGGACTTCCTGGAGCGCTTGACACGAAGGCTGAAGATAAGCGTATTCTTTCAGAATTCACCGGCGTCATTCCCGTTTGATTCGGATGCCGGCTCTTGTCCTCCAGGGTGAAATGCAATCGTAGAGCAGAACGTCCCCCCTGTGAGCGGCCTTATGGAGACCCTCAGTTCATTTCTGAGCAAGACCGCTCTTCTTGGAATGTTCCAAAGTGGATTCATCGGTCTCCCCCAGGACCCTCGGCCAATACCCGACGGCGTGCGTACGAAGGAGCAGCTTATGTCACCCGACAAGCCAGCCGCCCTCACAAATGCAGTCTGGACAGAGAGCAGGAAAGCCCGGATAGTTCGTTCCGTTCGTTCCGTTAAGTATTCTCCTATCTTTTCCTACGCATCATAATGACAGTAATCAGGAGGATTTATGCATACATTCTCTCTCCATTTCCGTCACGAATCTCCAGACGGTCCATGGATCGCCTCATGCCCCGTTCAACCCGACCTGGAGGGCTTTAGCGGACTGACACGTAGCTTCGCCAGCGAAGGAGCAATGGCAACCGCGCTCGAGGCTGCCGGCGTAAAAATTGATCGGTCGAGAGAGGCTTTGGACGAAGTGCACAACGGCCACGCGTCGTCTCTGGAAATTAGCCAGAATGAGGCACAGAAGCTCGGCATTCTTCACACCGATTCGCCGGAATAACCCACCTCGCGGCTCTCTGTAAGATCACTTTTCCGTCCGAGCAGCAAACGCCTAAAGCGCACCGGACAAACCTTCAGTCGGCCCGATAACTTATCTATTCTTGCCGTATCACGGTAGGACTCTATCGGAACCACTCCACCTGCACATGATCCAAGGCGAGACGGCCTCTTCGGGGAGCGGTTCGGATAGAGCCGTGAGGAGGAAGCCGGTGGTGGGGTCGGGGCAGGATGTTTGGGGCTATGGGTTTTCAATCGCGCTGCTGATTGGAGTGGCTGATGAGAAGCGATGCAGATAGCGAGCCGGGGGCATGGAGAGTGGGCATCCGATAGGCATGCAGGCGACAGAGTACGGTTGGTCGCCCTGGCAAGACGGCCTTGTCCGAGGCGTGGAACACACGTCCAGGGAGCATCGCCAGAGGCAGGTGCAAGGGTCCGGTTAAACATGAGGTCAGGACGTGTCATAGGCACCTACAGGTCGAGTTTCGGCGAAGAAGATCTGAGCGGCAGTAAGTCGCTCGATAAGATACATGGGGCCTTGGCAGCGAGGGCACGGCCATGTGGCTGGCTGGGTGGAGGAGGGCGCATCTGTTGCCGGCGGCGGCTGGTGGAGCAGGTAGCGGCAGAGCGGAAGCAGACTTCCACGGGAGCGGTTGGTCAGCCAGCCGAAGTAGCGGATGCGGGGAAGCCTCTGGGCAGCACATGCTGGAGGAAGCGGCGCAGGAACTCCTCCGGCGAGAGCGTCAAGGTGCGATGCTTGCTGCCATGCGCGTAGTCCTTCCAGCGGAAGCTGATCGCGGCATCTGAGACCGAGAGCAGGCGGTGGTTGGAGATGGCGACGCGGTGGGTATAGCGGGCCAGGTAGTGAAGGACGTGCTCCGGCCCGCCGAAGGGCGGCTTGGCATAGACGACCCAGTCCTGCTGGAACAGAGTACGCAGAAAAGCGGCGAAGTTCTTCTCTTCTGTCAGCGGCAAGCACTCGCCGTAGAATCGCAACTGATCGCGATGAAAAGCGCGTCGTAGTCCAGCAAGGAACTTGCCGCGGAAGACGTGGCTGAGGACCTTGACGGGCAGAAAGAAGTGAGGGCGCGAAGAGATCCAGTGGCTGTGATCCGGCGACAGACCGCCGCCGGGCACGACACAGTGGACATGCGGGTGAGGCTGCAGGGTCTGTCCCCAGGTATGCAGCACGGCGAGTAAACCGGCTTGAGCGCCGAGATGCTTCGGATCGGCTGCGACTTCGAGCAGCGTGGCTGCGCTGGCTTCGAACAGCAGAGCGAAGAGCCGCCGCTGGTTCTGCCACATCAGCGGCACGAGCGCGTGCGGCACACTGAAGACCAGGTGATAGTAGCCCACGGGCAGCAGCTCCTGCTGGCGCTTGGCGAGCCACTGTTCGCGAGCGTTGGTCTGGCACTTGGGGCAGTGCCGGTTGCGGCATGAGTTGTAAGAGATGGCCTGATGGCCGCAGTTGGAGCACTGATCGCGATGTCCCCCGAGCGCGGCCGTGCGGCAACGGGCGATGGCGTCGAGCACCTTCGCCTGCGGCCATGTCAACGACGCACGTTCTCGAAACCTGCTGCCTGCTGTACGGATCACATCGGCCACCTCGAAAGGTGGCCGCGTCATCCCAGTCGCTTCTCCTGCATGTTGCGGATCGTGAGTTGGTCAAGCGGGTTGATGGCGGCATGCAGATGCCGCTGGGACAGGTGCAGATAGATGGTCGTGTCTTCCAGTCGCTCATGCCCCATCAGCAACTGGATGGTACGCAGGTCGGCTCCGCCTTCCAGCAGATGCGTGGCGAAGCAATGCCGGAGCGTATGGGGGCCAAGCTTCTTCTGAATGCCCGCGCGGGTGGCCGCCGCCCGGCAGACGTTCCACACCGTCTTATCGGAGATAGGCTGATCGCTGCCGGCTGCGCTCCTCTTGCTGGGGAACAGATAGACGCGGGGCTTCTTCCAGCGCCAGTAGTCGCGCAGCGCTTCGAGCATCTTCGGCGTCAGCGGCACATCGCGGTCGCGCATGCCCTTGCCCCGGTGGATGTGGATGACCATGCGCTGGCTGTCGATGTCGCTCACCTTCAGCAGAGACGCTTCGGTGCGGCGCATGCCGGTGGCGTAGAGCAGCATCAGGAGCATGCGATGCATGCGGTTCGCCGCCGCCTCGATCAGTCGCGTCACCTCGTCCTGGCTGAGCACGGTTGGCAAGGTGCGCGGCTGCTTGGGAAAAGGCAGATCGTCGAAAGCCAAATCGCGCCGCTTCAGCGTCTTCTTGTAAAGAAACCGCAGAGCCGAGATGTTGTTCTCCACCGTGCCGAGCGCAAACTTCCTCTCGTGAAGCAGGTAAAGCTGATAGCGGCGCAGTTCTTCGCCACCCATCTGTTCGGGCGAACGGTGAAAGTACTCGGCAAACTGCTGCACAGCACGGATGTAGCCGCGGATCGTATCAGGGGAATAGTTGCGCCGCAGGAGATCGTCCAGCATGCGTCGACGGAGTGGGGTCATAGGATCCTCCTTCCTATAACCAACAACGCTAGCCCCGCCGTTCTCCTCTCGTCACACCACCACGATCCATCCGCCGCGCCAGCGGCTTAGTCCTGACCGGGCTATACGGAAATTACCGCCAAGGAGGGGTAATGTCCGAGTGGCCGACAACACGGGACTTGCGCCCTCAATCACGAAAAGCTCCTTTCTCGTTACTGATCAACCCGTCGAATGCGGAGCCGTCTGAGGTTGGTCATCCAGCTTTGCGAACCCTGTTCAGAATTGTTCGACCATCCAGACATTGTTTTCGCCAGGCACCTCCTCCTCCAAGATCCCATAGCGCCCGTCACGAGACTGAAGCAGCCACTCAAAACTAGTATTCGCGTCACCCTCCAGAACTATCTCAGCCTTGCCCGCCTCATTGACATTGAGTATCACCGGTTTGTTTTCTGACGTGACGCTCGGCATAAAGATACTTTTGCCATCCGTTCGCTCGCAGCATCGATGGGTGAGCCACCTTGATCTGGGTGGCGTGCGGAAGCAGATGATCGTAGATCCAGCCGCTGAAGATCGTCGCCTCCATCGCCACGGTCCACGGCTGGGGTAGCGTCTTCATCCAGCAGTCCAGCTCGCGTCGGGCCGATACAACCTTGCCTTCCTGTTGGTCCGGCCACTCACATCCTTCACGCAGTAACTGATGCTCTTCTTGATATGTCCTCGAGGAGCCTCCGTGGGGGTTCTCTGAATCAGTGTCGCCGCTGAGTTCAGCCTATGCAACACCACGTGCTCCTCGCTGACTTAACATTCAAACAATTCGGGCACGCGTCTCGCATTCCATTGTCGATGAGTGAATTGGCGATTTTGTACTCACGGAGCGAACAGATGCGCAGGGTTGAATCGGCACTGCTGTACAGCGCCGGATAAAGATGCCCAGGCACAGGGAAAGTTGGATAGTTCGGCGCAGTGATCTAGGTTTGCTATTTCGGTTTAGCCGGCAGAGACATGCGGTGAAGAAGGTTCTGGAAACGGGGATCGGGACGGAGGTCATCGAGGAGGAAGTCGGATTTTAGGAACATGGAGACGTCTAAAGACTTCTCCGAGCAGGCTTTCTCGAGGTACTCGAAAGCTTTGTCGTTTTCGCCGAGGCCGACGTAGATGGTGGCCATCGTGTACGGCGGAACAGAACTCTCTTTTGATTTACGCTCCAAATCGCGAAGAATCTTATTGGCTTGCGCTTTTCTGCCTGCAGCGGAATAGGCATGTGCAAGCGCAACGGCGGTGATCGGGGAACCATCCGACAACTCCATCGCTTTCCGATACTCTGAGATCGCTTCCGGAAGTTTGCCGGTAGCTTCGTACCCGACACCAAGAAAGTAATGTTGGAACCAATCCTTGGGGTCCAAAAGCAAGGCTCTTTTGCTTGCTTCCATCAGGCCCGGATAATCACGCAGCTCGTAATAGGTTGCCGATTCGGCCATAGCCGAGCTGACGCCGTAGTCCAGCTGGTTGATGTTGGCGATCTCGGCGAGAGCTTCGGCACGCCGGCCGGCAAATGCGAGAAATATGGCGCGATCCTCATGTGCGCAACTGTAGCTCGGTGCCAGAGCGATGGCGCGATTGAATTCCCGGTCGGCAGCGTCCCAGTCCCAGTCAAATCGCCAACTCAGGACACCAAGGGTGTCGTGGGCTTCGCCGATGCTGTCGTCCAGCTGCAGTGCTTTGGCGAGCGCTTGCTTGGCAGAGCGGTAGGCGGATTCCTTTTGCAGGGCTCCCGTGAAGGCTAAATAGACATAAGTGTCAGCCAGGCCCGCGTAAGCAAGAGCGAAGTTCGAATCCTTTTGGATAGAATCTTCGAAGTCCTGTTGCGCCTTCTTCAGTGAATCAGGTTTGGTGAACTCGTTGACGAAGTAAAGACGCCCCCTGAGATAGGCATCGTATGCCGCAGGGTTCACCGCCTGGGCCGAGCGAAGTTGAGCTTGCTGCTGCGGAGTAAGTTGTGCACGGACTTGTTGCGCGATGGCGCCGGCTACCTCGCCCTGTAACTTCAGCACATCGCCAACATCGCGATCATAGGTCTCGGCCCAGAGGTGTTGGTCGGTGGATGCCTCAAGAAGTTGTGCGGTAACGCGCACTCGCTGACCCGAACGAACGACCGATCCCTCCACGATGGCGTCTACGTTCAACTCCCGTGCAATTTCAGGAAGGCCTTCTTTTGTGCCCTTGTAGCGCAGAACCGAAGTTCGCGAGATGACGCGCAGCGAGCCGACCCTCGCGAGGTCGGTAATCAACTGGTCGGTCAAGCCATCCGCGAAGAATTCCTCTGACGGATCACCGGACAAATTATCGAGGGGTAGAACCGCGATGGAATTCAGGCGAGGGGCGGCACTCGTAGGATGAGCACCCGTGCGCACCAGCCAGAAAGCCGGCGTTCCAACGAGGAGGGCCACGACGCTGGTGACCAGGAATACGCGGGGCATGCTGCGTGCTGCGACGACAGGGACTTCGCGGGGCGGCGCTTCGTTGGCGGAACCAGATGGATCCGGCGCCTCTTCCTTTTCCACTGGCGCGATAAACCTGTATCCGCGCCGCGGAAGAGTTTCGATGTAGCGCGGAGTCTCGGCTGAGTCGCCGAGGGTCTCGCGAAGGCGGGCAATCGCGTTGTGGAGACTGTGGTCGAAATCGACGAAGGTGTCTGCGGACCAGATCTGCGAGCGGAGTTCGTCTCGAGTGACCACATCGCCGGCATGTTTGAGTAAAACGGCCAGGACCTGCAACGGTTGGCCCTGCAGCCGTAGCTTTACACCGTGTTTCCGCAGCTGACCTGCGCAAACATCCAGCTCGAAATCGCCGAAACGCAGTACGCGATCGGTTGGTGTGGAGGCGGCCATATCAACGCCCGCAAAGTTCGCAAAGTCTATCACATCTCCTTTTGGCTGGCGAAGAGTTTTGCTATGGCGAGAAAGCCATTCTTCTTCAATAGGTTAGGGATGGAGAAAACTTTGGGGAGAGAAGGAGGCCGCAGGGATTGATCCCTTCCTGCGCAAATGAGAGAGTGCCCATCACTTTGCAGCTTGCGAACTCAGCGCACCTGGAATCCGTGGCTGGATTCTCGGGCGGATCGGTTAAGGAGAGGAACATGACGAATGCACTCGTGAAGATTGGTTTAGCCGGTGGTTGTCTTCTTCTATTTGCTGGAATGATGCATGACCATGACTCTGACCAGCACGCAACCCCCGCACAGGTCGTGGCGTTGGACGAATGCGATCCAGCGACTTTCAATCTCCCAGGCAATGTGGGGCCGGGTTTCTGCAAGAACGTCGCGCTTGGCTTCACCGGGCTGGGCTACACCACGACGTTTTCTACATTGTTCGCAGAAGCCGCTTCTGGACACCCCGACCCGAAGTGGGACTTCGAACCCGACAAGCTCACTGTGGACGAAGGAACCCCGATTATCGCGGTGAACCAGGGCGGCGAGCCCCACACTTACACTGAAGTTGCGAACTTCGGAGGTGGGTTCATACCGCCGCTCAATGGGGGACAAAACGCGGCTCCCGAGTGTGCTGCGGGTTTTTCGAGTGTTGCCGTAGCCAGAACACGCATCCTTCAAGGCAGCCAGCTCCAAGTCGCTGGTCTTTCGAAGGGCGTACATCACTTTCAGTGCTGCATCCATCCTTGGATGCGCATGACAGTCATTGTAAAATGATCCGGTCGTAGACGAGAACATTCAGAGCCCTCCCTTCACCTCTGGACGCATTGAAGCGTCGCCAGCACTACTGGATCCGTGAATTGGCACTTCCCTTCCTGCATATGTTGGAGAGCGCGCGAGCACAGCGTGACGCCGTCTAGGGAGAGTCTGCACAAGTTCTGCATCGCTTGCCTGATTGATTAATCTGATAGCTGCGAGGAGATTGCGATGAAGCAGCAGAGTCTGTCGAGTCAGGGTGTGTTTGAGAAGTACGGGCGGAAGAGTCGGCGGGAGTTGTTTCTGGACGAGATGGAGCAGGTGGTTCCATGGTCTGCGCTGGAAGCCCTGGTACGACCGCACTATGCGAAGGCGGGCAAGGGACGGCAGCCGGTAGGGTTGGCGATCATGCTGCGGACTTACTTTGTGCAGCAGTGGTTCAATCTGTCGGACCCTGGGGTGGAAGAGGCGTTGTACGAGTCTGCGGCGCTGCGGCGGTTCGTTGGCGTGGACCTTGGGATTGCGCCTGCGCCGGATGAGACGACCATCCTGCGGTTCCGTCATCTGCTGGAGAGGCACGAGCTGGGCGGGTTGATGCTGGATGCGGTGAACGTGCATCTGGATGCCAGGGGCATCCGGATCGCGACGGGCACGATTGTCGATGCGACCATCCTGCATGCGCCTTCGTCGACCCAGAACGCGAGTGGCGAGCGCGACCCGGCGATGCACCAGACCAGGAAGGGCAACCAGTGGTACTTCGGCCTGAAGGCGCATATCGGCGTGGACGCGAGGGAGGGCATCGTCCACTCTGTGGCGACGAGCGCAGCCAGCGTGGCGGACTGCCACATGTTACCGGAACTGCTGCACGGCCAAGAGCGTAAGGTGTGGGGCGACGGCGGCTATCAGGGCCAGACCGACGCCATCCAAGAGGCCGCTCCGAAGGCACAGGACATGACCTGCAAGCGGACGAAGTTCAAAAACTATGTCGACGAGTTACAGAAAAAGAAGAACCGGAGTAAGTCGAGGGTGCGGGCCAAGGTAGAACATCCGTTCCGGATCCTGAAGCGCATCTTCGGCTTCGACAAAGTGAGATACAGAGGCATCGCGAAGAACCATCACCGCCTGTGCGCGAACTTCGCGCTGGTGAACCTGTACCTGCACCGCAAACGTCTGGCAGTCCTTGGGCAGTAGTGCGCCTGGAAGCCCCGGAAAACGGGCGGATGCGCGTTCCAATTAGCCCTCCAACAGCATCAAACCAACCAAAACCCGCGCATCTTCCATGCCCACTCCCTGACCCCAGAAAGTCAGACGCCTACGCAGAGGTTCCCTAAGTCGTCGTCACGCTTCCTTTTCAGCCAATTGAGTCTCCGGATCGCGGCCTGACAAAAGAAAAGTCAAAAGCAAAAACATCCTAAGAGTGAAAAACAAAGACGACCCAATCGATGAACATCGTCGCGAATCTCGAGCACAGAGCCAGCAGCAGCCGAGGCAAGCACGAAGAAGAATCCTCGTTTGCCCTATGCGACAGGCTCGGCCGGACTCGCGATAACAGTCAGAGGCAGCTCCCGACGGATCGTGATTATGCGGTTCCGACCCGCGAATATCAGACTGATCAATCGTCGCCTAAAACTGCCCCGGCTGGTGCTCGCTCTGTCCTCGAGAAAACGCAAAGACAACTACAAAAACATCCCCACAGATTTCGCAGTGTTGACGTTCCACAGGAGGAGCCAGGTCGGGAGGCGCCGCCGCCGAAGGGTCTACGACTTCAGAATTCCGGAGTGACCCGGGAACCCCATATCTTCATTCCCAAAAACGGGAAGCCCAAAAAATAAACCCAGAATCCGTGTCACATGTTTAATCACCACAAACCATGACTACTTAAACACCACATCCACCACGCAAAACACCACAGCCACATCACAAAATCACCACATCAAAACACCCCAATTTCTCAAAAACCCCAACAAAACACCACAAACTCACCCTCCAAAAAAGTCTGAACTTCAACCACCAGAGTCATCATTTTTGCTGCGGTCAGACAGATCGTCAGGAAGCCACTCTGGCCGGAGGGATGATGCTCAAATGATTCCAAGGCAGTTCTGGGTCACTCGTGGAATCTGCTGGCAACAATTCGACTGCTCGTTGCATGTGAGTTTGCATCCAGGCTGTTTGCCTCGATCAACAACTCGAAGCTCACTGCTGCGCCATAGCGATTCATGGCCGCCTGGATGACTCTTTGCATCTCTTCGCTATTGAGGAGCATGTCCGCCGCAGCCTGCGTGCCGGCTGCATCGAGACCCTGTAACAGTAAGACGTGACCGTTCTTGTCCAGATTCTGAACAAAGGCGACGACAGCATTGGTTCGATGCGTAGTATTCGTCGTCGTCGGCTCGTAAATGCTGGCTTCTCCTTCGACAGGGTGACGGTTAACGATCCAATCGCGATCCTCATTCGGACGATCTACGAAATGAAAGTTTAGCTTCTCGCCAAAGATCTCATCCCATGGATTGCTGAAGTTTGACCCTAGTAAAATCGCATTCCCGTCGCGCAGGTCGTCGAAGCGTACATCTTTCGCGGCACGAACGATGAAGCGGTCGGGAAGCGTCTCGGGCAATCGTTGAAGGCTCGACACGATGGCGAGATTCTGCATACTCGTATAGGTTCGATCCCTCAGGTAAGACATGGAGAGGAGACTGTTTGAAGCTGGCGACGAGAACCAGTTCAGATATTCCTCCAAAGAGAAGGTGCGGTGGTTCTCTTGTTGGAAGATCACAAACCCGACATCCCCTGGAATGACGAATGTATCGCGGTCGGGACGAAAGAGCTGGGTCCACAGTGGATGCAGCGTGTTCCGGTGTTCTGTGGCCGTCTGAGGATGCACGGTCCAGCGGCCTGCCCAAAATAGTGTGGTCGAATATACCGCAAGCAGGAGGGCTGCAGCCCACAGCATCCAGGCCTGCCGCCAACGCGAGCGAGCCACTGGAAAGTTTGCCTGTGACGCCCCTTTTTCCGGCAGGGAATCCGCCACGGCTACTTCAAACTCCGCAGGCGCCTCAATGGTCCGGAAGACCGGAACGTAGGTCCCCTTCGGAATCTCTACGCGGATTAGATCGTTCTCGCCGTCCGTCTCGTAGTACTCCTGCAACCGCTTCCGCAGGTGCCGGGCGTAAGTGCGAACAATATTGTCCTCTCGCGGATCGAAGCTAGCGCTTCGCTGGAAGACGTTCAATCCAATCTCATGCTCCGAGATGCGCACCATGCCGTCTTCGAGCGCACGACGAGAGGCGTACGTCAGAAATGACGATAGCAATGGAGATTTTGCAAAATGCCGGCTTCCGACGATGCGCTCTACTGCTGCATATTCCTCGCTCATTGGGGACGCGGCAACAATAGTCATGTCAGACGTTGAGATGAAGGTTCCTGCCATCGAGATTGAACGCTATGGCAACGGCATTGCGTAGCCTGATCCTAGATCCTGGCTGTGAATGGTGCGTGAATGAAATTCATCGTCCTGCATCAATTGGGAGGTGTATACACCGGTTTTGCAGGAATACACATCCATGCGATTGAGGAGTGCAGACCCATCCGGTCTCTATGTCACGAGATTTCACATAGAGACTAACTCCTGAAGTAATCGCCTCTCTGATTCGATTTACTGCGCGGAGAAGAGGTGTTTACACATGGCCATCACTTGTACGGTCGCCGTCGGCCCAATACTCTCCGTCCTATGTTCCGCAGTGCAACATACTCTGCGTTTGCGGGCCGTGTTTCAAGAACAGTTCCGATCCCATTTTCAGGTTGGCCTTATGAACTCTTTTCGTTTTCGCCTTCTTGCGCTCGCGCTGTTTTCTTTTCTTCTGCCACGAGCTGTCTTCTCACAGGCAGGTGTCGCGTCGCTGTCCGGACTCGTCACTGATTGTTATCTCCTGTTCAAGCGTGCCGGCAGCGAGGACCAGCTTGCCCTCAATCCGCCGGGCCTGCTAGAGGTTACACTCAATCGAAGAGCAGGCCGTGAATGTTGTTTGTGCCGCCTTTGGTTGTGACGTCGACCTGTGCGCCGGGGCTGCGACCGTACATAGCAGTGTAGGCGCTGCTAATGACCTTGAACTCGCTGATTACGTCAACGGAGGGACGAGATGCCGAAGCGGAGAGCTCCTGCAGATTCTCAGAGAAGGTGTTGTTATCGATACCGTACCGAGGCTGGCCCCCAACTCTCGCGCGACGATGCCTCCATAGGGACTGTCATCGACAACCAGACCAATCCAAATGGCAACAAGCCGGCCTTATTCCTTCAGAATGGTTTTCCGACGAACACACTGAACCCAGCCAACGTAAGCCTGTCCACTCTTCATATTCACGCTATGCAGGCCAACTCGCCCACCCCGTCCACCCAGGAGTGGAGCATCGGCTTCCAACGGGAGCTCCCGGCACGCATGGTACTTACGATGGATTATGTCGGCACCAAATCCTCAAATCTGACATCATCCGCGATCTGAACCAGTTTGTCCCCGGCACGACAACCTTCCCCTATCCCAAATTCGGCTATCTCGAGTATTCGCAGGCAAACGGAGTGGGCAACTACAGTGGGCTTGAGACCTCCGTGCAGCGTCGCTTCAGTGGCGGACTGTCGTTCGAGGCCGCCTACACCTGGTCCAAGAACACCGGCACCACCTACAAGCAGACCTCCAGCAATGCCCTCAGCGGATCCGACATTCCCCAGCGGGTGGTGGTGTCCTACTTGTACGAGCTGCCCTTCGGACACAACAAGGCGTTCTTGCACTCCGGACCTGCTGCAGCGTTACTGGGTGGCTGGCGCACCTCGGGAGTCTATACCTACTCGTCGGGACTCCCGTTCACTGTCACTTCGGGCGGCAACTTCAGCAACGACATCGATATCTACGGAAACGCCACGTCGCTCCCCAACGTCACAGGCCCGCAGAAGATCGTTGGCAAGGTCAACTGCTGGTTCTACACCTCTCGCAATAAGAGCTGCCCGGCGCTTTCGCCCAACACCACGGATCCCTACGTCCTCCCGACGACGGCGAATCCCTACGGCAACGGCGGCATCAACAACCTGCGCGGGCCACACGAACGTCTTCGACTTCGCTCTGATGCGTGACTTCTCTCTACACGAGAAGATGAAGCTCCAATTCCGTTGGGAGGTCTTCAATCTCACCAACAGTGTGCTCTTCGCGCAACCCGACTCAGGTCTTCTGGACAGCAGTGTCGGCACCATCACCTCGCTCGCAGGCGATCCGCGCATCATGCAGTTCGCGCTTCGCCTATCTTTCTAATCTCCTCACCGGCTGCTGGACCTCAAAAAGACAAAGAGGTCCAGCGGGCTATTTCTGTGGCTGCCATAGTGACGCCACGTAGCAGAAAATAGGACAAAGGAAAATTCAGCATGCGTCCCAAGGCCCACTCAGTCTTCACTCTCTTGCTCTTCGGCCTTTCCGTTCTGCCTGCCCATGCACAGAGCCCGGATCTGGACTTTCTTAATCACAATCAGCCGCTTCTGGACGCGCACAACTGCTATCCCTACGAAGGGCACTGGAACGACCGTATTCAGCGGGCACTCGCCTCGGGCTATCCGGTCTCAATTGAGCAGGACCTCGCATGGTATGTTGATCCCGCCGGCAAGGGTCGCGTCGTCGTCTCGCATACTCCGCACACAACGGGCAATGAGCCTACGCTTGAAGATTATTTCTTCAAGCAGGTGCGCCCGGTCGTTGAAAAAGCTATCGGAGAAAACAAGCGGAGCCAGTGGCCGGTCATCGTCCTGCACTTTGACTTCAAGGATAATCAGACGCCGCTGCTCCAGGCCGTCTGGCAGATCCTCGGCGAGCATCAGGATTGGCTTTCGACTGCCGTAAAGACGAACGATACAGCCACCCTCTCGCCGATCGACAAAAAACCCATCCTCGTCGTCACGGAAGAGTCCGATGAACAGCAGAAGGTCTTTTATGACGACCTCCCCGTTGGTGCGCGTCTGCGTCTGTTTGGCTCGGCGCACGAGCACGCCACGCCCAAAGACATGCCGATCGAGCAACTCATGCATCTGGCCGTCACTGTTAAACCGGAGGAGCTCCTCAGCGAGCCGCCTACAAACTACCGTCGCTGGTGGAACAGCTCCTGGTACACCGTGGAGGAGGGTGGTGAGCCACGCGCAGGCGACTGGACTCCAGCCGATAACATGCGGCTTCATGCGCTCGTCGACCACGCCCACAAGATGGGCTACTGGGTACGCTTCTACGCACTCGACGGCTTTGCTCCCGCCGACGACCAGGGATGGGGATCTGCTTATAACTTCGGCTCGCGCGAAGCTGTTGTTCTACGCTGGAAGGCCGCGATCGCAGCCGGTGTCAACTTCATCGCGACGAATCAATACGAAGCGCTGGCTCCGTATCTGAAACAGGAGGCGAAAGAGCTTCGCCCCGCAGCGTCCGCAAAGTCTGACAAGTAGTCGTTTCGACAGCCTGCCGCTGGAGCCTGCGTCCGATCCACCACCCAGGCTCCAGTACTTCCTGCAACAACGGTCCCATGGGAGAGTGGATGATCTTCGTAGCACGTCAACGATATATGCTCCTCGGCCTTCTACTTACCGCGCTCTGCGGCAACACGGCCATAGCCCAGACCTCTCCGTTACAGGACCAAAGCGATCTTCGAGCCGTCATGTGATCATGCGCCACGGCGTCCGAGCTCCAATCGAGAGTGAGACCCGCTCCGGTGCCTACAATGCGCAACCATGGCCCGCGTGGCCAACCGAGCCCGGCGTCCTCACACCCCACGGAGCCCAGGCCCTGCGCCTTCTCACCGGAAAGCTCATGAAGGGCAGTGGCTATGGCGCAATCGGAGACATCGTCATCGGCATCGTCGGAGCCATCGTAGGCGGCTTCATTATGCAGAAGCTCGGCTATGCAGGATCCGGCGGCCTTATCTATACAGTCATCGTCGCCATCGTCGGTGCGGTCCTTCTCACCTTGCTCCTTCGCCTCGTCACTGGCAACAGAGCCCGAAACCTCTAAGCCAACTGGTTCGAACGGATACGTTTTCCGGTCAACCCCGCACATGCCCATGTCTCAATTCAGAGATATGGGCATTCGTCCGAAGCGCGCTGTCGTCTCCCTCCCCTAAAGGTCGTATCGCTAAACACCTCAGAGCAGACGAAGCTAGTACCATGAGCCCATGGAAAGGCATCCTCCTCGCAATCGTTATCTCCCTCGCAGCGCACGTCCATGCAGAGGACTGCCTGAACAATCTTCCCGCATCCATCCGCTCCGCCGTCGAGCAGGACAACTGGACCATCCTGCAACCGCAGGACCTTGCAGGCACCGACCCTCAAAGATGGAAGGGCAATCACCCCGGCGAATGCCCTGGACTAACCTCTGGAAACTTCTACCCCAAAGGCAAGACCTCATACCTCGTGGCCCTCATTCGGCGTGAGCCCACACAGGGAAGCGAGCAGAGCAACCAGCTCGAAAAGCTCACTCTCGTCTACCTCAAAAAAGACAACCCGATTACCCTGATCGTTGTCCCTCCCACCCAGGTTGCAGCCCCAATGGTCGTCTGGAAACTCCACCCCGGTGGCTACCAGGACCTATACGGCTCCAAAAAAGTGACCATCTCACGGGAGTCGTTCGTCTACGAAAAACTAGTAGGCCCCGCAAACCAGTTCTACTACGACGGAAGCCACCTCAAATCCCTGGTCCTCTCAAGATAGAACTCTCATAACCGTTCCTCCAAAGTGATAGGCTTCTCATCATGAGTGGCCCCACCCTGCAAGACCGCCTGGCCCACATCACCCAGGGCCTCGCCGAGGCCGAACGCAGATACGCCGCCGGAGAGCCTTATCCCGACCCCGAAGGCTCCTGGCCCCACAAGATCTCCCAGCTCAAGCAGCACCTGGCCGACGTTCGCGAGATGATCGCCAACGAATAGCACTCACACCGCCTGAAGAACGATCATCATTGGTCATCATTGGTTCGAGACTCGATCAATGCACATGAGCCACGTCGTCATTCATCGAGAAGACATCCTTGAAGTCGTCCTCATACGGAAAGACGTGGATCATCCAGGTGAACATGTAAGGATGGAAGATTCCGCCCTCGGCCTCGCAGGCATCTTTGGTGTGGATCGATCCAAACATGCCGAACTTTGGATGAGCAGCCTGATAGTCTTTCATGCGATCTGCTGGAGCCTCGCAGAAGTTGGTGTGCTCATGCCACCGCGCCACGCTGAGTGGGATCCGCTCGTTCAACTCCTCTTCCGTCGAGTTCGGTCGCGCCGTGTACATCACCCCCTCCAGCCTGTACTGCTTGTACTCGGTGTGCCGGTAGAGCAAGGAAGTCGGCTTGCTTGGATCAAAGTGTAGATCGGACGCCCGGGCATTGGCCTCGTTGTTGAAGTGATACTGCGGCTGTTCCAACTTAGGGTTCGCAATAACGTATCCGTCCGCCAGAGCCTTGCGGTAGTCCTTATATCGCTCCATGGTCGCCTTCGCTTCGGCAACCACTTCCCTCGCCTTCGCCTCATCGCCGGGCTGCTTTGGCCACACCGCCGTGACGGACATGTGGCCAGCCATGGCTGCCATGCTCGGCCCCATGCTCCTCATGTCAGCCATGTCACCCATCTTGTCCCCGCTCATGTCCATGCCAGCCATGTTGCCTTTCCCCTGCGCCTGTTGCAATCCGCGCCCGGGTAAAGTCACCAGCAAAGCAGCTTCCACCAGCAGCGCCGCCGAAAACATCGAACGAATGGTGAACATCGCAACCTCCGTCACGGCTATCCATGGCCATCGAAGATGGCCGTATCCATTCATTCACGATTCGTCGTCCACGAACAGCTCCACCTCAGCAAGGTTCCACATAGCCACGTGCAAAATGTCAAAGGGGGCTATCAGCAAGCAGCAGTAGCTCGATGCAGACGGCTATTCTTTATAGACCAACCGTGGTCCGCTAACCTGTTCTACCTTCAGATCAACATCCACTTCAACCCGGTCTGCGATCTTCACAAAGGGAATCCCGCTCGTCATCCCATACTCTTTGCGATCAAACGCCATCATCCCTTTGATGACACCCGTTCCCGTACCCTTGCCTGAAACCGTCAGCTTCAACGTCTCGGGTTTGGAGACACCTCGTATGGAAAAGTTTCCCAGGACGTCAAACGATTCGGGTCCAGTCTGCACAATCTTTGTTGAGTGAAACGTAATGTAGGGTGCCTGCTCGACATCAAAAAAATCCGCACTCTTCAGTTTCTTGTCCTTCATTCCGCTTCCCGTGTTTACCGTCGCTGCTTGGATCTGGATATCCAGAACGGCGGTAGTCACATCTGGAGAAGAAAAGGTCAGAGATGCCTTCCACTTGTCGAAGTCCCCCACGAGAGCGACCGAGGCCTTCACGAAGAACTTGATGCTGCTTTCCTCCGGAGTTGTTTTAAAGACGGGAACCTGCGCGCGGATCGGTAGCGGCATTAAGGCGAATGTCAAAAGAGTGAGAAGGGCTAGTCGCATGGAGCTTGAGTGTCAACTTTCTTCGCTGCCATGTCAAATAGAAAGAAAGCGCGAATGCTAGCTCTTACGCGCCGCTGCCTTCAGAGGACCAGCCTTCAGGATCTTTCCACCCTCCTGCACGACATACAGCTGGTTCACTTCAAGATTCTTGAGTTGATCTACCTGACCGCTGAGCCACCGAATCTCCACCAGGTCTACCTTCTTGGCTTGATCCAGTCCGAAGTGCATACGCATATCGTTTTGCGAAAAATAGCTACCTCCGCTCCGTAGTTCATCAAGCTGTCTCGAGGGCTTGGTCGCATCAGGTGTCGTTGTGGCAGTAACAATCACCCTGCTACCAATTCCGGAACGGTTCGACTTCACTCCCACTAATTTGATCTTGATCCAGTTACGATTCAATGTCGAATCGCAGCGCAGAAGCTGTGGCCCTGCGTTAATACAGTTCACGACGATATCCAAATCACCATCGTTATCGTAATCGCCAAAGGCACATCCGCGAGCGGGCACATCCTCAAGAATCCCTGGGCCACCTTTATTAGTGACATCCTGGAAGCGGCCATTACGCAGATTGCGGTACAGATATTTATGTTCTGCGTACTTAAGATCGGCCTTCGACTTATCCACCTCAGGATAAACATGGCCATTCGACATCAGGATATCGAGCCACCCATCGTTATCCATATCAAAAAAGCCGACACCCCATCCAAGCAGTCGCGTGTTCTCGCCCAATCCGCTGGGATAAGTGTGGTCTTCAAACGTCGCATCCCCCATGTTGGTGTAAAGCGAATCCGTATCGCCCGCAAAGTTAGTCTTCACAATGTCGAGATTTCCGCTGTGGTTATAGTCTCCGATCGAAACTCCCATCCCTGCCTGCGGTTTGGCCTCGGCCGAAAGCGCCGCTCCGGCTTCTATCGCGATATCGCGGAAGGTTCCATCCTTCTGGTTCAAATAGAGAGTGGCTGGCGCAGAATCATTCGCAACATAGATATCAGGCCAGCCATCATTGTCCAGATCCGACGCGGCAACACTTAGCCCATAGGTCCCCACGGCGGTCCACATACCAGATTTCTCGCTGACGTCGCTGAAAGTCCCGTCGCCGTTATTGTGATACAGAATATTCCTGCCGCCAGCCAGTCCCGGCGGACCGCACGCTACCAGTATCCCCTTATACGTACACGGCCCATCCTCCGGCAAAGGTGCTGTCTTCAGATCGAAATCGACGTAATTGGCGACGAACAGATCAAGATGCCCGTCGCGGTCGTAATCAACAAACGTGCATCCCGTATTCCAGCGCACCTTCGGGCCAGGCTGTATAAGGCCAGCCTGTTGTGTCACGTCCGTGAAGGTTCCTTTACCGTTATTGCGATACAGTACATTCTGCCCGTAATAAGTTACAAACAAATCATCGTTGCCGTCATTGTTGTAGTCACCCACGCAGCAGGCCTGCCCCCAACCGGTCTTATGCTCCAGGCCGGAGCCAGCCGTTACGTCAGTAAAGGTGCCATCTCGATTGTTCTTGAAGAGATGGCATCGCGGCTCCTGTCCCGCGGGGAAACCCTCCAGTCGCCACCCATTGACAAGAAACAAATCAAGCCAGCCGTCATTGTCGTAGTCGTAAAAAGCCAGCCCGCAACCCGTCGTCTCCAACAGATACTTATTCTTTGCTTCCCCGCCATAGATAGTCTTGCTTGTAAGGCCGGCTTCCTTCGCGACGTCGAGAAAACTCACGCCCAGCGGCATATCTTCTATCGGAGACTTCTCCCCAGGCGGAGGCGGAGCGGCCTTCGCATCGTAGCTGCGTTCCTGCGGGCCTATGCCTTTCGGTGCTGGGGGCGCCTGCTGCTGCAACGGCGAAGCCAGCGCCAGGATATCTGCGAACGGCAGCACAAGAGCAGTGCGACTAAGAGATCGAATGAACTTACGGCGATTCAAGTCAGTGAATTTTCTTCTCAAGGTTGCCCTGGTCCCATGAAAGGTGAGACTTAGTGAGTGATCCCTACATCTGTGCGCTGAATTATAGCGAACGCTTCAATCCACTGTACACAACCTGTTCGTCGTCTTTTGATATCTGCTCTGTGCCGATTTCTTGGTTTGCGGCTAGGGATTTCCCAAGGTCTTCACTGCCTCAGCTTTCTGACGCTCCGCCGCCGCCTCTGCGATCTTACCCTGCCTGTCCAGTGCCGCTGCAAGACCAAGATGTGCCTCCGCGTAATTCGCGTCGTAGCTCAGTGCATCCTGAAACTGTGTAATGGAGCTCTCCACGTCGTTGTTTCTCAGCGCAGAGTTTCCAGCGTTCGTAGCGACCTCCGCGCGCTGACGGTTCATGTTGCTCCGCATAAGCTCAGCTGCTTTCCTGCGTTCTGCTGAGGCCTCTCCCGGCTGGTTCTGCTTTACGAGCACAGCCGCCAACGTTAGGTGCGGATCAGGCTGACCTGGAAGTTGCCGGATAGCCTCCCGCAGCGCCGACGTGGCTTCGGGTAATTTGTTCAACTTGTCGTAAACACTACCCAACGTCGCCCACCCGTCTCCATTCCCAGGACGAAGTTTCAGCGAGATATTCATCTCACGCGCCGCATCCTCATACCGCCCGGTTTGCATGTAGAGCACGCCCAGAAGATAAGGAGCCTCGGGCGCCGACGGATCAAGCCTCTGAGCGGTCTCTAACTCCGGGATAGCGCCCACTGCATCATCCTGCAGCTTGAACGCGAGACCCAGGTTGTAGTGCAGTTGAGGCGCGTCAGGCTCCAGTTTGAGCGCCCGACGCAGTTCCACCACCGCATCGCCAAACTGGCTCAATTGAACGTAGGCCGCCGCTAAGTTTTGATGCGTCGTCACACTCGCCGGGTTGAGCGCAATGGAACGCTGCAGCAACGGCACTGCATCTTTAGCCTGTTGCGCCTGGCAAAGCGCCATCCCAAGATTAGTCATGGCTTCGGCATTATTCGGCTCGGCGGTAACTACTTTTTTCAACAGCAGAATCGCTTCCGGGGCCCTGTTCGATCGCTGTAAAGCGAGAGCAAGTTGATACGAAGCTGCGATAGAGTTTGGCTCCAACTCCAGCGCGTGCTGGAAGACCGGAATCGCCTGCTCGTCCTTCCCATCTGCCACGAGCGCTTTGCCGAACTCAAGCGCAATCATCGCGTCCTGCGGAGCCAGTTGCGCTGCCTGCATCAGCTCGGTCATCCCGTCCTTCTCACCCTGGGCCTGCATCACCAGGCCAAGATGCAAATGCGCAATCGCTAAATTCTGGTTCAGTCGAATGGCCGTCGCAAACTCCCCGCGTGCACCCGTCCAATCCTTCTGCTGCGCATAAAGCGAACCCAGCTCATCGTGCAGCCCCGCGTTCTGCGAATCTGTTGCAAGCGCAGCTTTCATCTTTGTGACCGCAAGCACTATCTGATGATTCGCCGCAAGAGAACGTGCATATGCGGCGAGTACATACGAAGCCAGCATGCGCTTCTCGAGACGCGCCTCCGCTTCCCATCTGGAAAATAACGGAATCGCCTTCTCTGGCGAACCGATCTCCTCATACGCCATCGCGAGATTCATCTGCGCGGTGCTGTCACTGTTCTTTATCGCAAGCGCTTTTTCAAGCTCGTGGATGCCTTCCTTCACACGTCCGCGACTTACTAGAACCGCTCCGAGCGCGCTGTGCCCCTGCTCAGCCTGCGGAGCCAACTGGACTACCTGCTCGAAGTCAGCCTGTGCCGCACTCAAATCCTTTTGAGCCAAGGCAGCCTGACCTGCACGATACGCCGCATCTGCCTTCCTCAGCGCCGCCGAAGGCTCTTGCGAAAACGCGATCTTCGAGAGAGCCATCCAGAAAATCAATATCGCCTTCACAACAAAAAGCTCGTCTTGTGGAAGCTTATCCATGGATTTGTGGCGACCCGATCTTATCTCTTCGAAGACCCACTTGTCCTTCTTAGTGCTGAACTACCAGATCGAATAATGTTCGAACGCAGAAACGGATTCGCATCGCAATCAGAGAGGCACCAGATTCACCGTCGTCCCTGAATGCTGAGGACCAGGACCCGGGAAAGAGACGAGAACTTGCCGCGACGAAGTCACCGTGGCGTGGTTCCTGAGAAGTATGCTCCAACTTCAATGAAGCGTTTCGAGTTTGGGTTCATTCGCTGCCTGGATCTTGTGCGAGACCTCGGTCTCTCGACTCGCGTCCTCTGCCCTGCCTAGCGACCGGTACGCCTGTCCCAAGAGACTGTGTGTGATGTAGTTGCTGGAGTCCATCTTTTCGGCCCGTTCCAGGTACATCACCGCGCTCGCCGGGTCTTGCCGCTTCAGCAATACTTTCCCCAGCAGAATATACGGCCCCGTCGTGGTCGGTTCGAGCAGCAACGCACGCTGCAGCGATTGCTGTGCCTTCGTATAGTCTCCTGCTCGGCTGTAAGCGTCACCCAGCCTGTCGTAGATGCTCCCATCGAGCGGATTACGAAGCCGTTCCTTCTCAAACTCTGCAATCGCCGTGTCCAGGTGCTCGCCAGCAAGCGCAACTTCGCCAAGCAAGGAATGTGCAAGCGGCAACTGCGGCTCCAGTTCCAGCGCTTTGGTAGCGAACTGCTGCGCCACTATCAAATAGTCCCGACGCAGCAGCATTCGCGCAGCCAGCAGATAGGCCGGAGCTGAATCGGCTGCAAAACCATACTGAGTCGCAAACGCCCGGCGTGCGTTGTCGTACTGGTTGGTATCGACGTAACAAAGAGCGAGCACATAATTGGGATCGACTCTGGTCTGCGACGTCCAGTTAGACGCAGACTCAAGAAATGGGATCGCCGCCGCTGGTCTCCCCATCCGAAACAACGTCAGCCCTCGCAGCTGCGCCGACTCTTCATCGTGAGGATCCTGCTTCAACGCACTCGCCAACGCCACATCCGCATCCGTAAAGTCATTGGTCGTGTACAGAGCAAGACCGCGCAACCGATTGACGCCCGTCGGCACCGGACGTTGCGCAGCCAGCACATCCAGTTGCTTCAAAGCATCTACGGCAAGCCCACGATCGATCATCGCTCGCAGCTGCTTGAGACTTGGCGTAGCTTCAACAGCGGCAGCTCCCGGAGAGGACACCAGTGGGCCCGGTGCTGCAGGTAAAGTTTCAGTCGGGCTTTGTGCAAATCCAAATGGCAGGGATAGCGCCGCAAAGAAAGACAGGCAGCCCGATAGCACTACTTTAAGCACGTGACGCATAGAAGATCTGGACCGAGTGTAACCGAAACAAAAGGGAGAGCCGTAGCTCCCCCTTTTTTACATCCCTGGTAGCTCTAGAACTGGAAACGCCCCGAGAACTGTAATTGCCTCGGATTAGCCGAGTTGTTCGGGAAGGGTCCGTTCGTAATCGAGCCTCCCTGGTCCACGTTGCCGCCAGGTGAGCCCCAGTTGATATGGTTGAAGGCGTTGAAGCCATCCGCTCGCAACTGGAAGGTTACCTTCTCACGAATAAGGAAGTTTTTCTGGATTGACAGATCAGCGTTGAAGAAATGCGGCCCGAAGACTGTGTTCCGTCCCACATTGCCGATCTGGTCGAGACCCGGTCGCGTGAAAGGCCCGTTGCCACTATCGATATTGTAAGACTGGTAAAACAACAGGTTATTACCCGGGATTCCTGTCTCCTGGGAGTGGAAACGGCGAGTATCGCCGTTCACTCGACAGGGCGCATCAGACGGGACCTGCTGGCTGCAGGTCGAATAGGTCAAGGTGAACGGCAAGCCGCTGGAGTAGTTGATCACCGGACTGATCTGGATCCCGCTCACGATCTGATTGACCACTCGGTTCGCGTTCGAAAGCAGCAGCTTGTTCCTGCCAAACGGTAACTCGAACAGTCCGTAGACGATAATCTGCTGCTGACGTAGCGCCCCGTCACGGCCCGCAACGATATGCTTGTCCCACGACGAGTAGTTTACCGAGTCGCTTAGCGCTTGCTGCCAGGCATAGTTGGCATTGAGCGAAATACCATGCGCATAGGTCTTCGCAACCGTTACCTGCAGCGCGTTGTAGTGAGTATCGAGATTGTCAGAGAAATCCGTTATATCGTTCGTCCATCCGCAAGCGCCTGGTGCGAGCCCTTGCCCAGTCGGTTGCGAATAGTTCGGATCGGCACAGGCCGCCAGTTTACCGCCGTAATACCGTCGCAGCAGGTTCTGGTTGTTGACAGCGCCACCCGGGCCGACACCATTGACATACTGACTCAGACCGCCAATGGTGGGCAGATTCGGATCCCAGTGCAATGCCTCACCATTAAAGCTCTGATCTGAGGGCAAAGCGATTGCGGCCTCGTTCGGGTTGGTCGTATTACTCGAAATATCGCCGAAGGTATGAGTACCTTTATTGCCGACATACGCGACCGTCATGGACAATGTGGGTGAGAACGACTGTTGCACACTCAAATTCCAGGCATCGAGAGTTGGCAGACGAAGGGTCGTCGGCCGCGCGCGCGAAGTCACCTGATAACCCGGGTTCGGCAGCAGACCACTCGCTGGTACTGCGACCGGCGTCGCCAAAGGTGGTCCCACTGCCAGGTCGAATGCAGAGGCCGTCCCGCTGGCCGTGATGGCCTGGTTCTGCAGCACTGGAAGGTTCTGCGTTGCCGCATGACCGAAGATCGAACCGAATACACCGATGTCGAAGCTGCGTCCGTATCCTGCCCGGATCACAGTCAAAGGAGTCGCCTGATACGCAACGCCGATGCGTGGGTTATAGGCGTTACCCGGGCGGTTGTAGTTCATGTTGCTGCCAATGTTGCCATAACCCGCCACCTGGAGGTAACCGGTGGTGGGGTTCAGTAGCGCTCCATTTCCCTTGGCGTTCACACTCTCCGGGAAGTACAGCTCATAGCGTAAGCCCAGGTTGACCGTCAGCTTCGAAGTAACACGCCACGTATCCTGGGCGTAGAAGAAGTCTCGTTTCTGAAACTCCTTGGCATTCGTCGTCGTACTCACATACCGCTCAAACTCAGTTGGGCTGCCGAGTACGAACGATGCAAATCCCAGGCCAGTTTTTCCGGTGGCCCCGTTCGCCGCCGACGGACCGGTACCGAAGAACAAAAGGCCAGTGCGGTCGTTGTCGCTTGGCACCCGCAGGTTGCGTGCATAACGCAGGTCCATGCCAAACTTAACGCTGTGGTTGCCTATGGTCTTGGTCCAATTGTTCGCAAGCTGATACTGGTCCTCGCGTTCGATCAGCGGGCAGTTGCAACGGTCCACGTTCAACCCGGCACCGTATTGCGGTCCCTGAGTTTGGCTGTTGTTCGGCGGTCCAAAGCTGGCGACTTCCGTTAGCTGAAACGACGGTGAACCACTCGTGATGGGATCTCCCAGATTCAAACCCGGTGCGCCAATGGTTGTAGCCAGATTTGTACCCGCGTCGTACTTCGATGTCCCAATGTTGTAGCGGAAGTACCCAAGGCGAACGTCGGTAACCAACTTCGAATTCACGGCGATGTCTACGCCCGCCGCTGCGCTGTCGTTTGCGCCCTGCGAGGTGCCACCATAACCACCCAGGCCAAACCCCGATCCTCCAGCATTGCCAAAGATCGTCTTACCAGTGAGTGTATCCGTGAAGCGGCTAAAGCGTCCAAAGACGTGTACCCGGTCGTTCGCCGTCCAGTCACCTCGAACGTCCCACTGATCGCTGTTGAAGCCGCCGGTCCCGCTACCCGCATAATTGTTCTTGAGTCCGGTGACTTGCTGTCCCGGGGGGCCCACAGGAGAGCCAGGCGTATTCGGAGCGTAAGGCGCTAGAAGCTTGAGGAAGTTCCGCGCCGGCACAGACACGTCCGACGCGGGGATAACATTGCTCGCGTACGCAACAGACTGGCCGTTCACTTGGTGGTAGAGCTGTCCGACTGCCGGAGTATATTCGCTGAAATCGCATCCGGCCTGTCCAGTTACGGTTGTGGCCTGTCCAATGCAGGTCGAGACGAGGTGCGCCGTCGGAACGGTCTGCACGTTCGCGATACCAACCTTCTGTCTTACTCCCTGATAATCTCCAAAGAAGAACAACTTATCCTTGATGATCTTTCCACCAATCGATCCGCCAAACTGATTCTTCAAGCCCTGAGGGAACGGGTTGGTCGCCGAAAGCTGGCCGGAACCCTGCGAGAAGGGCTCGCGTGCAAGGTTCGCGTTACTTTCGCGGTAGTCGAATGCTGATCCGTGCCAGCTGTTAGACCCCGACTTCGTCTGCGCCGTCACCACTGAAGACACTGCCTTGCCAAACTCGGCGTCGAAGTTCTGTGTCGTAATCTTCGTCTCGGACAGCGAGTCGGAGTTAGGGTTGACCACAATAATTCCTAGGATCGGGTCTTGATTGTCAGTTCCATCCAACTGAAACGCGACTCCGGCAAACGCCTGGCCGTCCACTTCGATCTGCTTCGAACCCTGCGGATTCTCACTCGCCGCATGACTCCACCCAAGCAGTTGAGCGCCTGGCAACAGCAGCTGCAGATTCGTAAAGTTCCTGTCCGGAATAGGAAGGTCTGTAATCTCCTTCGACCCGAATGTCGTGGACACATCCGCTCGGTCCGTCTTCAACTGGGGAATCGCGTCTGCGTCCACTTCAATGGTTTGATCGGATCCTCCGACCGTCAGAGCCGCCTCAACCTTGATAGACGTGTCTGCAGTAACCCGGATGCCCTTCTGCTCAAACCCCTTGAAACCCGCCGCGCTCACCTTCACGTCGTAAAGGTCTGGGATGAGATGTTCAACAGTAAATTCGCCGCTCGCGTTTGATTGCACATTGACCGACGTTCCTTTCGCATCGTCGGTCACAGTAATCGTCGCGCCTGGAACGGCCGCACCCGTGGTGTCGAGGGTCGATCCAAAGATCGAACCATAAACCGCTTGGCCATACGCAATCGGCGAAAACGCCAGTGCACATATGGCAAATAGCAACCCAACTAGTACGCGCGTCACAAATCTCATCGCAAACCTCCAAAAAAGTGCTTCACGTTTGCTTACTGTTGGCAATCATCTCTAAGTGCTGCCAAACATCGCTTCAACTCGCTAGCGGCATAAATCTTTAACGGACACCAGGTAAACATCGCCTGTGTACAAATCCGAAATAGTTGGCCCTTTGAATCGCAACGAAAAGTACTCGAGAGCTCTAGAAGATGTCAACGAGTTTGATCGGTTAATATTTGCAAGTTATTGACATAGCGACTCTCCGGCAACGGTCGAGACAAAAATGCCAAAAGTGGTCCGACCTATTACCCAGAGCCAGCCCGCCTACTTTTGTGACACCAACTGTCAAAATATAGATAAATAAGCACTTATTCGATTTAACCGAAAATCAAACGATCCCGGAGGTGCAGCTGAATCTCAACCAAAAGGTTGACCACCTACTAATCAGCGAATCAAGCGTCCATTCGTGAGATGAAAGATTTGTCTATACATTATCGACAGATCTTCACCCGGGATGGATTACATGAAGAAGGCCCAGGGCCGCCGAACCGAGACCAGATCATCGACAGCCGCCGATTCGCAAGCAAGCCCCCGCAGCAGAAAAGATTCTCCCGCTCATCCCGTCACGCCAAAGTACCGGCAGGTCCTTGAAGATCTGCATTCCGCAATCAAAGCCGGAACTCTTCGTCGAGGCGAACGCCTTCCAAGCGAAGCCGAGCTAGGAAAGCGCTACAACACCTCACGTATCACCGTGGCCAAAGCCGTCCATGAACTCCAGCTACAGGGTCTCGTATCGCGACGACCCGGCTCAGGCACCCACGTGCTCGCTCCCATCGCCTCGACCGATCATGTATTCGGTCTACTGATTCCCGATCTCGGGAGAACCGAGATCTTCGAGCCCATCTGCAACGGCATGATGCGGTCGCCTCTCTCCAAACCCCACTCTCTCCTATGGGGACACGCCATGGGCGAACTCACCCAGCAGCAGAAAGAGGCCGAGGAACTCTGCCACAAGTACATCGCGCAAAAAGTCTCCGGCGTCTTCTTCGCGCCACTCGAATTCACTCCGGAAAAAGACATCGTCAACCGGCGCATCGCATCCGCGTTCGACCGCGCAGGCATCCCGGTCGTGCTGCTGGACCGGTGTTTCGCGCCCTATCCCTTACGTTCAAAATATGACCTCGTCGGCATCGACAATCGCAGTGCAGGCTTCCTCATCACCCAGCATCTGCTCCTTCACGGAGCCAGACGCATCGTCTTTGTCGCCAGACGCCTCTCTGCCTCCACCGTTCACGGACGAATCGCCGGCTACCGAGAGGCTCTCCTCGCTCGCGGAGTCCACCTGCAACAGGATCTCGTACGCCTCGGCGATCCGGAGGATCCTCATTTCCTTCAGACTCTGCTCAAAGACTGCCAGCCCGACGCAATCGTCTGCGCCAACGACATCACCGCAGCCCGCATCATGCAGGGCCTCGCCGCTCGCGGAATACGCGTCCCGGATGAGATCCGCATCGTCGGAATCGACGACGTGAAATACGCGAGCCTCCTGCCCGTGCCTCTCACCACACAGCATCAGAACTGTGCCGACATCGGCGCCATGGCCATTGCAACAATGCTCCAGCGGCTGGAGAAACCCGATCTCCCCACACGCGACATCCTTTTGCAAACAAAAACGGTTCTTCGCAGCTCTTGCGGAACGCATACCTCATCAACTCACAAACTCACATAGATATCCCGTCAGGCAAACATGGACGCGCTACACCCATGCCGCGAAATTCTCCACTCCTCAACCCACCGTAATGCCATGACGATCAGTCGCAACTGGTATCCCAAATGCTATAGTGTTGCGAACTCCCCGGAGGCTGTTTTGACCAACAAGTTTCATCATCGCAACGCCTCGTCTTTAAGCTGGCTGCGTCTCCCCGCCACCCTCGCAATCCTTGCCGCCAGCGCGCTCTGGACCTCCGGAAGCATCGCACTGAGTCAGACGCCGCAGCCATCGACCACAACCGGCGCCATGCAGAACGACGGTCCCTGGTGGAAGCATGCCGTCCTCTACGAGATCTATCCCCGCAGCTTCCAGGACTCCAACGGCGATGGCATCGGCGACCTCAACGGCATCTCCCAGCGACTCGACTACCTCAAAAGCCTCGGCGTCGACGCCATCTGGATCGCGCCCATGTACCCCTCGCCTCAGGTCGACTTCGGTTACGACATCTCCGACTACCAGGCCGTAGACCCGCAGTATGGCACCCTCGCCGATATGGACCATCTCATCGCCGAAGGCAAACAGCGCAACATTCGCGTCGTTCTGGACATGGTCCTCAACCACACCTCAGACAAACACCAGTGGTTCATCGACTCCGCCAGCTCCCGCACCAACCCCAAGCATGACTGGTACGTCTGGAACGACGGCGTCCCCGCCAACGGACCCAACGTCACCGCATATCAAAAGCGCTTCGAGCATGAAGGCCGTGTACCGCCCAATAACTGGATCTCCGGCTTCGGCGGCTCCGCATGGGAGTGGGTCCCCGCCGTTCACCAGTTCTACTATCACAAGTTCTACAAGCAGCAGCCCGACCTCAACTGGCGCAACCCCGCCGTCGAGAAAGCCTGCTTCGACGCCATGCGCTTCTGGCTCGACCGTGGCGTAGCCGGCTTCCGCCTCGACGCCATCCCCACCCTCTTCGAAGACCCCCAACTCCGCAACGAGCCCGACGCAGGCGGCATAAACGCCCAGGGTGACCCCAACCTCAAAGACATCTACACCAGCAACCTCTCCGAGGTCCACGGCGTCATCCGTCGCATGCGCGCCATGGTAGAAAAATACCCCGGCAACCGCGTCCTCATCGGCGAGACTTATCTCCCCAACACCGCAGCGCTCAACGAATGGTACGGAGGCACCAGGCACGATGAGCTGCAACTCCCCATGGATATGCTCCTCGGCTTCCACGGTGACCACGACAAACTGGACGCCACGAGCTTTCGCAAATTCATCAACGAAGCAGAGACCCAGCTCAACGGCTCGCAGCCGCTCTTCGTCTTCGATAATCATGACAACGTCCGCAGCTGGAATCGCTACAGCGACGGTGAGCACGATCAGGCCATCGCAAGACTTCTCGCCACCGTGCTTCTCACCTCACGCGCCACAGCCCTCATGTACTACGGCGAAGAGCTAGGCATGGTCACCTCCACGCCCACACGCAAAGAAGACGTAAAGGATCCCATCGGCGTCACCGGCTGGCCCAAGGAGAAGGGCCGAGACGGCGAGCGCACATCCATGCAATGGGACGACTCCAAGAACGCCGGATTCAGCGAATCATCCACCACATGGCTACCTGTCCCATCCAACTACTCAACCATCAACGTCAAGGCTGAAGAGAACGAACCCGACTCGCTCCTCAACTGGCACAAACAGCTAATTGCGATGCGCAGGGACGACCCCACACTCCGCGATGGAAAACAGGTCATGCTCGATGAGTCAAACCCGTCGGTCCTCTCCTACGTTCGCGAAGGTGTCGCTGGCCATCCTGCAATCGTTGTGGCGCTCAACTTCACCGATCAGCCGCAGACAATCTCACTTGACCCCAGCAAAGCAAACGCCACCGGCAAAACGGTGAACACCCTGCTTACCAACGCACCCGCTCTCAGGCAGGCAAGCAGCCTGCAGAACATCACGCTGCCGCCCTATGCTTCATGGGTCGGGTCCATCAAATAGAAACGTGTGACGCAAAGAGGAAAGCTCGTGAAAGAGACACAGAATCGCACCTTAACTCTTGCGAAACATCTCATCTGCGCAGCCCTGGCGTTCGGTATCGCCGTACCGAGCGCCTTCGCGCAGACCGCAACTCAAATCCCGCCCGCCGCAGATCAGAAAAACACCGCCGCCGACCCATGGTGGAAGCACGGCGTCATCTACGAGATCTACCCGCGCAGCTTTCAGGACACCGACGGCGACGGCATCGGCGACATCAAAGGCATCACCTCACACCTCGACTACATCAAGCAACTCGGCATCGACGCCATCTGGATCACCCCCATGTACCCCTCGCCCCAGATCGACTTCGGCTACGACATCGCCGACTACGAAGCCATCGATCCTCAATACGGCACCATGGCCGACTTCGAGCACATGACCGCAGAAGCGAAGGGCCGCAACATCCGCGTCATCATGGACTACGTCCCCAACCACACCTCCGACCAGAGCGCATGGTTCAAAGAGTCACGCTCCTCCCGCGACAATCCCAAACGTGACTGGTACATCTGGCGCGATCCCAAGGGCTTCACCGCCGACGGCAAACCAATCCCGCCAAACAACTGGCAAAGTTGGTTCGGTCATTCCGCATGGGAGTGGGACGCAACCACGAAGCAGTTCTACTACCACCACTTCTACGTCCAGCAACCCGACCTCAATTGGCGCAACCCCGAAGTCGTGAAGGCCATGATGGACGTCCTTCGCTTCTGGATGAATAAAGGCGTCAACGGCTTCCGCATCGACGCCGTCTCACGCCTCTTCGAAGATCCCAACCTCCACGACGATCCCATCCAGCCCGGCCTCAACGCCTTCGGCGACCCCAACATCCAGCACAAGTACACCGACAACCTCCCCGAGGTTCACGACATGCTGCGCGAGATGCGCAAAGTCGTCGACGAGTACCCCGGCAATCCCGTCCTCATCAGTGAAGCCGACGAGCCCAACATCTTCGAGCTCGCCAAGATGTACGGCGCCAACAACGACGAGGTCCAGCTCCCCATGGACTTCCAGGTAGCCGACGTCAACGAACTCAACGCACCCAAGTTCCGCCAGCTTCTCGACGAGGTCGAAGACAACCCTGCTCACGGCCAGCCCTACTTCTTCTTCGGCAATCACGATCAGGACCGCATCTGGGACCGCTACAGCATCGGAGTCAGCGACCCAGCCATGAAAGCGCGCATCGCTCGCATGATGGCTGCCCTCCTTCTCACCTCGCGCGCCACCCCGCAGATGTACTACGGCGACGAGATCGGCATGGTCACCACCACCCCCACACGCATCGAAGACGTGCGAGACCCCGAGGGCATCACCGGCTGGCCAAAACAAAAGGGCCGCGACGGAGAACGCACCCCATGCAGTGGAATGACTCGAAGAACGCAGGCTTCAGCACCTCCATCACAACCTGGCTTCCCGTCGCCCCCGACTACAAGACCGTCAACGTCGCCATCGAGTCGCCCGACCACGAGTCCATGCTCAACTGGTACAAGCGCCTCATCGAGCTCCGCCGCACCAACCCTGCCCTCTACCAAGGCAGCATGCAGATGCTCAACCCAAACGAAAACGTCGTCTCCTACCTGCGCAAAGGTTCCGCCGGCAAACCCTCCGTCCTCGTAGCGCTCAACTTCTCCGGCCAGCCCCAAACACTCAAATACGACTACGCCGCGCTAGGCCTCACCAAAGGCGCAACCACTACACTCGAAACCAACGACCCATCCCTCAACCATGCACCGCTAACCAAACCAATCACCTTAGCCCCCTACGCAACCTGGATTGCAGAAGTCCAGTAAACACTGACCCTAATCCTTACCGGCACGCACCGGTGCACTGGTTATCCCGAACTGTTCAACGAGTGCATCGGCGATTTCGCGTCAATCCAGAACCATTCCTGACGAAAAGCGCGTTCCCCGGCACTGACCTGCCCGATCCAGACTCGCTATGCCTGACACCGCGCAACCACGGAGTCCTAAAATATCAACATGCCGCCAGAACACTCCTCCGACGTCAGCAGTCTGGACAGCGCCACAGCGGTGTTCCTCGGCTCGCGTTCGCGATTATTTGGCGTTGCGTATCGTATGCTCGGCACCGTGGCAGAAGCCGAAGACGTGGTGCAGGAGACCTGGTTGCGGTGGCAGACCACCGATCGGTCGGCTGTGCTCGAACCCGTGGCATACCTCGTCTCCGTGGCGACCAGGATAGCGATCAACATCGCTCAGTCGGCGCGTTCCCGGCGCGAAACCTACATCGGACCATGGCTTCCGGAGCCGGTGGATACCAGCGCCGACCCGACCCTTGGAGCGGAACGCGGCGAAGCTCTTGAACTCGCCGTCCTGCTTCTGATGGAGAAATTGCGGCCAACCGAGCGGGCTGCCTATGTGCTCCGGGAGGCCTTCGAGTACTCCCACCGCCAGATTGCCGCAGTGCTCGACGTGACCGAGAGCAACGTTCGCCAGATCGTGACGCGTGCTCGCAAACACATCGCGGACGAACGGAGAGCGCCGGCCACGAAAGCCGAGCAGGAGCGCCTGCTGCGCGCGTTCCTCACCGCCGCCCAGCAGGGGAGTTGTCCGCCCTGGAACAGCTTCTCGGCTCGGATGCGGTGTCAACCTCCGACGGCGGCGGAGCAGTGCGAGCCGCGCTGGCACCCATCCGCGGCCGTGCAAAGGTGGCGAAGTTCATTGCCTCGTTTGCCTCGCATTGGTGGACGGGCGCGACCATCACCTGGGTCGAGGCGAACGGAAGTGTCGCCGCGCTCGTCTCCCGGCAAGGCCGGGCTTATGGACTCGTATCCGGCGATGCGTCGGCTGCGGAGATCGAGCAGATCATGTGGGTGATCAACCCCGCCAAGCTGGCTTCGATCTCTGCTCGGATCACGCCCCCACTGTAAATCACTGATTTTCCCGGCGTTTGTCCCCTCCAGACAGAAAAAGAGCAGTGCCGTGTCACAGATCGTGTCCCTATCTTGTCCTTGCTTACACAAGCCGCTGACGTCACGGAGTGACGCAAGTCGAACGATTCGCCACGGCGAATAAGGAAAGGACACACCAATGAAGATAGTAGTGTTAGGCGGTACCGGCCTCATCGGAAGCAAAGTTGTTCGTATCCTTCAAAAACAAGATCATGACGTACTTGCAGCCTCGGCCAGCACCGTTGACCTGCTGACCGGCAGGGGCTGACCGAAGCTTTACGAGGCGCCCAGGTAGTCGTTGATCTCACAAACTCACCATCCTTCGAAGACTCCGCGGTGCTCAACTTCTTTGAGACCTCCGCGCGCAATCTATTCCCCGCGGAGGCCGCAGCAGGGGTCCAGCATCACATTGCGCTTTCCATAGTAGGCGTGGACCGTATGGGGAACATCGGTTATATGCGAGCCAAGGTCGCGCAGGAAAACGCAATCAAATCTTCGGGAATTCCGTACACCATTGTGCGCGCAACGCAGTTCTTCGAGTTCGTCGGCCCCCTAGTTGATACCGCGACCTCGGGAAAAACCGTTCGCATATCCGATGTGCTCATGCAACCGATCGCAGCCGAGGACATTGCAGCGGCTGTCGCGAAGGTTGCTGTCCAGCCGCCCAAGAACGGCTACATCAACGTGGCCGGGCCGGATCGTCTGCGGCAGGATGAGTTGGCAAGAGAGTTTCTCAAAGCAAGAAACGATCCGCGCCAGGTCGAGACCGATCCGAGTCTCGGTTACTACGGAGGACAAGTGTCTGAAAATGCCCTCGTTCCCGACCACCCTGATCTGTTGGGAGCAGTACGTTTCTCCGATTGGTTGGTTCACTCCCAGGCGCAAGCTCGTTAGACTCGCTGAAACCGCGTGTTCTGCAATCCGTGTTCTGCAATCATGGATGCGAGCCTGAAAGCCCGGCGAGCAGATCGATTCCTGACGGACCGCTGTCGCCGCAGTCCATGTGACTGCGGCGCCGCAGCCGACGTTCGCAGCCGGGCTTTCAGGTCGCCACCTCGCGTAAATCGGCGATTGAGCAACTACGAGCTTGCTCCGCTTGCCCGTACGCTCCGATGCCGCATTGGTAGACTTCTTGCACTCAACAGGAGGAAGCGTTTCCGATGCCATCGAAAGATACACCTGTCGTTATCAGATCTGCCAGATCAGAGGACGCCGCAACCTGTGGGCAAATCTGCTACGACGCCTTCACGGCCATCAACACTGCTCACGGTTTTCCACCCGACTTCCCCCAACCTGAGGTGACCATAGCTCTCATCTCCTCGCTGTTCTCAGACCCTGACTGTTATTGCGTAGTGGCAGAGATCGGCGGCCGGGTTGTCGGCAGCAACATCCTTGACGAAAGCTCCGTCATCCGCGGAGTTGGACCGATCACGATTGACCCTGCGGTACAGAACACGGGGGTTGGCCGTCTGCTGATGCAGAACGTGATGGATCGCGCCCGTGATCGTGGCGCCGCCGGAGTACGCTTGGTCCAGGCGGCCTTTCACAATCGCTCCCTCTCGCTTTACACCTCTTTCGGCTTCGACGTCCGTGAGCCGCTCTGCTGCCTGCAGGGACGGACTCGCGAACGAAGCGTTCCCGGATGCCACGTGCGGCCCGCTTCACCAGCCGACCTGGACGCCTGCAACTCACTCTCTCGCCGCGTTCATGGCTTTGACTGTGCCATCGAGTTAGAACAAGCTATCTCAGATGGCACAGCCCTGGTGGTTGAACGAGGAGAACGCGTTACCGGATATACAACCCATCTCGCCTTTTTTGGCCACTCCACGTCGGAGACGAATCTGGATATGCAGGCGCTGATCGCTTCCGTAGATTCCTTTGCCGGCCCCGGAATCCTCGTCCCCTCACGCAACAGCGCTTTACTGCGGTGGTGCCTGCAGAATGGACTCCGCGTTGTTCAACCCATGACCCTAATGAGCACCGGGCTGTATAACGATCCTGTCGGCGCGTGGTTGCCTTCAATCCTGTTCTAACTTCCACCCAGCACTAGCACGATCCACCGAGAACGCTGGCGCACCAAAGAATCGCCTTGGGAACGGACGAAAAACCTGTCAAGCCTCTGAAGCACTCAACTACCTCCAACGCAAGCAGTTACGCGTGGCGCATTAGTTCCACCCGGGAAGCTATACTTAGATACAGCGAAAGATCCCGCTTCCACAGCGGGATCTTTCCCTTTAACCCATAAACCCTTTAGAAAGAAATTTTTACCTATAACCCCTTTAGTATGAAATATTTACAAGAGGAAATTTTTCTATATAACTCATAATAAAAGGCTTCAAGGAGGGTACCCCCGGGGGCGGGACCCCTCCTACCAGCTCAAAATGACAAGACTCTGTTGATAGCCAGTGCCCTGCGGAAACTTCACCACCAGCCTCTCCAACCCGGTGCCCTTGCCTGCTGCCGTACCCGCAAGCGTTCCACCTTCAACATGGAGATTCAGCTTTGCCACATTCCGCCGAACGATCAGTTCAACGACCGTGCCCCCTCTGCCTCAAGCTCCAGCCTCAGCGAGTGCTTCTCCGAGACCTCGCTCAGCACCTTCATCTGCGACGTCCGCGCTCCCGGCAGCGGCAACCCATGCGGCACCGCGACTTCAACCGCCGGCAATGCAAAAACAACCGACGAACCATCCGCCAAAACCCGCGAATCTTTCACGACACTCTCCAGCCGAACCGTCGGACCGGAAAGCGTACTCAGCTTCACTACCAGACCACGCACCTCACGCTGATACTCCAGCGAGCAAACAGAAGCGCCCACATGAAGCCGCTCAACCGAAGCATGATCCCAATCGGCAGGCAGATGCGGATCAAGATGAACCGAGCTCGCGAGTCCATCGATATCAACACCAAACAATCCACGCAACGCCGGAGTAATCACCATCGCTGATGACCACAGCTGATGGCTGGTACTCCTCCCGAACGGCTGAAAGAACGCACCCGACAGCAACTCCGTCACCGCGCCCAGATCCTGCGCCGTGGTCAAATCCGCATTCTGCATCAGGTGCGCATAGCCAGCCAGCGGGCGTCCCGCACGGTACTCCGCCACCGACGCCCACCCGGTAAACAAAGGCCAGACCGACCCCTGGTGATAACTGATCGGATCATAGAAAGGATCGCTCTCAGCCACATCCCTTAGCCCCCAGTCGGTAGAAAAATCATGCGAATCCCACCGCCGAAAGCTCGCCTGCGGATGAGCCAGCCCTTCTCCGCCGTTCCACCACGCAATCGCCGGATAAACCGTAGCAGTACGATCAAGAGTCCCATCAGCGTTCCGGCTAAACGCATAAGCCTGTCGCGCCGAATCGTAATACTCAGCCTCAATCTTCTTCGCCAGATCCGCAGCACGAGCGCTGGCAGCATCAGCCGTAGCCTTATCCTCCAGCAACCCAGCCAGCTTCGACATCGCAGCCGAAGCCTGCTGATCAAGCAGCGCAAGATAGACCTCCTGATGCGGCATCCCGCTCGGCCAACTCTCCACCCACCCAGTCCCCTGCGAATTGTCGTAGATCCCGTCACCATCGGTGTCATGGGTCGTCTCAAAACGCCAGGCTTTTTCAACAATCTCTCGATGTTTCCGTAGAAAATCGACATCGCCGCTGGTCCGAACGTAGTCCAGCATTGCAGTCAGAAACAACGGCGTCGAATCAGCAGCAGCATAAGCGTAAGAGAAGTTCTTCCACTCGAAATAAGCCGCAGTCTGCGGATACTCGTGCATGATCTTCCCATCATCACGCTGCCTCTTCATCAGGAACTCAAGCTCGTCGCGGACCAATCCGAAGTCGCCAAAGCCATTCACCGCATAAAGCGTATACAAGCTGTCGCGCCCAAAGTACCAGCCAAATCCAGGCCGAGCCGAATCGCCAGACGAGTAATATCCCGCAACCAACCCAATCTCGCCGCTAGGTTGCGCCTTCGCCCGCAACTGCTCAATCGACATTGCGGCCCAACCGAAGTCATCGTTCAACCCAGCATCTGGAGTGCGAATCGCCGTCAAACTATCCCTCATTTGCCGATATCGCTCAGCGTGCTTCGCATAGATCTGCGGCAACTCAGCATTCAGACGTTCCAGCTTGCCTTGCAGCACCGTGTTGGTCGCCATCTCGACGGTGTTTCCCATCGCCATCAGCAGCGGAAAATACCGGTTCGTATCTCGCTTGGGATCGTACTGCAGCCTCAGCTCCAGCGGATAGAACTTCGGCTTCTCCTGATACGGAGCCAAAACTCCCGGCTGTGTATTCGGCATCGCCACAGCTCCCGCCAAGTCAGGGAAGTCGGTATGAAGCACATAAAACCCGCCATCCTGTCGCTTAACCCACTCCGCGGATGGAACGCCCTGGCTACGCTGTGGCCACATCGGCCGCATCTCCGGCGTAAAGCTGAACGTCAGATCCATCGGCCGCGTCGAATCGATCTGGAACAAAACAACCGCACCTGTACCGTCTTCTGCATCATCAGGCGAAAACATAATCTGCCTCACGGTGAAGGCGATATGCGAATAAGTAATCACCGTGTGATCGGGGAACACCTCGATCTCCGCTGCATCCGCGTTCAGGTCGATCGGCACCGCATAGCCTTCCACATTCGCCCGAATCGCGAAGTGGCTGAGCAATTTCACGGGCAACACCCACGCCTCAAATGTCCCCTCCTGCTGTCCAGGCATGACGCCGCGCGATCCCGCGACAGTAAATGGCTTTCCTGCTTCAACATGACGTCGAATCGCCGGCCCGTCTTCGCTCACCGGAAAAGCATCGACTGGCCGCAGCGCTCCAGTCTGGGCGGCCGCGATCCCGCCAAGCATTGCGACCAAAGAAAAAGCAGCCCGCATGGTATCTCCCTCTCCAAAAGATCACCAGTCTACATGCTGACACCCGCTCTCACGACGAAGTCCGATGCGGCTGATAAGATGCCGCTCATGATCCGTAAATCGTTGCGCTCCATCCTGCTGTTCACCATTGCAACTCCTTCTTTACACGCAGCGGCTCCAGCCCTCGGACCATATCAGATCGATTCGGCGCCTGTGATCGGAACGAGAGTTCTGACCGCCACTGAAGCAACGAAGTTCCTGCCGACAACGGTCTTTTTCCGAGGTCAGAGTGCGCCAGTTCAAGCCAGAAACTCCGGGGAGTGCAATTCACGAAGGACGCGCTCCTTCTAGTCGCCCTGGTGGATACGGCAGGCTACTCCAGTTCGGTCCAGGAGAAATATCAGGCTTATCTAATCACTGAGGAATCCATCGACATCGAAGGGCATAGGCTACAACCAGGTGCATACGGTTGCGGCTTCGTGGCTGGCAATACCTTCGTCGTCATGGACATCGGAGGCCACGATCTCCTCTCCGTCCACTCCGCCAAAGACGTCACCCTCCGCCGTCCAACTCCTCTGCAGATCTTGCCAGGTCCCTACACCACCAGATATCGACTCTACATCGGCCGCGACTATGTGGACTTTGCGCAGGCCCCAGCTCAGACGAGCAATCCCCATCCCCTCCATCCATGATTACAATCGTGCTGACATGCAACTCTTCCAGACACGTTCGCTTCTGCTGTGCAGCGTCCTTACGACGATCACTCCGCTAGCGCAGGCACAAACTGCCTCCATGCCAGCAGCTTCTTCACAGACCGCTACACCCGACAGAGTAAAGGAAGCCGACGAAGCGTTTCGGGCCGGTTCCGTAGCGTATCGTCAGAATGATCTACTTTCCGCACACATTCAATTTGCAAAAGTCGTAAAACTAGCCCCCGAGGTTGCCGCAGGCCACAGTGCCTTTGGCACTGTACTACTCGCTGAGGGAGATCTCGCATACGCTGCGGACCAACTCGAACTGGCCCACAAACTCGATCCGCAGAATTCAGACGCCATACTCAACTTGGCGATCGTGTACTCTCAGCTTCGCGAATATCAGAAATCGGTGCAAATGTTTCAACTGCTCGACGAAACGAAGAGCGATGCATCACAGCCACTCACGCCCCAGGCCTCCATCGCCTACGCTGCCGCCCTCGCAGCAACAGGAGAGCCGGCCACCGCACAAAAGCAGTTGGAGTTAGCTCTCTCCAATTCGCCTGACAATGCCGCTCTGCACGATAGTCTGGGCACGATCCTCGCACAACAACAGACTTACAGTGACGCCTCAGTCCAATTTCAACGTGCTATCTCACTAGAGCCGTCACTAGCATCCGCGCACTATCACCTCGGCTCCGTCTTTCTAAATCACGGGGACCTCGCAGACGCGGTCAGCGAACTCACCAAAGCGAATGACCTGGTCAAAGAAAACGTGGAGTATGCGCTGCAACTTGGTCGTGCCCTGCGCGCGAACGAGCAGGAAGAGATGGCACTTACGGTACTGCGACATGCGCTGGTCATTGATCCTGGATCGACGGACATCAAATACGAAATCGCCCTCACCCTGCAAGCGAACGACAACCCTCGTGAAGCTATACCTCTCTTTCAACAGGTCGTCGCCGCGCGACCCCAGGACTCTGCCGTACTCACGAACCTCGGACTCGCTCTCGTACAAACGGGCGACGCAAAGGGAGCCATCATCTTCTACCTGCGAGCCCTCGCGCTGGACGCGGACAATCCTACCCTGCGGCAAGACCTCGGCGTCGCATATCTTCAGCAGAGCGATCTCAACCACGCCATAGAGCAATTTCGTGCAGGTCTCCTGATCGAACCTGATAACTCACATCTCCACTACGATCTCGGACTGGCCCTGAAGTTGAAAGACGATCCAACCGCAGCGGTCGCGGAGTTCCTCCGCGCGGAGCGATTAGATCCCAGTTTGCCTGATCCGCCCTACACACTTGGCGTACTCTACATGCAGCTCGGACGTTTCGCAGAATCCCAGGCCGAACTTGAGAACGCCACCGCACTACGCCCCAACAACGGCGAGGCCTGGGCCCTACTTGGCAATGTCTACAAAAATAATAACGAGCCCGAAAAGGCCGCATCAGCCCTGCGACGTGCCATCGATCTTATACCCAACCAACCAAGTCCACACATCAGCCTTGCCGCAATCCTCATTCAGCAGGGAGACTCTGAAGGCGCCGCCGCCGAACGCAAAAAGGCCGCATCCCTCAGCCGTATCGCTGTCAGTCGACAACGTGCCAACTTTGCCCTCGATAGCGGCAAGGCCCTCCTGAAGCAAGGCAAGACGGCCGATGCGATATTTCAATTGCAAACTGCAGTTGAAGCAGACCCAAACTACAGCGAGGCACACTCCGCGTTGGCCGACGCTCTCGACAGACAAGGACGAGGCGCCGATGCCGCTCTCGAACGACAAAAAGCTAAGAAGCTTCTCTCGAATACTTCCACCGCAGCAGATGTTCCTTCCGCTCATCCATAGATGGCGGGACTACAGTGCGTTCGAGCCGTTTTTATCTCTGGAGGTCAGGTTTCTCTACACCGTGTACCGATTTCGAGACTACTTCAACCCATTCCAATTTTGTGATTACAATTACCACGGCGAAGAGAGTCTCGAACGTCAGTGCCGGGCCATTGCCTTAGGAGTGTCCATTTGAATTGGTCTCGCCGTAACTTTCTTACCTCGCTCTCCACCACTGCACTGGTTCTTTCGTTTGACGACGTTCTGGCTCTGGCCTCGCCGCAGACCTCTCAGACGGCCCAGCAGATGGGATCGCGCCCCACCTATGACGCCGTGCCCCGTCCTGCCCCTAAGGGACTTCCTCTCCCGTCACAGGCACTCCTCTCGACATCAGCTTCATCGACGTCGCACGCCAGTCCGGACTCAACGCAAAGACGATCTACGGCGGCGAACACAAAAATCGATACCTGCTCGAAACCACCGGCTGCGGCGTAGCCTTCTACGACTACGATCACGATGACTGGATCGACATCTTCCTTGTCAACGGCACTCGACTGGAAGGCTTCCCCAAAGGTCAGGAGCCCCTCTCCCGCCTCTTCAAAAATAATCGTGACGGCACCTTCACCGACGTCACCCTCAAAGCCGGGGTTGGTCGCGCCGGATGGGGACAGGGCTGCTGTGTTGGTGACTACAACAATGACGGCTGGAACGACCTCTTCGTCAGCTACTACGGGCAGAACGTCCTCTATCGCAACAATGGCAACGGCACCTTCACCGACGTTACAGAGAAGGCTGGCCTGCTCCAGTCAAAGACGCGCTGGAACTCCGGCTGTGCCTTTCTTGACTACGACCGCGACGGCCATCTCGACCTCTTTGTCGCCAACTACATCGACTTCGACATCAAAACAGCTCCTCTCCCCGAAGCCGCCGGCTGCGCCTATAAGGGAATTCAGGTGGCATGCGGTCCTCCCGGCCTCCAGGGCGGCAAAAACATTCTCTACCGCAACAACGGCGACGGCACCTTCACAGACGTCTCACAAAAATCCGGCATGTGGGACACCATCGGCACCTACGGACTCTCCGTAGCTGTCTCCGACATCGACGGCGACGGCTGGCCCGACATCTACGTCGCCAACGACTCCACCGCTGCCACCTTCTACCAAAACCAAAAAGACGGCACCTTCAAAGATGTAGCCATCGAGGCTGGCATCGCATACTCTCCTGACGGCAAGCCGCAAGCCGGTATGGGTGTATCCATTGGCGATTTCAATCGCGACGGCCGCTTCGACATCGTCAAAACAAACTTCGCCGGCGACACCGATTCGCTCTACGTCAATCTCGGCGACGGAAACTTCGACGACCATACCTACATGTCCGGACTCGGCGTCAATACCCGCTATCTCGGCTGGGGCGTCGGCTTCTTCGACATGGACAACGACGGCTGGCCCGACATCTTCATCTGTAACGGACACGTCTATCCTGAAGTCGACGGAACCGCCATCGACGCGCCTTACGCCGAACACAAGTACCTCTACCGCAATCTGCGCAATGGGCAGTTCGAAGAGGTGACCGCGCAAGGTGGGCCCGGCATCACAACACCCGCCCCCGGCAGAGGTTGCGCCTTCGGCGACTACGACAACGACGGCGTAGTGGACGTCGTCGTCAACTGCATCAATAGCCTTCCCCAGCTGCTCCGCTGCGAATCGACGACGGGCCGCAACTGGATCAAGATCCGCACCGTCGGTACAAAATCCAACCGCTCTGGCATCGGCGCAAAGATCAGCGTCACAACGCCGATACCAGACAACGCCAAACCCTTTATTCAAATCGACGAAGTTCGAAGCGGCGGCAGTTACTACTCGCAGAACGATCTCCGAATCCACTTCGGCCTCGATCACTCTGCCAAAGCAGATTCGGTGGAAATCAAGTGGCCGTCCGGCACGACAGACAGACTTACTGACCTCCCCGCAAACCATCTTTATGTCATTCAAGAGGGTGGAAAGATTCTGAAGACAGTTGCCATGGGAACCTCTTCGCAATCTAAAGCGTCGACCACTCCGGCGACGGCCCCAAAGCCATGAAGTTTAGCTCCTTCTTCGAAACGCGGTCATCATCCTCTTTGCTTCGACCGCATTCGGAGCGCAGCAGCCCTATCCACCAACGACCGATCATCCGCCCCCGGCGTGGTTTGTGGATGTCGCCTTGAAGGCTGGCATTACGGTTCGCGATGTCAACGGAAGCGTTGAATCCAAGCGTTACATCATCGAGGCTACCGGCTCCGGCGTTGCCATCCTCGACTACGACAACGACGGCTGGCCCGACATCTTTCTCGTCAACGGCACCAATCTGCCTGGCACAACCTCCGCAGCCGGCCAGGCAAAGCCCACCAATCATCTCTTTCATAACAATCACGACGGAACCTTCACCGACGTCACCGTAAAGGCTGGCCTGGTTTCCACAGGATGGGGCCAGGGAGCATGCGTTGGAGATTATGACAACGATGGATTCGACGACATCTACGTCACCGGCTATGGCAAAAACCGCCTCTTCCACAACCAGGGCAATGGGACGTTCAAGGAGGTGGCGGAGCAGTCAGGCGTCGCCGGTACAGGCAAAGAGTGGGGCACCGGCTGCGCCTTCATCGACTACGATCGCGACGGCAAGTTGGACCTGGCTGTCGCCAACTACGTGCACTTCGACCTCGCTCGCACCCCAACACCCGGCCAGACCTCGGGATGCATCTGGAAGGGAGTCCCCGTCATGTGCGGCCCTCGCGGTCTCGAGAGCGCACCCAACATCCTCTACCACAACCTCGGTGGCGGAAAGTTTGAAGACGTCAGCAAGCCCAGCGGATTCGAGCGCACTCAAGGCCACTACTGCTTCTCCATCACCACACTCGACTACGATGACGACGGCTGGCCCGACCTCTACGTCGCCTGCGACTCCACCCCCGCCATCCTCTATCGAAACAACCATGATGGAACCTTCAAGGACACCGCCGCCGACGCCGGTGTAGCCTTCAACGAAGACGGCCGCGAACAGGCCGGCATGGGCTCAACCACCGCCGACTACGACGGCGACGGCAAGCTTGACCTCTTCAAAACCAACTTCTCCGACGACACCTCCACCCTCTATCGCAACAATGGCGACGGCACCTATACCGACATGACCTTCGCCGCTGGACTCGGCATCAACACCGATGCTCTCGGCTGGGGAGCTATGTTCGCCGACATCGACAACGACGGATGGCCGGACCTTCTCATCGCCAACGGCCATGTCTATCCCGAGGTCGACTCCGCCAAACTAGGTTCCTCCTACCGCGAACCTCGTTTCCTCTACAACAATCTAGGCAACGGCAAGTTCCGCGACATCAGCAAGATCTCAGGCCCCGGGCTCGTCGAGCCACGCTCCAGCCGCGGACTTGCAATCGCGGATCTCTTCAACGACGGACGCCTCGAAGCCGTAATCAACAACCTCAGCGACCGACCGATGCTTCTAGTCAACCTCGCGCAAAATCAGGACCACTGGCTCGGCCTTCATCTCATCGGTACATCCTCCAATCGCGATGCCATCGGCGCTCGCGTCACCATGAAATCTGCAAAACGTCTCTGGGTCGACGAGGTTCGCGACGGCTCCAGCTATAACTCGTCAAGCGATCTCCGTCTCCACTTCGGCCTCGGCCAGGAGACGCACCTCACGAGCATTCAGATTCGCTGGCCCAACGGTCAGACGGAACTCTTCGACCCTCCTGCCTCAGTCGATCGCATCCTCGACCTCACCGAAGGAAAGGGCCGATCCTCGTCACCAGCAAATTAAACAGAGTAGCGTCAGTGCAAACAACACTCTCAATCACGTCTACGGGTTCGTATGGTAAACATGAGGCTGCAACCTTCCGGGAAATCGATGAATACCTGCACCTCACTCCTGCGAACTCGTAATCTGAACTTCAAGGACACGCTAGTGACCCTTCCTCATCGCTCCCGTTTCGGTTCGCTGTCTGTCGTCGCTGCTCTCTCCGCAACGCTCTTCTGCAACACTGCGGCATCGGTCGCACAATCCACCGCCCCAAACTCCCGTTCAACCGACACACAGTCTGACAAGCCTCAAGAGGGCGGCCAGGCGTCAGCAATGGGGGAGCCAACACCGCAGGCGCCCACCCCGCAGTCCTCGATGAAGAGAAAAGGCCCATCACCGCTGGAGGTTTCGTAAAGAGTGGTCCCATCATCTTTCAGGACATTGCGGGAAGAGCCGGACTAACCACATGGACCCACGCAATGGGAACTCCGGAAAAGAAATTCATTATCGAAACAAACGGATCTGGCGTCGGACTCATCGACTATGACAACGACGGCTGGCTCGACATCTACCTCGTCAACGGTTCAACCTATGACGCCATGAGTGGCAAAGCAACACCGCCCCATGCTGCGCTCTTCCACAACAACCACGACGGAACTTTCACCGACGTCGCCGCGAAGGCACACGTCACCAATGACCGCTGGGGAATCGGCGTCGCCATAGCCGACTACGACAACGACGGCTGGCCCGACATCTACGTTACCAACTTCGGCAGGAACCGCCTCTACCACAACAACCACGACGGAACCTTCACTGACGTCGCCGAGAAAGCCGGGGTCACTCTCGGCAACTGGTCCACCGGCGCCACCTGGGGTGACTACGACGGCGATGGACGGCTGGATCTCTTCGTTCCCGGCTACGTTCATTACGACCTCGCGAATCAGCCCGGATCCGGCGGCAAAGAAGTTTCCTACAGCTTCTGCCAGTTTCGCGGCGAAAAAGTCATGTGCGGCCCACGTGGTCTCAAAGGCGAACCGGATCACCTCTTCCACAACAACGGCGACGGCACCTTCACCGACGTGAGCGAAAAAGCCGGAGTCTCCGACAAGAACGGCTACTACGGATTCGCCTCTGTCTTCGTTGATATCAATAACGACGGCAAGCCGGACCTTCTTGTCGCAAACGATTCGACTCCAAACTATCTCTACATCAATAAGGGAGACGGCACGTTCGAAGACGCAAGTTACGCCTCCGGATACGCTCTCAACGAGAACGGCCGCGAAACAGCCTCGATGGGCATCGCAGTCGGCGACTATCGAAACAACGGCCTGCTCGATATCTACAACACAACATTTTCGGACGATTACAACCCGCTCTACCGCAACGATGGCGACGCCAACTTCACCGATATCAGCTACCAGATGGGAATTGCCGAGCCTACAATTCCATTCCTGGGATGGGGCACAGCGTTCTTTGACTTCGACAATGACGGATGGAAGGATCTCATCATCGCGAACGGCCACGTCTATCCGCAGGTCGACCACACATCCTGGGGAACCAGTTGGGCGCAACGCCCACTCCTCTTTCACAATATCGAAGGCAAAAAATTTGATCTCGAGCCCGCCGTCGAAGGCACAGCTCTCGCAAACCTTTACGTCGGCCGCGGCATGGCCGTCGGCGACCTCTTCAACGACGGCAAACTGGATGTTGTCATCAATGGCCTGGACGGTCACCCTGGCCTGCTCCGCAACGTCTACCCAGACCATCATCATTGGATCGAACTGAAACTTGTAGGAGGTCCAAAGAGTCCCAGAGACGCCATCGGTTCCACGGTCTATCTCACCGCGGGCGGCCAGAAACAGCGCGGAGACGTTACTTCAGGAGGCAGCTTCGCCTCCACTCACGACCCTCGTGTTCACTTCGGGCTCGGGGACGTCACGACCATCGACTCAATCGAAGTTCACTGGCCCAGCGGCACAAAGGAAAGATTCGCCATCGCCAAAGTTGACCAGATCGTCACTCTGATAGAAGGTAATGGAACGAGATTCTAACGGGTTTCAATTTT